>NZ_SELT01000005.1 GCF_004361065.1 Cognatilysobacter terrigena | reverse complement strand
GCCGCGACCGCCATCGAGCGCGCCTTCGAGTGCCTCGATGGGCACGACGGCCTGCGCCTGACGGCGCGCTCGACCCTGTACCGGACGCCCGCCTGGGGCGTCACCGGGCAGCCCGACTTCATCAACGCGGTCGCCAAGGTCGACACGACCCTGGCGCCGCAACAGCTGCTCGACGTGCTGCTGACCATCGAGCGCGACGCCGGGCGTGACCGTCGCACCGCGGAGCGCTGGGGACCGCGCGTGCTCGACCTCGACCTGCTGCTCTACGGCGACGCGGTAATCGACGAGCCCGGCCTGCACGTGCCGCATCCGCACCTCCATGAGCGCGCCTTCGTGCTGGTGCCGCTCGCCGAGATCGCGCCTGCGGTCGTCATACCCGGCCATGGGCCGGTCGCAGCGTTGCGCGGGCGCGTGGCGACCGGTGACATCGAGGCGCTACGCTAGGCCCATGTACGCAAACGCCGCCGGCGACACGACGTCGCCCGTCACCCTCCCGCAGCTGCTGCAGGCGCGCCACGAAGGCCGCCGGCTGACGATGCTCACCTGCTACGACGCCGGCTTCGCCCGCGCGATCGATGCCGCGGGCGTCGACATGGTGCTGGTCGGCGATTCCCTCGGCATGGTGGTGCAGGGGCGGCGCAGCACGATCCCCGTGTCGGTGGGCGCGATCGAGTACCACGTGGGCTGCGTTGCGCGCGGGCTGCGTCGCGCGTTCCTCATTGCCGACATGCCGTTCCAGTCGGATGCGACGAACGACGTAGCCCTCGACGCCGCGACCAGGTTCCTGCAGGCCGGCGCGTCGATGGTCAAGATCGAAGGCGCGGGCTTCAAACTCGATGTCATCCGCCATCTCGTCGAACGCGAGATCCCGGTGTGCGCGCACCTCGGGCTGACGCCGCAGTCGGTGCTGCGCCTCGGTGGGTACAAGGTGCAAGGGCGCGACGACGAGGCAGCGGAACGCCTGCTTGCCGATGCGCGCGCGGTGGAAGCCGCCGGTGCGACGTTGCTCGTTCTCGAGTGCGTGCCGAGCGCGCTCGCGGCGCGCATCACGGATGCCGTGGCGATTCCCACGATCGGTATCGGCGCCGGCCCGGATTGCACCGGCCAGGTGCTGGTCATGCACGACATGCTCGGCTTGCGTCATGGCCGTTCGCCGCGTTTCGTGAAGGATTTCCTCGCGACTGGCGGGAGCATCTCGGGTGCATTCGAAGCTTATGTGCGCGAAGTGCGCGACGGCACATTCCCCGCGCCCGAACACGGTTACGCCTGAGCCATGACGACGGTGATCGACGACCTCGCGCAATTGCGCGACACGGTGCGCGGCTGGACGCGTGCGGGCGAGCGCGTCGCCTTCGTGCCGACGATGGGCAACCTGCACGCCGGTCATTTTTCGCTCGTGCGGCTTGCGCGCGAGCATGCGGATCGCGTCGTCGCCAGCGTGTTCGTCAACCCGACCCAGTTCGGCCCAAACGAGGATTTCTCGCGCTATCCGCGAACGCCGGAGCAGGACGTCGCGGGTCTGCGCGACGCGGGCTGCGACGCGCTGTGGATGCCGAATGTCGACACCATGTATCCGTTCGGCGCGGACAAGGCGGTGCAGGTGCGCGTGCCGGGCGTGACCGACATGCTGGAAGGTGCGCATCGTCCGGGCCACTTCGACGGCGTGGCGACAGTCGTCGCACGCCTGTTCCTGCAGGTGCAGCCGGACGTCGCGGTGTTCGGCCGCAAGGATTACCAGCAGCTCGCGGTGATCCGCTACCTGGTGCGCGAGATGTCGTTTCCGGTCGAGATCGTCGCCGCGCCGACGATGCGCGAAGCCGACGGGCTTGCGATGAGCTCGCGGAATCAGTACCTGACCCCGGACGAGCGTCCGCAAGCGGCGGAGATCCATCGGGTGCTGACGTCGATGCGCGACGCGATCGTCGCGGGCACGGCGCGGGAGAAGGTCGAGTCGGACGCCACGCGACGGCTCGCCGAGGCCGGCTTCGACGTCGATTACGCTGTCGTCCGCCGCCAGGACCTGCTGGAACCGTCCGCCCGCGACGAGGCGCTCGTGGCGCTGATCGCGGCCAGGCTCGGCCGTACCCGGCTGATCGACAATCTGGAGTTCCAGCGGCCCGCGTCCGCTGGCTGAACGGCCGCATGTTGCAGCGCGCCATGCGCTGCTAGACTTCGAGTTTCGAAGCCCCGCGGCCCGCGGGACGAGCTCGCCGCCATGCTCCTGAACATGCTCAAGGCCAAGATCCACCGTGCCACCGTCACCCACGCGGAGCTGCACTACGAAGGCTCCTGCGCGATCGACGGCCGCCTGCTCGATATCTCGGGCATTCACGAGTACGAGCAGATCCACCTCTGGAACGTCAACCAGGGCACGCGCTTCGTGACCTATGCGATCCGTGCGGAAGAGGGCAGCGGCACGATTTCCGTCAACGGCGCGGCCGCGCACCTCGCGCAGCCCGGTGACCTCGTCATCATCGCCGCGTACGGACAATGCGACGAGGCGGAAGCCGCGAAGTTCAAGCCGATGTGCGTCTACGTCGACCGCGACAACCGCCTGACCCACACCAACCAGTCGATTCCCGCACAGGCCGCGTAACGCATGACCCACGCCGACCGCCTCGCCCCGTTGCGCGCCGAGGCGGCGCGCGTGAACCAGACGCCGCTCCGCGACCTGATCGCCGACGATCCGGCGCGCGCCCGCGATTTCGCACTCCGCGTCGGTCCGATCCACGCCAACTTCGCACGGCAGCGCTACGACCGCGAAGCGCTCGACACGCTGTTCCGCCTGGGCGAATCGCTCGATTTCGATGCGCGTCTGAAGGCGCTGTTCGAGGGCGAGGAAGTCAACGTCACCGAACGCCGGCCGGCATTGCACACCGCGCTGCGCAGCGATGTCGCCGATTCCGAGACTGCACATGCGTCGAACGCGATGGCGCGCGATGCGCGCGAAGCGATGCGTGCGGTGGTCGATGCGATCCGCACGTCGGGAGTGACCGATGTCGTAAGTGTCGGCATCGGTGGTTCCGATCTCGGACCGCGACTTGCGGTCGACGCGCTTTCACCCCCGGGTGGCGGTGCGGTCCGCGTGCACTTCCTTTCGAACGTCTACGGCCATGCGGCGCAGCGCGTGCTGGCCGGGCTCGATCCGTCGCGCACCGCAGCGCTGCTGATTTCGAAGAGCTTCGGCACGCAGGAGACGTTGCTCAACGGCCGGCTGCTGCGCGATTGGCTGGGCAACGATTCGCGCCTCTACGCGATCAGCGCGAATGTTTCGCGCGCGGCGGATTTTGGCATTCCGGCCGAGCGCATCCTGCCGATGTGGGATTGGGTTGGCGGCCGTTATTCCATGTGGTCGGCGGTGGGTCTGCCGATCGCCATTGCCATCGGTATGGACGGCTTCGAAGCGCTGCTCGATGGCGCCGCGGAGATGGACGCGCACGTTCTGGTCGAACCCGTCCGTCGCAACCTGGCGGCGTGGCATGCGCTGACGGCGGTCTGGAACCGCAACGCTCTGGAACTCGCGAGCCAGGGCGTGCTGCCGTACGACGAACGTCTGCGCCTGCTCCCGAACTACCTGCAGCAGCTGGTCATGGAGAGCCTCGGCAAGTCCGTGCGCATCGATGGCTCTGAAGTAGGGGTGGAGACGGTGCCGGTGTGGTGGGGTGGTCCGGGCACCGACACGCAGCACAGCTTCTTCCAGGCGCTGCACCAGGGGACGACGGCCGTGCCGTGCGACTTCGTCGGCGTCGCGCGCGCCGATGCGCCGTTTCGCGACAACCACGACGCGCTGCTCTCGAACCTGCTCGCGCAGAGCGAAGCGTTCGCGAACGGGCAGGACAGCGACGATCCGCATCGCCGTTATCCGGGCGGGCGTCCCAACACGATGCTGCTGCTCGACGCGCTCACGCCGCGCTCGCTCGGCTCGCTGATCGCGATGTACGAACACAGCGTGTATCTGCAGTCGGTCGTGTGGGGCATCAACGCGTTCGATCAGTTCGGCGTCGAACTGGGCAAGCAGATCGCGAACACGCTGCTGCCGGCGGTGCGCGGCGAGTCCGAAGCCGACGACGCGGTGACGCGTGCATTGATCGACGAGATTGCGGCGCAGCGCTGAGCGTTTCGCTGCGGCGCGATGACCCTCGCCCGTTCCGTGGATGAGTCCTGACGACAGCCGTAGCGTCAGCCGCGGCTTCGGGTGCGTTTCGCCGCCGACTTGCCCGTCTTTGCAGCTGGTGCAGCCTTCTTTGCGCTATCGGACGTCTTAGTGGACTTCGCCGCCGCTGCCACGTTCTTTACCGCGGGAGCCCGCTTCTTGACCCCCTTCGACGCAGTCTTCTTCGCCGGCGCGGATTTGCGAGTCGCCGAGTCTTTCGCGCTTGGCGCCTTCTTCAGGCGTGGCGCGGGCAGCGCTGCAGCGGTCGCGTCGAGCAGGTTGCGAAGCCACTGGCCGTCGTCCCAACCGTCGGGCGGCAGGCGCAGGTAGTCCTTGGCGCCGGGATAGGGCGGGCCGAACGCGAGCAGGTTTGCTCTGCTCATCGATTCACGGCCGGCGGGCGTGTCCTTGATGAACAACACGTCGTCGCAGACGAAGGCTACGGGTGCGCCTTCGCGATACAGGCAGTACTCGCCGAACATGCGTTTCGTCGTGTACGACGCGCCGCGCCTGCCGAGCTGATCGAGCAGGAATTCGACGGTACCGGGATCGGTGGCCATGGCGGTCTCTGTGAATGGCGAGGAAGCTCAGAACGTTGAAGGAAGACGTCAGGGCGATCGACAATCAACGGCGGATGCAGTGCGCGGCGGCATGAAGCGCGGTTACGGCGACACCGACGCACCATGTCGCGCAAGCGCCCATTCGACGCTCTCGCGGACGACATCGTCATCGTTGGCGCGACGCGACTCCAGCGCCGCGATGACGGCCGGCGTCGTCGGCGCATTACCGAGTGCGATCGCAATGTTCCGCAGCCAGCGTGCATGCCCGCTGCGGCGAATCGCAGTGCCTTCCGTGCGCCGCAGGAAATCGTCCTCGCTCCAGGCGAAGAGTTCGGGCAGCGTCGCCGTGTCGAGAGCGTTGCGAGCGCGGAAATCCGGTTCGTCCGTGCGCTTGGCGAACTTGTTCCATGGACAGACGAGCTGGCAGTCGTCGCAGCCGAAGATGCGGTTCCCCATCAGCGGTCGAAGGTCCGGATCGATCGGCCCCTCGTGTTCGATCGTCAGATAGGAAATGCAACGTCGCGCGTCGAGACGGTTCGGTCCGATGATCGCCTGCGTCGGGCAGATGTCGATGCAGCGCGTGCACGTGCCGCAGTGCGCCGTGGCCGCCGGATCGACGGGCAAGGGGATGTCGACGTAGATCTCGCCGAGAAAGAACCACGACCCGCCGTTCCGATCGATCAGGCAGGTGTGCTTGCCGATCCAGCCCAAGCCGGCGTTGCGCGCGAGCGCGCGCTCGAGCACCGGCGCGGAGTCGACGAACACGCGATGACCGAAAGGCCCGATCTCGTCGGCGATCCGATCGGCGAGCTTCTGCAGGCGACCGCGCATGAGCTTGTGATAGTCGCGGCCGAGCGCATACCGGGCGACGTACGCGCGTTCGCCGTTCTCGAGCGTCGCCCAGGCCTCCTCATCGTCGCGACGCCCGTAGTCGAGACCGACGCTGATCACCCGCAAGGTGCCCGGCAACAGCTCGGCCGGGCGCGCGCGCTTGGCGCCGTGGCGCGCCATCCAGTCCATCGTTCCGTGCAGGCCGCGGTCGAGCCAGTCGGCGAGGAAGGCTTCGTCCTCCGCCAGCTCGATGCCGCTGATGCCGCAGCGCTGGAAGCCCATGTCGCGCGCGAGTTCGCGCACCCGCGCCGCCAAGGCGGCGAGGTCGACGGGCGCGTCCGACACGGCGGCGAGGCTCATGGGCCAAGTATAGAATCGGCCGATGCGCGACCTTCCGCCGCTGTTCGACACCGATTCAGTGCGGCGCTTCGAGGCCGCCGCGATCGCCGCAGTCGGCGACGAATCCGTCCTCATGGAACGCGCCGGGCAGGCCGCCTGGCAGCGCGTGCTCGAGCTGTGGCCCGCGGCACGGCGACTGCTCGTGGTCTGCGGTGCGGGCGGCAACGGTGGCGACGGCTACGTGCTGGCGCGACTGGCGCATGCGTCCGGACGCGATGTCGCCGTGATCGAGTACAGGCCGACGGGCTCGGCGCATGTCGCGGCCTGCGCGGCTCGCGATGCGTACATCGGTGCGGGCGGGCGAGTCGACGCGTGGGAGCGCGCGCTGCCCGAGGCCGATGTCGTCGTCGACGCACTGTTCGGCATCGGGCTGTCGCGTGAGCCGCGCGCTGAAGCCGCAGCGCTGATCGAGGCGATCAACCGGCATGGTGCGCCGGTGCTTGCGCTCGATGTGCCGAGCGGCGTCGACGCACGCGGCGTTGCCGGCGAGGCGGTGCGCGCGACCTCGACGCTGGAATTCCTGCTGCCCAAAGCGGTGTTGCGCACCGGGCCGGCGTTGGGTTGCGCAGGCGCGATCGCCTGCGCCGCGCTCGATGTGTCGGACACACTCGAACGGCCGGCGCCCGTCGCGCACCTCGCGTCTGCGGATGCGCTGTCACAGTGGCTGCGTCCGCGCGGTCGCGACAGTCACAAGGGTGACAACGGCCGCGTCGCCTGCATCGGCGGGGACCACGGCAGCGGCGGTGCGTTGCTGCTCTGCGCAGAAGGTGTATTGCGCACGGGCGCGGGCCTCGTGCGTGCGCATACGCGCGACGCGCATCTCGCGCCGTTGCTCGCGCGCCTGCCGGAAGCGATGGCGACGCCGGAGGCCGAGGGTCTGGATCCCGATTGGCCGGACGTCGTCGTGATCGGCCCGGGACTGGGGCAGGGCAACTGGGGTTTCGCACATCTGCATCGCGTGCTCGACAGCGATGTTCCGACCGTCTTCGACGCGGATGCGCTGAACCTCCTCGCGCGCCATGCATTCACGATCAAGGAAGGCGCGGTACTGACACCGCATCCGGGCGAGGCCGCTCGCCTGCTCGGCATCAGCACCGACGCCGTGCAGCGTGATCGCCTCGGCGCCGCGACCCGCATGGCGCGCGAGCGCGGTGCGGTGGTCGTCCTGAAGGGCGCGGGCACGATCGTGTGCGCGCCGGACGCCACGCCCGTGATTCTCGATGCCGGCAATCCGGGCATGGCCGTCGGCGGCATGGGCGACCTGCTCGCCGGCGTGATCGCGGCCCTGCGCGCGCAGGGCCTGTCGTCCTTCGACGCCGCCTGCTGCGGCGCGCTGCTGCATTCGGCCGCCGCCGACGTCGCCGCGGCGGACGGCGAACGTGGTCTGCTGCCGAGCGATGTCCTGCCGGCGCTGCGCCGCCTCGCCAATCCCGCATGAAATTCGAACTCCCCGACGCCGACGCCACCGCCGCGCTCGGCCGCGCGCTCGCCCGCACGCGTCCGCCGCGCGCCGTCGTGCACCTGCAGGGCGATCTCGGTGCCGGCAAGTCGACGCTGGCGCGTGCGTTGCTGCGCGAACTCGGTGTCACGGGTGCCATCCGCAGCCCGACCTACACGCTGGTCGAACGCTATGCGATCGACGGCGGCGAGGCTTGGCATCTCGACCTCTACCGCATCGGCGATCCGGGCGAGCTCGACTTCCTCGGCCTCGACGCCGCGGACGCCGTGCTCTGGCTGGTGGAATGGCCCGAGCGGGGGGCGGCGGCGCTCCCGGCCCCCGACCTCGGCATCCACCTCGAATTGTCGCCATCGGGGCGCATCGTCGAAATAACGCCCCATTCACCCGCCTCTGACCGCTGGGTGACGAATGCCGCGGCCGTCTTCACGGCCGGCGATCTTCACGCCTGACGGAGAAATCCGCGGCAGGTCACGGATTAACAAGGGAAAAGTCGCTTGCATTGACCCTTCCTTGGTGGTTGACTACTGCCCATGCGCGTGAAGGTCGATACGGTGCAGAAGGTCCTGCTGGGGGCGGCCCTCATCGCCGCGCTCGCCTGGAACCTTGCCCAAGCGGCCGAAGTCCGTTCCGTGCATCTCAGCCGCGGCGCCACCGGCACGCGCGCCGAGATCGCCCTCGACGGCGCCCAGGCCGACTACCGCCTGATCCGACTGGGCGGCCCCGACCGTCTGGTCGTCGACCTCCCTGCATCCTCTGTCCGTCGCGGAGCGTCGCTTCCGGCCCCGGCCGGCATCGTGCGCAGCGTCCGCTACGGCCAGCCCGAGCCCGGCGTCGCCCGCGTGGTGTTCGACCTGGCCCAGCCGATCGCTGCGCTGCAGCCGCAGGTCGAGCCCTCGGGGAATGGATCGCGCCTGGTCATCGAGTGGCCGGGCGACGAAGAAGGCACCGGTCCGACCGTCGCTGCCACGACGCCCGTCGTAACCGCCACGCCGTCGACTGGAACGCTCGTTCCGATGGAACAGCCGGTCGCCGCGCCTCCTTCGTCCGCTGCGTCAACGGGCGCGATGGACCGCTTGGTCACGACTGTTGCCGCTACGCCCGCTGCGACGACGGCGGGCGCGACCGCTACCACCGCGCCGGTTCGTGTCGATCCCCCGGTTACCGCGCCGATCGCGACAGCTCCCGCCTATGTTCCGCCGCCGATCGTCCTGACGCCCGCAAAGCCGACGCTGCGCGACGCTTCCGGTCGTCCACTGCGTCCGCTCGTCATCGCGATCGACGCGGGCCACGGTGGCCAGGATCCGGGCGCGCACGGCCCGACGGGTCGTCGCGAAAAGGACGTCACGCTGGCCATCGCGCGCGAGCTCGCCCGACAGGTCAACGCGACGCCCGGCTACAAGGCCTACCTGACGCGCGATTCCGACTTCTTCATCCCGCTCAACGAGCGTGCACGCCTCGCCAAGCGCGCCGGCGCCGACATGTTCGTGTCGATCCACGCGGATGCCGCGGAAAACCCGGCGGCGCGGGGCTCGTCCGTGTTCGTGCTGTCGCTCAAGGGTGCGTCTTCGCAGCGCGCGCGCTGGCTGGCGGACAAGGAAAACTCGGCCGATCTCATCGGTGGCGTGCCGGTCGAGCCGGGCAACACCCTCGCGTCCGTCCTGCTCGACCTCACGCAGAGCGGCAACCTCAAGGCGTCGGAGGATGTCGCGGGACAGGTGCTGTCAGGTCTGGCGCGCCTTGGGCCGAACCACAAGTCGTCGGTGGAGCGCGCGAATTTCGCGGTGCTCCGTACGTCGGACACGCCGGCCATGCTGGTCGAGACCGCCTTCATCTCTAACCCCGACGAAGAGCAGCGCCTGACTGATCCGACCCAGCAGGCGGCGATCGCGCGCGCCGTGTTCGGCGGCATCAACAGCTACTTCGTGCGCACGCCGCCGCCGGGCACGATGCTCGCCGCGCAGGTCGCGTCGCCGACGTATGCGGGCAGCGCGCCGTCGGGCGGCGGACGCTGAGACCTTCGACCGCGCGGCCGGCGTGCCGCCCGTCTATCATCGACGGCCGTAACCGCGCGCGAGCGCGATGACTTCCGCCGTGCCGATCCGACAGCTTCCCGACGTCCTCATCAACCAGATCGCGGCCGGCGAGGTCGTCGAGCGGCCTGCGTCCGTGGTCAAGGAACTCGTCGAGAACGCGCTCGACGCCGGAGCGGGGCGTGTCGATATCGATCTCGAGGACGGCGGCATCCGCCTGATCCGCATTCGCGATGATGGCCTCGGCATCGAGCCGCAGGAATTGCCGCTCGCGGTGCAGCGACACGCGACCAGCAAGATCGCGACGCTCGACGATCTCGAAGGCGTGGCGACGCTCGGCTTTCGTGGCGAAGCATTGCCGTCGATCGCATCGGTCAGCCGCTTCGCGCTGATCTCGCGCACGCGCGACGCCGAGCACGCGACCGCGATCGAAGTCGACGGCGGTCTCGTCGCTGCGCCCGTTCCGCGCTCGCATCCGCACGGGACCACCGTCGAAGTGCGCGACCTGTTCTACAACGTGCCCGCGCGACGCCGGTTCCTGAAAGCCGAGCGCACCGAGCTCTCGCACATCGAGGACTGGCTGCGGCAGCTCGCGCTCGCGCGTCCGGATGTCGAGCTGCGCGTCTCGCACAACGGCAAGCCGTCGCGACGCTGGAAGGGCGAGCGCGATCTGCTCTCGGGCGAGCGTCTGCACGAAGCGCTCGGGCCGGATTTCGTGAAGCATTCGCTGCGCGTCGAGCACGGCACGGTGGCGGACGACGGTCGCGCGCTGCGCCTGCAGGGCTGGATCGCGGAACCCAGCTACAACCGGGCGAGCACGGATCAGCAGTTCCTGTTCGTCAATGAACGTGCCGTGCGTGATCGCGGTGTCGCGCACGCCGTTCGTCAGGCGTACGCCGACGTGCTGTTCCACGGACGGCATCCGGCTTACGTGCTGTTCCTGTCGCTCGACCCGCGCCGCGTCGACGTCAACGTCCATCCCGCCAAACACGAAGTACGTTTCCGCGACGGCCGCCTGATCCACGACTTCGTGTATCGAACGTTGCAAGGCGTGCTCGCGGAGACGCGCGCGGGTGCGGCGGTTGCGACGTTCAATGCGCCCGCAGCCACGGTGGCCGCGCCGGGCGCGTGGTCGGCGCCGATGCGGCAGTCGCCGCTCGGGCTGCAGGTCGCGGAGACACGCGCCGCTTACGAAGCGCTGTACGCGACGCCGGATGCCGCAGCACCGATCGCAATGCCCACGACGGCGCCGTCGCTCGCCGCGAACGACGAACCAACGCTTCCGCCACTCGGGTACGCCGTCGCGCAGTTGCACGGCATCTACATCCTCGCCGAATGCGCCGACGGCTTGATCGTCGTCGACATGCACGCCGCGCACGAGCGCATCGGCTACGAGAAGCTCAAGCATGCGCACGATGGCGAGGGCCTGCGCACGCAGCCGCTGCTCGTGCCGCAGACGGTCGCGGTGTCCGAGCGCGAAGCGGACGTCGCCGAGCGTGAAGCGGCGACGCTCGCGCAACTCGGTTTCGAGGTGACGCGCACCGGCGTCCAGTCGCTGCTGCTGCGCGCGGTGCCGGCGTTGCTGGCGAATGGCGACACCGAAGGCCTGTTGCGCGACGTCCTCGCGGATCTGCGCGAGCACGGCGAAACGCGACGCATCGCCGCCGCGCGCGACGAGCTGCTCGCGACGATGGCCTGCCACCATGCGGTGCGCGCGAATCGTCGCCTGACGATCCACGAAATGAACGCGCTGCTGCGCGAGATGGAAGCGACGGAACGCTCTGGTCAATGCAATCACGGGCGCCCGACCTGGGCGCGTTTTTCGCTGGCGGAGATCGACAAATGGTTCCTGCGCGGACGCTGACCCGCATCGTTCTGGTCGCGGGTTGCATCGCCCTCGCTGCCTGCAATCGGGAAGCCGCGACGCCGATACCGAAGGCGCTTCCGGCCGCGTATCTGCAGGCGGAGCAGACTTGGCGCGCGGAGCGGTTGGCATCGCTGACGAAGCCGGACGGTTGGACGTCGCTCGTGGGTCTGCATTGGCTCGATCCCGGCGCGCATTACGCGGGCACCGCGGGCAGCAACGGCATCAAGCTCGCCGTCGGCCCCGCGCAGTTCGGCATGTTCGACGTACGGGGCGACAACGTGCGCTTTGTTCCCGGCGCCGGATCGAACCTGACGATCGACGGCCAGCCCGCCAAGTGGATGACACTGCGCGCCGATGATGCGGACGGCGGGCCGAGCGTGATCAATTTCGACGGCGGCAAGGGCATCGCGACGGTCATCCACCGTGGCGACCGCTTCGCGTTACGCGTGAAGCACGCCGATGCGCCGACGCGCACGCAGTTCAAGGGCATCACGTACTGGCCGGGCGGCCCCGACTGGATCGTCGACGCCACCTACGTGCCGAATCCGCCGGGACAGACGCTCGATATCGCGAACATCGTCGGCATCATCGAACCGACGCCGAATCCGGGCCGCGTCGAGTTCAAGCACAACGGCAATCGCTATCAACTCGAAGCGCTCGCCAACGACGACGGCGGCCTCTTCCTCGTGTTCGCCGACCGCACCAGCGGCCACGGCAGCTACGGTGCGGGCCGCTTTATCGACACCGCGCCGCCCGCGAACGGCAAGGTGCGCATCGACTTCAACCAGGCCTACAACCCGCCATGCGCGTTCACTCCGTTCGCCACGTGCCCGCTGCCTCCGCCGATGAATCGCCTCAACCTCGCCATCAAGGCGGGCGAGAAGGCGTACGGCGGCCACTGATGCGCACCGTGCACAAATACGCGCTCGCTCTCGTCGGCCTGCTGCTCGCGCTTCCGGTCGCGGGCTCGACGCCGACCGCAACGGTCGCGGCCGCGACCCCGCCCGTGCCGCTGCTGTGGAAGGTGTCCGACGCCGACAACAGCATCTATCTGCTGGGCTCGTTCCATCTCCTGCAGAAGTCGGACTACCCGCCGTCGAGCGATATCGATCGTGCGTTCGACGCCTCGGAATCGCTCGTCTTCGAGGTGACGCCGGAAGACCTCGACGATCCGTCGATCACGGGTCTGATGATGGGCCTGGCGAAGTCCGACTCGGCGGGCGGTATCGATCATGTGCTGTCGCCGGACCTCAAGGCGCAGCTGGACGTTCGCATGCGCGCGCTCGGCCTCGCGCCCGAGCAGATGGGCGCGTTCGAGCCGTGGTTCGTCGACACGATGCTGGTCACGCTGCTCGGCCAGCGCAGCGGCTATGCCCCCGACGACGGCCTCGATCGCTACCTGATGGCGCGTGCGAAGGCGGCGGGCAAAGCGACCGCGGGCCTCGAAACGGTGCGCGCGCAGCTCACGACGCTCGACCAGACGCCGATCAACGAGCAGATCGCATCGCTGCACGAGTTCGTCGAAGAGGGCGACGGCGCGTCCGCCAAGCTCGACGAGCTGCACGCGGCGTGGCGCAGTGCCGACATCCCGACGCTCGAGCGCCTGACGCACGACGAGATGGCCGAGCTCACGCCGATCACGTATCAGCGCCTCAACGTCGACCGCAATCGCGCGTGGGTGCCGCAGCTCGAAGCGCTTCTGGCGCGCGGGAAAGGCCATGACGTGATGGTGGTCGTCGGTGCGTTGCATCTGCTCGGCGACGACGGCGTGGTGTCGTTGCTGCGTGCGAAGGGTTATCGCGTCGAGCGCATCTGCAGCGCCTGCGTGGCGACCAAAACGCCCTGACGACGCGGCTCAGGCCGCGGGCACCAGCACGATGCAGTCGACCGGGCAGGCGGGCACGCACAGCTCGCAGCCGGTGCACAGCGGATCGATGACCGTGTGCATGTGCTTCGCGCCGCCGATGATGGCGTCGACGGGGCACGCCTGGATGCACTTGGTGCAGCCGATGCAATCCTCTTCGACGATGAGCGCGACCTGCGGCGGCTTGTGCGCCCCGCGCGTGCGGTCATAGGGCTGCGCGGGCGCGCCGAGCAGACGCGCAAGCGCACGAGCGCCTTCATCGCCGCCGGGCGGGCAGTGATCGACGCCCGCATCGCCGCGCGCCATCGCTTCCGCATACGGCCGACAACCCGCGAACCCGCACTGCCCGCACTGCGTTTGCGGCAGCAGGCGATCGAGCCGCTCGACCAGTTCGTCGAGCGGCAACGCGGGGGCGGAAAGAGGGGACATCGGGTTCGTTGCGACGACGTCGCGGTTCAGCGCACCGGCATGCCGGGCGCAGCGCCCGTGTCGGCGTCGAGCAGGAACAGACCGCCGCCGTCGAAACCCGCCGACAGGATCATTCCCTCGCTCACACCGAAACGCATCTTGCGCGGCGCGAGATTGGCGATGAACACCACGCTGCGGCCGACGAGCTTTTCCGGCTCGCCGTACGAGCCGCGGATGCCCGAGAAGATCTGGCGCTGGCCGAGATCGCCTGCGTCGAGCAGGAAACGCAGCAACTTGTCGGACCCCTCGACGAAGCCGCACTCGAGCACCGTGCCGATGCGCAGGTCGAGCTTGGCGAAGTCGTCGATGCCGATCGTCGTCGGCGCGGCGGTCGCCGGTGCAGCCTTGGGGGCGGGCGCAGCGGCGGCGGTGTTCTGCGTGGCGTCGGTGGCGGGCTGCAACGTGTCCTTGCTGGCGTCGGTCATGGCGTCGATCTGTTTCGGGTCGATACGGGTGAAGAGCGGGGTGTAGGGCGCGATATCACGAGCCACGAGCGGCGCGGAAACGTCACCCCAGGCGATGACTGGCGCACGCAGGAACGCTTCCGCCTGCGACGCAACGCGCGGCAGGACCGGCTTGAGCGCCGCGGCGAGCACGCGGAACAGGTTGAGACCCTGCGTGCACACCGCCTGCAGTTCGGCGTCGGCGCCGTCCTGCTTGGCGAGCACCCACGGTTTGGTCTCGTCGATGTAGCGATTGGCCTCGTCGGCGAGCGTCATCGTCAGGCGCAATGCGGTGGCGGCCTCGTTGCGGGCGTACGCGTCGGCAATCGGCTGCAGCTGCGCCACGAAGCGCTCGTACATCGCCGCATCGGGCAGTGCGTCGGCAAGGCGTCCGCCGAAGCGCTTCTCGATGAAGCCCGCGCACCGGCTCGCGAGGTTGACGAACTTGCCGACGATGTCGGAGTTCACGCGTGCGATGAAGTCAGCGAGGTTGAGGTCGACGTCGTCGACGCCGCCCGAAGTCTTCGCCGCGAAGTAGTAGCGCAGCGCTTCCGGGTCCAGCCCGCAGTCGAGATATGTCCGAGCCATCACGAACGTGCCGCGCGACTTCGACATCTTCGCGCCGTCGACCGTCAGGTAACCGTTGACGTGCAGTCGCGTCGGCGCGCGCAGCCCGGCACCATGCAACACCGCCGGCCAGAACAGGCCGTGGAAGTTGACGATGTCCTTGCCGATGAAGTGATGCATCTCGGCCGTCGAATCGGCACGCAGGAACGATTCGAAATCGATGCCGCGGTGCGCGGCGAGCGCCTTGAAGCTCGCGAGGTAGCCGATCGGCGCGTCGATCCAGACGTACAGGAACTTGCCCGGATGCCCCGGGATCTCGAAGCCGAAGTAGGGCGCATCGCGGGAGATGTCCCACGCGCGCAGGCCGCCTTCGGCATCGAGCCATTCCTGCAGCTTCGCCTTGACGCCGGCGATCGCGACGTCGCCGGACAACCACTCGCGCAGGAACGCGTCGAAGTGGCCGAGCTCGAAGAAGAAGTGCTCGGACTCGCGAAGTTCCGGCGTGGCGCCGCTGATCACCGAGCGCGGCTCCTTGAGCTCCGTCGGTGCGTACGTCGCGCCGCAGTTCTCGCAGTTGTCGCCGTACTGGTCTGGCGTGCCGCAGTTGGGACAGATGCCTTTGACGTAGCGGTCGGGCAGGAACATGCCCTTGACCGGGTCGAACAACTGCGCGACGGCGCGTCGCGTGACGTGCCCGGCCCCGTCGATCGCGCGATAGATCGACTGCGTCAGCTCGCGGTTGGTGTCGGAGTTGGTCGAGTCGTAGTGGTCGAATGCGACGCCGAAATCGGCGAAGTCGCGCTCGTGGCTGGCCTGGATGCCGGCGATGAAGGCTTCCGGCGTCGTGCCCGCCTTCTCGGCGGCGAGCATGATCGGCGTACCGTGCGTGTCGTCCGCGCAGACGAAGTGCACCGTATCGCCCGACATGCGCTTCGCGCGCGTCCAGATGTCGCCTTGGACGTAGCCCACCAGGTGGCCGAGGTGCAGCGGGCCGTTGGCGTAGGGCAGGGCGCAGGTAACGAGGATGTCGCGGGACATGGCGGAGGCGCGGCGCAGGGGGCCGGAAAGTATCGCACGCGGGGTTTTGCGGCCGACCGCAGACGCCAACGAAATCGGCCCGGTTTCCCGGGCCGTGTCGTGATGCGAAGGTCGACGTCGATCAGTGGACGCGGACCCAGGTGGCGGTCTTGCAGATGAAGAGCTTGCAACCGGTCACCTCGAGCTTGTTGCCGCCGTCGACGAGCTTGACGCTCTTGGCCTTGAAGCTCATGCCAGCGGAGGGCTTGTAGCCTTCGCCACCGCCCCAGCCGCCGTCGATCGGCGACAGGTTCCAGAGGATCGGCATGCCGACCGTCGGCTTGCCCTTCTTGGCGCCGTCGCACTTGGTGCACGTGGCCGCGGCCGGGTCGACGGCCTCGACGATCTTCGCGGCGAGCTTGCCGTTCTGGGCCTGGTAGACCTCGGCGATGGTCATGACCTTGCCGGTCTCGTCGTCGAGCGTCTTCCAACGACCGACGGGCGAGTTGTCGGCGGCGCCGGCGGCGAGCGGCAGCGCAAGCAGAAGCAGTGCGGTGAGCGTGGTACGCATGGGTTCCCCTTGGACGTTTGGCCCGCCGCAGGCGCGCGGGTGGCCTTATATAACCCGAAATCCGGGCGGTTGGCGGGCCGTCCGGCCGGTTGTTCAGGATGCGGAGCCGCGGTCGCGTCGGTGCGATACACGCGTAGGTGCGAACACGGGCGCGCCAAAAAAAAGGGCCCGGCAGTTGCCGGGCCCTTGAAGTGCAGCGTCAGACGATCAGAACTTGTAGCCGATGCTGAAGTACACGCGACGGCCCAGCGGATCCGCACCGATGGTGTAGTCGTAGAACGGATAGCCGGTGTTGCTGGCGTCGTAGCGGTACTGGTTGTCGAAGATGTTCTGAACCGTGAACGTCGTATAGACGTTCGGGCCGAACTGCTTCGCGACCTGCAGGTTGTACAGCATGTACGGCGGCAGGCGACGCGGCGAGAAACCGCCGGCGGTGTTCGTGAAATCGGCACCGGCCCAGTTGCCGGCCGAGCCGTAGCGCGTACCGAACAGCGTGGTCGACCACTCCCCCTTGGTCCAGTTGATCGAACCGCGGACACGGCTGCGCTGATCGCTCAGGCTCACGTCGTCGCGGTAGTCGATCAGCGGGTCGCCGTCGAACTGCTGGTACTTGTTCGTCAGCACGAGCGAGTAGCCCAGTTCCAGCGCGAACCTGCCGTAGTCACCGGCGTTGAAGCGGTAATGCGCCGTGGCGTCGATGCCGCTCGTGTCGACCAGCGCACTGTTGATGTACGCGGAGTTGATGCGGTCGATGCGGTTGTCGAGCGTGGTGCCCGGGTTGGCCGGCAGACGGCTGACGAGACTCAGCACGTTCTGGCAGAACGTCGAATCGGCAGCGAACTGGAACGGCGTGCCGTCACGCTTGACGCCCAGGCGGCAGTTGGCTTCATTCTCGAGGATGTACGACGACGACAACTGCGTCGCGGCGTCCGAGAGCTTGATGCGCCAGTAGTCCACCGACACGTCCGTGCCCGGCATGATGTCCCACACGAAGCCCGCGCCGAACGACTTGCCGCGTTCTTCCTGGAGCAGCGGGTTGCCGGCGACGGTGGTCTGCGTGGAGTACTGCGTCGGATCGCCCGATGCGCTGCACGCGGTGCGGCTGCGCGGCGTCGGCGGCGTCGCCTGGCCGAGGCCGGTGCCGGAACGGCAGGCGTATTCGTCCAGGATCGTGGAGAACGACGCCGCACCTTCAGCGAACACGAGCTGCATGTCGGGCGCGCGGAAGCTCGTCGCGTACGACGTGCGCAGCAGCAAGCTCTGCACGGGGCGCCATTCGAGGCCGAGGTTGTACGTGATCGCATCGTCGACCGCGGTGATGTCGTCGTACTTGTCGTAGCGGGCGGCCAGCTGGCCGGTCAGGCTCTTGAGGATCGGCACGCGGAACTCGACGCCCGCGGCGTAATGGTCACGCTTGCCATGCGTCGCGCCGGAACTCGTAAGGTTGTAGATCGTCTGGGCGTCGCGCGGGCGCAGCGGATTCGTGCGCGGATCGCTTTCCAGGTCGGTCTTCTGGGTCGCCGCTTCGAGGATCGCCGCGAAGCCCAGCGGGCCCGCCGGCAGGTCGAAGAGTTCACCGTTCAACGTGAAGTTCGCCGTCGACGAGCCCGTCGTGCCCTTGTTGATGACGCGCGTCGACACCGCCTGGTACTGCTCCGGCGAGAACGGCGTCGACCAACGGTTCAGGTCGAGGCGGTAGATCGGGCTGCTGCCGTTGTAGCCGAGCAGCGGGCCGAGGAAGTAGTCATGCACGGCCTGCGAAAGCAGGCGCGGACGGTCGGCCGTGTAGAAGTACTTCGACGTCGCGAGCGATGCTTCCCAGTCGAACTTTTCACCGATCGTGCCGCTGATGCCGCCCATCACGTCGTACGTGTGTTCGTCGTACTTGGTCGTGGCCGCCTCGGGGCCGCCGAGCTCGAACGGATTGAACACGCGCTGGAGCTGGATGAGCGAGTTGAACTGCGGGTCGAAATAGACGCTCGTCGCTGCACCGGTGCGCGTACGCATGAACTGGTCACCCGAGGTGCCCCAGAACTCCGTGCCCGAACTCGCCTTCGCATTGCTGGCGTAGTACGTCGCGCTGCCGAAGAGCTGCAGCGTGTCGGTCAGGTTGAACGTGCCGTAGCCGTACGTCGAGTAGAACTCGCTGGCGTTGGAGATCGACCGCGATCCCGGCTGCGTAAACGAACCGCAGTACGTGCCGCGTGCGGCGGTGGTCTTCGTCGTGTAGCCGAAACGATCGCAGACGTCCTGGCCGGGGACGTAGGCATTGCGGCCGATCTGCGACGACGTGCCCGACTGGCGAAGGGCGACGAGCGACAGCGCCGGGTTCGTGAAGTCGGGGCCGAGCGGGCCATTGCGCGTGTCGGCGAGGAAATCGCGCTGCGAAGCGAACACCGGCTCATTCGCGCCGTACTGGAAGGCCCACAGAGCGCTCCAGCGATCGCCGGTGCGACCACCCGTGTATTCGAGCTGGCCGCTGTCGCCGCCGCCGTTGGTGGTCGTGCCCGCGGTGAGCTTGACGAAGTCGCCGTCGAAGTTCTTGCGCGTCACGATGTTGACGACGCCGGCCACGGCGTCGGAGCCGTAAATCGCGGAGGCGCCGCCCGTGAGCACTTCGATGCGCTCGACGATGGACGACGGAATCGCCTTGATGTTCACGACATTGTTGTCGCGGTTGTAAGGCTGTGGGTACTGCGCCGGGCGGCGACCATTGACGAGCGTCAGCGTGTAGCCGGGGCCGAGGTTACGAAGGTTGATGACCTGCGCGTTCGGCGTGAAGCCGGTGACAGCGAGGTCGCCGGTGAAGTTCACCGTGGTGTTCTGCGTCAGCGTCTGGAGCATGTCGCCGACGGTCTGGAAACCTTCGCGCTCGATGGTCTCGCGCGTGATCACGACGACGGGCGCGGCGCCTTCCTTCTCAGTGCGCTTGATGCGCGAACCAACGACTTCGACGCGGTCGAGTTGCTGCTTCTTGTCCGCTTCGGTCTTGTCTGTCGTGGACCCTGCGGTGGTCGCCTGGCTTTGCTCGGCGGCGATGCCGATCGTCGGCATAACGAGAGCCGCAAAGACGCACGCGGCGAGGCGGCTGCGACGCAGCCGCTTGGTGCTAACAGTCATTCTTGATATTCCCCAGAAGTTCCGAAACGGCCCCTCCCTGGCCGCATGCATCGTCCGCTGACGTCAATCGAAACTAACATTCCCGTAACGTCTTTTGCGGACGCTGCACGCTTCAAAGCTCTCGCGCAAAAACGCGAAGCTGAAGATGTCAGCGAACATGTCGATGCATGTGTGACGCATGCATCTCACGCGAAGCGCTCCGTATCGAACGAGTCAGCGTTTGGCATGAGCGGTGTCTCACTGTCTTCTAGGACGAGAATGCGGATGGACCGCGCGACGGGCGACAATGGGCGCCCGCGACGCGCCGCGCGCCGCGATGGACATCCGCCTCGACATGACCGACACCGCCACCGAAGCCCTCATCCTCGCCGCCGATTCGCCGATCGCCGGTGCGCCCATCCGTGAGGTCGCGAGTCGCGTGTCCGTCGACGCAACGGACGGGCGCGCCCGCGTCGAGGTCGTCGCGAAGATTCCCGTCGCGGGGATCGGCGCGGACCTGGAGCGGCGAATCGGCGACGTCGTGAGCTCGGCCGGGCTCGCGAACGCGGGGGTGACGATCCGCCAGCGCATCGACGCGCATGCGCCGCAGCCTGGCGTAACCACGCTGACCTCGGTCCGCAACCTGCTCGTCGTGGGGTCGGGCAAAGGCGGTGTCGGCAAGTCGACCGTCGCGGTGAATCTCGCCGTCGCGCTGGCGCAGGAAGGCGCGCGCGTCGGCATTCTCGACGCGGACATCTACGGCCCGAGCGTGCCGATGATGCTCGGCCTGTCGGGTCGGCCCGACAGTCCGGACGGCAAGTCGATCGAGCCGCTGCGCGCACACGGCATCGAGGCGATGTCGATCGGCCTGCTGGTCGAGCACGACACGCCGATGATCTGGCGCGGTCCGATGGCGACGTCCGCGCTCACGCAGTTGCTCAACGACACGCGCTGGGGCGATCTCGACTACCTCATCCTCGACCTGCCGCCGGGGACGGGCGACATCCAGCTCACGCTCGCGCAGAAGATTCCGGTCGCGGGTGCCATCGTGGTGACGACGCCACAGGACGTCGCGACGCTCGACGCGCGCAAGGCGGTGCGCATGTTCGAGAAGGTCAACGTGCCGATCCTGGGCTTCGTCGAGAACATGGCGCTGCACGTCTGCTCGAACTGCGGCCACGCCGAGCACATCTTCGGCGAGGGTGGCGGTTCGCGGCTCGCCGCCGACTACGGCTATCCGCTGCTGGGCAGCCTGCCGCTGGAACGTGCCATCCGCGAGCGCGGCGACGCCGGCGCGCCGGTGGTTGCGAGCGAGCCCGATTCCGCGGCCGCACACGCCTTCGTGGCGGCGGCGCGTCGCGTCGCAGTGGAACTCGCCAGGCGCCCGACCGTCGCCCGCTCGCTGTCGATCAGCCTCGCCGGCGAGTAGCGGCCGGCCGACGGCCGCCAGCGGCTAGAATGCGGGTTTTCCCGTACAGGCCGCCCGATGAGCATCAAGAGCGATCGCTGGATCCGCCGCATGGCGCAGGAGAAGGGGATGATCGAGCCCTTCGAGCCCGGCCAGGTCAAGCGCTCGGCGGGCGGCGACCGCATCGTGAGCTACGGGACGTCGAGCTACGGCTATGACGTGCGTTGCTCGCGCGAGTTCAAGGTGTTCACCAACATCAATTCGACGATCGTCGACCCGAAGCACTTCGACGAAGGCAGCTTCGTGGATATCGAGTCGGACGTCTGCATCATTCCGCCGAACTCGTTCGCGCTCGCCCGCACGGTCGAGTATTTCCGCATCCCCCGCGACACGCTGGTCGTCTGCCTCGGCAAGAGCACGTACGCCCGCTGCGGAATCATCGTCAACGTGACCCCGCTCGAGCCCGAGTGGGAAGGCCACGTCACGCTCGAATTCAGCAACACGACGCCGCTGCCCGCGCGCATCTACGCGAACGAAGGCGTCGCGCAGATGCTGTTCTTCCAGTCGGACGAAGTCTGCGAGACGTCGTACGCCGATCGCGGCGGCAAGTACCAGGGGCAGACGGGCGTTACGCTGCCGAAGACCTGACGGCAGGTTTTGCGTCGAATTGGGCGTAGCCCGCGCGCCGGCTGAGGGCGGCGTGGCAGGACGCTCGGTGTTGCCGTGACGACGACTGGTGCGCTCGCCGTTGAAGGCCTTGGACTGCGCGTCGTTCAGGCGCCGAAAAGCACGCCACACGCCGGGCGCGTGACGCCTTCAGTGCTCCGCGCCCGCCGCGACGCGCCGATCCACATCGTGCGCGAGCGCCGCGCGCAGTGCGATCCGCAGCGCCGAGACGACCGTATCGACATGCAGGCTCGGCGCGCCGACGAGGCGCGCGGCCTGCTCCGGCGCGTACGGAATGTGGATGAAGCCGCCACGCACGGTGCTGTCGCGCAGCGCGTGCATGAGCCCGTAGAACACGTGGTTGCAGACGTAGGTGCCGGCGGTCTGCGAAATCTCGGCGGGGATGCCGGCCTCGCGCAGCGCGACGAGCATTGCTTTGATCGGCAGCGTGGCGAAGTACGCGGCCGGCCCATCCTCGACGATCGGCGCGTCGACCGGCGACGCACCGGCGTTGTCGGGAATGCGCGCGTCGTCGACGTTGATCGCGACACGCTCGATCGCGATCTGGGCACGGCCGCCCGCCTGGCCCACGCACAGCACGAGAGTGGGGCTCGTCTCGGCCAATGCGCTGCGGAGCGCGTCGATCGCCGTTCCGAATTCGACGGGCAGGCAGCGCGCCACGATGCGGTGGCCGTCCAGCGTTTCACCGTCGAGCCGCGCAACGGCCTGCCAGCTCGGATTGACGGTCTCGCCGCCGAACGGCGCGAAACCGGTGAGGAGGAGGGTGTTCGCGTGCATGGTGCGAGTGTAGGCGCGCGCGTCCCGCCTCAGCGGAACACCAGACACGCCATCAGGCCGAGGTTCACCGCCAGCAGCGTCAGGGCAGTCGGCACCTGGATGCGGATCACCGCGTTCGGGTCGTCGAGTTCCAGCAGCGCGGCGGGCACGAGGTTGAAATTCGCGGCCATCGGCGTGAGCAGCGTGCCGCAGTAGCCGGTCACCATGCCTAGCGCGCCGAGCGCCGCCGGATCCGCGCCGTGGCGGTGGATGAGCAGCGGCAGGCCAATGCCAGCGGTGAGTACGGGAAAGGCCGCGAACGCGTTGCCCATGATCACGGTGAACATCGCCATGCCCAGGCCGTAGGCGACCACGCAGGCGAAGCGGTTGTCGACGGGGATCACGGCCGACACAAGCGACGCGACGGCGTCGCCGACACCGCTCGCCGCGAACACGCCCCCCAGCGTCGCCAGCACCATCGGCAGCAGTGCGGCCCAGCCCATGGTGTCGAGCAGGCGACGCCCCTCGGCGGGCGCGGTCGACGCCGGCATCCGCGCGACGAGGAGTGCGGCGACGGCGGCGACGACGCTCGCGATCGCCAGGCCGATGAGCGTCGGGCTGCCATCGCCCAGCAGCGGACGCGCGGCGATCGACAGCTTCGGACCGAGCAGCACCACGACCAGCGTCACCAGCGGAATCAGCAACGCAGGGCCGAGCAGGCGATGGCCGAGACGCTGCGCCGCTGCGGCGCGCTCCGACGCAGGTGCTTCGTCGACATGCGCGCGGTGCATGCGCAGCGAGAGGACCGCGAGCGCGACCACGCCCAGTCCGGCCAGCTGCGCCGGCAGCGGATCGCCGGCATTGCGCGCAGCGAGCACGTGGTCGCCGGATGCGAACAACAGTGCAATCACGCACCAGAACGCGGCATGCGCCCAGCGACGGTCGCGCAAGTTGCGCCACCCGGCGTATGCGAGGAAGGCCGCCAGCAACCAATAGAACATCCCGATATCGAGCACGCCCGACGCGGTCATGGGGCGCTCCGTCGCACGTGCAGCCCGCGTTCGAACAGGACAATGCGCACGGCGTGGATGACGAACGCCGCGATCGCCGTCGGCAATGCCCACAGCGCGATGTGCAGCGGTTCGAGTTCGATGCCGTTCTGCGCGTAGAAGCCCTGGATCAGCAGGACCGCACCGAACGCGAGGAAGACGTCCTCACCAAAGAAGCGACCCACATTTTCGGTGGCCGCCGCCAGCGCCTGTACGCGCTGCGCGTCCTCGCGCGAGAGTTCGCCCACGCGCTTTCGCGCGGCCGACTCCGCCATGGGTGCGAGCAGTGGACGCACAGTCTGCGCGTGCCCCGCGACGTCCACCAGCCCCAGCATGCTCAGGACCTGCCGCAACGCGAGATAGCCAACAAGCAGCCGGCCGAGAGTCAGCGACCGCAGCCGCAGGATCCACGACTGCACGTGCTCGCGCAGCCCGGCCCGCTCGAGCACGCCGATGGCAGGCAGGGTGAACGCGAACAGCAGGAGCGTTCGATTGCTGACGAAGCTTTCGCCCAGCAGCGCGAGCAGGTCGCCGATGGTTTTGCCCGCGAGCAGGCCGCTCGCCAGGCCGGCGGTCACCACAACCGCAACCGGGTTGTAGCGACGCACGAAACCCGCGATGACGATCGCAATGCCGAGAAGTGGCCAGTAGTTCATCAAGTCTCCCCGGGCGCGCGGATGCGCACGCCTTCGGTTTCGAGCGCAGCGCGCAGGGCCTGCGCGAATGCGGGTGCGTCGGCGCGATCGCCATGCAGGCACAACGTATCGGCACGCAGCGGAACGCGCGTGCCATCGCGTGCGACGACGACGCCCTCGCGGAGCAGCAGGCGGACCTGCGCAAGGGCGGGCTCGAGGTCCTCGATGATCGCGCCCGGTGTACCGCGCGGAGTGAGCCGCCCGTTGGCGTCGTAAGCGCGCTCGGCGAACACTTCATGCGCCACCGCAAGGCCGGCATCGTGCGCCGCGTCGATCGAGTGCGAACCCGCGAGGCCATAGAGGATCAGTGTGGGATCGACCGCGTGAACGGCGCGCGCGATGACCTCCGCCGTCGCCCGATCACGCGCGGCGAGGTTGTAGAGCGCGCCATGGGGTTTGATGTGACGCAGGCGACCGCCCAGCGACGCGCACACCTCCGCCAGCGTTTCGATCTGCTGCCGCACGGAGACTTCGAGCGCAGCTGCGGCGACCTGGATTTCGCGCCGGCCGAAATGCTCGCGATCTTCGAACGACGGATGCGCGCCGATGGCGACGCCGTGCGCGAGGCACAGCGCCACCGTTTCGCGCATCGTGGCCGCGTCGCCGGCGTGCGCGCCGCAGGCGATGCTCGCGGACCTGATCAGCGGAACGATGGCGGCGTCGGTACCGCAGCCTTCGCCGAGGTCGCAATTGAAATCGAGCGAGCGCAGCGGCGTGTGCCGATTGGATGCACTGTTGAAGGACCCGGTTTCCGTCACCGGTTCGCCTCCGTGGAGTTGGTCAAGTTCATCGTAAGACCATGCAGGTTGGAAGCTATTCGATGCGAAGCGACCGCGTGCCGATTGCGTGTTCCGCAACAAGGTTGAGTCCGTCGAACCGATGGACGCAGCGCGTTCACTACGTCGATCGGGCTCGAGCCTAGCACTCGTGGTGGACCGCCTTCGCCCCCGTTCCGATGTCGACCCTCCGCTTCCGAATCACGCACCGTGCGGTTTCAAAGACCGATGCGCGTCTGCGTCTCGATCATCAGCGCGAGGCGAGCCAACGCCTGTCGCCGCGCGCGCAATGCCGTATGCGCCTCGACCGGCGCGCACGGCGCGAAGCGCACGGCGTCACCGGGGCGCAGCTGCGCAAGACGTGGAAGATCGGCACGGATCACGTGGCCGATACGCGGATAGCCGCCATGCGTCTGCGCGTCGGCGAGCAGCACGATGGGCTGCCCGTCGGGTGGAAGCTGGACGGTGCCGGGCGTGACCGGCGCCGAAATGCGTTCGCCGGCATCCGACACGACGATGCGCGCGCCTTCGAGTCGCAGGCCCTGGCGGTCGCTTTGAGTCGCGACGCGCCACGGGGATTGGAACAGCGCATCGACGGGCGGCGTCGCGTCGGCTCCGGACAGCACGCGGATGCAGCCGTCGACCGGCGCGTCGTGCGCGTCGTCGATCCACCACAGCGCGACCTGTGGTGCGTCGACCTCGGGGCGGTCTGACAGACCGACCGGAATCACGTCCCCGGCGCGCAGCGGTCGTCCATCCA
The DNA here is from genome assembly GCF_004361065.1 of Cognatilysobacter terrigena. Taxonomy (GTDB): domain Bacteria; phylum Pseudomonadota; class Gammaproteobacteria; order Xanthomonadales; family Xanthomonadaceae; genus Cognatilysobacter; species Cognatilysobacter terrigena. The sequence continues at coordinate 114,593 of NZ_SELT01000005.1, read as the reverse complement.
GTCCGCCGAAACCGCCGCGCAGATCCGTGCTTCGGCTGCCGAGCACCGGCGCAACATCGACGCCGCCGGCAACCGCGAGATACGCCCGCGTGCCGCGACGACAGCCGCCGATGCCCAACACGGCGCCCGCCGGAAGCGCGATGGGACGCGCGGTCGACAGCGCAGCACCGTCGCAGCGCAGCTCGATGTCAGCGCCACACACTGCTACGAGCGCTGCTTGCGTGAAGCGGAGGCGAGGGCCGGCGAGCGTGATTTCCAGCGTTGCCGCATCGGGCGGGTTGCCGACCAGCAGATTGGCCAGCACGTGCGCGTCGTCATCGAGCGCCCCGGCGACGCCGACGCCGAGATGGCGCCAGCCCGTGCGTCCGCGATCCTGCACCGTGGTCAGCGGCCCCGGCGACAGCACCTCGATGCTCATGCGCCGCCCACCGCCACAAACCGCACGCGGTCGCCGGGCATGAGCAGCGTCGGCGGATCGCGCCGCGCATCGAACAGCACGAGGTCGGTGCGACCGATGAGGTTCCAGCCGCCCGGTCCGGCATGCGGATACAGGCCGGTCTGCGCACCGCCGATCGCGACGCTGCCTGCGGGGACGCGTGTGCGCGGCGTCTCCAGGCGCGGTGTCGAGAGCCGCGGGTCGAGACCCAAAAGATACGGAAAGCCCGGCGCGAAGCCGAGCATCGCGACCGTGTAATCGCCGGCTGCGTGGCGCGCGACGGCTTCCTCGACCGTCAGGCCAGCGTTGTCCGCGACACGTTGCAGATCGGGGCCGTGTTCGCCGCCGTAGTGAACCGGGATTTCGACGCACCGCGGCGCGCGTTCGGCTGGGCTAGCGGCAAGCTCCTGCAACAGCGCGTGCAGGCGACGCTCGGCATCGCCGAGCGGATCCGCGTGACCGTCCAATGCTGCGTCGTCTAAATGGATCGCGATGCTCGCGTAGGCCGGCACAAGTTCGTCGATCCACGCCGCGCGTCGCGCCGCGACTGCGTTCGCGACTATATGCACGCGCGCGTTGGTTGCGGCGTCGATTCCGCCATCGAATTCGAGCAGGAGGGCGGCATCGCCCAGTCGGCCGATGCGCCAGTCCATCAGCGGCGCAGCGCGTCCCGCAGCCGCGCCAGTCGCTCCGCCAGTTCGTCCGGCGCATACGGACGCGCGGCCACGCGACCCCAGACAGGGGCCGGCCACGCCGGGTCGTCTTCGAAGCGCGCGATGACGTGCACGTGCAGCTGCGCAACCACATTGCCCAGCGCGGCGACATTGAGCTTGTGCGGACGGAACGCACTGCGCAGCGCACGCGATGCCGTGTCGGTCTCGTCCGTCAGCTGGTGGCGGACGGTGTCGTCCAGATCGATCAGTTCGCGCGCACCGGCAACGCGGGGCACCAGGATGAGCCACGGATAGTTCGCATCGTTCATCAGGCGCACGTCGCACACCGCCAGGCCGACGACGAATGCGGTGTCGGCCGCGAGCTGCGGATGCAGCGACCACTCGCTCACGCCAGCGCGTCCTTGAAGAACCGCACCGTTCGCGACCACGCCTGCGCAGCCGCGGTGGGGTCGTAGTCGTCGCGCCGATCGCAGTTGAAGCCGTGACCGGCGTCGTAGGTGTAGACCTCGGCCAGCGGGTGCTTGTGACGATGCGCCTCGACGTCCTCCGGCGGGATGCTTCGATCGCGTTCGCCGAAGTGGAACATCATGGGTGCGAGCAGGGGCTCGTCGAGGAACGGCATCGAGCGCGCGCCGTAGTAGCTCACCGATGGCAGCGCGAGGCGCGTGTTCGCGAGCAGGGCGACGCTGCCGCCCCAGCAGAACCCGACCGCGCCGACGGTACGTCCGCGACCGCGCAACCAATCCGCGGCCGCGCCGACGATCGCGATCGCGTTCTCGAACCCGAGCTTGCCGACCAGCTCACGGCCGCGCGCGATGCCTTCGGCGTCGTAGCCGAGTTCGACGTTCGGCTCGACGGGATCGAACAGCGGCGGCGTCGCGACTTCGAAGCCTTCGGCGGCGAACCGCTCCGCGACGTCCCGGATGTGCCCGTTCACGCCGAAGATCTCCTGGATCAGGACAATCCCGCCCAGTGGCTCGTTTGCGGGCGTCGCGTGCCACGTCCGCACGCGGCCCTGCGGGGTTTCGAGTTCCTGCCACGTACCCATCGCGCCTCCTGAATGCGATTTACGGCCGCTCGGGCGGGCCGCCCCCGGCCGTTATACTGGACGCCCGCCGCGACGGACGTCGCGGCCTCCGGGCCGTCGAACCGACCGCCCCTCGAGACCGACCGTTATGTCCGCCCAGAATCCCGTCCGGAACCCCAAGGTGGGTTTCGTCAGCCTCGGCTGCCCAAAGGCTCTCGTCGACTCCGAACGCATCCTCACGCAGCTGCGCGTCGAGGGCTACGACCTCGTGCAGACGTACGACGATGCCGACGTGGTGGTCGTCAACACCTGCGGCTTCATCGATAGCGCGGTCGAGGAATCGCTGGACGCCATCGGCGAAGCGCTGGCGGAGAACGGCAAGGTCATCGTCACCGGCTGCCTCGGCAAGCGCGCGGACGTGATCCGCGAAGCGCATCCGGACGTGCTCGCGATCAGCGGCCCGGCAGACTATTCGAGCGTGATGTCGGCGGTGCACGCGGCGTTGCCGCAACCGCGCAATCCGTTCGTCGATCTGCTGCCGGCGGCGCAGGACGACGTCGGCATCAAGCTGACGCCGAAGCACTACGCGTACCTCAAGATTTCCGAAGGCTGCAACCACCGTTGTAGCTTCTGCATCATCCCGTCGATGCGCGGCGACCTCGTGTCGCGTCCGGTCGATGACGTGCTGCGCGAGGCCGAAAAGCTCGTGATGGGCGGTGTGCGCGAACTGCTGGTCGTCTCGCAGGACACCAGCGCCTACGGCGTCGACGTTCGCTACGCCGAGCGCGAATGGCGCGGCCGTGCGTATCAGACGCGCATGAAGTCGCTGTGCGAAGGGTTGTCGCAGCTGGGTGTGTGGTCACGCCTGCACTACGTCTATCCGTATCCGCACGTCGACGACGTCATTCCGCTGATGGCGGAAGGCAAGGTGCTGCCGTACCTCGACATCCCGTTCCAGCACGCCAGCCCGCGCGTGCTGCGCCTGATGAAGCGCCCCGGCGCGGTCGAGAAGACGCTCGAGCGCGTGCAGAACTGGCGCCGCATGTGCTCCGACCTCACGCTGCGCAGCACGTTCATCGTCGGCTTTCCGGGCGAGACCGAGGCCGAGTTCGAGGAACTCCTCGACTTCCTCGACGAGGCGCAGCTGGATCGCGTCGGCGCGTTCGCCTATTCGCCGGTCGAAGGTGCGGCCGCGAACGGCCTGCCGGATCCGGTGCCGGAGGACGTGAAGCAGGAGCGCCTCGCGCGCTTCATGGAGCGCCAGGCGGAAATTTCCGCCGCGCGCCTGGAAGCCAAGGTCGGCACGGTGCAGCAGTGTCTGGTCGACCTCGTGGATGGCGATCTCGCGATCGCGCGTTCGAAGGCCGATGCGCCGGAGATCGACGGCGTCGTACAGATCCAGAACGGCGGCGAGTTAGGCCTGAAGCCGGGTCAGTTCGTCGACGTCGAGATCATGGGCAGCGACGAGCACGACCTGTTCGGCGAGGCCCTGGTCCCCGAACTGCCGACGCTGACGCCGCTGCCGATCCGGGCGTAGCATCGCCCGGCGGCAGGCGCCGCACGGGGAGGGCGGAGGATGCGTCTCGTACTGGCGGTGGGACTCGCAACATTGGCGTTCGCGGCATTGGCGGCGACGCCGCTCGCGAATCACTTTCCGGGCATGAAGCTCGTGCAACGCGTCGACGCGCCGATCCTGCGCGAGGGCAGCGACGACGCCGTGTTCGTCTACAGCGGCGACGAGGGCCATCGCGTCGCCGTCGCGCACTTCGATCGCAAACCGCGCGAGGCCGAGCCGATCGTCATCGACCAGCTCGAGCTTCCATCGTCGCCGTTCGATCCGCCTCACGTGAGCGTGCAGAAGCGCGTCGTCGTCATCGAGCAGATGACCGGCGGCACGATGGCGACGCAGGCGACCTACCGCTTCCGCCTCGATCCCGAGCAGGACTGCATGGGCCTGATCGGCCTCGACGCCTCGCGCTACGACCGCATGGGCGCGAACGACGGCTACCGCATCAGCTGGAACCTGCTCACCGGCAAGTTCATTTCGCAGCGGATGTGGGCGCAGGGCTCGACGAAGAAGCCCGCGCCGGAACGTGTGTCGAAGCGCGCACCCGGCGCGGTGTGCATGTCGCTGATCGATACGCCGGATGATCTCATCGACGCGGCGCTGGACGCCGAACGGCGGCGGTAGTCATACCGCGTACGTGATGTCGACGATCGCGACGCGCCGCGGTCCGGTCGGCAGTTGCACTTCCACTTCGTCGTCGACGCGCTTCTTCAGCAGCGCGCGTGCGACCGGCGAATCGATGCTGATGTCGCCCTTCGACGGCTCGGCTTCGTCCGGCCCGACGATGCGGTAGCGCAGCGACTCGCCCGTCTGCGCGTCCTCGAGTTCGACGGTCGCGCCGAAGAACACCGCGTCGCGATCGGCCGGCGCCTCTTCGATCACCTTGAGCGCTGGCACGCGTTTGCTGAGGTAGCGCACGCGCCGATCGAGTTCGCCGAGCTGCTTCTTGCGATAGATGTATTCGGCGTTTTCCGAGCGATCGCCTTCCGCAGCAGCGGCCGACAGCGCGCGCACGATCTCGGGTCGCTTCACGCGCCAGAGGTCGTCGAGCTCGGCCTTCATGCGCTCGAAACCGTCGCGCGTGATCAGCGCGGTGCTGTGCTCGGCAGGCGGACGCCAGCGGCCCATCGATCAGCGCCGGGACGCGTCGAACGCGTGGCGCGGTGCACGACGCGACGGAGTGGCAGCGACTCGTCGATAGCGGGCGATCGTCACCAACTGCTTCGCCCGCGTCCGCCCAGCAGCCCGCCGAGCAATCCGCGCACGATCTGCCGGCCGAGCTGGCTGCCCACGGTACGCGCCGCCTGCTTGGCCATGGTCTCGACGATGCCCTGGCGATTCGACGCACGCGGCGCTGGGGTAGGGCGCGGCGACGCGGTGGGCGCCGACGGCGCCGCAGGCGGCGGCGATTCGGCGCGACGCGCCAGCATTTCCGCGGCCGAATCGCGGTCCAGCGGCTGGTCGTACTTCCCGCCGACCGGGCTCGACGCGCGGATCTGCTGCCGCTCGGCCGCCGTCACCGGCCCGAGGCGCGAGCGCGGCGGCGCCATCAGCACGCGCTGGACCGGCGAGGGCACACCCTCGGCCGACAGCACCGACACCAGCGCCTCGCCGATTGCGAGCTGCGTCAGCGCGGCCTCGACGTCGATCTTCGGATTCGGCACGAACGTCTCGGCGGCCACGCGCACCGCCTTCTGGTCGCGTGGCGTGAAGGCGCGCAACGCGTGCTGCACGCGATTGCCGAGCTGACCGAGGATCTCGGAAGGCACGTCGTCGGGGAACTGTGAGCAGAAGTAGACGCCGACGCCTTTCGATCGGATCAGTCGCACGACCTGCTCGACACGCTGCTGCAAGGCCGGCGTCGCGTCGTCGAACAGCAGGTGCGCTTCGTCGAAGATGAAGACGAGCTTGGGCTTGTCGACGTCGCCCACTTCCGGCAACTGCTCGAAGAGTTCGGACAGCAGCCACAGCAGGAAGGTCGAGTAGAGGCGCGGCTTCAGCGCGAGGCTGTCCGCCGCGAGCACGCCGATCACGCCGCGACCGTCCGGCGTCGTGCGCATCAGGTCGGGCAGCTCGAGCGCGGGCTCGCCAAAGAACTGATGCCCACCATCGGACTCGAGGCGCAGCAACGCGCGCTGGATCGCGGCGATCGACTGCGCGCTCACCAGGCCGTACTGCGTCGAGATCGACTTGCGCTCTTCGGCCACGTGAGCGAGCACCGCGCGCAGGTCTTCGAGGTCGAGCAGCAGCAGGCCCTGGTCGTCGGCGAGCTTGAACGCGATGTCGAGCACGCCCGATTGGGTCTCGTTGAGCTCGAGCATGCGCGACAGCAGGATCGGCCCGACTTCCGACACCGTCGCGCGCACCGGATGGCCTGACGTGCCGAACAGGTCCCAGAAGATCACCGGATTCGCGGCCGGCGCGTGGTCGGTGATGCCGAGCGTCGTCAGCCGCGCCTGCAGCCGCTCGTTGGGCGTACCCGGCATCGCGAGCCCGGCCACGTCGCCTTTGACGTCGGCCATGAACACCGGAACGCCGATGCGCGAGAACTCCTCGGCGAGGGTCATCAGCGAAACGGTCTTGCCGGTGCCCGTGGCGCCTGCGACGAGGCCGTGGCGGTTGCCGGTGCGGGCGGGGAGTTCGACGGGCTGCAGCTCGGGTGGTGCGGTCTTGCCGAGCAGGATCGAAAGCGTCATCGGGCGCTCGCAGCGGGGGATGACCGGATTCTAACCACGCACCGCGCGTGCTCAGGAATGCGGACGACTTTGCTTGCCGCGGCGGGGCGTCGCACCTACGCTCGCCCGTTCCCGCCGTACGTCCCCCGATTACCGATGCCACTGCCGCTTCGTCACCGACTGTCGCTTGCCTGCGCCGCGCTGCTGCTCGCGCCGTCGCTCGTCCTCGCCGCCAAGCGCGAGACCGTTTCCATCGACGGTCTGACCTCGCGCATGCAGGCTGCCGAGAGCCGCTTCACCAAGGCCGCGATCGGCGTGCGCAACGACGACCCCGGCGCGCAGACCGAAAGCGACGCCGCGCTGCAAGACATGGAGGACGTGATGAACGCCTGCATCCGCCTGCGCGGCTGCCCGGTGAACACCTTCCTTGCGACGTACAACCGCCTGTTGAAGCAGTCGGTCGACGCAGACGCGGACGACAGCGACGACGAGGAGCTTCCCGCCGATTCGATCGGCCACGAAGGCGTCGCCGCCAACGTGCCGGAAGCCGCGCGCGCCGCGGCGCTGCTGTCGGAGGATCACCGCTTCGATCGCATGGTCGAGTACAACCCGGCCGTGCAGCAGGCGATCCGTCGCTGGCTCACCGACATGCGCGGCTCGCTGATCTCGAGCTACGAGAACTACCAGTCGCTGCGTTACCTGATGTGGCCGGAGTACGAGCGTCGCGGCCTGCCGGAAGCGCTGCTGTTCGGCATCATGGCGAAGGAATCGAACGGCAAGGTGCACGCGACGTCGCGCACCGGCGCGGCAGGCCTCATGCAGTTCATGCCGGCGACGGGTCGTCGTTTCGGCCTCGGCGACGACGGCACCGGCTTCGACACGCGCTACGACCCGCGTTCCGCCGCGCAGGCCAGCGCCGAGTACCTCAACGAGCGCATGGGCCAGCTCAATCGCAACATCGAACTCGCGCTCGCGGCGTACAACGGCGGCGAAGGCCGCGCGCTGCGCGTCTACCAGGGCACCGGCGCGAAGTCGTTCTGGGACGAGTCCGTCTACAACCAGGTCCCCGCGGAGACGCGCGACTACGTGCCGATGGTGATCGGCGCGGCGTGGCTGTTCATGCATCCCAAGGAATACGGCCTGACGTTCCCGAAGGTGTCGGCGAAGCCGGCGTCCCTGCGCCTGACGCAGCCGGCGTCGATCTACCAGCTCACCGTCTGCCTCGGAAACAAGGGTGTGCACGACGGCTACATGCGCACGCTGCGAAACCTCAACCCGCGCTACCAGCCGGAGACGTTCCTGCCGACCGGCACGGTGATCAACGCGAACACCAAGATCGTCGGCGCCTACAACCGCTGGTGCACCAACGGCGCACGCGCCGACCTCGCGCGCACGCTGGTGCTGAGCGATCCGAGCCGCGCGATCGTGCGTACCGGCCCGCTGCAGACGCTGCCGGCCTCCGACGACAGCGATTCCGCGCCGTCCGACACGGTGTCGACGGGCTCGCCCGCGCCGCTCGCGAGCACGGCCATTCCGTCACGCCCCGAGCCGGTCGCGACGCCTGCACGCGACGAGCGTCGCAGTGCGCCCAAGGAGGCAGCTCGCGACGAACGCCGCAGCGCCAAGGCGGATGACGCGAAGTCGTCGAAGAAGTCGAAGACGCCGCGCAGCTATCGCGTGCAGACCGGTGAATCGCTGTCGACCATCGCGCGAAAGTTCGGCTGCGACGTCGACGATCTCGCCAAGGCGAACGGCATCAAGCACTCGAACGCGTTGAAGCGCGGCCAGGCGCTCAAGCTGTCCAGCTGCGAAGGCTGATTGATCTGTCGCAAAGAAAAACGCGCCGGCAACGGCGCGTTTTTCGTTAGCGCTGGCGAAGGGAAACTCAGTGCGCGGCAGGCGTGCACTTGAGGCCGGCGGCCGGCGGAGGCGGCGGGCTGGGATCGTCCTGCTTGGGACCGATCGCCACCGCGCGCTTCGATGACGCAGCCACCGTCGACGCCATCTGGCTGTTCGGATGCGGTCCGACCGGGTCGTCCTGCTTCGGACCGATCGCAGCGCTCGCCGTCCCGTTCATGCCGGCCGCCGGCGAGCAGCCCGGCTGCGGCGAGATGCCGCCCTGCACGATGATCGCGGGCGACGGCGTCGTGCGGCCGGCGCTGGCGGTCGGCACGCGAACGGGCGTGGGCTTCGCAGCTGGTTGCGGCGTCTGCGCAGCGGTGAGGCCGGCCGCGGTCAAGCCGAGGGTCAACAACAGGACGTGCATGGAGCGCATGGCGCTTCCTTCGCTTCAGGAAGCGCCGATGCTAGGCGGACGACGGGACCGCGATGCCGCCGTCCGTCGAGATAACCGGGTGCTAACGACGCAGCAGCGTCGCGAGCCGCTGGCCGAGGCGCACCGGCGACTCCGCGTGCAGCGACGGATCGAGCGTCGCCACGCCCGCGGGCAGCAGCACGATCACCGTCGAGCCGTAGTTGAATCGCGCCATCTCCGCGAAGCGTTCGAGGGTGATGCCGTTCTCGTAGCGCTTCTCGGTGATCTTGTGCCCGTACTGCGGGATCTCGACGCCACCCCAGACGGTTTCCACGCCCGACACCAGCAGCGCTCCGACCATCACCAGCACCATCGGCCCGAAGTCGGTGTCGAAATGGCAGACGAGGCGCTCGTTGCGCGCGAACAGGCGCGGCACGAGGCGCACGGCGTTCGGGCCGACGCTGAACAGGCGACCCGGCACATGCACGGTTCGCGTCAGCGTGCCGGTCCACGGCATATGGACGCGGTGGTAGTCGCGCGGCGACAGGTACACGGTCGCGAACACGCCGTCGGCGAACGGCTGTGCGTCGACGGCGCTGCCGAGCAGTTCGCCCGCGGTGAAGCTGCGGCCCTTGGCCTGGAAGATCTCGCCGTTGCGGATCGGACCGCACTGACTGATGCGGCCGTCGGCGGGCATCAGGATCGAGTCGGCGTCGACGTGCGCGGAACGCGCGCCCGGCTTCAGCGAGCGGGTGAAGAACGCATTGAACGAATCGTACGAGCGCGGGTCGGCGTTCGCGGCCTCCTCGAGGTCGACACCGAATTTCCGCGTCACCGTGTCGATCAGCCAGCGGCTGACCTTCGGATGTTTCGAATACGCGAGCGATCGCGCGAGCGACGACAGGAAACGATGGGGCAGGGCGTAGGTGAGGCGGGTGACCAGGCTCATCGCGTCGTCTTCGTCAAAGTCGTGAGGTCCGCGGCGATCGCGGCGGGATCGAGCGGCGGCTGCACGAGGCCCGCCATCCGGCCCTCAGGATCGAGGGTCACCATCGTCGCGCTGTGATCGACGGCGTAGGCGTCCGCGGGTGCGCCGGCGGCCGGTGGCATCTTCTCGAAGACGAGGCCTACCGAGCGTGCAAACCGCTCGAGCGTCGGCACGTCCGCGGTGGCGGCCAGCGTGTCGCGATGGAAGGCGTGCGCGTATTCGCCGACGCGATCGGGCGTGTCGCGGTCCGGATCGACCGACACGAACAGCAGGCGCGGGCGCGTGGTTTCCGGCAGCGCTTCCCACTGCTTCTGCGCCTTCGCCATTTCGGCGAGCGTGGTCGGGCAGACGTCCGGGCAGTGCGTGAAGCCGAGGAAGACGAGCGTCCAGTGGCCTTTGAGTTCCCCGGGCACGAGCTGCGTACCGTCGGACTGGCGCAGGGAGAACGCGGGAATCTCGCGTGGGTCGATGAGGTGAACCGCCTTGAGCGCCGGGGCGTCGGCGGCGGCCGGTGCGAACACGTGGCGCGCAGCGACGAGGCCGAGGCCCGCGGCGAGGGCGGAGGCGATGACGAGCAGCGTCGTCCGGTTGAACATGGTCGGCTCCAGGCCCGACGGGACCGGCGATGATACCGGCCGCCCGCTATAATCGCGGGCCTTCATGCGTGTGCGACGTCAATGGACGCGGGCCTTCCGACCTTCCAGCAGGTCTCGATCATCGACCTCATCCGCTACGGCGGCTCGCTGTTCAATGCGTCCGGCCTGACGTTCGGCCACAGCTACGACAACGCGCTCGACGAATCGACGCAGCTCGTCCTGCACGCGCTGCACATGCCGCACGACCTCAGCCCGGTGTACGGCGCGTCGCGCGTCACCGACGAGGAAGCGCGCCGCGTCATGGACCTGTTCCGTCGCCGCATCGACGAGCGCGTTCCCGCCGCGTATCTCACGGGCGAAGCGTGGTTCGCCGGCCTGTCGTTCAAGTCCGACCGCCGCGCTTTGGTGCCGCGTTCGCCGATCGCCGAACTCATCATCGCGGGCTTCGAGCCGTGGCGGGGGGAGCGCGACGTCGACCGCGTGCTCGACCTCTGCACGGGCTCGGGCTGCATCGCGATCGCGACCGCCCACTACCACCCGAACTGGGACGTGGTCGGTATCGACATCAGCGACGAAGCACTGACGCTGGCCGAAGAGAACAAGGAACGCCTGCAGGTTCCGAACGTTTCGTTCGTGAAGTCGAACCTGTTCGAGGACCTGCAGGGCGAGATGTTCGACCTGATCGTCACCAACCCGCCGTACGTCACGAACGACGAGACCGACGCGCTGCCGCGCGAGTATTCGTACGAGCCGGAACTCGGCCTGCGTGCGGGCGACGATGGCCTCGATCTCGCGCTGCGCATCATGCGCGACGCACCCGATCATCTCAGCGAGAACGGCCTGCTGATCTGCGAAGTCGGCGAAGCCGAGCACGCGCTGGTCGAGCTGCTGCCGGAACTGCCGATGGCATGGGTCGAGTTCAAGGTCGGCCAGATGGGCATCTTCGTCGTCGAGCGCTCGGACCTCGTCGAGCACCACGCGCGCATCCGCGAACTCGCCGACGCCCGCGCCTGATCGCATGAACTCCTTCGGCCACCTGCTGCGCGTCACGACCTTCGGCGAAAGCCACGGTCCGGCGATCGGCTGCGTGGTCGACGGCTGCCCCCCGGGCCTGCCGATCGCGGTCGAAGATTTCGCGCGCGATCTCGAGCGTCGCGCCACCGGCCGGAGCCGTCACACGTCGCAGCGTCGCGAGACCGACGAGGTCGAGATCCTCAGCGGCGTGTACCAAGGCGTCACCACCGGTACGCCGATCGCACTGCTGATTCGCAACACCGACGCGCGCAGCAAGGACTACGCGTCGATCGCGCAGCAGTTCCGTCCGGGGCACGCCGACTACACGTATCAGGCGAAGTACGGCGTGCGCGACCCGCGCGGTGGTGGCCGATCCAGCGCGCGTGAGACCACGATGCGCGTTGCCGCCGGTGTCATCGCGAAGAAGTGGCTCGCGCAGGCGTTCGACGTCGAAGTGCGCGGCTACCTGTCGCAGCTCGGCGAAATCCGGTCCTCGCGCCCGCATGTGCCGGACTGGAACGATGTCGAATCCAATCCGTTCTTCTGGCCCGACGTCGATCAGGTCGGCGAACTCGAGGCCTATATGGACGCGCTGCGCAAGTCCGGCGATTCCGTCGGCGCGCGCGTGGAAGTCGTCGCGAGCGGCGTGCCGGCGGGTTGGGGCGAGCCGATCTACGGCAAGCTCGACGCCGAACTCGCGGCGGCGCTGATGAGCATCAACGCGGTGAAGGGCGTCGAGATCGGCGACGGCTTCGATGCGGTCGCGATGCACGGTTCGCAGCACCGCGATGCGATGCGCCCCGGCCCGCACGGTCTGCCCGATTTCGACAGCAACCACGCCGGCGGCATCCTCGGCGGCATCAGCACCGGCCAGTCGGTGCGCTGCTCGGTCGCGTTCAAGCCGACGTCGAGCCTGCGCCTGCCGGTCGACAGCGTCGACGTCGACGGCAATGCGGTCGAAGTGGTGACGACGGGTCGCCACGATCCCTGCGTCGGTATTCGTGCGACGCCGATCTGCGAAGCGATGTTCGCGCTGGTGCTGATGGACCAGGCGCTGCGTCATCGCGCGCAGTGCGGCGACGTGAAAAAACGATAGCGGCCAGTCGTCAGCGCGCGCCTGCGGGCGTGTCGCGCGTCTGCGCCGCGGTGTGATGTCGAATTCATCCAATTTTGCGGTCCTGCACGATGCCCGAGGCCGGCGCGACCGCCACCAGAGAGACCGAAATCCAATGAAGAACCCCGTGAACGTTGCGGTCGTGGGCGCCACCGGCGCCGTCGGCGAAGCCATGCTGAAGGTGCTCGACGAGCGCGACTTCCCGATTGCCGAGCTGCACCTGCTTGCGAGCGCGCGCTCGGCCGGCGAGAAGATCGCCTTCAAGGGCCGCGGCATCACCGTGCAGGACCTCGCCACGTTCGACCCCAAGGGCGTCGACATCGCGCTGTTCTCGGCGGGTGGTGACATCTCGAAGGACTATGGGCCGAAGTTCGCCGAGGCGGGCGCGGTCGTCATCGACAACTCGTCGGCATTCCGCTACCTCGACGACGTGCCGCTCGTGGTGTCGGAAGTGAATCCCGAGGCGGCGAAGAACCGTCCGCGCGGCATCATCGCGAACCCGAACTGTTCGACGATGCAGCTGATGGTCGCGCTCGCCCCGATCCAGCGCGAAGTCGGCATCGAGCGCATCAACATCGCGACGTACCAGTCGGTATCGGGCACGGGCCGTCGCGCGCTCGAAGAGCTCGGTCGCCAGACCGCCGCGCTGCTCAACTTCCAGGATCCGAAGCCGGAGGTATATCCGGTGCAGATCGCGTTCAACGTGATCCCGCACGGCGGCGACTTCCTCGACAACGGCTACACCAGCGAGGAAATGAAGCTGGTGTGGGAGACGCGCAAGATCCTCGGCGACGACACGATCCAGGTGAACCCGACGGTGGTCCGCGTGCCGGTGTTCTACGGCCACTCCGAAGCCGTGCACATCGAGACGCGCGAGAAGATCAGCGCCGAACGCGCACGCGAGCTGCTGTCGACCGCGCCCGGCATCGAGCTGGTGGACGAGCGCAAGGCGGGTGGTTATCCGACGCCGGTGACCCATGCGTCGGGCAACGATCCGGTCTACGTCGGCCGCATCCGCGAGGACATCTCACACCCGCGCGGCCTCTCGCTGTGGGTCACCGCGGACAACATCCGCAAGGGTGCCGCCCTCAACGCGGTGCAGCTTGCGGAACTCGTGCTCGCCGAGTAGGCCCGACCGCCCGCGTCGCACGGGCTCGTGCGATGCGGGCGCGTCCTGCTAGAGTCGGCGCGTAACGAAGGGGAGAGATCGGTGAGGCCAAGTCTGCGAAATGCCGTGTTGCTGGCCCTCGCGCTGGCGAGTGGCTCGGCTCACGCGCTCGGGCTCGGACAGATCCAGGTGAAGTCGGGGCTCGGGCAGCCGCTGCTGGCCGAGATCCCCGTGGTCAGCAACGACCCGTCCGAACTGGTCGATCTCGAAGCCGCGCTGGCGTCGCCCGAAACCTTTACACGGGTGGGTCTCGAGCCGCCGATCGGCATCGTCGCGGACCTGCATTTCGTGGTCGGCAGCGACACGGCAGGGCGCCCGGTCATCCGCATCACCACGGCCCAGCCGGTCACCCAGCCGCTGCTGAACTTCCTCGTCCAGGTCGACTGGGGCGAGGGCCGGTTGGTCCGGGAGTACACGGCGACCGTGTCGACGCCCGGCTCGATCGACGCGCAACCGGCCGTGGTCGTCGAGGCGCCGACGGCGGAGGAACCCGCGGTGGTGGAGCGCCCGGTGGCGCTCGAACCGACGCCGGCTCCGGCACCTGTCGCGGCGACGCCTGCGGCACCCGCCACCCCGGCCCCCACCCCCGCACCGTCGCCGGTCGCCGCGCAGCCGTCGGGCTCGGCGCCCGCACCGGGCGAATATCGCGTCCGTCGCGGCGATACCGCGTCGGTCATCGCCTCGCGCGTCGCGCCGGAAGGGGTGACGAACGCGCAGACGATGGTGGGCCTGCTCCGAGCGAACCCCGAAGCCTTCATCGCAGGCGACCTCAACCAGCTGCGCAGCGGCAGCGTGCTGCGCGTGCCGGCGACGCCGGAGCTGCAGGCGATCGAGGCGCGCGAAGCCGCCGACCTCGTGCACACCTACACGCATCAGGTGCGACAGGCGCGCACGCAGCCGCAGGCGCCGGTCCCACAGGCTCCCGCGCCACGCACGGCAGCGGCCCCGGCGGACGCCGGCGGCCGTCTCGAAATCGTTCCGCCGGGCGCGGGCCGCAAGGCTCGCGGCGGCACCCAGTCCGGCATCGACGCCGGAGGCGAGGGGGAAATGCTTCGACAGGAACTGGCCACCACCAAGGAAACGCTCGCCGCGCGCGACGCCGAGGTGCAGGAGCTCAAGAGTCGCGTTGCCGAGCTCGAGAAGCTGCAGAACGACCAGCAGAAGCTGATCGCGATGCAGAACTCGCAGATGGCCGCTGCGCAGCAGCGCAAGGCCACGCAGGCGCCGCCTCCGGCACCGCCACAGCCTGCGCCGTCGTCGCCGCTGCCGTGGATCGGTGGTGCGATCGTGGTGGCGCTCGGCGTGCTTGCCGCGTTGTGGATGCGTCGCCGCGGCCGTCAGGCGCCGACGTTCCGCGCGCCGTCGACCGAGCCGCGCTCGTCGCTGGCCGACGCATTCCCGGCGGCGCCCGCGCCCGCACCGGCGCCGGCCGTGGTCGACGAGCCGGTCGACGCGACGCCGTCCTGGGATCGCGCACCCGCTACGGCGACGCGTTCGCGCCGTCGCACGCCTGCAAAGGCGGCTGCTCCGGCGCCCGCGCCGGCGGTCGGCCTGCCGCTCGATACGCCGTCGGCCGAAGGCGCGAACGTCGAGCGTCTCGAACTCGCGCAGGCCTACCTCGACATGGGCGACACCGAACGCGCACGCGGTCTTCTTACCGAAGTGGCCGAAAGCGGCGATGCCACCGCGCGCGGCGTCGCCGCGAAGATGCTGCAGGAAATGGGATGACCGACGGCGCGGCCACGGAGCCGGCCCCGGGCGAGTCCACGCGCTACGCGATCGGCGTCGAGTACGACGGCACCTGTTTCAGCGGGTGGCAGCGGCTGTCCGCACACGGCGAACCCGAGCCCACGCCATTGCCGACGGTGCAGGCCACCGTCGAGTCCGCGCTGTCGTTCGTCGCGGGGGCATCGATCGAACTCATCTGCGCGGGCCGCACCGATGCGGGCGTGCATGCGGCGTGTCAGGTCGCGCATTTCGACTCGCCGGTGCGCCGCGATCCGCGCGGATGGACGCTCGGCGCGACATCGAAGCTGCCGCCGGAAGTCGCCGTGTTGTGGTGTCGCGAGATGCCGCATGCGTTCAGTGCACGCTTCTCGGCGCGCGCGCGACGGTACGTCTACCGCATCCTCAACCGTTCAGTCCGTCCGGCATTGCATCGACAGGTGCTTGCATGGGAACGTCGACCGCTTGACGCCGCCGCGATGCATCGGGCGGCACAGTCCCTGCTCGGCGAGCGCGATTTTTCGGCATTTCGCACCGTGCACTGCCAGGCTGCGCACGCACGACGCGAGATGCAGGAGATCATCGTCCGTCGCGTTGGCGATGTCGTGGAGATCGAAGTGCAGGCGAATGCCTTCCTGCACCACCAGGTCCGCAACATCGTCGGCAGCCTGCTGATGGTCGGTCGCGGTGAGAAGCCGGAAGGCTGGATCGCCGAAGTGCTGGAAGGTCGGGATCGCACGCGCGCCGGCCCGACGGCGCCGTCGTCTGGACTGGTTTTCCTGGGTCCGCGGTATCCCGCGGAGTGGCAGCTTCCCCCCGAGGTCACCCTGTGAATCGAACGCTCTTCCGAACCCGCATCAAGTTCTGTGGCTTCACCCGTCCGGGCGACGTGCGCCTTGCGTGCGAACTCGGCGTCGACGGCATCGGCTTCGTGTTCGCGCAGCGCAGTCCGCGTCGCATCGCGCCGGAAGAAGCCCGTGCGATGCGTCAGGCGCTCGCGCCGCTGGTGGACGCAGTCGCGCTGTTCCAGGACAACTCGCTGGAGGAAGTGCGCGACGTCGTGCGCCAGGTGCGCCCGAGCCTGCTGCAGTTCCACGGCGGCGAAGACGACGCGTTCTGCCGCAGCTTCGGCCTGCCGTACCTCAAGGTCGTGCCGATGGGCGACGAGATCATGGCGCCGCATTACCTGCAGTTGCGCTTCCCCGGAGCGGCCGGCTTCCTGCTCGACAGCCACCGCCCCGGCGAGTCCGGCGGCAGCGGCAAGACGTTCGACTGGTCGAAGATTCCGCGGGATCTGCAGAAGCCCTACGCGCTGGCGGGCGGCCTGAACCCGGAGAACGTGTTCGACGCGGTGACCACCGCGACGCCGTGGGCGGTCGACGTCTCCAGCGGCATCGAAGCCGAGCCGGGCATCAAGGACGGCGACCGCATGCGTCGCTTCGTCGAGGAAGTGCGCCGCGCCGATTGCCATACGGACGCCATCGCTGCGGCCTGCTGAGCGCTAAACTGGCGGGCGATTCCCCGCGTTCGCTGGTTTCCCGATGTCCGACGCCGCACCGCTTTCCGTCGACGACTACAACGCCTATCCCGATACCGACGGCCACTTCGGCCGTTTCGGCGGGCGGTTCGTGGCCGAAACGCTCATGGGTCCGCTGCAGGAGCTCGCCGCGGCATACGACGCGGCGCGCGTCGATCCTGCGTTCATCGAGGAGTTCGACCGCGACCTCGCGCATTACGTCGGTCGCCCGAGCCCCATCTATTTCGCGGAGCGCCTGACGCGCGAAGTCGGCGGTGCGCGCATCCTGCTCAAGCGCGAGGACCTCAACCACACCGGCGCGCACAAGATCAACAACACCATCGGCCAGGCGCTGCTTGCCGGCCGCATGGGCAAGACGCGCATCATCGCGGAGACGGGCGCGGGCCAGCACGGCGTCGCGAGCGCGACAGTCGCGGCTCGTCTCGGTCTCGAATGCGTCGTCTACATGGGCGCGACCGACATCGAGCGCCAGAAGATCAACGTCTACCGCATGAAGCTGCTCGGCGCGACGGTCGTGCCGGTGAGCAGCGGCTCGGCGACGCTCAAGGACGCGCTGAACGAAGCGATGCGCGACTGGGTGACGAACGTGCGCGACACGTTCTACATCATCGGCACCGTCGCGGGCCCCGATCCGTATCCCCGCATGGTGCGCGACTTCAACGCGATCGTCGGCCGCGAGGCGAGGGCGCAGATGCTCGCCGAGTACGGTCGTCTGCCGGATGCGGTGACGGCGTGCGTCGGCGGCGGCAGCAACGCCATCGGCATCTTCCACGCGTTCCTCAACGATCGCGACGTGCGCCTCGTTGGCGCGGAAGCTGCGGGTGACGGCATCGATACGGGCCGACATGCCGCATCGCTCGCGGCGGGTCGTCCGGGCGTGCTGCACGGCAACCGCACGTACGTGATCTGCGACGACGACGGCCAGATCATCGAGACGCATTCGGTGTCGGCCGGCCTCGATTATCCAGGCGTCGGTCCCGAGCACGCGTTCCTCAAGGACACCGGTCGCGCGCAATACGTCGGCGTCACCGACGACGAAGCGCTCGCCGCGTTCCACACGCTTGCGCGCACCGAAGGCATCCTGCCCGCGCTCGAATCGAGCCACGCGATTGCGCAGGCGATGAAGCTGGCACGCGAGCTGCCGAAGGACGCGCTGGTGCTGTGCAACCTGTCCGGCCGCGGCGACAAGGACGTGCACACCATCGCGGCGCGCGAAGGCCTCTCGCTCTGATGCGAGCGACGCGCATGCACGCGCGATGGCGACGGTCGCACTGACCGTTCGCCACCCGCCGGCACCTTCGACGAAGGTGCGTCATCGACTTCCGGATCCCATGTCCCGCATCGACACGCGTTTCGCGCAGCTCAAGTCCGCCCGCCGCAAGGCGCTCGTTCCGTTCGTCACCGCCGGCGATCCGTCGCTGGATGCGACCGTGCCCGTCATGCACGCGCTCGTCGAGGCGGGCGCGGACGTGATCGAACTCGGCGTGCCGTTCTCCGATCCGATGGCCGACGGCCCGACCATCCAGCGCAGCTCCGAGCGCGCAGTCGCCCGCGGCGTCGGTATCGACTACGTGATGCGTTGCGTTCGCGAGTTCCGCGAGCGCGACGCGCAGACGCCGGTCGTGCTGATGGGCTACCTCACTCCGGTGGAAATCCGCGGCCCGGCTGCGTTCGCGAAGCTCGCGGCGGAGGCGGGTGTCGACGGCATCCTGCTGGTCGACCTGCCGCCGGAAGAGGCGGCCGAGTTCCGCGATGCCTTCGAGGCCGCGGGCGTCGCCCTGATCCTGCTGGCGTCGCCGACGTCGTCGGCAACCCGTGTCGACATGCTGCGCCGCCTGGCGCGAGGCTATCTCTACTACGTCAGCTTCGCCGGCGTGACCGGCGCGGCCGACCGCCTCGACGCCGGCGCCGCCGGCGAGCGCCTGCGAGCGATCCGTTCCGGCACCGATGTCCCCGTCGTCGCGGGCTTCGGCATCAAGGACGCGGCCAGCGCCGCCGCGATGGCCATCGATGCCGACGGCGTGGTGGTCGGAAGCGCGCTGGTCTCGGCGATCGCCGACGCCACCGACCCGGCCGCGGCTGCCCGGGCATTCCTGGCCCCGCTGCGCGCCGCCCTCGACGCCTGACGCCCGTCGCAGTCCCGCCTCGGCCGGTCCGCCCACGCGACCGGCCGGCCCGGAGCGCTGCGCTACACTGACCCGCTGGCCGCGAGACGGCCGTTCGTCCGACAGGGGAGAGCCTCCAGCATGTCCTGGCTCAAGAAACTGATGCCGTCCGGCATCCGCACCGAAGGCACCCAGCGCCGCCGCAGCGTGCCGGAAGGTCTCTGGGAAAAGTGCGACCGCTGCGCCTCGGCGCTGTACCGCCCGGAGCTCGAGGAGAACCTCGAGGTCTGCCCGAAGTGCGGCTACCACATGCCGATCCGGGCCCGTGCGCGCCTGGCCTCGCTGTTCGACGCCGGCAGCACCACTGAGATCGCCGCGGACCTCGGCCCGACCGACGTCCTCAAGTTCCGCGACCAGAAGAAGTATTCCGACCGCATTAAGGCCGCGCAGAAGTCGACGGGCGAGCGCGACGCGCTGATCGCGATGCGCGGCACGCTCGATGGCCGCGATCTCGTCGCCGCGTCGTTCGACTTCGCGTTCATGGGCGGCTCGATGGGCTCCGTCGTCGGCGAGCGCTTCACCCGCGCGGCCGAAACGGCGCTCGAGATCGGCTGCCCATTCGTTAACTTCTCCGCGTCGGGCGGCGCCCGCATGCA
Organism: Cognatilysobacter terrigena; assembly: GCF_004361065.1. Classification (GTDB taxonomy): domain Bacteria; phylum Pseudomonadota; class Gammaproteobacteria; order Xanthomonadales; family Xanthomonadaceae; genus Cognatilysobacter; species Cognatilysobacter terrigena. Next base: position 95,057 of record NZ_SELT01000005.1, on the reverse strand, counting down.
GGAGTCGCTGTTCTCGCTGATGCAGATGGCGAAGACCTCCGCGGCGCTCGGCCGCCTGCGTGAAGCGGGCCTGCCGTACGTCTCCGTGCTCACGCACCCGACCACCGGTGGCGTGTCGGCATCGTTCGCGATGCTGGGCGATCTCAACATCGCCGAACCCGAAGCGCTGATCGGCTTCGCGGGTCCGCGCGTCATCGAGCAGACCGTACGCGAGAAGCTGCCGGAAGGCTTCCAGCGTTCGGAGTTCCTCGTCGAGCACGGCGCGATCGACATGATCTGCGACCGCCGCGAGATGCGTGAGCGCCTCTCGCACCTGCTCGCGCTGATGATGAAGCAGCCGAAGCCCGAGGTCGCGGCCGCATGAGTCGTCGTTATTTCGGTACCGACGGCATTCGCGGACGCGTGGGCGAAGGCGCGATCTCGGCGGACTTCGTGCTCCGCCTCGGCAACGCCTACGGGCATGCGCTGCGTTCGAAGGCGCCCTCGTGGCGCAAGCCGGTCGTGATCATCGGCAAGGACACGCGCATCTCGAACTACATGTTCGAAGCGGCGCTCGAAGCGGGCCTCGTCGCCGCGGGCGTCGACGTGCAGCTGATGGGCCCGATGCCCACGCCCGCCGTCGCGCACCTCACGCGCTCGCTGCGCGCCGATGGCGGCATCGTGATCTCGGCGTCGCACAACCCGCATTACGACAACGGGATCAAGTTCTTCTCGGCGGAAGGCGAAAAGCTCGACGACGAGACGGAACTCGCGATCGAAGCCGCGCTCGACGAACCGTTCCGCACCGTCGCGTCCGACGAACTCGGCAAGGCCGTGCGCACGCGCGAGGCGCTGGGCCGTTACGTCGAAGCCTGCAAAGGCAGCGTGCCGCGGCGTTTCGACCTCGACGGCATGCGCATCGTCATGGACTGCGCGAACGGTGCGACGTACCAGATCGCGCCCATCGTGTTCCGCGAACTCGGTGCGCGCGTCACCACGATCGGTGTCGAACCGAACGGCACGAACATCAACGACGGCGTCGGCTCGACGCATCCCGAACTTCTCGCGAAGACGGTGGTGGAGCAGGGTGCCGACCTCGGCATCGCCTTTGACGGCGACGGCGACCGCGTGCTGTTCGTCGACGCCGAAGGCCGCGTGCGCGACGGCGACGACCTGATCTACGTGCTCGCGACCGACTGGCAGGCGCACGGCCGCCTGCGCGGTCCGGTGGTCGGCACGCTGATGAGCAATTTCGGCCTCGAGCAGGCGCTCGGCCAGCGCGGCATCAACTTCCTGCGCGCGAAGGTCGGCGATCGCTACGTGCACCAGCAGCTCGTCGCACACGAAGGCGTGCTGGGCGGGGAAGCATCGGGCCATCTGCTCTGCCTCGATCGCGTCAGCACCGGCGACGGCATCGTCAGCGCATTGCAGGTGCTGGAAGTGCTGCGTCGACGCGGCATCTCGCTCGCGCAGGCGCTGGAAGGCCTGCGGCGCGTGCCGCAGAAGACCGTCAACGTGCGTTATGCAGCAGGTGGCAAGCCGGCCGAAGCGGATAGCGTCAAGGCCGCGCTCGCGGACGCGCAGCAGGCGGTCGCCGGTCGCGGGCGTGCGTTCCTGCGTCCTTCCGGCACCGAACCCGTCGTGCGCGTGACCGTGGAAGCGGACGACGACGCACTCGTCGAGACGACGCTCGATCGTCTCGCCGCCGCCGTGCGCGAAGCCGCCGCCTGATTTCGATCAAATCGACGCAGCCGGCCGTGGCGCACACTGCCGGCTCGACCAGAGAACCGACATGAGCCAGATCCCGACCCTCGACATCCAGCGCTTCGACAATCCGTCCGAGCGCGACGCCTTCGTTGCCGAGCTCGGCGCGACCTACCGCGAGTGGGGCTTCGCCGGCATCCGCAACCACGGCATCCCGCAGCAGCTGATCGACGACGCCTACCGCGTGTTCGCCGAGTTCTTCGCGCTGCCGGATGAGGTCAAGCGCAAGTACCACGTGCCGGGCGGTGGTGGCGCGCGCGGCTACACGCCGTTCGGCATCGAGACCGCGAAGGGCGCGCAGCACTTCGACCTCAAGGAGTTCTTCCACATCGGCCGTGAGATCGCGCGCGATTCGAAGTACGCCGACGTGATGCCGCCGAACGTGTGGCCGACCGAAATCGCCGAATTCCGCGACGTCGGCTATCGCCTGTACACGGCGCTCGACGATCTCGGCTCGCGCATGCTGTCGGCGCTGGCGCTGCACATCGGCCTGCCGGGCGACTACTTCGTCAACGTGACGAACCAGGGCAATTCGATCCTGCGCCCGATCCACTATCCGCCGATCACGACGCCGGACGTGCCGAACGTGCGTGCCGGTGCGCACGAGGACATCAACCTCATCACGCTGCTGGTCGGCGCGAGTTCGGAAGGCCTGGAAGTGCTGTCGCGCAAGGGCGAGTGGATTCCGTTCACCGCGCAGGCCGACACGATCGTCGTCAACATCGGCGACATGCTGCAGCGTCTGACAAACCACGTGTATCCGTCGACGACGCATCGCGTGGTCAACCCGCCGGGTGAGAAGGCGCGCCAGCCGCGTTACTCGACGCCGTTCTTCCTGCACCCGAATCCGGACTTCGTCATCGACGTGCTGCCGTCCTGCGTGACGGCGGAAAACCCCAGCCGCTATCCCGAATCGATCACGGCGCAGGGTTATCTCGAAGAGCGCCTGCGCGAGATCAAGCTCAAGTAACGGCGCGTCAAAAAAACCCGGCCTCGGCCGGGATTTTTGGCTTCAGAGGCTCGGATAACGAGCGCGGGTTACGCCATCCAGAAGAACACCGCAGCCATGCGTTTGGTCTCGAGCGTGCGGCCCCAGTAGCGGGTCGCGCTGTGGATGATGTTCGCGCGGTAGACGAGCAGCCGGTTGTAGCGATGCGGCACGGCGACGTCTTCGACGAAGCTGCCGTCGGCGACGAACCGCGTGCCGAGCGCTTCGACGAGATTGTTGTGCGGCGGCATCACCGAGTTGCCGCCGAGCTGGCCCGTCGGCAGTCGCTGGCGGAAAAAGCTGGTGCCGCAGTCATCGGGCACTTTCGGATTCAGATACAGCACCGCGGCATAGCGGCAGAGCGCGCGCGAATCGGTGTGCGGACGCACCTCGCCTTCGTTGTCGCCGACGGCCTGGATGCAGTTGTGATTGAGCGTCGCACCGTCAGGCGAGGCCTGCACCCACAACTTCGATGCACCGGTCAGCGCCTTGACGCGTGTCTCGACGAGGTCGAGTTCGTCGGGTTCCAGGCCCGGCATGATCCGCGCGCCCGGCCAGCTTTCCTCGCGATGCGGCCAGCCGAGCGTCCAGTCGTCGCGCGCCAGCGCACGTGCGCGCACGTCGTCGGGATTCGGAAGGATGTCGTCGACCACCCAGTAGTCGCGCCCCTCGGTGGGCTTGCGGTAGGGCAGTGTCGGCAGGCGGGCGAGGGTGGGGCGCATCGCCGGACTATACCGGCGGCGATTGCAACCGCACGCCCGCGTCCGCAAGGGCGGCGCGCCACGCGTCGCGCTTGGTATCCGTCGGAATCGATCGGTTCGCGGGGCTGGTCGAGGGCAGTCGCACCAGCTTCACGCCGGCGGGGACGATGTCTTCGGGCACTTGGCGTCGAAACGTCGCCTCCGCCGTCGCGCCGTTGAACAGCACGGCCCGCAGGTGCCGATGCATCGCGAAGAACGCGGCGAAATCGTTCGCGACGGCGCCGCGGATCGCGCTGTCGAGGCTGCCGTCGCGCTCGCACGTCGCGATGACGTCCCACAGCGCGATGCCCGCATCCCGCAAGCGATCGATCCGGGCCTCGTAGGACAGAGCCGGCGTCGCGCCAACGAAGTCGCCCATGAAGGTCCAGAACAGGTTCTGGCCGTGCGCGTAGTAGCGGCCGGCACGCAGCGACGCGCCGCCCGGCATGCTGCCGAGCACCAGCGCGCGGGCGTTCGGGTTTTCGATCGGGGGCAGGCCGTGGAGGGTCGTCATGGTCCGGCAGAGCGGCGGGTGGGCTAGACTTCGCGCCGAATTTTGGAGGGGAGCACGCGATGCGTCGTCGAATCGTCGCCGGTAACTGGAAGCTGCACGGAAATCGCGCATTCGCGGCGTCGTTGCTCGATGGGATCGTCGCCGAACCCGCGCCTGCGGGCGTGGAGCGCGTGATCCTTCCGCCCCTCCCGTATCTCGGCGAGCTGGTGGAGCGCTACGGCGCGCGCGGCCTCGCGTTCGGCGCACAGGACGTCAGCGCGAACGAGACGGGCGCGTACACGGGCGAAGTCTCGGCGGCGATGCTGCTCGACGTCGGCGCGGTGTACGGTCTGGTGGGCCACTCCGAGCGTCGCCAGTACCACCACGAATCGAACGAGCTCGTCGCGCGCAAGTTCGGCGCGGCGAAGGCGGCGGGCCTCGTGCCGATCCTTTGCGTCGGCGAGACGCTCGAGGACCGTGAAGCCGGTCGCACCTGGTGGCGCCTCGAGCAGCAGCTCGAGCCGCTTTTGTCGGGCGCAGGCGTTGCGGACCTCGAGGGCGCCGTCGTGGCCTACGAGCCGGTCTGGGCGATCGGTACCGGCCGCACGGCGACGCCGGAGCAGGCGCAGGAGGTCCACGCCTTCATTCGTGGCGAGATTTCGCAGCGCGATGCTAGAATCGCCGGCTCGCTGCCGATCCTGTACGGCGGCAGCGTCAAGGCCGACAACGCGGGCGAGCTCTTCGCGCAGCCCGACGTCGACGGCGGACTGGTCGGAGGCGCATCGCTGAAGGCCGACGACTTCCTGGCGATCGCGCGAGCGGCCGCCCACTGAGCTTCCACGGGGCTGTGCCCATGCTGCTGTTTCTGAACATCATCTACGTGCTGCTGGCGGTCGCGATGATCGCGCTGATCCTCATGCAGCGCGGCGCAGGCGCCCAGGCCGGTTCCGGCTTCGGCGGCGGCGCATCCGGCACGGTCTTCGGTGCGCGCGGTTCCGCGAACTTCCTGTCGAAGTCGACGAAGTGGCTCGCGGTCGCGTTCTTCGTGCTGAGCCTCGCGATTTCATGGACCGTTTCGCGCAGCGCGCGTCAGCCCGATGCGTCGGCAGGCGGCAGCATCATGGCGCAGGTTCCGAATGCGCCGGCGTCGAACGGTGGCGCGATTCCCGCAGCACCGGCCGGTGCGATTCCGGCTGCGCCGAGCACCGTTCCCGCAGCGCCGGCTCCGACGCCGACCGCGCCTGCGACCTCCGCGCCGACGCAGCCGTCGACTGCACCTGCGACGACGTCGCCGAATACGACGACACCGGCTGGTTAAACGTTGTAATTCAGTTACAATGTGCTGCTCCGGCACGGAAGGCCGGAGTGGGTCGACAACGACCCGATGAACACGTCGCGGATGACACGTTTTTGCCCAGGTGGCGGAATTGGTAGACGCACTACCTTGAGGTGGTAGCGACTTAGGTCGTGGGGGTTCGAGTCCCCCCTTGGGCACCACACCGCAGAATCCCCCGGCCGCGATGGCGCGGGGAGTCCTAAGCGCGCCGCGCGGCCTCCGCCGGCCCGCCGCGCGAGAGCCGAGAGAACACGAGTGCTGGCCGAATATCTGCCGACCCTGCTGTTCCTGATCGTCGCCGGCGGTATTGGCGTCGCCCTCATCATCGTCGGACGTTTCCTCGGGCCCAAGCGCCCGACGGTCGAGAAGCTGCTGCCTTACGAAAGCGGCTTCAACGCGTTCGAAGACGCGCGCATGCAGTTCAACGTGCGCTACTACCTGATCGCGATCATCTTCATCGTCTTCGACCTGGAGATCGCGTTCGTATTTCCCTGGGCACTCGTGTTCCGGGAACTCGGGCCGTTCGGCCTTGTCGAGATGGGCACCTTCCTCGCGCTACTGGTGATCGGTTTCGCCTACGTGTGGAAGAAGGGCGCCCTGGATTGGGAGTGAGGCGGCTGTCGCCATGAAGAGTATTTCCGACCTCATGTTCAATCCGCTGCCCGAAGGGCGGCTGGACGACATCCTGCTGCCGGAGGCCGACAACCCGGTCATGCAGCAGGGTTTCGTCACCACGAACCTCGACACGCTGTGGAACTGGGCGCGCACCGGCTCGATGTGGCCGATGACGTTCGGCCTTGCGTGCTGCGCGGTCGAGATGATGCATGCCGGTGCCGCGCGTATCGACCTCGACCGCTACGGCGTCGTGTTCCGCCCGTCGCCGCGCCAGTCCGACGTGATGATCGTGGCGGGTACGCTGGTCAACAAGATGGCGCCGGCGTTGCGTCGCGTGTACGACCAGATGCCCGACCCGAAGTGGGTCATCTCGATGGGCAGCTGCGCCAACGGCGGCGGCTACTACCACTACTCGTATTCGGTCGTGCGCGGCTGCGATCGCATCGTGCCGGTCGACATCTATGTGCCGGGCTGCCCGCCGACGGCCGAAGCGCTGACCTACGGCATCCTGCAGCTGCAGAAGAAGATCCGTCGCGGCACCAACTTCGGTGATCGTCGCCAGGGGATGCGCGAATGAGCGCCGTGCCGACGGAAGCCATCGAGCCCGTTCTCGCCGCGCGTCTGCGCGAGCGGTTCACGGATGGTGTCGTCACCGTCGCGCTTCCGCGCGGTGAGGTCACGCTTGAAATTCCGCACGACGGCTGGCTTGCCGCCTCCCGCGCGCTGCGCGACGAATTCGGTTTCGAGCAGATCGTCGACCTCTGCGGCGTCGATTACCTGAGCTACGGCAGCGACGAGTGGGACACCGACGTGTCGTCGGAAGGTTTCTCGCGCGGCGTCGAAGGCAAGGGCGTCGGTCGCTTCGTCTGGGGTGAGCAGCCGAACGGAGCCGGTATCGCGCCGGAGCGTCGCTTCGCCGTCGTCGCCCATCTGCTGTCGGTGCAGCACAACGCGCGTCTTCGGATCCGCACGTTCGCGCCCGATGATGCGGTGCCTGCAGTGGCATCCGTCGTGGACGTCTGGCCGGGTGTGAACTGGTTCGAGCGCGAGGCGTTCGACCTCTACGGCATCGTGTTCGATGGGCATCCGGACCTGCGCCGCATCCTCACGGACTACGGCTTCGTCGGCCATCCGTTCCGCAAGGATTTCCCGCTGATCGGCAACGTCGAAGTGCGTTACGACGCCGAGCGTCGTCGCGTGGTGTACCAGCCGGTCACGATCGAGCCACGCGTCGGCGTGCCGCGCGTCATTCGCGACGACGCGCGTTACCAGACGTCCGCCGGCGAAGCCGCGCAGCGCGCGGAGGTGAAGAAGTGAGCGCCGTTCCGTCCGCTGCCGATCCGCTGCGCCCGGCCAACACGGGCCCGGAGATCCGCAACTACACGCTGAACTTCGGCCCGCAGCATCCGGCCGCGCACGGCGTGCTTCGCCTCATCCTCGAGATGGATGGCGAAGTCGTGCGTCGCGCCGATCCGCACATCGGTCTGCTCCATCGCGGCACCGAGAAGCTTGCCGAATCCAAGCCGTTCAACCAGTCGGTGCCCTACATGGACCGCCTGGATTACGTCTCGATGATGTGCAACGAGCACGCCTATGTGCGTGCGATCGAGACGTTGCTCGGTATCGAAGCTCCGGAACGCGCGCAGTGGATCCGGACGATGTTCGACGAGATCACGCGCATCCTGAACCACCTGATGTGGATCGGATCGAATGCGCTCGACCTCGGCGCGATGGCGGTGTTCCTATACGCGTTCCGCGAGCGCGAAGAGCTCATGGACGTGTACGAGGCGGTGTCGGGCGCGCGCATGCACGCCGCATACTACCGTCCGGGCGGTGTGTATCGCGATCTCCCGGATCGCATGTCCAAGTACCGCGAATCGCCGTGGCGCAAGGGCAACAGCCTCAAGCGCTTCAACGAGGCGCGCGAAGGCACGATGCTCGACTTCATCGAAGCCTTCGCGAAGGATTTCCCGGCGCGCGTCGATGAGTACGAAACGCTGCTCACGGACAACCGCATCTGGAAGCAGCGGACGGTCGGCATCGGCGTGGTGTCGCCTGAAGATGCGTATGCGTGGGGCATGACCGGCCCGATGATTCGTGGCTCGGGCATCGCATGGGATCTGCGCAAGACGCAGCCGTACGCGCGCTACGACCAGGTCGAGTTCGACATTCCGGTCGGCAAGACCGGCGACTGCTACGACCGCTATCTCGTGCGAGTCGCCGAGATGCGCGAGTCGAACCGCATCATCCAGCAGTGCGTGAAGTGGCTGAAGGCCAATCCCGGCCCCGTGATCGTCGACAACTTCAAGATCGCCCCGCCGAAGCGCGAGGAGATGAAGGACGACATGGAAGCCCTCATCCACCACTTCAAGCTGTTCTCGGAAGGCTATTGCGTGCCGGCCGGCGAGACGTACGCGGCGGTCGAAGCGCCCAAGGGCGAGTTCGGCGTGTACCTCGTCTCCGACGGCGCGAACAAGCCCTTCCGCCTGAAGTGCCGCGCGCCGGGTTTCGCGCACCTTTCCTCGATGGACGCGATCGTCAAGGGCCACATGCTGGCCGACGTGGTCGCGATGATCGGCACCTACGACGTCGTTTTCGGCGAGATCGACCGCTGAGTCGATCGCTGGAGCAAGCACTGCAATGAAAGCCACCGGCAACTTCGAAGCCTGCCAGAACGTCGACCCCGCGGTCGCGTTGAGCGACGCCACGCGCGCGCACATCGACCATTGGTTGTCGAAGTTCCCCGCGGACCGTCGTCGCTCGGCGGTGCTCCAGGGCCTGCACGCGGCGCAGGAGCAGAACGGCGGCTGGCTGTCGGACGAACTGATCGCTGCCGTCGCGAAGTACATCGGCATTCCGCCGGTGTGGGCGTACGAGGTGGCGAGCTTCTATTCGATGTTCGAGACCGAGAAGGTCGGCCGTCATAACGTCGCCTTCTGCACCAACATCAGCTGCTGGCTCAACGGTGCGCAGGAGCTGGTCGAGCACGCCGAGAAGAAGCTCGGCTGCAAGCTCGGCGAATCGACCGCCGACGGCCGTGTGTACCTGAAGCGCGAAGAGGAATGCCTCGCCGCCTGCTGCGGTGCGCCGGTCGTCGTCATCAACGGGCATTACCACGAGAAGCTCGACACCGCGAAGGTGGACGAGCTGCTCAACGGGTTGGAGTAATCGCGCGATGGCGCACTCGCACCACGACTATTCCAAGGGCTACGGCCCCGTCGGCCCGGCGCCGCAGGAGCACAACGTCGTCTATACGACGCTGCACTTCGATACGCCGTGGTCGTACGACAACTATCTCAAGACCGGCGGTTACAGCGCCTGGCGCAAGATCCTCACCGAGAAGATCGAGCCGGCGGCGGTGATCGAGATGGTCAAGCAGTCGGGTCTGCGCGGCCGCGGCGGCGCGGGCTTTCCGACCGGCTTGAAGTGGTCCTTCATGCCGAAGGGTCCGGGCCAGAAGTACATCCTCTGCAACTCCGACGAGTCGGAGCCGGGCACGGCGAAGGATCGCGACATCCTCCGCTACAACCCGCACGCCGTCGTCGAGGGCATGGCGATCGCCTGCTACGCGACGGGTTCGACCGCGGCGTACAACTACCTGCGCGGTGAGTTCCATCACGAGCCGTTCGAACACTTCGAGCAGGCGCTGAAGGAAGCGTACGAGAACGGTTGGCTGGGCAAGAACGTGCTCGGCAGCGGCATCGACGTCGACATCTATGGCGCACTCGGCGCTGGCGCCTACATCTGCGGCGAAGAAACCGCGCTGATGGAGTCGCTCGAGGGCAAGAAGGGCCAGCCGCGCTACAAGCCGCCGTTCCCGGCGAACTTCGGCCTCTACGGCAAGCCGACGACGATCAACAACACCGAGACCTACGCGTCCGTGCCGGCGATCATTCGCAACGGCGCGGAGTGGTTCGCGAACCTCGGCAAGCCGAACAACGGCGGCCCGAAGGTGTTTTCGGTGTCGGGCCATGTCGCCAATCCGGGCAACTTCGAGATCCGCCTCGGCACGCCGTTCTCCGAACTGCTGCAGATTGCCGGTGGCGTGCGCGGTGGACGCAAGCTGAAGGCGGTGATCCCGGGCGGTTCGTCGATGCCGGTGCTGCCGGGCGACACGATGATGTCGCTGACGATGGACTACGACTCGATCCTGAAGGCCGGTTCGGGCTTGGGCTCGGGCGCTGTCATCGTGATGGACGACACCACCTGCATGGTGCGCGCCTGCCAGCGCATCGCGCGCTTCTATTTCAAGGAGTCGTGCGGCCAGTGCACGCCGTGCCGCGAGGGCACCGGCTGGATGTACCGCATGCTGACTCGCATCGCCAACCGCGAAGCGACGCTCGATGACCTGCAGATGCTGCGTGCCGCAGCGGGCCAGATCGAAGGCCACACCATCTGCGCGTTCGGCGAGGCCGCCGCGTGGCCGGTGCAGGGTTTCCTGCGCCATTTCTGGCATGAATTCGAATACGCGATCGTGAACAAGCGCTTCCTCGTCGATGACGAAGCCGCCGGCACCGTCGTGCAGAAGGTGGCCGCATGAGCGCGCAACCCGTAAACCCGAACCTGCCGCCGGATCACGTTACCGTCTTCATCGACGGCGTCGAGACCGCTGCGCCGAAGGGTTCGATGATCATCCAGGCTGCCGACAAGGTCGGTATCCCGATTCCGCGCTTCTGCTACCACGACAAGCTCAGCGTCGCGGCGAATTGCCGCATGTGCCTGGTCGAGGTCGAGAAGATGCCGAAGCCGGCGCCGGCGTGCGCAACGCCGGTGATGGACGGCATGAAGGTCGTCACGCGTAGCGAGAAGGCTCTGAAGAGCCAGCGCAACGTGATGGAGTTCCTGCTGATCAACCATCCGCTCGACTGCCCGATCTGCGATCAGGGCGGCGAGTGCGAGCTGCAGGATCTGTCGATGGGCTACGGCCGATCGATTTCGCGCTTCTCCGAGCGCAAGCGCACCGTGCCGGACGAGGACATCGGTCCGCTGGTCGCCACCGAGATGACGCGCTGCATCCAGTGCACGCGCTGCGTCCGCTTCACCGCGGAAGTCGCCGGCACATACGAGCTGGGCGGCATGTACCGCGGCGAGAACCTGCAGATCGGCACGTACGACGGCAAGCCGCTGACGACCGAGCTGTCCGGTAACGTCATCGACGTCTGCCCGGTGGGCGCACTCACGAACAAGGTGTTCCAGTTCAAGGCACGTCCGTGGGAACTGATGGCGCGCGAGTCGCTCGGTTACCACGACGCGCTCGGCAGCAACCTCTTCCTGCACGTGCGTCGCGGCGAAGTGCTGCGCACCGTTCCGCGCGACAACGACGCGGTGAACGAGTGCTGGCTTTCGGACCGTGATCGCTACTCCCACCAGGGCCTGTATGCCGCCGATCGCGCGACGCGGCCGCTGGTGAAGGAAGCGGGCGAATGGCGTGAGGCGTCGTGGGAGCAGGCGCTCGCACGTGCTGCACAGATCCTGCGCGAGAACGGCGCGGACGAACTCGGCGTGCTGGTGCATCCGTCGACGTCGAACGAGGAGGGCGCGCTACTCGCACGCCTCGCCGACGCGCTGGGTACCGGCAACATCGACCATCGCATCGCGCAGTCCGATCTCTCGGATGCCGCCGTCGCGGAAACGTTCGCGATGCCGGTCGCCGACATCGAGAAGGCCTCGACGATCGTCATCGTCGGCTCCAACATCCGACACGAGCTGCCGTTGGTGCACGCACGCCTGCGCCGGGCGTGGACGCGTGGCGCCAAGATCTACGTCGTCAATCCGGTCGATTTCGACTTCACGTTCGAGCTCGCGGGCAAGCAGATCGTCGCGCCGTCGCGTATGGCCGACGCGCTCGGCGATGCGTCGCTGCGTGACACGCTCAGCGGCGCGACTTCCGCCGCGATCATTGTCGGTGCGATCGCCGAGAACGGTCCGCATGCCGCTCGCATTCGCGCCGCTGCTCGCCAGCTCGCCGACGTGACTGGCGCCAAGCTGTGCCGCGTGCCGCAGGGTGCGAATGCGGTCGGCCTGGCGCGACACGGCGTGCTGCCGACGTCGCGCGACGCGCAGTCGATGCTGACCGACGCACGTTCGGCGTACGTCATCTATGGCATCGAGCCGGGCCTCGATTTCGCTGACACCGCGACGGCGATGACCGCGCTCAACGGCGCGCAGGTCGTGGCGTTCAGTCACTTCGCCTGCGAGTCGACCCGTGCGATCGCGGACGTGATCCTGCCGATCGGCCTGCTGCCGGAAATCGATGCGACGCTGACGAATCTCGACGGCCACGAGCAGTCGACGATTGCCGGCGGCAAGCTTCCCGATCAGGCGCGCCCCGGCTGGCGCGTGCTGCGCGCGCTGGCGACCGAACTCGGTGCGCCAGGCTTCGAGTTCGTCGACCTCGCGGGTGCGCGTTCGTCGATCGCGCCGCGCAGCGTGAACGTTGCCGCCGGTCGTGCACCGGAGCTGGGGCAGGGCGGTTTCGAACTCGCGGTTTCGCCGGCGATCTATCGTGTCGATGCGGTCGTCCGTCGCGCGCCCGCGTTGCAGTCGCACCCGCTGAACCAGGCGCCGCGTGCATACGTGAACCCGCAGGATGCGCAGTCGCTCGGCCTCGAGCACGGCGCGGTCGGTCGTTTCGCGGTCTCCGCGGGTTCGGCCAAGTTGCCGGTCGAGGTGAGCGCGAAGGTCGCGCCCGGCACGATCCATATCGAAGGCGGTCACGGCGCGACGGCGCCGCTGGGCACCGCGCGCGTCGACGCCGGGAGGGCCTGACGGATGCTGCACGAGCGCATTGACGCGGTGCACGGCTGGTTCGACGGGTTCGGTCCCGCGGGCTCGGTCGCGTGGATCATCCTCAAGATCCTGCTGATCGCCATGCCGGTGATCATCTCGGTCGCGTTCTACGTGGTCTGGGAGCGCAAGCTCATCGGCTGGATGCACGTGCGGCGTGGTCCGATGTACGTCGGCATGGGCGTGCTGCAGGCGTTCGCCGACGTCTTCAAGCTGCTGTTCAAGGAAGTCATCGAGCCCGTGCGCGCCGATAAGGTGCTTTACGTGCTCGCTCCGCTGATCGGCCTGGCGCCGGCCTTCGCCGCCTGGGCGGTCGTCCCGTTCGACACGAAGGTGGTGTTGGCGGACGTCAACGCGGGCCTGCTTTACCTGCTTGCGATGACCTCGCTGGGCGTGTACGGCATCATCCTCGCGGGCTGGGCGTCGAACTCGAAGTACGCATTCCTCGGTGCGATGCGTTCGGCCGCGCAGGTCGTGTCGTACGAGATCGCGATGGGCTTCGCGCTGGTCGGCGTGCTGATCGCTGCGGGCAGCCTCAATCTCTCGGAGATCGTGCGCGCGCAGGCCGGCAACGCCGGGCTGTTCGAGTGGTTCATGTGGCCGCTGCTGCCGCTGTTCGTCGTCTACTTCATTTCGGGCGTGGCGGAAACGAACCGCGCACCGTTCGACGTCGTGGAAGGCGAGTCGGAGATCGTCGCCGGCCACATGGTCGAGTATTCGGGTTCGCAGTTCGCGCTGTTCTTCCTCGCCGAATACGCGAACATGATCCTCGTCAGCTTCCTGACGGCGATCTTCTTCCTCGGTGGCTGGCTGAGCCCGTTCCAGGGCCTCGGCATTCCGCTGCTGTCCGTCGACGGCTGGTGGTGGTTGCTCATCAAGGTGTTCTTCTTCGCCAGCCTCTTCATCTGGTTCCGCGCGTCGTTCCCGCGCTACCGCTACGACCAGATCATGCGACTCGGCTGGAAGGTCTTCATCCCGTTGACCATCGCGTGGATCTGCGTCACCGCGCTGATGGCCTATTACGGCGTCTTCGTGCCCTACAAGTGACGGACGCCCGGACCCCATGAATCGCATCACGTCCTACTTCAAGAGCCTGCTGCTCCTCGAGCTGCTGCAGGGCCTGTGGCTGACGCTGAAGTACCTCTTCAAGCCGAAGTACACGGTCATGTATCCGATGGAGAAGATGCCGCAGTCGCATCGTTTCCGCGGCATCCATGCGCTGCGTCGCTACGCCAACGGCGAAGAGCGCTGCATCGCGTGCAAGCTGTGCGAGGCGGTGTGCCCGGCACTGGCCATCACGATCGATTCGGAGAAGCGCGCGGACGGCACGCGCCGCACGACGCGCTACGACATCGACCTGTTCAAGTGCATCTACTGCGGCTTCTGTGAGGAGTCGTGCCCGGTGGACTCGATCGTCGAGACGCACGTGCTCGAGTACCACTTCGACACGCGCGGCCAGAACATCGTGACCAAGCCGCAGCTGCTGGCGATCGGCGACCGCCTCGAGGCCGAACTCGCCGAACGTCGCGCCGCCGACGCCGCTTTCCGCTGAGGCCGCCATGGACTTCGCGCAGATCGCTTTCCTCCTGTTCGCCGCGACCGCCACGGTCGCCGCGGGCGCCGTCATCACGATGCGCAATCCGGTGCACGCGGTGCTGTGCCTGGTGCTGACGTTCTTCTCGGTCGCCTGCACCTGGATCGTCGCCGGGGCCGAGTTCCTCGGCATCGCGCTGATCCTCGTCTACGTCGGCGCGGTGATGGTGCTCTTCATGTTCGTCGTGATGATGCTCGACATCGACGTCGCGCCGTTGCGCAAGCACTTCGTACGCTTCCTGCCGATCGGCCTGGTGGTCGCGGTGGTCATGCTGGTCGAGATCGTCACGCTCATCGGCGTGCGCGCGAACATGGCGTCGGGCCTGCCGGCGAACGCCGCGGCGAGCACCGACGTGCCGAACACGGTCTGGCTCGCCCGCACGCTCTTCACGGACTTCCTCCTGCCGTTCGAAGTGGCGGCGGTCATCCTCACGATCGCGGTCGTCGCGGCGGTCATGCTGACGCTCCGTCATCGTGGCGGCGTGCGGACGCAGGATCCGTCCTGGCAGGCGCGCGTGCGTGCTTCGGATCGCGTGCGCATGGTGCGCATGGAGGCCGCGCGTCCTGTGAAGGCGCCGACCGAGCCCACCGGAGGTGACGCATGAATCCGATGATGGCGCAGGGCATCACGCTCGGCCACTACCTGGCGCTCGGTGCGGTGCTTTTCTGCATCGCGGTCGCCGGCATCTTCCTCAACCGCCGCAACATCATCGTGCTCCTGATGTCGATCGAGCTGATGCTGCTGTCGGTGAACGTGAATTTCGTCGGGTTTTCCCGGCAACTCGGCGATGCGTCGGGCCAGGTGTTCGTGTTCTTCATCCTGACCGTCGCAGCGGCCGAGGCCGCCATCGGCCTGGCGATCCTCGTCACGCTGTTCCGCAACCGGCGCACGATCAACGTCGCCGAAGTCGATTCGCTGAAGGGTTGATCCGATGCCCGGTGTGGAACACGCCCTCTCCAAGTCCATCCTCGTCGCGATCGTCCTCGCGCCGCTGATCGGCTCGATCGTCGCCGGCCTGTTCGGCCGCAAGATCGGCCGTGCCGGCGCTCATTGGGTGACGATCCTCGGCGTCGCGACCAGCTGCGTGCTGTCGATCAGTGTTCTGTGGTCGCTCGTCGGCCACGGCGCGCCCCCGTTCAACGAGAATCTCTACACCTGGTTCGACATCGGCGGCCTCCAGGCGAACGTCGGCTTCATGGTGGACAAGCTGACCGCGATGATGATGGTGGTGGTCACGTTCGTGTCGCTGCTCGTGCACATCTACACGATCGGCTACATGGAAGAAGATCCGGGCTATCAGCGGTTCTTCAGCTACATCTCGCTGTTCACCTTCTCGATGCTCATGCTGGTCATGAGCAACAACTTCCTCCAGCTGTTCTTCGGCTGGGAAGCGGTGGGTCTGGTGTCGTACCTGCTGATCGGTTTCTGGTTCAAGAAGCCGACCGCGGTGTTCGCGAACCTCAAGGCGTTCCTCGTTAATCGCGTCGGGGACTTCGGCTTCCTGCTGGGTATCGCGCTGGTTCTGTTCGCGTTCGGTTCGCTCGACTACGGCACCGTGTTCGCACGGGCGCCGGTCGCGACCGGCCATCTGCTCGGCGACGTGTTCAACCACCCCGGTGCGACGACCGGCATGTGGTCGTGGTCGGTCATGAGCGTCGCCTGCATCTGCCTCTTTATCGGCGCGATGGGCAAGTCTGCTCAGGTGCCGCTGCACGTCTGGCTGCCGGATTCGATGGAAGGCCCGACGCCGATCTCGGCGCTGATCCATGCCGCGACGATGGTGACGGCCGGCATCTTCATGGTCGCGCGCATGTCGCCGCTGTTCGAGATGAGCCAGACAGCGCTCAACTTCGTGCTGTTCATTGGTGCGACGACGGCGTTCTTCACCGGCCTGATCGGCATGGTGCAGTACGACATTAAGCGCGTCGTCGCGTACTCGACACTGTCGCAGCTGGGTTACATGACGGTCGCGCTGGGCGTCTCGGCATACTCGACGGCCGTGTACCACCTGATGACGCACGCGTTCTTCAAGGCGCTGCTGTTCCTCGCCGCGGGTTCCGTGATCATCGGCATGCACCACGAGCAGGACATGCGGAAGATGGGCGGCCTGCGCAAGTACATGCCCATCACCTACTGGACGAGCCTGATCGGCACGCTCGCGCTCGTCGCGACGCCGTTCTTCAGCGGCTTCTACTCGAAGGACATGATCATCGAGGCCGCGAAGTTCGCGTCGGAGCATCGCGACGGCTGGATTCCCAAGTACGCGTATTGGGCTGTTCTCCTCGGCGCGTTCGTGACGTCGTTCTACAGTTTCCGTCTGCTGTACATGACCTTCCACGGCAAGGAGCGTTTCCGCGACGCTGCACCGTCGGACGCGCACCACAACGTGGACGCGCATGCCGACGGCTCGCAGACGTTGCACGAGCCGCTGCATGACGACGACCATGGTCATCACGATGATCACGGTCACCATGGCCCGGTTGAGCCGCACGAGTCGCCGTGGGTGGTGACGGTGCCGCTGATCGTGCTGGCGATTCCGTCGGCACTCGTCGGCTTCTTCACCGCCGGCCCGATGCTGTTCGGTACGGACTGGACCGGCCACGTGCAGCAGTTCCCGTTCTTCATGGGCGCGATCGACCTGCAGGCCGCGCGCGACACCATGGCGGAGATCGGCAAGGAAGACTGGCACGGCCCGGTCGCGCTGGCGTTGCACGGATTCCTCGCACCCGCGTTCTGGCTGACGCTCGCCGGCTTCCTGCTCGCCACCGCGATGTACCGGTGGAAGCCGGAACTCGCCGCTCGCGCGCGCCGCGCGTTCGCCTGGCCGGTCCGCGTGCTCGAGAACAAGTACGGCTTCGACAATCTCTGGATCGACGGCTTCGCGGGCGGCGGCATCGGCCTGGGTCGCGTGTCCCGAATGTTCGATTCCTTCGTGATCGACGGCGTTGCGGTGAACGGCAGCGCCCGACTGGTCGACGTCGTCGCGCGCGTCACGCGCCGACTTCAATCCGGCTACCTCTACCACTACGCGTTCGCGATGATCGTCGGCCTGATCCTGCTTCTGGCCTTCCTCATCCGCGGCTGGCACTGACCCGAGGGATCGCGACGTGAGCCCCGAGCCCTTGAACGGGACCTTCCCCTTGCTGAGCCTCCTCATCTGGCTGCCGATCCTCACGGGCGTGATCACGCTCGCCTTCGGCAACGCCCGCCCGAACGCTGCGCGGTGGTTCGCCGTCGTCAGCTCCATCGTCGTGCTCGCGCTGACGGTGCCGCTGTTCACCGGTTTCGATTTCTCGAACCCCGGCATGCAGTTCGAGGAGGCGCGCGTCTGGATCGCGTCCTATGACATCCAGTACCACGTCGGCATCGATGGCATCTCGGCGGCGCTCATCGCACTGACGACGTTCACGTCAGTGCTGGTGCTGATCGGCGCATGGGGCTCGGTCGACCAGCGCGTCAGCCAGTACTACGCGGCGTTCCTGATCCTCGAAGGCCTGATGATCGGTGTCTTCGCCGCGCTCGACTCGATGCTCTTCTATGTCTTCTTCGAAGGCATGCTGATCCCGATGTTCCTGATCATCGGCGTCTGGGGCGGCCCGCGTCGCATCTACGCCTCGGTGAAGTTCTTCCTGTACACGGTCCTCGGCTCGCTGTTCATGCTGGTCGGGCTGATCTACCTGCACCTGAAGGGCGGCAGCTGGCAGCTTGCGGACATGTACGCGCTGTCGCTGACGATGAAGGAACAGACCTGGCTGTTCTTCGCGTTCTTCATCGCGTTCGCGGTGAAGGTGCCGATGTTCCCGGTGCACACGTGGTTGCCGGACGCACACGTCGAAGCGCCGACCGCCGGCTCGGTCGTGCTGGCCGCGATCATGTTGAAGATCGGCGGCTACGGTTTCCTGCGTTTCGCGCTGCCGATCGTGCCGGACGCGAGCTGGTCCTGGGCGTGGTTGCCGCTGGCGCTAAGCGTCATCGCGGTGATCTATGTCGGCCTTGTCGCCCTCGTGCAGGACGACATGAAGAAGCTGATCGCGTATTCGTCGATCTCGCACATGGGCTTCGTGACGATCGGTACGTTCATCGCGCTGAGCCTGGTTCGCGAGAACGGCAATGCGACCGGCGCCGAGCTCGGCCTGCAGGGCGCGATGGTGCAGATGATCAGCCACGGCTTCGTGTCGGGCGCGATGTTCAGCTGCGTCGGCGTGCTGTACGACCGCATGCACAGCCGCATGATCAAGGACTACGGCGGCGTCGCGAACGTGATGCCGTGGTTCGCCGCCTTCATGGTGCTCTTCGCGATGGCGAACTCGGGTCTGCCGGGTACGTCGGGTTTCGTGGGCGAGTTCATGGTCATCCTCGCGGCGTTCCAGAAGCACCCGCTGCTCGCCTTCGGTGCGGCGTTCACGCTCATCATCGGCGCCGCGTACACGCTGTGGCTGGTCAAGCGCGTGGTGTGGGGCGAAGTGGGCAATGCGCACGTCGCCGCGCTCACCGACATCAACAAGCGCGAAGGCTTCGTGCTGGGCGCTTTCGCGGTCGGCGTGCTGGTCCTCGGCATCTGGCCCAAGCCTCTCACCGACCTGATGCAGCCTTCGATCGCGCAGCTCGCCAAGCAGATCGAGTCCTCCAAGCTGTCACAGCAGTAAGCCGACGGAATACCGCCGCCCATGATCGCTCCGATGCCCACCGCCGCCGACCTGATGCCACTCCTCCCGGAGATGGTGCTCGTGGGCGCCGCGTTCGCCCTCCTGATGCTCGATCTGTTCCTCGACGAGGGCCGGCGCATCGTGACGCACGCCCTTGCGGTCGTAGCGCTCGTTGCCGTTGCCGGGATGATTGCCGCGGGCGTCGGCGGTCACGGCACGTTCCTCGGCGGCATGTTCGTGCGCGATGTCGCGGCGGACGTGCTGAAGGTCGCCGTGCTGGTGACGTCCGCACTGTCGATGCTCTATCTGTGGCCGTTCCTGCGCGCACGCGAGCTCTATCGCGGTGAAGTCGCGGTGCTGGTGCTGTTCGCGACGCTCGGCATGATGCTGCTCGTGTCGGCCGGCAGCCTGGTGATGATCTATCTCGGCCTCGAAATGCTTGCGCTGTGTTCGTACGCGCTGGTCGCGATCGATCGCGACAGCCCGCTCGCATCGGAAGCGGCTATCAAGTATTTCGTGCTCGGTTCGCTCGCGTCGGGCTTGCTGCTATACGGCATGTCGCTGGTGTACGGCGCGACCGGCACGCTCGACCTCGCACGCATCGCCGACGCGGTCTCGCAGGGGCAGGGCGGCACGATGCTGGTGACGGGTGTGGTCTTCATGCTCGGCGGCGTCGCGTTCAAGTTCGGTGGCGCGCCGTTCCACATGTGGCTGCCCGACGTCTACACCGGTGCGCCGACGCCGATCACGCAGTTCGTGGGTTCGGCGCCGAAGCTCGCCTCGTTCGGCATGGCCTATCGGCTGTTCGAGGTCGGCGCGGGCGGTCTCGACGACAAATGGCGCCTGTTGTTCGCCGTGATCGCCGTGGCATCGCTTGCGATCGGCAACCTCGGGGCGATGGTGCAGGACAACCTCAAGCGCATGCTCGCGTACTCGACGGTGTCGCACGTCGGCTTCCTGTTCATGGGTATCGCGGGTGGCGGTGCGCAGGGCTTCGCGGCCGCGATGTTCTATGCGATCAGCTACGCGTTGATGGCGGTCGCGGCGTTCGGCACGATCGTGGTGATGTCGTCGCGCGGCTTCGAGGCCGATCGCATCGACGACTACAAGGGGCTCAACGCGCGCCATCCGTGGCTCGCCGGCATGGTGCTCTGCGTGATGGCCTCGCTCGCGGGCTTGCCGCCGTTCCTCGGCTTCTGGGCAAAGCTCGCGGTGTTGCGCGCGGCGCTGGACGGCGGCCTCATGTGGCTCGCGATCGTAGGCGTCGTGTTCGCGGTGATCGGCGCGTTCTACTACCTGCGCGTGGTCAAGGCGATGTACTTCGACAGCGCCGATGCGGACGCGCAGCCGGTCGTTGCCGGTCGTCCGCTGCGCATCGTCTTCGCGGTCAATGCATTGGCACTGCTGGGGCTGGGCGTGGCGTGGAGCCCGGTTATGGCCTGGTGCCAGCGCGCGTTCGCCTGAGCGTCAGCCGAATACAGGGTCGGGACGCGCAATTCAGGCTTGCGCGAATAACGTGACACCCATACAATTGTCGGCCTGATGCGGGGTGGAGCAGTCTGGCAGCTCGTCGGGCTCATAACCCGAAGGTCGCAGGTTCAAATCCTGCCCCCGCTACCACATTGATTCGAAGGCAACGCGGTTCGCCGACGAAACAATGCTTGGGCTCGACGGTCGCGGCTCCACGCGATCGACCGACATCCAGCAGCACCGGACAAGGGGCCCAATGGGCCCCTTGTTGTTTTCGGACGCGGCGAATGCCGCCCGGAGCGGAGTAGAGCGCATGGCGGACAAAGCCACCCAGATCACCGGACTTCTCGCACCGACTGTTGAGGCCTTGGGCCTCGAGCTCATCGGTGTCGAATACCTGCCCGCGCCGGGCAGCGCGGTGCTGCGCCTGTACATCGACGTGCCGGAAGCGGAGGCTGCGAACGGCCGGATGGTCGGTATCGAAGACTGCGAGAGCGTGAGCCGCGAAGTGTCGGCGCAGCTCGACGTCGAGGATCCGATCAGCGTGCACTACACGCTGGAAGTGTCGTCGCCCGGCGTCGATCGCCCGCTGTTCACCGCCGCGCAGTTCGCGCGCTTCGTCGGTGGGGAAGCGAAGGTCACGCTGAAGTTGCCCCAGGACGGTCGTCGTCGCCTGCAGGGCCGCATCGTCGCCGTCGAAGGCGACGTTGTACGTATGGAGGTCGAAGGCCTGGGCGGTCAGCCGCTCGCCATCGACGTCGCGATCGGCAATGTCGAAAAGGCGCGCCTGGTGCCCGATTGGGTCGCCCTGGGCTTCGCGCCGCAGAAGGAATCGAAGGGCCGGGGCGGCAAGGCCGCCAAGGCGCCGAAGAAGAACACCCAACCTAAGCCGGCGGGCTCCAACCCGTCCGAGGCGGAGTAATCGAGATGAGCAAGGAACTTCTGATGGTCGTGGACGCGGTCGCGAACGAGAAGGGCGTCCCGCGCGACGTCATTTTCGAAGCGATCGAAGCCGCGCTCGCGTCCGCCGCGAAGAAGCGCTACCACGACGAGGACGTGCTCGTGCGCGTCTCGATCGACCGCAAGGACGGCAGCTACGAGACCTTCCGCCGCATGGAAGTGGTGGCCGACGACGTCGTCATGGAGTCGCCGGATCGCCAGATCCGCCTGATGGACGCGGTCGACGAAGTCGAGGGCGTGGAAGTCGGCGACTTCATCGAGGAGCAGGTCGAGAACGCCGAATTCGGCCGCATCGCCGCGCAGGCCGCGAAGCAGGTCATCGTGCAGAAGGTGCGCGAGGCCGAGCGCCAGCAGGTCATCGATGCGTGGAAGGATCGCGTCGGCGAGCTGGTGACCGGCATCGTCAAGCGCGTCGAGCGCGGCAACATCTATGTCGACCTTGGCGGCAACGCCGAAGCGATCATCCCGAAGGACAAGGGCATTCCGCGCGACGTGCTGCGCACCGGCGACCGCGTGCGCGGTTTCCTGTACGACGTGCGCCCGGAGCCGCGCGGCCCGCAGATCTTCATCAGCCGCGCCGCGCCCGAATTCATGATGGAGCTGTTCAAGCTCGAAGTGCCGGAAGTCGGCCAGGGCCTCGTCACGATCCGCGCCTGTGCGCGTGATCCGGGCGACCGCGCGAAGATCGCGGTGCTCGCGCACGACAACCGCACCGATCCGATCGGCGCCTGCATCGGCATGCGCGGCTCGCGCGTGCAGGCCGTGAGCAACGAGCTCAACGGTGAGCGCGTCGACATCATCCTGTGGTCGGACAACCCGGCGCAGTTCGTGATCAACGCGATGGCGCCGGCGGAAGTGCAGTCGATCGTCGTCGATGAGGACAAGCATTCGATGGACCTCGCCGTCGCCGAAGAGCGCCTGGCGCAGGCGATCGGCAAGGGCGGCCAGAACGTGCGCCTCGCCAGCCGCCTGACGGGCTGGCAGCTCAACGTCATGACGGCCGACCAGGTGCAGGCGAAGAGCGAGGCCGAGCAGGCCGCGTCGCGCCAGCTGTTCCAGGACAAGCTCGAAGTCGACGAAGAGATCGCGAGCATCCTGGTGTCGGAAGGCTTCAACACGGTCGAGGAAATCGCGTACGTCCCGGTCGGCGAACTGCTCGCCATCGAGGGCTTCGACGAGGACATCGTGGAAGAGCTGCGTTCGCGTGCCCGCGACTCGCTGCTCAACGACGCGTTGGCCGAGGAAGAGTCGCTGGAAGGCCAGATGCCGGCCGACGACCTGCTCGCGCTGGATGGCATGGACGAAGCCACCGCGCACGCGCTCGCCGCCAACGGCATTCGCACCAGCGAGGACCTGTCCGAGCTGGGCGCCGACGAGGTCGCGGAGTTCGGCATCGAGGGTCTGGACGAGGAGCGCGCCGCGGCGCTGATCCTTGCCGCCCGCGCCGAAGAGATCGCCCGCCTGGAACGCGGCGGCTAAGCGGCTGCGCAGGCCGCCGGCCCGGGTCCGGCGGTCGCCCCGGTGACGGGGCGGCGGAACGCCCGAGCTAGAATTCAACGGATACGCCCGGCTTCGGCCGCGCAACGAGAAACGGAAACCGAATGTCGCAGCAAACCACGATTCGCAAGCTCGCCGAACTGGTCAATACGCCGGTCGAGAAGCTGCTGGAACAGCTGGCGGAAGCCGGCATGGCGTTCAGCGGCCCCGATCAGGTCGTGACCAGCATCGAAAAGGTGAAGCTGCTCGGCTTCCTGAAGCGTGCGCACGGCAAGAGCGACGGCGCGGCCGCTGAAGTCGACGCGCCCAAGAAGATCACGCTCAACCGCAGCCGCAAGCAGGAAATCACCGTCGGCGGCGGCAAGGCGAAGCAGACGGTCGACGTCGTCGTCCGCAAGAAGGTCACGCTCGTGCGTCCGGATGCGAACGCAGCCGGCGGCGCGGGCGGCGAGACCGACGAGCGTGCCGAGATCCTGCGCAAGCTCGAGGAATCGCGTCAGCGCAACCTCGACGAGCAGCAGCGCCTCGCCGAGTCGGACCGTCGTCGCGCCGAGGAAATCGAGCGCACGCGCCTGGAGGCCGAAGCCGCCGAGCGCGCGCGCCTCGAAGCCGAGCGCGAGAAGCAGGCCGCGGCTGAAGTCGAAACCGAGACGCGTCGTCCGACCGGCGGTCATGGCCGTCCGGCGCCGCGTGCGGCCGAGCCGGCGCGCGCGCCGTCGCATGCACCGGCCCACAAGACCCGCGGCTCGCACGCGATGGTCGCGGGCGTCGAGGACGACGACCGCGCCAGCCGCTTTGCCGGCCAGATGCACCTCAGCGCCGCCGACCGCGCGCGTCGCGGTGCGGGCGGTCGCGGCAAGCCGGGTGGCAAGCCGCAGCGTCGCCAGCCGGACCAGAGCCGTACCGGTACCGGCTTCCAGCGCCCGACCGCACCGGTGCGGCGTGAAGTGGCGATCGGCGAGACCGTCACGGTCGCCGAGCTCGCGCAGAAGCTCGCACTCAAGGGTGGCGACGTCGTCAAGGCGCTCTTCAAGATGGGCGTGATGGCCACGATCAACCAGACCATCGACCACGACACCGCCGTGCTCGTGACCGAGGAGCTGGGCCACACGGCCATTCGCGCCGATGACACGACGGCGGAAGACCTGCTCATCGCGCACGTCGAGGAGACGCAGGGCGAGCGCGTGCCGCGTCCGCCGGTCGTCACGATCATGGGTCACGTCGACCACGGCAAGACATCGCTGCTCGACTACATCCGTCGCACGAAGGTCGCGTCGGGCGAAGCCGGTGGCATCACGCAGCACATCGGCGCGTACCACGTCGAAACGCCGAAGGGCGTCATCAGCTTCCTCGACACCCCGGGCCACGCCGCGTTCTCGGCGATGCGCGCGCGCGGTGCGAAGCTGACCGACGTCGTGGTGCTGGTGGTCGCGGCCGACGACGGCGTCATGCCGCAGACGATCGAAGCGATCCAGCACGCGAAGTCCGCGGGCGTTCCGCTGGTCGTCGCGATCAACAAGATCGACAA
Source organism: Cognatilysobacter terrigena (assembly GCF_004361065.1). GTDB lineage: Bacteria > Pseudomonadota > Gammaproteobacteria > Xanthomonadales > Xanthomonadaceae > Cognatilysobacter > Cognatilysobacter terrigena. The sequence goes on along the minus strand of NZ_SELT01000005.1, from coordinate 70,661 downwards.
GTCCGACGCCGACCCGAGCCGCGTCAAGAACGAACTGCTCGCGCACGACATCGTGGCCGAAGAGTTCGGTGGCGACACGCAGATGGTCGAGCTCTCCGCCAAGACGGGTGCGGGCGTCGACGATCTGCTCGATGCGCTGAGCCTGCAGGCCGAAGTGCTGGAGCTGCGTGCGGTGCCGACCGGTCGTGCGACCGGCGTCGTCATCGAGTCGTCGCTCGACAAGGGCCGTGGCCCGGTCGCGACGCTGCTCGTGCAGTCGGGCGAGCTGCAGAAGGGTGACTACGTGGTCTGCGGCGTGCAGTACGGCCGCGTGCGTGCACTGTTCGACGAGAACGGCCAGCAGGTGCAGTCGGCGGGTCCGTCCATTCCGGTGCAGGTGCTCGGTCTGTCGGGCGTGCCGGATGCGGGCGACGATCTGGTCGTCGTCGAGGACGAACGCCTCGCGAAGGACGTCGCGCAGCAGCGTGACGCCAAGCGTCGCGAGCATCGCCTCGTCGCGCAGACCGGCAACCGCATGGAAGACATCCTCGCGCAGATGGGCGAGGGCGCCGGCCAGCTCACGCTCAACCTCGTCGTCAAGGCGGACGTACAGGGTTCGGTGCAGGCGCTTCGCGATGCGCTGACCGGCCTGTCCAACGAGCAGATCCGCATCAACGTGATCGGTTCGGGCGTCGGCGGCATCACCGAGTCGGATGCACAGCTCGCGGCGACGTCGAAGGCCACGGTGATCGGCTTCAACGTCCGTGCCGATGCGTCGGCGCGCAAGGTCATCGAGAACCAGGGCGTCGACCTGCGCTATTTCTCGATCATCTACGACGTCATCGACCAGGTGAAGCAGATCGCCTCGGGCGTGCTCGGCAAGGAGATCCGCGAGGAGATCATCGGTACGGCCGAGGTGCGCGACGTGTTCCGATCGTCGAAGTTCGGCGCGGTCGCGGGTTGCATGGTGGTCGAGGGCGTGGTCAAGCGCAGCAAGCCGATCCGCGTGCTGCGCCAGCAGACGGTCATCTTCGAAGGCGAGCTCGAGTCGCTGCGTCGCTTCAAGGAGAACGTCGACGAAGTGCGCCAGGGCACCGAATGCGGTATCGGCGTCAAGGCGTACAACGACATCAAGCCGGGCGACCAGATCGAATGCTTCGAGCGCATCGAGGTCCAGCGCACGCTGTAATCGACATGCCTTCGAAGAGCTTCCATCGCACCGATCGCGTTTCCGCCCAGCTCCGTCGCGAGCTGGGCACGCTCGTGCACGAGGCCGTGCGCGAGCTCGGGCTTCCGTCGGTGAGCGTGTCCGACGTCGAAGTGACGCGCGACATGGCGCACGCCAAGGTGTTCGTCACTGCGCTGCAACCCGAGCGCTCGCAGGAGGCCATCAAGGGTCTGCGCGATGCGGCGAAGGAAATCCGTTACGAGCTCGCGCGCGCGGTGAAGTTGCGCCACGTGCCGGAGCTGCATTTCGTCTACGACGAGTCGCTCGATCGTGGCGAGAAGATCGACCGCCTGCTCGATCAGGTGCGTCCGCGTGGCGAGGCCGGCGACGACGTCGCGGGCTGACGCGGCGTCGCCATGAAGTCGCGAACGCGTTTCCGTCGTCTCGACGGCATCCTGCTGCTCGACAAGCCGTCGGGCATGAGCTCGAACCAGGCGCTGCAGCGCGTCCGTCTTCTCTTTCGAGCGGAGAAGGCCGGCCATACCGGCAGTCTCGATCCGCTCGCCACCGGCCTGCTGCCGGTGTGCTTCGGCGAGGCGACGAAGATCGCCGGGCTTCTGCTCGGCGCGCATAAGGCGTACGAGACGACAGCGCGCCTCGGCCTCACCACCGACACGGACGATGCCGACGGCGTCGCACTGCGCGGGCGGCCCGTGCCTGCACTCGACGACGCCACCATCGACGCCGCGATGTCCTCGTTGCGCGGTCGCATCCGCCAGCGCGCGCCGATCTATTCCGCGCTGAAGCAGGGCGGTGAGCCGTTGTATGCACGTGCCCGCCGCGGCGAGGCGGTCGAGGCGCCGGAACGCGACGTGGATGTCGCTTCCTTCCAGCTCACCGGCCGCGATGGTGACGAGCTTCGGCTGTCGGTCGAATGCGGCTCCGGTACCTACGTGCGCAGCTTGGTTCGGGACCTCGGCGAGTCGCTGGGCTGCGGCGCGCATGTCACCTCGCTGCGGCGTCTGTGGGTCGACCCCTTCCGGACGCCGCGCATGTGGACGCTCGACGCGCTGCAGGCGCTGGCGGCCGCCGACGAAGCGGCCTTGGACGCCTCGTTGATCTCCATTGAAGACGGGCTGGCCCATCGAGTCCGCGTCGATCTCGACGCCGAGGCCAGCCGCCGCTTCGGCTACGGGCAATCCGTCGCTTTGCCCGCGGGAGCTGCCGCCCCCGTCGCAAATCGGTCCGACGCAGCCGCATCGAGCGCCGCGAGCCATGGCGATGCCGATCTGGTCGTCGTCGCAGGAACCGGCGCCCGTGTGCTCGGCCTGGCGACGATCGACGGCGGCCGCCTGCGACCACAGCGGCTTTTCAGCTGGGCGTCCGAGCCCGCCGCTTAGCGGCGCGGTGCTGTTCACCTTGTTGGGGTCCAGCCCCGCGGCTACAATACGCGCGCCCTTTCGGGCACCCCTTCTTTTCACCCGACGGACCAGGCGGTGCGTCGGCGCGGTAGTTCCGTCGCCGAGCGTCTCTGCAGGTTCCGCGTCTCAAGGAAAAACGATGTCTATCGATACCTCCAAGGTCATTGGCGAGCACGCCCGCGGCACGAACGACACGGGCTCGCCGGAAGTGCAGGTCGCCCTGCTCACCGCGCGCATCGAGCAGCTGACCGAGCACTTCAAGATTCACAAGCAGGACCACCACTCGCGTCGCGGCCTGCTGCAGATGGTCAACCGCCGCCGCAGCCTGCTGGACTACCTGAAGCGCAAAGACAACGAGCGCTACAAGGCCCTGATCGAGAAGCTCGGTCTGCGCCGCTAAAGAATCACCGACCGCGGCGCAGCGATGCGCCGCGGTTCGTTTTTGGGCAACGAAAGCAGTACGGCCGGGGCAGGGGCTCCGGACGAAACCAAGCGATCCAAGGAATTACACAACGTGGCGAAAATTACCAAGACCTTCCAGTACGGCGCCCATCAGGTCACGCTCGAGACTGGCGAAATTGCCCGCCAGGCGGGCGGCGCCGTCATCGTGAAGATGGACGACACCGTGGTGCTCGTTGCGGCCGTTGCCGCCAAGACGGCACGCGAAGGCCAGGACTTCTTCCCGCTCACCGTCGACTACCAGGAGAAGTTCTACGCCGGTGGCCGCATCCCGGGCGGCTTCTTCAAGCGCGAAGGCCGCGCGACGGAGAAGGAAACGCTGACGTCGCGACTGATCGACCGTCCGATCCGTCCGCTCTTCCCGGAAGAGTTCAAGAACGAAGTCCAGATTATCGCCACGGTGGTCTCGCTCAACCCGGAAATCGACGGTGACATCCCGGCGATGATTGGTGCGTCCGCTGCGCTGGCGCTGACCGGTGCACCGTTCCAGGGCCCGATCGCAGCCGCCAAGGTCGGCTACATCAACGGCCAGTACGTGCTCAACCCGACCACGTCGCAACTGAAGGAATCGCAGCTCGAGCTCGTCGTCGCCGGCACCAAGGACGCCGTGCTGATGGTCGAATCCGAAGCCGACGTGCTGTCGGAAGACGTGATGCTGGGCGCGGTGATGTTCGGCCACCAGGCGCAGCAGGTCGCAATCAATGCGATCAACGAGCTGGTGCGCGACGCCGGCACGCAGCCTTGGGACTGGCAGCCGCCGGCCAAGAACGAGTCGATGATCGACGCGCTGCGCAATGCGATCGGTGATCGCCTCGGCGCCGCGTACCAGGTCGTCAACACGGCCGACCGCCGCGCGTCGATCCAGACGCTCAAGAAGGCCGCGCTCGAGATGCTGCAGCCGCACGTCGAAGCCAACGGTTGGAACGTGGGCGACGTGTCGAAGGAATTCGGCGAGCAGGAATATCAGACGATGCGCCAGTCGGTGCTGCGCACGCGCAAGCGCATCGACGGCCGCGACCTGACGACGGTCCGTCCGATCGACTGCAAGATCGGCGTGCTGCCGCGTACGCACGGCTCCGCGCTGTTCACGCGCGGCGAGACGCAGGCGCTGGTCATCGCGACCCTCGGCACCGCGCGCGACGGCCAGATCATCGACGCCGTGTCGGGCGAGTACAAGGAACACTTCCTGTTCCACTACAACTTCCCGCCGTACTCGGTGGGCGAGACCGGCCGCATGATGGGCCCGAAGCGTCGCGAGATCGGCCATGGCCGTCTTGCCAAGCGCGGCATCCTCGCCGTCATGCCGACGATGGAAGAGTTCCCGTACACGGTTCGCGTCGTGTCGGAGATCACCGAGTCGAACGGTTCGTCGTCCATGGCGTCGGTCTGCGGTTCGTCGCTGGCGCTGATGGATGCGGGCGTCCCGATCAAGGCGCCGGTCGCGGGCATCGCGATGGGCCTGATCAAGGAAGGCAACGACTTCGCCGTGCTGTCCGACATCCTCGGTGACGAAGATCACCTCGGCGACATGGACTTCAAGGTCGCCGGTACGTCGGAAGGCATCACCGCCCTGCAGATGGACATCAAGATCCAGGGCATCACCGAAGAGATCATGAAGGTCGCGCTCGCGCAGGCGAAGGAAGGCCGTCTGCACATCCTCGGCGAGATGGCGAAGGCGATCACGACCGCGCGCACGGAGCTCTCCGAGTACGCGCCGCGCCTGCTCACCATGAAGATCCACCCGGACAAGATCCGCGAAGTGATCGGCAAGGGTGGCGCGACGATCCAGTCGATCACCAAGGAAACCGGTACGCAGATCGACATCCAGGACGACGGCACGATCGTCATCGCTTCGGTCAACGCCGCCGCCGCGCAAGCCGCGAAGGCGCGCATCGACCAGATCGTCTCGGACGTCGAGCCGGGCCGCATCTACGAAGGCAAGGTCGCGAAGATCATGGACTTCGGTGCGTTCGTCACGATCCTGCCCGGCAAGGACGGCCTGGTGCACGTGTCGCAGATCTCCAACGAGCGCGTCGAGAAGGTGTCCGACAAGCTCAAGGAAGGCGACGTGGTGAAGGTCAAGGTGCTGGAAGTCGACAAGCAGGGCCGCATCCGCCTGTCGATGAATGCCGTCGAGGAAGGCGAGGGCACGCCGGCGGCGTAAGCGCGGCGGTCATTGCTGGATTCTGAAGAAGCGGGCTTCGGCCCGCTTTTTCTTTGTCGGTCGCTGCGCCCGCCACATGCGCGCCGCGCACACCTCGATACCGGCGCAAACGAAAAGAGCGGGCAATGCCCGCTCTTCTCATGTGCAACTTCGAACGATCAGAGCATGCGACGCAGGATCTGGTCGCGCACCGAGCCACCGCGTGCACGCAGCGCCTGTTCGATCGCGATGTCCTGTTCGCTCTGTTGCGGCGTCGCCGCCATCGCGGACGAGCTCGCCTTCATCGGCGCCATCGCGGCGGTCATGTCGGTGCCCTGCATGATGCCGAGCGGCGTGTGCCCCGAATAGCCGGGGAAGATCGTCGACAGGTTGTTATTGCCCATGCGGCGGATGAGGATTTCCGAGACGACGCGCCGGTAGTCGGTGGTCACCGGCAAGTCGCCGTTCGCCGCGGCGACCACGGTGTCGGTGAGGCCCGGCCACTGGCCGTAGAGACGCCGGCCGTTCACTGCGCCGCCCATCACGAGCATGGGATTGCCGTAGCCGTGATCGGTGCCGCCCGCGGCGTTCTGGCGGATGCGACGTCCGAATTCGGACATCACGACCGTTGTCACGCGCCCCGCGTTGCCGTTCGCTTCGAGCTCCGCCTGAAACGCCGACAGCGCCTGCGAGAGTTCCGCGATCTTGTTCTGGTAGTAGTGATAGCCCGAGCCCGCGGTGCCCTGGGCGTCGTGCGTGTCCCAGCCGCCGAGGTCGACGGCCGCGTAGCGCAGGCCGATGCCGAACTTGATCGATTGCGCGACCGTCCACAGCTCCTGCGCGATCTGCGTCGTCGGCCACGTCGTTGGGAGCGCGCCGTAGGGCTGCGCCGCGACGACGCGCAGCGCCGTCTCCGCAAGCGCCCCGTTGCCTTCGAGCGCGGTCTGTCCGCCCCACATCTGCTTGAGCGTTTCCTGCATGCCGACGAGGCCCGCAGGCGAATCCGAGCGCGTCTTCATCCACGCCCAGGCGCCGAGGTTGAGCTGGAAGTCCGACGGGCTCTCCATCGTGATCGCGCGCGTCGTGCCGTTGAGCGACACCGGCTCGCGCGGCATGCAGGCCAGCGCGGCCATGCTCGCGTTCGCAACGCCTGTCTGCGTCGACACCGCGCGCGCCATCCAGCCCGTGTTGAGCCCGCGCGCGACGCCCTGTTCGATCGCCATCTGCGCGTCGAAGTGGCTGCGCGACGCGGAGGTCGTGAGGCCGGCGGCGTGCACGACCGCGAGCCGGCTCGCATTCCACAGATCGCGCAGGCCGCTCGCGGACGGATGCAGGCCGAAGCTGCTCGCGCTGCCGTCGGCATACGTCAGCGGCAATGCGCCGTAGGTGCCGCTCGCCGCGATGTTGAGGTTGGGGCGCACCGATTCGTAATAGACGCGGTCGCTGCTGCCGAGCGGGACGACGAAGTTGAGGCCGTCCATCGCGCCGCGCAGGAACAGCATGACGACGACATCGCCATCCGTGCCCGCGGCATGCGCTTCGTTGCCGAACATGAGGCGCGGGCCGATCGCGGTGGCCGCGGCGGTCGCGCAGACGCCCTTGAGGAACTGACGACGGCTGAATCGTGTGGTGTGCATGGCGTCGCCCTCAGCGGCTCAGGAACTCGGGCGAGAGCAGGATCAACGAGACCATGCTCTTCAGCCGCGACTGGTTGTAGTGCTTCTTGAGGTCGTTGCCCGACCACGCTTCGGTGTCGGTAATGACGTACGTCGCCGGGTCACCGTTCTGCGCGAGGACCTTGGCGAGCACCTGGCGGCGCGTCGCGTCCGGGATGTAACCGAGCAACCGGTTGCACCAGTAGTCGACGAGGTTGTTCGCGGTCCACGAGCCTGCCGCGATGTCCGCGCGCGTGTTCGCGAGCACCGGGATGAGCGGAAAGCCGCCGTCGGTGGTGTCGGTCAGCCAGTCGAGCATGCGCCACGTCTGGCCGTAGCTGTTCGAGCCCGACCACGGCGCGGTGACGTCGGGATAGCCGTTCGGCGCCGGCCAGCCGAACGGCGTGTGGCCGGTGAACCCGAAGCGCCACGCGAACTCGTTGCTGCGATCGCCGGTGGTCGCGAGCGTCCAGTCGGAGCCACCCGCGCGCATCGCGGCGACGATCGCGGTGAACGGCTTGCGCGTCTTGTTGCCCCACGCGTTGAACATCTCGGTGGAGTTGAGGATGTGGCGCAGCACCTTCGCGATCTGGTCCGGCGCCTGCCAGTTGTCGCGGAACACCTTCGCGGCGCTCCAGATCAGCGACTGCGAGGGCACGTCGTTGATGAAGCGGCGAATGATCTTGGCGCAGATGTGGCGCGCGACCGCCGGATGCGACGCGAGCCGGTCGAGGACGTCGCGCCCGTCCTTCATGTCGGGCTGCTCGGGGAAATACTGCTTGCCGAGGATGGTCTTCGGGTTCGTGTCGTGCCATGCGGCGCGGTAGACGAACGTGCCGTCGTTCTCGTTCGGGTACTGCCAGTTGCCGTCGCGCAGCGTCCAGCCGGTGAATGCGGCAGCGACTTCGTAGACGTCGATGTCGGTGTAACCGGCGGGATACGTCGAGTCGGCGGGATCGCGCGGCAGCGTCGACGGGTCCTGGAAGCCGTAGTAGTTCTCGGTGCCGAGCGTGTGCAGCTCCATCAGCTCGCGCGCCCAGTTCTCGTTCTGGCCGGCCTTGGTGTTCGAGTAGTTGTCGAGGAAATAAAGCATCGACGGATGCTTCGCCACGTCCTCGAGCATCGTGCGGAAATTGCCGAACGCGTTCTTGCGGATGACGTCGCGGTCGTAACTCGGCGACACCGGGCCGGCGGAGTAGTCGTAGCCGTAGATGCTGAAGTGGTCGTGCCAGAAGTCGACCGTCATCTCCAGCAACTGGCGACGCGAGTACGTCGCGCGCACGAATGCGGCGCGCTGCATCTCGAGTGCCGGAAGCATGCGCACTTCGTACGCGGGATTCGGCACGACGTGGTCGGCCCACAGCTGCGTGAGCGACTTGCCGAGCGTGGTGTAGCCGGCGCGCGACAGGCGCGCGTCGACGGCGCTGTCGTCGATCGACGTGTAGTCGAGTTGCCAGTCGATCCAGTTCGCGAGGCGCTGCGTGTCGGTCGAGCCCAGACCCTGGAATTCGGCGATCGACGCCTTGGTCGGGCCGAAGCTGAGGTTGCGCAGCATGCGCACCGCGAACGGCGCGCGGGCGAGGGTGAGCACGTCGGCAGGCAGAGCGGACGCACCGGCGCCGACGTCGGGCGTCACGCTGCCCACGAAGGGCTGGCTGCGGATACGCTGGCCGTCGCCGTACTTCTGCGCGAGGCTCATGCCCGCGGCCGGGGCCCGGCGGGTGACCGTCCAGAACGCACCGCGGCGGGCAACGCGGTTGGCCCGCATCGGATAGATGGTTCGCTTCATGTCCTGTCCCTGGATCCCCCTCCAGTGCGAGGGACTATAGAAATCAGTGACATGCGGAACCGGGAGTCCCGTCACGGCTGGACGTCAAAAGATTGGCAGCCGCCGCTTGGCAAAGTGAATTGGTGTTGCCGGCGTCACACTCGGTTTGGCACCCTGCCGCGAAACACCGGACAGGCACCCGATGAAGCAACGCCACTTCTCGATGCTCCGCGACTTCCAGCTCGCGGACTGGTTCACCCTCGGCAACGCCTTCTGCGGCTCGGGCGCGATCTTCGCGGCCATGCGCTTCCTGCAGGAGGGCGTGGTGCGCGACCTGCTCGTCGGCATGGCGCTGATCCCGCTGGCGTTCGTATTCGACGCGCTGGATGGCCGCATCGCGCGCTGGAGGCAGTCGGCGTCGACGCTCGGTCGCGAGCTCGATTCGCTCGCCGACGTGATCTCGTTCGGCGTCGCGCCCGCGTCGCTCGCCTACGCCTGCGGCCTGCAGGGCGGATGGGACTGGGTGGTGCTCAGCTACTTCGTCGGCTGCGGCGTGAGCCGACTCGCGCGCTACAACGTCACGGCGGAACAGCTGTCGGGCACCGAAGGCAAGGTGAAGTATTTCGAGGGCACGCCGATTCCAACCAGCCTCGTGCTCGTGATCGTGCTTGCGATCGCTGCGATGCGCGGGGCGATCGGGCCGGCGGTGTGGGGCGGGGTGGTGCACCTCGGCCCGTGGCAGCTGCATCCGCTGGTGCTGATGTTCGCGCTGTCGGGCTCGCTGATGATCAGCAAGACGCTGCACATTCCCAAGCCGTAACCGCCGCACAGGCCGCGTTCGTTATCATCGGCGTTCGATCGGAGGCCACCATGTCGACATCCCCGTTCGGAGCCGCGGGCTTCGGATTTCCCGCATTCGATCCCGCCGCGTTCGAGCGCATGAGCCGGCAGTGGTTCAGCGCAATGGGCGCCGCGCCCGCGCCAGCACCGAGCGATCCGTTCGGCTGGTGGAAGCCGGCCGTGCCGCGAGCGTCGTCGTTCGATCCGACCGCGCTCGCCGGTCAGTGGATGACGCAGATGCAGCAGCTCGCCGCCCAGTTCGGCGGCGGTGTCGAGACGAACGCCGCGGACATCGCGCGTGCATGGCGATCGATGCTCGGCGACAACCCGTTCGCGCAGGCCGGGTTCGCGAATGCGTTCATGCCCGCGGCGTTTTTCGGTGCGGGCGCGAACGGTGCGCCTCGCGGTCCGTTCGATCTGCCGGCGTTCGGCTACACGCGCGAACACCAGGAACGCATGCAGTCGTTCGCGAAGGCGACGGCGGAGTTCCAGCAGGCGTCGCAGGCGTTCAACGCGATCATCGCGGAAGCAGGCCAGGACGCGTTCGCGCGTTTCGAATCACTGCTCGCCAAGCGCGGCAGCGACGGCAAGCCGGTCGACAGCGCGCGCGGCCTGTTCGATCTCTGGATCGACGCCGCGGAAGACGCCTACGCCGACATCGCGCTCGGCGACCGCTTCCAGTCCGCGTTCGGTGACTACGTCAACGCGCAGATGCGCGTGCGCGCCGCCATGCAGAAGGAAGTCGAAGTCGCCTGCGCGCAATGGGGTATTCCGGGGCGTGCCGAGGTCGACGCCGCGCATCGCAAGGTCGCGCAGCTCGAGCGTGAACTGCGTCGCCTGCGCGAAGCCTTCGAGGCGATGGGTACGCCACGAGCGCCCGAGACACCAAAGCCCGACCAGGCCGAATCACCCAAGCCGCGCGCCGCGAAGGCCGCGCCACCCAAGACGGGTAAGCGCTGATGGACACGATGTTCGGATCGCCGATCGACATCGGCCTCGACGCGCTCGCGCGTGAAGCGCTGCAGGTGCAGGCGCGCCTGCGCAAGGGCATGGAAACGCTGTCGACGCTGGACCCGGTCGACGTCGGCGCCAGCGAACGCGAAGAGGTGTGGCGCGACGGCAAGGTCGCCGTCTACCGCTTCCGCCACGACGGCGTGGAAGCGACCGAGAAGGTGCCGCTACTCATCGCGTATGCGCTGGTCAACCGCCCGTACATGGTCGACCTGCAGAGCGACAAGTCCATCGTCCGCGGCCTGCTCGAACGCGGGCAGGACGTCTACATCATCGACTGGGGCTATCCGGACCGCTCCGATCGCTTCCAGACGCTCGAGGACTACATCGAGCGCTACCTTGGCGGCGCGGTCGACTACCTGCGCAAGGCGCACGGCGTCGACGCGATCAACCTGCTCGGCATCTGCCAGGGCGGTGCATTCTCGCTGTGCTACGCCGCTCTGAACCCGCGCAAGGTGCGCAACCTCGTCACGATGGTGACGCCGGTCGATTTCCACACCGACGACAACATGCTCGCGGGCTGGGCGCGGGCGCTGGACGTCGACCTGATGGTCGACACGCTCGGCAACGTGCCGGCGGACGTCATGAACTGGTGCTACCTCACGCTGAAGCCGTACCGGCTGCTCGTGCAGAAGTATGTCGGGCTCGTCGACATCCTCGAGGACAAGCGCGCGGTCGAGGACTTCCTGCGGATGGAGACCTGGATCTTCGACTCGCCGGACCTCGCCGGCGAAGCCTTCCGCGAGTTCATCAAACAGTTCTACCAGGACAACGGACTGGTGAACGGCACGGTGCGCGTCGGCGATCGCACGGTCGATCTCAAGTCGATCGACATGCCGGTGTTCAACATCTACGCCGAGCAGGATCACCTCGTGCCGCCGAATGCTTCGAAGCCGCTGCGCGGCCTCGTCGGGACCAAGGACTACAGCGAGTTGTCGTTCCGCGGTGGCCACATCGGCATTTACGTGTCCGGCCGTGCGCAACGCGACATCCCGCAGGGCATCCACGAATGGCTCTCGCAGCGCTCGAAGACCGCCCGCTGATCGCATGTCCAAACCCGCTGCACGCATCGACGAATTGCGCCGCCTGATCGCCGAGGCGAACCACCGCTACTACGTGCTCGATGATCCGTCGGTGCCCGACGCCGAGTACGACCTCTGGATGCGCGAGCTGCTCGCGCTGGAAGCGGAGAACCCGGACCTCGCCAGCGACGATTCGCCGACGCAGCGCGTCGGCAGCGCGCCGGCCACCGCGTTCGCGCAGGTGCGCCACGTCGTGCCGATGCTGTCGCTGTCGAACGCGTTCGCCGACGAGGAAGTCGCCGACTTCGTTCGTCGCATCGAGCAGACCCTCGATGTCACGTCGCCAGCGTTCTCGGTCGAACCCAAGCTAGATGGCCTTGCGATCAGCCTGCGCTACGAGCACGGCCGATTGACCGTTGCGGCCACACGCGGCGACGGCGCGACGGGCGAAGACGTCACCGCGAACGTGCGCACGATCCGCAGCGTGCCGTTGCGACTACTCGGCGAAGGCTGGCCGGACGTGCTCGAAGTGCGCGGCGAAGTGTTCATGCCGGTTGCCGCGTTCAACGCGTACAACGAGAAGGCGCTGGCCGAAGGCTGGAAGCCGCTCGCGAACCCGCGCAATGGCGCGGCGGGTTCGCTGCGTCAGCTCGATCCGCGCATCACGGCGCAGCGCCCGCTCGCGTTCTACGCCTATGCGATCGGCGCGGTCGAAGGCGGCACGTTGCCGGACACGCATTCGCAGGTGCTCGCAAAGCTGCGCGATTGGGGCTTCCCCGTCAGCGCGGAGAACGCCGTGGTGCGTGGCGTCGACGGCCTGCTCGATTACTACCGCGGCATCGGCGCGCGTCGCGCGTCGCTGCCGTTCGACATCGACGGCGTCGTCTACAAGCTCGACGACTACGCCGGCCAGCGCGAGATGGGCTTCGTCTCGCGCGCGCCGCGCTGGGCGATCGCGCACAAGTTCCCCGCGCAGGAACAGATGACGGTGCTGGAAGGCATCGAGATCCAGATCGGGCGCACGGGTGCGGCGACGCCGGTTGCGCGGCTGCGCCCTGTGCATGTCGCGGGCGTGGTCGTCACCAGCGCGACGTTGCACAACGCCGACCAGGTCGCGCGTCTCGATGTTCGCATCGGCGACACCGTGATCGTTCGTCGCGCGGGCGACGTCATCCCGGAGATCGTGCGCGTCGTCGAATCGGAGCGTCCGCGCGGTACCTCGCCCTGGCAGATGCCGGCGGCGTGCCCGGTCTGTGGCTCCGAGATCGTTCGCGAGGAGGGGCAGGCCGTGTGGCGCTGCTCCGGCGAACTGACGTGCGCCGCGCAACGCAAGGAAGCCGTGCGCCACTTCGCATCGCGTCGCGCGATGGACATCGAAGGCCTCGGCGATCGCATCGTCGAAGACCTGTGCGACCTGGGTTACGTCAAGCAGCTCGGCGACCTCTATGCGCTGACGCTCGACGACCTGCTCGCGATGAAGCGCGAGGTCGATGCGCGTGAAGTCGAACCTGCGGACGCCGAGCCTGCAACTAAGGCCCGCGGCAAGGTCGCGACCAAGTGGGCGGAGAATCTGCTTGCCGCGATCGACCGCAGCCGCGGCACGACACTGGAGCGTCTGCTGTTCGCACTCGGCATCGAGCACGTCGGCGAAAGCACGGCGAAGGCGCTCGCGGCATGGTTCGGCTCGCTGGAAACCGTGCGTCGCCTCCCGTGGCCGCTGTTCAAGGCGTTGCCGGACATCGGCGGCGAGGTCGCGCGTTCGCTCGGCCACTTCTTCGACCAGGCCGGCAATCAGCAGGTGATCGACACGCTGCTCGAGCGCGGCGTCGCGCCGACGGAGGAGCATGCGCCGTCGCCGAAGCTGCGCGAACGCCTCGATGTGGCGACGCTGCTGGTCGATCTCGAGATTCCGAAGGTCACGCGACTCCGCGCCGAGCAGATCGGGGGCGCCGTGAATCGCGACATGCTGGCGACGATCGATGTCGCGGCACTGGTCGCGGCGGGCGTGCCGGACGCAGTTGCCGAGTCGCTGGTCGCGTGGCGCGACAAGGATGCAAACGCCGCGCTGCTCGTTCGATCGCTGGCTGCACAGTCGGCATTGCTCGATGCGCTGCCTGCAGTTGCGGCATCTGCAGGCCCGCTCGACGGCGTGACGGTCGTGCTGACGGGTTCGCTGTCGTCGATGACGCGCGAACAGGCTGGCGAGAAGCTCGAAGCGCTCGGCGCCAAGGTGGCGGGCAGCGTGTCGAAGAAGACGGGCTTCGTCGTCGCCGGCGAGAGCGCGGGATCCAAACTCGAGAAGGCGCAGCAACTCGGTATCGACGTCTGGGACGAGGACAAGCTGGTCGCATTCCTGTCGAAGCACGGCGCGGCGTGAGCGAGCACTGGCAGCCGTCGGCCACGCTCGACGCGCTGCGACTGCGCGCGTCGGTGAACCGCCGCATCCGCGAGTTCATGGCCGAGCGCGGCGTTCTCGAGGTCGAGACGCCGGTGATGTCGATGGCCGGCAACACCGACCCGAACATCGCATCGTTCGCGACGCACTTCAGCGGCCGCACCGATGGCGCGCCGCGCGAGCGCTGGCTCCGCACGTCGCCCGAATTTCCGCTCAAGCGCCTGCTGGCCGCGGGTATCGGCGACTGCTACGAACTCGGCCGCGTGTTCCGCGACGGCGAGGCGGGCGGCCGACACAATCCCGAATTCACGATGCTCGAGTGGTATCGCGTCGGTATCGACCACATCGTGCTGGCGCGCGAGGTCGCGGACCTCGTCGAGTCGTGCCTCGCGCTCGTCGGCCGCAGTGCGCGCATCGAGGAGACGACCTACGGCGCGCTGTATCACGCGCATCTCGGCGTCGACGCGCATCGCGATCCGATCGATGCGTTGCGACATGCGCTCGGCGAGGTGCGCATCGATCCGGAGGGCCTGACGCGCGACGACTGGCTCGACCTGCTGATGACGCACCGCATCCAGCCCGCGTTTCGCGACGACACGATCACGATCGTTCACGACTATCCGGCGTCGCAATGCGCGCTCGCACGGGTGCGCGACGGCGATCCGCCGGTGGCCGAGCGCTTCGAGCTTTACCTTGGTCCGCTCGAAGTCGCGAACGGCTATCACGAACTCACGGACGCGTGCGAACAGCGCGCGCGATTCGATCGCGATATCGCGCGGCGTGCGACATGGGGTGCGCCGAACGTCCCGCGCGATGACGCGCTGCTCAATGCGCTGGCGAATGGTCTGCCGGACTCCGCGGGCGTCGCGCTGGGCGTCGATCGCCTGCTGATGGCCATGCGGGGAGCGGCGCGCATTGCCGACGTTCTGGCGTTCGATTTCGGCCGGGCCTGACGGCAGGTAAATGAACGACGACCGCGGGGTTGGAATCCGAGCAACGTTCACGCGGCCGCGCTACAGTCGGCGCGAAGGGGCTGTTGGAGAACCGGCATGGTGACGCGCGGGACGATCGGACTACTGATCGGCGTCGGTGCCTGCATCGTCGCGATACCGCGTGCGCACGCCTGGCGTGAGCCGCCCGACGGCCGCACGCTGCGCTGCGAATCCACGGACAGCCACACGACGGAATGTCCGGTCGACGCGACCGGCGGTGCGCGGCTGCTGAAGCAGCTGTCGAAGTCGCCGTGCATCGAAGGCGAAACGTGGGGCCGCACGCGTCGATCGATCTGGGTGACGGAAGGCTGTCGCGGCGAGTTCCTCGCGCTGTCGAACGGCGACGCCGGCGGCGTGGTCGGTTCGATGGGCAGCGGCGACCGCCTGTTCCGCTGCGGCTCCAACAGCGGTCGCTGGACGCACTGCCCGACGCATCGCGGCGCGCAGATCGAAATCGTTCGTCAGCTGTCGCGTTCGCAATGCATCCGCGGCCAGTCGTGGGGCCTCGACAGCGAAGGCGTGTGGGTGAGCGGCGGCTGCCGCGCGGAGTTCCGCGTCGTCGGCAGCACATGGCAGCGGCCCGCGCCGCCGGCCGCAGCTCGCCTGCGTTGCGAATCCGACAAGGGGCGCCGGCACAGCTGTGCGATTTCGACCGAGGGCAGCGTGCGCCTCGTGAAGCAGCTCTCGCATACGGCCTGTATCGAAGGCGACACCTGGGGCGTCGACGCACGCGGCCTGTGGGTCGACCACGGCTGTCGCGCCGAGTTCGAAGTCGGCGGCGGCGCGTTCGCGAGCGGTCGCTGATCCGCGTCGACGGCGCCTTGCGCACTGCGCCGTAGAATGCGGCGATGGATGCCACTTTCGATTTCGACCGTTACGACCGCGTCCGTCCCATTCGCTGGACGGGCGATGCCCTCGAACTTCTCGACCAGCGCAAGCTGCCGTTCGCCGTCGAATACGTGCGTTGCGACGACTACGCGTCCGTTGCCGATGCGATCGCGAACCTGACTGTTCGCGGAGCACCCGCAATCGGCATCGCGGCGGCGTGGGGCGCAGTGCTCGCGGCACGTGACGTCGAGTCCGCCAACGGCGCCGACGCGATGGCGAAGCTGGAGCCCGCGTTCGTGCGGCTCAATGCAGCACGGCCAACGGCGGTGAACCTCGCATGGGCGCTCGCGCGCCTGCGTCGCGCCGTGCAGTCCGCAGGCGCGGAGTGGCGCGACGTGCTACTGCGCGAAGCCGAAGCGATCGCCACCGAAGACCTGGCCGCCAATCGCCGCATGGGCGCGCTCGGCGCCGCGATGATCGAGCCGGGCAGCCAGGTGCTCACGCACTGCAACACGGGCTCGCTCGCGACGGCCGGCTTCGGCACCGCGCTCGGCGTGATCCGCGCGGGTGTCGCGCAGGGGCGCATCGACAAGGTCTACGCGGGCGAGACCCGCCCGTGGCTGCAGGGCGCGCGCCTGACGGTGTGGGAGCTCGAGCAGGACGGCATCGTCCCGACGCTCATTGCCGATGCGGCGGCTGCGCACCTGATGCGCACCGGCGCCGTGCAATGGGTAGTCGTCGGCGCCGACCGCATCTGCGCGAACGGCGACACCGCGAACAAGATCGGCACGTACCAGCTCGCGATCGCGGCCCGCCACCACGGCGTCAAGTTCATGGTGGCCGCGCCGTCGTCGACCGTCGACCTGGACACGCCCAATGGCGATGCCATCCACATCGAAGAACGCGAAGCGACCGAGCTCTTCTCGCTCGGCGGCGTGCGCACGGCGGCGGAGCGGGTCGAAGCCTGGAACCCGGTGTTCGACGTGACGCCGCACGAGCTGATCGACGTGATCGTGACCGAGCGGGGCGTGATCGAGCGCCCGGACGAAGCCGCCATGCGCGCGGCGTTCGGGACGGTGTAGCGCCGCTTCCAACGCCTGGCGATGCGCCGTTCCGGCGGCGCATGTCGCAGCGCCTGCGACCGGTCTGAATCACGCCTTGGTTCCACGCGTAAGTCCTTGTTTTGAGGCTGGAAATCGCGTGCTTCCGGCCGCCTCGCGTGGTAGGATTTCACCTCTTCAGGACACCCTTCCGAGGACGCGGTTCGACGGGCGCGAGAGCGCGTGTCGCACGGCCGCTTCGACGGGTGCGTCCCAGGCCCACACGGAATCCCGATGACGGAACTCGCCCGAGAAATCATCCCGGTCAACCTCGAAGACGAGATGCGCCGCAGCTATCTCGATTACGCGATGAGCGTGATCGTGGGCCGCGCGCTCCCGGACGTGCGCGACGGCCTCAAGCCCGTGCACCGTCGCGTGCTCTACGCGATGAACGAACTCGGCGCGCACAGCAATCGTCCTTACTACAAGTCGGCGCGTATCGTCGGCGACGTCATCGGTAAGTACCACCCGCACGGCGACACCGCGGTGTACGACACGCTGGTGCGCATGGCGCAGCCGTTCTCGCTGCGCTACATGCTGGTGGACGGGCAGGGCAACTTCGGCTCGATCGACGGCGACTCGGCCGCGGCCATGCGTTACACCGAGGCGCGCATGTCGCGCATCGCGCACGAGCTGATGGCGGACATCGACAAGGAAACCGTCGACTTCCAGCCGAACTACGACGAGAAGGAACTCGAGCCCACCGTCATGCCGACGCGGGTGCCGAACCTGCTCGTCAACGGTTCCGCCGGCATCGCGGTCGGCATGGCGACGAACATCCCGCCGCACAACCTCAACGAGGTGGTGGACGCGACGGTCGCCTTCATCGACAACCCCGAGATCGACGTCGACGGCCTGATGGAGTTCATCCCGGGCCCGGATTTCCCGACCGCGGGCATCATCAACGGCACCGCCGGCATCGTCGCCGCCTACCGCACCGGCCGCGGCCGCGTGCGCATGCGCGCGAAGGCCGACATCGAGACGATGGACAACGGCCGCGAGGCCATCATCGTCACCGAGATCCCGTACCAGGTGAACAAGGCGCGTCTGATCGAGAAGATCGCCGAGCTGGTCAAGGAAAAGCGGATCGAGGGCATCAGCGAGCTGCGCGACGAGTCCGACAAGGACGGCATGCGCATCTACATCGAGGTCAAGCGCGGCGAATCGGCCGACGTCGTCCTCAACAACCTCTACCAGCAGACGCAGCTGGAGTCGGTGTTCGGCATCAACATGGTGGCGCTGGTCGACGGCCGCCCGAAGCTGCTGAACCTGCGCGAGATCATCGAAGCCTTCGTGCGCCACCGCCGCGAAGTGGTCACGCGTCGTACGATCTTCGACCTTCGCAAGGCGCGCGCGCGTGCGCACATCTTGGAAGGCCTGACGGTCGCGCTGGCGAACATCGACGAGATGATCGATCTGATCAAGACGTCGGCCAACCCGGTCGAGGCGCGCGAGCGCATGCTGGCGCGGACGTGGAACGCGGGCCTCGTGAGTTCGCTGCTCGCCGCCGCGGGCGCGGATGCATCGCGACCGGACGACCTGCCGGCCGGCGTCGGCCTGCGCGACGAGAACGGCGTCGCGCGTTACCAGCTCACCGAGACGCAGGCGCAGCAGATCCTCGAGATGCGCCTGCATCGCCTCACCGGCCTCGAGCAGGACAAGCTCACCGACGAGTACAAGGAACTGCTGGAGACCATCCGCGGGCTGATCGAAATCCTGGTCAATCCCGATCGCCTGCGCGAAGTCATCCGCACCGAGCTGCTCGACCTCAAGGCGGAGTTCGGCGATGCGCGCCGTAGCGAGATCCGCCAGAGCGAAGAAGACCTCGACATCCTCGACCTCATCGCGCCGGAAGACGTGGTGGTCACGCTGTCGCACGCGGGTTACGCCAAGCGTCAGCCGGTCGCCGCGTATCGCGCGCAGAAGCGCGGCGGCCGCGGTCGCAATGCGGCGAAGACGAAGGACGAGGATTTCATCGACCAGCTGTGGCTGGTGAACACGCACGACACGCTGCTGACGTTCACGAGCACGGGCCGCGTGTTCTGGCTGCCGGTGCACCAGCTGCCTGAGGCGGGCCCGACCTCGCGCGGCCGTCCCATCATCAACTGGATTCCCTTGGAAGCCGGCGAGCAGGTGCAGGCCGTCGTGCCGGTCCGCGAGTACGTCGAAGGCAAGTACGTGTTCTTCGCGACGCGCAACGGCACGGTCAAGAAGACGCCGCTCACCGAGTTCGCCTTCCGCCTGCAGCGCGGCAAGATCGCCATCTCGCTCGACGACGGCGATGCGCTCGTCAACGCCGAACTTACCGACGGCACGCGCGACATCATGATGTTCGCGAGCAATGGCAAGGCAGTGCGTTTCTCCGAGAGCGAAGTGCGCCCGATGGGCCGCAACGCGACCGGCGTGCGCGGCATGCGCCTGGCCGAGGGCGAGGAGGGCACGGACGGTGCGAAGGTCGTCAGCCTCATCGTGGTCGACGGCGATGGCGACATCCTTACCGCCAGCCAGCGCGGCTTCGGCAAGCGCACGCCGCTCGAGGAGTTCCCGCGCAAGGGTCGCGGCACGCAGGGCGTTATCGCGCTCAAGACCACCGACCGCAACGGCTGCATGGTCGGCGCGATCCAGCTCAGCGATCACCACGAGGTGCTGCTGATCTCCGACGCCGGCACGCTGGTGCGCACACCGGCGGCGGACATCTCGCAGGTCGGCCGCAACACGCAGGGCGTCACGCTGATCCGCTTGGGCGAGGGCGAATGCCTGCAGGCGATCGAGCGTGTCGACGTGTCGCTGGACGACGAGGACGAGATGCTGAGCGGCGCGGTAGTACCGACCGAAGGCGGCAGCGACCCGACGGTCGACCGCCATGTGCTGAACGTCGCGGGACATGACCCCGACGCGGCGACGGATGCCGGTGAGTCGGCGGACGACGAACCCGCGGCCTGAGCCTCCATCGCTCCACGTACAACGCCGACCTCCGGGTCGGCGTTGTCGTTTCCGGGCCCGCCATTCATCAAGCCGTACGGGCCGGCCAACGGCCGCTTCAAGCTTCCCGCCGGGCGGCCGTTAGCGAGCGGAGAGGGGAGACGTCGGACCGTCGCATGAAGCGCCCAGCCCACAGCCGAACGAGCATCGCAGTCGCGCACGGCGCGTCGCCCGCCGTTCGTGGCCGTGGCCGGGGATGCGCGCGGTGAACGCGACGATGACCGAGTTCCGCCAGGAACTGCGCATCAGCACGGCCGGGCTCGAGCGCGGCATGTTCGTCAGCGAACTCGATCGCCCGTGGCTCGGCAGCGGCTTCGCGTTCGAAGGCGTGATGGTCGAGACGGACGACGACCTGCGGCGTCTCCAGGTCATGTGCAAGCACGTCGTCGTCGACATCGCGCGCGGCAAGTCGCCGTCGCCGCAGTTCGTCGTATTCGATGACGACGATTCGCTGTCGGCACCCGCGGCGCCTCCGCCAGCATCGCACGGACCCGTACGCAGCATCCTGTCGCGCGTGTTCGGCAACGAAGTCGCCGCCGCGGAGAAGGCGCAGGAGACGCTCGAGGCCGGCGTGCGCGACGTCATCGACGGGCTGCGCACGGGCGGCAAGCTCGACGCCGAGAAGCTGCGCGTGGGCGTCGACACGATGCTCGATTCGATCACCCGCAACCCGATGGCGTTGCCGTGGGTGATGGAGATGCGTCGCAAAGGCGACTACGTCTACCAGCACGGCATCGCCTGTTCGATCTGGGCGGCCGCATTCGGCCGTCACCTCGGTCTCGAACGCGACGATCTGCGCGACCTCGCGCTTGGCGCGCTCCTGTGCGACGTCGGCAAGGTGCGCATGCCGGACGGCCTGCTGTCCAAGCCCGGTCCGCTCGATGCCGAAGACCTGCGTCTGGTGCGTGCGCACGTCGAAGAAAGTCGGCGCATCCTCGCCGACACGCCGGGTCTGTCGCCGGTCGTGCATCAGGTGGTCGACTGCCACCACGAACGTCATGACGGTTCGGGCTATCCGCACGGCCTGGCCGGCAGCGCGATCCCGATGTACGCGCGCATCGCCGGCCTGGTCGACAGCTACGACGCCATGGTGAGCCAGCGCCCGTACGCCGCGTCGCGCTCGCCGCACGAAGCGGTGATGGAGCTCTACCAGACGCGCGATCGGCTGTTCCAGGCCGAACTTGTCGAGCAGTTCATTCGCACCTGCGGCGTGTATCCGACCGGCACGCTGGTCGAACTCACCGACGGCAGCGTCGGCGTGGTGATGTCGGTGAACACGCTCAAGCGTCTGCGGCCGTCGGTAATGCTCCTGCTCGGTGCGGACAAGAGCCCGCTTGCCGAGTTCAGGCTGATCGATCTCGCCGAGGTCACCACGGATGCCGACGGCGAACCGCTGAACGTGCGCGGCGGCCTGCCCGCGGGCGCGTACGGCATCGATCGCGCCGCGCTGTTCCTGGACTGACGCGATGCAGCCCGGCCAGGACGAACTGACCGGTCTTCGCGACCGCCGCACGTTCCTGTCGTTGCTCGGCCGCCAGGTCGTGCTCGCGGCCGACAAGCGCGTCCCGATGGCGCTGCTCGTCATCGACATCGATGGCTTCGCCCAGGTCAACGGCATCCACGGCTTCGCCACGGGCGATCGCCTGCTGTCGCATCTCGCGCGACAGCTCGAGTTCGTGACGCGTCCGCAGGACTACGCTGCGCGGCTGGGCGACAACCGCTTCGCGCTCATCCTCACCGGCATGATGAATGCCGGGCATGTCGAACTCGCGGTGCAGAAGCTGTTCCGGCTGCTCGCGCGTCCGATGCGGGAAGGGCAGGCGGAACTGCACGTGCCGGTGACGGTGGGCATCGCGATGGCGCCGCGCCATGCCACGCACTCCGAGTTCCTGTTGCGCCGCGCGGAAGCGGCCCTGTCGCGTGCGCGTCGTGCCGGCGTGCGCCACATGTTCGCGCCCGACACCGCGGGCGACGTCGACATCTCCGATCAGTGGGACCTCGAGGTCCAGCTCGGCGGCGCGATCGAGCGCGGCGAACTGTCGCTCGCGTTCCAGCCCAAGCTCGCCGCCGGACCGTTGCAGCCGATCGGCGCCGAAGCACTGATGCGCTGGTACAGCCCGACGCGCGGTTTCGTGTCGCCGGCGGTGTTCATTCCTGTCGCCGAGCGCATCGGCCATATCAAGAAGCTGACGGTGTGGGCGCTCAACACGGCGCTGCGGCAGGCCTCGCAATGGCGCTTCCCGTCAGGCCCGCCGTCGGTGTCGATCAACATTCCCGGCATGCTCGCGACCGAGCCGGACCTGCCCGAGCTCGTCGAGGACGCACTGCGCCTCTGGGGCGAGGGCGTGCAGTTGGTCGTCGAGATCACGGAGAGCTCGCTCATGGACGCACGCGCGGCGTTCCCGGTGCTGGAGCGCATCCGCGCGCTCGGTGCGCAGATCTCGATCGACGACTTCGGCACGGGCTACTCCTGCCTCTCGTACTTCCGCAACATCCCGGCCGACGAGCTCAAGATCGATCGCTCCTTCGTCACCGAACTCGCGACGGATCCCTCGTGCGCCGACATCATCCGCTTCGTCGTCGACCTCGCGCACCGGTTCAACCTGACGGTCGCCGCCGAAGGCATCGAAGACGTCGCGACGCGTGATCGCCTGATGGCGCTCGGCTGCGACGTCCTGCAGGGTTACCTGTTCGCCAAACCCATGCCCGCCGCCGACCTGGTGCGCTGGCTGGACGAACGTCGGACGGCGGTCGAAACGTCCATCGTCTGACGCGTTTCACCGTCCGTCGGGACGCGATTGCGCGCGTTGGTGGATGCCCAATACTTCGCGCAATCACTAAGGGGGCGCGCATGCACGGCATGCATCGGGCGGACGGATCCGCAGCCTCGCGCCGCGTCGGCGCGTTGATCGTTTTCATCCTCGCACTCACCCTCGGTCTCGGTGGCTGCAAGCGGGACACCGACGGCGAACTGCCGGCACCGAGCGGGGAGGCCATCCACGCGAAGCGCGTCGCCCCGGGTGAGTTCACCATCGCGTCGGCGTACCCCGACAAGGCAGACGACGAACTCGCCATCGCGGTGGAATTCAGTCGGCCGCTCGCCGCCACGCAGGAGTTCGACAAGCTCATCGTCGTGCGCGACGACAAGGGCGGCCACGTCGACGGCGGTTGGGTACTCGACGACGGCGCCAAGGTGCTCCGGTTCCGCCATGTCGAGCCGAGCAAGAACTACGTCGTCGTCGCCTATCCCGGGCTGACGGCGGCGGACGGCAGCCGCATCGGCAAGGAACTCGAGCGCAAGGTCTACACCGGTCCGCTCGATCCGGTCGTCGGCTTCGCCTCGCAGGGCAGCGTGCTGCCGGCGCGCGAAACGCGCGGCCTGCCGGTGGTGTCGATCAACGTGCCGGAAGTCGACGTCGAATTCCTGCGCGTGCGGGACAGCGAACTGCCGAAGTTCTTCGCCGAGTACCAGCGCGGCGGGCGTCGCGGCAGCTGGGACCTCGACAACAACGGCGAGGAACATCGCGCGCTCACGAAGATCGCCGACGCCGTCTACGTCAACCGCTTCGTGCTCGGCGGCAAGGCCAACGAGCGCGTGCTGACCTACCTGCCGATCCAGGACATCAAGGAGCTGCAGGAACCCGGCCTGTACTTCGCGGTGATGAAGAAGGCCGGGACCTTCAGCGACGACTTCGAGACCGCGTTCTTCACCGTCAGCGACCTCGGCGTGCACGTGCGTGCATACAAGGACAAGTTGTTCGTCCACACCGCGTCGCTGCTCGACGGCTCGGGCACGGGCGGTGTGGATTTGCGCGTGCTCGACGCCAAGGGCGAGCCCGTCTTCAAGAGCACGACGGACAGCAACGGCAACGCGCTGCTCGACTACACGCTCGACGCCAGCCACGTGCTGGTCGCGCGCCGCGGCAGCGACGTCACGATGCTGCCGTTCAACCCGCCGGCGCTCGATCTCTCCGAGTTCGCCGTCGCCGGGCGCGAGGAAGCGTGGTTCGATGTGTTCGCGTGGGCCGGCCGCGATCTCTATCGCCCCGGCGAGACGGTCCATCTCTCGGCGCTGCTACGGGATCACGACGGCAATCCCATCGCGACCGCGGCCGGCAAAGCGCCGCAGCCGATCTACGTGCGCTACGTGCAGCCCGACGGCAAAACGCTGATCGAGTCGCGTCTGCAGCCCGACGCGCAGGGTTACGTGCGTCAGGACCAGGTCATCCCGTCCGAGGCACCGACGGGCCGTTGGCGCGTCGAGTTCCGCACCGACCCCGGCAGCAAGGACGCCGTCGAAGGCATGACGCTGCGGGTCGAGGAGTTCCTGCCGGAACGTCTCAAGCTCGACCTCTCGGCACAGCCCGTCGTCACCCCGGGGCAGCCGCTCAAGCTGCACGTGCAGGGCGACTACCTGTACGGCGCGCCGGCCGCCGGCAACCGCTTCACGGCGCGCCTCGCGATCGCGGTCGAACAGCATCCGTTCGAAGCGCAGCAGCTGCCCGGCTACTTCTTCGGCGACGCCACGCTCGCGCTGCCGGACAAGGCCGAGGACGTGCTGGACACCGTGCTCGACCCGAACGGTCGCCTCGACGTCGACGTGCCGCTACCGAAGGACGCGAAACCGGTTTCGCCGATCGCGCTCATGCTGAGCGGCAGCGTGTACGAGACCGGCGGCCGCAGCGTGAATCGCAGCGTGAAGCGCGTGATGTGGCCGGCCGACGCGCTCGTCGGCGTACGCCCGCTGTTCGACGCCACCGACGGCGCGGACGCGAACACGAATGCGCGCTTCCAGCTCATGCGCGTCGACGCGCAGGGCCGCCCGCGCCCCGCGAAGGGCCTGCGCATCACGCTGGTGCGCGAGCGTCGCGACTACCACTGGGATTACGACGAAGACAGCGGCTGGGATTACGCCTTTACCCGTCGCTTCGAGAACGTGCAGACGCTCAACGTCGATGCGGGCAACGACGCCGTGCCGTTCGACTTCCCGGTGGAGTGGGGCGACTACCGGGTCGACGTGTACGACCCGGTCACGAAGCTCACGTCGCGCTATCCGTTTACCGCGGGCTGGAGCTGGAACGACGAAAACCGTGGCCTCGACGCGCGCCCCGACAAGGTCAAGCTCGCGCTCGACAAGACGGGTTATCGCGCTGGCGACACGTTGAAGGTGACGGTGACACCGCCCAATCCGGGTCGTGGCCTGCTGATCGTCGAATCCGATCGCATGCTGTACGTGCAGTCGGTGGACGTGAAAGCCGGCAGCACCTTCGAGATTCCGGTGACCAAGGACTGGGAACGCCACGACGTGTACGTCAGTGCGCTCGTATTCCGCGGCGGCAGCGCGACCAGCAAGGTCACGCCCGCGCGCGCGGTCGGCGTCGCGCACGTGCCGATGGACCGTCGAGATCGGCGCGTCGCCGTCGGCATCTCGGTGCCGGCGAAGACGCGACCGGAGCGCGACCTGCCGGTGACGATCGCGGCGCCGCAGCTCGCGGGCCAACGCGCGCACGTCGTCGTGTCGGCGGTCGACGTCGGCATCCTCAACATCACGCAGTTCCCGGTGCCGGATCCGGCGAAGCACTTCTTCGCGCAGCGCCGGCTCG
The DNA here is from genome assembly GCF_004361065.1 of Cognatilysobacter terrigena. Classification (GTDB taxonomy): domain Bacteria; phylum Pseudomonadota; class Gammaproteobacteria; order Xanthomonadales; family Xanthomonadaceae; genus Cognatilysobacter; species Cognatilysobacter terrigena. The sequence goes on along the minus strand of NZ_SELT01000005.1, from coordinate 45,295 downwards.
GCGTCGATGCGTACGACATCTACGGCCGCGTGATCGAGAGTTTCGACGGCGGCACCGCGCGCCTGAAGTTCGGCGGCGACATGGCGCTCCCCGCGCTGCCGCAGGCGCGTCGGCCGACCGCCCATGTGCAGACCGTCGACCTGTTCGCCGGTCCTGTCGCGCTGGACGCTAAGGGGATCGCGCGGCTGAAGGTGGCGGTGCCCGATTTCAACGGCACGTTGCGCGTGTCGGCCGTGGTGTACTCGGGCGGACGCTTCGGCAGCGTCGCGAAGGAAAGCACGATTCGCGCGCCGATCCTCGCCGAACCCAGCATGCCGCGCGTGCTCGCGCCGGGCGACAGCAGTCGCGTCACGCTCGACGTGCAGAACTTCACGGGCCGCGCCGGCAGCTTCAAGGTCAACGTCGACACGACGGGCCCGCTCGCGCTGGCCGACGGCGCCCGAACGCTGACACTGGCGCCGGAGCAGAAGGTCTCGCTCACGTTCCCGCTCACGGCGAAGGAAGGCTTCGGCACCGGGCGTGTGCGTATCCGGATCGACGGCAATGCGTCACGTGTCGATCGCGGTTTCGATCTTCCTGTTCGCCCGGCGTGGCCGCAGGTCGTGCGCACGCGCACGTCGACCTTCGATGCGCCCGCGTCTACGACGCTGCCGGCGGACATCGTCGACGGCCTGATCGCGGACTCGGTCGCCGCCCGTTTGACCGTCAGCCCGAATCCGCCGATCCCGTTCGCGGCCGCGCTGCAGGGCGCGCTCGACTACCCGTACGGCTGCATCGAGCAAACGACCAGCAAGGGTTATGCGGGCCTGCTGCTCGACGACGCGACGGCGCGCACGCTCGGCGTCAAGGGCCTCGACGCGAAGAAGCGCCTTGCGCGCATGAACGGCGCGTTCGCACGCATCTCGGGCATGCAGGTCGCATCAGGCCATTTCTCGATGTGGGGCGATGACGACGATTCCGTGAATCCGCTGCTGACGCCGTACGTCGCCGAGTTCCTGCTCGACGCGCGCGACGCCGGCTTCGCGATTCCGGACACCGTGCTGCAGAAGGCGCTCAAGGCGATGAGCGAGGACCTGCTCGGCGGCAGCAGCGGCTTCTACGGCTACGATCGTCGCGAGCACCTGCGCTTCGCGTACCAGGCGTATGCCGGCTACGTGCTCGCGCGCGTGAACCGTGCGCCGCTCGGCACGCTCCGCGGCCTGTACGACAACGATCGCAAGCAGAGCATCACCGGCCTGCCGCTCGTGCACCTCGGCCTCGCGCTCGCGCTGCAGGGCGACCGTGCGCGTGGCGTGCGTGCGATCCAGGACGGCTTCGATCGCGATCCCGACGCGCGCACCGGCTACTTCGGCGATTACGGCAGCCGCGTTCGCGATGATGCCCTCATGCTCGCGCTCACGCGGCGCCACGGCCTCGCGCCCAAGGCGTTCGATCCGCGCCTGATGGCGCTGGTGCGTGAAATCGATGCGCGACGTTCGGCCTACGGCATATACCTCAGCACGCAGGAGCAGGTCGCACTCGCGCGGCTCGGCAAGCAGCTGATGGTGGACACGTCGCGGCAGGTCGCGGGCGCGTGGCGCGTTGCGGGCGCGGCGAGCGAGGCGCCGGCGGCGAAGCTGCAGGCGCGTCTGTTCGACATCACGGCCGTGCGCGGCGGGATCTCCTTCGCGCCGACGGGTACCGGCACGCTCTACGCCACTGTCGACGTTGCGGGCATTCCGCGCGATCCGCCGGCGTTCGACGATTCGAAGATCGGCATCGTCCGCAAGTGGTACACGCCGGACGGCCAGCCGTGGGATGGCGGCAAGCTCGAGGAAGGCGACGCGCTGATCGTGTCCGTCGCGATCACGCCGCAGGACGACGTGCCCGACGCGCTGCTCACCGACCTGCTGCCGGCCGGCCTCGAGATCGAGAACTTCAATCTCGGCGACGAGAAGCAGTGGGCCGACGTCAGCATCGACGGCATCGAACTCGCCGACCGCAAGGACGCGGCCGAGGTGAAGCACGAGGAGTTCCGCGAGGATCGCTACGTCGCGGCGCTCAAGCTCTCGTCGGGCAGCACGTCGCGCGTGTTCTACATGGTGCGCGCGGTGACGCCGGGCACGTACACCGTGCCGCCGTCGCTCGTGGAAGACATGTACCGGCCGTGGATCCGCGGCGTCGGCAAGGCGTCACCGGCGAAGGTCAACGTGGGCGAGCCGGGGCACTGAGCCCGGCTCGATCCGACGAGGTTGCAGTGGCGGTTCGATGGTCAAAACGCGCGAGGCGGCGACGGGATGGCGATGGCTCATCGCCGGTCGCGCGCGTGGACGTCGAGTCGCCGCGCGCGACGCGACGTCGCTCGCTCGCACGCCGCGCGCTAGCGGCGCTGCTCGCGATCGAAAGCGTCCTCGTTCTCGCGATGCTGCTCGACCTCGCGTTCCCGCTGCCCTTGCCCGATGCACGCGATGGCGGCGCAGTGGTGCTGGCGCGAGACGGCGCACCGCTGCGTGCATTCGCCGACAGTCGTGGTGTCTGGCGCTATCCGGTGCGCGCCGAAGCGGTGTCGCCGCTCTACCTGCAGGCGCTGATCGGCTACGAGGACCGCTGGTTCTGGCGGCATCCGGGCATCAACCCCTATGCACTCGCGCGGGCGGGCGCACAGGTGCTGCGGTATCGCCACGTCGTGTCGGGCGGTTCGACGCTCACGATGCAGGTCGCGCGCATCCTCGACCCGCATCCGCGCGACGTCGGCGGCAAGCTCCGGCAGGTGTTCCGCGCGCTGCAGCTCGAAGTGCACGTCGGCAAGCGCGGGATCCTGCAGCTCTATCTCGACCACGCGCCGTTCGGTGGCGCCATCGAGGGCGTGGAGGCCGCGAGCTGGGCCTACCTCGGCAAGCCCGCGTCGCGGCTCTCGCACGCGGAAGCCGCACTGCTCACCGTCCTGCCGCAGGCGCCGAGCCGGCTGCGTCCTGATCGCCATCCCGAGGCCGCTCGCGCCGCGCGCGACAAGGTGCTCGCGCGCATGGCGCAGCTCGGCGTCTGGACGAATGCGGACGCACACGACGCGCGCATCGAACCCGTGGTCGCGCGTTCGCTGCAGGCGCCGCGTCTCGCGCCGTTGCTCGCCCAGCGCCTGCGCAGTGCATCGCCGCGCCAGGCGCGCATCGCGTCGACCATCGATCGCGACCTGCAACGCGTCGTCGAGGATCGCATCGCCGCGTATTTTTCGACGCTTCCGGAGCGCACGTCGGCCGCGTTGCTCGTCGTCGACAACGCCACGCTCGAAGCGCGCGCCTACGTCGGATCTCTCGATATCGAAGACGCCGCGCGGTTGGGCCACGTCGACATGGTGCGCGCGTGGCGGTCGCCGGGTTCGACGCTCAAGCCCTTCCTCTACGGCATGGCGCTGGACGACGGCATCGTGCATTCCGAAAGCCTGCTGGTCGACGCGCCGCAATCCTTTGGCGACTACCGCCCCGGCAATTTCGATGCGGCATTCACCGGGCCGATCAGCGTCGCGGACGCGCTGCGGCAGTCGCTCAACGTGCCGGCGGTGGATGTGCTCGACCGTGTCGGTCCGGCACATTTCGATGCACGCCTCGCGCATGCAGGCCTGCGCTTGAAGTGGCCCGACGGCGCAAAGCCGAACCTGTCCATGATCCTTGGTGGCACGGGGGCGAAGCTCGAAGACCTCGTCGGCGCGTATGCATCGTTCGCGCGCGGCGGCGTTGCGGGGCGCGTGCGCTACACGCCGAACGATCCGCATGTCGAACGGCGCGTGATGTCGGAAGGCGCCGCGTGGATCATTCGCGACATCCTCGAACGCACGCCGCGGCCCGGCAGCGTCGGCGACCTGTTCGATGCGCGAGGCCGTGCACCACTCGCGTGGAAGACGGGCACGAGCTACGGCTATCGCGACGCGTGGGCGCTCGGCGCGACGCCCGCGTACACGGTCGGCGTGTGGGTCGGTCGACCCGACGGAACGCCAATGCCGGGCCAGTACGGCGCGGTCACCGCGTTGCCGCTGCTGTTCGAGATCGTCGACAGCCTGCCGCGCGCGCGAACGGCGGCGTCGCCGCGGCGGCCGTCGTCCGTCTCGCAGACCGACATCTGCTGGCCGCTCGGCACACCGGCCGACGCGCAGCCCGCCGCGCTGTGCGAGCGCCGCATGACGGCGTGGGTGCTCGACGGAACCGTGCCGCCGACGCTCCCGGAGCGTCAGGCGCGTGCGTGGAATGCGGGTCGCGAGGATGTCGACGTCGATGCGTCGACGGGCCTGCGTGTTTCCGCCGACTGCGCGCGGACGCACGTCACGCGACCGGTATCGCTCGCGCGATGGCCCGTGCTTGCATCGCCGTGGCTGACGCAACGCGAGCGCGAGGCGTCGGTGTTGCCCGCGCTATCGCCCGACTGCGCCGACGACGGACGCGCCGCCGCGGCGACGCTTCACATCGACGGCGTTCGCGACAACGCGCGGCTCGCATCGGGCGACGGCGCGTCCGTGCGCGTCGAGGTGCGCGCGCTCGGTACGACCGACGACGTGCGCTGGCTGCTCGATGGCCGCTTCATCGCGCAGACGACGGGTGCGGCGACATTGCCCCTGCAACTCGCCGAGCCCGGCGCCCACGTGCTCACCGCGCTCGCGCAGGGTGGGGCGTGGGCGCGGATCTCGTTCGACGTGCTGTCGCGCTGAGCGTTACGCCGTCGCGTCGAGAAGGTTCTCGGCGGTCGACACGCGGAACTCGCCGGGCGCTTCGACGAACAACTGCGCGATCACGCCGTCGGCGACGACCATCGCGAAGCGCTTGGAGCGGATGCCCATGCCGTATGCCGAGGCGTCGAGATCGAGACCGAGCGCACGCGACAGCTCCGCGTTGCCGTCGGCGACCATCTTCATGCCGTCGGGCACGCCTGCGCTGCGCATCCACGCCTGCATGACGAACGGATCGTTCACCGCCATGCACGCGACGTCGTAACCGCGGCGACGGAACTCGTCGAACTTCTCGATGAAGCCGGGCAGGTGGCGCTCCGAGCACGTCGGCGTGAATGCGCCGGGCACGGCGAACACCACGGACTTGCCGGTGCCGAACAGCGAGAGCGTGTCGGTCTTCTCGATCCCGTTCGAGGTGATCTGCTGGACCACGACTTCGGGAATGCGGTCGCCGGGCTGGACCATGGGGGGGAGCTCCTGTCTGATGTCTGAAGGCAGTGTACGGCCGTCGGCAGGCGCGCGGGTCGGCTCTTGAAAGCGCGCGGCCGGCCACTACGTATCGCGGCAGAGCGGCATGGCCGCGATTCCACGATGAGGACACCGCAATGAACCAGTTTCCGCAGCAGCGTCCGGGCCCGCAGCTCCAGGACGAGTTCAAGCAGATGTTCGAGCGCTTCTTCAACCTCAACGAGACCGCGAACGACGAGTCGTCGGTGGTGACCAGCCAGTGGGCGCCGCGCGTGGACATCGTCGAGGAGCCGAACCGCTTCACGATCTTCGCGGACCTGCCCGGCGTCGACCCGCAGGACGTCGAGGTGCTGATGGACAAGGGCATCCTGTCGATCCGCGGCGAGCGCAAGAGCGAGATCAACGCGCAGACCGGCCGCTATTCGCGCGTCGAGCGTCGCTATGGCGTCTTCCACCGCCGCTTCGCACTGCCCGACAGCGCCGACCCCGAGGGCATCACCGCGAACGGTCGCAACGGTGTGCTGGAAATCAGCATTCCCAAGCGTCCGGAAACGACGCCGCGCCGCATCCAGGTGGGAGCGGGCGCACAGGGCGACGCCACGCGGCAGTAAGCGCGACGGTTCGACACCGGACGACGCCACCACACGGCGTCGTTCGATGGCGGCCACTACACTGACGGCCCGCCGGCATCGCCCGCGGGCCGTTTTCGTTTTCCATCGATCAGCGGAGCGCAGGATGCAGTTCAAGGACTACTACGAGATCCTCGGCGTCGAGCCCACCGCGGGCGATGCGGAGATCAAGACGGCCTATCGTCGCCTCGCCCGCAAGTACCACCCGGACGTCAGCAAGGAAAAGGACGCGGAAGACCACTTCAAGGCCGTCAACGAGGCCTACGAAGCGCTGCGCGATCCTGCCAAGCGCAAGGCCTACGACCAGCTGCGCTCGCGCGGCTACCGGCCCGGCGACGACGTGCACCCGGGGCCGCAGGATTACGGCGACTTCGCCGGTGGCGGCGTCGACTTCGAGGAGATCTTTGCGGGTGGTGGCGCCGGCGGCGGTTTCAGCGACTTCTTCGAGAGCCTGTTCGGCCAGGCGCGTCGCGGCAGTGCGCGCCCCGGTCCGGGTCGCAGCGCACCGCCACGCAGCGATACCCGCGCGAAGCTCGCGGTGCCGCTCGAGGCGGTCTACGAAGGCAAGTCGGTGCGTATCGGCATCAACGGCCGAACGCTCGACGTGCGCGTACCCAAGGGCGTGCGCGAGGGGCAGGTGATCCGGCTCGCGGGGCAGGGGGCGACGGGCGGTGATCTGCTGCTCGAAGTCGAATACGCCGCGCATCCGCAGTTCGAGGTCGACGGTCGCAACATCATCCACGTGCTGCAGGTGACGCCGTGGGATGCGGCGCTGGGCGCAACGCTCAGCGTGCCCACGCTCGGTGGCAACGTCGAGCTGCGGATTCCGCCCAACTCCGACGCGGGCCGCAAACTGCGCCTGCGCGGCCGTGGACTGCCGGGTGATCCGCCGGGTGATCAGATCGTCGAACTGGAGATCACCGCGCCGCGTGCGCATTCCGTCGGGCAGATCCAGGCGTACGAAGCACTGCGCGATGCGTTCGCCGGTGAGCGGGTGTAAGCGGTCCACCACGCGCATAAAAAAAGGCCGCATTGCGCGGCCTTTTTTTCGATGCGCGGCGCGATCAGCCCGGCATCAGCTGGCCGATCACTTCGGCCAGGTCGTTGTCGTTGAACGGCTTGGTGATGTACGCCTTCGCGCCCTGGCGCAGGCCCCACATGCGGTCGGTGTCCTGGTCCTTCGTCGTCACGAGCACGATCGGGATGTGCTTCGTCGTCGCTTCGCGCGTGATCGCGCGCGTGGCCTGGAAGCCGTTGAGGTTCGGCATCACCACGTCCATGAGGATGAGGTCGGGCAGCTCGCGCTTGGCGGCTTCCACGCCGGCCGCGCCGTCTTCGGCGGTGAGGGCTTCATGCCCGAGCTTCTCGACGAGGCGGCGGATGCCCATCAGCTGGGAGGGCGAGTCGTCGACGATCAGGATTCGGGCCATGGTGCGCTCTCGGAGGTTGACGCGATTCTAACGGGGCGACGTCTCAGGACGGCAAGCTCAGAGGCGCACCAGGGTGCGACCCAGTGATCCACCCGCGAGCATGCCGTCGAACACGGCGGGCAGGCCGACGAGGTCGACCTCCCGCGTCAGGATCCGGTCCAGATGGGCGGGCTTCCAGTCCGACGCGAGGTGTTGCCAGACGCGTTCGCGGATCGCCCGCGCCGTGCCCGCCGAGGCGACCCCCAGCAGCGACACGCCGCGGATGATGAACGGCATGACGGTGGCGGGCAGGTCGGGCGTGGCCGCGAGGCCGGCCGACGCGACGTTGCCGTAGGGCGCGGTCTGCGCGAGCAGGCTGGCGAGCATGGCGCCGCCGACGTTGTCGAGGCCGCCGCCGAAGCGCGCGCTCTCCATCGGACGCTTGGTCGCGAGCGCAGCGCGCGGCAGCACGTCGGTCGCGCCGAGCGCGCGCAGGTAGTCGGCGTGCTCGGGCTTGCCACTGACCGCATGCACCTCGAAACCGGCGCGGGTGAAGATGTCGACCGCCAGCGAACCGACGCCGCCGGTCGCGCCGGTGACCGCCAGCGGGCCATGTTCGGGCGTCTGCCCGTTCTCGAGCATCCGGTACAGCGCGAGCGCAGCGGTGAAACCCGCGGTGCCGAGGATCATCGCTTCGCGCAGGTCGAGACCGGCGGGAAGGGGAATCGTCCATTCGGCTTCAAGGCGCGCATATTCGCCGTAGCCGCCGTCGCGCGTTTCCGACAACCCGCTGCCGGTGACCAGCACCGCATCGCCTTCGCGGTACCGCGGGTCGCGGCTTTCGACGACATGGCCCGCGACGTCGATGCCGCCCACGAGCGGGACCCTGCGCAGGATCTTTCCCTTGCCGGTTCCTGCGAGCGCGTCCTTGTAGTTCACCGACGAATACGCGGTGCGAATGACGACTTCGCCGGGCGACAGGTCGTCGACCGAAATCGACTCGACGCCGCTGCGATAACCGCGTTCGTCGTCGTGGATGCGGAAGGCGCGGAAGCTGCTCGGGCTCATCATGATCTCCTGCGCTCAGCGGATTTCGCGTCGGCGCTTCTCGTCCATCCACTTGTCCGCCTGTGCCGGGCGGTAGGCACGCATCCATGCGAGCATCGCGTCGATGTCGTCGCCGTGCCACAGATCGGTGCGCTGCTCGGGATGCAGGAAGCGCTCGGCGACCATGCGATCGAGCATCGACATCAGCGGCGAATAGAAGCCGTCGATGTCGAGGAACGCGCAGGGACGGTCGCCCAGGCCGAGCTGCCGCCACGTCAGCATCTCGAACATTTCGTCGAGCGTGCCGAAGCCGCCAGGCAGCGCGACGAACGCGTCCGACAGATCGAACATGCGCGCCTTGCGCGTGTGCATGTCGGCGACGACTTCCAGCCGCGTCAGGCCGCGATGCGCGACCTCCCAGTTCACCAGCTGCTCGGGAATCACGCCGACGACTTCGCCGCCGGCTTCGAGCGCGGCGTCCGCGACGATGCCCATCAGCCCGACGTTGCCACCGCCGTAGACGATGCTCACGCCGTCCTTCGCGAGGCGACGCGCCAGCGCACCCGCGCGCTCGGCATAGATCGGGCGGCTGCCCGAATTGGAGCCGCAGTACACGGCAACGGAACGGATCTCACGCATCAGTCCACACTCTCCATCAGCACGATGCCCGACATCCGGCGCATCGCGTCGCGCTTCTCGCGCGGTTGCAGTTTCGACAGCAGCACCCACAACGGCGCGAGCGGCACCGTGCGTTGCAGGCGCAGCGATTCATCCCACATCGAGCGGAACTCACGCTCGCGCCAGCCCATCGGCGAGAACCACGACGTGCCTTCCGCCGGCGCGAAGCGGAACGGCGCGTTGCCGGCCGCGAGGTTCTTGTTCCATTGCTTCGTGAATCGCTTGATGAGCAGCGGGGAGGCGAGGTCGCTCAGCCACCAGCGTGCACGTGCGACGTCATGCAGGTCGCGGGCGAGGGCGGCGACGTCATCGGGTTCCAGGTAGATCAACAGACCTTCCGTGATGACGAGCACCGGGCCGGTCGTCGCGGCGTCAGCGAACAGCGCGCGACGTGCATCGGCTTCGCGCAGGTCGACCGCATGGAACTCGACCTTGCATTGCGGCGTTTCGCGCGCCATGGCGTCGCGGAAATACGCAAGCATCTCCGGCAGGTCGACGTGCATCCAGCGCAGGTCGGCGGGTAGATCGAGACGGTACGGCCGCGCATCGAGGCCGGCGGCAAGGTTGAGCACGGTGCGCGCACCCTCGTGGATGCAGCGCATCACGATCTCGTCCATCACGGCGGTGCGCACGATCATCGGCCACGCCATCGAGCGGCCGCGCGGCATCTCGCGCACGATGCGTTCGCCGCGCTCGCCACCGAGGCGTCGCGCGTGCGGATCGTTGAAGATCGCGTCGCTGCGCTCGCTCTCCATCGCGCGATAGATCGCGACCCAGCGGGCGGTGTCGGACACGTTGCGGACGGGCGTTGCGTCGGACATTGCGGTCTCCCGAAACGACGAAGCCGCCATCATCGCAGGATGACGGCGGCCTCGCGTGACACGCGTGGGGCGATCAGTTCGCCTTGTGGATCGCGCGCTTGTGGACGGCCATGGCGGCGTCGTGCACGGCTTCCGACAGCGACGGATGCGCGTGGCAGATGCGGGCGAGGTCGTCGGCCGAACCCTTGAACTCCATCGTCAGCACGCCTTCGTGCACGAGTTCGGACACGTTCGCGCCGACGAGATGCATGCCGAGCACCGTGTCGGTTTCCGCGTGTGCGATCACCTTCACGAAGCCCGCCGGCTCGGCCATCGCGACCGCGCGACCGACCGCCGCGAACGGAAAGCTGCCGGCCTTGTACGGCACGCCTTCCGCCTTGAGCTGTTCCTCGGTCTTGCCGACCCAGGCGATCTCCGGCTCGGTGTAGATCACCCACGGAATCGTGTCGAAGTTGACGTGGCCCGGCAGGCCCGCGATGAGCTCGGCCACCGCGATGCCTTCCTCGAAACCCTTGTGCGCGAGCATCGGGCCGCGCACGCAGTCGCCGACGGCCCACACGCCGTCGACGCCGGTGTGGCAGTGCTCGTCGACCACGATCTGGCCGCGCTCGTTGACCTGCACGCCGGTGCCGTCCGCGAGCAGGCCCTTCGTCGCCGCGCGGCGGCCGACGGCCACCAGCAGCTTGTCGACGACGAGTTCCTGCGTCGCGCCCTTGTCGTCGGTGTAGCTGACGTGCACGCCGTCGGCCTTGATCTCGGTGTTCGACACCTTGCAGCCGAGGCGGATGTCGAGGCCCTGCTTCTTGAACTCGCGTGCGGCGACCTTCGACGCCTCGCCATCGGCGGCCGACAGGAACGTCGGCATGCCTTCGAGGATCGTGACCTGCGAGCCGAGACGGTTCCACACGCTGCCGAGTTCGAGGCCGATGACGCCGGCGCCGATGACGCCAAGCCGCTTCGGCACTTCGGTGAAATCGAGCGCGCCGACGTTGTCGACGACGTGCTCGCCGAACTTCGCGAACGGCAGCTCGATCGAATCCGAGCCCGCGGCGATGATCACGTTCGTGCCCTTGAGCTCGACGGTCGAACCGTCGTGCTGCTTCACCACGACGACGTTACCCGGCTGCAGCTGGCCGAAGCCGTAGAACGCAGCCACCTTGTTCGCCTTGAACAGCTGCGCGATGCCGCCGGTGAACTGCTTGACGATCTTGTCCTTGCGACCAACCATCGTCGGCACGTCGATGCTCTCGTTCGAGAACTTGATGCCGTGCTGGTCGAAGATGTGGTGCATGTTCCAGAACTGGCGCGACGAATCGAGCAGCGCCTTGGACGGAATGCAGCCCACGCGCAGGCAGGTGCCGCCGAGCGCCGGCTGGCCGTCCTTGCCGAGCGCCGCGTCGATGCACGCGGTCTTGAGGCCGAGCTGCGCGGCACGGATCGCGGCGTGGTAGCCCGCGGGGCCGGCGCCGATGACGACGACGTCGAATTGCTGCTGTTCGCTCATCTCAGATATTCCTTGTTCGCCTAATGCAAAGGCCCCGCGCGGTGGCGGGGCCGTCGGGCATTACATGCCCAGCAGCATGCGGTGCGGGTTCTCGAGCTGGTTCTTGATGTCGACCAAGAAGAGGACGGCATCCTTACCATCGATGATGCGGTGGTCGTAGGACAGCGCGATGTACATCATCGGCGCCGCGACGACCTGGCCGTTCTCGACGATCGCGCGCTCCTTGATCGCGTGCATGCCGAGGATCGCGCTCTGCGGCGGGTTGACGATCGGGGTCGACATCAGCGAGCCGAAGGTGCCGCCGTTGGTGATCGTGAACGTGCCGCCCTGCAGATCGTCGAGGCCGAGCTTGCCGTCGCGCGCCTTCTTGGCGTAGTCGGCAATGCCCTTCTCGATGTCGGCGAACGACATGCGCTCGACGTTGCGCAGCACCGGCGTCACCAGGCCCTTGTCGGTCGACACCGCGATCGAGATGTCGGCGTAGCCGTGATAGATCACGTCATTGCCGTCGACCGACGCATTGATGATCGGATGGCGCTGCAGCGCGTTCGCCGCGGCCTTCGCGAAGAAGCTCATGAAGCCGAGCTTGATGCCGTTGGCCTTGACGAAGTCGTCCTGCAGCTCCGAACGCATCGCCATGACCTTGCCGAGGTTGACCTCGTTGAACGAGGTCAGCATCGCGATGGAGTTCTTCGACTGCATCAGGCGCTCGGCGATGCGCGCGCGCATGCGCGTCATCGGCACGCGCTCTTCCGGACGCGCGCCACCCGCGGCGCCGACGCCACCGGACTTGGCGTAGTTGACGATGTCTTCCTTGGTCACCGCGCCGCGGCGACCGGTGCCGGCCACGTCGGCGGCGTTGACGCCCGACGTTTCGGCGGCGAAGCGCGCGCCCGGCGGCAGCTGCGCATTCGCGCCCGGCGCGGGCTGCTGCGGCGCCGACTTCGGCAGCACCGGCTGCGCTTCATTCGTCGTCGCGGCGTCGTTCTTCGCGTCGATGACCTTGTCGGCCTTCGATTCGGCGGCCGGCGCGGCCGGGGCCGCAGCCGCGGCGCCCGCTTCGACGATCGCGATCACCTGCTCGCTGTTGACCGTCGCGCCGGTGTCGAACTTGATTTCCTTGAGCACGCCGTCGACGGGCGAGGGCACTTCGAGCACGACCTTGTCGGTCTCGAGGTCGACGAGGTTCTCGTCGCGCTTGACCGCGTCGCCGGGCTTCTTGTGCCAGGTGGCGATGGTGGCGTCGGAGACCGACTCCGGCAGCACGGGAACCTTGATTTCGGTGCTCATGGAAAAGCGTCCTTGAGAAATGGAAGGGTGCAGCAGGCGTTCGGCGCGGCGTCGGGGATTACTCCTCCGACACCTCGCCATTGAGCGGATTGACCAATGCGTCGGCGATCAGCTGCTGCTGTTCGCGCACGTGGTCGGCGAAGTGGCCGGCGGCCGGCGACGGCGAGCGCGAACGACCCGCGTAGTGGATCGACTGCTTCGCGCCGAGGCAGGCAACGAGGTGATGACGGATCTGGTACCACGCGCCCTGGTTCATGGGCTCTTCCTGGCACCACACCACGTCCTTGGTCGAATACTTCGCGAGTTCGGCCTTCAGCTCGGCGCGCGGGAACGGATAGAGCTGCTCCACGCGGATGAGCGCGACATCGTCGGCGCCGCGCTTCTGCATGTCTTCCAGCAGGTCGTAGTAGACCTTGCCGCCGCAGACGACGACGCGCTTCGCCTTCTTCGGCGTGGTCACGCTGTCCGGGATCAGCTTCTGGAATTCGCCGTTCGCGAGTTCGTCCAGCGTCGACACCGCGAGCTTGTGGCGCAGCAGCGACTTCGGCGTCATCACCACCAGCGGCTTGCGCGTGGTCATGCGCATCTGCCGGCGGATCATGTGGTAGTCCTGCGCCGGCGTCGTCGGCGTGCAGACGATCATGTTGTCGAGCGCGCACAACTGCAGGTAGCGCTCCAGGCGCGCCGAGCTGTGCTCCGGGCCCTGGCCTTCGTAACCATGCGGCAGGTACAGCGCGAGACCGCAGAGGCGGCCCCACTTCGCTTCGCCCGACGACAGGAACTGGTCGATCACCACCTGCGCGCCGTTCGCGAAGTCGCCGAACTGGCCTTCCCAGATGTCGAGCGTCATTGGATCGGCCGTGGAATAGCCGTACTCGAACGCCATCACCGCTTCCTCGCTGAGCAGCGAGTCGATCACGGCGACGTCCGCTGGATTCGGTACCAGCTCTCGCAGCGGCAGGTAGTACTCGTCCGTCTTCTGGTCGTGGAGGATCGCGTGGCGGTGGAAGAACGTGCCGCGGCCACAGTCCTGGCCGACCAGGCGCAACTTGTAGCCTTCGCTCAGCAGCGTGGCGTAGGCGAGGTTCTCCGCGAAGCCCCAGTCGCCCGGCTGCTCGCCAGCGGTCATCTTGCGGCGGTCTTCGTAGATCTTGGCGACGCGCGGATGCAGAGTGATGCGATCCGGCACGCTGTTGATCGACTTCGCGAGCTCGACGAGCTTGGTGCGATCGAACCTCGTGTCCACCGGATCCGACAGCTTGCCGGTGAGGAAGGGCGACCAGTCCGGCGTGAACGCGTCGGGCTTGACCTCGACGACGTCCGCGGTGACTTCGCCCGCATCCATCTTCGCGCGGTAGGCGTCGACCATCGCCTGCGCGTCGGCCTCGGTGATCACGTTCTCGGCGACGAGGCGCTTGGCGTACAGCTCGCGCGGCGTCGCGTGCTTGCGGATCACCTGGTACATCAGCGGCTGCGTCGCCGCCGGCTCGTCGGCCTCGTTGTGGCCGTGGCGGCGGTAGCAGACGAGGTCGATGACGACGTCTTTGTTGAACGTATTGCGGAAATCGAGCGCGAGCTCGCCGCAGAACAGCACGGCATCCGGGTCGTCGCCGTTCACGTGCAGCACCGGCGCGCCGACCATCTTCGAGACGTCGGTGCAGTACAGCGTCGAACGCGCGTCCTGGCGCTCGCTCGTCGTGAAGCCGACCTGGTTGTTGATGACGATGTGCACCGTGCCGCCGACCGCGAAACCGCGGGCCTGCGACATCTGGAACAGCTCCATCACCACGCCCTGGCCGGCGAACGCGGCGTCGCCGTGCATCAGCACCGGCAGCACCTGGCGACGGCCTTCGTCGCCGCGACGCGTCTGGCGCGAACGCGCGCTGCCCGCGACCACCGGATCGACGATCTCGAGGTGCGACGGATTGAACGCGAGCGCAAGGTGCACCGGGCCGCCGGGCGTGGCGACGTCGGCGGAGAAGCCCATGTGGTACTTCACGTCGCCCTGGTGGGCGAGGTCGCTGTGCACGTGTTCGAACTTGCCTTCGAACTCGTTGAACAGGTCCCGCGGCGGCTTGCCGAGCGTGTTGACCAGCACGTTGAGGCGGCCGCGGTGGGCCATGCCCATCACGACTTCCTTGGCGTCCTGCGTGCCGGCGCGACGGACCATGTCGTCGAGCAGCGGGATCAGCGAGTCGCCGCCTTCGAGCGAGAAGCGCTTCTGGCCGACGTACTTGGTGCCGAGGTAGCGCTCCAGGCCGTCTGCGGCGGTGAGGCGTTCGAGAACGCGCTTGCGGTCGTCCTCGCTCCGCGCGTAACGGCCGCCGGCCTTTTCCATGCGCTCGTAGATCCAGCGGCGCTGGTCCGACTCGGCGATGTGCATGAACTCGGCGCCGACGGTGCCGGTGTAGGTGCGCTTGAGCAGGTCGACGAGGTCGCCGAGCTTCATGCGGTCCTTGCCGCCCACGCCGCCGGTGCTGAATTCGACGGACAGGTCCTTCTCGGACAGACCGTGGAAGGCGAGTTCGAGGTCGGGCGCCGGCGGCATCTTCTCGAGGCCGAGCGGGTCGAGATTGGCGGCCAGATGACCACGCGAGCGGTAGGCGATGATCAGCTTGCCGACGGCGCGCTGACGCTCGTCACCGGCTTCGGTGCCGCCGCCCGCCACGAGGCCGCGTGCGGCCTGGCGACCGGCCTCGGCGATCGACTCGAGCACCGCGGAATGCGGCACCTCGTTCGTCGAGCCGCTCTTCACGCCATCGAAGTAGGCCTTCCATTTCGGGTCGACGCTGTCCGGTGCGACCAGGTACTGCTCGTACAGATCCTCGACGTAGGCGGCGTTCGCGCCGAGTTGGGAGGTCTGGGCAAACTGCTTCAGAAGGCTGTCCACGATGGCGGTGGCGTCTGGCTCGGCGGGGAAATTGGGGGTGTCGCGCCGCATATCGCGATCGGGCGCGAAAGACGCGGGATTATAGCCGGACGGGGGCGCATCGCGCCCGAAACGGTGTGGTGAATCGGCCCTTGCGGATGGCTTCCGCATCGAATGGGCGCAGATCGCTGCAGAAGCGCGGACATTCCTGGTGCCACTTGCGAGGCCGGCTGCTCGAGGATTGCGGCGGCGTGGGGCGTCAGATCCCGAGCGCCCGGAGCTCGGTCGCCGGTCGCGCGCGCTCCCACGCGCTGTCGAACACGGTCCGCAGCTGCCGGACGCGGGCGGCGCCATCGAGCTGCGTTTCGCCGTCGACGCGATGGCCCAGCGGGCGGAAGTACCAGCCGCCCGTATCGTTGGCGACGAAGGCGGACGGGTAGGTGAGGTCGACCGGCTCGTCGATCACGCGGATCGAGAAGGCCGACGACAGCCGCTGGGCGATCGCGATCAGCGGCGCATGCGCGCGCTGCGGCGCTTCGACGTCCTGCAGCAGCAGGCGGATCTCCCCGCCGCGCGTCGCTACGCGACGCAGGGCGGTGATGACGTCGGTCTGGTCCAGCAGGCCCGGATCCATCTCGCGGCTGTAGACCACCATGGCGCGACGCGTGTTCGTCGCGATGCCCACGACCGCCGCGATCGCCTGCGCGGCGTTGTCGACCGGCGCCGGCCGGTCGAGCGTGCGATGCATTTCCTGATGGACGATGCCCGCTTCCTCGAACCGCTCGCCGATGGGCAGGAAGCCATCGGCGGCGTAGAAGCGTTCGGCGTCGACCTGCGCGTGCAGCATGACGTCGCTCAGGCCCGACTCGCGCGCGGCGTCGAGCAGTTGCAGCAACATCGCGCGCCCGACGCCGCGTCCGCGCCAGTCGCCCAGCACGGCCATGCGCCCGATCTTGCCGTTCGGCGCGAGACGGCCCGTGCCGATCGGCCGGCCTTCGGCGTCGCGTGCGAGGACGTGCGTGCAGGCCGCGTCGAGCGCGTCGCGTTCGATCTCGACGGGTACGCGCTGTTCCTGCACGAACACCACGTCGCGTATCGCCCGCAGGTCGGGCAGGGCGGTGCCGTAGTCGACGCGTTCGACGCGGAAGTCGCTCATTCCTCTTCGTCTCCAGCCAGCTGATAGTGGCCGCCCGCCGCGAGCTCGGCGACCGCTTCGCGAGCGGCGTCGCCCAGTCGTGCGTAGACGCCGATATCGATTTCCGCCGACGCAGCGACGCGCTTCGCGTCCGCGACTGTCATCGCGAACGACTGCCCGGCGATGAACAGCAGCGCGCCGCGCGTGACCTTGCGCCATGCGATGCGCGAGAACGGATTGCGATGCAGCGTCTGGCCTTCGTTGAGCGCCTGCTCGATCGTCGCGCGGTCGATGACGGTGCCGGGCGCGGCCACGATTCCGCTGCTGCGATACGCCGTGATGAAACGGCCGAACCAGTGGGACAGGCGGTCTGCATCGTTCATGCGCAGCGCGTTCAGCGCCTCGATCGCGCGCGACATCGCGGCGTCGTCGATCTCGAACGTGTCTTTCGCCGGCGCCAGATCGGGATCGGCATAGCGCATCGCCTCGTCCGCATCGGCGGCCAGCGTGTCGACGAAATCGCCGAGCAGTTCGGCCGCAGACGGTGCGCGCATGCCGATCGAAAACGTGAGGCACGGATCTTCCGCCACGCCGTGATGCGGCACGCCGGGCGGGAGATACAGCATGTCGCCCGGTCCGAGCACCCAGTCGTGCGTCGGCGTGAACTCGCGCAGCAGCTTGATCTCAGCGTCGGCGCGGAACGCGAGCGGTGGATTCGCCGACGCGTCGATCTGCCAGCGGCGGTGGCCCTTGGCCTGCAGCAGGAACACGTCGTACTGGTCGACATGCGCACCGACGGAGCCGCCGGTGGCCGCGAAGGAGATCATGACGTCGTCGACGCGCCAGCGCGGCAGGAAGTCGAAGCGCGGCAGGATCGCCGCGACGTCCGCATCCCATTTGTCGACGTCCTGCACGAGCAGTGTCCAGTCGTGGTCCGGCATGCCGGGAAACTCGTCCTCGGCGAACGGTCCGGTGCGCAGCGTGTAGCGGTCGGTGGCGCGGTCGTGTTCGATGATGCGCGACAGCGCGAACTCCTCGCAGGCGAGTCCCGCAAGATCCTCGGCCTCGATCGGCGTGACGAAATCCGGGAACGCGTTGCGGATCAGCAGAGGCTTCTTCTGCCAGAACTCGCGCAGGAAACGCGCCGGCGTCATGCCGAGCGGCGGCTTGCCGCGTGCGTCGATCTCGATCATTTGGCTTTCGCCTCCTTCGCGAGGCGCGCGTCGAGGCGCAGCGTGGCGGACTCGGCGTAAGCGCGGCATGCAGTCGCGTCGATCAGCGGCTTGGACGACTCGGGCGGCAGGCGCGCCCACAGATCGCTTGCGGACGGATGGGGCGTAACCAGTACGTCGCAAGGCAGTTTTGCGACGGCGTCGAGCGTGTTGCGGAATGTCGCGAGGTACGCCGCATCGTCGGAATAGCGGTAGACGTCGTCCGACACCGCGGTGAGGCTGTCGACGTACGCCATGTCGACGCAGCGACCGTTCTCGCATTCGCGCCACGTCCAGCTGCTGCCACCCGGCGTGTGCCCGGGCGTGGCGTGGGCGACAAGGTCGATCGGACCACCGCGGACGTGGCCGCCGTCCTCGATGGGTTCGAGCTTCGCGACCGCCGGAAACGGCTTGAGTGCGAGCAGCTGCGGATCGCTGCGGTCGGCTTTGCCCGTCGACAGCACGGACAGCGCCGCCGCACGTGCATACACGGGCGCGCTCGAGGCCTTCTGCAGCTGTGCCAGCCCGCCCGCGTGGTCGCCATGCGCGTGCGAGCCGACGATCGCGCGGATGTCCTGCACGCGGAAGCCGAGCGTGCGGATGTTCGCTTCCACCTGCGACGCGGCGTCCTCGGTCCCGGCATCGATGAGGACATGGCCGGCCTTCGACGTCACGAGCAGTGCGCTGATGCCGCAGGTGCCGACGTACCACGTGTTGCCGTACACGTGGCGCGGCACGGCGCGATCGTTCCAGCCGGCGTCGTCTGCACAGCGGTTCGGTTTCGCCTTTGTCGCCGCGCTCGCGGGCGCCATGACGAAGGCCAGGAGCAGCGCGACGGCGAGGACGCGCACGTCAGACGTTCCGGGCGAGTTCGGCGGCGCGGCCGATGTAGCTCGCGGGCGTCATGTCGACGAGGCGCTGCTTGGCGTCGGCCGGGAGGTCGAGACCGGCAATGAACTCGCGCATCGCCTGCTCGCTGATGCCGTGGCCGCGCGTGAGCGCCTTGAGCTGTTCGTACGGCTGCGGCAGGCCGTAGCGGCGCATCACGGTCTGCACGGCTTCGGCGAGGACTTCCCACGCGGCGTCGAGGTCGGCCGCGAGGCGCTCCGGATTCACGCTGAGCTTGCCGAGCCCGCGCATCAGCGCGTCGAAACCGATCAGCGAATGGCCGAACGCGGTGCCGAGCGCGCGCAGCACGGTGGAGTCGGTGAGATCGCGCTGCCAGCGGCTGATCGGCAGCTTCGCCGCGAAATGTTCGAACAACGCGTTCGCGATACCGAAGTTGCCTTCCGCGTTCTCGAAGTCGATCGGGTTGACCTTGTGCGGCATCGTCGAGCTGCCGACTTCACCGGCCTTCATCGCCTGCTTGAAGTAGCCGAGCGAGATGTAGCCCCAGGCGTCGCGGCAGAGGTCGACGCAGATCGTGCCGATGCGCTTCATCGAATCGCTGATCTCGGCGACGCCATCGTGCGGCTCGATCTGCGTGGTGTAGGGCTGCCAGGTCAGGCCCAGCGACCGCACGAAACGCTGCGAGAACGCAGCCCAGTCGACGTCCGGATAGGAGGCGATGTGCGCGTTGTAGTTGCCGACGGCGCCGTTGATCTTGCCCGGCATCGGCAGCGCTTCGAGCACCTCGCGTTGGCGCTCCAGGCGCGCGACCACGTTCGCAATTTCCTTGCCGACCGTCGTGGGCGACGCGGTCTGACCATGCGTGCGCGACAGCATCGGCAGTTCCGCGTGCTGATGCGCCATGTCGCGCAGCTTCGCGATCAGCTCGCGCAGGCGGGGCGCCATCACGTCGTCGCGCGCCTCGCGCAGCATCAGTGCGTAACTGAGGTTGTTGATGTCCTCGGACGTGCAGGCGAAGTGCACGAACTCCAGCGCGGGGGCGAGTTCGGCGTCGTCCTTGAGTTTTTCCTTGATGAGGTACTCGACCGCCTTGACGTCGTGGTTGGTCGTGCGCTCGATCTCCTTGACGCGCGCGGCGTCCGCGACCGTGAGGCCGTCGGCGAAGGCACGCAGGCGTTCGGCGGCCGGGGCGGGGAACGTCGGCAGCTCGACGATCCCGGGCTCGGCCGCGAGCGCGATCAGCCATTCGATCTCGACCTTCACCCGCGCCTTGATCAGCCCGAATTCCGAGAACACCGGCCGCAGCGCGTCGACCTTGCCTGCATAGCGGCCATCGAGCGGCGAGAGGGCGAGGAGCGTGGTTTCGACGGACGAGGACATGGCGGGCCGGGCGGGGAGGGAACGGCGATTTTACCCGTCGCGGCCGCCAGGCCCGACGCGCGTTGACGCCGCGCGTCGTACGCTCGCCGCTTCGACAGGAGACGACGATGGCCCGGAACGACGAGAACGTCCGCATCGAGCACGACAGCATGGGCGAGCTGCAGGTCCCGGCCGATGCGCTCTGGGGCGCGCAGACGCAGCGGGCGGTCGACAACTTCCCGATCTCCGGACGCCCCATGCCGCGCGGTTTCATCGAGGCGTTGGGGCTGATCAAGGCGTCCGCCGCGGAGGTCAATGGCCGGCTGAAGCTGCTCGATCCGGCCGTGGCCAAGGCGATCGCGTCGGCCGCCGAACGCGTCGCCGACGGCGAGTTCAATGCGCACTTCCCGATCGACGTGTTCCAGACCGGCTCCGGCACGTCGAGCAACATGAATGCGAACGAGGTCATCGCGCACGTGGCGTCGAACACGCGCCGTCGCGTGCATCCGAACGACCACGTCAATCTCGGACAGAGCTCGAACGACGTCATCCCGACCGCGATCCGCGTCTCGGCGGCCGTCGCCTGCACACGCGATCTGCTGCCGGCCATCAAGCAGCTGCAGACGACGATCGCGAAGAAAGGCCGCTCGCTCGGCAAGGTCACGAAGACCGGCCGTACGCACCTGATGGACGCCATGCCGGTGACGTTCGCACAGGAGTTCGGCGCGTGGGCGTCGCAGCTCGATTCGGCGCGCATGCGCATCGAGGACGCGCTGGTGCGGCTGCGCCGCCTGCCGATTGGTGGCACGGCGGTCGGCACGGGAATCAACGCGCATCCGCGCTTCGGCGATCAGGTGTCGAAGGCGCTGGCGAAACGCACCGGTGTGAAGTTCGAGGCCGCCGCGGATCGCTTCGAAGGCATCGCATCGCAGGACGACGCGGTCGAACTGTCGGGTCAGCTCAATACGCTGGCCGTGGCGCTCATGAAGATCGCGAACGACCTGCGTTGGATGAATTCCGGACCGCTGGCGGGGCTCGGCGAGATCGAACTGCCGGCGTTGCAGCCGGGCAGCTCGATCATGCCCGGCAAGGTGAATCCGGTGATTCCCGAAGCGACGGCGATGGTCTGCGC
Source organism: Cognatilysobacter terrigena (assembly GCF_004361065.1). GTDB lineage: Bacteria > Pseudomonadota > Gammaproteobacteria > Xanthomonadales > Xanthomonadaceae > Cognatilysobacter > Cognatilysobacter terrigena. Next base: position 24,201 of record NZ_SELT01000005.1, on the reverse strand, counting down.
ACAGGTGATGGGCCACCACGTGGCGATCACCGTCGCCGGCCAGAGCGGCAACTTCCAGCTCAATGTCATGCTGCCGCTGATCGCGTACGACCTGCTCGATTCGATCGCGTTGCTGTCCAACGTGTCGCGCCTGCTCGCGGACCGCACCATCGCAGGCCTGAAGGTGCGCAACGAGCGCGTGCGCGAGGCGCTGGATCGCAATCCGATCCTCGTGACCGCACTGAATCCGGTCATCGGTTACGAGAAGGCCGCTGCGATCGCCAAGCAGGCGTACAAGGATGGGCGCCCGGTGCTGGATGTCGCGGTCGAGGCGACGGGCATGTCGCGCGAGCAGTTGCGCCGACTCCTCGACCCTGCGTCATTGACGCAAGGCGGGATTCGCGAGGGGATGTCGGGCGGCGGGTGAGGGAACGTGTTGCCTCAGCAATGGCACCTGACGACGCGAGAGCTTGGTTCGGCCAAGTCGCACAGCGTGGTCACGCTGCATCGCCCGGCAACCCGCGCGGCCACCAGAGCCGTTGCCGACTCACCCGACTAGCTCGTCGCGGCCACTTCCTCGCGCGAAACTTTTCAGCCCCGAAAACAACACCGCGCCGTCAATGACGGCGCGTTGAGGTATCCAAGCGATCGTTGAGGATCAGGCCGGCTTCGCGGCCGCATTGGCTGCGGTTTCCGCCTCGTTCCCCGAATCGCCCTTCGAACCGGCATCCGTGTCGGAGTCCGACTCGTCATCCGAATTGATGTCGGCGTGGCACTTGTCCTGCTCGGTCGACTTCATCTTCGCGAACGGTGCGAATTCCGGAATCGCGGCGGCGAGACGCTGCTGCGATGCGTACATCGCCGGCAGCTTGTCGCAGAGGGCGGCGGCCGCCTTCTTCATGCCCTGCGCCTGCGCTTCCACACGATCATGGATGCGGTCGGTGTCACCACTGAAGATGCCGGTGATCGCCTCGGTCACGGCACGGCCGGCCATGCGGGCGCCTTCCTTGCCGATATCCATGCCAGCGCCGGCGATCTCGAGGATGTGGGCGCGGTGCTCGAGCAGCAAGCGACGCTGCTCGGCGTTCACCGTGATCGTCTTGCCGTCGATGATCAGGTCGCCCTGCGGCGTGATCTCCGCATGGCGACCGTTCTCGGTGAGCTTGACGTTCTCCTTCTCGAGCTTGACGCGTGCCTGGTCCATCGCACGGTCCACCGAATCGCCGACGCCGTCGCCGATGCCGTCGCCGATGCCGTCGCCGACGCCGGTGGTCGAGGTCGACTTCGTCGCGGGCTGCGGGTTCTGCTGCTGGCAGGCGGTGAGGCTGGCGACGAGCGCGGTGGCGAGGAGGGCGCTGTGGAGAGTCTTCATGACGGGGTCCTCGGGAGACATGCGGGTTGGAAAATGAGGCGGGTGGCGGGAGTTTCGTCGCCCGGCCCGGCGCAGTGCGCCGGGCGTTCGAGCGGCCCACGCGGCAGTGCCGCGTGAGCGGGCCGCTCTCACCCCTCATCCCTCCACCGGCGGAGGCGGATGGAGGCCACGATCATCGCCAGGCCTGCAACGATGCCCACCCACATCGACGGTGTGGCAAACAGCGAGTAGAGCGAGCGGACGGAGGCCAGGCCAGCGATGTCTTCAGGGCCGTGCACCTGCATCGTGTCCAGGTTCGCCGCCGCGCCGAGCATGGTCGGGAACGTGCTGCCCAGCAGGCGCAGGAAGATGTGCTGCCAGTACCACGCGGTGTCCAGGTTGAACATGTGCAGCAGATCGAACCAGCTGACGAAGATGCCCACGAAGACCGGCACGACCAGCGCCCAGAGGAACGGCTTGCTGCGCGCCCAGGCCGAGCAGAGCATCAGCCAGCCCACGGTCGGCATCGCCCAAGCCGCGTAGACCGGGATGCCGGCGACGAACGTCGCGGCGACCGACAGCGGACTCGCAGGACCCCACAGCAGCGTGCTCGGGTTGCCACCGTGGATCAGCACGAACAGGCTGAGCATCACCATCAGGACGAGCATCGTCGCGATGCCGGCGAGGGCGGCAAGGCCCGGCGCGACCAGCGTGGCACTGGCGAGCTTGGACAGCACCGTCTGCGAATCAGACAGCGGCATCGACTTCCAGAACAGCACGCTGCGGTCGCGGCGATCGTCGTACAGCGAGCCGAGCGCGTAGAAGAAGACGACGAACCCCAGCACGATGAAGGGGATGCCGGCCGACATCAGCAACGTGAGGTCGATGGCGCCGCCGAACTGGCGGAGATCCTCGGCGCTGAGATGCTGCGTCAGCTTCGAGAGATCCAGCGCGCCGACCTGCACGTGTGCGCCGTTGATGTCGATGTCCTGACCCGCGGCGCGGCTCTTGGCGACCTCGGCCGTGATCATGCCCATCAGCGACAGCAGCAGGAACACGCCGCCGGCAATGAAGGGCGCCCAGAAGAACCCGCCCTTGTGCTCCCAGAACTCGCGCTTGAGCAGCAGCTTGAACTTGTGCGTGGCATGCGGCGCGGCGACTTTCGCGCGCGGCATCGTGTCGGTCATGGCGTTCATGCGTAGGTCCCCTTCATCGTGGCGACGAACAGGTCGGCCAGGCCGGGCGTGCGGGTTTCCCCGAACGTGGCGAGCTGGGCTTCCGGAACGCCGTCGAACAGCATCACGGTCTTGCCGAACGGAAGTGCACGTTCATCGATCGGCTTCAGTGCGCGGGCGGCGTCGAGATGCGCACCGTCGACCAGCACTTCGGTGTAGCGCTCGCCGAGCGTGTCCATGGCGGCGTCGAGCGTGATCTTGCCGTCGCGGATGAACAGCACGTCGGTGAGGATGTGCTCGATCTCTTCGACCTGGTGGGTGGTGACGATGATCGTCTTCTCCTCGTCGAAGTAGTCCTCCAGCAGGCGCTGGTAGAACTGCTTGCGGTAGAGGATGTCGAGGCCGAGCGTCGGTTCGTCGAGCACCAGCAGCTTGGCGTCGATGGCCATGACCAGTGCGAGATGCAGCTGCACGATCATGCCCTTCGACATCTCGCGAACCTTGAGGTTCGGCTTGAGCTGCGTGCCGGCGAGGAAACGCTCGCACTTGGCCATGTCGAAGCGCGGATGCACGCCGGCGACGAACTCGATCGCTTCCTTGACGCGGATCCAGCGCGGCAGCACGGCGACGTCGGCGATGAAGCAGACGTCCTGCATCAGGTCGTCGCGCTGCGTGCAGGGGTTGCGGCCGAGCACGCTGAGTTCGCCGTCGAACGGGATCAGGCCGAGCATCGCCTTGAGGGCGGTGGTCTTGCCGGCGCCGTTCGGACCGATCAGGCCGACGATGCGGCCCGCCGGGATCTCGAACGTCGCGCCGTCGAGGGCCAGCTTGTTCTTGTAGCCCTTGCGGAGGTTGCGGGCACGCACCACCGGGGCAGGAGAGGACGGAGCAACCTGGGCGTTCATTGCGTGCCTTCCTTACGGCCGGCGGCCATGAGTTCCTCGAGCTTCAGCCCGAGGCGAGCAATGCGTTCCATCACCTGGGGCCATTCCTCATTGAGGAAACGGTCGCGTTCGTTGACCAGCAGCTTCCTCGCGGCTTCTTCGGTGACGTACATGCCCAGTCCTCGGCGTTTTTCGACCAGAGATTCGTCGGCGAGCTCCTGGTAGGCCCGCGACACGGTGATGGGGTTGAGCTGGTACTCCGCGGCGACCTGGCGCACGGAGGGCAGCGGATCGCCCGGCTTGAGAAGTCCGTCGAGCATCATCGCGATGACTCGCTCCTTCAGCTGGCGGTAGATGGGAGCGCCGTCGCTCCATTGGATGGCGGCCATGGATCAGCCCCTCGGCAGGAAGGAGAAATAGGGCATCGCCAGCGCGTGGCGGATGCGGTTGGTGTGGCTGATCTTGTGGGGAACGCTGACCGCGGCGGCGACAGCCGGGGCAGTCACCGCTTGGGCGGCGGGCGCGAACGGCATCGACGCGGCGGCGAATGCGCCGGTCGCGCACAGGGCCGCCGTGACCACGAGCGCGTTCAGGCTAGTACGGAGCCTGCGGTACATGGCAAACCTCCTCGTTGGTAGACCGGTGTTGTAGGCAACTATAACACCGATTCGGCCAGCGTCAACAACCCCATGCCCAACTGATGGCATACGGCCGCTCTCCGATTTGCCCGGTTCAGGACGGGCCGTGACAATACGGCCCCTCGCGCCGATCCGGCGCCCGCACCTGGAGTCGTGCAATGAACCTGTTCGCACGCGGCCTCGCCGCGCTGCTCGCCTCGACCGCCACCGTCGCGTTCGCGGCTCCTCCAGCGCCGAAGGCCTCGGCCAAGCCCGCTCCGGCCGCTGCGGCGTCGACGTCGACCATCAGCGCGCAGTCGCTGGTCACCCCGCGCCAGAAGGCGAGCTATGTCGTTGCGTTCGATCTGTCGCAGATGCTCAAGCCGATCGCGCCGGACTTCGACATCAACGCGTTCCGCGCGGGCGTCGAGGAACTCAACGCCGGCAAGATCCCGCAGGTCGATCGCGAGAAGGCTGCCAAGCTCAACCAGGCGCTGATGCAGCGCATCGCCGCGCGTCGCGGCCAGCCGACGCAGGGCCCGGTGCCGGAAGTGTCGAAGGTCGAAGTGTCGCGCCTCGTCGCCGCCGACCTCGGCCCGTCGCTGACGTCGATCAAGAACGAAGTCGATTTCCCGCTGGTGTTCCAGGCGCTTGCCGGTCTTCTCGCCGGTCAGGAGCCGGTGCTCGACGAAGCCACGCGCAATGCCGTGCGCACCGAGTTCACCACGGCGATGAAGCAGAAGATCGAAGCCAAGCGCGCGGCGCAGGCCGGCACCAACAAGGAAGCGGGCGAGAAATTCCTCATCGAGAACAAGACGAAGAAGGGCGTGTTCACGACGCCGTCCGGCCTGCAGTACATGGTGCTGCGCCAGGGTTCGGGCGCGCGTCCGAAGACGACCGACCGCGTCCGTGTGAACTACGAAGGCAAGCTGCTCGACGGCACCGTGTTCGACAGCTCGTACAAGAACGGCCAGCCGGTGGAGTTCATGCTCAACCAGGTGATTCCGGGCTGGACCGAAGGCCTGTCGATGATGCCGGTCGGCGCGAAGTACCGTTTCTGGATTCCGTCGCAGTTGGCGTACGGTGAGAAGGGTGCGGGCGAGCAGATCGGTCCGAACTCCGCACTCACTTTCGATGTCGAACTGCTCTCGATCTCGCCCTGACCGCGGCTCGCGCCGCTTCCAAGAGGATTCCGAATGAACGTTTCTCCGATGCGCCTCGTGGCGCTGGGCACGCTGTCCGTCGCGCTGCTCACCGCTGTCGGCTGCAACAAGGACGCCAACGCGCCGAAGGCCGACACCGCCGCGGCCAACAGCAAGGACCCGAACGCCATTCCCGGTCTGAAGGACGAAAAGGCGCGCGTGAGCTACATGATCGGTCTCGACATGGGCAACACGCTCAAGCAGGTGAAGGACGAAATCGATCTTCCGACGCTCGAGAAGGGCCTGAAGGCGGCGCTTGACGGCAGCAAGCCGCTGATGAACGAGCAGCAGGCGCAGCAGGTGCGTGAAGCGTTCGCGCAGAAGCTGCAGGCCAAGCGCATCGCCGATCAGATGCAGGCGGCCAGCAAGAACGCGAAGGAAGGCCAGGCCTTCTTCGCGAAGAACGCGAAGGCGCCCGGCGTGCAGACCACCGCGAGCGGCCTGCAGTACCAGGTGCTGACGCAGGGCACCGGCCCGAAGCCGAAGGCCGACGACCAGGTGACCGTGAACTACACCGGCAAGCTGCTCGACGGCACCAAGTTCGACAGCTCGGAAGACCACGGTGGCGCCGCGACGCTCCCGCTGCAGCAGGTCGTGCCGGGCTGGCGCGAAGGCATCCAGCTGATGCCGGTCGGCAGCAAGTACCGTCTGTGGATTCCGGCGTCGCAGGGCTACGGCGAAACCGGTACGCCGGGTGGCCCGATCCCGCCGAACGCGACGCTGGTGTTCGACGTCGAGCTCGTCGGCATCGCGAATGCGAACGGCGCCGGCACGTCGCCCGCGCATTGATCGCTAGCGCGGAACGGAGCGCCTGATGCGCGTCACCATCTTCGGTACCGGCTACGTCGGTCTCGTCACCGGCACCTGCCTTGCGGATGTCGGCCACGACGTCGTCTGCGTCGACATCGATGCGGGCAAGGTCGCCGCGCTGCAACGCGGCGAGATCCCGATCTTCGAGCCGGGCCTGGCACCGATGGTGCGTGCGAACCACGCCGCGGGCCGCCTGCAGTTCACCACCGACGCCGCGGACGCCATCGTCCGCGGCGAAGTGATCTTCATCGCCGTCGGCACGCCGCCGGGTGAGGACGGCAGTGCGGATCTCCAATACGTGCTCGCCGTTGCGCGCACGATCGGCCAGCACCTGGATCGCCCCGGCATCATCGTCAACAAGTCGACGGTGCCGGTCGGCACCGCCGACAAGGTGCACAAGGCGATTGCCGGTGAACTGAAGGCACGTGGCGTCGACATCGAATTCGGCGTCGCGTCGAATCCGGAGTTCCTCAAGGAAGGCGACGCGGTCAACGACTTCATGCGTCCGGATCGCATCGTCATCGGTGCGAGCGATACGCACGTCATCGATCGCCTGAAGCGCCTGTATGCGCCGTTCAATCGCAACCACGAACGCATCGTCGTCATGGACGTGCGCTCGGCCGAGCTGACGAAGTACGCCGCGAACGCGATGCTCGCCACCAAGATTTCGTTCATGAACGAAATGGCGAACATCGCGGAGCGCGTCGGCGCGGACATCGAAGCGGTGCGACAGGGCATCGGTTCCGATCCGCGCATCGGCTGGCACTTCATCTATCCGGGCGCCGGCTACGGCGGCTCGTGTTTCCCGAAGGACGTGCAGGCGCTCGCGCGCACGGCGCATGGCGTCGGCTACGAAGCCGAACTGCTGCACGCCGTCGAAGCGGTCAACCAGCGCCAGAAGCAGCATCTGTTCGAGCTGATCGAGCGTCACTACGGCGGCAACGTCGCCGGTAAGACGTTCGCGGTGTGGGGCCTCGCGTTCAAGCCGAATACCGACGACATGCGCGAGGCGTCGAGCCTCGTGTTGCTGCAGCAGCTCTGGGACGCCGGCGCGACGGTTCGCGCCTACGACCCCGAAGCGCGCGAGGAAACGCGCCGCATCGTCGGCGATCGCGAGGATTTCGTCCTGTGTGACAGTGCGAATGCAGCGCTTGCCGGCGCGGATGCGCTCGTCGTCGTCACCGAGTGGAAACAGTTCCGCAGCCCCGACTTCAGCCGCCTGCGCGCCGGTCTTGCCGACGCCGTGCTGTTCGATGGCCGCAACCTCTACCACCCGGACGAAGTCGAAGCCGCGGGCCTCGCGTACTACGGCATCGGTCGCGGGCGCTCGGTCATCGCATGAGTGAATCGACGCTCGACGACCGTCTCGTCGAACTGGAAACGCGGCTCGCCTTCCAGGAACACTCGCTGGTCGAACTGAGCGATGCGCTCGCCGACCTGCGCGCCGAAAACGCGCGCCTGGTGATGATGCTGCAGCGCGCGCTCGACGAACTGCGCCAGATCCGCGCCGGCCTCGCGTCGGACCTCACGGGCGATCCGAGCCTCGAACCGCCGCCCCCGCACTACTGATCGACCGTCATGAGCGACAGCCTTCGCGACCAGCTCCTCGGCCTTGGCTTCAAGCCGGCCCCCAAGCCCGAAAAGCGCAACGACCGGCCGGCGAACAAGCCGGGCGCGCCGCGTCGCGACGATCGTCGACCGGCGGGGAAGGGCGGTCGCCCCGATGCCCGCAAGCCGGAGCATCGCGGCAACGCGCCGCGCAAGCCGCGTTCGCAGGAAGAAATCGATCTCGGCAAGGCCTACGCGCTGCGTGCGCAGAAGGAGAAGGACGAGCGCATCGCCGCGGAAGCCGCGCGCCAGGAAGAGGCGCGCAAGCGCCGCGAGGCGCGCGTCAAGCTCGCCGAATTCCTGAAGGACAAGTCGCTCAACGACAAGGACGCCGACATCGCGCGTCACTTCCCGTACGGCGGCAAGATCAAGCGCATCTACGTCAATGCCGAGCAGCTCCGCGCGTTGAACGCGGGCGAGCTCGGCGTGGTGCAGCTGGACGGTCGCTATGTGCTCGTGACGGCCGAGGTTCTCGCGCAGGCCGAAGCGATCTTCGAGCAGTCGGTCGCGTTGAAGATCGATCCGAATGCGCCGGCCGGCGACGACCCGTACAGCGATCCGCAGTACCAGGTGCCCGACGACCTCGTCTGGTAACGATCAGTCGACGCCGAGCGCGTCGGCCAACTCGTGCGTCACGCGCCGCATCTTCGACACGCCGAGATCGCGGACGATGCGATGCGCCTTGTGCGGCAGCGGCGACTGCGCGAGATCGTGCGGCGTGACGTTCTTCCCGGTCACCTGCGGAAGAAGTTCGATGCCCGCCGCGGCGTAGCAGTGCTGCACCAGCGCCGAGCAGTACAGCGCGCCTTCGCGCGCCAGCAGGTTGTCGCGGCGACGCAAGCGCGTGCTGTGCATGCCGAGCAGGGTGCCGACGAGTTCGCGTAGCGAGTAGTGCGCGAGGCCCGAGACGACGTCGAGCGCGGCCGTCTGGCAGGCGGCGATCTGCGCGGCGTCAAGGCCGAAATCGAGTACCGCCACGTTCGGAAACGCCTCGACGTCGAAATAGCGATCGAGCCGGTTTTCCTGCGCGCCGAGACGCACCTGGCGATAGCGCACGTCGAGGTCCGATTCGATGACCCACCAGCGTCCGTCGATGCGACGCTCGGTGAACAGGAAGGCATGCGACCACAGGCTTCGATGGCCGTCCTCGGTCAGCGGCGCCTGCGCCTTGCGGATCAGGCGGCTGATCGCATCGCGCCCGCCGCACAGGCCGATACGGCCGGGACCGGCGTGCTCAAGAAGGAACTGGGCGTTGTCCATGCGGATCGGAAAGTCGGGCGCCCCCGCGCCGTCATTCCGGATCGTAGTCCAGATTCGACGCCAGCCAGCGTTCGGCCCGCACGACGTCGACGCCCTTGCGGCGCGCGTAGTCGGTGACCTGCTCCTTCGACACGCGCCCGACCACGAAGTACTGGCTCTTCGGGTGGCTGAAGTAGTAACCCGACACGGACGACGCCGGGTACATCGCGAAGCTTTCGGTGAGGTCGACGTTCGCGTTCGTCGGCGCGTCGAGAAGACGGAACAGCGTCGACTTCTCGCTGTGCTCCGGACAGGCCGGATAGCCGGGCGCCGGGCGGATGCCGACGTAGCGCTCGGCGATCAGCGCATCGTTGTCGAGCGTTTCATCCGCGGCGTAACCCCAGAACTCGCGGCGCACGCGCTGGTGCAGGCGTTCGGCAAGCGCTTCGGCAAGGCGGTCCGCCAGCGCCTTCAGCAGGATCGCGTTGTAGTCGTCGTGCTGGGCTTCGAAGCGCGCGACATGCTCTTCGATACCGAGGCCAGCGGTCACGGCGAACGCGCCGATCCAGTCCTCGCGGCCGCTGCCCTGTGGCGCGATGAAGTCGGCGAGGCAGAAGTCGGGGCGATCGGCCGGCTTGTCCACCTGCTGACGGAGGAAGTGCAGGCGAACGGTCGAGTCGGCGACGTCGGCCGCTGGCGCGACATGACGCGGGCCGTCGACGGCCGCTGTGCCCGCAACGAGACGCACGTCGACGTCGTCGCCGACTGCGTTCGCCGGCCAGATGCCGAACACGGCTTTCGCACGCAGCCAGCGCTCGTTGACGATGCGATCGAGCATCGCGCGCGCATCGCGATAGAGCTCGCGCGCCTGCACGCCGACGATCGCGTCGTCGAGGATCTCGGGGTAGCGGCCCGCCAGTTCCCACGTGTTGAAGAACGGCGTCCAGTCGATGTACTCGACAAGCTCGGCGAGCGGGTAGTCGTCGAACAGGTGCAGGCCCGTGATGCGCGGGGCGGCTGGCACATGCGTCGCCCACTCGCCGTCGAAGCGCTGCCCGCGGGCCTTTTCGAGCGAGACCAGCCGCTTGCCGTCGCCGCGGTTGCGATGACGCTGCCGGATCTCCGCGTAATCCGCCTCGTTGGCCGCAACGAACGGCGCGCGGAGGTCCATCGAAATCAGCGACTGCGCGACGCCGACGGCGCGCGAGGCGTCCTTCACCCAGACGGTCGGCGCCTTGTAGTGCGGATCGATCTTCAGCGCGGTGTGCGCACGGGACGTGGTCGCGCCGCCGATCAACAGCGGCATCTCCAGGCCTTGGCGCTGCATTTCGCGAGCGACGTGGCTCATTTCCTCGAGCGACGGCGTGATCAGGCCCGACAGGCCGACCAGATCCGCGTTCTCGGCCTTCGCGCGATCGAGGATCACCTGCGCCGGCACCATCACGCCGAGGTCGATCACTTCGAAGTTGTTGCAGGCGAGCACCACGCCGACGATGTTCTTGCCGATGTCGTGGACGTCGCCCTTGACCGTCGCGAGCACGATCTTGCCGTTCGAGCGGCCGGTGTCGCCCGTGCGCAGCTTCTCGGCTTCGATATACGGCAGCAGGTAAGCCACGGCCTTCTTCATCACGCGCGCCGACTTCACCACCTGCGGCAGGAACATCTTGCCCGCGCCGAACAGGTCGCCGACGACATTCATGCCGTCCATCAGCGGGCCTTCGATCACATCGAGTGGGCGCGTCGACTGCGCGCGCGCTTCCTCGACGTCCCCGTCGATGAAGCCATCGATGCCGTGCACCAGCGCATGCGTCAGGCGTTCGCGCACGGGCTTCTCGCGCCAGGCGAGATCCTCGGTCTTCTTCTCGCCCTTCTTGCCCTTGTAGCGATCCGCGATCTCGAGGAGCCGCTCCGTCGCGTCCTTGCGTCGATTGAGCACGACATCCTCGACGCGCTCACGCAGATCCGGATCGAGGTCGTCGTACAGGGGCAGGGCGCCCGCGTTGACGATGCCCATGTCCATGCCCGCGCGGATCGCGTGGTACAGGAACACGACATGGATCGCTTGGCGCACCGGCTCGTTGCCACGGAAGGAGAACGAGACGTTCGAGACGCCGCCGGAGATGTGGCTGTACGGGAAGCGCCGCTTGATCTCGCGTGTGGCTTCGATGAACGCGACCGCGTAGTCGTCGTGCTCCTCGATGCCGGTGGCGATCGCGAACACGTTGGGGTCGAAGATGATGTCTTCCGGCGGAAAACCGATTTCGCTGGTCAGAAGCTCGTAGGCGCGCGAGCAGATGTCGACCTTGCGCTGGATGGTATCGGCCTGGCCCTGCTCGTCGAACGCCATGACGACCACCGCCGCACCGTAGCGCCGAACGAGTTCGGCCTGGCGAAGGAACTCCGCTTCGCCTTCCTTCATCGAGATCGAGTTGACGATGCCCTTGCCCTGCAGGCATTTCAGGCCGGCCTCGATCACCGAGAACTTCGAGCTGTCCACCATCACCGGCACGCGGGCGATGTCGGGCTCCGCGGCGATCAGGTTGAGGAAGGTGACCATGGCCAGCTCAGAGTCGAGCAGGCCTTCGTCCATGTTGACGTCGATGACCTGCGCGCCGTTGTCCACCTGCTGGCGCGCGACGGCGACGGCCTCGTCATAGCGCCCCTCGAGGATCAGCTTCTTGAACTGCGCGGAACCGGTGACGTTGGTGCGCTCGCCGACGTTGACGAAGTTCGTCTGCGGCGTGACGACGAGCGGCTCGAGGCCGGCGAGGCGGGTATGGCGGAAGAGTTCGGTCATCGGTCTGCAATGCGGGCGACGCCCGGCGGGCATCGCGTGAATCAGGTGCCTGCGATCAGGCGGCGTTCGCCAGCTGCGGGCGCGCGCGAGGCGCGAGAGCGCGCACGACGGCGGCGATTGCGGCGATGTGCGCGGGCGTCGTGCCGCAGCAACCGCCGACGAGATTGACGAGGCCCGAGCGCGCGAACTCGCCGATCACCTCGGCCATGTCCTCGGGCGTCTCGTCATAGCCGCCGAACGCGTTCGGCAGGCCGGCGTTCGGATGCGCGCTGACGTAGGCGTCGGCCACCTGGGCGAGCACGTCGACGTGCTGACGCAGATCCTTCGCGCCCAGCGCGCAGTTCAGGCCGATCGCGAGCGGGCGCGAATGGCGTACCGAGTACCAGAAGGCTTCCGCGGTCTGGCCCGAGAGCGTGCGGCCCGAGGCGTCGGTGATCGTGCCGGAGATCATCACCGGCAGGCGCGCGCCGCGCGCGTCGAACGCTTCTTCGATCGCGAACAGCGCGGCCTTCGCGTTGAGCGTGTCGAAGATGGTTTCGACCATGAGCACGTCGGCGCCCCCGTCGATCAGGCCATCGGCGGCTTCGCGATAGGCGTTCCGCAGATCATCGAAGGTGACGGCGCGATAGCCGGGGCGATTGACGTCCGGGCTCAGCGAGGCGGTGCGGTTGGTCGGGCCGAGTACGCCGATCACGAAACGCGGGCGGCCGTCGGTACGTTCGACCTCGTCGCAAACCTCACGGGCGAGGCGGGCACCGGCTTCGTTGAGCTCGCGCGCCAGATGCGACAGGCCGTAGTCGGCGAGGGAGATCGACGTCGAGTTGAACGTATTGGTCTCCACGAGATCCGCACCGGCGAGCAGGTACTCGCGGTGGATGCCGGCGATGATGTCGGGGCGCGTGAGGCTCAGCAGATCGTTGTTGCCGCGTTGGTCGTGCGCGCAGCCGCACGAGGCGCCGTGCGTGTGACCGTCAACCGTGCGTGCGTCGTCGAAGCCGCCCGCGAACCGGGTGCCGCGGTAGTCGGCTTCCGACAGCTCGTGCCGCTGGATCATCGTGCCCATCGCGCCGTCGAGCACGAGGATGCGCTCGGCGAGCAGTGCCTGCAGCGTTTCGGCGCGTTGCGGGTTGAGCCAGGGCAGGGTCTTCATCGTGCGCTCCTTGCGCGCGCGGCCGCATCCGGCTTGCGCGCGATGATCGAAAGCACCTCGAAATGCGGCGGTCGACGCTCGCGCGTGACGACGCCGCTACTGAGAACGTCCAGACCGGCCTTGGTCGCAAAACGCTGAAGATCCTTTTCGGTGAAGCCGAGATTGACGTGGCCATAGGCCTCGACGACCGCGCGATGCTCGTGCCTCGCGAGGCTGCTGAGCAGAAGGCGACCGCCCGGCCGCAACACGCGCGCGGCTTCGGCGACGGCCTTGGCCGGCTCGTCCGCGTAGGTCAGCGCGTGCATCAGGACGACGAGGTCGAACGTTCCGTCGTCGAACGCCAGCGCATGCATGTCACCTTCGTGCACCTCGACGTTGCCGAGGCGACGCAGGCGCTCGGAGGCGGCCATTACGACCTTGCTGCTCGCATCGAGGCAGACGTAACGGCGCGAATGAGGAGCGATCAGTTCGGCAAGAACGCCGTCGCCCGACGCGATGTCGAGCACGTCGCCCGTCTCCATCAGGGGCAACGCCGATCGCGCCAGCGCCTCCCACGTGCGGCCCGGCGAGTAGTGGCGCTCCATGTCGCCGGCTACGGTGTCCGCCCAGTTCTGCTCGACCGCGCGCGCCGCGAGGACGCCCGGAACGCGTTCGGCGTCCTGCCGCAGCAGGGGGTCGTCGCTGCCATCGCGCAGCATGCGCCAGAGCGACGCCTGCGCCGGGTCGAGCGCTTCATCGTCGAACCGGTAGTAGGCCGACACGCCGGCGCGGCGGTCGCGCACGAGGCCTGCGTCCTTCAACCGCGCGAGGTGGGTCGAGACGCGCGGCTGGGCGAGGCGGGTGATCGAGGACAGCTCCGCCACCGTGAGCTCCTCGTGCTCGAGCAGCGCCAGCAGGCGAACGCGCGTGGCATCGGCGAAGGTCTTGAGCTGGCCCGACCAGGCTTCGAGGTCCATGGGGCTATTTATCAACGTATCGCGATAGAGCGATAAGTGTCGGCTGCGGGGCCGCGGGGGTCAAGCGGGGAGGCGGCCGGAACGTCCATCCCGGTACAATTCGCGGGCTTTGCTGTCATTCGCCCAATTCGAGGTGCCGACGTGGATTTCCGCTTCACCGAAGAGCAGTTGATGATCCAGGACGTGGCGCGGCGCATCGCGCAGGACAAGATCGCGCCGAGCGCCGAGCACTTCGACCGCACGGGCGAGTTCCCCCTCGACAACATCCGCACGCTGGGCGAGAACGGCCTGATGGGCATCGAGGTGCCGGCCGAGTACGGCGGCGCCGGCATGGACCCCATCAGCTACGTGCTCGCGATGATTGAGATTGCGGCCGGCGACGCCGCGCACTCCACGATCATGTCGGTCAACAACTCGCTGTTCTGCAACGGCATCCTGAAGTACGGCACCGAGGCGCAGAAGCAGCTTTACGTCCGCGCGATTGCAGAAGGCCGTGAGATCGGCGCGTTTGCGCTGACGGAACCGCAGTCGGGTTCCGACGCCACCGCGATGCGCTGCAAGGCGACGAAGCAGACCGACGGCACGTACATCGTCAACGGCAAGAAGAGCTGGATCACGTCCGGCCCGGTCGCCAAGTACATCGTGCTGTTCGCGATGACCGACCCGGACAAGGGGGCGCGCGGCATCACCGCGTTCATGATCGACACCACCCGCGCCGGTTTCGGCCGCGGCAAGACCGAGCCGAAGCTGGGCATCCGTGCGTCGGCGACGTGCGAGATCGAGTTCAACGACTACGTCGTGCAGGCCGATGAAGTGCTGGGCGCCGAAGGCGAAGGCTTCAAGATTGCGATGAGCGTGCTCGACGCCGGCCGCATCGGCATCGCGTCGCAGGCCATCGGCATTGCACGCGCCGCGTATGAGGCGACGCTCGCCTACGTCAAGGAGCGCAAGGCGTTCGGTGCGCCGATCGGCACGTTCCAGATGACGCAGGCCAAGATCGCGGACATGAAGTGCAAGCTCGACGCCGCGCTGCTGCTCACGCTGCGCGCCGCGTGGCAGAAGGGCGAGTTCGACAAGGGCGGCGCGCGCTTCAGCAATGAAGCCGCCATCGCCAAGCTCACCGCATCGGAAGCCGCCATGTGGATCACGCACCAGGCGCTTCAGATCCACGGCGGCATGGGCTATTCGAAGGAGATGCCGATCGAGCGTTATTTCCGCGACGCGAAGATCACCGAGATCTACGAAGGCACGAGCGAGATCCAGCGCCTCGTGATCGCACGCAACGAGACGGGCCTGCGCTGAGCCCGCGATGAGCAGCTCGCCGGCGAATCGGCGTCGATGCCCGGATGCACATCCGGGCGCGATGCCGGCGCCGGCGTTTCCTTTTTGAAGGATCCGAACGCCGGCGTACGGATGCCGGCACAGGGAGTCGCCTCACATGACCACGAAACGCACCGCCACTCGCACCACCAAACGCACCAACGACGTCGGCGCCGTCGACCAGATCGCCAACGCGCTGACCGCGACGCTGCCGAAGACGCAGCAGGGCCTCGCCGAAGCCTTCGCGCGCGTCTTCTACAAGCGCATGAGCTCGGACGAATTTCCGCAGCACTCGCCGGAGGCCTGGGCCTCGCTGGCCGCCGGCTTCCTCGATTTCATGCGCACGCGCAAGCCGGGCACGGCGCTGGTGCGCCTGTTCAACCCGACGCTCAAGGCGAACGGCTGGGAATCCGCGCACACGGTGCTGCAGGTCGCCAACGACGACATGCCGTTCCTCGTCGACTCGGTGACGCTCGCGCTGGCCGAGCGCGGCATCGCCGTGCACGTGATGGGGCATCCGGTGGTCAAGGTCGCGCGCGATCGCGCGGGCCGCGTGACCGGCGTGGGCGAGGGTGAGCGCGAGTCGCTGATGCATCTCGAAATCGATCGCCAGAGTGCGGAGTCGATGAGCGAGATCGAGGGCGCGGTGCGTCGCGTGCTCGAAGACGTGCGTGCGATGGTCGGCGACTGGCAGGCGATGCAGGCGAAGATGCTCGAGGTCGCCGACGACCTCGGCAAGCGCAAGTCGCCGCTGAAGGCCGAAATCGTCAAGGAAGCGCAGGAATTCCTGCGCTGGGCGGCGGACAACCACTTCACCTTCCTCGGCTTCCGCGAGTACGAAGTCGCGAAGCAGGGCAAGGAGGAAGTGCTGCAGGCGGTGCCGGGTACGGGCCTCGGCCTGCTGCACGGCGAGGAGCGCGGCAAGCCGCGCGCGCTGTCGACGCTGGCCGCGCACTATATGGAGCACTCGGGTTCGGTCGACGCACTGATCCTGACGAAGACCAACGCGCGCGCCACCGTGCACCGTCGCGGCTACATGGACTACATCGGCGTCCTGAGCTTCGACAAGAACGGCAAGCCGGTGCGTGAGGATCGTTTCCTCGGCCTGTTCACCTCGAGCGCGTACAGCCGTCGCCCGTGGGACATCCCGCTCGTGCGTCGCCGCTACGAACACGTGATGGAGAAGTCGGGCCTGCCGACCGATGGCCACAGCGGCAAGGCGCTGCGACACATCCTCGAATCGATGCCGCGCGACGAGCTGTTCCAGTCAGGCGAAGACGAGCTGTTCCGCACGTCGATGGGCGTCCTCGGCCTGCAGGAACGCGTGCGCAGCCGCATCTTCCTGCGTCGCGACAAGTACGGGCGTTTCTATTCCGCGCTGGTCTACATCCCGCGCGATCGCTTCAACACCGAAGTGCGCCTGCGCATCGAGTCGATGCTCAAGGAGATGCTCAACGCGGAGCACGTGGATTCGTCGGTGCAGCTCGGCGAATCGCCGCTGGCGCAGCTGCACATCATGGTGCGTCCGAAGCCGTCGGACGGGCATTCCGGCACCGTGCCGGACGTCGATGTCGCGGCGATCGAATCGCGTCTCGCCGAGATCGTGCGCAACTGGGCCGACGACCTGCGCGATGCGCTGATCGCGCGCCACGGCGAAAACACCGGCTTGCCGCTCGCGAACGCCTATGGACGCGCGCTGCCGGCGGGTTACATCGAGAACGTGTCGGCGGAAGTGGCTGCCAACGACGTCGAGCATCTGGCGGCATTGCAGGGCGCCGACGATCTGCGCCTGAGCCTGTATCGCTCGCATCAGGGCGAAGGTGGCCTGCGCTTCAAGTTCTATCGCGAAGGCGACGACATCCCGCTGTCCGACGCGCTGCCGATGATGGAGAACATGGGCCTGCGCGTGATCGCGGAGCACCCGTACCGGATCGAGGCGGCGGGCAAGGTCTTCTTCATCCAGGACTTCGAAGTCGAATATCCGCGCGCGCTCGAAGTCACCGAGATCGACCAGGACTTCGAGGAAGCCTTCGCCGCCATCTGGCGCGGCCAGGCCGAGAACGACGGGTTCAATCGACTCATCCTCGCTGCGGGTCTCTCGTGGCGTCAGGTCGCGATGCTGCGCGCGTACTGCAAGTACCTGCTGCAGGTCGGCGTGACGTTCTCGCAGGCCTACATGGAGCAGACGCTCGCGCGTTATCCGTTGCTCGCACGCCTGCTCGTCGAGCTGTTCGAAGCGCGTTTCGATCCGAGCACCGGCAAGGAGAGCAAGGCCGAGATCCGCGCCGGCATGCAGAAGTTCCAGGCGCAGCTCGAGCGCCTCGCCGGTGACGACGCCGCGCTGTCGGCAGCGGTGAAGCCGGTAATCGAAGCCCGCGCCGGCAAGCGCGACGGCCAGGTCCAGGCGACGCGCGAAGGCATCTTCGGTCTGATGGACCGCGTGTCCAGCCTCGACGAGGACCGCATCCTGCGCAGCTTCATGGGCGTCATCGAAGCCACGCTGCGCACCAGCTTCTATCAGGGCGCCCGCGGCGGCGCCGATACCGGATACGTCAGCTACAAGTTCGACTCGGCCAAGGTGCCGGACCTGCCGAAGCCGCGTCCGTATCGCGAGATCTTCGTCTACGGCCCGCGCGTCGAAGGCGTGCATCTGCGTTTCGGTCCGGTCGCGCGCGGTGGCCTGCGCTGGTCGGATCGCCGCGAGGACTTCCGCACGGAAGTGCTCGGCCTCGTGAAGGCGCAGATGGTGAAGAACACCGTGATCGTGCCGGTCGGCTCGAAGGGCGGCTTCTTCGTGAAGCGTCCGCCGGCGGGTGGCGATCGCGATGCGATCCAGGCGGAAGGCATCGCCTGCTACAAGATGTTCATCAACGGCCTGCTGGACATCACCGACAACATCGTCGACGGCAAGATCGTCCCGCCGAACGAGGTGGTTCGTTACGACAACGACGATCCGTACCTCGTCGTCGCGGCGGACAAGGGCACGGCCACGTTCTCCGACATCGCCAACGGCATCGCGCGCGAGCATGGCTTCTGGCTCGACGATGCGTTCGCGTCGGGCGGCTCGGTCGGCTACGACCACAAGGGCATGGGCATCACCGCCAAGGGCGCGTGGGAGTCGGTCAAGCGCCATTTCCGCGCGATGGGCCGCGATTCGCAGAAGGACGACTTCACCTGCGTCGGCATCGGCGACATGTCCGGCGACGTGTTCGGCAACGGCATGCTGCTGTCGAAGCACATCCTGCTGGTCGCCGCGTTCGACCACCGCCACATCTTCCTCGACCCGACGCCGGACGCCGCGATCTCCTTCAAGGAGCGCGCACGCATGTTCAAGCTGCCCCGTTCGAGCTGGGAGGACTACGACACCAAGCTGATCAGCAAGGGCGGCGGAATCTTCCCGCGCAGCGCGAAGTCGATCGCGCTGAGCCCGCAGATCAAGGCGGCGCTGGGCATCGATGCGGCCGTCGAGTCGATGAGCCCGACCGAGCTGATGAGCGCGATCCTCAAGGCGCCGGTCGACCTGCTGTGGAATGGCGGCATCGGCACGTACGTGAAGTCCAGCCGCGAGACGCATGCGGACGTCGGCGATCGCGCCAACAACGCGTTGCGCGTCGACGGTCGCGACCTGCGCTGCCGCGTGGTGGGCGAGGGCGGCAACCTCGGCTTCACGCAGTTGGGCCGCATCGAAGCGGCGCAGCATGGCGTGCTGCTCAACACCGACTTCATCGACAACTCGGCGGGCGTCGACACCTCGGATCACGAGGTCAACATCAAGATCCTGCTCAACGCCGCCGTGCAGCAGAGGAAGCTCACGTTCGACGACCGCAACAAGCTGCTCGCGTCGATGACGGACGAGGTCGGCGCGCTGGTGCTCACCGACAACTACCGCCAGAACCAGGCGCTGTCGATGATGGAGCGCATGTCCGTGTCGCGCCTCGGTTCGAAGCAGCACTTCATCCGCACGCTCGAATCGCAGGGCCTGCTCGATCGCCAGATCGAGTTCCTGCCTAGCGACGCCGAGTTCGCGGAGCGCAAGGCGCGCGGCCAGGGCCTGACGCGTCCTGAGCTGTCGGTGCTGCTGTCGTACAGCAAGCTGGTGCTGTTCCCGCAGCTCGTGCAGTCGGACGTGCCGGAAGATGCGTACCTCTCCAAGGAGCTGGTGCGCTACTTCCCGAAGCCGCTGCAGGAGAAGTACACCAAGCAGATGGACGGCCATCGCCTCAAGCGCGAAATCATCGCAACGGCGGTGACGAACTCGATGGTCAACCGCATGGGCGCGACGTTCGTGCTGCGCATGCAGGAAGACACCGGCCGCACGCCGGCGGAGATCGCGAAGGCCTACACCATCGCCCGCGAGGCGCTGGAAGCGCGCGACATGTGGGCGCAGATCGACGCGCTCGACGGCAAGGTCGCCGAGGCCGCGCAGGTCGATGCGCTGATGGCGATCTGGCACCTGATGCGTTCGATCACGCGCTGGCTGCTGTCGCGTCCGGGTGCGATTCCCGCCATCGAGGCTGCGGTTGCCCGCTACGGCGACGGTATCCGCGCGGTGCGTGCTGCGCTGCCGACCGCGATGACGAAGGACCTGCGGGCCGCGTTCGACAAGCGCGATGCGGATTGGCGCGGTCGTGGCATTCCGGCGGCGCTCGCGCAGCAGCTCGCCGCGCTGCCGCTGCTCGACGCCGTCACCGACATCGTCGAGATCGCGCACGCCCGCAAGCTGCCGGCGGCCGAGGTCACCAAGGCCTACTTCGCCTTCAGCAGCGCGCTGCACTTGTCGTGGCTGTACGACCAGATCGAGGCGCTGCCGGTCGATAGCCGCTGGCAGGCGCTGGCCCGTGGTTCGCTGCGTGACGAACTGGGCGCGCAGCAGCGTGCGCTGGTCGGCCACATCCTCGCCGAAGGCGGCCGCAAGCCGGCCGACGGCAAGGTCGAGGCTTGGCTGCAGCGCGACGACTCGAGCCTGCGCTTCACTCTGACGATGCTGTCGGAGCTGGCGTCGCAGAAGTCGCTCGATTACCCGACGGTGTCGGTGGCCGTCCGTCGTCTCGCGCAGCTCGCGCAGGCCGCGTAACGGGAGTGCCGGCGCGGCTCGCCCGCGCCGAGGCTGTCACGAAGCCCGCCGCATCCGCGGCGGGCTTTTCGTTTGCGGCGCTCGCACGCCTCCACGTTCGAGCCGCTATGCTGCGGTCATGGCGACCGACACGCTCCTGAAAGCGAACCCCCGGCTGGCCTTTCTCGCCGCGCCGACCCCCGAGGCCCAGGCTGCGCGCGCGGCGCTGGTCGACGTGCACGGCGACACGCCGCCGGCGGAAGCGGACGTGCTCGTCGCGCTGGGGGGCGACGGCTTCATGCTGCAGACGCTCCATCGCCACGCGGCCTTGTGCAAGCCCGTGTACGGCATGAAGCTCGGCACCGTCGGCTTCTTGATGAATCATCAGCGCGTGGACGCGCTGGTCGAGCGCATCCACAAGGCCGAGCCCGCGGTGCTGCGGCCGCTCGAGATGATCGTGCAGAGCGAATCCGGTGCAACGGTGGGCTCGCTCGCTTACAACGAAGTGTCGTTGCTGCGACAGACGCGCCAGGCCGCGCATCTCAGCATCGATCTCAACGGGCAGACTCGACTGGAAGAACTCATCTGCGACGGCGTGTTGGTCGCGACGCCCGCAGGCAGCACCGCGTACAACTTCTCCGCGCACGGGCCAATCCTGCCGCTCGGCGCGAACGTCATCGCGCTCACGCCGATCGCCGCGTTCCGGCCGCGTCGTTGGCGCGGCGCGGTGCTCAAGGCCGACACGGAAGTCTGTTTCCGCGTGCTCGATCCGTTGAAGCGGCCGGTCAGTGCCACCGCGGATTCGCACGAAGTGCGCGACGCTGTCGAAGTCACCATTCGCGAGTCCCGCGATCGCACGGTGACGTTGCTGTTCGATCCCGAACACAATCTCGAGGAGCGCATGCTTGCCGAACAGTTCACCAGCGGCTGAGTTCTTCGCGAATCTCGACGCCGGCTTGCCGGATCGCTAACGCGCGCATCGCAAGGATGTAAGACCTCGATCCGGAGGTCTCGATGAAGGCGCAGCTCAAACCCGTTTCCGATCAGGTGATCGTCATCACCGGTGCCAGCAGCGGCATCGGTCTCACCACTGCACTCATGGCAGCGCAACGGGGCGCGAAGCTCGTCCTCGTGGCGCGTAGCGGCGAAACACTCGAAGAAGTCCGCATGGGCCTGGCCGACACCGGCGGCGACGCGATCGTGTGCCCGGCCGATGTAGCCGATCGCGGCGCACTGGAAGAAGCGGCGCAGAAGGGGATCGAACGCTGGGGCCGCATCGATACATGGATCAACGACGCCGGCGTGTCGATCTACGGCCGCCTCGACGAGGTGAGCGACGAGGACAGCCGCCGTCTGTTCGAAACGAACTTCTGGGGCGTGGTGAACGGTTCGCTCGTCGCGCTGCCGTACCTCAAGCGACAGGGCGGGGCGCTCATCAACGTCGGCAGCGAAGTCTCCGACGCCGTGATCCCGCTGCAGGGCATGTACTCGGCGAGCAAGCACGCGGTGAAAGGTTTCACCGATGCGCTGCGCGTCGAACTCGAGCTGATCGACAAGGCGCCGGTCGAAGTCGTGCTGATCCAGCCGACCGCTGTCGACACGCCGTATCCGCAGCATGCCGCGAACTACATGGCAGAAGAGCCGAAACTGCCGACGCCGATGATCGAACCCGAGGACGTCGCGGAAGCCATCCTCAAGGCGGCGACGGAGGGCGGGCGCGACGTCAAGGTCGGCGCCATGTCGAAGATGAACACGATGACGGCGAAGCTCATGCCGAGCGTGGGCGACCGCATGTCCGCCATGCAGGCCGACCGCCAGCAACGCGACGAACCGGCATCGCGCGATCGCGAAGGCGCGCTGTATCGCGCCAGCGAGGACGGCCGCACGCACGGCACACCGAATACCTGACCGAAGAGAGGAGATCGATATGACGCGTGGACTGGGCGGCGAATCGCCGTCGAACGTGGAGCGCTACCTGGCCGGCGTGAAGTACCCGGCGACCAAGGGCGACCTGCTGCAGGCGGCACAGGCCAACGGTGCGCCGCGGGACATCATGCAGCTCATCAACGACATCGAGATGGACGAGTTCGGCGGCCCGCAGGACGTCATGAAGGGCTACGGGAAGCTGCACTGATCGAACGTCGGCCGGTTGTCAGGTGCGGCCGGCCGACGCGGGCGCGTGCAGAATAGGCGCATGCCCGACCGCGATGCCGACCCCCTGATCGTCGCCATTTCCTCCAGGACGCTGTTCGATCTGGAGGAAGGGCACGACCTGTTCGAACGCGAGGGCCTCGAGGCCTACGCCGACTACCAGCGCAGCCGCGAGAACGACGTGCTCGCGCCGGGCATCGCATTCCCGCTGGTGCGCAAGCTGCTGCGCCTCAACGAAGGCGCACCGCCGGAAGCGCCGCGCGTCGAGGTCATCCTGATCTCGCGCAACTCGGCGGACACGGGCCTGCGCATCTTCAACTCGATCGCGCACCACGGCCTGTCGATCCGACGTGCTGCCTTCAGTAACGGCGCACCGCCGTATCCGTACATCCGCCCGTTCAATACGGATCTCTTTCTGTCCGCGCATGGCGAAGATGTGCGCGCCGCGCTCGACGCCGGCATCGCCGCGGCGATGTTGCTGCCGTCGACCTCGCGTTCCGCGCATTCCGCGGCCGCACGCAATCCGGATCAGCTGCGCATCGCGTTCGACGGCGACGCGGTGATCTTCGACGACGAAGGTGAGCGCGTGTCGCGTGAGGGCGGACTGGCGGCGTTCACCGAACACGAGCTGCAACATGCGGGCGAGCCGCTGTCCGGCGGCCCGTTCCGCGGGTTCCTTGATGCGCTGCATCGCCTGCAGCAGGCATTCCCGACCGGCGACGACGCACCGATCCGCACGGCGCTCGTCACCGCGCGCAGCGTCCCCGCGCACGAGCGCGTAATCCGCACGCTGCGCGAGTGGGGCATCCGACTGGACGAAGCGCTGTTCCTTGGCGGCCGCCCGAAAGGCCCGTTCCTCGAAGCCTTCGGTGCGGACATCTTCTTCGACGATTCCGAACACAACATCGTGTCGGCGCGCGATCACGTCGCGGCGGGCCACGTTCCGCACGGCGTCGCGAACACGCCGCGCGCCTGATCTCGGTGTTGGGCGTCAGCCGGTCAGCGACCTGACGAGGTCGTCGACGGGCAGGCGCACGTCGGTGACGCGCCATTTGAGGCCGTCGCGGGTGAACACGAAGACCACCGGCACACCGTCCGCGTTCTGCACGGTCGCGGTGAAGCGGGATGCCGATTCGTAGTGGTAGGCCGCACCCTGCAGCGGGTCGAACTTGCCGCCCGGTTCGCTCGAATGCTCGACGGGGTAGCCCATCGCGCGACGGACGACGCTGCGGCCCTGCAGGATCGCGCCGATGCCCGCGGGCGTCGCCAGCGCATCGACCACGCCGCCCGTCATCGTCGCAGTGACCTGGCGTCCAAGCTCCTTCAGTCGGCTGTCCGTCGAGGGGTCGCCCATCTTGCGGGCTAGGTAATCCTCCAGCTGCGCCTTGACGCTCGCGCGCACCATCGGGAAATCGACGTCCTGCTCCAGCGTTCGCATGTCGCCCCGCTGCACGGCGTCGCTGATCGAACGTGCGGTGAGGAACGGCCCCGCGGCCACATAACCGGCGAGGGCGAGAACGGCGACGAGGAGGAGGGCGATCAGCGTCTTCATGCGTGCAGCCTAGCGAAGGGCCGTGAGCATCGTGGCGACGCCGTGCTCAGGCCGCGGGTTCGGGTTCGACCGCCGCCCGCACGCGGTTGCGGCCCTCGCGTTTCGCGCGATAGAGCGCCTCGTCGGCGCGCGGCACCAGCGTACGCAGGCTCGCGCTGTGCGCACGGCCGCGACTCCAGGCGACGCCCACGCTCGCGGTCACGTTGAAGCCCGGCGCGAACGGCTCGCAGTCGATCACCTCCACCGCACTGCGGATGCGCTCCGCCACGCTGAGCGCCTGCTCGAGCGTGCAATCGACGAGCAGCAAGGCGAATTCGTCGCCGCCCCAGCGCGCGGCGATGTCGTGCTGGCGAGCGT
>NZ_SELT01000004.1 GCF_004361065.1 Cognatilysobacter terrigena | reverse complement strand
GGGCGTGAACTTCGACTTCGACAAGTCGACGCTGCGTCCGGACGCGATCGCGATCCTCGACGAGGCGGTCTCGATCCTCGGCCGTTACCCGGCGCTGCGCGTCGAAGTCGCCGGTCACACCGACCTGTGCGGCACCGATGCGTACAACCAGTCGCTGTCGGAGCGCCGCGCCCGTGCGGTGTACGACTACCTGACCGGTCACGGCATCGACGCGTCGCGTCTGGCCGGCCCGAACGGCTACGGCGAGAGCCGTCCGCTCGAGAACACGCCGCAGACGCTGCCGGCGTGCAAGAACGAGCGTAACCGTCGTACCGAGCTGAACGTGCAGAACCAGTAAGTCCGGTTCGCACCTGCTGTACCCCGAAGCCCGGCCTTGCGCCGGGCTTCTTTTTTGCGCCGAACGTCAGTGCCGAAGCGGGGCACGAGCAGGGGTACTCGCGCGTTCCGATCGAGGGACCGTAGGCGACGTAAGCATCTACCGCTCAAGGGGCTCTGCCGTCCATCTAACCGTCGAGACGCCACGCTCTGCTGCCCGAACATCGCGATCCGCACGCGCATCGCCACGCTTCAATGCGCAGCCGCCAACAAGATGTCATCGCAGAGACACCAACCGCCATCACAAGAAACGTCGAGTCCGGCAACGCGTTTTCACAAAGCGCGACGTATGCTGTCCGCCTGATCCGACCGCCGGAGTCCGCCATGCGTCGCCTCGTCCTTCTCTCGCTCGTACTCGCCAGTGGAAGCGCGTTCGCGCAGGACGCATGCACGGGCCTCGCGCGCACGTCGGCCGCGCCCGTCGCCGCGCCGGCGCTCGCGCCGGAACTGGTCGCACCCGCACCGCAGCTCGGCGCACCGAGTGGCGTGCTCGCGCAGGCGTTCGACCAAGCGCAGACCGTCGACGCCGTGCTGCTGCGCATCCGCATCGACAAGTGCCGCGCGACCGCGAACATCGGCAAGCCGGGCCAGTTCGTGCCGGGCATGGATCCCGCGTCGTACAAGCCGCAGACGCAGTACGACAACACGCCGTGGCGTTTCGACATGAACCAGAACGGCAAGCGCATGACGGCGGACGAATTCGACGCCTGGATGAAGGCGCGTGGCGTGCGCGTCGCCAAGGGTGCGCAGCCCGCACCGCCGCCCCCGCCGCCGCCGGCCGACGCCGACAAGAAGTAAGCGCCTATGCCGCCAGCGGTGCCGCGGCACGGGCTGGCGCGCGTGCTCTCCAAGCGCGGACTGTGTTCGCGCACGCAGGCCGCGGTGTGGATCCGCGACGGCCGCGTTTCCGTCAATGGACGCACCGTTCGCGATCCTGAGTTTCCGGTGCGCATGGACGTCGATCGTGTCGACGTCCGCGATCTCGATGAGGCCGCGGCGTCGCCGATCTACCTGATGCTCAACAAGCCGCGCGGCCTGGTCACGACTGCGCGGGACGAGCGGGGCCGCGACACGGTGTATCGCTGTTTCGATGGCGCGGATCTGCCATGGATCGCACCCGTGGGTCGCTTGGACAAGGCGAGTGAAGGCCTGCTGCTGTTCTCGAACGACCCGCGCTGGGCCGCCTCGATCACCGACCCCGAAACGCATCTGCGGAAGACCTACCACGTGCAGGTCGACCGTATTCCGGACGACGCGATGCTTCGCGCGATGGAAGCGGGGCTCGACGTCGAAGACGAACACCTCGCCGCGGTCAGCGCGACGCTGCTCCGCCAGGGCACGCGGAACGCTTGGATCGAAGTCGTCCTGGACGAAGGCCGCAATCGCCACATCCGGCGCCTGCTGGATGCGCTCGATATCGACGTGCTGCGGCTCGTGCGCGTCGCGATCGGTCCGCTGGTGCTCGGCGAACTCGCGAAAGGCACTTGGCGAGCGCTGTCATCCGCCGAGGCGGAAGCGCTGGGTCCCGTGCGAGCGACGAATGTGAAGGCCGCGTCGACATCGTCTTCAGATCAGCGGGCGTAGCGTCCTTCGACCGCTGCGGCCGGTGCGCGCGGCGGTCTTCGACTTACGCACCGCGGAGCCTCAAATCCATGGACCTGTTATTCGCGATCCTGCTGTATTTCGGCGTCATTCCGACGGCCGATGTCACCGGTGAGCCACCGACCACGGCGACGCTCGCCAGCGATCCGGCAGCGGCGACCGATCCGTCCGACAGCGGCGACGGCATCGCCAAGCCGCGGCCGTGCGGAAACCGCTGCTCGTACTGATTTCGACGTAGTTGCAAGGCGTCGACGCGCGACATCGCGCGCGACCCGACGATCACGTGAGGGCCGTCAACGCGGCGGTCGTGGGCGCCGTCGCGCCGTCGAAAGGCTTCACGCTCCGTCGTCGGGTTCGCGCCAGCGCGCAAGCCGCGTGTCGAGCAGCGACGTCACCACCTCGCGCGCACGTGCGTCGACGGGGCCGCGTGCGTCCGGCCCTTTGCCTTTGTCCTGGTTGCAGCGTGCGCACGCGACCGCGAGGTTGCGCGCGTCGTCCGCGTCATCGCTCACGCGCGCGGTCAGCGCAGCGGCCGCGCGCTTGCCGAACCACGCCTGCGGCACGACGTGTTCGAGCGAACTCGCACCCATCGCGGTGCCGTCCGCGCGGACCTGCAGGCGCGTGCGGCAATGCAGGCAGCGGGTTGTCCAGATGTCGCCGTCGAGTTGCGCTTCGCGGTCGGTCGCGAGCGCGCTCAGGAACAGGCGGCGCAGGGCAGGGCGCATCAGGGAATCAGCAGGACCTTGCCGAGCGCACGTCGGCTTTCGAGATGCGCATGCGCCGCAGCACCGTCGGCGAGCGGATAGCGCGCATCGATCGCGACGTGGAGATCGCCGCGTCGAACGGATTCGAAGAGCTGCGCGGCGCGCGTACGGCGATCGTCCGCGGTGCGGAGCACATTCCAGAGATCACCGCCGGTGATCGTCTTGGAGCCGTCCATGAGCACGCGGGGATCGACCGGATCCGGATCGCCACCCGCCATCCCGTAGAACACGACGGCGCCGCCAGTGCGCACCGCGCGCAACGAATCATGCAGCGTGCGACCGACCGAGTCGTACGCAACGTCGATGCCCACGGGTGCGAGGGATTGGACGCGCGAAACCCAGTCGCCGTCGTACGTCGTCGCCTTGTCGGCACCCGCACTGCGCGCGACATCGCATTTTGCTTCGGTGGACGCCAGCGCGATCACGCGCGCACCCGCCGCCCTCGCGAGTTGCACGAGAAGCTGGCCGACGCCGCCCGCAGCGGCGTGCACGAGCGCGACGTGTCCGCTGCTCAGCGCGAAGCTGTCGCGTACGAGGTACTGCGCGGTGAGCCCTTGCAGAAGCAGCGCGGAAGCGGAGTCGTGCTCGATGTCGTCGGGGAGGGGAATCAGGCGATCCACATCGACGGCGGCGAGTTCGGCATTCGCGAACGGCGCATCGGC
The DNA here is from genome assembly GCF_004361065.1 of Cognatilysobacter terrigena. GTDB lineage: Bacteria > Pseudomonadota > Gammaproteobacteria > Xanthomonadales > Xanthomonadaceae > Cognatilysobacter > Cognatilysobacter terrigena. Next base: position 132,746 of record NZ_SELT01000004.1, on the reverse strand, counting down.
AAACGCGACGCGATCGCCGACCGCGAAATCCGAGCCCTCCGGAGCGGACACGATCTCGCCCGAGCCTTCGTAACCCGCGATCCACGGCGGATCACCGGCCAGGTGGTAGTGGCCCTGCCGGCGATAGATGTCCGCGAAGTTGAGGCCGATCGCGCGCAGTCGCACGAGTGCCTGCCCGGCACCCGGCGTCGGATCCGGCACGTCGCGATAGACGAGGACGTCGGGACCGCCGAAGCGATCGAACGTGAGGGCTTTCATCGCGGCTCCGCGCAACGGCGGCTCGTCGGCCGCGGTGCGCAGAGCCTACGCGCGGTGGGGCCGATCGCGCGTCGACGCCATCGGCACGCTGCGTCCGATGGCGCGAGTGGCCGTCAGGCCTTGATGACGCCCAGTTCGCGACCGATACGCGTGAACGCGTCGATCGCGCGGTCGAGGTGTTCGCGCGTATGCGCGGCCGAGATCTGCGTGCGGATGCGCGCCTGGCCCTTCGGCACGACCGGGAAGAAGAAGCCGATCGCGTAGATGCCTTCTTCGAGCAGTCGCTCGGCGAAACGCTGCGCGAGCGGGGCGTCGTAGAGCATCACGGGGCTGATCGGATGCACGCCCGGCTTGATGTCGAAACCGGCCGCGACCATGCGCTCTCGGAAGTAGCGCGTGTTCTCCTGCAGTTGCGTGCGCAGGTCGCCCGCGGCGTCGAGCATCTCGAACGCCTTGATGCCGGCGGCGACGACATGCGGCGGCAGCGAGTTTGAGAACAGGTACGGACGCGAACGCTGACGCAACAGTTCGATGACTTCGCGCTTCGCCGTGGTGAAACCGCCGAGCGCGCCGCCCATCGCCTTGCCGAGCGTGCCGGTGATGATGTCGATCTTCTCGAGCACGCCCTTGACCTCGGCCGAGCCGCGGCCGGTCGCGCCGAGAAAGCCGGTCGCGTGGCACTCGTCGATGTGGACGAGCGCGCCGTACTTCGCGGCCAGCGCAGTGATCTCGTCGAGCGGCGCGATGAAGCCGTCCATCGAGAACACGCCGTCGGTGGTGATCATGATGGTGCGCGCGCCGTCGGCCTTGGCCTGCTGCAGCTGCTTTTCGAGATCCGCCATGTCGCAATTGGCGTAGCGGTAGCGCTTGGCCTTGCACAGGCGCACGCCGTCGATGATCGAGGCGTGGTTGAGCGCGTCGGAGATGATCGCGTCGTTCTCGTCGAGTAGCGGCTCGAACAGGCCGCCGTTCGCGTCGAAGCAGGCGGCGTAGAGGATGGTGTCTTCCTTGCCGAAGAACTTGGCGATGGTCTGCTCGAGGTCCTTGTGCAGGTCCTGCGTGCCGCAGATGAAGCGCACGCTGGCCATGCCGAAACCGTGCGTGTCCAGCGCCTTCTTCGCTTCCGCGATGATGTCCGGATGGTCGGCGAGGCCCAGGTAGTTGTTGGCGCAGAAGTTCAGCACGGTGCGGCCGTCGGCGAGCGTGATCTCGGCCGCCTGCGGCGACGTGATGATGCGCTCGGACTTGAACAGGCCCGCGTCGCGGATTTCGTTGAGGGTGGTTTCGTAGCGTTCGGTGAGTGACATGCGGTTCCTGCCCTCGGGCGGTGGGATCAGTCGCTGCTGGAGCTGTCGCCGCTGTCGCACGTGTCGCTCGACGACGACTCGTCGGACGTATCGCTGCAGCTGTCGGGCTCGAACGGCCGATCGTTGTTTTCGTTGGTGTCGTACGGATTGTCGTACGCGTTCACGGGCACGTAGCCGTCGGAGACGGAGCTCGACGTTCCCGGGCCGGCACTGCTATTGCGGGCGAGGAACGCCCAGCCCGCGATCACGATGACGAGGACGATGAGTACGAAACCCATCGTCGCGTCCTCAGTTCCAGCTCAGGACGATCTTGCCGCTCTTGCCGGCTTCCATCAGGTCGAAGCCTTCCTGGAATCGGTCGACCGGCAGCTGGTGCGTGAGCACCTTGCCGAGCGGGAAGCCGCTCAGCACGAGCTGCGTCATCTTGTACCAGGTCTCGTACATGCGGCGGCCGTAGATGCCGTGCAGCGTGAGGCCCTTGAAGATGATCTTGTCCCAGTCGGCGCCGGCGCCCTTGGGCATGATGCCGAGCATCGCGATCTTGCCGCCGTTGTACATGCAGTCGAGCATGTCGTTGAACGCGCGCGGATTGCCGCTCATCTCGAGGCCGACGTCGAAGCCCTCCATGTGGAGGTCCTTCATGACGTCCTTGAGCGAGGTGTTCGCGACGTTCACCACGCGCGTCGCACCCATGTCGGCGGCGAGCTTGAGGCGGTAGTCGTTGACGTCGGTGACGACGACGTTGCGCGCGCCGATGTGCTTGCAGATGCCCGCGGCGATGATGCCGATCGGGCCGGCGCCGGTGATCAGGACGTCTTCGCCGACCACATCGAATTCGAGTGCGCAGTGCGCCGCGTTGCCGTAAGGATCGAAGAACGCGGCCAGCTCGCTCGGGATCTGGTCCGGAATCGGCCACAGGTTCGAGGCCGGCATCACGATGTACTCGGCGAACGCGCCGTTGCGGTTCACGCCGATGCCGACGGTGTTCGGGCAGAGGTGCTGCTTGCCGGCGCGGCAGTTGCGGCAGTGGCCGCAGACGATGTGGCCTTCGGCCGACACGCGCTGGCCGACGGTGTAGCCGGTCACGCCGGTGCCCAGCGCCGAGATGCGGCCCACGAATTCATGCCCGATGACCAGGCCCGGCTTGATCGTGCGCTGGCTCCACTCGTCCCACATGTAGATGTGGAGGTCGGTGCCGCAGATCGCGGTCTTTTCGAGCTTGATCAGCACCTCGTTCGGGCCCGGCACCGGCACCGGCACCTCCTCCATCCAGATGCCCTTGGCGGCTTCGCGCTTGACGAGGGCGCGCATCATCGGCGCGGTGGGGGAGAGGGTGGCGGTCTCGGACATTGCGGAAGGCCTGCGACGCGCGGTGCGCGATGGAACGCGAATTATACGGACGCCCGCCTGAAGGCCTTGCCGGATTGCCGCGCCCGCGTCGCTGCCGCTATGGTCGGCGGCCGATCGAAGGGAACCACCATGCGCCGCCGTCTGCTCGCCACCGCCCTGTCCCTGTCCATCGCCCCGGCCGTCGCGTCGGAAGGCATGTGGATGCCGTCACAACTTCCCGACCTCGCACCGCAGGTGAAGGCCGCCGGCTTCGAGGGCGACCCCGCCGCGCTCGCCGACCTCACGCGTCCGCCGCTCAGTGCCGTGGTGAAGGTGGGCGGTGCGACCGGCGCGTTCGTGTCGAAGGACGGCCTGGTGCTCACCAACCACCACGTCGCGTTCCCGGTCATCCAGTACAACAGCCGCGCCGATCGCGACCTGATCGGGAACGGCTACGTCGCCAAGACCCGCGCCGAGGAACTGCCCGCCGCGCCGGACTACCGCGTGCTGGTGACCACCGGCTTCGATCGCATCACCGACCGCATCCTCGCGGGCGCGAAGGGCAAGAGCGGCCGTGCGTACTACGACGCCGTCGACGCCGCGACCAAGGCCGCGATCGAGGATTGCGAGCGCGAGGCGGGCATCCGCTGCAGCGTCGCCAACATGTACTACGGCACCGACTTCTACCTGATCCGCCAGCTCGAGCTGCGCGACATCCGGCTCGTCTACGCGCCGCCGGATTCCATCGGCAACTACGGCGACGAGGTCGACAACTTCGTGTGGCCGCGTCACTCCGGCGATTTCACCGTGCTACGCGCCTACGTCGGTCGCGACGGCAAGCCGGCCGACTACAGCGCGGACAACGTGCCGTACAACCCGCCGGCGCATCTGCAGGTGTCGACGCGCAACGTCGGCGAGGGCGACTTCGCGATGCTCGCGGGCTATCCCGGCATCACCTATCGCCACCGCATGGCCCGCGAATTCGTGCAGCAGATCGGCTGGCAGCTGCCGACGCGCGTGGCGCTGAGCCAGGGCGTGATCGACACGATCGACAAGTCCGCCGCGACGCCCGAGGCGAAGGTGCTCTACGCGTCGCAGGTTCAGAGCCTGAAGAACACGCTGAAGCGCGCGCAGGGCGAACTGGACGGACTGCGTCGCAGCGATGCGGCCACCGTGCGCAAGAACGACGAAGCGCAGATGCTCGCGTGGCTGGCGAAGCAGCCGTCCGCGAAGGCGACGCGCGCCGACATCGCCGCGGTGCAGGCGCTGCTCGATCAGGCGGCCACCGTGCGCGACCGCGACCAGCTGCTCGGCATGATCCGGTCGCAGACGCAGCTGATGCGCGCCGCGATCACGCTGCAGCGTCTCGCGCACGAACGCACCAAGCCGGACGCGCAACGTGAACTCGGTTATCAGCAGCGCGACGAAGCGCTGATCACCGGCCAGATGAAGCAGGTGCAGCGCCGATTCGACCCGGCGGTCGAGAAGGCGGTGCTGACGTATCTCGTGTCGCAGTACCAGGCGCTGCCGGCGGCGCAGCACGTCGCGGAAGTCGATGCGGTGTTCGGTCGCACGCCGGACGAACTGCGCGCGCGTCTCGACGCGCTCTACGCCGGCACCAAGCTCGGCGACGAGGCGACACGCCTGGCGGCGATGTCGCGCGACGCGGCGTCGCTGTCCACCGACGCCGATCCGCTCCTGCGCGCCGCGGCAACGCTGCAGCCCGCGCTCCTGCGCATCGAGGACGAGGCGAAGGTGCGCGATGGCGAGCTGCTGCGTCTGCGGCCGTCGTACATGAAGGCGCTGATCGCGTACCGGCAGTCGCAGGGGCGTGCGGTGTATCCGGACGCGAACTCCACCCTGCGCGTCAGCTACGGCAACCTGCGCGGCATGGATCCGCGCGACGGCGTGCACTACGTCCCGGTGACGACGGTGGCCGGTATCACCGAAAAGCACACCGGCGTGAAGCCGTTCGATGCGCCGAAGCCGCTCCGCGACGCGATCGCCAAGGGCGATTTCGGCAGCACCGCCGATCCCAAGCTGAACACGCAGACGGTCGACATCCTCCCCGATCTCGACACCACCGGCGGCAATTCCGGCTCACCCGTGCTCGACGCCGAAGGCAAGCTCATCGCGCTCAACTTCGACAGCAACTGGGAAGCCGTGAGCGCGAGCTGGATGTACGACCCGCGCTACAAGCGCGCCATTCATGTCGACATGCGCTACATGCGCTGGCTGATGGCGAAGGTGTACCCGGCGCCGCAACTGCTCGCGGAGATGGGCCTGCCCGCGGAATGAACATCGCGCGCTGTGACACGCGTCCTGCGTGTTGCAGCGCACGCATTGGCTAGACTCGACCGCCCACACGCATCAACGGAGTTTTCTTCATGCGCATCCACCGCCTCGCCCTCGCCACGTTCGCCGCGCTCGCGGCCATTTCCACGAGCGCGGTCGCGGTCGAAGGCATGTGGGTGCCGCAGCAATTGCCGGAAATCTCAACGCAGCTGAAGAAGGCGGGCCTGAAGCTCGACGCACGCCAGCTCGCGGATCTCACCGGCGATCCGATGGCGTCGGTGGTCTCGCTCGGCGGTTGCACGGCAAGCTTCGTCTCGCCGAAGGGCCTCGTCGTCACCAACCATCACTGCGCCTACGGTGCGATCCAGCTGAATTCGTCAGCCCAGAAGAACCTCATCGAAACCGGTTTCAATGCGACGACGCCGGGCGAGGAACTCTCCGCCGGCCCGAACGCGCGCATCTACGCGCTCGATTCGATCCAGGACGTCACCAAGACGGTGAAGGCCGCGATCGCCGCCGCGCCCGATGCGTTGGGCCGCACGAAGGCGCTGGATGCGATCGAGAAGAAGCTCGTCGCGGACTGCGAGGCGCCGACGGGGTATCGCTGCCGCCTGTACAGCTTCAGTGGCGGCAACACGTATCGCCTGTTCAAGAATCTCGAGATCAAGGACGTCCGACTCGTCTACGCGCCGCCTCGCAGCGTCGGCAACTACGGTGGCGAGGTCGACAACTGGATGTGGCCGCGCCACACCGGCGACTTCTCGTTCTATCGCGCGTACGTCGGCAAGGACGGCCGTCCCGCCGCGTACTCGCCGGACAACGTGCCGTACACGCCGAAGCATTTCCTGAAGATTGCCGACAAGCCGCTGGGCGAGGGCGACTTCGTGATGGTGGCGGGCTACCCGGGCAGCACGAGCCGCTACGCGCTCGCGAGCGAATTTGACCAGACGGCGAACTGGGCGTATCCGACCATCGGCCAGCACTACAAGAACCTGGTGTCGCTCGTCGAAAACGCGGGCCGCCGCAATCCGGATATCGCGGTGAAGTACGCCGCAACGGTGCGCAGCTGGCAGAACGTGCTGAAGAACTACGACGGGCAGCTGGAAGGTTTCCGCCGCATCGATGCCGGCGCGCGCAAGCATCGCGAGGAAGAAGCGGTGCTCGCGTGGCTGAAGGGGCAGGGCTCGCGCGGTGCAGCGGGTCTCGCGGCCTACGAACGCCTGCAGCAGCTCGGCGACGAGGCGCGCGCGCATCGCGAACGCGACCTCGTGTTCGGCCAGCTGCGCAGCACCGGCGTGCTCGGCGCGGCGACGCAGATCTATCGCACGTCGGTGGAACGCGAGAAGCCGGACCTGCAGCGCGAACCGGGCTACATGCAGCGCGACATGCCGTCGCTCGAAGGCGCGCTGCGCCAGATGGAGCGTCGTTACCAGCCGCAGATGGATCGCGAGCTGATCGGCTACTGGCTGCGCGAGTACGTGAAGCTGCCGGCGTCCGAGCACATCGCGTCGGTCGATAAGTGGTTGGGCGGCAGCGATGCCAAGGCCGTGGATCGCGCGCTCGATCGCCTCGCGAAGACCAAGCTCGGGGACACGCAGGTGCGCGTCGCGCTGCTGAGCGCCGATCGCGCTGCGCTGGAGAAGTCGAAGGATCCGGCGATCCAGTTCGCGGTCGCCGTGATGCCTGACGTGCTGCGCCTCGAGGAAGAGGCGAAGACGCGCGCGGGCGATTCGCTGGTCGCGCGTCCCGAGTTCCTACAGGCGCTCGCCGACTACCGCAAGGCGCACGGGCAGGCGGTGTACCCGGATGCGAACTCGTCGCTGCGCATCACCTATGGCCACGTGATGGGCTACACCAAGCCCAGCGGCGCGAAGCAGCCGTCGTTCACCACGTTGGAGCAGGTCGCGCAGAAGGCGACTGGCAAGGACCCGTTCGATGCGCCTCAGGTCGAGCTCGATGCGATCCGGGCGAAGAACTACGGTGGCCTCGCCGACAAGCGCCTCGGCACGGTGCCGGTGAATTTTCTGTCCGACCTCGACATCACCGGCGGCAATTCCGGTTCGCCGGTGCTCGACGCGCAAGGCAAGCTCGTCGGCCTCGCGTTCGACGGCAACTGGGAGTCGGTGAGCAGCAACTGGGTGTTCGACCCGGCGATGACGCGCATGATCGCGGTCGACCAGCGCTACATGCGCTGGATCATGCAGGAGGTCTATCCGGCGCCGCAGCTGCTGCAGGAACTCAACGTTCCCGAGAAGAAGTAACGTCGTCCGATGCGAAAAGGCCGGCGAAATCGCCGGCCTTTTTCGTTGTCGGAGGTCGCAGCGTCAGGCCGCCGGCAACGTGTAATCGAGCGTGTACGCGTGCTCGCCGTTGGTGATGTCGATCGTCATCGTGCCACGCAGACCCGTGAGTTCGTCCGTCCCCGAATCCGGCACGACCTCGACGCGCAGCGACGGGTGCCCGCGGTCCATCACGCCGAAGTGCATCATGGAGAACGCGCCGCTGCGGCCGTCGAGTGTGCCGTCGAGGCGTTCGATCGCGACATAACCGGCCGAGCCCTCCACGGCGGTCCCCACGGCCATCATGTGCACGACGCTCGTCGCCCGCAGCGGGCCCTCGAACGTCTTGTCGAAGCGCAGGTGCATGCCCTGCGCGTCGCCGCCCAGATCGAGCGCGCCCTGCGGCGTGCGTTTGACGTCGAAGCGTCCGTGGGCGACGGGCATGGCGGTCTCCGCGTTGAAATCGAATTCCATAATCGCTTGCACGCCGCCGGTCGGCCAGCGCTTGTCGACGAACGCGCGTCTGCTAGTCTCCAACGCGTCGCGGATTCCCATGCCAGCCGGCCCCGTCTCCCGACCGACGACCGCATGCCGTGCATGCATGCAGCACCGCAGGTCCGCATTACCGTCGACGCGTCTTCACGCACGACGGCCGGCTGGCAGGACATCCGCGCATCCCTCACACAAGGAGCGCGACGACGATGCGAGTGCTGGCATGCGATGGAATTCATGACGACGGCCTGACGCTGTTCCGCAATGCGGGCTGGGACGTTCTCGTCGCCCCCGAACCGATCAAGGACCCCGACGCCTTGGCGCTCGCGCTCGCGGATGTCGACGCGGTGCTCGTTCGATCGGCGACCAAGGTGCCGGCTGAAGCCCTGGCGCAGGCGACCAAGCTCAAGGTGATCGGCCGTGCCGGCGCGGGCGTCGACACCATCGATGTCGACGCCGCCACCGCGCGCGGCATCGCAGTGATGAACGCACCCGACGGCAATACGCTCGCCGCGGCGGAGCATGCGATCGCGCTGCTGTTCGCACTCGCGCGCCACATCCCGCGCGCCGACGCCGGCATGAAGGCCGGCGAATGGCCGAAGGCGGGGCTCACGGGCTTCGAACTCGAAGGCAAGCGGCTCGGCGTGATCGGCCTCGGCCGCATCGGCAGCACGGTCGCGCGCAAGGCGCGCGGCATCGGCATGGAAGTTGCGGCGTACGACCCGTTCCTCCCGGCGTCGGCCGCGGGCAAGGGCAGCGTGCCGTTGATGTCGCTCGATGACCTGCTCGCCTGGGCCGACATCGTCACGCTGCACATCCCGCGCACGAAGGAAACGACGAACCTGCTGTCCGAAGCGCGCATGCGTTCGATGAAGCCGGGCGCGATGCTGATCAACGCGGCGCGCGGCGGCCTCGTCGACGAAGCGGCCTTGCTGCGCCTGCTCGACGAGGGCCATCTGGCCGGCGCGGCGCTGGATACGTTCGTCACCGAACCGCTCGCCTCCGACTCTTCGTTGCGCTCGCATCCGAACTTGGTGCTGACGCCGCATCTCGGCGCGTCGACCAGCGAAGCGCAGCAGGCCGTCAGCACCATCCTTGCGCGACAGATCATCGATTTCGTCGCGACTGGCGCGGTCGCCGGCTGCGTCAACCTGCCGCCGCTTACGGCGGAGGCGGCGCGCGAAGTGGGCCCGTGGATGCCGTTGATGACAGCGCTTGGCCGCGTCGCTTCGCGGCTCGTGCCGGCGCCGACGCGCCTGCAGATCCGCTATGCCGGCCGCACCGACGGACTCGATACGCGTCCGCTGACGCGCTTGCTGGTTGCATCGCTGCTCGGCGCCGCGTCGGGTCGCGTGACCCCGGTCAACGCGCTGCAGGAAGCCGCGGCGCGCGGGCTGGAAGTGTCGGAAACGATCGGCGGCGAAGGCGATGGCTACGACCGCCTCGTGCGACTCACCATCGAAGGCGACAACGGTGATCGCGCCGTTCGACGCGAGATCGACGCGACGTTGCATCGCGCGCCACGCGTCGTTGCGCTCGATGGCGTCGAGATCGAATTCGATCCGCTCGCGCACGTGCTGCTGATGCGCAACGAGGATCGCCCCGGCATGGTCGGCATCGTCGGCTCGCAGCTCGGCGCGGCCGGCATCAACATCATCAATTTCGCGCTGGGCGCGTCCGGCGACGGCTACGCGCGCGCCGCGATCACCATCGATCGCGAGATCGACGACGCGCAACTCGACGTGCTGCGCGCGACGCCCGGCGTCTTCTCCATCCAGCAGATCTGACGCAGGACGACGCCCGACATGAAGATCATCCTCGCCCGTCACGGCGAAACGCCGTGGAACGCCGAAGGCCGTTACCAGGGGCAGGTCGACATTCCGCTCTCGCCAGTCGGCGAAGGTCAGGCGCGCGCACTCGCACAGCGCCTGCACGACGTGCCGATCACGCGGGCGATCGCATCGCCGCTCACGCGTGCACGTCGCACCGCGGAAATCGCGCTCGGCGATCGCGCGCCGATGCTGGGTACCGATCCCGGCCTCATGGAGATCGCACACGGCGAGTGGGAGGGCCTGCTCGCCGCGGAAATCCGCGATCGCGACGGTGAACGGCTTGCCGCTTGGCGCGACACGCCGCACGACGTGCTGATGCCCGGCGGCGAGTCGCTGCAGCATGTGCTCGATCGCGCATGGCCTGCATTCACGCGGGCCTGCGAAGGGCTCGACGCGGACGACACGCTGCTGATCGTCGCGCACGATGCGGTCAACCGTGTGCTGCTCTGTCGCATCCTCGGCCTGCCACTGGCGAATCTCTGGCGCTTCCGCCAGGCGCCGACGACGCTGAACCTGCTGGAAGGTCCGGATGTCGACCGGCTGGACGTCGTGCGCCTCAACGACTGCACGCACCACACCGCGCTGTTCGGCGAAGCGGTGCATCGCGCGCTGTAGAACGCAGCGTCCGCCATCGCCCGCGTCGGCGATGGCGGTGGCCGCGCGGCCTACAATTCGCGCATGACGTCCGAACTCGACACCTGGCTCGCCCGCCTCGAACAGCAGCACCCGCGCAGCGTCGATCTTGGCCTCGACCGCATCCGCGCCGTGCACACGCGCCTCGGGCTGACGAAGCCGGCGCCCGTCGTGATCACCGTTGGCGGCACCAACGGCAAGGGGTCGACGGTCGCGTTCATCGAGGCGATCGCGCGCGCGCAAGGGCTGCGCGTTGGCGCGTACACGTCGCCGCATCTGCTGCACTACAACGAGCGCATCCGCATCGACGGCCACGATGCGGATGACGCGTCCATCGTCGAAGCATTCGAAGCCATCGAAGCGGCGCGCGGCGACACTACGCTGACGTATTTCGAAGTCGGCACGCTCGCCGCGTTGTGGCTGTTCGAGCGCGCCGATCTGGATCTCGCGATCCTCGAAGTCGGCCTCGGCGGGCGATTGGATGCGACGAACCTGATCGACGCGGACGTCGCGGTGATCACCACCGTCGACATCGACCACACCGATTGGCTGGGCCCGGACGTCGAATCGATCGGCTTCGAAAAAGCCGGCATCGCACGTGCGTGGACGCCGCTGATTCTCGGCGACGACGACCCGCCGTCGAGCGTGTTGCGGCACGCCTATGGGATCGGCGCGAAGGCGCTGCGCATCGGCTGCGACTTCTTTTTCGACCCGCAAGCCGATGCCGACACGTGGCAGTGGCGCGCGGTGGGCGAGCAGTACGAGCTGCCGCGTCCCTCGCTCGCAGCACCGTCGCAGCTGCGCAATGCGGCCGTCGCGATCGCCGCGCTGCGCTCGAGTCCGCTCGACATCGGCGAACGCGCGATCGCGGACGGCGTGGCGAATGCGCGGATCGCGGGGCGGTTGCAGCGCATCGAGCGCAACGGCGTCGACTACGTCGTCGACGTCGCGCACAACCCGCAGGCGGCGCGCGAACTGGCGGCGTGGCTGTCGCGCACGCCGTCGCCGGGTCGGACGATCGCGCTGTTCGCCGCGTTAGGGGACAAGGACGCGGCGGGGGTCGTCGAGGCGCTCGCGCCGTCCGTGGACGCATGGAACATCGCGGGCCTGGCGGGTCATGGTCCGCGGGCGGTGGACGTGGCGACCTTCGCCGGGCGTCTCGCGGGAACGGCCGCTGCGACGGCAACGCGCTGGGACGATGTCGCTTCGGCCATCCACGGCATCGACGCGCACCCGGGCGATCGCGTGCTGGTCTTCGGCTCGTTCCACACGGTGGCGGACGCGTTGCACGCGCTCGGAGCCACCGGCCGCTGAACGCGGAACCCAGCGGCCGGGCACGCGGAACCCGGCGGGTATAATTCGCCGCGACAAGGCGGGCCGCCCCCGCCGCATGCGGACGCGATGGAACCTGCCCTGAAACAGCGGCTGCTCGGCGCGGCGGTGCTCGTCGCGCTGGCGGTGGTCTTCCTCCCCCTCCTCGTGATGGATCCCGCGCCCGACAGCGGCGCATCGCGCGTTCCCCTGAAGGTGCCGCCGGCGCCCGAAGCCGCGAACGGCGACACGAAGACGGTCGATCTCGCGCTCGTCGAGCCCACCGGGAAGCCGGTGCTGTCGGCGCCTGTCGAGGCGTCCACCGCGGCGCCCGAAGCCGCTCCGGCCGCGCCTGCGCCCACGACGCCGGCGACCGCCGCCGGCAACTACGCCGTCAACTTCGGCAGCTACGCGACGCCCGCCGACGCGGCGCGCGTGATCGCCGCGCTGTCCGCCGCACGCCTGCCGGCCTACCAGGAGCCGACGGCGCTCGGCACGCGCACCGTGCACCGTGTGCGCATCGGTCCGTTCGCGACGTCCGCCGACGCCGAAGCCGCCCGCCTCGCCGCGGGCCGCGTCCGCAGCGACATCAACGCCAAGGTCGTCGTGCTCGACGCCGACGCCGCGACGCCCGCCAAGCCCGCCGCGACCACGACCCCTGCACCGTCGACGCCCGCCGTCGCCGTCGCAGCGCTCCCGCCCGCGCCGACGACGGCCACGGCGAAGCCCACGACGCCCGACAGCACGACCGTCACCGCTGGCACGCAGCGCCCCGCGCCCGCCGCGAGCGCGCCGCCGAAGCCCGCGACGCCGCCCGCACCGCCTGCAGCGACGAGCGCACCGGCCGCGGCCAACGTCGGTTTCGCCGTGCAGCTCGGCGCGTTCGCCGATGCGGACGAAGCCACGCGCCTGCGCGATCGCGCGCGCGCCGCCGGCTTCTCGGCGTTCGTCGAACAGGTGCACACCGATCGCGGCAACCTCAGCCGTGTGCGCGTTGGCCCGGTGCCGGATCGCGCGGCCGCCGATGCGCTGCGCACGCAGGTCGCGTCGAAGCTCGGCGTCAACGGCATCGTGCGGCCGCATCCGTAAATCGATGAGCGCGCTCGACTGGCTGCTGGTGGCGATCCTCGGCGTTTCGGCGCTGACGGGCCTGATGCGCGGCTTCGTCGGGGTGATCGCGTCGTTCGCCGCGTGGCTGCTCGGCGGCACGTCGGCGCTGCTGTTCGGTGGCGGCGCGGCCGACATGATTGCGGGCGGCCCGAATCCGTCGCCGGTGCAGATGCTGGTCGGGTATGCGCTGTGTTTCATCGCGACGTCGATCGTCGTCGCGCTCATCGCCTATCTGGTGCGACGCGCACTCAAGGCCGCCGGGCTCGATGGCGTCGACCGCATGCTCGGGCTCGCGCTGGGCGGCGTACGCGGCATCGCGATGGCGTGCGCGGTCGTGCTGCTGCTCGGTTTCACGCCGCTGCCGCGCCAGCGGCCGTGGCAGGCCTCCGCGCTCGTGCCGGTGTTCAAGCCGGGCGCGCGATGGCTGTCGACGTGGTTGCCGGTGGGCGTGCGTGCGCACCTCGATCTCGACGGCACTACGCCCGCTGGCAATTTCCCCGCGCTGCCCCCACTTCCGCAGCTTCCCGCCTGATTTACTGCAGGACATCGAACCATGTGCGGCATCATCGGAATCGTCGGCCAAAGCGACGTCGCAGGGCAGCTCTACGACGGGCTGACCGTGCTCCAGCATCGCGGCCAGGACGCCGCCGGCATCGCCACCGCGAGCGGCTCCAAGATCCGCGTGCACAAGGGCAATGGCCTCGTCAGCGACGTGTTCGACGAGGCGGCGATGCAGCTGCTGCACGGGCACTTTGGCATCGGCCACTGCCGCTATCCCACCGCTGGCAGCGCCGGTTGCGATGAAGCGCAGCCGTTCTACGTGAACTCGCCGTACGGCATCGCGCTCGCGCACAACGGCAACCTGATCAACACCGACGCGCTGCGTCGCGAGGTGTTCGAGCAGGACAAGCGCAACGTCAACACTGAGTCCGACTCGGAAGTGCTGCTCAACGTGTTCGCGCACGAGCTCGACGTGCAGGGCGTGCTGTCGCCGGAGTCGATCTTCAAGGCGATCGAAGGCGTGCATCGCCGCTGCGTCGGCGGGTACGCCGTCGTTGCGACGGTGCTCGGTTTCGGCCTCGTCGCGTTCCGCGACCCGAACGGCATCCGCCCGCTGGTGCTCGGCAAGCGCAGCAGCAACGGTCGGGACGAATACGCGGTCGCGTCCGAGTCCGTCGCGCTCGACCTGCTGGGCTACGAACGCCTGCGCGACGTGCGCCCGGGCGAGGGCGTCGTCGTCACTGCGGACGGCACGCTGCATACGCGCCTCTGCGCGGGCGAGCGCGAGCCGACGCCGTGCATCTTCGAATACGTCTACTTCGCGCGCCCCGACTCGATGATGGACGACGTCTCGGTGCACAAGGCGCGCATGCGTATGGGCCAGAAGCTCGGCGAAAAGATCCTGCGTCTGCGCCCCGATCACGACATCGACGTCGTCATCCCGATTCCCGATACGTCGCGCGACGCCGCGCTGGAAATCGCCAACGTGCTCGGCGTGAAGTACCGCGAAGGTTTCATCAAGAACCGCTACGTCGGCCGCACCTTCATCATGCCGGGGCAGGGCGAGCGCGCGAAGTCGGTGCGTCGCAAGCTCAATCCGATCCCGCTCGAGTTCCGCAACCGCAACGTGCTGCTGGTCGACGACTCGATCGTGCGTGGCACCACGTCCAAGCAGATCGTGCAGATGGCGCGCGATGCGGGCGCGAGCAAGGTGTATCTCGCCTCCGCCGCGCCGGCCGTGCGTTATCCGAACATCTACGGCATCGACATGCCGTCGGCCGACGAGCTCGTCGCGCACGACCGCACCGATGAGCAGGTGCAGGAGCTGCTCGGCTGCGACTGGCTGATCTACCAGGATCTCGCCGACCTCGAAGAAGCCGTGTCGGGCCCGAAGCACCGCATCGACGCGTTCGATTCGTCGTGCTTCAACGGCGACTACGTGACGGGCGTCGAGCCCGGCTACTTCGAGCGCATCAAGCAGCTGCGCTCCGATGCGGCCAAGCAGGCGCGCAAGGTCGCCTGATGAAGTCGCTGCAGTTCGCGATGATCCCGGACGACGAAAACGGCGACGTGCTGCGCGCCATGCTCGAGGACGGCGACGACCTCACCATTCCGCGCGAGATCGATTTCCATCTCGTGTTCGGCGACGAAGCGGCGGCGCGCGCATTCGTCGCAGCGGTGAATGAACGCCCGGACCTGATCGTCTCGGTGCCGGGCGTCGACGACGAAGGCATCTGGCAGGTGACGGCGAGCCGGCACATGGTGCCGAGGCATGCGGACATCACGAAGCTCGAGCACGAGCTGACGGCGCTCGCGGAATCGTTCGGCGGTTATCCCGACGGCTGGGAATGCTCGCGCGCCGCGGGTCCCGTCGACGGAGACGACGCGGTCGCGTGATGGCGGGCGATCTGCACGCCGCCGCGCACGACTGCCTGCGCGCGGCGACACCGGAGGCGAAGGTCGAGCGTACGTTCGATGCGTTCGCACGCTTCTCGCGCGGCGAACTTGCGCCCTCGGACACCAGCGACGCACCTGCGCCGATCGCGATGCCGGGCCGCCCCGAGCGGCCGCGACTCGTCCACGCCCGTGATCTGCCCAAGCGCGGCTTCGGCACGACGGAAGGCCTGGCCGCGTTCGTGCATGCGATCGCACACATCGAGTTCAACGCGATCGACCTCGCCTGGGATGCGGCCTATCGCTATCGCGGCATGCCGGCGCAGTTCTATGCCGACTGGGCATCGGTCGCGAACGACGAAGCACGCCACTTCACGATGCTGCGCGGCCGCCTGCGCGAACTCGGTTACGACTACGGCGACTTCGACGCGCACAACGGCCTGTGGGAAATGGCCGAGAAGACTGCACACGACGGCCTGGCCCGCATGGCGCTGGTGCCGCGCGTGCTCGAAGCGCGTGGACTCGACGTCACGCCCGGCATGATCGTGAAGCTGCGCGCGCGCGGCGACGATGCGACCGCCGACATTCTCGACGTCATCCTGCGCGAGGAGGTCGGGCACGTCGCCGCGGGCAGTCGATGGTTCCGCTGGCATTGCGCGCAACGCGGTCTCGAACCACAGCGCACGTTCAAAGCACTGCTCGCCGAGTACGCGCGTGCCGTGCTGTACGGCCCGTTCAATCGCCAGGCGCGGCTCGAAGCCGGCTTCGACGCAGACGAACTCGAGTCGCTGGAAACGTTGGCGAACTGACGTCCGCCGCGCCTTCAGCGCAGGCCTTCCAGCTCGACGCGATCGCCGTCGACGCGCAGCACCGAGCCGTGGTCGTACCAGTCGCCGAGCACGACGCGGCGTCGCGCGCGTCCGCCCACATCGAGTGCGTGGATCGCGGGGCGATGCGTGTGTCCGTGGATCATCAGGTCGACGCCGTAGCGCACGAAGTACTCGTCCACAGTCGACGGCGCAACGTCCGTGATCGTTTCCATGGTGCCCGCGTTCTTCAGCGCGGCCTGCGCGTCGCGGCTCTGCGCACGCGCATGTTGCGCGAACGCGATGCGGGCGGGCAGCGGCTGCGACAGGAATTGCGCCTGCCACTTCGGATCGCGCGTCTGCGCGCGGAACGCCATGTAGCCGGTGTCGGCGGTGCAGAGAAGATCGCCGTGCAGGATGAGCGCGGGACGGCCTTCGAGCATCACGACGGACGGGTCCTGCACGATCGTCATGCCGGCGCGGCGCGCGTAGTCGTCGCCGAGCAGGAAGTCGCGATTGCCACGGATGAAATGGACGGGCGTGCCCGCATCGACGAGTTCGCGAACGCCCTGCGCGACCGCTGCTCCGGTCTCCGACGGGTCGTCGTCGCCGACCCACGCCTCGAACAGATCGCCAAGGATGTAGAGCGCCGCGGCGCCGCGCGCGTCGTCGCGGAGGAAGCGCAGGAACAGATCCGTGACCTGCGGGCGTTCGGCATCCAGATGCAGGTCGGAGATGAAGAGCGTGGTCATCGGCGCAGTGTAGGTGCGCCCGCGAGCGTGCCGTCGGGGGACCCGAACGCACGCAGGAAGTCGCTGCGGCCGACATGAATGCGACGGGCCGCACGTCCCGGAAGCGCGCGTCGTAGCGTGCCGATCGTCGCGGCGTATAGTCGGCCGGACCGATCACGGCCGGGGGGCGGACGGTATGGGGATCCAGACAGATACGCATGACGCGCGCAGCGGAGCCGGCGGATGAGTCGCGGTTATTTCGCGTTCGTTCGACGCGACGCCGACCGCCGTTATCACGCGACGCTGCCGGATTTCCCCGGTTGCACGGCCGAGGCGGACACACTCGAAGCGCTCACCAGCGCGGTCCGCGAGACCGTTCGGGAGCAGGCGCGCTCCACCGGCTGGCCCGCCGCGACCCGCCTCGAAGCGCTGCCGCGCGCACCCGGCGACCATGAAGGGTTCTGGCTGATGGTCGACTTCGCCCACCAAGGCTGAACAGCCCGCTCGGCGGCAGGCGTAAAATCGACGCCCCCACGTTCGTCGAGCCCCGCATGAGCAGCCGTACCCGCTTCGCGCCGAGTCCCACCGGCTACCTCCACATCGGAGGCGCCCGTACGGCGCTCTATTGCTGGCTCGAAGCGCGGCGCCACGGTGGCGAGTTCGTCCTGCGCATCGAGGACACCGACCGCGAGCGCAGCACGCAGGGCGCGATCGACGCGATCCTCGAAGCGATGGACTGGCTGGGCCTCAACTACGACGAAGGCCCGATCTTCCAGACGCAACGTCTCGACCGCTATCGCGAAGTCGCCGAGCAGCTCGTCGCCGACGGCAAGGCGTACTACGCGTACGAAACGAAGGACGAGCTCGAAGCCATGCGCGAGAAGGCGATGGCCGAGGGTGGCAAACCGCGCTACAGCGGCGCGGCGCGCGACGCCAACCTGCCGTATCGCGACGATCCCACTCGCGTGATCCGTTTCCGCAATCCGCAGGACGGCACCGTCGCGTGGGACGACAAGGTCAAGGGCCGCATCGAGTTCGCGAACAGCGAGCTCGATGATCTCGTCATCTTCCGTTCCGACGGCTATCCGACCTACAACTTCGCAGTCGTCGTCGACGACATCGACATGCGCATCACCGACGTGGTGCGCGGCGACGACCATGTCAACAACACGCCGCGCCAAATCAACATCTACAAGGCGCTTGGCGCGCCCGTGCCGCACTTCGCCCACCTGCCGATGATCCTCGACGAGCAGGGCGCGAAGCTGTCCAAGCGCACCGGCGCGGCCGACGTCATGCAGTACCGCGAGAACGGTTACCTGCCGCATGCGCTGCTGAACTACCTGGTGCGTCTCGGCTGGTCGCATGGCGACCAGGAGCTGTTCTCGATCGACGAGCTCACGCGCATCTTCGATCTCAAGGACGTGAACCCGAAGGCGTCGCGACTGGACTCGGCGAAGCTCGGCTGGGTGAACCAGCAGTACCTGAAGAGCGACGATCCGGCGGACGTCGCGAAGCATCTCGTCTGGCATCTGGAGCGCGCCGGTTACGACCTGTCGCACGGCCCGGCGCCCGCCGACATCGTGATCGCGCTGCGCGATCGCGTGCAAACGCTCAAGGACATGGCCGAGCGCGCCGCGGTGTGGTTCCAGCCGCTGGAAACGTACGACGACGCAGCGGTTGCCAAGCACCTGACCGAGTCGGCGCGTGCGCCGCTCATGGAAGCGCGCTCGCGTCTCGCGCAGCTCGCCGCATGGACGCCCGAAGCGATCCACGCGACGTTGAACGACGTCGCCGCCGCCTGCGAAGTCGGCATGGGCAAGGTCGCGCAACCGCTGCGCGTCGCGATCACCGGCACGCAGGTGAGCCCCGACATCGCGCACACCATCTATCTCGCCGGGCACGAGGAAGCGTTGCGTCGCATCGATGCGGCGCTCGCCAAAGTGCCGGCGCACGCCTGAGGCTTCCATGTCGCACCACGAGACCTGCACCGATCCGCGTCATCACGTCCACACGGGCGATGCGTTCGTCGCGCAGGTCGAACGCGCCTGCGAGGACCGCGGCCTGCGCCTGACGCCGCTGCGTGCGAGCGCACTGCGCCTGATCGCGGACGCCGATCGCCCGCTCAAGGCGTATGACCTTCTCGATCGCATGAAGGCGACGCACGAAGGCGCGGCGCCGCCGACGGTTTATCGCGCGCTCGATTTCCTGCTCGAGAACGGTTTCATCCACAAGCTCGCGTCGATCAACGCGTTCGTCGGCTGCCACCACCCGGGCGGCGCGCAGCACGCGGTGCCGTTCCTCATCTGCGATCGCTGCCATGCGGCGACGGAGCTCGAGGACGAGAAGATCGTCGGCGCGCTCGACACGCGTGCGCGCGCACTCGGCTTCACGCCGCGCGCGCAGACACTGGAAGTGCACGGCCTCTGTGCGGATTGCCTCGCCGAGGACGTGGCGAAGGCCGGCTGACCGCGCTCAGCCGCCCATCACGCGACGTCGTCGCGCATCCATTTCCTGCGTCGAGCGTTCGATACCGTCGAGTGCGGCGCGGCCGGCGCGGATGCGAAGCCACGTCCAGAGCAGGATCACCAGGTTCAGCAGCGGCACGAGGAAGGCGAGGCAGAACATCATCTGCACCGACCCGCTGACACGCCATCCGAACCGGCGCAGGGACGAACGCGCATCGTCCATTTCCTCGTCGAGGTCGAGCGCGCGATAGGCGACGCGGAAGCCGGCGATGCCGAACACCGCGCTCGCAATGCAGACCAGCGCGAAGAGCCGGTTGTCGGGCAGCCAGCCGCGCGGCAGGAACAGTGCGAGCTGCACCAGTGCGGCGACGCCAAGCAGCTTGGTCGCGAACGAAAGCCGCGCGCGAACCCGCGAGATCGCGATGCGCGTCGAAACGGAACTCATGGCCGGCTCCCCGTGCGCGGACGCGCCGACTATAGCGACGCTGCGAGTCCAGTCACTGCCGCGGCCGGGCCGGACGATGGGGAAGGGCCGTCACCCTGCTGGACGCTGACTCCCTGACTTTCGGGCTATTGCCGTCGGGCCGGGACCCCGTAACGTAATGTTATAACCTTCTGATCAGCGGGCCGGCCTCGATGACGAAAACCCTCCTCACCCTCGCGCTTGCGGGCGCGCTGGGCACTGCCCACGCCGCCGACGGCGTCTCGCAGGCGCAGTTCAAGGCGCTTGAGGCGCGCATGGCGCAGCTCGAAGCCGACGCCAAGGCCGCCCGCGCCGATGCCGCGAAGGCACGCGCCGAGGCCGAGGCCGCACAGGCGGAGGTCGCCCGATTGAAGGGCGCATCGAATGCGAACGTCGCAACGGCGCCGGTCGCGCCGGCGGCGGCGGGCAGCGCTGCAGCTCCCGCGTCGGCCGACACCTCGGATCTCGCGGCGAACGACGATCTCGCCGCACCCGACGACACCGCGAACGCTGCGGCGCCCGCGCCGGCCCCAGCTGCGACGTCCAACGACAACGTCGCGAGTGCCGACAGTGGCGGCGGTTCGAGTTCGAACCCGAACGCGTTCAACCCCGCGATCTCGATCATCCTCAACGGCAGCTACACGCATCACTCGCTGGATCCGGCGAACTACGTTCGCTCCGGCTTCCCGATCGTGGGCGAGGGCGGGCCGGCGCCCAACGGTTTCTCGCTCGGCGAAAGCGAAGTCTCGTTCGCTGCGAACATCGACGAGAAGTTCTACGGCCAGCTCACGCTGACGGCGTCGAGCGAAGGCGGTCAGGACCACATCGGCGTCGAAGAAGCCTTCATCGACACCACCGCGCTGCCCGCCGGCTGGAACATGCGCCTGGGCCGGTTTTATTCGAACGTCGGCTATCTCAACAGCCACCACGCGCACACCGACAACTTCTTTGATCGTCCGCTCGCGTACCAGGCGTTCCTGGGCAACCAGTACGGGGACGACGGCGTGCAGGTGCGCTGGGTTGCGCCGACGTCGTTCTTCCTCGAACTCGGCGGCGAAGCCTTCCGTGGGGAGAGCTACCCGGCAGCGGGCGCCGGCCACGGCGGCGTCGGCACCAAGACGCTGTTCGCGCATGTCGGCGGCGACGTTGGAGACGAGAACGAATGGCTCGCCGGGATTTCGGCGCTGCGCACGAGCGCGGTCGACGGCGAAGACGGTTTCACCGGCGACGGCACGCTCTACATCGTCGATGGCACGTGGAAGTGGGCGCCGCAGGGCAACTTCAAGGACGGCGGCCTGACGCTGCGCAGCGAATACATGATCGATCACCGCGACGGCACGTTCGTCGATGCGGCGGATCCGTCGGTGATGTTCGACTGGAGCGGCAAGCGTCGCGGCGCGTATGCCGAAGCCGTCTATCGCATCAACCGCCAGTGGGACGTCGGCTATCGCTTCGATCGCCTGTGGGCGGCGAACGACGGCCCGTTCGCGAACGACACCGATCCGACGCGTCACACCATCGAAGCGACCTGGCGCAACAGCGAATTCAGCCTGATCCGCCTGCAGCTGAGCCATGACAAGCCGAATGCAACGGACACGGACAATGCCGTGACCGTGCAGTACCAGACCAGCCTCGGCGCCCATGGCGCCCACAAGTTCTGAGGAATCGAACGATGAAGTCCCTGCTGATGTCCGCGGTCCTGCTCGCCGGTGCGGTCGCCGCGCCCGCGCAGGCCAAGATGCGCGTCTTCGCGTGCGAGCCCGAATGGGGTTCGCTGGTGCACGAACTCGCGGGCGACAAGGTTGCTGTCGATGTCGGCACGTCCGCGCTGCAGGACGTGCATGTCATCGAAGCCAAGCCGAGCCTGATCGCCAAGGTGCGCGCGGCGGATCTCGTCGTCTGCACGGGTGCGGAGCTCGAAGTGGGTTGGCTGCCGCAGCTGATCCGTCAGTCGGGCAACACGACGGTCGCATCGGGCGCGGGTTATTTCGAAGCGGCGAAGCAGGTGAAGACGCTCGAGCGTCCGACCGCACTCGATCGCGCGAACGGCGACGTGCATCCGGAAGGCAATCCGCACATCCAGATGGATCCGCGCCGCGTGCTGATCGTTGCGCAGCGTCTCGATGCGCGCCTCGCGCAGCTCGATCCGTCGAACGCCGCCGCGTACCAGCAGAACCTCGCCAACTTCCAGAACCGCTGGACGACCGCGATGGCGCGCTGGAAGGCGCAGGCCGCGCCGCTCGCCGGCCGCAAGGTCGTCGTGCATCACATCAGCTGGGTGTATCTGTGGGATTGGCTCGGCATGCAGCAGATCGGTGCACTGGAACCGAAGCCGGGCGTGCCGCCGACCAGCGCGCATCTCGCCAGCCTGATCGCGACCACGAAGGGTTCGAACACGCTCGCCATCGTGCGCGCGGCGTACCAGGATCCGAAGCCGGCCGACTGGCTCGCCGAGCGCACGGGCGTGAAGGCGGTGACGCTGCCGCTGACCGTCGGCGGTGATGCGCAGTCGAAGGATCTGTTCGGTCTGTTCGACTCGACGATCTCCAAGTTGGTGCAGGCCGCCAAGTGACGCTCAACTGGGAAGGGCTCGACCTCAGCATCCTCGGGCCGGCGTGCGCCGCCGGCCTGATCGTCCTGTCGACGCACGTGCCGCTGGGCCGGCAGGTGCTGTCGCGCGGCATCATCTTCATCGACCTCGCGATCGCGCAGATCGCGGGGCTCGGCGTGATCCTCGCGCAGTTCCTCGGCATCGACGAGCACGGCTACGGCGTGCAGATCGCCGCCGCCGCGGCTGCGTTGCTCGGCGCGGGTTTGCTGTCGTGGACGGACAAGCGCTGGCCGCAGTACCAGGAGCCTTTGATCGGCACGCTGTTCGCGCTCGCCGCCACAGGCGGACTTCTGCTTCTCGCGAACAATCCGCAGGGCGGTGAGCACCTCAAGGATCTGCTGGTCGGGCAGATCCTGTGGGTGAGTTATGCGCAGCTGATTCCGGCGCTGATTCTCTCTGTCGTCCTGCTCGCCTTCATGTGGATGCGTCGCGGCCAGCTGAAGGGCCTCGTGTTCTATGCGCTGTTCGCACTCGCGATCACTGCTTCGGTGCAGCTCGTGGGCGTGTACCTCGTGTTCGCGAGCCTGATCGTGCCGGCGCTGGCCACCGCGGGCATGACGGGGCGCAGGCAGCTCGTTGCCGCGTACCTGATCGGCATCGCCGGTTACGTGCTCGGTCTCGCCGTCTCCGCCGTGCTCGACCTGCCGAGCGGCGCGTTGATCGTGTGGATGCTGGCGGTGGCGGCGCTGATCGCGCAGGTCGTACCGGCCGTGCGCCGCGGGCATCGTGAGACCGCGATGTCGACTTCGACGCATTGACGGCCCGTTCGCGACCGAATGTTATAGTGTTTCAAATGGCCGCCTCCGCACCCCACGCGACCCCGCATCGCCCCGCAACGCCGGTCCTTGACCGGATCGGCGCGACGGGCTCGCTGCTGTGTGCGATCCACTGTGCGGCGCTGCCGGTGCTGATCGCGCTGCTGCCGTCGCTGGGACTCGCGGCGTGGCTGGACGACGACTTCGAGATCGGCTTCGTGCTGTTCGCGACCGCGCTTGGCCTGTACAGCCTCATCCGTGGCTACCAGCGCCACGGCGTGCTGCGTGCGCTGCGGCTGCTGGTGCCGGGCCTCGCGGCGCTGTGGCTGGGCGTGCTGTACGCGCCGCTCCATGGGTCGACCGTGCTGCATGCGGTGTCGATGACCATCGGCGGCGCGCTGGTGGGCACGGCCCACGTGCTCAACCTGCGGCTGCAGAACCGCCACGACGAGACCTGCTGCACGCCCTGACGGGGCGGGCCCTCCGCCGGCTGTGCTAGGCTTCGCAGCCTCGCGCGCGGCGCGATCCTTCACGCGGCTCGTCCGCAGGCCCGCAGACGCGGCGCCGACGTTTCAATTCTCAGATTCCAGGAGCACCACGATGGGTAAGGGCGACCGCAAGACCGCCAAGGGCAAGCGCTACAACTCCAGCTACGGCAACGCCCGTCCGAAGGCGACCGCCGTCGCCACCGGCACGACCGCTGCCCCGGTCGCGAAGAAGGCGACCAAGACCGTGGCCAAGGCGCCGGCGACCAAGAAGGTCGCGGTGAAGAAGGCCGCGTCGAAGGAGTAAGCGCCCGGTTCGCCGGATGCAGAAAAGCCCCGCGAGAGCGGGGCTTTTTCGTTGTTGATGTTGCAATGCGCGTTACGACCGCGGCGGCATCGACTCGAAGAAGCGCCACATGACGTCGTTCGCCGAAATGGCCTGTGACGCCGGCTCACCGCGATCCTTGTGGCCACCGGGCCACGAATGCGCACCCGTCTCGGTGACGCAGAGCTGCACCTGCGCGCCACCGCCGCACGGCGCCCGCAGTTCGCAGTACGCGCCGGGCACGGTGAGCACGCGACGCGGCGGTGCGGCGCAACCGTCCCGACGCGCCCACATCTCGATCGTCTTCGGCACCGACATGAACTCGGTGACCATCGACGGATCGCGGAACGCGTTCGGACCGGCGCCGCCGTCGAACAGCACGTGATCGTCGTTGCGCGCGTGGAAATGCGCGACGGCGACGGGGCGCGACGGCGCGCATCGAACGGTGTTGTCCGTGCCGGCCACGGGCGCGACCGCGCGGAACACATCGGCGGCTTCGCACGCGAGCCGGTAGGCCATCATTCCGCCGTTGGACATGCCGGTCGCGTAGACGCGTGATCGATCGATGTCGAGCTGATGCTCGACGTTGTCGACGACCGTTTGAATAAAGCCGACATCGTCGATGCCGCGATCACGCGCCGCGCCGCAGCAGCGCCCTGCATTCCAGGTGGCGAGATGTCCGCCCGGCATGCGACTGAAACCGTTCGGGAAGACCGCGACAAAGCCGTGCTGTTCCGACGCCGTGATCAGCCCGTACTTCGAGTCGTCCGCCTGCCAATCCATGTCGCCACCACCGCCGTGCAGGGCGACGAGCAGCGGCGCCGGTCGGCCCGGCCGATAGCTGCGCGGCACGTGCACGCGGTAGAGGCGGGTGATGCCGTCGTGCCGGATCTCGTAGCGGTAATCGCCCGGTGTCGCGAGACGGGCACGCGGATCGCCGCCGGTCACTACAGACGCATCGGCGCGTCGCTGGGCCATGCGCGCTCGCAGCATCTGCGCAAAACGGCCGTCGCGCGCCTGGGCCAGCACGTCGACGGCGACGAGGAACAACAGCGCGATTGCGATCCAACGCCAGTGGCGCATGGCGACCTCGATCCATGGGATTAGCCACCGCGAACGCGCCGATACGGCGCGCGTTGACATCCGATACGCGTCGCCTCGTTCAACCGGAGCTCGCGGAGCAGCGCCGCCGTGCTGCCCGATCGTCAGCGCGACCCGCCGCGAAGCTTCGCGCCCGCTGCGTCCACCGCCGTCCACACGCGCATGAGGTTGGCGCCGAGTACTTTGCGGATCGTCGCGTCGGCATAGCCGTGTTCGCGCAGCGCCTGCACGAGATTCGGGTAGTCCGCCACGCTCTTCAGGCCTTCGGGCAACGCACCCGACACGCCGTCGAAGTCCGAGCCGAGGCCGACGTGGTCCTCGCCGAGCAGCTTGATCGCGTAGTCGACCTGGTCGACGACCTGCGACAGCTTCGTCGGCGGCTTTGGATGCGCCTTGTCCCACGCCGCGTCCCAGTCCTCGAGCGATTGCACCGTTTCGCCGCGTGCCTTCGCCTCGGTCTGCGCGCGCTGGAATCTCGCGAGCTCGCGGAAATAGGCCGTGGTGTCCGCGGCTGCGGCGGCATCGATGAAGCCGCTGCCGAAGGTGATCTGCACGACGCCGCCACCCTTCGCGATCTTCTTCGCCAGCTCGTCGCTGAGATTGCGTTCGAAGTCGGGCGTGAAATGGCGCAGGCCCGAATGACTCGCGATCACCGGCGTCTTCGACACACGCAGCACATCTTCGACCGATTCGTCGGAGAGATGCGAGACGTCGACCATGATGCCGAGGCGGTTCATTTCGGCGACGACCTTTTCGCCGAACGGGCTGAGCCCGTGCCACGGCCGATCGAGCGAATACGACCCGTCGGCGATGCGATTGCTGTGGCTGTGCGCGAGCGTGATGTAGCGGACGCCGCGATCGTGGAAAACCTGCAGCTGCGAGAGGTCGTCGCCGATCGGCGCGCCGTTCTCCATGCCGAGCGCGAGCAGCACGCGGCCGCCCTGATGCAGGCGCGCGTAGTCGCGCGGTTCGGCGATGACCGCGAACTTGTCCGGATGGCGGCCGACCATCGCCTCGACCGCATCGATCTCCATATGCGCCTTCTGTCGCGCCGTGCCCGCCGCGTCGTCCTCGGGCGAGGTGTAGATCGACATGAAGGCGACATCGAGGCCGCCCTGGCGTGCACGTGGATAGTCGAATTCGCGGTCCGGCGTGGCGGCGCCGAGATCGCGCCACGACTTCAGCAGTTCGCTCGGCGCATCGATGTGCGTGTCGACGACGACCGCGTCGTCGGCGAGTGCGCGTGCGCTCGGGTTGCGATCCGCCGCAAGGGCGAGCG
This sequence comes from Cognatilysobacter terrigena, assembly GCF_004361065.1. GTDB lineage: Bacteria > Pseudomonadota > Gammaproteobacteria > Xanthomonadales > Xanthomonadaceae > Cognatilysobacter > Cognatilysobacter terrigena. The sequence goes on along the minus strand of NZ_SELT01000004.1, from coordinate 106,485 downwards.
CAGGTGCGAGCAGGAGGAGGACGGGCAGGGCGATGGGGCGCATTACGTTCTCCGTGTCGAAAGCATCAGGTGCGGCGGCCGGCGACCCAGCGCGCCTGCAGGAGGTCGCCGCCGAGCCAGTAGCAGAGCTCGGCGGGATGATTCACCCGCCACAGCGCGACATCGGCGCGCAGGCCGACGCGCAGCATGCCACGATCGGCGAGGCCGAGTGCACGCGCCGCGTGCGTCGTCGCGCCGCGCAGCGCGTCTTCGGGTGTCAGCCGGAAATGCGTGCAGGCGAGCTGCATCGCCTGTCGCAACGACAGCAGCGGCGAGGTGCCGGGATTGCAATCTGTTGCGACGGCCATCGGCACGCCGTGTGCACGGAACGCGTCGAGCGGCGGCCACTTGGTTTCGCGCAAGACATGGAACGCGCCGGGAAGCAGCACGGCGACCGTGCCGGCCGCGGCCATCGCACGCACCGCATCCTCGTTCGTGTGTTCGACATGATCGGCCGACAGCCCGCCGAATTCCGCGGCGATCGCGGCGCCGCCAAGATCGCTCAACTGGTCGGCGTGCAGCTTGACCGGAAGGCCGAGCGAACGCGCGCGCTCGAACAGGCGGCGCGTCTGCGAGGGCGAGAAGCCGATGCTTTCGCAGAACGCATCGACCGCGTCGACCAGGCCTTCGTCATGCAGGCGCGGCAGCCAGTCGATCGCGGCCTCGATGTAGTCGTCGGCGCGGCCGGCGTATTCCGGCGGCAATGCGTGCGCCGCGAGGTAGGTGGTGCGTACCGTCAGCGTGCCCTCGCCGAATCGGCGCGCGATGCGCAGCATCTTGCGTTCGTTCTCGAAGTCGAGGCCATAGCCCGACTTGATCTCGAGCGTCGTCACGCCGTCGGCGCGCAGGGCGTCGATGCGCGGCTTCGATTGGGCGTACAGCGCGTCTTCGGACGCATCGCGCACCGCGCGCACGGTCGACAGGATGCCGCCGCCGGCACGCGCGATCTCTCCGTAGGTCGCGCCCTGCAGGCGCATTTCGAATTCGACGGCACGATCGCCGGCGAACACCGCATGTGTGTGGCAATCCACGAGGCCGGGCGTGATCCAGCCCTCGACGTCCTCGACCGCGTGCGCGATCGACGCGGGATCGCCGGGCAAACCGGAACGGGGCCCGACATAGGCGATAACGCCATCGCGCCAGGCGATCGCGCCGTCGCGGATCGCGCCGTAGTCGTCGCCGTCGAGGGTGGCGAGCGATGCGCCGACGAGCAGGTGGTCGTACAGCCGGTCTGTCATGGTGCGGGTGTCGTCGACGACGTATGGCGGAAGGCGGAGTTCACGACGGGCGCCGCAAAGCTTGGCGGAGACCCGGAGGCCCTGCGCTCGAAGAGGCGAAAGTGCCGCCGACGATCAACCTGCGACCGCACCGTCACCGATCAGGCTCGCCGTCGTTGGAGGCGTCGTGCACGCGCGCCGCGGCACTGCGCTCGCGCTCGACAGATTCCAGCGTATGCGGTCGGCCGAGTAGCCACGCGAACAGCCCGATCAGGGCGACGATGACGCCGACGAATTCGACGATGCGCATGCGGTCCTTCCGTCCTGCGGCCGCGGTAGCCTAGCGCACCCCAAGCGTCCGCGGCCCGCCATGTCCGAATCGCCCGTCCAGCGCACCGCCCGGGGCTGGGAGCTTCCCGGCCTCGCCAACCTCCATTCGCATGCGTTCCAGCGCGCGATGGCGGGCATGGCCGAGCGCCAGACCGATCCGGCCGACAGCTTCTGGACCTGGCGCGACACCATGTACCGCATGGCGGCGCGCTTCGATCCCGACACGTTGCGCGAAGTCGCGGCGCAGCTCTACGTCGAGATGCTCGAGGCCGGTTACACCGCGGTCTGCGAGTTCCACTACCTGCACCACGCGCCCGACGGTCGGCCGTACGACGACCCGGCTGCGATGTCGCGCGCGCTGATCGATGCGGCGCGCGAGACGGGCATCCGCCTCACGTTGCTGCCGGTGCTGTACATGACGGGCGGTTTCGACGGCCGCGCGCTCGCGGAGCGCCAGCGTCGTTTCGGTCACGACATCGACGCCTATCTGCGACTGCTCGACACCTTGCGCGCATCGCAGGACGACACGCTGCGCATCGGCTGCGCGCTGCACTCGCTGCGGGCCGTACCGGAAGCCGCGATGCGCGACGTGCTCGCGGCACTCCCCGGGGACGCGCGCATCCACATCCACATCGCCGAACAGACGGCGGAAGTGGACGAATGCATCGCGGTGCGCGGCGCACGACCTGTGCGCTGGCTCCTCGACCATGCACCGGTCGATTCGCGCTGGACACTGGTGCACGCGACGCACCTCAACGATGACGAGATCGCGGGCATCGCGGCGTCGCGCGCGACGGTCGCGATCTGCACGACCACCGAGGGCAACCTGGGCGATGGGCTGTTTCCACTGCGTCCATTCCTCGATGCCGGCGGGCGCTTCGGCATCGGCTCGGATTCGCATGTGTCGACATCGCCGGTAGAGGAGCTGCGCTGGCTGGAATACGGCCAGCGACTCGTGACACGTCGTCGCAACATCGCCGTGCGCGAATCCACGAGCGTTGGCGAGACGCTGCTTGCAGGTGTGCTTTCCACTGCCGCCGATGCGACCGGGCAGACGATGCAGGGCGATCGCGTGGTGCTCGATGCGGGCGCACCGATCCTCGCAGGCGCGACGGAGGGCGACGTCATCGACCGCTGGATCTTCTCGGGCAACCGACCCGTCGTGCAGACGGTCGAAGTCGCCGGCGGCGAACGCGTGTGCGAGGGACGGCACGTCGACGCCGAGGCGATCGCGGTGCGTTACCGTGCGGCGATCGCGCGTCTGGTGGCTTAACGCACGACTTCGGGCTTCGTCCGCGCGAACGACGAACGACGTGGCGCTGCGCGCATCGCGGGCACGCGTTGTCGGACGCTACCGCGGCCCGTCGGCCTCCAGCCGATGCAGCCGCTCCGCCTGACTCGTCGCGAGCAGGCGTGCGTAGTCGCGATAGACGTATGCGAAGTAGCCGGCGAGCAGAACCGCGGCGACGAGCATCAGTGCCGATCGCCGCCGCAGGGTGCGGAGCGTGCCGCCGTACGCGAGCAGCCCGAACAGACCCAGCACCACGACGACCGCGTCGAAGCTCGATCGCTGCCAGTAGCTGCCGCCGAGATGCAGCCACATGCCGAACTCGTCGAACGTCAGGGCCATGCCGACGCCATAGAGCACCGCGAGCACACGACGCGCGCGTCGACCGGGCGTCCAGAACAGCAAGGCCGCGCCGACGATCGCCAGCGCGAAGATGCCGAAGTTCAGATGGTGGACGTGCGTGCCGCCGAGGTGCAGGTACAGATCGGGCAGCGTGCGCGCCATGATCAGGTAGACCAGCAGGCGTGCAACGAGGACCGTGATCACGAAGCTCGCGAGCGCAATGCGCCGCAGGCGGCGATCATCCGCATGCGGCGCGGGCTTCGTGGTCGCGGTGTCCATGTTCAGGGCGTGGGACGCAGCGCTCCCGCCAGCGCCTCGGGGTTGCCGTCGTTCGGCATCGGCGTCACGCCGAGCACGCGCGCGAGCATCGGATAGACGTCGACGTTGTCGATCGGCGGCAGCACCACGCCGTCGCGGAACGACGGGCCGTCCGCCACGAAGAGCGCACGCATCGACGGCAGCGCGGGATCGAAGCCATGCGAACCGCGCGGGCCTTTGCTTCGCGTCGCGAGCTTCGCGCGCGCCACCGCATCCCAACCTTCGTCCATCTGGCAGACGATGGGCGGCACGCGCGGACTCGTGCCGTACTGCCAGCGCGCGGGCAGCGTCTCCTTGGTCCAGCATTCGTAGTGATCGTGGCGGCCGACGAGCTTGGCCGTCGCTTCCGCTTCGTGACCCGGAAGCGGACGGAAGCCGACCGACTGCCCCGTCGTGATGTTCGCCGCGATGTCGGGCGAGGCCATGTCCTCGATCGTCACCGTATGGCCTTCGGCCACCGGCGCCATGCCGTGGTCCGACACGACGACGATGTTCACGCGATCGGCGAGCCCGCGCGACGCCAGCCCCGCGCGCAGGCGGCCGATGTAACCGTCGACGCGCGTTTCAGCGGCGAGGTCTTCCGCCGAGCCCGGGCCGTGGTCGTGTTCCTCGTGGTCGACGTCTTCGAAGTACAACGTGATCAGCTTCGGACGCACGCCTTCCGGGCGATCGAGCCACCCGAGCACGGCGTCGACGCGCGATGCGCCGGGGAACTTGTCGTCGAACGGACGCCATTCGGTCGGGCGAACGCCGCCGATCGGTGCCGCGCTGCCCGGCCAGAACATCGTCGCCGCGCGCTGGCCCGACTTCTCGACCGTCGACCAGATCGGCTCGCTGCCCCACCACGCGGCCGTGGCCGTGGCGACGTCGTCGTCCATGTTGAAGTGACCGAGCTGCGGGTCGTCCATCGTGTTGTGCACGATGCCGTGGTGATCCGGACGCAGGCCCGTCACCAGCGTGTAGTGGTTCGGGAACGTCAGGCTCGGGTACGACGGGCGCATGTATTCGGCGCGCACGCCGTGCCGGGCGAGGGAATCGAGGTTCGGCGTGTGGCCGCGCTGCAGCGCGTTGGCGCGGAACCCGTCGATGGAGATCAGGATGGTCGACGCCGCGGGGGTTGCCGGTGCCGTGGAGTGCGGGGAGGTCGAAGCGCAGGCGGCGAGCGTGGCCGCGGCGAGGGCAAGTACGAGCGGTCGGAGCACGTGGACGGGAGAGGTCGAAAGAGACCGTGACTTTAGCGGGTCGCGATGAATCCCCGATGCGCACACCATCGCGCAACTTCAAGGGAGAGAACCGCCATGGCTTTCGCGTTCGTGCTCGTTCCCGCGCTCGCCGCTGCGGCCGCCGCCGCGCCGACGCCTCCGCCACCGGCACCGTTTTCCGCCGACGAATGTGCGGTGTTCGCACGCGAGCTGTCGTTCGCGAAATCGGTGGCGGATCACGATGCCGCGGCGTTCGCAGAACACGTCGCGCCCGACGCCGCGTTCGCCGCCGGATCGCCGCATCCGCAGCGCGGGCGCGATGCGATCGTCCGCGCGTGGACGCCGATCGTGAAGGGCGAGGGCCTCCGCCTCGAGTGGTATCCGGTGCGCACGACCGTCGTCGGCGACATCGCGTGGTCCACCGGCCCGGCGCTCGCGGAGGAAAGCGAGAAGGGCACGACGCGGCTCACGCGCAGCACGTTCCAGTCGGTGTGGCGCCGCAATGCGCAGGGCGTCTGGCAGGTCGTGTTCGACGGCGGCACGCCGCCGCGCGAGGTGCAGGCGGCGGACGCCGAGGCGTTCCGCAAGGCGCGTCCGGCCGCCTGTCCGCGCGCGTAAGCCCGGCCTGAATCCGGCGGCGGCGTCCATGCGCCGTCGCCGCCGCGTAGGCGTATCGTGGCGGTGTCGACCCATTCGGGAGGCCCGTCATGAACACCCGACCGATTCTTCTCCCCACGCTCGTGCTCGCCGCGCTGCCCGCGTTCGCGGAACAGGCGACGCCCGAGCCGGCCGCCGCGCCGGCACCGACCGCGGACGCACAGCCTGCGCCGGCGCCTGCGACCGTTGCCACGGCGTCGCCCAAGACCGTCGCCGCCCGTGACGACCTCGCGGATCGCACCTGCCTCCGCGAGACCGGCACGCTGATCCGCGCGCGCTCCAGTCGCGACGCCAAGGGCTGCACCGGCTTGCCCGGCCGCGCCTACACGCAGGATGACCTGCGTCGCACCGGCCAGACCGACATCGCCGACGCACTGCGCATGCTCGATCCGTCGATCCGCTGATCGATACCGCTTCGTCGCACGACGCCCGGCTCCGGCCGGGCGTCGCCGTTTCGGGTTCAGGAAGCGGCCGTAGCCGCCGATAATCGGGCGATGCGCCGGCGCCCGGCGCCGGAGACGACCGAATGACCCGCACGCGCCTGCTCGCACTCGCCCTCTCGCTGGCCATCGCGCCCGCCGCGGCCGCCGACGCACCCGCCGTCGACCAGGCCGCGGTCAAGCAGAAACTCGAAGCCGCGCAGACCGCGATGAACGCGGGCGACACCGCCGAGGCATTCCGCCTGCTCGGGGCGGCGACGGAAATCGCGCATAGCGGGGCGATGGCGCACAAGCTGGGCCACCTCTACGAAGGCGCGGCCGCCGTGCCCAACCACGACGCGCTCGCGACCAAGTGGTTCGCCTACGCGGCCGAGCTCAACGACGCGGAATCCCTGCATCACCTCGGCATGCGCTACATCGACGGCACGGGCGGTGTGTCGCCCGATTTCCGCAAGGGCCTCGCACTGGTCAACCGCTCGGCGAACGGCGGCTACGACGTCGCCGAGGACTACATGCGCAAGTTCAATGCGGATCAGGACACCAAAGGCCGCTGCATGCTGTCGACGCTGCGCGGCTACGACATGCGCGAAGTCGTGTTCGGTGCGAACCGCTTCTACGACTTCAGCGACACCGGCGGTGAGGACGGCGGCGGCGACACGTACGAGATCGTCGGCCTGCGCGCCTACAACGACATCCTGCCCGCCGATACGCGGCCGGTGGCGCTGACGGTCGACGGCTTCTCGCATGTCGGCTACACGGAGGTGGATGGCCACCACTTCTACGAGGCGTACTACGACAAGCGCCGCCCCAGCAGCGCCGCCCTCCAGCGTGCCGCGCAGGTGCGCGCCAAGTGCGGCGTGCCCGAAGCCTGAGCCGCGACCGGCGCGAGCGGCGATAATCGGGCCTCCGCCCGACTGCCGACGCGCCGATGTCCAATCGCAATGATCCGTCCCGCGTGGTCCGCGCCCCGCGCGGCACGCAGCTGACCTGCAAGTCCTGGCTCACCGAAGCCCCGTACCGGATGCTCCAGAACAACCTGGATCCGGACGTCGCGGAGAGCCCCGCCGAGCTCGTCGTCTACGGGGGCATCGGGCGCGCCGCGCGCGACTGGGACTGCTTCGACGCGATCCTGAAGTCGCTGCGCGAGTTGAACGACGACGAGACGCTGCTCATCCAGTCGGGTAAGCCGGTCGGCATCTTCCCGTCGCATGCGGACGCGCCGCGCGTGCTGCTCGCGAACTCCAACCTCGTGCCGCACTGGGCGACGTGGGAGCACTTCAACGAGCTCGATAGGAAGGGTCTGATGATGTACGGCCAGATGACGGCCGGCTCGTGGATCTACATCGGCTCGCAGGGCATCGTGCAGGGCACGTATGAGACGTTCGTCGAGATGGGCCGTCAGCACTACGGCGGCAACCTGACGGGCAAGTGGATCCTCACCGCAGGCCTCGGCGGCATGGGCGGCGCACAGCCGCTCGCGGCGACGCTCGCCGGCGCGTGCTCGCTCACGATCGAATGCCAGCAGAAGAGCATCGATTTCCGCCTGAAGACGCGTTACGTCGACGAGCAGGCGACCGATCTCGACGACGCGCTCGCACGCATCGGGAAGTACACGAGGGCGGGCGAAGCGAAGTCGATCGCGCTGCTCGGCAATGCCGCCGACGTGCTGCCGGAACTCGTGCGTCGCGGCGTGCGTCCGGACGCAGTCACCGACCAGACGTCCGCTCACGATCCGGTGCACGGTTACCTGCCGATCGGCTGGACCGTCGACGAGTGGCTCGCCGCGCAGAAGACCGACCCGCAGCGCGTGCGCGACGACGCCAAGAAGTCGATGCGCGTGCATGTCGAGGCGATGCTCGCCTTCCAGAAGCTGGGCATCCCGACCTTCGACTACGGCAACAACATCCGGCAGATGGCGTTCGACGAAGGCTGCACGAACGCGTTCGATTTCCCGGGCTTCGTGCCGGCCTATGTGCGTCCGCTGTTCTGCCGCGGCGTCGGGCCGTTCCGCTGGGTCGCCCTCAGCGGCGACCCCGAAGACATCTACAAGACCGACGCCAAGGTGAAGGAGCTGATCCCCGATGATCCGCACCTGCATCGCTGGCTCGACATGGCGCGCGAGCGCATCAGCTTCCAGGGCCTGCCCGCGCGCATCTGCTGGGTCGGCCTCGGCCAGCGCCACAAGCTCGCGCTCGCGTTCAACGAAATGGTGCGCAACGGCGAACTCAAGGCGCCGGTGGTGATCGGCCGCGATCATCTCGACAGCGGCTCCGTCGCGTCGCCGAACCGCGAGACCGAAGCAATGAAGGACGGCAGCGACGCCGTGTCCGACTGGCCGCTGCTCAACGCCATGCTCAACGTCGCCGGTGGCGCGACGTGGGTGTCGCTGCATCACGGTGGCGGCGTCGGCATGGGTTACTCGCAGCATTCGGGCGTGGTGATCGTGTGCGACGGCACCGAAGCAGCGGATAGACGTCTAGCGCGCGTGCTGTGGAACGACCCGGGCACCGGCGTGATGCGACACGCGGACGCCGGCTACGAGATCGCGCAGCAGTGTGCGGTGGAGCAGGGTCTCAAGCTGCCGATGCTCGGCCGCTGAGCATGGTTGGCGACGCGACGATCCGCGAACGCATCGTCGCGTTGCTCGCATCGCGAGCGCCGACGTCGTCGATCTGTCCGTCGGACGTCGCCCGCTCGTTGAGCGACGACGAAGCCGAATGGCGCGCGTTGATGCCGCGGGTTCGACACGTCGCCGCGATGTTGTCGGAGACGCGTGTCGTTACCGTCACGCAAGGCGAGGGCGTATTGCCTTCGGCCGGCGTGCTCACCGCATCGGGGCCGATCCGGCTTCGCCGCGGCGCGATGTTTCCCGTCGACCGGTGAGGCGTTACGAGCGTTGCGTGTGGAGCCGCGCAGCTAGCGCACGCGGCTGCGCTTTGAGGCGCGATGTGGACGTCGACGGTATTTGATCACGTCGCCGCAAACGATCGTCGAGCGCGCGTCCCTCAATGCAGACCCAGAGGTCAGCACGCGCCGACGACAAAGCTGCACGTTGACTGAGGCTGCATGCGGCGCTGGCGGCGCGCAAGAAGCGCAGCGAGCTGTTGCGCGTCGATCTGCACATGCTCGCCCAGCTGGACGATGTCACGTTCTCCGAAACCCTGGATCGCAGGGATATCGCCCGCCCCTGATGCGGCGTCTCGGTCGCGCGGCGCGGACATCTGCGTGTGGCGAGGTGTCTTCGAACTGCAATACGACGGTCATAAGGTGGCGGCACACGTCCCTTCGCGCCGACCGCCATGGCCCTGCGTCGCCTCGCGTCCCTAATGCTCGTCGCCCTGCTGTCGTTCGCCGCCATCGCGGGCGAGCGCTACGTCGCCATCGAGAAGCGGCTCACGCCCGAAGAGCTCGCGTCGATCGGTCTCACGCCGGAGCAATTGCAGCGGCTCAATACGGTGCTGCGCGATGCTGCAGCACGCGATACCGCCTCTGCCCCGACGCCGCGTCGCGACGTCAGCGTGTCGAACGACGCCACGCCGTCGCCCAAGCAGCACGTCGGCCTCGACAGCGAGGCGATGACGGCGAAGGTGCGCGGTCGCGTCGACGGCTGGTCGCTGGGCACCGTGTTCGATCTCGACAACGGCCAGCAGTGGACGGTGCTCAAGGGCACCGTGAAGCTCAACCGCGCGATCGACTCGCCGACGGTGCGACTGGTGCCGGGCATCGCGGGACGCTGGTTCCTCGAACTCGACGAGGACCACCCGAAGGCGCGCGTCTATCGCAGCGACTGAGCAACGTCCGCGGCCTGCAGGCTGACCTGCTTGCCGCCGGGCAAGGTCTGCCGGCCCACTTCGACAAAGCCCTGTCGCGCGTGGAAACGTTCCGACGCCGGATTCGGTGGTTCGACATCGAATTCGCAGGTCACCCGCGGCACGTCATCGCGACGCGCGCGCTCGAACACGTCGGCATAGAGGCGCTGGCCGAAGCCCGCACCACGACATGCGGTATCGACGACCACACGATCGACGTACAGGAAGCGCGGATAGCGTGCGTCGAACCAGCGATAGTTGACGCTGTCGTAGTCGGCGCCTTCCCGGAAGGCCAGTACGAACGCGCGGACGTCGCGATTCTGTTCGACGACGCGGCACATCGCGCTCGCGGCGAGCAGTTGATCGAGACGCGCGTCGTTCATCGGGCTCAGCACCGCGACCGACGCGGCGTTGAGCGCGAGCAGGGTGGGGCGATCGTCGTCGCGGACGTCGCGCAGGTGCAGTTCGTCGGCCATGGTCGAGGGATCGTAGGCGTGGCGCGCGACCGGCGCTAGCATGCGGCCCATGTACGAGTCCCGCACGCGTCCGCTCCTGCCATTCCCGCTGTTCCTTCGACGCGTCGGGCGACACGCGCTCGTCGCGCTCGCGCTGCTCGCGTTCTCGCTGGGCATCGGCATGGCGGGCTACATGGCCTTCGAAGGCCTCAACGGGACCGACGCCTTCCTCAACGCGTCGATGCTGCTCGGCGGCATGGGCCCGGTGGACGCGCCGAAGCACGAGAGCGGCAAGATCTTCGCCGGCCTCTATGCGCTGTATGCGGGCCTGGTGTTTCTGGTCGCAGCGGGTCTCGTCGTCGCGCCGCTGGCGCATCGCCTGCTGCACCGCTTCCATTGGGAAGACGACGCGACGTCGTCGTAGTGGAGATCGCCATGTTGCGTCGGATCGCGTTGCTTTGCCTGCTGCTGCCGACCGTCGCCGTCGCGATGGATCGCAGCGAACGCGACCTGCGCGATACCGAACGCGCGGTCTGCCATGCATTCGAAGGCGGCGACGCGGCGTACTTGCGTCGTGCGTTGGATCCGACGTTCACGCTCACCGGTTCGAACGGCGTCGTGCAGGACCTTGCCCAGACGCTGCGCGAAGTCGAGCAGCGCGAGCCGCGCTACGACGAGTTCCGCAACAGCGACCAGGTCGTGCGGCGCTACGGGAGTGCCGCGGTGATCACCGGGATCACACACATCCGCGGCACGGCCGCCGGCAGCGCGTTCGCTGCCGACTTTGCGTTCACCGATACGTGGATTCGTCGCGACGGGCACTGGGTGCTCGTCGCGAGCCATGCCTCCAAGAAGCCGCCGAAAACCTGATCAGCTCTTGCGCAGCCACAACATCGCGACGAGCCCGACGAGGCCGACCGCCGCGATCGTATGCACGCGCTTGGAGTGTCGCGCGTCGTCGAACAACCCTTCGATGACGTTCACGCGGTCGGCGAGCAGCAGCATCATCCAGTGACGCAGCCGGCCTTCGCTGTGCCGGAATGCGGCGCGGCGAATCTTTCCTGAGAGGCCCGACGGTGGGCACGCACTGCCGAACACTGGCGTGATGCCCGGACGTTCGATCGAGTGCAGCACCTCGACGGTCTGCCGCTGGGGTTCCGGAATGTCCCAATGCACGTTCTCCAGGCGCGGTGGCTGGCGCTCCATCGGCACGGCCGGGCGGTTGGCGCGATCGAGGTCGGCGCCCCAGCCGGAGATCTGCGAGCGGTCGAAAGTCATGGCGGTTTCCTCAGTGCAGATGGGTCGGCGTGGTGGTCGTGGTCACGGTGCCGGTGTTGACGGTTTCCATGCCGGGCGGAATGAGCACGGTCTTGATGCAGCCGTCCTTCTTCGCCGAAAACATGTGGTACGCCTCGTCCACGTCCTCGAGCGCGACGCGGTGCGTGATGATTTCGCGTGGCTTGATACGGCCGGCCATGACGTGCTCGAACAGGCGGGGGAGGTGGCGCTTCACGCTCGCCTGGTTGCCGCGGATGGTCAGGCCTTTGTTGAGCGCATTACCGATCGGCACCATGTTCACGGTCGGGCCGTAGACGCCGACGATCGAGATGTTGCCGCCCTTGCGCACGGAGTTGATCGCCCACTGCAATGCGGTCGCCGCGCCCGCCTGGATCTTCATGCGCACGCCGGTGATCGACTGCCAGAGCGAACCGTCGGCTTCGGCGCCCACGCAGTCGATGCAGACGTCCGCGCCGAGCCAGTCGGTCATTTTCTTGATGTGCACGACCATGTCGTCGACTTCCTTGAAGTTGACGACCTCAGCCGGACCCCACTTCGATACGAAGTCGAGGCGATAGTCGACGTGATCCACCACAATCACGCGGCCCGCACCCATCAGCCACGCGCTCCGCGCGGCGAGGATGCCGACCGGGCCGGCACCGAAGACGACGACGGTGTCGTTCTCCTTGATGTCGCCCATTTCCGCGGCCTGGTAGCCGGTGGGCACGACGTCGGTGAGCAGCACCGCGTCTTCGATGTGCATGCCGTCGGGGATCTTCGTCGGGCCGATGTCCGCGAACGGCACGCGCGCGTATTCCGCCTGGCCGCCGTGGAAACCGCCGGTGGTGTGCGAATAGCCGAAGATGCCCCCGACGGCTGTCGCCTGCGGGTTAGTGTTGTGGCAGTTGGAATACAGCTCGCGCTGGCAGAAGTAGCAGGTGCCGCAGGCGATGTTGAAGGGCACGATGACGTGATCGCCCTTCTTGAGGTTCTGCACCGACGAGCCGACTTCTTCGACGATGCCGCAAAACTCGTGCCCGAAGATCTGGCCGACGCGGGTGTCGGGCACGAGGCCGTGGTAGAGGTGCAGGTCCGAACCGCAGATGCACGTGCGCGCGATTTTGACGATCGCGTCGTTGGGATGTTCGATGACGGGTTCCGGCATCTGCTGTGCGCGGACCTTGTAAGGACGTCGATAGACGGTCGCGAGCATGTCGTCGTTCTCGAAGAGTGCGTGGGAACGACGTTAGGTCGCGCGATATCTAGATGGCGGCAAGCCAGCCGTGGTGAATGCGCACGACGTTGCGATGCAATCGTGTGCGTCACGTTCGCTGATGGTCGACGTCGTCCGCTTCATCGATGCATCGACATGCAGGCAGGCTGTGCAGTCGATGCCGGAGGACAACGATGTGCAGTGTCGATGTGCGATTGGATTTCGCGACTGACGCGCATCCCGATTGCCGGCTGCGACATGGCTCGCGTGCAAACGGCGCATCGCATCGCAACCATCGAGCGGATCAGGATCGGTTAACCCGGCCGCGGGCACCTTTGCTGCAAGGCCGCCGACAAGCAAAGCCAACGGCACCGACCGCGGCCCCCGCACGCCCGTGCACAGGCGTTGCGCGGCGACGACGCTTGCCTGCCCCGACTCCTGTCGGGGCTTTCTTTTTAAGCGTTCGAATGCATCGGAGCGCGATGCAGGTGTCGCGTGGCGACGAACGGCAAGCGGCCATCACGACGATCTCACGGCCGCTGGATGAGCCTGAATACGTAGTTCGCATCACCGTGGTCGCAGGTCATTCCTCTCCGCCCCGAGCCTTCCGGCTCGGGGTTTTTTCTGCGTGTGTGCCGTCACGCACGGCTAACGCATGTCGGCGCAGCGTGATGGCGCGACGGCTCTCCGTCGCGGTTCCGCCTCGCGCGGATACGCCTCCTGTGAGGCATGAGTCCCCGGCGTCGTCGGCCGGGGACTCCTCGTAGAGGGCTCTCGAACCGGAGGCCGCCCGATGCGGCTACGACTGGCGACCACGTCGCCCGCGAGGCATGCATGCGCCTTCATGCATTCCAGATGACCGACGGCACGATGCACGTGGTGGCCGAACGGCTCGCCGCCGCACTCGATGCGCATCGCGAGCTCGACGCCCACGACATGGGCGTCGCCGAAGTCGACCTCGCGCAACTTAGTCCCAATCTCGTGCTCGGCATCGGCCTCGATGCCTGGGCGATCGCGCGCGGCGAAGACGCGTTGCTGATCCGCTCCGCGATCTCGATGCAGACCTGCTGAGGGTCAGAGCGCGCCGATGGTGCGAACGGGCGCGGGCTGCGCCTGCTGCGGTGCAACGCGGTCGGGGGTGTCGCGCGCAGTGTCGCGTCGCCGATCGAGTTCGGCACTCAACGTCCGCAACGCCTGCAGGCTCGTTTCGACGGGCGTGTTCGCGGCGACCGCCGCATCCACGCGCGCCCAGCGATTGGTCGGTGATGTCAGCTCACCTTGAACCGCGAACAGGTAACGGCCGTCATCGCTGCGGACGACACGATCGATGCGTTCGAGCCCGGCCTCGCGTGCGACCGGCAGCAGCGCGGCGGCGACACGCTCGCTGATCGCGTCGGGCGTGCGACCGAACTGGGCGTCGAGGCGGTGCACGCCGTCGAGTGCTTGGGCGCGCAGCGTGGCGTCGGCGGGGCGCAGCGACTCGGTTTCGGATCGCGGAGCGACGTCGGCCTGGGTCTTCGTCTGAAGCGCCGCCGGGACAGGCCCGATCGCGACCGGACGGAACTCGAATCGCGCTGCCAGCGCGTCATCGCGCGGCTCCGCATTGAAGCGGTCGCCCGGTGTGCCACGTGGTGCAAGCTCGTCGACGCGACCGCGTTCGCCGTGCCGGTCGAAGACCGACGTGCGATAGAAGAACGCACCTTCTTCGGAGCGGTGGATGACGTAGCGACCGGGGTCGGCGGGTAGGTCGCGCTTCTGCGCGAGCGATGTGTCGGACAGGCCGTTGAGCGAATCCACGACGAGGTTGTACGACAGCGTTCCGAGGCCATCGTGGTGGTAGCTGTCGCCTGCGTTCGAATGCGCGCCGGCAACGGTTACGGAAAGGAAGCGTCCGTCCGCCGTCGCACCGGGATCGAGAATGCTCGTCGACTGGAAGAGATTGCGGCGCTCGTCCGCGGCGACGATCTGGAAGCCGGTCATCACCGACGCGGGCGGCCGTCGGTCCGAGAGGCGTGGCATTCCCGTACCGACGGGATCGATAAGGTCGAGTGCTTGCGGCACCCGTCCGGGCGGAACCAATGGCGGCGCGGTGTAGTGCAGTTCACTTCCTTCGTGCCGAAATCCGCGCGGATCCTGGATGCCGCGTTCGTGCACGACCCGCGCGAACGCCGCGGCTTCTTCGGCGCCACGCGAGAAGCCGAGGTCCGCGATGCGGATCTCGACGTTCGGGTTTTCCGCCTTCCACTGCGCCGCCTTTTCGATGAGGAGACGGTACATGCGCTCGATACGGTCGTCGTACGTGAACCCCACCGCGCCGTCGGCGAGTCGGATGACCGCATTGCTCTGCGTCCCGATACCTTCGACGTAACCCGAACCGATGCGCGGGTCGCGGCGGCGGGCGTCCTCGACGTCCTGCCACACGCGCGCCACCGCCGTAGCGTGTTCGGGGTCGTGCCGCATGTCGTTTCCCGTGCCGTCGAAGCACGCGACGAACAGTCGTGCATTCGCGTCGCCGGCGGGGAGGAAGCGCGGTGTGCGCATCGTCGCCAGCTGCTGCTCCGCGTGGCGATAGGTCTCGATGTCCGCCTGCGTGGCGGGGCGGAAGCTCACACCGTCTTCGAGAATGCCGTCCTGGCCAACCTTGTGATGTTCCGTCATCAGTGCGCGGCCTCAGTAGGTATGCGACCAGGCGCGTACGGGGTCGGCGCGGAAACTGCTGTGAGGGTTGCCCGGGATCTGCGGGTCGCGTGTCGGGACGAATGCCTTCATGTAGACGGCGACGGTACGGTCGTCGACGACCACGATGATCCCCGGATCGCCCATTACCGCGTTCGGCGGGATCTGATCGGCCGGAACCCGATGGAGGACGACATGGCCGGGAAAGATGCGGTCGAGATCGAGTGTGGCTTCGAGGGGCGTACCGTCTTTCGACGTCCAGCGCACGACTGCGGGCCCGGCGAATGTCTTGTCGACGATCGCGTTCGCTTCCCAGTGTTTGATGTCACTCTCGCCGTTGAACGAGTGCGTCGCAGCGCGTTCGCTCGGCACGACATGCTCCATACCGCCGTACGTGACGCTGCAGCTTCGGGTGTCGTAGCAGTAAGCGCCGAACGTGTGGTTACGGAAGTGCTGGCCGTTCGCTGCGGTGACGACCGGCAGGTCGGACGAATTCGCGTCGTGCACGGGCAGGCATCCTGATGCAAGAAGAAAGGGAGCGCAGGCGAGAAGTCGCGACAGCGGCGTCACGGCGTGATCCCCATCGAGGGCAACGAGCCGAGCGGCGTCGCGCGGGAACTGACCGCGGGGTTACGGCGCATCGATAGCGCCTTGCCGAGAGATGCGGCGAGCGTACCCGCTACATCCGGCGCTGCTCGCGGGGTGATGGACGTCACTGCACTGGAGCGGAGCCTGGCGCCAACGCGCCCGGACGACATTCGGAACATTCCATGTTTCCCGAAACGATCTGCCGCCACGCTAGCGGCAGGCTCACGAGTGGTCAATCGACCTTAGTCCTGCAACTCCCTCAACGTCGTCGACGGCGGCGCATCGAGCACGCGACGCGTCGCCCACAGTCCGGCAATCAACGCGGCCAGCGTGCCGATCGCTGCGCCCGCAATCGCAGGCTTGGGATCGAAATGCCACGGCAGGTCGAACACACGCGTGGCGACGACACCCGACAATACCGATGCCGCGATCGCAGCGACGAGTCCCGACAGCAGGCCGATCGCGACGAACTCGGATGCCTGTGCGAGGCGCAACTGCCCGCGCTTCGCACCGAGCACGCGCATCACGCCGCCTTCGAGGAGGCGTTCGTCCTGGCTCGCGGTCACCGCCGCCATGAGCACCAGCACGCCTGCGGCGAGCGAGAACCAGAACACCACCTGCACGACGGTGGACACCTGATCGCCGGTGGCGCGCACCTGCGCGAGCACGGCGTCGACGTCGATCACCGTGAGATTAGGGAAGCGGTCCACGATGCGCGCGGTGAAGCGCGGTTGCGATACGGGGACGCGCACGGCGGTGATCCAGCTCGCGGAATAGCCGTCGAGCGCATGCGGCGACGCGACCACGAAGAAGTTCGGCTTGAAGCTTTCCCAATCGACCTCGCGCAACGACGTGATGCGCGCTTCGAAGGGCTGGCCGGCCACGTCGAACTCCACGCGATCGCCGACCTTCCACCCGAGGCGATCAGCGAAGCGCTTTTCGACCGACAGCTCCGGCGCGCGCGGCGTGCCCGTCCACCAGCGGCCGGCGACGATCCGGTTGCTCGTTTCCGGTTTGTCGGCGACGGACAGATTGAACTCGCGTTCGGCGAAGCGGCGCGCATCCTCGTCGGCATACGCCTTGGGATCGACCGCCGCACCGTTCCGGCTCACGAGGTGCGCGCGGATCATCGGGAACAGCACCGGCGCTTCAAGGCCTTCGCCGCGAATGAAGGTGCGCACGTCGGCGACCTGGTCCGGCTGCACGTTGATGATGAAGCGATTCGGCACGTCGGCGGACAGCGACTGCTGCCAGCGATCGAGCAGGTCGGTGCGCACGAACGTGAGCAGCAGCAGGGCCATCAGCCCGAGGCCGAGTGCACACACTTGCGCGACGCTCGCGCCGGCGCGTCGGCTCACGTTCGCGAGCCCGTAGCGCAGCGGCCCACGCAGTCGCGTACGCAACATGCGTACGGCGACGATCAGGAGGCCGGCGAGCAGCGCGAGCACCGCAAGCGTCGCGACGACGCCGACGAGCATTGCAACGCCGAGCGTCGCCGAACCCGCCTTCCACCACAGCAGGCCGCCCAACGCGGCAAGACCGAGCGCGCCCACCAGCCACGCGCTCGGTTCTGAGGCATCAAGGTCGCGGCGCAACACGCGCAACGCGGGCACGCGACGCAACGCCAGCACCGGCGGTGCGCCGAATGCGATCAGCACCACCAGGCCGAGCAACAGGCCCTGCAGCGCGGGCCACGCGGTAGCGGGCGGAATCGAGATGGCGAGCTTCTGCGCCAGCCACAGCCCGACGCCCCACTGCATCGCGAAGGCGAGCGCGACGCCGATGACACTCGCGCCCAGTCCGAGCAGCATCAGCTCGCCGACATGGATGGCGACGATGCGTCGTTGCGACGCACCGAGGCAGCGCATCACCGCGGCGCCCGCACGGTGTCGTTCGCTGTGCCGACGTGCGGCCATCGCGACGGCGACGGCCGCGAGCATCACCGACACCATCGCCGCGAGACCGAGGACGCGTCCCGCACGATCGAGCGCGGAGCGCACTTCCGGCCGCGCGTTGCCGATCGTGTCGAGTCGCTGGCCGCGTTGCAGCGTCGACTTCGCGACGGCGTTGAAGCGCTCGACCGCACCAGCCTCACCGGCGACGACGAGCTTGTATTCGATGCGGCTGCCGGGTTGCACGAGCCCCGTGCGCTGCAGGTCGCCAAGCGAAATCAGCACGCGCGGCGCGATGTTGAAGAGATCCGTCGACGCGTCGGGTTCCTGCGCGACGATCGCGGCGATCGGGAACTGTGCGTCGCCGAGCGACACGACGTCGCCGAGTTTCGCGTCGAGCGCCTGTGCGCCGTTGCGCGTGATCCACGCACTGCCCGGCGCGGGGCCGTGGGTGGCGGTAGATTCGCGGCCGGTCGCGTCGATGAGGCGGAAGCTGCCGCGCAGCGGGAATGCGTCGCCGAGCGCGCGCAGGTCCGCGAGCTTCAGGCGTTGCGCATCGCCTTCGCCGATCGACGCCATTGTGGTGAGCTGGCGTGTTTCGGCGAAGCGCAGGCCGGGTGCACGCGCGGCCTGCAGTTGCCGCGGCGAGGCCGGGTCGTCACCGCGCAGCACTGCATCACCGCCGAGCAGCCGGTTGGCTTCGATGGCCAGCGCGCGATCCGCGCGGTCGGTGACGAACCCGACGGCGGTGACCGCCAGCACCGCGAGCAGGATCGCGGCGAGCAGGATGCGCACTTCGCCCGCGCGCAGGTCGCGGCGGAGCTGGCGCCAGGCGAGGATGAGGGCGGTGGGCATCAGACGGTCGCCGAATCGTCGACGAGCCGGCCGGCGTCCAGGCGCAGGCGGCGACTGCAGCGTGCGGCCAGCGCGTCGTCGTGCGTCACCAGCACGAGCGTGGTCCCCGCCTGCGCGTTGAGTTCGAACAGCAGGTCGATGATCGCAGCGCCGGTGCGGGTGTCGAGGTTGCCGGTGGGTTCGTCGGCGAACAGCAGGCCGGGGCGGGTGACGAACGCCCGCGCGAGCGCGACACGCTGCTGTTCGCCGCCGGAGAGTTGGCGCGGGTAGTGGCCGAGCCGTTCGCCCAGGCCGACGCGCTGCAGGATCGATCGCGCCGGCGGTTCGGCGTCGGCGTCACCGCGTAGCTCCAGCGGCAGCATCACGTTCTCCAGCGCGGTCAGCGAGGGCAGCAACTGGAAGTTCTGGAAGACGAAGCCGACCTTCTCGCCGCGAACGCGCGCACGGCCGTCCTCGTCCAGCGTGGAGAGCGGCGCGCCGTCGAGCAGCACGCGGCCGGAGGAGGGCACGTCCAGCCCCGCGAGCAGCGAGAGGAGGGTGCTCTTGCCCGAGCCCGAGGCGCCGACCACCGCCACCGCCTCGCCGGGCGCGATCGCGAAGCCGACGTCGCGCAGGATGACCAGGTCGCCCGAGGGCAGGGGGACGTGCTTGCCGAGGCCCTCCGCGGTGAGCGCGGAGGGCGCGGTCCTTCGGCCGGGGTTCACGGTGGCGTCGAGCATCATGTCTCCAGTGGGGCCGGGCGTCCGGCCGGAGGACTGCATGAAACTGGCATATGACGGCGTGAGCGCGCGCATTCAACAGGGTCTTTGGTGGGTGGTACTTCTGGTCGCGATGGCGCTGGTCGCGCCGGTGCAGGCCAAGGCGCCGGTCCGCGCCCCCGCGACGACGAAGACGGTGCTCGTCATGGGCGACTCGCTGTCGGCTGGTTACGGCATCGCGGTGTCGCAGGGCTGGGTGTCGCTGCTGGGCCAGCGGCTGAAGGCGACGAGCCCGCGCTGGTCGGTGGTCAACGCCAGCGTGAGCGGCGAGACGACGGCCGGCGGCCTGTCGCGGTTGCCGGCGGCGCTTGCGCGCGCGAAGCCGGGCGTAGTCGTTATCGAACTCGGGGCGAACGACGGCCTGCGCGGCCTGCCGGTGCGCGACATGCAGGCCAATCTCGATCGCATGGTGAAGCTGTCGAAGGCGTCGGGCGCGAAGGTGCTGGTGATCGGCATGCGCATGCCGCCGAACCTAGGGCGCGCCTACACCGAGGGCTTCGCGAACGCGTACACGACGGTGGCGAAATCGAACGGCGCGACGCTGCTTCCGTTCTTCCTCGAGCCGATCATGCTCGACCGCGGCGCGTTCCAGCGCGACAACCTGCATCCCACCGCGGCGGTGCAGCCGCGCCTGCTCGACCACGTCTGGCGCCCGTTGGCGCCGATGCTGCGCTGATCGTCAGCCGACGCGGATTTCGGTCGTGCCGACGCGCACGACCTGGCCGGCGCGGATCTTCGCCGTCTTGCGCAGCTCCACGGTGCCGTCGACGTTGACGGCACCGCTCGCGACGATCTGCTTGCCCGCGCCGCCGCTGTCGCAGAGGCCGACCAGCTTGAGCAGCTGGTTGAGCTCGACGAATTCGCCCTCGAGCTCGAAATCGATGACCTGCATGCCCATCAGCGTTCGTTGACGCTGAAGCGTCCCGGGCCGAGTAATGCGAGCGCGAGTGCGGACACGAGGTACATCGCCTGCAGCTCCAGCGCCCAGCCGCCCTGTTCGTTGAACGAGCCGATCTGGCCCATGTGCACGAGCAGGATCGCGACGACCATGTTGATGAAGACCAGCACCGCGCCGATGCGTGCGTGGAAGCCGGCGATCAGCATCAGCGGGCCGATTACTTCGCCGAGCAGCACGCCATAGCCGAGCGCGCCGGGCAGGCCGTGCGACTGCACCATGTGGACGATGCCGCCCATGCCGCCGTTGAGCTTGGATAGGCCGTGGAACAGGATCAGCACGCCGAGCGTGATGCGCAGCAGGAGCTTGGCGATGTCGTGCTGGGTATTCGCGTTCATTCGGTTCCCCCGTGATCGCGGCGAGGATAGACGCATCGCCGCTCCGCTGTCTTCGCCGGCGGATGGCGGCATCGCGATCGTGTGAATTGGTTAGCATCCCGACCGACTTTTCTTCCGGGACGCCACCGATGATCGCCTACACCACCCTCGGCACCAACGACCTGCCGCGCGCCGCCGCGTTCTACGACGAGCTGCTCGCGATCATCGGCGCCAAGCGCGAGATGGAGCAGCCCGGCTACTTCATCGCCTACGGCAACGGCGGCGCCGGCGCCGGCCTCGGCGTGACCGTGCCGTTCGACAAGAAGACCGCGACGGTCGGCAACGGCGTCATGGTCGCGCTGGAAGCGAAGGACCGCGCGCAGGTCGACGCCGTCTACGCGAAGGCCGTTGCACTCGGCGGCACCGACGAGGGCGCGCCGGGTGAGCGCTTCCCGGGCTTCTACGCCGCCTATTTCCGCGACCTCGACGGCAACAAGCTCAACGTCTGCTACATGACGTTCGATCAGGGCGAGCACGCGCCGGCCTGACCGTCGGCCAGAGATTGATCGCCGAAGGCGTCGCCCCGTGCGGCGCCTTCGTCGTTCTGATCGCGCGTCGACGCCCGCGGTGCCAGCCTTCGTGCAGGAGGCGGCCATGCACACCAAGAAGCTCAGGTTCGGCGAAGGATTCCGCGTCGCGTTCGAGGTGCGGAAAGCGCAATGCGCGGAGATGGTGCTCGCGCCCGGCGACGCCGAGGGCGGCGACGACAACTATCACCGCGGCGCGGATCAATGGCTCTACGTGGTCGATGGGCGCGGCGTGGCGACGGTAGAAGTGGACGGCCGCAAGCGTCGCATTACGCTGGAACCCGGCCGTCTGCTCGTCATCGAAAAGGGCGAGCGCCACGAGGTGCGCAACACCGGGACCGGTCTGCTGCGCACGCTCAACTTCTACTACCCGCCGGCATTCGCGCGCGACGGCGACCCGAAGGGGCCGGGGAAGAAGCGCGCGTCGAAGTGATGCATCAGTCGACCATGCCCTTCGACTCCGACGCCGCGAGCATCTCCGGATGCTCGATGCGACGCAGCCGGTGCAGCAGCGGATACGCGAGCACCGCGCCGAGGATGATGGCGACGCCGCCGTAGAAGGCGAGGCTCAGCTCACGCTGCTCGCCGAGCAGCAGGATCGCCAGCACGATCGCGTACACCGGCTCCAGATTCACCGCGAGCTGCGCCGCGAACGCACTCATATGCCGCAGCGCAACCAGCGAGAGCGCATAGGGAATCAGCGTGCAGCCGATCGCGAGTGCGAGCAGGAGGCCAATGTCGTGCAATGACGGAACAGCCAGCGTCAGCGCTTCGCCGGGCGCCACGATCGCCATCAGCGGCGACAGCACCGTCAGCGTCAGCACGCCGGCGCCGAGTTCGATCGCCGTCACCGTCAGCGCATCGCCATGCTCGACCATGCGCTTGTTGAGCGAACCGAACAGCGCGACGAATAGCGCCGATAGCGTGCCGACCGAGACGCCCGCGCGCATGCCGTGCGGAATGCCGCCAACGACGAGCGCGACACCCGGCAGCACCGCGACACCGAGCAGGAAATCGCGCGGCTGGAATTTCGTTTTCGCGAGCCACGGCTCCGCCATCGCGGTGAAGACCGTGCCGAGCGCGATGCACGTTGCGCCGACGGACGCGTTCGACAACTTGATCGAGCCGTAGAACGTCAGCCAGTGCAGTGCGACGAGCGCACCGATGCCCGCATACGCCGCGACGATGCGCCCCGGCATCGCACGCAGTCCGCGCCACACGCGGGGCACGAACGCCAGGGCCGCGACCACGAACAGCATGCGCCACCACACCAGCGGCAGCGCGCGCAGCGTGATCAGCTTGCCGAGGATGGCCGTGAAGCCCCAGAGGACGACGCAGACGTGGATCTGCAGGAAGGCGCGGCGGGTTTCGGGGGTCGACATCGCGTCATTATCGCGTCGCAACGGACACGCATGTCGATCGATCGCGGCACGCGTTCGCAGATCGACGCTTGCGTTGCGCGACACGGTGATCGGCCGCGGCCGAGTCGGACCGCTGCGCCGCGCCGCGGTCAGCCGCCTTGCGCCCGCGCTTCCTCGATCACCCAGTCGACGAACGTGCGCGCGGCTGGGCGCAGGCGACGATGCGTCGGCAGCACGACGTAGTACGACCAGCGCGATACGAGCGACGGCCCGGGCAACTGCACCAGCCGTCCGTTGGTGATGTACGGCGCGACGATGTGCTCTCGCGCGAGCACCGCGCCGAGGCCCGTGGCGGACGCTTCGAGTGCGCCCGTTGAATCGGTGAAGCGGAAGCGTTCGTCCGGCGTCACGCCGAGCACTTTCGCGGCGCGGAACCAGTCGTGCCAGCCCTGCCGTGCGTTGTCCGAGACCAGCGGCAGGGCGGCGACGTCGCGCGCCGTCTTCGTTGTCGCGAATCCGGGCATGTGCGGCGCGGCGACGGGGTACAGGTGCTCGTCCATCAGCTTGGTCGCCTGCGTACCCGGCCACTGGCCCGAGCCATGGCGGATCGCGAGGTCGGGGCCGCTGTCGTCGAAGCGGGCGAGCGCGAAGCCGGTTTCGATGCTCAGGCGGATGCCGGGGTGGGCGTCGGCGAATCGCGCGAGTCGCGGCATCAGCCATGTGCAGGTAAAGGAGTGGAGCGTCGCGATACGCACGAGGTCGCGGTCCTCGCTCGACGCCTTGAGGCCGCGCAGCACGTCCTCGAGGTCCGCGAGCGAGCTGCTGGCGGCGTCGGCGAGCTGCCGCCCGGCAGCGGTCAGCGCGACTCCGCGCGCATGGCGCTGGAACAGCGGCAGCCCCAGACGCGATTCGAGCTTGCGCACGTGGTGGCTCACCGCGCTGGCGGTGATGTGCAGCTCCTCGCCGGCGTGGGCGAAGTTCTGGTGGCGCGCCGCGGATTCGAAGGCGGCCAGAGCCGAAAGCCATTCCGCACGGGTGCTCATCGGAGCCTCAAATCAGATTTGGGTCGGGCCTCCAAAGTATGCGCTTGTGCCGGCCCACGGTGCGCGGACAATGGGTTCCGACACCAAACTGGCTCATGGCCGACGGTGCGCACGATGCGGATAGCGTCGGCGGCGCGCCCGGCGGAGCCTGCGCCATCCGGAGGATGCCCATGGCCGTGAACGCTTCCGCCGCACCGATCGCTCCCTCTACCACTGCACGCTGGGCGACGCCGCTCGAGATCGGCGTGCTCGGTGCGATCTGGGGCGCGTCGTTCCTCTTCATGCGCGTCGCGGCGTCCGAGTTCGGGCCGGCGGCGCTGGTCGAACTGCGGCTCGCGCTCGGCGCGATCGTGCTGCTGCCGTTCCTGTGGAAGGCGCGTGCGTCGTTCCCGCTGCGCCTGTGGCCGAAGCTCGCGCTCATCGGCGCGATCAACTCCGCGATTCCGTTCCTGCTGTTCGCCTGGGGCGCCGAACGCGCGCCGGCAGGCGTCGGCGCGATCTGCAATGCGATGACGGTGCTGTTCACCGCGCTGGTCGGTGCGTTGTTCTTCGGCGAGAAGATCGGGTTCGCGCGGAGCATCACGCTTGCCGTCGGTTTCGCCGGCGTCGTGGTTCTCGCGAGCGGCCGCATCGCTGGTGCCGATATCGCGCCGGCCGTGATGGCCGGCTCGGCCGCGGCGCTGCTGTACGGCATCGGCATCAATCTCGTGCGTCGCCATCTCACGGGTCTTCCGGCAAAGGCCGTGGCGCCTGCGACGCTGCTGTGCAGCGCGATTCTCGTGCTGCCGTTCGGCATCGCGCAGTGGCCGTCGACGATGCCGTCCGCACACGCGTGGCTGTCGGTCGTGCTGCTCGGCGTGATGTGCACGGGCATCGCCTTCGTCATGTACTACCGGCTGATCGCGCGCATCGGCGCGGGCAGGGCGTCGACGGTGACCTACCTCGTGCCGCTGTTCGGCGTTGCGTGGGCGTGGATGCTGCTCGGCGAAGCCCCGACGCTGCGCATGCTGATCGCCGGCGCGCTGATCCTTGGCAGCGTGGCGATGAGCCAGCGGGCGAAGTGATCGCGATGTCCGTCGCGCGATACCTCGCGGCGCAGTACTGGACGTCAGAGCGCCTCGCCTCGGAATGCGGGGTCGCAGAAAGAACGCTCGACGCGCTCGTCGACGCAGGCATCGTTCCCGCGCCGTCGTACCGGGTCCATGCGCAGGGTGTGCTGACGTCGGTCGTGTTCGGCGAATTCGCCGGCATGGATGCCGCACCGGGGGCGTACTTCCATCCCGGCACGAAGCGATGGGTGCGACGCGCGCTGCAGGTCATCGCGCGCGTCGGCCTCGACGATGCGCCGGCAGCGCTGCGCCGCGGATTCGAACGTCGCTTCGCGGCCGCATTGCGCCGCACGGACCGCGAGCTGCTCCGCATCGAGGATTGCTTCGCACCCGATGGAACGCCGCGCGACGCGGCGATCCATGCACGCTGCAGCACGGCGTGGACGTACCTCATGAACGGGACATTCGGGCTGTGCGTGCGCGACTGCGGTTCGGTGGCGTCGATCGTCCGCAAGGAGCTGCTGCAGGAGCACCTGACGCGCTACGCCGCGCGCGAGACGATCGAGGATCGCGATGTCGCGCCGCTGCTGACGCTCCTCGACATCTATGCCGATGCCGCGATGCCGTTCGCGCCGCCGGAATATCCCGCCAGCAGCCGCAAGCGCCTGGTCGAGGACTTTGGTGCGCGGGTGCGTTCGCGGGCGTCCCGCATCGCACCCGCAAGTCCCCGCCGCCTCGATCGGGAAGCGGTCCGGATCACCGAGCGGACGCCATGAGCGACGTCCAGCACCGCGCCGTCTTCGACTTCGAAATCGCGTTCAGCAATGGCGGCGGCCTGTGCGGCTGGGATTTCCGCCTCGAAATCCCCGGCGACGCCGTTGACGAGGCGTGGCTCGCCGCGCGCATCGTCGATGACATGCGGCTGCTGTTGGTGGGTTCGGTGACGTTGTCGAACGTGCGCGTGATCGCCGAAGCGCACAAGCGCGTCGCGTCAGCGGCGTAGCAGCTTCGAGATCATCGACATCGCGGCGGCCGGGTTGCGCTGCTTCGCGCCGCTGATGAAATAGACGAACACGTCGCGCGCGCGCGGCGCAGCGGGCTCGGCCAATCGCGGAATGTCGGCGGGCGCATCGCCATGCGCCCATAGGCGCGCACGTTCGAGCCACGCGTCGACGTCGTCGCTCTCGTAGCCTTCCGCGACGTCGACGCGCGACCGCATCAGGCGCAGGTAGACGACGTGGCCGGTGACGTCGCCGAAGGCCGGCAGGTCGGGCGCGTCGGTGAATACGGTGGCGGCGCCGAAGTCGCGGGCCACTTCCACGTAGCGCGGATCGACGAAGCTCGGATGTCCCGGCTCGATCACGTGCTGCAGCGGGCGGCCGTCGAGCGTGCGGGGCAGCAGGTCGAGGAAGGCGGCGAGATCGTCGGCATCGAACACGCGGCTGGGCGGCATGTGCCACAGCACGGGGCCGAGGCGGTCACCGAGCTCGGCCAGCCCGCCGTTGAGGAAGGCCCACGCCGCCTTGCCGCACTTCGCGAGCGGGCCGCGCTGCGTGATGTGCTGCGGCGCCTTGACCGAGAACACGAAACCGTCCGGTGTCTGCTCGCGCCACTGCGCGTATTCGGACGCGCGCCGGGCGCCGTAGAACGTCGTGTTGATCTCCAGCGTGGAGAAGCGCCGGCTCGCGTATTCGAGCTCGCGCCGCGTCACCAGGCCCTGCGGATAGAACGTGTGCCGCCACGGCGCGTACGTCCAGCCGCCGATGCCGACCCGGATGCCGTCGACCGCGGGCACGCCGCTGCCGAAAACGGCCGGCGCGTTCGCGAGAAACGCACTGGTCCGCGGCGTTCGGTCCGACAGCAGCATCTCGCGCGGCCGGCCCTGCACGATCAGGCTCCCTGCGACGGGCCGAGGAGGCGCGCGGGTTCGCGCGCGGGGCGGCATTCGACACGGGACAGGCAGGGCATGCGGCGCACGGTCAGGCCTCAGCTGTTCCAGTCGTCGTCGTTCTCGAACTCGACGAGCACGTCGAGGTCGTAGGCCAGCGCTTCCACCGCATCGCGCACGCGGCGCACGGTGTAGTCGTTGCCGGCTTCGATCTCGAGTTCGTGCACGCCGGGGCCCTGGTCATCGGGCAGGCCGGCGGAACTGGAGTCGTCGTCGTCCAGATGCGGCATCAGGTCGGCGACTTCCTCGACATGCTCGATGCCGTCGATGCTCGCCAGCAGATTGCCGATGGCGCGGGCGTGGTGGTCGCTCCCGGTCACTCGCATTCGCATCACGGGCATGGTGGGGACTTCCTGTGGTGGGGCGATTTCGAAGCTAGGACGCCAGCGGCAAAGGCGGCGTGATGGATTCGCAAGGTCCCTGAGCGGTTCATCGCGTGGACGCGTGGCGTTTGTCCCGCTAGATTCCGTGCGGGGGATCACTTCTTCGGGGACAACCAGATGCAGGGACCAATCGACCTTTCGCGTCGCGCCGTTCTGTGTTCGACGATCGCGGCCGTGCTCGTGCTCGCCGCGCCGTATCGCGCCCATGCGCAGGACGCGACGTCGACCACTGATACATCGACCGCGAAACAGCTCGACACCGTCGCGGTGATCGGCTCGCGTCGCGTGCAGCGTTCGTCCGAGACCACCACGCCGGTGCCGGTCGACGTGCTGCCGATGCAGCGTCAGGCCGAGACCGGTGGACAGTTCGACCTCGCGCAATCGCTGCAGGCCACGGTGCCGTCCTTCATCTCGACGCGGCAGACCGGCGCGGACGGCGCGGACCTCGTCGACGGCGCCGCGCTGCGCGGACTCGGCTCCGACCAGACGTTGGTGCTGGTCAACGGCAAGCGCCACCACACGGTGTCGCTGGTGAACATCTACGGCGCGCGCGACCGCGGCAACACCGGCACCGATCTCAACGCCATCCCGGTGATGGCGATCGACCGCATCGAAGTGCTGCGCGACGGCGCGGCGGCGCAGTACGGCTCGGACGCGATCGCGGGCGTCATGAACATCGCGCTCAAGCGCCGCGAAGGCTGCGAGAGCGCGCTGGGTTGGGGCCAGTATTCGCGCGGCGACGGCGAGAACTGGCTGGCGTCGGCGTACTGCGGCATGAAACTCGCGACCGGCGGCTCGCTTTCGGTGACCGGTGAGTGGCAGGACCGCGGCCGCTCCAATCGCGCGACGGCCGAGAACCCGCTGCGCATCATCGGCGACTCGCAGGTCATCAACCGCACGCTCTACCTCAACGGCGACCAGCCGCTGGGCGAAGCCGCGACGCTGTACTTCACCGCCGGCATGCAGAGCCGCGCCGCGTCGTCGGCCGCGTTCGCGCGCGGTGGCGTGGGCAGCGACGACATCCCGTCGCGCAACTCCGCGGCGATGTATCCCGACGGCTTCGTGCCCTTCATCGACGGCGACCTGCAGGACCGCTACGGCATCCTCGGCCTGCGTGGCGACGTCGGCCTGTGGCATTGGGATCTCTCGCAGACGCACGGCTACAACGAGCTGCGCTACGACATCAACCACACGCTCAATGCGTCGATCGCGAACGCCGAAGCGCTCGCAGGCCGTCCGGCCGTCAGCCAGGACCGCTTCGACGCCGGCGGCTTCTCGTTCGAGCAGAACACCACCAACCTCGACCTTTCGCGCTTCTACGACGGCGTGCTGCAGGGCATGAACGTGGCGTTCGGCGCCGAGCATCGCGAGGAGCGCTACCGCATCCGCGCGGGCGAGCCGAACTCGTACATCGACGCGGACGGCGCGGGCACCGGCGGCAACGCGGGCAGCCAGGGCTTCCCGGGCTTCCAGCCGGGCGACGTGACGAATCGCAGCCGCAAGAGCGATGCGCTGTACGTCGACGTGGAACTCGACCTGACCTCGCGCTGGACCACCGACCTCGCCGCGCGCTGGGAGGACTACAGCGACTTCGGCTCGACGCTCAACGGCAAGATCGCGAGCGCGTTCAAGGTCACCGACACCTTCCTGCTGCGCGGCTCGTACAGCAGCGGCTTCCGTGCGCCGTCGCTGCAGCAGAAGTACTTCTCGTCGACGATCACCGACTTCATCAGCGGCCAGCCGGTCGACATCGTGATCGCCGCGAACGACAGCGCGCTGGCGCAGGCGGCGGGCATTCCGTCGCTGAAGGAAGAGACGTCGAAGAGCGCGACGCTCGGCTTCACCTGGACGCCGTCGCGTGCGCTGTCGTTCACGGCCGACGCCTACCGCATCGACATCGACGACCGCGTCATCCTCACCGGCGAATTCGGCACGGACGACCCGAACATCGGCGCGATCCTGGCCGCGCGCGACATCGGCAGCGCGCGATTCTTCGTCAACGCGGTGAACACGCGCACGACGGGCCTCGACCTCACGCTGTCGAACCATTCGACGCTGTGGGGCGGTGCGCTCGACACATTCCTCGCCGCCAACTTCGGACGCACCGAAGTGACGAAGGTGAACGCGCCGGCGTCGCTTGCCGGCCGCGAGGATGCGCTGCTGCCGGAGCGCGATCGCCTGTTCGTCGAGAACGGCGCGCCGGATCGCAAGGCCGTGCTCGGCTTCGACTGGACGCGCGCGCAGTGGAACGCGAACCTGAAGATCATCCACTTCGGTCCGCAGGAACTCGGTACGTTCTCCGGCACCGCCGCGGGCGTTCCGAACCAGCACTACGACGCGAAGACCTCCGCCGACATTAGCGGCACCTACGCGTTCACGCCAAAGGCGAAGTTCACGGTGGGCGTCACCAATCTGTTCGACGTCTTCCCGACGCGGCAGGATCCGAACGAGACCGACAACGGTCACATCTACGAGAGCGTGCAGTTCGGCCTGAACGGCCGCGCGTACTTCGCAAGGTTCTGGTACGGCTTCTGATCGGCACTGCGACCTGTGATGCGAAAACGCCCGCGAGATGCGGGCGTTTTCGTTTTCGAGGGCAATGGGTTCAGTCGACGCGCGAATCGCGCGGCTGCCAGTCCTCGTTCGGCGGCGAGCTGGAGAAGCCGCTGCCGGGCTGGTTGAGCCCGCTGCGCACCGCGCCGCCGGGGCCGAACGAGGCGATGCCGTTGTCGACGTGGATGCGGTTCTCGACATGGACGACGCCGCGGATCGCATCGGCGATGTCCTCGGCGCGATGCTTCATCCAGCGCGTCGGCACGTCGCCGGCGAGCACGACGCGGCCTTCGTCGACGGTGACGAGGATCTCCGACGCATCGACGAGTTCGTCGTCGCGCAGCCGCTCGTTGAGTTCCTCGGCGATGAGCAGGTCCGAACGCGTCGCGTTCTTCGTGCCGCGGCGCGCATGCATGGCGCGATGCGTCGAGCGCTTGATCGCGCGGTCCTCTTCCTGGCGGAGGTCGTAGCGCGGTTCCTGGGGGCCGCCGATCTCGGGCGGGCCGAACGAGTCGTCCGCGCGGCCGGTTCCGGCCCAGCCGTGGTCGGTCAGGGACGGCAAGTTCTCGTAGAGGCGCGCGCCGGCATCGCGATTGGGGCCGTGAGGGGTATTCGGATTCATGGTCGGGCTCCTGCGGGTCCAGCTTCCGATGCTGGTCGCGCCGGTGTGACCGGTGCGCCAACAGCGAGCGGCCGTAGGTCGCTGAACAGGCCCGACCTCAAGAAGCGGCCCCGGTCGCCGATAGCTTCCGTGTCGAGTCCCCCGCAGCGCTGGAGCACACGGATGTACCTGATCATCGGCGCGTTTGTCGTCATCGCGAGCGTGCTTGGCGGCTTCATGATGGTCGGCGGCAAGCTGCTGGCGTTGTGGCACGTCAACGAGATCGTGGTGATCTGCGGTTCGGCGCTCGGCTCGTGGGTGGTCGCCACGCCGATCAAGACGATCAAGGCCTCGCTCGCCGGCGTGAAGGGCGTGCTGAAGGGCCCGAAGTACAAGCGCGAGGACTACGTCGATCTCCTGAAGCTCATCTACGAGCTGCTGGTGAAGATGCGTCGCGAAGGCATGATGGCCATCGAAGCGCACATCGAGCAGCCGAACGACAGCTCGATCTTCCAGAAGTATCCGAAGGTCCTCGCGGACCATCACATGCTCGACTTCATCACCGACTGCCTGCGCCTGATCGTCGGCGGCAACATGGCGCCGCACGAGCTGGAGTCGCTGCTCGAGTACGAGCTGGAAACACATCACCACGAAGCGCTGGAACCCGCGCATTCGGTGCAGAAGGTCGGCGACGCGTTGCCGGGCTTCGGCATCGTGGCCGCGGTGCTCGGCATCATCAACACGATGTCGATCGTCGGCAGCGCGGCGCCCGCCGAGATCGGCGAGAAGGTCGCGTCGGCGCTGGTCGGCACGTTCCTCGGCATCCTCGTGTCGTATGGCTTCGTCGGCCCGATCGCGAGTGCGATGGAGAACCGCGCGCACGAGGACGGCAAGGCGTTCGAAGTGGTCAAGATGGCGCTGATCGCGTCGCTGCGCGGCTACGCGCCGAGCGTCGCCATCGAGTTCGCACGCAAGCTGCTGTTCTCCGACGTGCGTCCGTCGTTCCAGGACCTGGAAGCGGATCTCAAGGCGGCCAAGGGCTGATCCATGGCCGCGCAGCAGCAACAGCCGCCGATCATCCTGATCAAACGCCGCAAGAAGGGCGGCGGCGGGCATCACGGCGGGTCGTGGAAAGTCGCGTACGCCGACTTCGTCACCGCGATGATGGCGTTCTTCATGGTGATGTGGCTCGTCGCGCAGATGCCGCAGGAGCAGCTCGGCGGCATCGCCGACTACTTCAAGAACCCGAGCGCGGTGCGCGGCCGCACCAGCACGATGGTGCAGGGCAAGATGGGTCCCGGCGGTGCGGGCGATACGCCGATCAAGATGTTCCAGCAGGTGCGCAATCCGCCGGGCGCGGGCGCGGCCAAGATTCCGGGCCTCGGCAACGGCAAAAACGCCGACGCCGAAGCCGCGCGCAAGGCGCTCGAACAGGCCGACAAGAAGAAGCTCGAGATCCTCAAGCAGGATCTGCAGAAGGCGATCGGCCAGAGCCAGGCGCTCAAACCGTTCAAGGACCAGCTGCTCATCGACATCACGCCGGAAGGCCTGCGCATCCAGATCATCGACGCGCAGAACCGGCCGATGTTCGATTCGGGTTCGCCGGACCTGAAGCCGTACACCAAGTCGTTGCTGGTGGAACTCGCGCGGTACGTCGACCAGGTGCCGAACCGCGTCGCGATCAGCGGCCACACCGATACGTTCCGCTATGCAGCGAAGATCGGTTACAGCAACTGGGAACTGTCGGCCGATCGTGCGAATGCGGCGCGCCGTGCGCTGATCGAAGGCGGCATGCGCGAGGAAAAGCTCGCGCGCGTCGTCGGCCTGTCGTCGTCGGTGCCGTTCAATCGCAACGATCCGGCCGATCCGAAGAATCGCCGCATCTCGCTGGTCGTGCTGAGCCAGGAAGCCGAGCGCATCGCTGCCGAAAGCGATGAACCGCGCCTCGCGGGCGACGGCAAGCCGAACGATCCGCCGCCGGTGCCGAAGTCGATGGACGCCGGTCCGCTGGTCGCGCGCAAGGCGATCGCGTTGTCGAACGTCACGCCGGACATCGTGCCGATTCCGGCCGTGTCGAATGCAGCGGCAAAGCCCGCCACCAACACGGCGTCCGGTAAGGACGATGCCGTCGCCGCGACAGAGGCCGCGCTCAAGGTCGCGAACGGGCGTCCGACGCAACCGGCGGCGCGCGCGGTCGTCGCGCCGCCGATGATCACGCGCTGACCGTCAGGACTTCGCTTCGCGCACCGGAAGCGGCACGTTGCACAGGTCGATGTGGTGCGCCTGCACCTTGTAGAACGCGTCGCGACGATTGCGGCGCGATTCGACGAGCTGCTTGAACACCGCGGACTCGGTGCGCATCAGTTCGAGGTTCGTGCGCTCGGCGGCCGGCACGTCCGACGCCAGCTTGATCGACGCGATGCCGACACGCTGCTCGGGCTTTTCGAAGAACCCCATCGCACCCGGGCCGCGCGGAATCGTCGACAGCCACTCCATGCCCTGCACGACGCGGCCGATCATCGACATGTTGCGATCGAGCTGGCGGGGCGACTGGCCCGTCACGACGTAGAGCTCCGTCGCGTCGCTCGAATCGGCCGCTTCGTTGCGGCCCGCGCCGACGGCGCCGTAGCAATGCGCCATCCAGTACGTGCCGGCCTTGGGATCGTGGCCGGCCGGGAAGCCATCGGCGAAACCGACCTGCGGCGCCCAGCCGTCGACGTCGGGCAGGCGCGTCCACGTTTTCGTCAGCGATGCATCGCGGCTGGTGAACTCCGCAGGCAGCTTCTTGATCGCGCCGCCGAGCGGCTTGCGCTTGGCCTGGTCGTCGCTGTCCGGGTCGCCCCACTGCACGACGAAGTTGTCCTGCGAACGCACGATCGCCAGGCCGTTCCAGTAGCCCTCCTTCGCGAACGTGCGCGCGTTCGCGACGTGCTTGGGCGAGAAGTGCGGCGCGAGTTCGATGACGACGCGATGGCCGTTCGCGAGATCCATGTACAGCGTGTTCGCCGGATCGAGCGCGCGCCAGTCGGACGGCTTGGAGGCGTCGATGATCTCCTGCATGGACATCACCTTCGCCGGCGTGGCGGGCGCCTTCGGCGTGGCGGCGTGCGCGCCGAACGCGAGGCAGGCGAGGGCACAGGACAGCGGAACGGCGAGCGGGCGCAGCGTCGGCATGGCGGATTCCCCAAGGTGGTCCGCCGATTCTGGCGCAGCGGCTGCTCGGGCTGCACGCCGCGGTGCGATCGGCTCTTTCGCGACGCGCGAGCGCCGCGTCCGCCGTGGTGGCCAAAACCACAGCGACTTTGCTGCCGGCCCTGCTGCTCGCTGGTCGCGCCCGGGCGCTGCACCCCGGCGTCCTTACGGGGTCCGGGCCCCACCCACGGGTCAATCCAGCCATGACGTCGGTCCCCATGACGTATGGCAGGCTCGCTATAGCGGAGTTCGCACTAGAGTGAACTCGACCCTAGGACGAGCCTTCGCCATGTCCGCCCAACCCGAACACGAACCCGATCTCGACCTGCAGCTGCGCAAGTTCCAGAAGGAGCTGAGCGCGGGCACCGTCTCGCTGGCGCTGCTGGCCGTGCTCGGCGACGCCACCGAGCCCATGTACGGCTACCAGATCGCCAAGCGGCTGGAGCAGCTGGAAGGCGTGCTCAGCGGCAAGCAGAGCGCGCTGTACCCCGTGCTGCGCGGCCTCGAAGGCAACGGCCTGCTCGAGAGCTTCGTCGAGCCCTCCGTCTCCGGCCCGCCGCGCCGCTACTACCGCATCAACGACGCCGGCCGCGTCGTGCTCGCACGCTGGGCCGACGCCTGGCGCGCCACGCGCGACTCCGTCGACGCCGTGCTCGGCCCGCTGGCCGCCCATCCATCCACCGACTCGTCCGTCTCCCGGGGAGACCTCGCATGAACGCCGCCACGTCCTTCACCGACCTGCCGCGCCCGCCGGCCACGATTGCCGACTATCTCGAACGCCTGCGCGTCGCCCTCGCCGGCGCGGACCCCGCGCTCATCCAGGACGCGCTCTACGACGCCGAGGATTACCTGCGCTCGGAGATGGCCGCGAACCCCGGGCGTTCCGAAGCCGAGGTCATCGCGGAAGTCGCCGGTAGCTACGGCGCACCGAACGAGGTCGCCGACATCTACCGCGACACCGA
This sequence comes from Cognatilysobacter terrigena, assembly GCF_004361065.1. Classification (GTDB taxonomy): domain Bacteria; phylum Pseudomonadota; class Gammaproteobacteria; order Xanthomonadales; family Xanthomonadaceae; genus Cognatilysobacter; species Cognatilysobacter terrigena. Next base: position 72,177 of record NZ_SELT01000004.1, on the reverse strand, counting down.
GGCGCGCGTGCAAACCGCGCTGCAGCCGCCCAAGCGGCCCGCCGCCCGCTCGGCGCTCGCGCGCTTCTTCGGCGTCGCCGCCGAGCCGCGCACGTACGCCGCGCTGTTCTACATGCTGCTCTCGCTCGCGACCGGCATCTTCTACTTCACGTGGGTGGTGACGGGGCTTTCGATGAGTGCTGGTCTCGCCGTGCTGATCATCGGCATCCCGTTCGTGATCCTGTTCTTCGGTTCGGTGCGCGTGCTCTCCCTGGTCGAAGGGCGACTGGTCGAAGTGATGCTCGGTGAGCGCATGCCGCGTCGTCCGACCTACGTCGCGAAGGACGGCACGCTGCTCGAACGCATCCGCGAGCTGTTCGTCGACCCGCGCACGTGGGGCTCGATGCTCTACATGCTGCTGATGCTGCCGTTGGGCATCATCTACTTCACGGTCGCGGTGACGCTGCTGTCGATCGCCGCGGGCTTCATCGCTGCGCCGGTACTCGCGCTGTTCGCATGGGCCGGCTGGGCGCCGTTCGACGAATTCACGATCAGCGGCGTGAACTACTGGGGCCTGCCGTTCGTGTTCGTCGGTGGCATCGTGCTGCTGTTCGCGACCCTGCACCTCGCCCGCGGCGTCGGCAAGCTGCACGGCCAGATCGCGAAGACGATGCTGGTGAAGTCGTCGCCGGCCTGACGCATCTGAACTCCGCAAACGAAACGGGCGCCTTCAAGGCGCCCGTTTTTCGTTGCGTCGATCAAATCACTTCGACGAATACGTCGCGAAGAAATCGCGCACCTTCGGATACACCTGCGTGCGCCAGCGGCGCCCGCTGAAGATGCCGTAATGGCCCGCGCCTTCGACGACGAGGTGCTGGCGGTCCGCCTCGGGAATACCGCTGCACAGCTTCTGCGCCGCGCGCGTCTGGCCGCGGCCGGAGATATCGTCGAGCTCGCCCTCGATGGTGAGTAGCGCGGTGTCATGGATCTTCGACGGATCGACGCGCTGGCCGCGCACTTCCCATTCGCCCTTCGGCAGCAGGTGTTCCTTGAACACGATGCGCACCGTGTCGAGGTAGTACTCGGCCGGCATGTCGAGCACGGCGTTGTACTCGTCGTAGAAACGACGATGCGATTCGGCGTCGTCGAGATCGCCCTTCAGCAGGTTCTCGTAGAAGTCCCAGTGCGACTGGAAATGCCGCTCCGGATTCATCGCGACGAAGCCCATGTGCTGCAGGAAGCCCGGATACACGCGGCGGCCCGCGCCCGGATACGGCACCGGCACCGGATGGATCAGCTGCGTCTCGAACCACCACATCGGCTTGTGCGTGGCGAGATCGTTCACCTGCGTCGGGTTCTCGCGTGTATCAATCGGGCCGCCCATCATCACCAGCGACTTCGGCGTCGGCTCGCCGCGCGCGGCCATCAACGACACCGCCGCGAGCACCGGCACCGTCGGCTGGCAGACGCTGATCACGTGCAGGTTCTGCGTGCCGATGTGACGGATGAACTCCTCGACGTAGAGCACGTAATCGTCGAGGTGGAACGGGCCGTCCGCGGCGGGCACCATGCGCGCGTCGATCCAGTCGGTGATGTAGACGTCGTGGTCGCGCAGCAGCGTGCGCACGGTGTCGCGCAGCAGCGTGGCGTGGTGACCGGAGAGCGGGGCGACGACGAGCACCGTCGGCGCACCCTGCAAGGCTTCGACGCTCACAGCGTCGTCGGCATAGCGCTTGAAATGCAGCAGTCGGCAGAACGGCTTGTGCAGCGCCTCGCGTTCGATCACCGCATAGCTGCGGCCATCGACCTCGACATCGCGGATGTCGAAGCGCGGCTTCTCGTAATCCTTGCCGAGGCGGTAGAACAGCTCGGAGCCCGCCGCCATCTGCGACGCGCCCGGCATCGACGACAGCCAACTGCCCGGCGCGCCGAAGGCCTTGCTCATCGCATCGGCCCAGTAGGTCATCGGCGCGAGCCAGGCCCGGCCGAGTTCATGCATCTGATAGAGCATTCGGATCCCCCCGTTGCACCGCAGCATAGCGCAGGGGCTTGACGCCGGAATGTGAAGCGGGTCCGGCTCGTTCAGGCGGGAATTTCCAGCGCGGCTGCCTCGTCGGCAAGCGCCGGCGACAGCCAGAGATGCGAGCCCAGCGCGGTGAATCCCGCGGCCTCGAAACGCTCGCGATAGAAGCGTGGAGGGCGACGACGGAAGCCCGCGGTGTCGCCTTCGATCTCGTCCTCGCGGGTGAACGTCTCGAGAAATGCGACGCCAGCGCACAACTCGGCGAGGCCCGGCAGACCGGCGTCGAGCTCGCGCGCCTCGAGGTAGTGCATGACGTCGCTGCAGACGACGAGGTCGGCGGGCGGGCAGGGCCGCAGCGATGCGAAGTCGCCGAACGTCGCGAGGTGCACGTTGCGGCGACGCCCGTAGCGCTCGACCGCATACGCGCTGCTGTCGAACCCGATGTACGCCGCCTTCGGCAGCAGCTTCTTCAGCGCGGGCTGCCACGCGCCCTCGCCGCAGCCGACATCGAGCACGCTGCGCAGAGGACGTTCGAGCCAGTACTCGGCCGTCGCGACCGCGAGCGCCACCTTGCGCGCGAGCCGCGCCGCACCGCCGATCGCCTCGCGTCGAAGCGCGGGGTCGCGATACCAGCGTTCGAAATAGTCGCGGTCGTAGTGCTTGGTCATGGAGGTCGCCGTGGACGGACGGTGCGCGATGCGCGTGGCATCCTACCGGCCCCGATCGAAGCGCGCTCCGCCATGGCCTATTTCTGGATCAAGACCGCCCACGTCGTGTTCGTGATGGCGTGGATGGCGTCGGTGTTTTACCTGCCGCGCATCCTCATCAACATCGCGGAAGCGGGCGATGTTCCAGCGGTGCGCGAACGCCTCGTGCTGATGGGCCGGCGGCTCTATCGCTTCGGCCACATGATGTTCGGCTTCGCGTTCGCGCTCGGCCTGCTGCTCGCACTCGGCGGCAAGGTCATCGCCGGCATGCCCGTGTGGTTCGCACCGGGCAACGGCTGGCTGCACGCGAAGATCGGCCTCGTGATCGTGATGCTCGCGTTCTTCATCGTGAGCGGGCGCTGGCTCAAGCGCGCGGCACGTGGCGAAGCGATTCCGACATCGCGCACGTTGCGCATCATCAACGAAGTGCCGGTGTTGCTGCTCGTCGTGATCGTCTACCTGGTGCTCGCCAAGCCGTTCTGATCCGGGCGGCGCAGAAGCCAAGCACGGCGGCGCTCGCGGCTAACACCTGTTCGACAGGCGCCGTCGAGCACGAAACGCGAGCAATCGCGAACGCACTAGGACCGACCGCCAACGCACTCGCGCAGCGGTCAATCGCCGACGTCAGAGCCTCGGAACGATCGTCGCCGGCATCGTCACCGGCACGCCATGCGCATCGCAGCCGCCGGCCTTGCACACCGCGGTGCGGAGACGCGGCGTCGCCTGCAGCAGCACGTGGAAGATCGAGTTCTCCTCGAGCGAGCCGCGGATCGCCTCGCTGCCCGGGCCGCGCGCCCAGATGCCGACGTCGTCGCCGCCGTGCGTTTCCGAGGCCATCGGCACCAGCGCTTCCTGCATGTAGTCCTTGTCGGTGGTGTCGACGCGCGTCAGGTCGGGCCGGCCCTTGGTGGCTTCCTGCGCACCGCTGACGAGGTGCGGGTAATGCTTCGTGCCTTCGGGCTGCTGATCGGTCGCGCCGGTATAGCCGGGACCGTTCGAGTAGTTGAGCGTGGTGTACGGGCGGCCGGTCGCATCGAGCGCGTATTCCGTCTTGCCGTCGCCTTCGCCGCTGCTGCCTTTCACTTTGCCGAGGATCGGATTGCCGCGCTGCGGATAGCCGACGAAGCTCAGCGTGTGCGAGTGGTCCGCGGTGACGAGGATCAGCGTGTCGTCGGCGGACGTCGCCTGCATCGCCGCGCGCACGGCATCACTGAAGGCGATGGTTTCGGTCAGCGCGCGATATGCGTTGCCTTCGTGGTTCGCATGGTCGATGCGGCCGCCTTCCACGAGCAGCACGTAGCCGGTGCCGCTCTTCGAAAGTCGCGAGACGGCTTCGCGCGTCATCGTCGCGAGGTCGGGTTCGCCGCCCTTGTCGGTGTCGCGATCGGCGACGTAGTGCATGTGGCTCGGGTCGAACAGGCCGAGCACAGGCGCACCGGCCGGCGCATCGGCGAGCTGCTTCGCATTCCACACATAGGCGCCGCCCGGATGCTTCGTGCGCCATTCGCCGATGAGGTCGCGGCCGTCGAGGCGCAGGCCGTGCTTGTCGGCGTATTCGGGGTCCTCGTCCGCGGCGGGCATGAAGTTCGAACGTCCGCCGCCCATCAGCACCTTCACCCGATCGGCGAGCGGCGACTCGATGAGCTGGCGCGCGATGTCGATGCAGCCCGCGGCGCGCGCGTCCTCCGGCATCTCCTCGTCGACTTCCCAGTTGCGATCGGGCACGTGGGTGAACGTTGCAGCCGGCGTCGCATGCGTCACGCGCGTGGACGTCACGATGCCGACATCCATGCCCTGCGACGCGGCGAGTTCCCACAGCGTCGTCGTCGGGTGCAGCTTCGCCTGTTCGCAATTCCCGCGCGGCACTTCGGGGCCGACGGAAATCACGCCGATGCGCGTTTTCACGCCCGTCGCGATCGCGCTCATCGTGCCGGCCGAGTCCGGCGTCTGCGAATCGGTGTTGTAGGTCTTGCTGAGCGCGGTGTACGGGAAGTCTTCCCAGCTCAGGCGGTTCTCTTCGCCCGGATGGCCGTTGCGCTGGCCTTCGAGGATGCGCGCGGCGGCGACGGTCGTCAGGCTCATGCCGTCGCCGAGGAAGACGATCACATTCTTCGCATGCCCGCCCATCGCGCCGCGCTCGGCGGCCTGCGCGGCGCCGTTGCGGACCCACCACGCCGTGGTTTCGCCGGCAGGGTGCTGGATGGTGGGGACGTCGACGGTGTAGGCGGCCGCGGTCGGCGCAGTGGTGGCGCAGGCGCCGCAGAGCAGCGTGGTGGCGAGCGCGAGGCCCGCGGGAAGAAGGCGATGCATGGACGACACGGCAGGGGCGAAGGCGGCCGATTATGCCGATCGGGCGTGACCGTTCGCGTCGGCCGTTCGCAGTCGTGCGGTCGGTCACGCTGGCGGGACGCTGCGGCGTCACGCCCGGCATCGTTCCACGACGCGCACTTCGCTATGGTGCAGTCCTGACCTTTCCGGCCCGTCCCATGTCCCTCGTCCACGCCTGGCTGAAGATCCGCTTCTGGAAGCGCGTGCTGCTCGGCTTCGCGCTTGGCGCGCTCGCGGGCTGGCTGCTCGGGCCGGCGGCGGCGACATGGTTCGGCCCGCTCGGCGACCTCTATGTCCGCCTGATCAAGATGATCGCGGTGCCGCTGGTGTTCTTCGCGGTGGTCAACGCGGTTGCCGCGCTGCACGGGCAGAAGTCGATGGCGGCGCTCGGCGGTCGTACGTTCCTGTGGTTCGCGCTGACGGCGGTGATCGCGGTCGGCATCGGGCTCGGCGTCGGCACGCTGCTGCAGCCGGGCGTCGGCGTGACGCAACTGGCCGTCGACCCCGACTACGTGCCGCGCTACGTGCCCAGCGTGTCGAACGTGCTGCTGTCGGTCGTGCCCGACAACCCGTTCGCCGCGATGACCGGCATCGGCGAGAAGAAGAACGCCGCGGGCGAAATGGTGCTCGCGTTCGGCAAGGGCTCGATCCTGCCTGTGATCTTCTGGGCCGGCATCCTCGGCTTCGCGATGGTGAAGCTCGGCGACCGCGTGCCGCGCCTGCGCGAGCTGATGGGCGAGGGCCGCGACCTGATGGTGCAGGTCACGCGCTTCGTGCTCGAGATGACGCCGATCGGCACGTTCGGCCTGATCGCCGCACTCGTCGGCGAATTCGGTTTCGAGAAGCTGCTGCCGCTCGGCAAGTTCGTGATCGCGCTGTACCTCGCCTGCGGCCTGCACATCGTGCTGAGCTACGGCGGCCTGCTGCTGCTGCATCGCCTCAATCCGCTGCGCTTCTTCAAGGGCGCGTTCCCCGCGATGCAGGTCGCGTTCGTGAGTTCGTCGAGCTTCGCAGCGATGCCGGCGTCGCTCAATGCGGCGACGCGCAACCTGGGCGTCGACAAGGACTACGCCGCGTTCGCCGTGCCGCTCGGCGCGTCGATCAAGATGGACGGCTGCGGCGCGATCTATCCGGCGCTGTGCGCGATCTTCATCTCGCAGTACACCGGCGTGCCGCTCACGCCCGACCAGTACTTCATCGTGCTGATCGCGTCGGTGCTCGGCAGCTTCGGCACGGCCGGGGTGCCGGGCACGGCGGTGGTGATGGCGACGGTGGTGCTGTCGGCGGCCGGCCTGCCGCTGCAGGTCATCGGCTACCTCTACGCCATCGATCGCGTGCTCGACATGATGCGCACGATGACGAACGTGACGGGCCAAGTGCTGGTACCCGTGCTGGTCGCGCGCGAGACCGGGCTGCTCGATACCAACGTCTACAACGCGGGCCGCACTGACGTCGGCGGACTCGACGCCGAAACCGAAGCCGCCTGACGGCGGCTGTGGTACACCGTCGCGCATGAGCGACCGCGAACTCACGCTGCGTTTCCTCGCCCAGCCCACCGACGTCAACTACGGCGGCAAGGTGCACGGAGGGGCGGTCATGAAGTGGATCGACCAGGCCGGTTACGCCGCGGCGGTCGCGTGGAGCGGGCACTACTCGGTGACGGTCGCGGTCGGCGGTATCCGCTTCCTCGCGCCGATCCGCATCTCCGACCTCGTCACGCTCGAAGCCAAGCTCGTGCATACGGGCACGACGAGCATGCATTTCGCGATCGAAGTCCGCGCGCGCGACCCGAAGGATCCCGCATCGGGCGATCGCCTGTGCACGCACTGCGTGATCGTGTTCGTCGCGCTCGATCAGCCGGAAGGCAAGCCGGTCCCGGTGCCGCCGTGGACGCCGGTCGACGAGAACGACCGGCGGCTCGCCGACTACGCGCAGCAGGTGATGGCGCTGAGCCGCGGGATCGAGCCGCTGCTCGAAGACGTGGTCAAGGCCACGCACGCCTGAAACGAGGAAGGCCGCCCGGAGGCGGCCTTCGAACACCGAAGCAGTGCGTCGAACTCAGATTCCGGCGACGCGGCGCGCTTGGACGAACTTGCCGTTCCAGTAGCCCGTGTCGAGCTGGGAGACGGTGACGTCGCGACCGGTGCGCGGCGCGTGCAGGAACTTGCCGTCGCCGATGTAGATGCCGACGTGGTCCACGCCGCTGCTGTGCGTGCTGAAGAACACGAGGTCGCCGGCGGTGAGCTGGCTGCGCTCGACCTGCATGCCGGTCTGCGCCTGCTCACGCGCGACGCGAGGCAGCTCGACGCCGAGGGCGTTGCGGAAGACGTAACCGACGAGACCGCTGCAGTCGAAGCCTTCGGTCGACGTGCCGCCCCAGCGATACGGCGTGCCGAGCAGGGCGAACGCGCGGGCGAGGACGCTCTGCGCGCGGCCGGTGACCGGCGTGGCGGTGGCGTTCGAGGTCGAACGCGCGCCCGGCACGATCAGGCGGTTGATGTCCGACGCCAGCATCAGCGCGCGGTCGGACAGGCTCATCGAATCCGGCAGCGCGGCGCGCGAGTCGGCCGGCGCGTCGGCGCTGTCCGCTCCCATGCCCGTGGTGGTCGCCGGATCGGCGAACGCCGGGGCGGCCGCCAGCGCCAGAACGGCGGCCAGGGCGGCGCGGGTGAAGGAGCGGTTGAAAATGTTTCCGGTCATCACCGGGACCTCACGAATTCGTCACGGGGGCATCATGCCCGCCGAACGGAGGCGTTTGGTTAGCAGAACGTTAGACGACCGTTAATTCGCGGGGCCGGTGTCCCAGAAACGGACTTCAGCGTTGTGACGGCGGCTGTGCCCCGGACCGGCGTCCGGCCGCTTGGTCGTCACATCAGGACGCGCCGTGCGCCGCGGAAGTGATCGCGCCAATACGGGCCGTCCAGCCGGTCCAGGCGGACCGTCCCGCCGGTGCTCGGGGCATGCACGAAACGCCCTTCGCCGACGTAGATGCCGACGTGGCTGACCGACGCGGCATCACCGAACACCACCAGATCGCCCGTCGCCATGCGCTCGAAGCCCACGCCTTCGCCGAGGCGGGCGAGTTCCCCGGAATTGCGTGGCAGCTGGCGCGAGAGCACGTCGTGGAAGACGTAGCCGACGAGGCCGCTGCAATCGAACCCGGATTCCGGCGTGTTGCCGCCGTAGCGGTAGGGCGTACCGACCAGCGACAGCGCGCGCATCAGCACGGCGTTCGCGGCGTCCGGGTTTTCGGGCGTCACGATCGGCCACACGGCCGGGAAGACGGTATGGGTCACCGACGGCGAATGGCGCACCGTCGGCGCGTTGCCGCCACAGGCGCTGAGGAGCAGCGACAGCGCGAGCACCGCGCTCGCTGGCGCGGCGAAACGCTTGCCGGGATAATGCGGCGGTTCCATGTCGGCAAAGCTTGACGGCTCCATCACGCCGCTTCAATGCCGCTCGTCCCGCCAGCTACTGCGTCCGCGCGTCGCCGGCATCGCCCTTCCGCCGCCGGCGGCATCAGGATTCCCATGAAGATCGAAAAGAACAGCGTCGTCCGCTTCCACTACACGGTGTCCGAGCAGGGCCAGGAGCCGATCGAGTCGTCCGAGGGCCGCGAGCCGCTGGCCATCCTCATCGGCCACGGCAACATCATCCCGGGCCTCGAGGAAGCGATGATCGGCCACGAGGCCGGCGACAAGTTCGACGTCGACGTCCCGGCCGCGCAGGCCTACGGCGAGCGTCGCGACGGCCTGACCCAGCGCATCCCGAAGAAGCACTTCGAAGGCCAGCCGCTGCAGCCGGGCATGCAGGTCGTGCTCAACACGAACTTCGGCCCGCGCGCCGTGACGATCGAGAAGGTTGGCATGACGGTGGTCGACGTCGACCTGAACCACCCGATGGCCGGCAAGGACCTGCACTTCGCGATCCAGATCGACGAGGTGCGTGAAGCCAGCCCGGAAGAGCTCGAGCACGGCCACGTGCACGGCGACGGCGGCCATCACCACTGATCCGCCGCGCATACATATATATGTGCAAACGAAAGGCCCGCCGAAGCGGGCCTTTCGCATTTCCGGGCTGCGGAATCAGCGGGTCGACGAGGTCACGTTCGCCCCGGCCCAGGCGCGGTTGACGGCGTTGTACTCCGGGGAGTTCAGGCCGTAGAGGTCGCGCGCGGCGTTCAGCGTGCTGGTGCGGGCCTGCGCGTACGTCGAGCTGGACGTGAAGTACAGGTCCATGGCGCGGTACCAGATCGCCGCCGCCTTGCTCCGGCCGATGCCGGTGATGCCGGTATCGCCATTGCAGACGAGGTTGACGGGCATCAGGTTGTAGCTCGTGCCCGCACCGAACCCGGCCGGCACCACGGCGCCTTCCGCCAGCAGGTAGAAGAAGCGGTTGGCGACGCCCGAGGTGTAGTGCGGGTCGTCGAAGAAGGTGAAGCGGCGGTTGCGCGGATAGCAGACGTACGACGCGCCATCCATGTCCTGCTTGAACATCCGGCGCAGCGCCTTCGTGTTGTCGGGATTCGAGTTGTAGATCTCCTCCCCGATCAGGTAGTCGCCCGGATCGTTGGCGTTCGCGACCGACCACTCGACCATCGTGCCCATGATGTCGCTGGACGCTTCGTTCAAGCCGCCGGCATCGCGCGAGTAGGCGAGGCCGTTCACCGCGCTGGTCACGCCGTGCGTCATCTCGTGGCCGGCGACGTCGAGCGCGACGAGCGGACGATACGTCGAGCCGTCGCCGTCGCCGTAGCGCATGCAGAAGCACGAGTCGTCCCACGATGCGTTGACCCAGTTGGTGCCGACATGCACCAGGCTCTTCGCACCCTTGCCATCGTTCTTGATGCCGCTGCGGCCGAAAGTGGTCTTGTAGAAGTCCCAGGTCGCGGCGACGCCGTAATGCGCGTCGACTGCCGCGGTGGCGCGATCGCTGGTGCTGCCATTGCCCCAGGTGTTGTCGGCGTCGCTGAAGATCGTGCCGGTGGTCGAGCTGGTCGAACCGTTGTGGTTGTCGAGCGTGGTGCCGTTGCCGCGTGTGGTGTCACGCAGTTCGAAGCCGCCGGTGACGGAATCGGTGCTGATCGACACGGTGCCGAGCGTGAGCGAGTTGCCGGTGCCCGTGGCCGCGGCAGTCTGGATCGCGTCCCAGCGGTCGAGCAGGCGACCGCTGCGCGCGTCGACGAAGTAGTGCATTTCGGTTGGCGTGCGGTCGGGCTTGAAGCCGCGCATCACGACTTCCCATGCGAGCGCAGGCACGGCGTCGCGCGCGAACACGACCTTGCGCGCGGTCGGCATGCCCTGGAAGCCCGTGCCGAAGTCGGCGCCCGCAGCGACGATCGCATCGTTCGAACTGATGCGCGCGGCGATGTCGGGACGGATCGTCGTCGCCAGGCTCAGCGACGTCCCGCGCAGCTGCCCGTTGCGCGAATGGGTGACGAAGTCGCCGCCGATCACCGGCAGGCCGAGGTAGCTGCGGGTGAACCGCACGTGCTCCGTGCCGTCGCGGTCGACGACCACGTTGCGCACCGCGAAGGTGTCGCCGTCGGTGGCCGCGAGATCGGCGCGATGGGCATCGAGAAGCGCGCGGGCGCGGCTGGCGGCGGGCGAGGCATCGGCCGCGATCGCGGCCCAGACGGAAGCGCCCAGGGCCGCGACGACGGCGAGGCTGAGGAAGGTTCGGGTGTGGGACATGGCGGGTCACCTATGGGGTCGGGGGAAGGCGGGCAACGCGGGACGCGCCGGCCTCTCGGCCGGCACGGCGGCCCAGTCCCGAGGGCATCCTGCGGAAGACCTGCCGGAAACGTCCGTGTGCTTCCAATCCGGGCAGGCCCGGACGCGAGACGATCCGGGAATGTGACGCGGGTCAAAAAATAAACCCTTCCGGAACGGCGCGAACCGGGCGCGGCCGCATTTGCCCCTCCGTTCGTCGGAAGCAGGCCGCCGAAAAGAAACGGCCCGCCGAAGCGGGCCGTTGCAGTGACTGCCGACGAGGCGATCAGTTGACGCTGGTGGCGGTCCACGCGCGGGCGACGGCGTTGTACTCGGCCGAGTTCAGACCGTAGAGGTCCTTGGCGGCGTTGAGCGTGGCGGTGCGCGCCTGCGGGTAGGTCGTGGTGGAGGTGAAGTACACGTCCATCGCGCGGTACCAGATCGCCGCCGCCTTGGCGCGGCCGATGCCGACCACACCGGTGTCGCCGTTGCAGACCAGGCTGGCCGGCGTGAGGTTGTACGACGTACCCGCACCGAAGCCGGCCGGTACCACGGCGCCTTCCGCCAGCAGGTAGAAGAAGCGGTTGGCGACGCCCGACGTGTAGTGCGGATCGTCGGTGCGCTTGAACGCGCGGCCCGGGTAGCAGACGTACGACGCACCGTCGAGGTTCTGCTTGAACATGCGGCGCAGCGCCTTGGTGCCGTCGTTGACGTTGTAGATCTCCTCGCCGATCAGGTAGTCGCCCGGATCGTTGGCGTTCGCGACGGACCATTCGACCATCGTGCCCATGATGTCGGACGAGCCTTCGTTGAGGCCGCCGGCGTCGCCCGAGTACGCGAGGCCGTTCACCGCACTGGTCACGCCGTGCGTCATTTCGTGGCCGGCGACGTCGAGCGCGACCAGCGGCTTGTACGTCACGCCGTCGCCATCGCCGTAGCGCATGCAGAAGCAGGCGTCCGACCACGACGCATTGACCCAGTTGGTGCCCACGTGCACGAGGCTGAGCGCGCCCTTGCCGTCGTTCTTGATGCCGTTCCGGCCGAACGTGTTCTTGTAGTAATCCCACGTCGCCGCGACGCCGTACGCGGCATCGACCGCCGCCGTCGCGCGATCGCTGGTGCTGCCATTGCCCCAGGTGTTGTCGGCGTCGGTGAAGATGGTGCCCGTCGTCGAGGTGGTCGCCGCGTTGTGGTTGTCTTCGCTCAGGCCGCCACCGCGCACGGTGTCGCGCAGCTCGTAGCCGCCGGTGATCGAATTGGTGTTGATCGACACCGTGCCGAGCGTCAGCGAGTTGCCGGTGCCGGTTGCCGCCGCCGTTTCCACCGCATCCCAGCTGTCGACGATGCGGCCGTTGTTCGCGTCGACGAAGTAATGCATCTCGGTCGGCGTCTGGTCGCGCTTCGCGCCGTTCATGACGACTTCCCACGCGAGGATCGGCGCGGCATCACGCGCATAGATCACCTTGCGGGCGGTCGGCATGCCGTGGAAGCCAGTGCCGAATTCGGCGCCTGCCGCAACGATCGCGTCGTCACCACTCAGGCGCGCGGCGATGTTCGGACGCAGCGTCGAACGCAGGCTCATCGAGGCGCCGCGCATCTGGCCGTTGCGGGCATGCGTGACGAAGTCGCCGCCGATGACGGGCAGGCCGAGGTAGCTGCGGGTGAAACGCACGTGCTCGGTGCCATCGGCGTCGACCGACACGTTGCGCACGGCGTAGGTGTCGCCGTCCGCGCCGGCGAGCAGCGCGCGGTTGGCGTCGAGCAGGCCGCGAGCGTGATCGGCGGCGGGCGAGATGCCGGTGCCGGCGAGCGAATAAGCGGAAACCCCCAGCGTCGCGAGGATGGCTGCAGCCAGCGCGACGGACTTCGTATTCGACATGGAAACCCCTTCGGTTCGGGAGAGAGATGGAGCAGGGCGCTCAAGACTCCGGCGGCGTCCTGTCGACACGGCGCATGGGCAACGTCGAACGTAGAAAAACAGGACAGGCCGATGCGGTCGGATGTTTGAATGGGTGACCGGCGTCGCGAAACCGTGTCTGAAGTGGACAGATCCAGCGAAGTAAACGGCGGTTCGTGCTGCGACGCGTCATGAAGATGGCGTGAGGCGGACAGCTTGGATGCGCGTTGCCTTGGAACGCGCCGATGCGCGTTCGTGCCTCGGAGGCGCCAGCAGGCGCGTGCGAAACTTGCGGCCGTGGCGGACGCACGGCGACCGCTCGCTGCGCATCGACGCGCCGCCCCACCAGAAGGACGCTTGACCCGTGACACCCGCCCCGCAGGACCCGACGACGGACGTGCTCATCATCGGCGGCGGCGTGATCGGGCTGGCCAGCGCGCTGGCGCTGGCCGAGGCGGGCCGCTCCGTCCACGTCATCGAAGCCGGCCGCATCGGCGGCGGCAGTTCGCACGGCAACTGCGGAACGATCACCCCGAGCCATGCGCCGCCGCTCGCGGCGCCGGGCATGGTCACGCGCGCGCTGTCGATGATGCTGACGCCGGACGCGCCGCTGTACATCCGTCCGCGTGTCGACCTCGCGCTGTGGCGCTGGTTGTGGGAACTGCGCGGACGCTGCAACCCGCGACACTGGCGCGAGAGCGCGACAGCGAAGGCCGCGCTGCTCAACGATTCGCGCGTGCGGCTGGAGGAGTGGGTCGCACGCTACGGCCTCGACTGCGAATTCCTGCCGACGGGCGAGGACTACGTGTTCCGCGACGAACGCCGCTTCGAGCACGGCCAGCACGAGGTCCCGCTGCTGCGCAAATTCGGCGTCGACGTGCAGGTGCTCGATGGCGCGACGTACGAACGCGACGAGCCTGCGATGAAACCCGGCGTCGCGGGTGCGCTCCGCTTCGAAGGCGATGCCGCCTTGCGTCCGGATCGTTACGTCGCCGAGCTGGCGCGTGTCGCGCGCGAACGCGGCGTGCTGATCGACGAGCAACGGCCGTTCACTGGGCTGACGACGTCGGCGCAGGGGCATGTCGTCGAAACGTCGCGCGGTTCGATCGCCGCACGCGATGTGGTCGTCGCCACGGGCGCGTGGTCGCCGCGTCTTGCCGACGCGCTTGGCCTGCGTTGGCTCGCGCGCACGATCCAGCCCGGCAAGGGCTACTCGATCACGTACGACCCGCCGGCGCTCACGCCCAAGCGACCGCTCGTGCTGCGCGAACGTGCGGTGTGCGTGACCGCGTGGGCGAGCGGCTATCGCCTCGGCAGCACGATGGAATTTTCCGGTTACGACGAGCGCCTCGACGAGCGTCGCCTCGGCGCACTCGAACGCGGCGCGCGCGAATACCTGCGCGATCCCGTCGGGCCGCGCGTTCGCGAACGCTGGTTCGGCTGGCGGCCGATGTCGCTCGACGACGTGCCCATGATCGGCGCGGTGCCCGGTCAACGCGGTCTCTGGCTCGCGACGGGTCACGGCATGATGGGCGTCGGCATGAGCGCGGGCACGGGCCAGCTGCTCGCCGACCTGGTCGCCGGCCGCGCGCCCGCGATCGATCCCGCGCCGTACCGACCCGATCGGTTCGTCCGCTGAGTGCAGCGACGTAACGCGGCCCTCGGCGTAATGCAGCGTCAACAGCGACCGGACACGACATGACCGAAGCACGGACCGACTTCGACCTGATCGTCATTGGCGGCGGCTCCGGCGGCCTCGCCGGCGCGTTTCGCGCCGCGAGCCATGGCGCGCGCGTGGCGCTGCTCGAGCCATCCGCGCTCGGCGGCACCTGCGTCAACGTCGGCTGCGTGCCGAAGAAGGCGATGTGGCTCGCGGCGGAGGTAGCCGGCAAGCTGCGCCACGCGGCGACGCTCGGCTTTCCCGCGGCCGACTGCGCGCTCGACTGGCCGACCTTCATCGCGCATCGCGAGCGCTACATCGAAGGCATCCATGCGAGTTATCGCCACCGCCTCGACGACGCCGGCATCGCGCTCATGCCGACGCGCGGCACGTTGCTCGACGCGCGGCGCGTCCGCACGGGCGAGGGGCTCGTGCTCAGTACATCGCACATCCTGATCGCCACCGGCGGGCATCCGATCAAGCCCGAAATTCCGGGCGCGGAACTCGGCGGCGTGTCGGACGACTTCTTCGCATGGCGCGCGCCGCCGCCGACCGTCACGATCATCGGCGGCGGTTACATCGCGGTCGAACTGGCGGGCGTGTTGCAGACGCTCGGGAGTCGCGTGTCGCTGCGCGTGCGCGGGCCGGAACTGCTTCCCGGCTTCGACCACGAGATCACCGCGCAACTCATCGACGACTACCGGCATCTCGGCGTCGACGTGCAGCTGTCGACGCCGACCACTGCGATCGAACGCGTCGACGGCGGCCTGCGCGTGCGCGGCGACGGTGACGGGTGGAGCGATCCCGTCGAGCAGGTGCTGTTCGCGACGGGTCGTCGACCCAACACGCAAGGCCTCGGGCTCGATGCCGCGGGTATCGCCGTCGATGCGCAGGGGTTCATTCCCGTCGACGCGCTCAACCACACGGCTGTCGGTGGCGTGTACGCGGTGGGTGATGTCACGCCGTCGCCTGCGCTCACGCCGGTCGCGATCGCCGCGGCACGCCGCCTCATGGATCGCGTGTTCGGCGGTCGCCCGCATGCGCCGCTCGTCCTCGACGACGTGCCGACCGTGGTGTTTTCGCATCCACCGATCGGGCGTGTCGGGTTGTCGGAGCGCGCCGCGCGCGCGATCTACGGCGACGACGTCTACATCGCGCGAGCGGGTTTCCGTCCCATGCTCAACGCATTGTCCGCATCGCCGCAGCGCAGCCTGTTCAAACTCGTCTGCACGGGCGAGGAGCGACGTGTCGTCGGCCTGCACCTGCTCGGCGACGCGGCCGATGAAATGCTGCAGGGCTTCGCGGTCGCCATGCGTCGCGACATCACGCTCGACGACCTGCACGATACGATCGCCATTCATCCGACCAGCGCCGAGGAGGTCGTGCTGATGCGCTGAGCATCGCGCGAACCGCATGACCGACGACGTCATCACCACCGACACGTACACGCTCTACCGCGGTCGCGCGCCGCTGCTCGTGAGCCTGCCGCACGACGGGAGCGAGATTCCTGCCGACCTCGCCTTGCGCATGACGGACGACGCACGCCGCGCGCCCGACACCGATTGGCACGTCTCGCGCCTGTACGCGTTCGCGCGCGACATGCTGGGGGCCTCGATGCTCGTCCCGCGCTTCTCGCGTTACGTCGTCGATCTCAATCGGCCACCGGACGACACGTCGCTGTATCCCGGCCAGAACACCACCGGTCTATGCCCAACGCGGCGCTTCACCGGCGACGACGTCTATCTCCCCGGTGCGCAGCCGGACGAGGACGAGGTGCGGTCGCGCGTCGATACGTACTGGCGTCCCTACCACGACGCGCTGCAGTCGGAACTCGCGCGACTGCGCGATGCACACGGCCGCGTCGTGCTGTGGGAAGGCCATTCGATCCGCGGCAGTGACCTGCCGTTCCTGTTCGACGG
Organism: Cognatilysobacter terrigena; assembly: GCF_004361065.1. Taxonomy (GTDB): domain Bacteria; phylum Pseudomonadota; class Gammaproteobacteria; order Xanthomonadales; family Xanthomonadaceae; genus Cognatilysobacter; species Cognatilysobacter terrigena. The sequence goes on along the minus strand of NZ_SELT01000004.1, from coordinate 55,953 downwards.
GCGATTGCCGGACCTCAACCTCGGCACGTCGAGCGGCGCGAGTTGCGATGCCGCGCTGCAGGCGTCACTGGAACGTGTGTTGGGCGAGCAGTCGACGTTCGACTGGGTCGCGAATGGACGCTTCAAGGGCGGATACATCACCCGTCACTACGGTCGGCCCGAAGACGGCGTCGACGCCGTGCAGCTGGAAACCAGCCAGCGGAACTACATGGACGAGGCGAGCTTCGACTACGACGACGTCAAGGCGTCCGCGTTGCAGAACGTTCTCGAGCGCCTCCTGCGGACCGCGCTCAACCACACGCGCCGCTGATCGCTACCAGAGGCAGTCCTTACACCGCGATTCGACGTTCGCGACGACCCGTGCCAGACCTTCGGGCGTGCGCATGAGGTCGCGGGGACGGCCATGCAGCGCGGGTTCCTCGTTGTCGAGCCAATGGTCCATCCGGTCGGTGGAGCCATAGACATCCCCGAGACCCCGGTGAAGGCGCACGAGCAGCAACAGGCGCTGTGCGATGTCCGAGCCCGGCGGAATTCGCGCCGTGCCCGATGCGATGGCGCTCGCGGTCACATTGTCGACATCGGCGACGGCACGGACGTCCGCGTTGCGTAGCGCCAGCGCCGCGATCGCGCGGCGCGCATCGAGCGCCAATGCTTCCGCGGAAACGCGTGCGTCACCGCGGTCGACATGGACGGCGTGGAAGTCGGGGTTCGCGCTCATGGGCGTCACCTTCGCCGATCGACGATGACGGAGGAGTCCACGGCCGGCCTGGCCGACGGACAACATTCATCAGATGCGAAGCGTCTTGACGTGAACGCGTTGCTGTCGAGCGGACGACGCCCTGACCGCTTGCAGGGGCCTGCCGCGAGCGAGCGTTGACGGATGCATCACAGGCGTCGCGGAGAAGGCCGGAAACCGCGTCTTCTCCGCCGGGACGCGGTGAACCTCAAACCTCCAGCGTCGCCAGATCGCCCTTGCTCTCCAGCCACGCCTTGCGGTCGGACGCGCGCTTCTTCGCGAGCAGCATGTCCATCAGCGCGAGCGTTGCGTCGTTGTCGTCGACGGTGAGCTGCACCAGGCGGCGCGTGTCGGGGTGCATCGTCGACTCGCGCAGCTGTTCGGGGTTCATCTCGCCGAGGCCCTTGAAGCGGGTGACGGAGATGGCGCCGGTCGGCGTGCCCTTCTTCTTGGCAGCGCGATCGCGTTCGATGCGGTCGATGAGGATGCGCTTCTCTTCCTCGTCGAGCGCGTAGAAGACCTGCTTGCCGACGTCGACGCGGAACAGTGGCGGCATGGCGACGAACACGTGGCCTTCGCGTACCAGCGCCGGGAAGTGGCGGAGGAACAACGCGGACAGCAGCGTCGCGATGTGCAGGCCGTCGGAGTCGGCGTCGGCGAGGATCACGACCTTGCCGTAGCGCAGGCCCGAGAGATCGTCCTTGCCGGGGTCGCAACCGATCGCGACGGCGAGGTCGTGCACTTCCTGCGAGGCGAGCACGCCGCCGGATGCGACTTCCCACGTGTTGAGGATCTTGCCGCGCAGCGGAAGGATCGCCTGGAAGTCCTTCTCGCGCGCCTGGCGCGCGCTGCCGCCTGCCGAATCACCTTCGACGAGGAACAGCTCCGTGCGCGAGAGATCCTGCGATGCGCAGTCGGCGAGCTTGCCCGGCAGCGCAGGCCCCTGCGTCACCTTCTTGCGCAGGACGACCTTCTCGCTCTTCAGGCGCGCGGCAGCGCGTTCGATCGCCAGCTGCGCGATGCGCATGCCGAGATCGACATGCTGGTTCAGCCACAGCGAGAACGCATCGTGCGCGGCGGATTCGACGAAGCCCGCGGCCTGGCGCGACGACAGGCGTTCTTTCGTCTGACCGGAGAACTGCGGGTCGGTCATCTTGATCGACAGCACGAACGCGACGCGATCCCACACGTCTTCCGGCGCGAGCTTCACGCCACGCGGCAGCAGGTTGCGGAAATCGCAGAACTCGCGCAGCGCATCGGTGAAACCGGTGCGCAGGCCGTTGACGTGCGTACCGTGCTGCGCGGTCGGGATCAGGTTGACGTAGCTTTCCTGCACGAGGTCGCCTTCGGGCACCCACGCGGCCGCCCAGTCGACGACTTCGGTCTCCTTCGTCAGCGAGCCGACGAACAGCTGCGACGGCAGCACCTCGCGCTCGCCGAGTTCACCCTTGAGGTAGTCGCGCAGGCCGTCCTCGAAATACCACTCGTCGCGCTCACCCGTGGCTTCGTCGATCAGGCGCACCGTCAGGCCGGGGCACAGCACCGCCTTCGCACGCAGGAGGTGGCGCAGCGCGCGCGCGTTGATCTTGGGCGTGTCGAAATATTTCGGATCCGGCCAGAACTGCACGCGCGTGCCGGTGTTCTTCTTGCCGACGGTGCCGATCACCTCGAGCTTGGAATCGCGGAAGCCGTCCTTGAACGTCATCCGGTATTCGTTGCCGTCGCGCTTGATGCGCACGTCGACATGCTTCGACAGCGCGTTCACCACGCTCACGCCGACGCCATGCAGGCCGCCCGAGAACGTGTAGTTGTTGCCGCTGAACTTACCGCCGGCGTGCAGGCGGGTGAGGATGAGCTCGACGCCCGGGATCTTCTCCTCGGGGTGGATGTCGACCGGCATGCCGCGGCCGTCGTCGCTGACCGAGCAGCTGCCGTCGGTATGCAGCGTGACCTCGATGGTCTTGGCATGCCCGCCCAGGGCTTCGTCGACCGAGTTGTCGATGACTTCCTGTGCGAGGTGGTTGGGGCGGGCGGTGTCCGTGTACATGCCCGGGCGGCGCTTGACCGGGTCCAGCCCGGAGAGCACCTCGATGTCGGCGGCGTTATATCGCTTGTTCATTAGTCGAAATGCTAACAGAGGGCGTCGCACCCGCTCGGACGCTCGAAGCTGAACAACTTGTTGCCGCTTTAGCTTCCTTTTCACGTGGGGGCTACGGGGCGGGTCCGTAGGGTCGCGGCCCGGATGACGGCACTCCCCCGGGCCGTCCCGGTACCCCCTCAAGGAGGCTCCATGAAGAAGCGCATTCTCGCCCTGTCGATTCTGGCCACGCTCGCGGTTCCCGCGTTCGCGCAGGTGTCGCTGCCGCCGGTCGCCACGCCCGTGACGCCCACCACGACGGTTCCGGCCACGCCGGTCACCGGCTCGGTGGATGGCGCCGTGAGCGGCACCGTCGGCGCGACGGTTGACACGACCGATGCGGTCAAGGCGACGGGCAAGGCGCGCAGCAATGCTGTGCATACCGCCAAGTCGACCGCCCGCACCGCGGGTGACAAGGTCGGCGCGGTGGTCCGCGACGCCGGCCGCGCGGTTCCGCCGGTCACCGCGACCACGGGCACGACTGTCGACGCTGGTGCGACCGTCGGTACGTCGGGCGTCGATGCCACCGGTTCGGTCAGCGGCAATGTCGCCGGCTCGACCACCGGCACCTCGGCGACCGGCACCGCTGGCGCGACCACGGGCGCGACGACCCCGGCCGTCCCGGTGACCGGTGCGACCAACGCCGCCGTCCCGGCGCGCGTGAACTCGCAGGGCGCCGTGAACGCGTCCGGTCAGGCCGCGGATGCCGTCTCCGGCAACGCGACCGCGGCGACCCGCTCGGCAGTGACCGCGGGCGACACCACGGCGACGGTGACGACGGACGACGCGCTCGCCGGCACCGGCCAGCTGAAGGGCGATGACGCCAAGTCGGACAGCAAGACGAAGTCGAGCAAGACGCGCAAGCACAAGTAAGCGAACCGCGCTCGAGCACGCTCGAAACGCCCCGGCTTCGGCCGGGGCGTTTTCGTTCCGGACGCCGGAGTCGCGGTCGCGGCGTCGCATCTGTAAACTACGGCTTTCCAGCGCACCCGTGCCCATGACTTCCGCAAGCCATGTAACGCCGCTCGTGTTCGTCACCGGCGGCGTGGTGTCCTCGCTCGGCAAGGGCATCGCAGCGGCCTCGCTCGCGGCCATCCTCGAATCGCGCGGCCTGCGCGTGACGATGATGAAGCTCGATCCGTACATCAACGTCGATCCGGGCACCATGAGCCCGTTCCAGCACGGTGAGGTGTACGTCACCGACGACGGCGCGGAGACCGACCTCGACCTCGGTCATTACGAGCGCTACGTCCGCACGCGTCTTAGCCGCAAGAACTCGATCACCACTGGCCGCATCTACGAGGCCGTGATCCGCAAGGAGCGCCGCGGCGACTACCTCGGCGGCACCGTGCAGGTGATCCCGCACATCACCGACGAGATCAAGCGCGCGATCGTCGACGCCACCGACGGCTACGACATCGGCCTCGTCGAAATCGGCGGCACCGTCGGCGACATCGAGTCGCTGCCGTTCCTCGAGGCGATCCGCCAGCTGCGCAGCGAGCGCGGCCCCGAGTCGACGCTGTTCATGCACCTCACGCTGGTGCCGTGGATCGCCGCCGCCGGCGAGCTTAAGACCAAGCCGACGCAGCACTCCGTCAAGGAACTGCGCTCGATCGGCATCCAGCCCGATGTGCTGCTCTGCCGAAGCGAACAGCCGCTGCCGGATTCCGAGCGTCGCAAGATCGCGTTGTTCACCAACGTGCCCGAGCGCGCGGTCATCTCGGCGATCGACCTGGACAACATCTACAAGCTGCCGCGCTTCTTCCACGACCAGGGCCTCGATGAGATCGTGATCCGTCGCCTCGGCCTGCAGGCCGGCGCCGCGAACCTCGCCGAATGGGATGCCGTGCTCGATGCGAGCGAGCATCCGGTTGACGAAGTCACGATCGGCGTCGTCGGCAAGTACGTCGACCATCAGGACGCGTACAAGTCCGTCGCCGAAGCGCTCAAGCACGGCGGCCTGCGCCAGCGCACGCGCGTCAACCTCAAGTGGCTCGAATCCAGCGACATCGAGAAGCAGGGCGTGTCCGTGCTTGACGGTGTCGACGGCATCCTCGTCCCCGGCGGCTTCGGCGATCGCGGCTTCGAAGGCAAGGTGCTCACGTCGAAGTTCGCGCGCGAACACGGCATTCCGTATTTCGGCATCTGCTACGGCATGCAGGCGGCGGTGGTCGACTATGCGCGTAACGTGTGCGGTCTCGCGGGCGCGAACAGCACCGAGAACGATAAGGCGTCGCCGCATCCGGTCATCGGCCTGATCACCGAATGGCGTACGCAGACCGGCGACATCGAGCGTCGCAGTGAAGGCAGCGATCTGGGCGGCACGATGCGCCTCGGCCTGCAGGACCAGCGCCTCAAGCCGGGCACGCTCGCGCGCGAGACCTACGGCCGCGATGTGGTCGGCGAGCGTCACCGGCATCGCTACGAGTTCAACAACCGCTATCGCACGCAGCTCGAAGACGCGGGCCTCGTGATCTCCGCGAAGTCGATGGACGACCTGCTCGTCGAGATGGTCGAGCTCAAGCGCGATGCGCATCCGTGGTTCCTCGCCTGCCAGGCGCACCCCGAGTTCCTCTCGACGCCGCGCGACGGGCATCCGCTCTTCATCGGCTTCATCCGCGCCGCGCGCGAGCACAAGGCGCAGGCTGGCGGCCGTCTGCTGAAGGAAGTGCGCAACTGATGCGCATCGCCTGCGTTCCGTCTTTCCGTGCGATGCGCGATGCGCGCGTCCCCACGTTTCGGAGTCACCCATGAACCTCTGCGGATTCGAGGTCGGCCTCGACAAGCCGTTCTTCCTGATCGCCGGTCCCTGCGTCATCGAATCGATGGAACTGCAGATGGAGACGGCGGGTCGCCTCAAGGAGATCACCTCCGAGCTCGGCATTCCTTTCATCTTCAAGTCGAGCTTCGACAAGGCGAACCGCACGTCGATGTCCGGTTTCCGCGGCCCCGGCATGGAAGAGGGCCTGAAGGTGCTGTCGGAAGTGAAGCGCCAGCTGGACCTGCCGGTGCTTACCGATGTGCACGAGTACACGCCGATCGACGAGGTCGCGAGCGTAGTGGACGTGCTGCAGACGCCAGCGTTCCTCGTGCGTCAGACCGACTTCATCCGCAACGTCTGCGCCGCGGGCAAGCCGGTCAACATCAAGAAGGGCCAGTTCCTCGCGCCGTGGGACATGAAGCCCGTGGTCGAGAAAGCGAAGTCGACCGGCAATCAGCAGATCATGGTGTGCGAGCGCGGCGCGAGCTTCGGCTACAACAACCTCGTGAGCGACATGCGTTCGCTCGCGGTGATGCGCGAAACCGGTTGCCCGGTCGTGTTCGACGCGACGCATTCCGTGCAGCTGCCCGGCGGGCAGGGCACGTCGAGCGGCGGTCAGCGGCAGCACGTGCCCGTGCTCGCGCGCGCGGCGATGGCGGTCGGTATCGACGGCATCTTCATGGAGACGCATCCGGATCCATCGAAGGCGTTGTCCGACGGTCCGAACGCGTGGCCGCTGCCGAAGATGCGCGCGCTGCTGGAAACGCTGAAGCAGCTCGACGAAGTAACCAAGCGCAACGGTTTCCTCGAGTCGGAATACGCTTCGTGACAGCGGCGCGGTTCGTCCTGACGCTGTTTTTATTGGCGGCGGCCAGCGCCGCTGCGGCGAGCGAGCCGCCGGCCGCCGCACCGCAAGCGGCGCCGCAGTCCGACATCTCCGCACAGTTCGATGCCGACGTCGCGCGTTACCAGCCGTTGGTCGAAGAGTCGGCCGCGATCAAGAAGTGCGTCGACGCCGAGCTCGCGCGTCGCGGGCTCGACATGCAGTCGGCGATGGATGTGCTCGACGCCACGCCCGATGCACCGACGCTTCGCACGAACCTGCTTCGCCTGATCGACCAGGACGTCGAGCTCAGTGCCGACGATCGCAAGACGCTCGACGCCGACGGTCGCCTGCGCGTTCCCTACATCGGCTACCAGACCAAGGGCGCCGCGACGTTCGATCTCGGCGTCGTCGCCCGCGTCATTGCGGTGCAGTCCGTCTATCTCGATCGCGCGCTCGACAGCCGCTGCGGTCCCAGCCCCAAGCTTCTTACTTTCATCGGAGTTACGCCCCGTGCAGATTGAACGCATCCACGCCCGCGAAATCCTGGACAGTCGTGGCAACCCGACGCTCGAAGCGGAAGTCACGCTCGCCGATGGCAGCTTCGGCCGCGCGATGGTGCCGTCGGGTGCGTCCACGGGTACGAAGGAAGCCGTCGAACTGCGCGATGGCGACAAGACGCGCTACCTCGGCAAGGGCGTCACGCACGCGGTCAACAACGTCAACACGACGATCGCGCAGGCGCTCGCGGGTTTTGACGCGAACGACCAGACGGGCCTCGACCGTCGACTGATCGACCTCGACGGCACGGACAACAAGGGCCGCCTCGGCGCGAACGCGCTGCTCGGCGTGTCGATGGCGAATGCGCACGCGGTCGCGGCGTCGAAGAAGATGCCGCTGTGGCAGCATCTGGCGAATGGGCGCGAAGCCGTGCTTCCGGTGCCGATGATGAACATCATCAACGGCGGCGCGCATGCGGACAACAACGTCGACCTGCAGGAGTTCATGGTGCTGCCGGTCGGCTTCGACAGTTTCCGCGAAGCGCTGCGTGCGGGCACCGAGATCTTCCACGCGCTGAAGAGCGTGCTGAAGGGTCGCGGTCTTTCGACGGCGGTGGGCGACGAAGGCGGTTTCGCGCCGGACCTGCGCAGCAACGAGGAAGCGCTGGAGACCATCCTCGAGGCGATCGGCAAGGCCGGCTATCGCGCGGGCGAGGACGTGCTGCTGGGCCTCGACGTCGCGTCGAGCGAGTTCTTCGAGAACGGCAAGTACAACCTCACTGGCGAAGGCAAGCGCCTGACCAGCGAGCAGTTCGTCGACTTCCTCGCCGACTGGACGCAGCGCTATCCGATCATCACGATCGAGGACGGCATGGCCGAGCACGACTGGGCCGGCTGGAAGCTGCTCACCGAGAAGATCGGCAACAAGGTGCAGCTGGTCGGCGACGACCTGTTCGTCACCAATCCGAAGATCTTCAAGGAAGGCATCGATCAGAAGGTCGCGAACGCGATCCTCATCAAGGTCAACCAGATCGGCACGCTGACCGAAACGCTCGAAGCCATCGCGATGGCCGATGCGAACCGTTACGCCGCGATCGTCTCGCACCGCTCGGGCGAAACCGAGGACACGACGATCGCCGACATCGCCGTCGCGACGACCGCCACGCAGATCAAGACGGGTTCGCTGTGCCGCAGCGATCGCGTCGCCAAGTACAACCAGCTGCTGCGCATCGAAGAGCAGCTCGGCGCGGCCGCGCGCTACGCCGGTCGCAACGCGTTCGTCTCGCTGGCGCGCTGATCGATGGCGCGAACGCGCTACGGCCTGCTGATCCTGATCAGCCTGCTGGCACTGCTGCTGGTGGGCCTGCAGACACGGCTGTGGCGCGGCGAGGGCGGCCGCGAAGCGGTGGACACGCTGCAGCGCCAGGTCGACGCGCAGGCGCATGAAAACGGCGGTCTTCGCCAGCGCAACGATGCGCTGGCTGCCGAAGTGGAAGACCTCAAGTCGGGCGAGGCGGCCGTCGAGGATCGCGCGCGCAGCGAACTCGGCATGATCAAGCCGGGCGAGGTGTTCTATCGCGTCGTCGAGAACGCGCAGACGCAGCCGAAGCCGGCGACCGCGGATACCGCGCCGGCGACGCCATGACGGCGATCTGGGCCGTGGTGCCGGCCGCGGGCAGCGGCAGCCGTTTCGGTGGCGACATTCCCAAGCAGTACCTCGAGGTCGCCGGGCAATCGCTGATCGCGCACGCGCTGGACGCCTTGCTGTCGCATCCGCGTGTCGCCGGAGCGATGGTCGCGTTGGGCGCAGGCGACACGCACTGGCCCGGCTGGACAGCGCGACGCGGCAAGCCGGTGCATTCGTGCATCGGCGGCGCCGATCGCGCGGCGTCGGTGCTGGCGGCGCTACAGGCGCTCGCGCCGGTCGCGGGCGAGGACGTGCTCGTGCTCGTGCACGATGCCGCACGCCCCAACCTGGACACGCGCGACCTCGATCGCCTGATCGACGCCGCATTGCAGGACGGGCACGGCGCGCTGCTCGCCGCACCGGTACGCGACACGCTCAAGCGTATCGACGACGACGGCCGCAGCGCGGGCACCGAGCCTCGCGAGCGCCTATGGCGCGCGTTGACCCCGCAGGCCGCGCGCCTCGACGTGCTGCGCGAAGCGCTCGAAAGCGCACGCGACGCTGGCACTCTCGTTACGGATGAAGCAATGGCGCTCGAACGCATGGGCCGTCGCCCCCGCATGGTCGAAGGCCGCGACGACAATATCAAGGTGACGACGCCGGCCGACCGTGCGCTCGTCGACCATCTGCTTTCGAGCCGAGCGAACCGGGAGCGCGCATGAGCATTCGCATCGGCCAGGGTTTCGACGTCCATGCATTCGGCGACGGCGACCACGTCATGCTCGGCGGCGTCCGCATTCCGCACAGCCGCGGTGTCGTCGCGCACTCCGACGGCGACGTGGTGCTGCATGCGCTGTGCGACGCGATCCTCGGCGCGCTGGCGCTCGGCGACATCGGCCGCCATTTTCCGCCGAGCGACGAGCGGTGGCGCGATACGGACAGTCGTGCGTTCGTGCGCCGTTGCGTGTCGCTCGCCGCGGAGCGCGGATTCCGGGTCGTCAATGTCGATGCGACGGTGCTTGCCGAGCGTCCGAAGGTCGGTCCGCATGCGCAGGCCATGCGCGAGCTCATCGCGGGGGATCTCGGTATCGAAGTCGACGCTGTGAGCGTCAAGGCGACGACGACCGAACGGTTGGGTTTTACCGGTCGCGAAGAGGGCATCGCCGCGATGGCGGTCTGCCTGCTCGAGTCGATCTGATGACGACCGACTTGCCGCGCGCGCACGGCCCGTCCGTGCTCACCGCGACGTTCCGCGCCACGCCGGACGATTTCGTTGTCGAGGAAATTGCCGGCTTCGAGCCGACCGGCAGCGGCGAACACCTGCTGCTCGAGATCGAAAAGCGCGGCCTCAACACGGCATTCGCGGCGCGGCGCATCGCGGAGTGGGCGGGCGTCAAGGACGTCGCCATCGGTTATGCAGGCCTGAAGGATCGGCACGCAGTGACGCGACAGCGCTTCACCGTGCATCTGCCGGGGCGCGAATCGCCGGATGTGGCCGCGCTGGAAGGTGCGTCGTTGCGCGTGCTTTCGTCGACGCGCCACGCACGCAAGCTCCCGCGCGGCGCGCTCGCCGGCAACCGTTTCATCCTCACGCTGCGCGATGTCGACGGTGATGTCGGCGCGATCGATGAGCGCCTGTCGCTCATCGCAACGCGCGGCGTGCCCAACTACTTCGGCGAGCAGCGGTTCGGCCGCGCCGGCGATAACGTCGAGCAGGCGCTCGCGATGTTCGCCGGCCGTCGCGTCCGTCGCGAGGACCGAAGCCTGCTGCTGTCGGCAGCACGATCGGAGCTTTTCAACCGCGTACTTGCCGAACGCGTGCGTCGGCGCTGCTGGGACACGCCCCTGGACGGCGAGGTCTGGATGCTCGACGGCCGCCGCAGCGTGTTCGGACCGGAGCCGTTCGACGACGCGCTCGCGGAGCGGTTGGCGACATTCGACATTCATCCGACGGGTCCGCTGTGGGGCCGCGGCACGTTGCGCACCACCGGCGAATGTCGCGATCTCGAGCAGGCCTGCTTGGATGCGGACAACGGTCCGGCGCTGCGCGAGGGATTGGAGCGCGCAGGGCTCGAACAGGAGCGACGCGCGCTCAGGCTTCGTCCGGCCGATCTCGACTGGGCATGGGCGTCCGATCGCGTGCTCGAACTGCGTTTTGCGCTGCCGCCAGGTGCTTACGCGACCTGCGTGCTCGACGCGTTGGGCGACGTCGCCGCGGCGTCCCGTCGGCCCGACTGACCGTTCGTCGAACGCGGCCAGCCGTCACATGCGGCGCTGGTAGCGCGGGCGTATAACCGCTTCGACGCCCGCCATGGGGGCGGACGCCGCGTTGACGTCCGAAGGAGGGTCTATGTCCGCAATGCGTTCCGCATTCCTGGTCGTTCTCCTCGCCGGCAGTGCCGCCGGCTGCGCGAGCACGCACGATTCGTCCGCGTCCACCTACGTTTCACCCCGGGCATCGAGCTCGGTGCTTGCTCAGCAGGACGGCGAGTACATCGCACGCATCAATCAGCAGGCGCTGACGCGTGGCATTCATGTCGAATGGGTGAATCCGCCGCTGAAGCACGCCGCGAAGCCGCCTCGCTAACGCTTCGCCAGCACGACCACGACCGCGCCCGTCCCGCCCTGTGCGGGCGGCGCGGAATGGAAGCCCAGCACGTCCGCGCGCTGGCGTAGCACGCGGTCGACCATGTTCTTGAGCAGCGGCGCGCCGCTGCTGTCGAGTTCCGCGGCGCCGCGTCCCTTGCCGTGGATGATGCGCACGCAGCCGACGCCGTGTTTGCGCGCGTCCGCGAGGAACGCGCGCAGCAGCGACTGCGCCTGGCGCGCGTCGAGCCCGTGCAGGTCGAGTTCATCCTGCGCCGACAGCTCGCCGCGCTTGAGGCGCTGGAAGACGGCGGGCGGAAGGCGTTCGTCGCGATGGCTGAGCACGTCGCCGGCGCCGAGCAGTTGCTCGTCCAGCGCGAGGCGGAATTCGCTCGCCGCGGCGGCTTCGTCCTGTTCGGCCATGCGTGCGCGGGGACGCGGCTTCGGCGCGGTCGGCGGCAGGGGCGGCGCCTCGACCGGGCGCACGGGGCCCACCGCCTGCCGGAACAGTTCCGAATCGTCGTCGCGTGGATCGCTCTCGCCCATGCCGCCAGCGTAAACGCCGGGCGCGCGGCGCGCTGCGACGACGTCTTCATCGCGCGAATGGGCGGCCGGGACGTTCGGCTATCATGAGTCCCCGCCGTCGCCGGCGGTTCCTCCACCCGGCGCACCGAGTTCGAATGCGAGTCCTCATCAGCAACGACGACGGCGTCGACGCGCCGGGCATCCGCGTCCTCGCGGAGCACCTGCGCGCCGCCGGCCATAGCGTCATCACCGTCGCGCCCGATCGCGACCGCTCCGGCGCGAGCAATTCCCTCACCCTCGACATGCCGGTGCGCGTGATCCAGCAGGACGCGCAGACCTGGCGCGTCCACGGCACGCCCACCGACTGCGTGCATGTCGCGCTGACGGGCATGCTCGACGAGGAGCCGGACATCGTCGTGTCGGGCATCAACAACACGGCGAACCTCGGTGACGACGTGATCTATTCCGGCACCGTCGCTGCGGCGATGGAAGGCCGCTTCCTGGGCCTGCCGGCGATCGCGGTGTCGCTCGCCACGGCAGATCACGTCGGGCGTCATTACGAAACGGCCGCGCGGGCGGCGGTCGAGCTCGTGGCGCGACTGTCGGTCGACCCGCTACCGGCCGACACCATCCTCAACGTCAACGTGCCCGACGTGCCGTGGGATGCGCTGGCCGGCTTCGAGGTCGGCCGCCTCGGCAATCGCCACCGTGCGGAAGCCTGCGTATCGCAGGTCGACCCGCGCGGTCGCCAGTGGTACTGGATCGGCGCGGCCGGTGCCGAGCAGGACGCCGGTCCCGGCACCGATTTCCACGCCGTGCGACGCGGTTGCGTGTCGATCACGCCGATCCATGTCGACCTCACGCGCTTCCAGGCGCTGGAGCAGGTCGCCGGCTGGGTCGGTGGGCTCGCCGACACGCTGCGCCTGAAGTCGGAGGCGTGACGATGCGCATGAACATGAAGCCGGAGACCACCGGCAGTGGCCTGACGTCGCAGCGCGTGCGCGACCGACTGGTCGAGCGCCTGCGCGCCAACGGCATCGTCGACGAGCGCGTGCTGAACGCGATCCGCACGGTGCCACGTCATCTGTTCGTCGACGAAGTGCTCGCGTCGCGCGCGTACGAAGACACCGCGCTGCCGATCGGTCACGGCCAGACGATCTCGCAGCCGTGGGTCGTCGCGCGCATGACCGAGGCACTGCTCGAAACGAGCCCGAAGAAGGTGCTGGAGATCGGCACCGGTTCGGGCTACCAGGCCGCAGTGCTTGCGGCGCTGGGTCTCGAGGTGCACACGGTCGAACGCATCGGCGAGCTGTTGCGCGTCGCGCGCAAGCGTTTGCGCCAGCTCGGCATGACGGTGCGCACGAAGCACGACGACGGCCGCATCGGCTGGCCCGAAAACGCGCCGTTCGATGCGATTCTCGTCACTGCGGGCGCGCCGGCGCTGGTCGATGCCCTGAAGGCGCAACTCGCGTCGGGCGGTACGCTGATCGCGCCGGTGGGGCCCGCGAACGCGCAGGCGCTGGTGCGCATCCGGCAGCGCGAGGACGGCAGCTTCGACGAGCAGGTGCTTGCGCCCGTCGTATTCGTGCCGCTCCTGTCGGGCATCGTGGATTGATACGGAGAACCGCTTGAAGCTTTTCGCCCCGTTGTACGACCGCGCGATCGGATGGGCCCGCCATCGGCATGCCGAGCGTTACCTCGCGGTGCTGAGCTTCTTCGAGGCGATCATTTTCCCGGTGATGCCGGAAGTGATGCTCGCGCCGATGTGCGTCGGCCAGCCGCGTCGCGCGTTCCGTTTTGCGACCGTGAGCCTCGTGTTCTCGTTGCTGGGATCGGTCGTCGGTTACGCGCTCGGGCACTACGCCTTCGAAGCGGTGAAACCGCTCTTCGCCGCCATGGGCATGCTGCCGGCGATCGAGTCGGGCATCCGCACCGTGCAGGCCGAGATGGCGAAGTCGCCGTGGGCGGTGTTCACCTTCCTCGTGCTCGGCGGTTTCATGCCGATCCCGCTCAAGGTGTTCACGTGGGCGTCGGGCATCGTCGGCGTGCCGATGCTGCAATACCTGCTCGCGATGGCGGTGGGACGCGGCAAGCGCGTGTTCCTGCTCGCGCTGCTGATCCGCATGGGCGGCGAGCGCGCGGAGGCGCAGCTGCGTCGCTACATCGAGCCGGTGGGCTGGATCGCGACGGCGATCGTCGTGGTCGGTATCGGCGTACTGGCGTGGAGAGCGCACGGGGCATGACGATGCAACGAATCGCGATGTGGAGCGTGACTGCGCTGTTCGCGTTGCTCGCGGGCTGTTCGAGTACGGTCATCCGCGAGCCGTCGGCGACGCGTAGTCCGCCGCGTGTGTCGACGCCGAAGCCCGGCGCAACGACCGTCGTCGAGCGCGGCGACACGCTCTATTCGATCGCGACGCGCAACGGCATCAGCGTGCTTGATCTCGCGTCATGGAATGCGTTGCCGCCGCCGTACACGATCTATCCGGGGCAGCGGCTTCGCCTGTATCCGGGCGGCACACGCGTCGTGTCGACGCCGCCGCGCACCACGCCGCCGCGTACTTCGACGACATCACCGGCGACTCCTCCGCGCGACACGCGTCCCGCACCACCGCCGGTGGTGGTCGCGCCGCCTGCAAGCGGTTTCGCGTGGCGCTGGCCGGCCGAGGGCGCGCTCGTGTCGCGCTATGTGCCGGGCGAGCCGACGAAGCAGGGTATCGACATCGGTGGCAAGGAAGGCTCGCCGGTGCGTGCGGCGGCCGATGGCACCGTCGTCTATTCCGGCGCAGGGCTGGTCGGCTACGGCGAGCTCGTGATCATCAAGCACAACGAGCAGTGGCTGTCGGCGTACGGCCACAACCGCAAGCGGCTGGTCAACGAAGGGCAGCTCGTTAAGGCGGGCGACGCGATTGCGGAGATGGGCCACCGCGGCGCGCCGCGCGACATGCTGCACTTCGAGATCCGCTACGCGGGCAAGCCGGTCGATCCGCTGCTTTATCTGCCGGCGAAGTAATCGAGGCGTCGGAAGAGAACGGGCGCGCGGCATTCTGCGCAGGCGGCCGCGGTGTCATTCGATCGCTCTCGCGAGCGAACGTGCCGGCGTGTCGATCAGACCGCTGCTTGACGCGCTCCGATCGCGTCGGATCTTTGCTGCCGCTCGAACGCTCGCGACGATTCTTCGTCGTCGCATCGCGGCGCCTGCCGCTCCGCGCCGATCAACCGCCGAGGATGAAGCCCGCGACGACCCGCCGTCCTTCGCCTGCGAGCACCGCATACGTCCGCGCGGCGGCCGAGTTGTTCATCACCTCGAACCCCACGCCCGCTTGCAGGCAGGCGGCCTGCGTTGCAGCCGGCGCGAACGCCTGGCGATCACCGCTGCCGATGACGATGACGTCGGGCTTCAGCGCGAGCAGTGGTTCCAGCAGTTCGGGTGTGAGCAGCCCGACGGCAGCGACCGGCCAGTCTTCGACCAGCGTTTCGGGCGACACGATGAAGCTGGTCGTCAGCTGGCGGTCGTTCACCAGCGCCGAGCGGCCGTCGGCGCCGCGCAGGACGTTGATGTGATCGGGGTTTTCGAGCGTCAGTTGCATGCCGGCCGTCGCAGGGAGTGTCGACGCGTCGCCGTCGGAAGGGCGTCAGGCCCGCGGCAGGACGATCTGCCGCTTGTCGCGGCTCTGGCGGTAGAGCACGGCGGTGTGGCCGATGCGCTGGACCAGTGCCGCGTCGGTGCCCTTGACCAGTTCGTCGACGAGCGCGTCGCGCGCCTCGCGATCCTCGGCCGCCACCTTCACCTTGATCAGCTCGTGGTCCTCGAGCGCCTGACCGACTTCCGCCACCAGCGCCGGGGTCACGCCCTTGCCGCCCACCTGCAGCATCGCTTTCAGGCCGTGGGCCTGGCCGCGGAGGAACCGGATCTGGGCGTTGGTAAGGCGTGGCGAAGTCAAGCGAACGTTCCAGGAGCGCGGGGAGGCGCAGGGTATCATGCGGCCTTGCGCCGCCTTTTCCGGCGCGTGCACATACCGATGCCGACGCGCAGCAAGTCCAGCCACCGCTGGCTCAAGGAACACTTCTCCGACCCGTACGTGAAGAAGGCGAAGGCCGAAGGCCTGCGCTCGCGTGCGGCGTACAAGCTGGAAGAACTCGTCGAACGTGACCGGCTCCTCAAGCCCGGCATGGTCGTGGTCGACCTCGGCGCGGCGCCCGGCGGCTGGTCGCAGTGGGTTCGCCAGAGCCTGGGCGACAGCGGGCGCGTCATCGCGCTCGACATCCTCGCCATGCCGCCCTTGGCGGGCGTCGAATTCCTGCACGGCGACTTCCGCGAGGACGAAGTTCTCAAACAGCTCGAAGCCAGTCTCGGCGGGCAGCCGGTGGACCTTGTGCTGTCGGACATGGCCCCCAACATGAGCGGTATGGACGCGGTGGACCTGCCGCGGGCGATGCACCTGGCGGAACTCGCGATGGATTTCGCCGACCATCACCTGCGGGTGGGCGGCAACTTCCTCATCAAGCTGTTCCAAGGTGTGGGGTTCGACGAGTACGTGAAGGAACTCCGGCGTCGGTACGACAAGGTCGTCATCCGCAAGCCGGCAGCGTCACGTAAACGGTCGCCCGAGGTATATGCGCTCGCGCAAAGCCGGCGTGCGCAGATGAAGTAAGGTGGCATGACGCCGTTAACGGCGTGATGCAGGGGCGTCGCTGAACCGCGATGCCACGAGCACGGCCCGTAAGCGGCCGTGGCCGCATGATCGGAGCCATTCCGGCACGCGGCTTGAAGGGACGTACAGGGTGTACGTGCTCCAATGGCGCCTCAAGGTATGAAGATGAACGACTTGGCCAAGAATCTTTTGCTGTGGGTGGTGGTCGCCGTCGTGCTGATGGTGGTCTTCCAGGCCTTCGGCCCGCGCAGCGCCCAGACCGAGACGCTGGCCTACGACCAGTTCATCCAGCAGGTGCAGTCCGACCGCGTGCAGAAGGTGCAGATCGCGGAAGACCGCACCACGATCGCGGGTGAGCGCAAGGACGGCACGAAGTTCGTGACGTATGCGCCGGAAGACAGCGGTCTGATGTACGACCTGCTGCACCACCGCGTGTCCGTCGCCCAGCAGCCGCCGCAGAACGGCCCGTCGCTGTGGGCGATCCTGCTCAATTTCCTACCGATCCTGTTAATCGTCGGCGCGTGGATTTTCGTCATGCGCCAGATGCAGCAGGGCGGCAGCAAGGGTGCGATGAGCTTCGGCAAATCGCGCGCGAAGATGCAGGGCGAGGACCAGGTCAAGGTCACGCTCGCCGACGTCGCGGGTTGCGACGAGGCGAAGCAGGAAGTCGGCGAACTTGTCGAGTTCCTGCGCGATCCGTCGCGCTTCCAGAAGCTCGGCGGCAAGATCCCGCGCGGCGTGCTGATGGTCGGTCCGCCGGGTACGGGTAAGACGCTCCTTGCGCGCGCCATCGCGGGTGAAGCGAAGGTGCCGTTCTTCTCGATCTCCGGCTCGGACTTCGTCGAGATGTTCGTGGGCGTCGGCGCGAGCCGCGTGCGCGACATGTTCGACCAGGCCAAGAAGCACGCGCCCTGCATCATCTTCATCGACGAGATCGACGCGGTCGGTCGTCATCGCGGCGCCGGTCTCGGCGGCGGTCACGACGAGCGCGAGCAGACGCTCAACCAGCTGCTGGTCGAGATGGACGGGTTCGAGGGCGGCGAGGGCGTGATCGTCATCGCGGCGACCAACCGTCCGGACGTGCTCGATCCGGCGCTGCTGCGCCCGGGCCGTTTCGACCGTCAGGTCACCGTCGGCCTGCCGGACGTTCGCGGTCGCGAGCAGATCCTCAAGGTGCACATGAAGAAGCTGCCGCTGGGCGAGGACGTCGACGCGATGGTCGTCGCGCGCGGCACGCCGGGCTTCTCGGGTGCGGACCTCGCGAACCTCTGCAACGAGGCCGCGCTGTTCGCCGCACGCGACAACGCCAAGCAGGTGCACATGGAGCACTTCGACAAGGCACGCGACAAGATCCTGATGGGCGCCGAGCGTCGTTCGATGGCGATGAGCCTCGAAGAGAAGACCAACACGGCGTACCACGAGGCGGGCCACGCGATCGTCGGCCGCCTCGTGCCGGAGCACGATCCGGTCTACAAGGTCACGATCATCCCGCGCGGTCGCGCGCTGGGCGTGACCATGTACCTGCCGGAAGGCGACCGCTACAGCTACAACCGCACCATCATCGAGTCGCAGCTGTGCTCGCTGTATGGCGGCCGCATCGCCGAAGAGCTGATCTTCGGTCCGGGCAAGGTCACGACGGGCGCGTCGAACGACATCGAGCGCGCGACGAAGATGGCGCGCAACATGGTCACGAAGTGGGGCCTGTCGGAACTCGGCCCGATCACGTTCGGTGAGGAAGAGGACGAGGTGTTCCTCGGCCGTTCGGTGACGCAGCACAAGAACGTGTCCGACGAGACCGCGCGCAAGATCGACGAAGTCGTCCGTGACATCCTCGACCGCGCCTATGCGCGTTCGACGAAGATCCTCACCGACAACATCGACAAGCTGCACGCGATGGCGAAGGCGCTGCTCGAGTACGAGACCATCGACGCCACGCAGATCGACGCGATCATGGAAGGCCGCGATCCGCCGCCGCCGACCGGCTGGGGCCGCGGCGGCCCGGCGACGGAAGAGCCGAAGCGCCTGACGCTCGGCGGTCCGCAGCCGACCGGCACCTGATCCGCGTTGCCAGTGACACCCGAAAAGGCCAGAGTCCGCTCTGGCCTTTTTTCTTTGGAGCGAAGGGATGCGCAGGCATCGGCGGGGTGCGTTTCTTGCCATCGGCATCGGCGCGGGCACCGCGATCGGTGTGGCGCTGCACAACATCGCGATGGGCGTGGCGCTCGGCGTCGCGTTCGGCGTCATCCTCATGGCGATCGCGGCGCGACGGGGACGCGGCTGATGTTCGACATCGCCCCGCGCCTCGACTGCAACGGCCGCGAGCTCGTGCTGGATCGCGCGCGCGTCATGGGCATCGTCAACGTGACGCCGGATTCGTTCTCCGATGGCGGCGATCATTTCGACGTCGAGGCGGCGGTGGCGCACGGGCGCCGGCTCGTCGATGAAGGCGCCGACCTGCTCGACGTCGGCGGTGAATCCACCCGGCCGGGCGCGGCGGACGTGGACGCCGACGAGGAGATCCGTCGCGTCGTGCCGGTCATCGAACGACTCGTGCGCGACACCGCGGTGCCCGTCAGCGTCGACACGTCGAAGCCCGAGGTCATGCGCGTGGCGGTCGCGGCGGGCGCCGGAATGATCAACGACGTCTACGGGCTGCGTCGCGAGGGCGCGCTCGAGACCGCGGCGTCGCTGGGCGTGCCCGTGGTGCTCATGCACATGCTCGGCGAGCCGCGTTCCATGCAGGACGATCCGCAGTACGACGACGTGGTCGCCGACGTGCATCGCTTCCTCGCAGAACGCATCTTCGCCGCGGAGATGGCGGGAATCGCCAAGAAGCGCATCGTCGTCGACCCCGGCTTCGGGTTCGGCAAGACGCGCGACCACAACCTGCAGCTGCTCGCGCGCTTCGATCGGTTTACCGACCTCGGCGTGCCCGTGCTCGCCGGGCTCTCGCGCAAGCGCACGATCGGCGACCTGACCGGACGTGACGCTCCTGCCGATCGCGTCTTCGGTTCGGTGGCAGCGCATCTGATCGCGGTCCAGCACGGCGCGCGCATCGTGCGCGTGCACGACGTCGCGGCGACGGTCGATTCGTTGAAGGTGTGGGCGGCCGTCGATGCGCAGCCCAAGCCGAAGACGCGGGATGCCGTGCCGACCATCCGCTGGCCGGACGACGACTGATCAACTGCGGCATGGGCCATCTCGATGATGCGAGCGCACATCGCGTCGCGCGGCTCACACGGTCGCGATCGCTACGACGGAACGAGCGAGCACGTCAATCGTCACGTTATCGACAGCGCTTGTGGATAACCGGTGGGGCATCGATGTGGATAACGACGACGGCGCCCGCCGCCGCAGGCGTCCACGTCGTTCTGGCGAACTTTTGACCACGGCTGCGGGCACCCGATCGGTCGCGTCGCATGCACGCGCGACATGAGCGACACTGCGGCCTCGACCGTAGACCCGGATGACCGAACGCATGCAGACCTGGCTCCGTCGCAAGGACATCGACCGCATCACCGTGCACGAGGAAGGGCGCCGCCTGGTGCGCACGCTGAGCTGGCCGCACCTGGTCGCGCTCGGCATCGGCGCGATCGTCGGCACGGGCATCTACACACTGGTCGGCGTCGCCGCGAACCTCGCGGGGCCGGCGGTGCTGCTCTCCTTCCTCGTCGCCGGCGTGGTCTGCGCCTGCGCCGCACTCGCATATGCCGAGATGGCGACGATGATGCCCGCCGCCGGCAGCGCCTACACGTACAGCTATGCCGTGCTCGGCGAAGCCATCGCGTGGGTGGTGGGCTGGAGCCTGATCCTCGAGTACTCGCTCGTCGTGAGTGCGGTGGCCGTGGGCTGGTCGGGATCGGTCGTGGAATTCCTGCGCGGCCTCGGCGTCGCGTTGCCGCAGGCGTTGATCGCCGGCCCGCATGCGGGTGGGGTGGTGAACCTGCCTGCGGTCGTGATCGTGTTCGTCGTCGCCGGGCTGCTGATGCTGGGCACGCGCGAAAGCGCGACGCTCAACGCGATTCTCGTGACGGTCAAGGTGCTGGCCCTCGGCGTGTTCGTCGCGATCGCGATGCCGCATTTCGATTCGGCGAACCTGCATCCGTTCATGCCGTACGGCTTCGTCAAATCGACGGGCGCGGGCGGCGTCGAGCACGGCGTGATGGCCGCAGCCGCGATCATCTTCTTCGCGTTCTACGGTTTCGACGCGATTTCCACCGCGGCGGAGGAAGCGAAGAACCCGGGGCGCGACCTGTCGATCGGCATCGTGGGTTCGATGGTGGGCTGCACGCTGATCTATCTGCTGGTTGCGGTCGCCGCGGTGGGCGCGATGCACTTCACCGCGTTCGCGCAGAGCCCGGCGCCGCTCGCGCTGATCATGCGCGAACTGGGGCAGGGCGCCGCGGCGAAGATCGTCGCGGGCGCGGCGGTGGTCGCGCTGCCGACCGTGCTGCTCGCCTTCTTCTATGGCCAAAGCCGCATCTTCTTCGTCATGTCGCGCGACGGCCTGCTGCCGCATCGGCTGTCGAAGGTGAATCCGCGCAGCGGCACGCCGACGGCGGTGACGTTGTTCACCGCGGTGATCGTCGCCGCGCTCGCGGGTGTGGCGAGCCTCGACGAGATCGCATCGCTCGCGAATGCGGGCACGCTCGCCGCGTTCACGGCCGTCGCGGTCTGCATGCTGGTGCTGCGACGCCGCGATCCGAACCGTCCGCGCACCTTCCGCACGCCGGCCGCATGGATCGTCGGCCCGGCCGCGATCGTGGGCTGCATCTACCTCTTCATCAGCCTCAAGCAGCAGACGCAGCTGTGGTTCCTGCTGTGGAACGTCATCGGCATCGTGGTCTACGTGGTGTTCGGCCGACGCGGCAGCCTGCTCGCGCGCGGCCAGCACGCCTGAGTCGCCGACGTCGTCGATGGCCGACCGTCGTCCGCTCGCCATCGCATTGATGGGCCCGACCGCGTCGGGCAAGACGGCGCTGGCGGTCGAGTGGGCACAGCGGTTCGGCGGTGAAGTGGTGAGCGTCGATTCGGCGCTCGTCTATCGCGGGCTCGACATCGGCGCGGCCAAGCCGACGCAGGACGAACGCGGCGGGATCCCGCATCACCTCATCGATGTGCGCGACCCGTGGCAACCGTATTCGGCCGCGGAGTTCGCGACGGACGCACGCGCCGCGGTCGACGACATCGTCTCGCGCGGGAAGCTGCCGATCCTCGCGGGCGGGACGGGCCTCTACTTCCACGCGCTGCTGCACGGCCTTGCGCCGATGCCCGAGGCGGATGCGGCGACGCGTGCATCGATCGAAGCCGAGGCCCGCGAACGCGGATGGGCCGCCTTGCATGCCGAGCTCGGGACGATCGATCCCGACGCCGCCTACCGCATCCACGCCACCGACGCGCAACGCATCCAGCGCGCGCTGGAAGTGTGGCGGCTCAGTGGCCGCACGATTTCAGATTGGCGACGCGAACGTCCAGCGCATCGATTTCCCTGTCGCGTGCTGAAGCTCGTGGTCGCGCCGCCGTCCCGCGACGTGCTGCACGCACGCATCGCCAAGCGCTTCGACGCGATGCTCGACGCCGGCTTCCTCGACGAGGTGCGTCGCCTGCGCGCATTGCCGGAGCTCGCGTCGCATCCAAAACCCCTCGACCTGCCGGCGATCCGCGCGGTCGGGTATCGACAGGCGTGGGAGCACCTCGACGGTGCGTTCGACGCGGCCGAGTTCCGCGACCGCGGCATCTTCGCCACCCGCCAGCTCGCGAAGCGGCAGCTCACCTGGCTGCGTGGCGAGCTCGATGCGCTCTGGGGCGACCCGATCGACGGGCGCGCCCGACTCGAGCGACTCGTGACGGACTTCGTCGAACCGCATTGAAATCGCTTTCATCGACGCCGTCCCGACAGGGAATCCGGCACATTGCGTTAACATCGGGCCGTCGCTGCCGTGGGGACAACCGCGGCGACACGGTCCGGTCTGCCGGTACCGCCCATAACAACAAGATCAAAAGGTGGGGAATACGCAATGTCGAAGGGGCAATCTCTCCAGGACCCGTTCCTGAACGCACTGCGCCGCGAGCGCGTGCCGGTGTCGGTTTACCTGGTCAACGGGATCAAGCTGCAGGGGACGATCGAGTCGTTCGACCAGTTCGTGGTGCTGCTTCGCAACACCGTGAGTCAGATGGTCTACAAGCACGCGATCTCGACCGTCGTGCCGGCGCGCAACGTGCGCGTGGGGCCGGGCGGTGGCTACGTGCAGCCGAGCGATGGCGATGCGTCGTCGGAGCCGGTATCGGAATGAGGACACTGCGGTTGGAGGTGCGCATTGTTTGAACGCTCCCGCAAGGGTGAGAACGCGCTGCTGATCCAGCCGCATGCCGGCCCGCTCGACGAGGCGGTGCTGGAGGAGTTCCAGGAACTCGCGCGGTCCGCGGGGGCGAGCATCGCCGCCGTCGTGACCGCGCGCATCGACCGCCCGAATGCGGCGACGCTGATCGGCAGCGGCAAGCTCGAGGAAGTGCAGGCCGCCGCGGAAGCCAGCGGCGCCGACCTCGTCATCGTCAACCACGCGCTGTCGCCCGGCCAGGAACGCAACCTCGAGCGCACGCTCAAGCGTCGCGTCGTCGACCGCACCGGCCTGATCCTCGACATCTTCGCGCAGCGCGCGCGCAGCCACGAAGGCAAGCTGCAGGTCGAGCTCGCGCAGCTGCGCCACATGGCGACGCGCCTCGTGCGCGGCTGGACCCACCTGGAGCGCCAGCGCGGCGGTTCGATCGGCCTGCGCGGTCCCGGTGAAACACAGCTCGAAACCGACCGTCGACTGCTGCAGAAGCGGCTCGAACAACTCTCCAAGCGCCTCGACAAGGTCGAGGTGCAACGCGCGCAGATGCGTCGTGCGCGACTCAAGGGCGAACTGCCGCGCGTCGCGCTCGTCGGCTACACGAACGCCGGCAAGTCGACGCTGTTCAATGCGATGACCGGCGCCGAGGCCTACGCCGCCGATCAGTTGTTCGCGACGCTCGATCCCACGGTGCGCCGCATCGACCTCGCCGGCGGGGGTGTCGTGCTGGCGGACACCGTCGGCTTCGTGCGCGACCTGCCGCACGACCTCGTCGCCGCGTTCCGTTCGACGCTTTCGGAAGCGCGCGAGGCGGACCTGCTGATCCACGTCATCGACGCCGCCGATCCGCTGCGCACCGATCGCATCGCGCAGGTCGACGCGGTGCTCAAGGAGATCGGCGCGAGCGAGATTCCGCAGCTGCTCGTCTTCAACAAGATCGACCGGCTCGAGGACACGCCGCCGCGCTTCGACCGGTTCGTCGAGGAGCGCCCGCGCGTCTGGTTGTCCGCGCGCGACGGCACGGGCCTCGACCTGCTGCGCGAGGCGCTCGGCCAGATGCTCGGCCTGGAGCGCGTGACCGGTCGCATCCACCTGCCGACCACCGCGGCGCGGCTGCGCGGCCGGCTCTACGAACTCGGGGCGATCCGCGCCGAGCGCGCGGAGGACGACGGCTGGTGGCTGGACGTCGACCTGCCGCAGACCGACGCCCGCCGCATCGCGGCAGGTGCGGGCGGTCACGTGCTGACGCCGCTGCTTCCACCACCCGCCGACGCCTCGCCCCTTGGTTGAGGCGGCCGGACCCCCCACCTAGAATCCCGACACTTCCCGCGCCGGCGCGACAGCCGACCGCACCGGCGCCCGATGCGCCCGCGGCGGCACGACGGCGCATCCTCCGGAGTCCGCATGGCCTGGAATACGCCCGGCAGTGACAACGGCGACCGCGATCCGCGACCCCGCGGCCGGCGCGGGTTCGCGCCGAACGACCTGCTCGATCGCCTCCGCGGCCTGTCGGACGGGGGCGGCCCCGTTCGCTGGGTGGCACTACTGCTGGGCCTGTGGCTCGTCTGGTCGACGTTCGAACTCGTATCCGAGCAGCAGCGCGGCGTCGTGCTGCGCTTCGGCCAGTTCAACCGCCTGATGACGCCGGGCCCGCACCTCAAGCTGCCGTGGCCGCTCGAGCGCGTGATCAAGGTCAACGCGACGCAGATCAAGACCTTCACGCAGACCGTGCCGGTGCTGACGTCCGACGAGAACATCGTCTACGTCGACCTCAACGTGCAGTACCGCATCGCCGATCCGCAGCTCTACCTGTTCGGCACGCGCAATGCGGACGACGTGCTGAAGGAAGCATCGCTGTCGACGGTGCGCGAGATGGTGGGCCGATCGAACCTCGACACGGTGCTCGGCGCCCGCAACCAGTTGGCGGTCAATGCGCGTACGCGGCTCGAAGCGTCGCTGAAGGCCTACCGCACTGGCCTGACGGTCACCGAGCTCAACCTGCCGAACGCGCGTCCGCCGGAAGAAGTGAAGCCGGCATTCGACGACGTCAACAGCGCGCAGCAGGACAAGGATCGCGTGATCAGCGAAGCGCGCGCGTACGCCGCGAAGGTGATCCCGGAGGCGCGTGGTGAAGCCGCGCGCGTGCGTGCGATCGCCGAAGGCGAGAAGGCATCCGCCATTGCACGCGCGACGGGCGATGCGCAGCGCTTCTCGCTGCTCGTCGAGCAGTACAAGGCCGCGCCGGACGTCACGCGCAAGCGCCTCTGGCTGGAAACCGTGCAGCAGGTGCTGTCGGAGAACCGCACGATCGTCAGCGGCGATTCGCGCCAGCTGATCTACGTGCCGATGCAGGACGCGCCGACGACGCAGCCCGTCATGCCGCCGCTGCTCGCGCAGCCGCAAGCGACCCCGGCGATCGTTCCGGACGTGCTCGCGCCGGTGACGGCGACGGGTGAGGCCGGCGGACGCGGGCCGCGTTCACCGCGCGCGCCGCGCAGCGCTACGGGAGACGAACGATGAGATACCCCGCCTGGATCGCCCTGATCGTCGCGACACTGCTCGCGCTGATGGGCTCGGTGTTCGTCGTGCCAGAAGGTTACGGCGCGATCGTGCTGAACCTGGGTCGCCTCGATCGCACGGACCTCGGCCCCGGCCTGCACTTCAAGTTTCCGCTGGTCGAAAGCCAGCTGACGTTCGATCGTCGACTCAACGTGCTGCCGGCGGAACCGGAGCGTTACCTGACGTCCGAGCGCAAGGACATCAGCGTCGACTTCTTCGGCGTCGGCCGTATCGAGAACCTTCGCGCGTTCTATCGCGCGACGGGTGGCGACGAGAGCGTGGCGATCGAACGCCTCGCGCCGATCATCAAGGACGCGCTGCGCAACGAGATCAATGCGCGCACGCTGTCGGAAGTGGTATCGGGTGATCGCAGCAAGATCGTCGCGGCGCAATTGGCCACGATCAACAAGGGTGCGGCGACGCTCGGTGTGCGCATCCTCGACCTGCGCATCAAGCAGATCGACCTGCCGACCGACAGCAAGGTCATCGGCGACGTCTACAGCCGCATGCGTGCGCAGCGTCAGCAGGTCGCAAGCCAGCTGCGTGCGGAAGGTGCGGAGCAGGCGCAGCGCATCAAGGCCGACGCCGACCGCGACCGCGCGGTGATCGTGGCGGAAGCCGAACGCGACGCGCAGACCCTGCGCGGCCAAGGCGACGCGGCCGCGGCGCGCCTGTACGCCGACGCCGCGCAGAAGGACGCCGGCTTCTACGCGTTCCAGCGCAGCCTCGAGGCCTACCGCAATGCCTTCGGTTCGGGGCAGACGGTGATCGTCGTCGACAAGAACGATCCCTTCCTGCAGTACCTCAAGTCGGACCGTTGATGGCGCGCGAGTTGCTGTCGGCGCTCTGCCTCGTCGCGGTGCTGGAGGGCCTGTTCCTGTTCCTCACGCCGGAGGGCTGGAAGCGCACGGCGGAGCGGCTGTATGCACTGACGACGCCGCAGCTGCGCACCTTCGGCGCGGTGATCGTGCTGGTCGGGCTGGCCTCGCTCTGGGCCGTGCGGGCCTGAACGAAGCGACCGGCGGGGTGGCCCCGCCGCACCGAAACCCGGATAATGCACAAAAGCCGGACGGGGACACCCTCCGGCTTTTTCCGTGTCTGCGTTCCGCTACGGCGGAGCGGTCGATGGAGGCGCTCGCCGCGCCGTTGCACGCGCTGCCGTGCGCCCTTGATGTCGCGTGTCGTCGCGACGGACGCTCCTACGCATGCAGCCGGTTCGGAGAGTGGTGATGGGTCAGTCAGTGGTGGTGCTCGGCGCGCAGTGGGGCGACGAGGGCAAGGGCAAGATCGTCGACCTGCTGACGCAGGACATCGGCGCGGTCGTGCGCTTCCAGGGCGGCCACAACGCCGGCCACACGCTGGTCATCGCCGGCAAGAAGACGGTGCTGCACCTGATTCCCTCGGGCATCCTGCGCGACGACGCGCTGTGCCTGATCGGCAACGGCGTGGTGCTGCACCCGGGCGCGCTGCAGAAGGAAATCGCGGAGCTCGAAGGCAACGGCGTCGAAGTGCGTTCGCGCCTGAAGATCTCGCCGGCGACGCCGCTGATCATGCCGTACCACATCGCGCTGGATCAGGCGCGCGAGAAGGCCGCGGGCGGCAAGGCGATCGGCACCACCGGCCGCGGTATCGGCCCGGCGTACGAGGACAAGGTCGCGCGTCGCGGCATCCGCGTGGCGGATCTGCACTACCCGCAGGAACTCGCCGAGAAACTGCGCACCGCACTCGACTATCACAACTTCGTGCTGACGAAGTACCTCGGCGTCGAAGGCGTCGACTTCCAGCAGACGCTGGACGAAGCGCTCGCGTTCGGCGAATACGTCGAGCCCATGAAGGCCGACGTCGCCGGCATCCTTCACGACCTGCGCAAGCAGGGCAAGAAGGTTCTGTTCGAGGGCGCGCAGGGTTCGCTGCTCGACATCGACCACGGCACGTATCCGTACGTCACCTCGTCGAACACGACGGTGGGCGGCGCGCTCGCCGGCACCGGCGTCGGCGCGGATGCGATCGACTACGTGCTCGGCATCGCGAAGGCGTATGCCACGCGCGTCGGTGGCGGCCCGTTCCCGACCGAACTCGACGACGAAGTCGGGCAGGGCATCCGCGACCGTGGACAGGAATACGGTGCGACGACCGGTCGCCCGCGTCGTTGCGGCTGGATGGACATCGTCGCGCTCAAGCGCGCCGTCGCCATCAACGGCATCAGCGGCCTGTGCATTACCAAGCTCGACATCCTCGACGGGATGGAGAAGCTGAAGATCTGCATCGCCTACGAATACCGCGGCAAGCGCACCGAATACGCGCCGCTCGACGCCGCCGGTTGGGACGAGTGCACGCCGGTCTACCTCGAGTTCCCGGGCTGGAACGAGAGCACGGCGGGCATCACCGAATGGGACAAGCTGCCGGCCGCGGCGCGCGCCTACCTGCGTTCGCTCGAAGAGCTCGCCGGTTGCCCGATCGCGATCGTGTCGACCGGGCCGGATCGCGACGCGAACATCGTGCTGCAGGATCCCTTCGCGTAATCGACCGCGAATTGCGTGAACGACGGGCCGCCTTCGGGCGGCCCGTTGCGTTTACGGCGTCCGTGGATGCCGTCTCCACGCCTGCTGTGCGACGAAGACGCATCGAACCGGCCGTTGAAGCGGCCGCGCAGGGAGGCGACGCATGGCCACGATGACGCTCCGGCAGGCCCGCAAGCGTCTTGCGCAATGGCGGCTCGGACTGACGTCGAGCCGCTACGAATCCGGCGGGCGCGGTGCCGCGACGATCTCGACCGGACGCGGGGACGCCGGCGGTGTCTCCTATGGCGAATACCAGCTGTCGTCGAACGCGGGCACGCTGCAGGCGTATCTCGCGCAATCGCGTTTCGGTTCGCGATTCGCCGGCCTCAAGCCCGCGACGCGCGCGTTCAATGCGCTCTGGCAACGCCTCGCGCGCACCGAAGCGGCCTTTGCGCAGGAGCAGCACGACTTCATCGGCCGCACGCATTACGACACGCAACTCGAACGGCTTCGCGACGCCGGCATCGATCTCGCGCATGCGGGCCGCGCCGTACAGGATCTCGTCTGGAGCACCGCGGTGCAGTACGGCGCGCTCACGCTGTCGATCGTGACCAAGGCGCTGCGCACCGCATTCGGCGCGACGGTCGATGCCCGCACATTGACCGACGCGCAGATCGTCACCGCGGTGCAGGACTACAAGCTCGCGCACGTCGACACGCTATTCGCGCACTCGAAGCCGCTCTGGCCCGGCTTGCGACGACGCATCGTCGACGAGAAGCGCGATCTGCTGCGGCTGGCCGAGGCGGAGCGCATCGCGATGCAGGCCGACCGTCCACCGCCGACGGGCCCTGCGTGACCGCGTGCACCTGCGGCTAACGTCGCGGGTCTAGGCTGGACGTCTTCCGCACGGACGCACGACGATGCGCGCTCTTCCCGCCAACGCTCCACGTATCGCGATCGTCGCGAGCGTGCCGCTGCTGTGCTCCGGTTGCCAGATGCTGGGCGCGCTGTTCAACGTGCATCCGCTGCGCGTGATCATCGGGGTGGTCGTGCTTGCGGCTGCGGTCGCCTTCATCGCCTCTAAGTCGGCGAAACGCTAAGCCTCGTCGATGCGGTGCACGTCCTGCGCGATGCGCGCGACCTCCGCAGGCACGTGGCTGACGTAGATCATCGGCAGCCCACTCCCGTCGCGCACGCGCTGCAGGTAGGGCAGCAGCTCGTCGCGGCGGTCGGGGTCGAGCATCGACAGCGGCTCGTCGAGCAGCAGCAGGCGGGGTTGCGCGAGCAGGGCGCGGCCAAGGGCGATGCGTTGCACCTCGCCGCCTGAGAGACCCGCCGTGCGGCGCGTGAGCAACGGCGCGAGTGCCAGCAGGTCGACCACATCGTCGAAGCGCGTCGCCGTCGGCAGCGCTTCACGCGGCGCGCCGTAGAGCAGGTTGGCGCGCACGTCGAGATGCGGGAACAGGCGGCCATCCTGGAAGACGTAGCCGCTGCGACGACGGTGCGCCGGGATGTCGATGCGTCGAGCGGAATCGAACAGGCATTCCCCCGCGACTTCGATGCGGCCCTCCACCGGACGCACCAGTCCCGCGACCGCGTGCAGCAGCGACGTCTTGCCACTGCCCGATGCGCCGATCACCGCGACCACGCGCGACGCGCTCTGCAGATGGACACGCCGCTCGAAGCCGCCTCGGCGAAGTCGAACGTCGATGCGATGCACGATGTCGTTCACGTCGCGGGCTCCGCGCGGCGTCGCTGCACCAGCGCTTCGGCCGCGATCAACGCGACGAACGAGATCGCCACCGACACGCCGCACAGCATCCATACGCGCGACTCGGCGCCCGGCACCTGCAGCAGGCCGTAGATCGCCGACGATAGCGTCTGCGTTTCGCCGGGAATGCTCGATACGAACGTGATCGTCGCGCCGAACTCGCCGACCGCTTTGGCGAAGCCGAGTACGGCACCGGCGACGATGCCGGGCCACGCCAGTGGCAAGGTGATACCCACGAACACGCGCCACGGCGACGCACCGAGCGTCGATGCGGCGTTCTCAAGACGACGGTCCACGCCTTCGATGGACAACCGGATGGCGCGCACCATCAATGGAAAACCCATTACCGCGCACGCAAGCGCTGCGCCCGTCCACCGGAATGCGAAGGTGATGCCGAGGACGTCGTGCAGCCACGCGCCGATCGTGCCGCGCCGACCGACCGCCACCAGCAACGCATAGCCCGTTACGACGGGCGGCAATACGAGCGGAAGGTGCACGAGCGCATCGACGAGCAAGCGCCCGGGGAAACGTCGCCGCGCAAGCAGCCAGCCCGTCGCGATCGCGAACGGCAGGCTGGCGAGCGTCGCGACCGTCGCGACCTTGAGGCTCAGCAGGACCGCTGCGAGCTCGTCGGCGCTGAGGGCGGTCACTTGGGCGGCAGAAAGCCGTGCTTGCGGAACACCGCCTGCGCGGCGGGCGAACGCAGCCAAGCGACGAACGCTGCGGCCTGGGGATTCGTGCTCACGGCGATGCGCGCCGCGGGGTAGACGATGCGCGGATGCGTCGACGCCGGAAAACGTGCGACGACGCGAACGCGCGGCTCGGCCTGCGCATCGCTGGCGTACACGACGCCCAACGCGGCTTCGCCGCGCGCCACGAGCTGCAACGCGGCGCGAACGTTTTCCGCTTCGACGACGCGGGGTCGGACCTTCGACCACGCACCGAGCGATTCCAGCGCGGCGCGACCGTACTTGCCCGCGGGCACGCTCGCCGTCAGCGCGAGCGCGAGGCGGCCGTCGCGGCCCAGCGCAGGACGCAGGTCGACGCCGCGCTTCAACGCAATGCCGGGTGTCCTGGCATCGGCAGGCGCGACCAGCACCAGTGCGTTGCCCGCCACGTCGCGACGTGTCTTTGCATCGATCAAACGCTTCGCCTGCAGCTCGTCCATCCAGTCGAGGTCGGCCGATACGAACACATCGGCGGGCGCGCCGTCCTCGATCTGGCGTGCGAGCGCCGAACTCGCCGCGTATGACGCGCGCACCGGCGCGCCGTGACTGCGCTCGTACAGCACGCCCGCTTCGTCCAGCGTTTCCTTCAGGCTCGCCGCTGCGAACACCGTGATCGGCGGCGCGGCGAACGCGGGCAGGGCCGCGGCCAGCGACAGCAGCGCAGCGAGGAGGCGGATCGACAGGCGCATGGAGGCGGGTCGCGGGTACACGCCGGCAATTAGACCAGAGCCCGTCTTCACTTCGCGACCGCCGCCGTGATCGCCACAATGCCGCGGGTTCACCACGGGCTGGGCATGGACGGCGACACCGGGCAGGACAAGAGCCATCGCACGCGCCAGGACGCGTTCGTCCGCGTGCGCGGCGCGCGCGAGCACAATCTCAAGGATGTGGACGTCGACATTCCGCGCGATGCGCTGGTGGTGTTCTCGGGCGTGTCGGGATCCGGCAAATCGTCGCTGGCGTTCGGCACGTTGTACGCCGAAGCGCAGCGCCGGTATTTCGAGTCGGTGGCGCCGTATGCGCGACGCCTGATCGACCAGGTCGGCGTGCCGGATGTCGACTCGATCGACGGCCTGCCGCCCGCGGTCGCACTGCAGCAACAACGCGGCACGGCGAGCGCGCGATCCACCGTCGGCAGCGTGACCACGCTGTCGAGCCTCGTGCGCATGATGTATTCGCGCGCCGGCACGTATCCGCCCGGCCAGCCGATGCTGTACGCCGAGGATTTCTCGCCCAATACGCCGCAGGGCGCGTGCCCGAACTGCCACGGCCTCGGCTACATCTACGACGTCACCGAAGAATCGATGGTGCCGGATCCGACGCTGTCGATCCGCGAGAGGGCGATCGCGTCGTGGCCGCCCGCGTGGCACGGCCAGAACCTGCGCGACATCCTGGTGACGCTCGGCTACGACGTCGATCGTCCGTGGAAGGACCTGCCGAAGAAGGATCGCGACTGGATCCTCTTCACCGAGGAAACGCCGACGGTGCCGGTCTATCCGGGCTTCACGCCCGCGGAGACGCGCGCCGCGCTCAAGCGCAAGACCGAGCCCGCGTATATGGGCACGTTCATGGGCGCGCGACGCTACGTGCTGCACACGTTCGCGACGACGCAGAGTGCGTTGATGAAGCGTCGCGTCGGACGTCACCTGACGGGCACGTTGTGCCCCGTCTGCGATGGCAAGCGGCTCAAGCGCGAGGCCTTGTCGGTGACGTTCGCCGGCCTGGACATCGGCGAGCTGTCGCAACTGTCGTTCGACCGGCTCGTCGACGTGCTTCGACCGGTCGCCGAGGGACACTTCGACCGCGCCGCGTCGTCCCGCGCCGACCACCGCGGAGCGGAAGCGACCAAGCGCGATCGCGCGCGTCGCAAAGCCGCCGGTGCATCCGCACACGATGCCGCGCCGGACATCCATCGCACGCCGACGATGTCCGAAGAAAAGCGTATCGCCGCGCAACGCATCGCTGCCGATCTCGTCGCACGCATCGGCACGCTGCGGTCGCTCGGCCTCGGCTACCTCGCGATGGATCGCGCCACGCCCACGCTCTCGCCAGGCGAGCTGCAGCGCCTGCGTTTGGCGACGCAGATCCGCTCGCAGCTGTTCGGCGTCGTCTACGTGCTCGACGAGCCGTCCGCCGGCCTGCATCCGGCGGACAGCGAGGCGCTGTTCGAGGCGCTCGTGCAGCTGCGCGACAGCGGCAATTCGATTTTCGTCGTCGAGCACGACCTCGACACCATGCGCAGCGCGGACTGGCTCGTGGATGTCGGGCCGAACGCGGGCGAACGCGGCGGGGAGGTGCTGTACAGCGGTGTTCCAGCCGGCTTGGAAAGCGTCGCGACATCGGAAACCGCGCGGTACCTGTTCGACCGCGTGCCGGCGCCATCTCGCGTGCGGCGCGATCCGACCGGCTGGCTCGAACTGCGCGACGTACATCGCAACAACCTGCACGGGCTCGACGCGCGGATTCCGCTCGGTGTGCTCACTGCCGTGACCGGCGTGTCCGGCTCGGGCAAGTCGAGCCTGATCAGCCAGGCGTTGGTCGAACTCACGTGTGCGTACCTGGGACACGAGCCCGAGGACGACGAACCGGAGGTCGAAGACGGTCCGAGCGTCGTGCAACGGACGCGTGGACATCTCGGCGGCGACATCGAGGCCGTGCGCCGTCTGGTGCGCGTCGACCAGAAGCCGATCGGTCGCACGCCGCGGTCGAACCTCGCGACGTACACCGGGCTGTTCGATCACGTCCGCAAGCTGTTCGCCGCGACGCCGGACGCGCGCCGACGCCGTTTCGATGCCGGGCGTTTCTCGTTCAACGTCGCGAAGGGTCGCTGCGAAACCTGCGAAGGCGAGGGCTTCGTCAGTGTCGAGCTGCTGTTCATGCCGAGCGTCTACGCGCCATGCCCGACCTGCCACGGTGCGCGCTACAACGAGGCGACGCTGAAGGTGCAGTGGAACGGCAAGAACATCGCCGAGGTGCTGGCGCTGAACGTCGAGGATGCGTGCGACTTCTTCGTCGACGAACCGGCGGTCCTGCGTCCATTGCAGCTGCTGCGCGACATCGGCCTCGGTTACCTGCGCCTCGGCCAACCCGCCACCGAACTCTCGGGCGGCGAAGCGCAACGCATCAAGCTCGCGACCGAACTGCAGCGCAGCACGCGCGGGCGTGGGCTCTACGTACTCGACGAGCCGACCACGGGCCTGCATGCGGCCGACGTCGATCGCCTCATGGCGCAGCTGCACGGGCTTGTCGATGCGGGCAATACCGTCGTGCTAGTCGAACACGAGATGCGCGTCGTCGCGCAGAGCGACTGGGTGATCGACATCGGCCCGGGCGCGGGCGAGGAGGGCGGTCAGCTCGTCGCCTGCGGTCCGCCGGCGGATGTCGCCGCATCGACGAAGAGTCGCACCGCGCCCTATCTCGCCGAGGTCATGGGCCGCCAACGCCCGTAGCGTCCTCGTCGCAACTCGCGACGTCGGCCACCGGCGACGGTGGCTGCGCGGGGATTTCGGCGGGTACCGCCACCTCGTCGTGCTTGACCGGCAGCATCTTCGCCTTCCGCCACCCGCCGAATACGTAATACGCGGCCGACAGCAGCATCGCGACGATCGCGCTGACGGGAAAGCTCCACCAGATCGCGTCGGCGCCGAAGCGCGGCTGCAGCAGCGAAGCGAACGGCACACGCACGCCCCACAGTGCGAACGCGAGGATGATCAGCGGCGGGATCACGGCGCCCGTCGCCCGCACGACGCCGGACAGCACGAACGTCACCCCGAAGAACAGGAACGAGGTGATGACGATGGGATCCAGATGCTGCGCGATGACCAGCGCCGGACTCGTGTCCGGCAGGAACAGCGACAGCGTCTGTCGGCTGAAGACGATCAGCGGCACGATCAATGCGCCGGTCATGAGGAAGTTGAACAGCACGCCGGACTTCGCCGTCGAATGCACGCGATCCCAGCGGTTGGCACCCACGTTCTGCGCGGCCATCGACGAACATGCCGCGCCGATCGCCATCGCCGGCATCTGCACGTAGGTCCACAGCTGAAGTGATGCGCCGTACGCGGCGGTGGTCTCGACGCCATGCTTGTTGACCATCGTCATCATGGCGAGCATCGCCACCGAGATCAGCATCATCTGCAGGCCGATCGGAATGCCCTTGCCGATCAGTGACTTCAGCACGGCGAAGTTCGGCTTGTAGAGATGGCGCTCGCCGCGGCTGATCCACAGTCGATGCTTCTTGTGCCGCAGCCACAGCAGCAGCGCGGTCAGGCTGGTCGCATTGGCGATCAGCGTTGCGGTCGCGGCGCCCGCGATCCCCATCTTCGGGAAGGGGCCGAGACCGAACAGCAGCACCGGGTTGAAGCCGATGTCGAGTGCGACGGTCAGCAACAGGAAGATGAAAGGCGTTCGCGTGTCGCCCGAGCCTCGCAGGATCGCGGTGATGAACGTGAACGCGTAGAGGAAGGGCAGGGCGAGGAAGATGATCCGGAGATAGGCCTCGGCGAAGGGAAGCGCCGACGGTGGCGTGTCCATCCATGCGAGCAGGTGCCGCGAGAACGGCATGCCGATCGCGGCGATCAGCACCGACAGGCTGATGAAGAACGTCGCGCTGGTGCCGATCACGCAGCGCGCCTGCGTCAGGTCGTTACGCCCGATCGACTGCGCGACGAGGATGCTCGCCGCCATGCCGACGCCGAACACCGCGCCCAGCAGCAGGAACATCACGTTGTTGGCGTTCGCGGTCGCGGTCAGCGCCTGTTCGCCGAGGACGCGGCCGACCCACACCGCGTTGATCGAGCCGTTGAGCGACTGCAGCACGTTGCCGCCGAGGATCGGCAGCGCGAACAGGAACAGCGTGCGCGCGATCGGGCCTTCGGTGAGATTGTGACGAACGGGCATCGGCGGTCTCCGGAGCGGCATCCAGACTAGCCGCGACCTGTGGAGACGATGCGTTCGTCAGTTCAGAGCGAGGTCCGCGCTGCCGACGATCCCAGCAGTACGTGCGCTTCGGCGGCGCCGAGCGCCGCGAACAGGTGGCGTTCGAGCTGCAGCACCAGCTCGGGCCACGGGGCCGCGTCGGCATCGAGCACGCGCAGGAAGCCGCGTGCGGTCAGCGGGCCGTGCAACTGCACGGCGTCGTGGGGCGGTTCGAAAGGCGCAGGCACGAGCACGATGCCGCCATCGGCACTTCCGTAGATCGCAAGTTCCATCGATCAGATGCCGGCGTGCGGCGGCAGCAGCCGGTCGTATTCGCGACGGACGACGGTATAGCACTCGCAGGCCTGCTTCTCGAGACCCTTGCGGTCGACGATCCAGATGCGGCCGCGACCGCAGCGGATCAGCCCCAGCACCTGCAGGCGGCCCGCAGCTTCCGTCACGGCTTCGCGACGCACGCCCAGGCGCGTCGCGATGGTTTCCTGCGTGACCTGCAATTCATCGGTGCCGATGCGGTCGTGGCACAGCAGAAGCCAACGGCAGAGTTGCTTCTCGACCGAATGATGGCGGTTGCACACGGCGGTCTGCGCCATCTGTGCGAGCAGCACCTGCATGTAACGCACGGCCATGAACTGGAAATGGCCGCCCTTGCGGAATTCGCGATCGGCGATGTCCGCACGCAAGGCGAGCGCTTCGCCGGCGACCTGCACCACCGCGCTGGACGGCGTGGTCATGCTGTCCATCAACACCGAGGTGCCGACCATGCCTTCGCGGCCGATCATCGCGATCTCGGTGCTCTCGCCCTGTTCGGTGGTGTACGTCATCGACACCACGCCACTGCGCGGGAAATACATCGTCGTCTGCGGCATGCCTGCCGAATACAGCGTCTTGCCCTGCTGGAGTTCGACGACGTGCAGATCGGGACGCAGTCGATCGCACTCGTCGTGCGAGAGCGTTTCCAGCAGTCCGTTACGGACTTTCCAAGGTGTGGCGGTCGTTGTGGGCACGGAGTCTCCCCTATTCAGGGAGATTGTCGACGGGGCACGCGAAGATCGTATGTACGCCAGCGCACATAAGGCGGAGCGACCGGTCATCGGCGCGTCCCGGCCGGCCGCGAGCGCCCGGTTATCGCTCCGATAACACTGCGGTCGCTACGCTGCTCCTGCACCCGCGCATCACGCCCGGTTGCGAGGACCGGTCGCTGCGCGATGCCGGCGGCGACAGGACGGACGGCGTCCCCGACCGACGCCGACGCGTAGGAGGAAGCAGCAATGGCGAACAGCAACCGAGGCGGCCGCCACGGGGGCGGGTTCGGCAGCATGGACCCGGCCAAACAGCGCGCGATCTCGTCCATGGGCGGCCGCGCCGCGCACCAGAGCGGACACGCCCACGAGTTCGATTCCGAAGAAGCCCGCGAAGCCGGCCGAAAGGGCGGCGAGGCGGTCAGCCGCGACCGCGTGCACATGGCGCACATCGGGCGCCTGGGCGGCGAGGCGAGTCACGGCGCCGGCAAGCGCACGCCGGCGACCGCCGATGTCGCGCCGTCGATCGAGCGTCGCGCGGATCCGTTGATGGGCGATCTGCACTGAGATCGTCGTCCAAGAAAAAGCCCCGCGCGGGCGGGGCTCTTCCAGGATCGATCGTGCGATCGCTTACATCACGTTGGGCTCGCTGAAGGCTTCCGGCTCGCCGTCGAAGGCCTCGATCGGCACGCACGAACAGAACACGTTCTTGTCGCCGTAGACGTTGTCGACGCGCGCGACCGGCGGCCAGTACTTGTGCTGCTTGAGCACCGGCAGCGGGAACGCGGCCAGTTCGCGCGGATACGCGTGCGTCCACTCGCTCGCCGCGACCATCGTCGCGGTGTGCGGCGCGTTGCGCAGCGGGTTGTCCTCGCGATCCAGGCGACCATCCTCGATTGCACGGATCTCGTCGCGGATCTGGATCATCGCGTCGATGAAGCGATCGAGTTCGTGCAGCGACTCGCTTTCCGTCGGCTCGACCATCAGCGTGCCCGCGACCGGGAAGCTGAGCGTGGGCGCGTGGAAGCCGAAGTCGATGAGGCGCTTAGCGACGTCTTCCGCCGAGATGCCCGTCGCATCCTTGATCGGGCGCAGGTCGAGGATGCACTCGTGCGCGACGAGTCCGTTGCGGCCGGTGTAGAGCGTCTCGTAATGCGGCGCGAGCTTCTTCGCGATGTAGTTCGCATTGAGCAGTGCCACCTGCGTCGCGCGACGCAGGCCCGACGCGCCCATCATCGTCACGTACATCCAGCTGATCGGCAGGATCGACGCGGACCCGAAGCTCGCCGCCGACACCATGCCGACGTCACCTGTGCCGACGCCTGGTGTGCGCACGCCGTCAGCGCTCAGCGCACCCGGCAGGAACGGCGCGAGATGCGACTTCACCGCGCACGGGCCGACGCCCGGGCCGCCGCCGCCGTGCGGAAT
The DNA here is from genome assembly GCF_004361065.1 of Cognatilysobacter terrigena. Lineage (GTDB taxonomy): Bacteria > Pseudomonadota > Gammaproteobacteria > Xanthomonadales > Xanthomonadaceae > Cognatilysobacter > Cognatilysobacter terrigena. The sequence continues at coordinate 18,327 of NZ_SELT01000004.1, read as the reverse complement.
GCAGAAGGTCTTGTGCAGGTTGAGGTGCGAGACGTCCGAACCCCACTTGCCGGGCTTCGCGACGCCGACGAGCGCGTTCATGTTCGCGCCGTCGGTGTACACCTGGCCGCCGTGCTTGTGCACGATCTCGCAGATCTCGACGACGTCTTCCTCGAACACGCCGTGCGTGGACGGGTAGGTCATCATGATCGCGGCGAGGCGATCGCTGTACTTCTCCGCCTTCGCGCGGATGTCGGCGACGTCGACGTTGCCGTTCGCATCGCACTTGGTGACGACGACCTGCATGCCGCACATCTGCGCCGACGCGGGGTTCGTGCCGTGCGCCGACTCCGGGATGAGGCAGATGTCGCGATGCGCTTCGCCACGCGAACGGTGGTACGCGCGGATCGCCAGAAGGCCGGCGTATTCGCCCTGCGCGCCGGAGTTCGGCTGCAGCGACACGGCGTCGTAGCCGGTGCACTCGACCATCATCTGCTCGAGGCTGGCGATCAGTTCCTGGTAACCCGCGGCCTGTTCGGCCGGCGCGAACGGATGGATGTTGCCGAATTCCGGCCACGTTACCGGGATCATCTCGGCCGTCGCGTTGAGCTTCATCGTGCACGAGCCCAGCGGGATCATCGTCCGGTCGAGCGCGAGGTCCTTGTCGGACAGCGTGCGCATGTAGCGCAGCAGTTCGTGCTCGCTGTGGTGCGTGTTGAACACCGGATGCGACAGGAACGCGCTGGTGCGCTGCAGGTCCGCCGGGATCAGCGACGGCGCGCTGGCGTCGAGCGTATCGATGTCGGGCAGCTTCGCGTCGTCACCGCCGAAGATGCGCCACAGCAGTTCGAGGTCGGCGCGCGTAGTGGTTTCGTCGAGCGAGATGCACAGGTACTCGCCCCACGCGACGCGCAGGTTCGCGCCCATCTTCGCGGCGCGCGCTGCGAGCTCGGCGGTGCGGTCGCCCGTCTTGAGGCAGATCGTGTCGAACGCGGTGCCGTGGTGGTACCGGTCGAAGCCGAGTTCGGCGAGGCCGGCGGTGAGGATCGCGGTCATGCGCGCCACGCGCGAGGCGATGCGCTTCAGGCCATCCGGCCCGTGGTAGACGGCGTACATCGACGCCATCACCGCCAGCAGCACCTGCGCGGTGCAGATGTTCGACGTCGCTTTCTCTCGGCGGATGTGCTGCTCGCGCGTCTGCAGCGTGAGGCGGTACGCCGGCTTGCCTTCACTGTCGATCGACACGCCGATCAGGCGGCCGGGCATCGAACGCTTGTACGCATCGCGGCAGGCCATGAACGCCGCATGCGGGCCGCCGAAGCCGAACGGCACGCCGAAACGCTGGCTGTTGCCGATGACGATGTCGGCGCCCATTTGGCCCGGCGGCTTGAGCAGCGTCAGCGCGAGCAGGTCGGTCGCGAAGATCACCAGCGCACCGTGCGCGTGGATCGCTTCCGCATCAGCGGACCAGTCGGCGAGCCAGCCGCTGGAGGCCGGGTACTGGATCAGCACGCCGAAGAAATCGCCCTTGGCGAGCGCGGCCTTCCAGTCGTCGGCGCCCATCGCGATTTCGATCGCGATGCCGAGCGGTTCGGCGCGCGTGCGCAGCACTTCGAGCGTCTGCGGATGCGTGTCGCCGGAGACGAGGAACGTGTTCGACTTCGACTTGGCCGAACGCTTCGCGAGCGTCATCGCTTCGGCGGCCGCGGTGGCCTCGTCGAGCAGCGACGCATTCGCGATCTCCATGCCCGTCAGCTCGGCGCACATGGTCTGGAAGTTGATCAGCGCTTCCATGCGGCCCTGCGAGATTTCGGCCTGGTACGGCGTGTACGCCGTGTACCACGCGGGGTTCTCGAGGATGTTGCGCAGTATGACGTTCGGCGTGTGCGTGCCGTAGTAGCCCTGGCCGATGAAGCTGCGCGCGACGGTATTCTTCGACGCGATGGCGCGGATTTTCGCGAGGGCTTCGACTTCACTGATCGGCTCGGGCAGCGCCAGTGGATTGCCGGACGCGATGGAGCTGGGGACGATCGCTTGGGTCAGCGCATCGAGCGAATCGTGGCCGACGACCTGCAGCATCTGCGCGATCTCGGCGTCGTTCGGGCCGATGTGGCGTTCGATGAAGCCGTCGTGGTGCTCGAGGGCGCGAAGGGAAACAGGCTGGGTCATGGCGGAGAGTCGTGGCACGGCGCGCGGCCGCGGGAAGAGGGCACGTCGCCCGCCGGCATTAGCCGATGGGCGCCCCTCTGTCCTTTTGCCTGAGAGTTTGGAAGCGCGGGGGAGGATGCGCTTCTTGCCCCTTCGGCGCCGGATCGAACCGGTCTCTCCAGAGTGTTTGCAGCCGGCGGTATGGGGGCCTGAGCGATTCCGGGCGATTGCGCCTTCGGCAGCGGGCCGGGGCCCGCTTCTCCCACCGGTGCTTCGACGCGCATTGTAGCCCGTGGGGTGGGCGCGGCGGGCTCCCGCCGCTAGGCTGGCGGCCGCTCATTGGGGAGACGCACATGATCCGCAACGCCGTGCCGTTGCTGCTGCTCGCTGCCGTGGGAACGGTCGGGGCGCAGGAGCTCGAAATCCCCGATGTGCCGACGCCGCTGCTACCCGAGCGCGCCGCCACCGTAGAAGCGTTCGTGCCGAAGGGGTGGACGGTCGAGGAGCGCCTGACAGGCCCGGTCGACGCCGACGCGAAGCCCGACGTCGTCCTGTTGCTGCGCGACGCCGACCCGCGCAACGTGCTGCACAACGAGGGCCTGGGTGTGCCCGAGCTCGACACCAATCCGCGCGTACTGCTCGTGCTCCTCGCCGATCCGGCAGGCGGCTGGCGACGCGTGGCGCAGTCCGACACGGTCATCCGCCGCAACGACATCCCTACGCTGTCCGACGCGTACGAGGACGGCGGGCTGACGCTCGACAAGCGCGTGCTGGGCGTCACCGTCGGCTTCTTCGCCAACGCGGGTTCGTGGACGGCGAGTCACACGACCTACAAGTTCCGCTGGCAGGACGGCTGCATGCGCCTGATCGGATTCGACGAAGGCGTGCTGAACCGCGGCAGCGGCGAAACCACCGACACCAGCGTCAACCTGCTCACGCGCAAGGCGACGCGCGCGATAGGCAACATGGAGGTCGACGGCGCCGTGCAGCATCGCTACGCGCTCAAGCCGCGCGCGCCGGTGTGCCTCGAAGTCGTCAACGACGAGTTCGACCCGGGCATTCCCGCCGACTAGCGATCAGGCGACGGCCGCCTCGTCCGCCGCCTGCAACTGCAGCTGCCACAGCTGTGCATAGTGGCCGAGCGAGGCGATGAGCTCCTCGTGCGTGCCCTGTTCGACGATGCGGCCGGCGTCCATCACGAGGATGCGGTCGGCGTTCATCACCGTCGACAGGCGATGCGCGATGACCAGAGTCGTGCGGCCTTCCGCGATGCGATCGAGCTCCGCCTGGATCGCCTTTTCCGAGCGCGAGTCGAGTGCGGACGTCGCCTCGTCGAAAATCATGATCGCCGGGTTCTTGAGCAGCGCACGCGCGATGGCGACGCGCTGCTTCTCACCACCCGAAAGCTTCAAGCCGCGCTCGCCGACTTCGGTTTCGTAGCCGTCCGGCATCGCGAGGATGAACTCGTGGATGTGCGCGGCTTTTGCGGCGGCTTCCACTTCCTCACGCGTCGCGTTCGGACGTCCGTAGTGGATGTTGTAGTAGATCGTGTCGTTGAACAGCACGGTGTCCTGCGGCACGGTTGCGATCGCCGCGCGCACGGAGCCCTGCGTGAGATCGCGCAGGTCATGCCCGTCGATCGTAATGCGGCCGTGATCCGGGTCGTAGAAGCGGTAGAGCAGGCGGGCGAGGGTGGACTTGCCCGAGCCCGAATGGCCGACCACCGCCACCGTCTGGCCGGGTCGGATCTCGAAATTCACGCCCTTGAGGATTTCGCGGCGCGGGTCGTAGGCGAAGCGCACGTCCTCGAAACGGACGTGGGCCTTTCGCGTGTGCAGCGGCAGCGCGCCGGGCCTGTCCTGCACGTCGAGCTTTTCGTCGAGAAGGCCGAACAGGCGCTCCATGTTGGTGATCGACTGCTTGATCTCGCGGTACATCATGCCGAGGTAGTTCAGCGGCGCCGCGAGCTGCAGCAGGTACGCGTTGACCAGCACGAGGTCGCCGAGCGTGTACTGCCCCGCGACGACGCCCGCCGCCGCGCGCCACATCAGCGCGGTGACGCCCAACGACACGATCGCGGTCTGCCCGACGTTGAGCACGGCCAGCGACTTGAGGCTCATCACCGTGGCTTCTTCGACGTGCTTGAGGTTCGCGTCGTAGCGGCTGGCCTCGTGCTCTTCGTTGTTGAAGTACTTGACCGTCTCGTAGTTGAGCAGCGAATCGACCGCGCGCGCGTTCGCCTTGGTGTCGGCCTCGACCTTCGCGCGGTAGTAGCGCGTGCGCCATTCGGTGACGGCGAACGTCCATCCGATGTAGCCGGCCAGCGTCAGCAGCGTGATCACGCCGAACGACCAGCCGTAGTGGATGACGAGGAAGCCCGTCACCAGCGTGACCTCGATGATCGTCGGGATGATCGTGTAGATCGTCCAGTCGAGCAGGTCGGTGATCGCGGTGCCGCCGCGTTCGACATCGCGCGAGACGCCGCCGGTGCGACGCGAGAGATGGAATTTCAGGCTCAGCGCATGCAGGTGGCGGAATACCTTGAGCGTGACCTCGCGCGCGGTGCGTGCCATCACGCGCGCGAACACCACCTGCCGCAGTTCGGTGACGAGATTCACGCCGACGCGCGCCGCACCGTACGCGGTGAGCAGCAGCACGGGCAGCACGCGCAACGTCGCTTCGATGTTGAGCGAGTCGACGATGCGCTTGAGCAGCATCGGCACCGTCAGCCCGAGCAGCTTGGCGATCAGCAGGCAGCCGATCGCGAACGCGATGCGGCCGATGTGCGGCTTCAGGTAGGGGAACAGCGAGCGGACGATGCCGAAGTCGCTGCGCTGCGTGCCGCGCGCGGCGACGCTCAGGGGGTCAGGGGAGGCCATGGGTTCAACGTAAGGCCGGGGACGTGACGGAACAACCGTCGCCCGGCCGATGGCGCGTTCCATCGGTCGCCACCAAGCGGCCGTGCGCCCGCTGCAACGCGACGTTCGCCCCGGCGCGTCGGCCGTGACCGCCCCGGCGTTTACCCTAGTGCGCCCCGCCGCGGCCCGATCCATGACGCCCAACGTCCGCCCGTCCACGCGACGCCTCGCCCTGCTGCTGGGCGGGTTGGCGATGTTCGGCCCGTTCTCGATCGACACGATCTTCCCGGCGTTCCTGCAGATCGGCGCGCAGCTCGGCGCCGATGCCGTAGCCATGCAGCAGACGATCAGCGTCTACCTGATCGCCTACGCGCTGATGAGCGTGGTGCACGGGCCGCTGTCGGATGCGATCGGCCGGCGTCGCGTCATCCTTGGCGGGCTGATCGTGTTCGTTGCGGCGTCGGCGGGCTGCGCGCTCGCGAAGGATCTGCCGACGCTGCTTGCATTCCGCGCGCTGCAGGGGCTTTCGTCGGGTGTCGGCCTGATCGTCGGCCGCGCGGTGATCCGCGACGTGCTGCAGGGCCCCGACGCGCAGCGCCTGATGAGCCAGGTGTCGATGATCTTCGGCATCGCGCCGGCGATCGCGCCCGTCATCGGCGGCTGGCTGCTGGGCTGGAGCCGCTGGCCGATGATTTTCTGGTTCTTGGTGGTGTTCGGCGTGGTACTGCTCGTGGCCACCTGGGCCGTGCTGCCCGAGACGCATCCGCCCGCGGCGCGACTCGCGTTCGCGCCGCGTTCGCTGCTGCGCGACTACGCCGCGATCTTCATCAATCCGCGCTTCCAGCGGCTCGCGGCCGCGTCGTCGTTCAACTTCAGCGCGCTGTTCCTGTACATCGCATCAGCGCCGGTGTTCGTGCTCGAGATGCTGCGGCTGCACGGCCGTCACCTGGGCGAGACCGAATTCGCCTGGTTCTTCGTGCCGACCATCGGGGGAATGATCCTCGGCGCATTCGTGTCCGGACGCGCCGCCGGCAAGTTGAGTGGCGACCGCCTCGTGCGCATCGGCTTCATCTCGACCGCCATCGCGATGGCGTTCAACGTCGTCTACAACGCGCTCGCACCGGTTCCCGAGATCCCGTGGGCGGTGCTGCCGATGACGCTGCACGCGTTCGGCATCGCGCTCGTGTTCCCGGTGCTGACACTCGCGATCCTCGACATGTATCCACGCCAACGCGGCTCGGCGTCGTCGTTACAGGCGTTCACCAGCTTGGTGATGAATGCGCTGGTCGCGGGCGTGCTGTCGCCGCTGCTGTCGCATCACACGCTGTGGCTCGCCGCCGCGGCCACGGCGATGACGCTGGTGGCGTTCGCGTTCTGGAGCTGGGAGACCGCGGTGTCGCGGAAGAACGCGCTGCGCTGCGAAGGCGCCGACGTCCCGACGCCTTGACGCACTACGAAGAAGGGCCGGCGAGGCCGGCCCTTCGATCGATCACGCCTTGGCAGGCGCTGCGGGCTTCGCGGGCGCCGGTGTCGAGGCCGGCGGTGCAGAGGTCACCGCATTCGGTTCCCAGCCGCAGGTCTTGCCTTCGTTCTGCTGCTTGAGCCACTGCTGCAGCGGCGCGAAGTACTCGAGCACGGCGGACGCGTCCATCTTCTCGCTGCCCGTCATTTCCTTGAGCGTCTTCTGCCACGGCTGGCTCGCGCCGTGCGACAGCATCGTCAGGTAGCGATGGCCGGCTTCCGGGTTGCCGTAGAAGCTGCACTCGTACAACGGACCCTTGTAGCCCGACGCATCGCACAGCGACTTGTAGAACTGGAACTGCAGGATATCGGCGAGGAAGTAGCGCGTGTACGGCGTGTTCGCCGGCACGTGGTATTTCGCGGCCGGGTCGAAGAAGTTCTCGCCACGCGGCGTCGGCGGCGCGACGCCCTGGTACTTGGCCTTCAGCTGCCACCACGCGGTGTTGTAGTTCTCCGGCTTGATCGAGCCGTCGAACACGCCCCAGCGCCAGCGGTCGATCATCAGGCCGAACGGCAGGAACGCCACCTTCGCGAGCGCCATGCGCATCTGTGCGTTGATCAGCGCTTCATTCGTCTGCTGCGGCTGGTCGACGAGTCCGATCTGGTGCAGATAGGCGGGCGTCATCGACAGCACGATCGTGTCGCCGATCGCTTCATGGAAGCCGTCGTGCGCGCCGGCCTGGAACAGCGGCGGCTGCTTGTTGTAGGCCAGGTAGTAATACACGTGGCCCATCTCGTGGTAGATCGTGGTGAAGTCTTCTTCCGTAGGCTTCGTGCACATCTTGATGCGCACGTCGCCCGACATGTTCATGTCCCACGCCGACGCATGGCAGACCACATCGCGGTCGCGCGGCTTGATGAACTGCGTCTTCTCCCAGTACGACGTCGGCAGCTTGGGCATGCCGATCGACGTGTAGAAATCCTGCGCGCGCTCGTTCATCTGCTTCGCGGTGGCGAGCAGCGCATCGTGCTCGGCCTGCGACACCGCGGATGGCGAACGGTCGCCGCTGATCTTCGCGGTCTCGGCCGCGAGGTTCTTCTGGTACTGCGCATCGAGAGACGAAGTGACGTCGAGGCTGCCGGCGCCCGGATACGGCGCGAGCATGTCCCAGAGGTTGCCCCAGTCCTGCTGCCACATGTTGCCCATGAGGTGCGCCGGGAGCATGTGGCCGGCGACGTGGCCGCGCTGCGCGCCGTACTTGGCGTCGAGCTTGGTGCCGGCGTAACAGTGCAGCTGCTCGTAGAGCGGCTTGACCTGTCCCCACAGGCGATCGGTTTCCGCCGAGAGCTCGGCCGGCGTCATGTCGTAGCCGGAACGCCACAGCTCGCCGGCGTCGGCATAGCCCATGTCGCGCGCACCTTCGTTGATCAGCGTGACGAAGCGCGTGTAGTCCTTGCGCTGCGCGGACGCGGTCGAATGCCAGCCCTGCCACGCATCGAGCAGCTCGTCGTAGTCGCGGCTCTTCGCCAGCACTTCCTCGAGATCGCCGAGCTGGCGACACGTCTTGGCCGGGCCCTCGCCGGTGCAGTACGCGCCCTTGCCGTACGCGCCTTCCATGCGCGTCGCGATCTGCGTGAGTTCAGCCAGATCCTTCGGATTCTTCGGCGGCGGCATCGCGGCCTGCAGCTTGAGCAGCTGGATCGCGCGCGCCGTTTCCGGCGACATCTTCTGGCCTTCGAACCTGCGCGACTGCTCGATCCACGCGTTGAGCTGCGCGAGGTAGCGCTCATTCGCCTTCGACGACACGAGCTCGCTGTCATCGTTGATGTAGGTCGACGACAGCCACTGCGACGACGTGAGCTCCGGATACATCGCGCGGTATTCGTCGTTGACGCGCTTGACGAACTGGTCGGCGGTTTCGTTTTCCGGCGGCGTCGCGGCCGTGGTGGACGGGGCGGTGCCGGTCGAGGTGGACGCTCCGGGCGGCGCCTTGCAGCCGGACAGGCCGAGGACGGCGACGATGCTCACGGCGAGCAGGGCGCGGACGGGTTTCATGGCGGAGACTCCGGGGGTAGGCGTCGTCGCAGGCTAGAGGCCGCCCCCGGCCGGTGCAAGGCGCACTGCGGCGCGCGCGGTTCAGGCCGGCGGAGCGAGTCGCCGCGTGGTGGCGTTGGCCAGGCCCGCGCGTTCGAGCCACGCCCAGGCGTCGTCCGCATCCTGCTCGACGTAGGCCTTCGCCGAGCCGAGCCGGAACGTGTAGCCCCAGGCGTCCATGTCGGCGAGTACGCGGTCGCCGCCGACGCCCGGCAGTGCATCGCCGAGCAGCGACTGCAGCACGCAGACCGCGTTCTCTTCTTCGATGGAGTCAGTGGCGTCGGTGTGCACGGCGTCGCGACGCTCCGGCGGCAGCACGATGAGATGCGCGGCCTCGTGCAGCATCGAATGCACCGGCGTGTCGGCGCGCACGTGGACCGTCGAACCGATCAGCCCGGCCTCGCACTCGCCCCAGTAGCTGCCGGGAATCGGCTCGCCGTCGGGCACGCGCGACAGCACGAGGCCGTAGCGCGCGAGAAGCGCCGCGGCGGCGTCGAAATCGATGTCGGCGAGCGTCAGCATGGGCTTGAGACGACGATGCCCCCGCACAGGCGAGGGCATCGAAGAAGGCGAAACATGGAAACGGTCAGGCCTGCGCGCCGTTTTCCGGTAGCGCGACGGAAATGTCGAGCACCTTGTTGTCGCCGTCGCCGATCAGGTCGACCTTGACCGCTTCGGCGTCGACGTTGACGTACTTGCGGATCACTTCGAGCAGCTCGCGCTGCAGCATCGGCAGGTAGTCCGGGCCGCCACGCGTCACGCGCTCGTGCGCGACGATGATGCGCAGGCGATCCTTCGCGACCGAGGCGGTCGGCTTCTTCGCGGTCAGGAAATCGAAGATGCCCATGGATCAACCCCCGAAGAGCTTGCTGAGGAAGCCCTTCTTTTCGACCTGCACGTAACGCATCGGGCGGTTCTCGCCGAGCAGGCGCGCCACCGCGTCGTCATACGCCTGCGCGGCGTCGGACTGCGCTTCGAGGATGACCGGCTCGCCCTTGTTCGATGCGTTCAGCACGTCGCCCGATTCCGGGATCACGCCGATCGCCTTGAGGCCGAGGATCTCCTCGACGTCGCCGATGCTCAGCATCTCGCCGGTCTCGACGCGCTTGGGGCTGTAGCGCGTGAGCAGCAGGTGTTCCTTGACGCGCTCGCCGTTCTCGGCGCGCTTGGTCTTCGACGCGAGCAGGCCAAGGATGCGGTCGGAGTCGCGCACGGACGAGACTTCCGGGTTCACCACGACGACCGCCTGGTCGGCGAAGTACATCGCGAGGAACGCACCCTTCTCGATGCCCGCCGGCGAGTCGCAGACGATGTAGTCGAAGCCATCGGCGGCGAGGTCGTTCAGCACCTTCTCGACGCCTTCCTTCGTCAGCGCGTCTTTGTCGCGCGTCTGCGAAGCAGCGAGCACGAAGAGGTTGTCGAAGCGCTTGTCCTTGATCAGCGCCTGCTTAAGCGACGCTTCGCCGTGCACGACGTTGACGAAGTCGTACACCACGCGGCGCTCGCAGCCCATGATCAGGTCGAGGTTGCGCAGGCCGACGTCGAAGTCGATGACGGCGACCTTGTGGCCGCGGCGCGCGAGGCCGCAGGCGAGACTGGCGCTGGTGGTGGTCTTGCCCACGCCACCCTTGCCCGACGTGACGACGATAATTTCGGCCAACTGAGGTTCCTCCGGATTCGTTCTCAGGTCCCCGCCGGCGATGCCGGTGCGGGCGACAGCATGCCCTAAAGCATGCGGATATGTGACGGATTAGGCGTCCAGCGCTTCGATCTTCAGCTGGCCGCCATCGAGCCACACCTGCACGGGCTTGCCGAGCAGATGGGCGGGAATGTCTTCGGACACCTTGTAGTGCCCCGCGATCGCGACGAGTTCGGCATGGAACTCGCGGCAGAAGATGCGCGCCTGCTCAAAGCCCTGCGCGCCGGCGAGCGCGCGGCCGCGCAGTGCGCCGTAGATGTGGATCGAGCCGTCCGCCATCACTTCCGCGCCGGCGCCGACCGTCGCGAGCACGGTGAGATCGCGCTCCGCCGCGTAGACCTGCTGACCGGAACGCACGGGTGCGGCCTGCACCAGGCCCGGCTGCGAACTTGCATTCGCTGCGGCGGCGACCGCGGCAGGCGCGGGCGCAGGCTCGGGTTCGGGTGTACGCTCGCGACGCGACGGCGGCGCCGGTTCGGCAGGCGCATCGCCCGCACGCTCGTACTGCGCGCGGAACTTCGCGAGCAGCGGAAGGCCGAGCTCGCGCGACAACGCCTCGATCTCGCTGGTGCCGTAGGCGAGGGCGACGGGCAGCACGCCCGCATCGCGCAAAGCGTCGACGAGCGCTTTCGCGGTCGGGACGTCCGGTGTACGCGTCAATCCGCCGAAGTCGATGACGACCGCCGCGCGCGCGAACAGGTTCGGCGCGCGCTGCACACGACCGCGCATTTCCTCTGCAAGCTTGCCGACGTCCAGCGTGCGGATGCGCAGGTTGGCGATGCCGACCTGGCCGATCTTCAGCTCGCCCGCGGGCTCGAAATCCATTTGCGCGCTCATACGCGGCCTCCGGCAGCGCGCGTGCGCGCGACGTCGCGCGTCCGCGGGGTGTGGATCCAGGGTTCGGGCGGCAGGTCGCGCCCATACGTCTCGCGCACCCACGCATAGCTGCAGAGCGGCTTCATGAGCATGGACGCACGCAGGCCGGTTTCGTCCATGACGTGCTGGCCGACTTCGTTGAAGCCGAACGTGCCGTGGAAGAGCAGCACCGGGTCGTTGCCGCCCTGCATCAGCACTTCGCAGGCCATCTGCGGATAGCGCAGTTCGGCGTAGGTCTGCGCGTCGGCGTAGAACGCGCGCCCGACGCCGCCACCGCGACGCCGGCTCGCGACGACGATGCGGTCGATATAGAAGAACTCCGAGTGGCGCTCGCGGAACCAGCGGAAGTTCGAGCTGTCGTGCTCGGCCGCATCGCCCATCCCGATCAGGAAGCCCGCGAGCGAGCCGTCGCGCTCGGCGACGCGGAAGTATTCAGCGGTTTCGTAGAAGTGCTGGAGACGGGTCGCATCCAGCGGAAGGATCGCGGGGCCGGCGGCGTTGTTCAGCGCTAGGACGGAATCCAGCTCGTGCTCGCGCACGTCGCGGACGACGATCGACATTCTTTCCGGCTCCCGGGGTCGTGCAGCCCGCCAGTGCGGCGCGGCGCGCGATTATCGCACGGTGACCGGGCGGGGCCAGCGCCGCTTGGCATGACTTTCGGCGGGATGGCGTCACGAAAACGGGGCGTACGATGCTCCAATGCCGGTCCAACTGAATCACACCCGACTGTTGCGCTATTCCGGGCTCGCCACCTGGGCGATGGTCGGCTTGCCGTTGCTGTACATGTCGTTGGGGCCCAACGTGGCGCCCGACGATCTCGCGGCCGACGATGCGCTGGGTCCGCGTGCCCTGCCACTGCTGGGTTGGGGCGTCTATTTCCTGTTCGGCGTGAGCTACTTCGTGCTGTCGCAGGGCCTTGGGCGGCGTCATGCCCGTTTCGGCGACGTGGTCGGCCTGTTGCTCCTGACCGCGAGCGCGATCGGCGTCAGCTACTACGGCCGGAATGGCCTCGGCAGCGTGTTGTTGATGACGACGGCCTGCCTGTTGCCCTGGTTCCTACCGTTGCGCGCTGGTATCCCGTGGCTGATCGCCAGCCAGTTCGCGGTGATGCCTGTCTTCGTCTACGGGTTCAATTTCCCGCTGTTCGAAGCGCTCATGCAGTCGCTGCTCTACACGGGCTTCTCCGTGTTCGTCTTCGCCACCAGCCTGATCGCGCGCCAGCAGGCCGATGCGCGCGAAGAGCAGCGTCGACTCAACGCGGAACTGCGCGCCACGCGCCTTTTGCTCGCCGAAAGCGCGCGCGTCAACGAACGCACGCGCATCTCCCGCGAACTGCATGACCTCCTCGGTCACCACCTCACGGCACTGAGCCTCAACCTCGAAGTTGCGGGCCACCTCGCCGAAGGCCGCGCGAAAGAGCACGTTTCGCAGGCGCATACGCTCGCGCGCCTGCTCCTCACCGACGTTCGCGAGGCCGTGAGCCAGCTGCGCGAGGGCGGGGCGATGGACCTGTCCGTCGCGCTGCGCCCGCTCGCCGAGAACGTGCCGTCGCTCGACATCGCCATGGACATCGAGTCGCCGCTCACCATCGACGATCCCGAGCGCGCGCATGTGCTGCTGCGCTGCACGCAGGAAATCATCACGAACGCCGTGCGCCATTCGGGCGCGCGCCACCTCTGGATCGCCGCGCGCCGCGACAACGGCGCCATCGTCGTCACCGCACGCGACGACGGCCGCGGCGCCGACCTGCTCGTCGCGGGCAACGGCTTGCGCGGCATGCGCGAACGCCTGGCGCAGCAGGGCGGCACCCTCGATATCGATACCCGCCCGGGCGACGGCTTCCGTCTCCGGCTCGTCCTGCCCATCGCGGCCGCCCCGGCCGTCCGAGAAGGAGTCGCCGCATGAACGCCCCCTCCATTGCCCGCATCCGCGTGATGCTGGTGGACGACCAGACCCTCGTCCGCCAGGGCGTGCGGTCGCTGCTCGCGCTCGCCGAAGGCATCGACGTGGTCGCCGAGGCGTCCGACGGGCGTCAGGCGGTCGACCAGATACCGCAGGTCAAGCCCGACGTCGTGCTGATGGACATGCGCATGCCGGCGATGTCCGGCCTGGAAGCGCTGCAGACCCTCGCGCGCCTCGGCCAGCTGCCGCCCACCATCATCCTGACCACCTTCGACGATGACCAGCTCGTGCTCGCGGGCATCAAGGCCGGCGCCAAGGGCTATCTGCTCAAGGACGTCTCGCTCGACCAGCTCGTCGGCGCCATCCAGACCGTCGCCGACGGCGGCTCGCTGGTGCAGCCGGCGGTCACCCAGCGCCTCCTCTCCGGCCTGGAGCACATGCGCAACGACTTCGTGAGCCTGGACCGCCCGGATCCCCTCACCGAGCGCGAGACCGAGATCCTGCGCCTGATGGCGGGCGGCTTCTCGAACAAGGAAATCGCGAATTCGCTGGGCGTGGCCGAAGGCACGATCAAGAACCACGTGTCGAACATCCTGTCGAAGCTGGGCGTCCGCGATCGCACCCGCGCGGTGCTGAAGGCGTTCGAGCTGCAGCTCGTCTGACCGGCGTCCGGCCGGATGCCGTGTCCGGCCGGAAGCGGCCGTACGACGCCGTGTAAGGGGTCGTGCGACGCGGGGGTCGACGTGAAGGCGTTTCCCTCGGTGACGTGGAACCCGCGTGCCTAGCGCAACGTGTCAACCGCCGCGCACAGGCCAGCCCGATCGCGAAACCGGGCTGTCGTTCACGCCGTTGGGCAGCACGCGTTCAACGACATTCACGCCAGTGCCGCTGTCTTGCTACGATTGGCGGTCTGCGCCTCGGCCCTGCCACGGGTGGCGCGGGCCAGGCCCCGGAGAACTCCTGAATGACCCGTTTGCTCGAGATCCTGATTTCCATCGCGATCGTGTTCGCACTGTTCGTGATCGTGGGCATTTTCCTGCCCAGCAGTCGCCACCTGTCCGAGTCGGTGCAGTCGAATCGCAAGATTGCGATCGCGTACGACCTGCTCAACAACACCCGTCGTTTCACCGACTGGAACCCCATCCTGCTGCACGATCCGGCGGCTAACGTCCAGACCTCGGGCAAGGACGAGGGCGTCGGCGCGAAGGTCAGCTACCAGTCGAAGGTCCGCGGCGTCGGCAACGGCAGCTGGGAGATCACTGAGGCGGAGCCGAACAAGCGCGTCGTCTACGCCATCACCACCGATTCGCCGGGCAGCAACAAGCGCAGCGAGTTCACCCTGCAGCCGGTCGGTAACCGCGGCCGCAATACGCAGATCACGCAGACCTACGACGTGAACTACGGGTTCAACCCGATCGCGCGCTATGCCGGCCTGTACGTGAGCAACAGCGTCGGCGAGGACATCAAGCTCGGTCTCGGTCGCCTGACCAACGCGCTCGCCGGCGTGCCGAACATCGACTACAGCCAGCTGCCGGTCGAGTACAAGTCGCCGCTGCCGACCCTAGGCCAGCGTCCGGCCGAAACGCTGCTGACCGTCGGCGCCGTCGTGCCGATCGATCGCGACAAGATCAAGGGTCAGATGAACTCGAACCTTGAGTGGATCAAGAAGGTGATCGCCTCGAACGGTCTCGAGCAGGCCGGCCCGGTCCGCATCATCACTAACGAACAGGGTTCGGCGAACTATTCGTTCGACGTCGCCGTCCCGGTGAAGAAGGCGGGCGCGGGCGAGAAGATCGAAGGCATCAGCACCTCGGGTACCCCGGTGAAGGTCGCCTACAACGACGCCGCCAAGGTCGTCGGCACCACGTTCAAGGGCGACATGGGCAACCTGCAGCGTCTGCGCGACGCGATCCGCGCCTGGTCGCTGACGCACGGTTACGCCACGCTCGATCGTCCGTACGAGATCTGGAACGGCGGCATCGATGCCGGCTTCTCCGACCAGGGCGAGTTCACCGTCCAGTGGGCGGTCAAGTAAGCCCGATCGATATCGAAAACGCGCCGCTTGCGGCGCGTTTTTCGTTGGGGCGCCGCGTGCGTTCCGCGCGGGCGTTCGCATGAGCCGTGACGCGCGCTGGCCTGGTGTCATCGGTGGCCTCTACGGCGCCTGCGGCGTCGGCCTGTCGGCTTACGCGGCGCACGGCGCGACCGGCGACGCGCAACATGCGCTCTACACCGCAGCGGCGATGGCGCTCGCGCATGGCGTTGCGCTGATCGCCTATGCGCCGCGACGTTCGCGCGCCGGCGGCTTCGCGCAGTTCGCGTTCGTCCTCGGCGTGCTGCTGTTCTCCGGCAGCCTCGTCGGCGCATATGCGCTCGGCTGGCCCACCCGTCTGGCGCCCGCAGGCGGCGTGACGCTGATCGTCGGCTGGCTGCTCGCCGCGGTCGAACGTTCGTCGAGGCGCTGACGATGCCGCGCTGGTCCCGGGGCTTCGACGTCGACGCCGCTGCGAAACACCTGCGACGCGTCGATCGCGAACTCGGCGCGTGGATGCGCCGCATCGGGCCGATCGAAGCGAACGTTCAGTGGCGACGTCCGTTCGATCCGGTCGATGCGCTGGCGCGCGCGATCCTGTACCAGCAGCTGTCGGGCAAGGCCGCGGCAACGATCGTGTCACGTGTCGAAGCCGCGATCGGGAGTGACCGGCTTCACGCCGACACGCTCGGCCGTTGCGACGACCTCACACTCCGCGGCTGCGGCGTATCCGGTAACAAGCTGCTCGCGCTGCGCGATCTCGCGCGTCGCGAAGCCGACGGTGAAATCCCGACGCTGCGGCAGATGTCGGTGATGGACGAGGACGCGATCATCGCCGCGCTCGTTCCGATCCGCGGCATCGGCCGCTGGACGGTCGAGATGATGCTGATGTTCCGCCTCGGCCGGCCGGACGTGCTGCCGGTCGACGATCTCGGCATTCGCAAGGGCGCGCAGGTGCTCGACGGACTGGATGCGATGTTGCCGCCCCGTGCGCTCTCAGAACGCGGCGAGATATGGGGCCCGTACCGCACGTACGCGAGCTTCTACCTCTGGCGAATCGCCGATTTCGCGACGCCCGCAGCGAAGCCGGTCAAACGTTCGCAGAGCTGATCGAAAGCGGTGTTTCGACGCCTTCGACAAGATCCGTGCCGAGTCCGAAACGCGTAAACAACATATCCGCGAGCGCGTCGACGTCGTTCTTCGCGTCGTCGAAGTGCACGGCATGAATCCCGAGTGCCGTCGGCGCGTCGAATCCGCGCTTCCGGCAGATCGAGCGCCACGGACAGTGCAGCGAGCGTCGTGAACGAACCGGTCGGATGCGTCGTCAGTACGGCATCGAAGTCGAACAGCACCGCGCGAATCATGCGGGCGTTGCTGGCGGCCATGGGCGATGCTTCAGCCGCGATGGCACCAGTGCCAAGGCTCGTAGACGATGCCGTGCGGGTTATCGCGCGGGTAGCTCATCACGAAGCCGTACGCGCCGGCGTTTGCCGTCAGCCATTCGAAGGCGGGCGTGAGCTCGAACGATTCTTCCGCGGGCGGTTCGCCGGGCGAGGCGATGTCCAGCGCGCGGCCGGCGTGGTGTTCGCTGTAGCCGGGCGCCGCGTTGACGGTGAGGATCTCGTCGACCGTCTGACCGCGCGCGAGCTTTCGTTCGAAGATGCCAAGCTGGTAATCGTGGCTGCGATAACCCGAGATGGCTTCGAGCACGATGCCTTCGCGCAGCGCGGCGTCGTGCATCGTGCGCCAAGCGCGCGCCGCGGCGGGGCGGAGCCACAGGGGCCGCCGATAGCGGTCGAACCCCGCAAACCTAAGCGCGGCAGGCTCGGCGACGAGTGCGAGCCCCGTGCGTTCGCTGTACGCGTCGGCATCGAGGCCCAGCGCATGCAGACGGTGTTCGATGCGCGCGAGCGGCAGGTCGTGATCGTCGATATGCGAACCGCGCGGCGGCGCATCGAGTGCGCGCAGCGCCTGGTCGACGCCCCCTTCGCTGTGCCAATTCCACGTAAGCGGTTCGATGCCGGCCGAGGTCGACGCCGCCAGGAAGCGGCCGTCGCGCTTGCGCCGCAACACGTGCGTGGCGCGCGCCAGCGTGCGGGCGTCAGCGTTCGAGCGGGCGCGCAGCAGGTGCGCGGGCCAGAGCTCGACGTCGGGCGTATTGATGAGCGTGGTCGGGCGCGGTCGCATGCGGGCAGGGTAGCGGGCGGCTTCGGCGCGCGCGAGCGTCAGCGGTAGGTCGCGTTCACGGCGAGGAAGAACAGGAACGCGCGCAGCGGCAGGTCGTCGACCGTCGGCAGGTCGATCTCGAAGCGGCGACGCAGCGCCAGCATGCGCGTGGTTTCGCGAATCGCGCCCACCGCGCCAGTGCCGCTCGCGAGGTCGAAGTGCATCGGGCCGAACCACGCGCGACGCTCGACCAGCGTCCCGACCGTGCCGGGCGCCTCGATGTGCCACTTGCGCGGGCGACCCGGCTGCCCCGTCGCGGACGCACGGCGGGCGTCGCCCTGCATCAGTTTGAAGCGATAGAGCCGCGCGCCGCCGGCGGGCGAATCGAACGTCTCGTACTCGACGCGGTGCTCGACGCCCGCCGCTTCGATCATGACGTAGCCCGGCTCACCCAGCGAGAACCGCGCATTCCGCACCTGCGCCGGGCGTGTGGGCATGCGGATCGTCGCGCGCGGCTCGCCTGCCTCGAGCAGCGTGTAGGTGAACTTCGACAGGCTCTCACAGGTCAGCATCGATCAGCGATGGCCTTCGATCCACGCGGCGACGTCGTTGATGAGCTGCGCATCGACGTGGCCGGGGACGTCGTACGACTTCAACGTCGATGCGCCGGTGCCCGTAATCGCCAAGTGGTCGAGCGCGGGATACAGATGCAGCGTCGCGCGCGGATCGTGGCCGAACGCCTGTTGCCACAGCGCCCAGTCGGTATTCGTGACCTGGAAGTCGCGGCCGCCCTGCAGGAGCAGCATCGGCAGCTTGAGTGCGCGTGCATCCGCGAGCGGATCGACCGCGTCGATCGAACGCCAGTACGCGGCAGACAGGCCGAGCGGGGCGTCGGTGGGCGCAAGTGCACGGCCGCTGCGGATCGCAGCGATCGCGCTGTCGATCTTCGCGAGCGCGGTCTTTTCGGCGTCGCTGACATTGCCGTCGAGATTCGCGATGTAGCGGTTCTGCTCCGGCAGCAGGTCGAGCAGGCGTCGCGCCGGCGCGGCGAGCATCACCACGCCGGCGACATGGCCCGAGCGCGTCGCGATGCGCGGCGCGAGCATCGCGC
>NZ_SELT01000003.1 GCF_004361065.1 Cognatilysobacter terrigena | reverse complement strand
CGACCGCGTCGGTGATGCCGTGAGCCATTTCGGTGCGCAGGTCCGCCAGGCGTGCGCGCGTCAACAGGAACTCCATCCGGAGCGCGTCGTCGACGTTGGCGAGCAGCGGCTCCGCCGCGGCCAATTCCGACTTCGCGTCGACGAAGCGCTCGGTCGCGATCGCCCGCTGCGCCCGCGCCACGTGCACGGCGACGCCGCACGGCCCGCAGCGCTCGCGGGTCGCCATCGCGTCGAGCACGGCGAGCGCGCGATCGGCGCGGCCATGCGCGTCCTGCTGGCGCTCCAGCGTTTCGACGGCGGTCCAGTAGCGCGCGCGATCGTCGATCGAAGCGTTCGGCCCCGGACGGTTGTCGGCCGCGCAGAGGCGCTGCAGCACGACCTGCGGACGCGGGTAACCGTGGAGGTGGACGTCGCGCAGGATCGTGGCCACCGACTCCGCATGTGCGGCGGTGGTCGCCAGCAGCAATGCGAGCGCGAGCGGGATGCGGGTCATCGCACCGGATATCGACCCGGGCGGACCCGCGCTTGATGGCGACGCCGGCGAGGTTTCATGAGCGAGTCATCCGGCGGCGACAGTCCATCGTCCGCGTCACGTGCGCCAGAGTGCTACCAGCATCGGCAAGCGCGACACCATGCGCCAGCGCACGGCACCGCACACGCCTCGCCGCTACGCCGCGGCCGACACCGCTGCATCCCCGCGCAGCGCCGCGCGATAGCGGCGGCTGCACGGCACGGTCGCGCCGTCCTGCATGACGATGCGCGCGTCGCCGGAATCGATCGGCTCGATGCGCTCCACGCGGTCGAGATTGACCATGTAGCTGCGGTGCACGCGGCGGAACGTCGCCGGGTCGAGGCGCTCCTCGATCTGCGCCATCGTGCTGCGCAGCGGGTAGTCGCGGCCGCGAACGCGCAGGTTCACGTAGTTGCCCGACGCCTGCAGCCACTCGATGTCCGCGGCCGGCACAAGGAATTCCTTGCCGAGCTTGCGCACCAGGAAGCGCTCGGGCCGCGCCACGGTCTCGACGGCCGGTGCGTCGTCGGGCGCGTCGAGCAGGCTCGCCTCGCCCTGCAGCCGGCGCAGGAACAGGCGGTAGGCCTCGATCGCGACCACCATGGCGGCGAAGCCGCGCACGTCCTTCAGGTATTCGTAGACCCACTCGCGCGGCCAATAGCCGAAGTCGTAGTGCGCGCCGAAGGCGGCGTAGGCGGCCTTCCGCAGCGCGACCATGCAGGCGACGTGGATCAGCGACCACACCACGCTGGCGACGAGGTACTCGGCCAGCCGCCGCCGCCAGCGGGCGAACTCGATAGGCCGCCAGCGGGTGAATGCGAGCAGCGCCGGCACCAGCGCCAGCACCATCAGGTTGCTGGTGACTTCCCAGACCACCGGCTCCCAGCCTGCGAAGCCGAGGTGCACGCGGCGGATGTCCATGATCGTCGTGATGCTGTTGCCGAGCGCATTGACCACGAAGTTGAGGATCCAGAACCCGTACTCGATCCACGGTCGCCACGGCTGGTAGCGGGCCCAGTCGGAGTCGGCGGCGGGTCGGGTCGCGTCGGTCATGCGCGCATTGTCACCGCTGGACGCGGCGTCGGGGATTCGTCCGTCCCAGCGGTCCACCGCTCGTCCCCGGGACGGCCCGATGCGTCCCCACGGGCGTTCCGGCGCGCCCTCGCGCCTCCACAGTCGGCCGCACTCCACACGGACGACCGACATGACGCGACGCCACGACATCGACGCCCTGCGCGCCCTCGCCTTCGCCCTCCTGATCCTCTACCACTGGGGGATGCTCTACGTCGGCGACTGGGGCTGGCACATCAAGAGCACCCATACGTTCGACTGGTTGCAGCTGCCGATGCTGGTGGTCAACCGCTGGCGCATGTCGCTGATCTTCGTGATCTCGGGCATCTCGAGCGCGTTCCTGCTCGGCCGGGCAACCAGCCTGTCGGTCCTCGGCCAGCGCACCTGGCGGCTGCTGCTGCCGCTGGTGTTCGGCATGCTTGTGATCGTGCCCGTGCAGCCCTACGTGCAGGGCATCCAGACGGGCTACGTGAAGCCGGGCTTCGTCGACTTCCTGCTCCGCTACTACGAGTTCAAGCCGTGGCCGAAGGGTGCGTTCGACGGCTGGGAGCACGGCCTGACGTGGAACCACCTCTGGTACCTCGCCTACCTCTCGGTGTTCACGGTCGCCCTCGTGCTCATGCGGCCGCTGCTCGACTCCCGTGTCGGCCTGCGCGTCCGCGACGCCTTCACCGGCCTGCGCGGCTGGGCGCTGGTGCTGCTGCCGGCACTGCCGATCGCCATCGAGACAGTCACGCTGCAGGGCCATTTCGAGGACACCGGCGACCTGATCCACGACGGCTATCGCGACGTCCTCTACTTCACGATGTTCCTCTACGGCTTCTGGCTCGCACGCGCCGACGGCGTCTGGGCCGAACTGGCACGACTGCGCCGCCGCACGCTGGCGTCGGCACTGATCCTGTTCCCGATCTACTACGGCCTCGGTCGCGTCCTGCCCGACGAGATGGCCGGCGCGCAGCAACTCGTCTGGGTGCTGCGCAGCGTCTACATCTGGATCGCGATCGCCGCGGTGCTCGGCTGGTCGAAGGCCTGCCTCGACCGCTCGTTTCCCTGGCTCGGCTGGGCAACGGAAGCGGTGTTCCCCTGGTACGTGCTGCACCAGAGCCTGATCGTGCTGCTCGCTTACTGGCTGGTGCCGCTGCGGCTGCCCGCGGGCCTCGAAGCGAGCGCGGTGCTGCTCGGCACCGTGGCGGGCTGCTGGATCGGTTTCGCGATCATCCGTCGCGCACCGCTGCTGCGCCCACTGTTCGGCATGAAGCTGCGACGTCGCGATCGCGAGCCGGCGCCCGCGCTGCATCTCGTCGCGCCAGCAAACGAGCTCGCTTGACCAGCACCGATGAAACGGACGCCCGGCCACGCGCCGGGCGTCCGCGTTGCCTCACTTCGATCCCGCAATCCGCACCGGCTGCGCGAAGGGCGCGATGCCGAGCGCCTCATCGACTTCCGACGGCGCGTAGGCCGTGTCGCCCTTGATCACCAGCGCGACCTTGCGGACATCGGAGATGTTCTGCGTCGGCTCGCCGTCGAGCAGCACGAGATCCGACGCCTTGCCCGGCGCGATCACGCCGCGATCGGTCGCACGCGCCACCGTCGCGCCATTGAGCGTCGCGATCTGCAGCACCTGCGACGGCGTCAAACCCGCCTGCACGTAAAGTTCCAGCTCGTGCTGCAGCGTGAAGCCCGGCATCTCGTCGGTGCCGGCGAGCAGCGGAACGCCCGCCTTGTACATGCGGCCCACGAACTCGACCATCTTCTTGTACGACGTGTCGAACTGCTTGTACGTCGCGTCGTCCGGGATGTTCATCTCCGCCGCCATGCGACCGCGCGTCACGTCCGGCGGCAGATGGTCCGCGACCGGCGCGACGATCGGCGACATCGTGCCGTCGCGCTGATGGATGAACTCGAACGTCGCCAGCGTCGGATCGCTCGCGATCTTCTTCGTCGCCATCGTGTGGATGAAGTCCTGCACCGGCTTGCTGTCGAAGTCGAGGTCCGCGACCTTGCGCGCCGGCAGGTAGAAGCGCTCGAGCGTGCGCGTGTCGGTCTTGTCGTCGACGAGGAAGTTCAGCATCAGCTGGTTGATGTGCTGGATCTCGTCGAAGCCGTCGTCGATCACGTCCTGCGCGCGCAGGAACGCCGGCACATGGCCGCTCACGCGCATGCCCTTGCTGTGCGCGTAAGCGACGGTGTCCTTCAGCACGTCCTTCGGGAACGAGTTGTAGATCTTGATCTGCGGGTAGCCGTGCTCGTGATACCAGTCGACCGCCTTCTTCGCTTCGTCGAGGTTCTTGATCACGAAGCCGTTGCGCGCCGACATCGGGCTTTCGCCTTCGATGAAGCCGGCCGGGGTGATGCGCGGCATCAGCAGCGTGCCGGCTTTCTCCTCGGCGATCATCTGCTGCAGCGTGGCGTTGTCGTTGCCCATGTCGCGCACGCTGGTGATGCCGGACGCGATGTTCAGACCGCCATCCCAACGCGAGACGTGCGCGTGCATGTCCCACAGGCCGGGAATCATCACGCGCCCGCCGCCGTCGATCGTGCGGTCCGCCTTCGCGGCCTTGCCGGTCGGCGTCACGGAGACGATCTTGCCGTCGCGGATCAGCACGTCGCTGGCGCCGCCGAGCTTTGCGCTAACGCTGTCGAACACGCGGACGTTGCGGATCAGCGTGCTGCCCGGAAGCGGCTTGGCGAGCTGCTTCTGCATCTGCACGAGCAGTTCTCCCTCCGCCTTCTTCTGACGCTCCTCGAGCTGCTTGCCGACGGTTTCCCACCCCTCCGGCACCATCTGCACGAAGCCCGGCGCGATGAACGCGAACATCTGCGGCGCGGCGTCGTCGGTGAACCAGCCGAAGTTCGGCGTCAGGCCCTGGCCGGTGAGCGCGAGCAGCTTCACCGTCTTCGTGTCCTTGCCGTTCGACACCTGCTCGCGCGCAAGCTCGCGCATCGTCAGCGTGCCGCCCGGCACCAGTGGCAACTTGCCGTCGGCACGCTTCGCCAGTGCCGCGACGGTCGCGGCGCCGGCCTGCGGCGTGCTCGCCAGCGGCGCGTATTCCGCGGTGCCGGTGACCGTGCGATCGCCGTGGTCCGCTGTCGTCTTCCAGCTCGCGCGATCGCCGTCGCGCGTGAAGGTCTCGTCGATCTTCGCCCCGAACGTCGACGTGCCGGTGACGCGGAACTTCGCGAACGTGCCGTCCGGCGCGAGCGTGTACTCCTCCTGCATCTCCGGCCCGCGGCCGTTGTCCTTGAAGACGAAGGACGTGCGCACGACGCCGTCGTCGCCCGTCGTGACGACCTGTTCGCCGGCCTTCTTGCCGTTGTCGACGAGCACGACCCAGCGTTGCGTCGTGGCGCTCCATGCGGGGACGGCGGGCAGCATGCACATCGCGATCAGCAGGCTTCGTGCCAGCGGTTTCATCGGGGCATCTCGGTTCGCGCCGTCAGTGGCGCCCGCCGAGCCTAGCGCGGCCGCGCGACGCACGGGCAGGCCTTTGGTCATGACGCGCCGCAAAAAAACATGCCGCCCGGAGGCGGCATGTCGGTGTCGGGATGCGAGGCGACGTCAGTGCTTCGGTTCGGACACGCCGCGCAGCAATTCGGCCGTCTTGCGGTCGCGACCGCTGAGCGCGATGTCGGCCTGCGCCACGACGCCGCAGAGGCGGCCGTCGCCATCGACCACCAGCAGGCGGCGGATCTGGCGCGACTCCATCAGTTCGGTGGCGTCGGTCAGGCTGCTTTCGATCGCGACGGTGGTGACCGGCGTCGTCATGCAGTCCTGCGCCGTGGCCTGCTGCGGGTCGCGGCCTTCGGCGACGAGGCGCACGGCGATGTCGCGGTCGGTCACCGTGCCGATGGGCCGGCCCTGCGCGTCGATCACGGGGACGAGGCCAATGTCGTTCTCCAGCATCAGGCGCGCAATGTCGCGCACGGGCGTTTCGGCCTGGCAGGCCGCCGGATCGGGGGTCATGACGCTGCGGATGTCCATGGGTACTCCAGGGTGACGGGATGCAGGCACGCTGCGGGAATTCGGGTCGGACGAACGTGAAACCGGCGCGTCAGCTGCCGTATGCCTTTCGTCATAGGTGGGTAAAGCGGCGGTCGGGTACCCTGCGCGTTCACTCCGTCGAGGCTCCTCCATGAAGCATCCTCTCGCCCTCGCGCTGGCGCTGGCCGTCGCGGCGACCACCGTTCCGGCGGTCTCCGACGCTGCGGCTCCCGCGAAGAAGTCCACGTCCAAGTCGACGTCCAAGGCCGCCGTGAACCCGTTCTTCAACATCAGTCCGCTGCCCCTGCACTACCCGCAGTTCGACAAGATCAAGGATACGGACTTCGCGCCGGCCTTCGACCGCGGCATGGCCGAGCAGCTGAAGGAAATCGACGCGATCGCCAACAACAAGGCCGCGCCGACCTTCGACAACACCATCATCCCGCTGGAAAAGAGCGGCCAGATCCTGCGTCGCGCGCAGACCGTGTTCGGCAACCTCGTCGGTGCGGACACCAACCCGACGCGCGACAAGCTCGACAGCCAGTACTCGCCGAAGTTCGCCGCGCACTACGACGCGATCTCGCTGAACCCGAAGCTGTTCGCGCGCATCGAAAAGCTCTACACGACGCGTGACTCGCTGGGCCTCGACGCCGAGAGCAAGCGCCTCGTCGAGAAGTACTACCAGGACTTCGTGCGTTCGGGCGCCAAGCTCGACGACGCGCAGAAGGCCAAGCTGAAGTCGATCAATGCCGAGATGGCGAAGCTCGGCACGCAGTTCAGCCAGAACGTGCTGGCCGAGCGCAACGACATGGCGATCGTCGTGGACAACAAGGCCGACCTCGCCGGCCTGTCCGACGAATCGATCGCGGCGGCGTCGAAGGCCGCGACCGACCACAAGATGCCGGGCAAGTACGTCATCGAGCTGGTCAACACCACCATCCAGCCGCCGCTGACAGTCCTCGAGAACCGTGCGCTGCGCGAGAAGATCTTCAAGGCGTCGATCGCGCGCGGCAGCCGCGGCAACAAGTTCGACAACACGGGCATCGTGTCGCAGGTCGCCAAGCTGCGCGCCGAGAAGGCCGCCCTGCTCGGCTACCCGACCTACGCCGCCTACGCGCTGGAAGACCAGACCGCGAAGACGCCGGAAGCCGTCAACGCGATGCTCGGCAAGCTCGCTCCGCCGGCCGTGGCGAACGCCAAGCGCGAAGCCGCCGATCTGCAGGCGATGATCGACGCCGAGCAGAAGGCCAAGGGCCAGCCGACGTTCAAGCTCGAGCCGTGGGACTGGGCGTACTACAGCGAGAAAGTGCGCCAGAAGAAGTACAACTTCGACGAATCGCAGCTCAAGCCGTATCTGGAGTTGAACAACGTCCAGCAGAATGGCGTCTTCTACGCGGCTAACCAGCTCTACGGCCTGACGTTCAAGGAGCGCAAGGACCTGCCGGTCTACGAGCCCGACGTGCGCGTCTTCGACGTGTTCGACAAGGACGGCAAGCAGCTCGCGATCTTCATCTCCGACATGTACGCGCGTCCGTCGAAGAACGGCGGCGCGTGGATGAACTCGTACGTCGACCAGTCGGCGCTCACGGGCTACCTGCCGGTCGTCGCGAACCACCTCAACATCCCGAAGCCGCCGGCCGGCCAGCCGACGCTGCTGACGTGGGATGAAGTCACCACGATGTTCCACGAGTTCGGCCACGCGCTGCACGGCATGTTCTCGAACGTGAAGTACCCGTACTTCTCGGGCACCAGCGTGCCGCGCGACTTCGTCGAGTACCCGTCGCAGGTCAACGAGATGTGGGCCGACTGGCCGGAGATCCTCGCGAACTACGCCAAGCACTACCAGACCGGCGCGCCGATGCCGAAGGAACTGCTCGACAAGGTGCTCGCGAGCAGCAAGTTCAACCAGGGCTTCACCACGACCGAATACCTCGGCGCGGCGATGCTCGACCAGAACTGGCACCAGCTGCCGGCGGCGCAGATCCCGGCCGCGTCGGGCGTGATGGCATTCGAAGCCGATGCGCTCAAGAAGGACGGCGTCGACTTCTACGCCGTGCCGCCGCGTTACCGCACGCCGTACTTCAGCCACATCATGGGCGGCTACGCGGCCGGCTACTACGCCTACATCTGGTCGGAAGTGCTCGATGCGGACAGCGTCGAATGGTTCAAGCAGAACGGCGGCCTGTCGCGCAAGAACGGCGACCACTTCCGCGAGACGCTGCTCTCGCAGGGCGGCAGTCAGGACGCGATGGTGCTGTTCCGCAACTACACGGGCCGCGATCCGTGGATCGAGCCGCTGCTGAAGCGCCGTGGTCTCGACGCGACGACGGCCGACGACAGCAAGGCGCCGACCGACGCCACGCCCGCGACGCCGACGAAGAAGTAATTCGCCCACGCTGCACGACGAAACCGCCCGGAGCGATCCGGGCGGTTTTGTTTTGGGCCGACGCTGGTACCCGATGTCGTCGAGCGGTCGCGCTGTGGACCACCGCCGGTATCGGCACCGTCTGTCGAGCCCGGTCGTCACCTCGCCTCGCCGCTGCATCCGCCACTGTCGGCGCTTCCGCCCAGGAGGACATTCCATGACCCAGCCTCTTCTGACGAACCACCGCGCCGCCCACACGTTGCGGCCGGCGCTCGCGCTCATCGCGATCCTCGGCGTCGCGACCGCCTGCCATCCGGCATCGACCGATTCGAGCGCCACCGATACGGCGGCCGCTGCGCCAACGGCCACGACCAGCGACGCGGCGAAGACGCCGGCGCCTGCGACGTCATCCGACACATCGAGCACCCCGGCACCCGCGGATTCAACACCACCGCCTGCATCGCCCGCGCCTTCCGATGCGTCGAACGCCTCGCTGCCCGAACCGACCACGCCCCCCGAAGTCTCGAGCCCGCAAGCCGCGGCGACGACGGTCGAGACCTACTTCGCGCTCGTCGACGAAGGGAAGACGAAGGAGGCCGACGCGCTCTGGGCCGACGCAGGTCGCGCCGCCGACTTCCGCGCGCAGCTCGCCAAGCTCGGCAAGCCGCATGCGCAGGTGTTCGCACCCGGCGGCGTGCAGGGCGCCGCAGGCTCGATGTACGTCACCGTGCCGATCGAGCTCAGCGCAACCGACAACGCGGCGAATTCGCGACCGCGCAAAGGCGAAGTCACGCTGCGTCGTGTGAACGACGTGCCGGGCTCGACCGAAGCGCAGCGTCGCTGGCACATCGATCACATCGACGTGGCGATGACGCCGAAGTAATCGAACGCACGTCTGCCTTCAGAGCACGTCGCAGCATTGCGACGTCTAAGGCCGCACCGATGGTCGATGAGACATCGGCCGTGCGAACGTCACTGGTCCGATGACCGCGCAAACAACGCGAACAAAAACGGGGCCCGAAGGCCCCGTTTTCATGTCACGACTTACGCAACAGCGCGATCAGCGACGATCCGCCGCCGTCGCATCGCGCGCCGCGCGGAACTCCGAATCCTGGCCCCAGTTCGGCCACTGCTTCGAGTTCGCGAGATCGCGGCCCAGCGTGTAGAGCATCTGCAGGTCGCGCGCCATACCCTTGAACGTCCAGCTGGCTTCCCACTGGTCGGCGGGCTGGTGGTAACGCTCGGCGGTGTACGCCTTGTCCGACGCTTCCGCCGCGGCGACGCCGCCTTCCACCCAGTCATTACCCGAGCCGTACGAAATCGCGGGCACGCCGCGCTTGGCGAACGGGAAGTGATCGGAGCGGAAGAAGTGGCCGGCTTCCGGATGCGGATCGGGGCTGTACGTCAGGCCCCACTTCTTCGCCGTCGCGGTGAGGTCGTCGAGCAGTTCGACCTGCGCGCTGCCCGAGGTCGTGAAGTTCTTCGACAGGCCGTGCGGGTCGAGCGCGTCCATGTTGATGACGCCAACGGTCTTGCCGAGCGGATAGAGCGGCTTCGACGCGTAGTACTCGGAGCCCAGCAGGCCCTTCTCCTCCGCCGTGACCGCGAGGAACACCACCGAACGTTCGGTGCGCGGCGCCTTCGCGAACGCACGGCCGAGTTCGAGCAGCGACGCGATCCCGGTCGCGTTGTCGACGGCGCCATTGTAGATGCGATCGCCCTTGGCGTCCGGCTGGCCGATGCCGAGGTGGTCCCAGTGACCGCTGTAGATCACGGTCTCATCAGGACGCTTCGTGCCGGCGAGGCGGCCGACCACGTTCTGCGACGTGATCACCTGGCTGTCGACCGCGTATTTCGCCGACAGCGTCGCGCCCTTCAGCTCCACCGGCTTGAAATCGCGCGTCTGCGCCTGCTTCTTCAGTGCGTCGAAATCGAGGCCCGACTGCTTGAACAGATCCACCGCGACGTCGCGCTGCATCCAGCCTTCCATCGGCGGATGCGAACCCTTGGGGTTGTCGCGCACGACATCGAACATCGTGTTGGTGTTCGAGTTCTTGACCGTGTTCCAGCCATACGACGCCGGATCGGTCTCGTGCACGATGAGCAGGCCCGCGAGGCCCTGGCGTGCGGCTTCTTCGTACTTGTAGGTCCAGCGACCGTAGTACGTCATCGCCTTGCCGCCGAAGTCGCCCTGCCCCGTTTCGAAGTCGGGGTCGTTGATCAGGACGACACCGATCTTGCCGTGCAGGTCCATGCCCTTGAAGTCGTCCCAGTTGCGCTCCGGCGCCTTGACGCCGTAACCGAGGAAGACCAGCGGTGCGTTGTCGATCGACACCGACTTTGAACCGTCGAGCGCGGCGCGGATCGCGACCTGCTCGCCCTGCGTGAGCGCCTGCGACTTGCCGCCGACGTTGAGCGACAGCTGCGGCGAGCCCGTGATGTTCGCGCGCAACAGCGGCACCGGCTGCGTCCACGTGCGCTTGCCGCCCTTCATCTCGCCGCCGGGCTGCAGGCCCATGGCCTTCATCTGCGACACGATGTAGTTGACGGTCTTGGTCTCGCCGGCCGTCGCGGGGCCGCGGCCTTCGAATGCATCGGACGAAAGCGTGCGCACAATCGACGACAGACGCTGTGCGCTGATGTCCGGCGCCTTCGCGGCGTACGCCGGCTGCAGAGCGAGACCGATGGAACCAGTAAGGAGTGAAGCGGCGAGCAACCTGGACAAGGCAGACCTCATGCGTGCGTGGAACAACCGGCCGATGGTAGCAAGCGGCCGCAGCGCAACATCCGCGCCGTCATCGCACAAAACGTGCGCGACGGCGCGCTTCGCGTCACGGCCGGTCGATTAGTGCAACGGACGCGGCGGGGGCGGCGGCAACGCCTCGCCGGATTCCAATGGAAGGCCGCGACGCAGGCGATCGGCGTCGGAGGCGATGGGCGCGGGGCGACGCGGTGCGTTGCGCAGCTCGGTGCTGTCGGGACGTGGGGACATGGGGGCGTCCTCGGGTTGGGGGAGCCCGACATTCTGGCCACTCGGGGTCTCACTACCGGCGACGACCCCGGCCGCTAAGCTTTGTGAGCGGCAACCGGCCGTTAAGACGCCCGTTCATGGACCTCGCCCTCTTCGATTTCGATGGAACGATAACCACGATCGAGACCTACGCCCCGTTCATTTCCGAGGCGGCGCCGCGCTGGCGCATCGTTCTGGGCTACCCGCCGCTCGCGCCCCTGATCCTCGCGTATCGCCGCGGGCTCGTTTCGGGGAATACGGCGCGCAGCGCGATCGCACGGGTCGCGTTCACCGGGCTCGACGCGAGTGAGGTCGATGCCGCCGGCGAGTCGTTCGCGAGGACCGCGGTCCCGCCGCTCCTGCGACCCGAAGCAATGGCGCGCATCGACGCGCATCGCCGTCGCGGCGACACGGTCGTCGTGGTCTCCGGCAACTTCGATGCGTTCCTCGTGCCGTGGGCGAGGTCGCACGACCTGCCGGTGCTGTGCTCGACGCTCGAACGCCGCAACGGCCGCCTGACCGGCTGCTATGCCGGCGAACAATGCGTACGCGAGGAAAAGGTGCGACGCATA
This sequence comes from Cognatilysobacter terrigena, assembly GCF_004361065.1. Lineage (GTDB taxonomy): Bacteria > Pseudomonadota > Gammaproteobacteria > Xanthomonadales > Xanthomonadaceae > Cognatilysobacter > Cognatilysobacter terrigena. The sequence goes on along the minus strand of NZ_SELT01000003.1, from coordinate 221,310 downwards.
CGCGAAGCGTTCGACCTGTCGAAGTTCGAACGCATCCATGCCTACGGCGATACGTCGGAAGACGAAGCCATGCTCGCGATGGCGCATCACGCGCACTATCGGCGCATGCCGCACGTCGATGAGGCGTTCGCGACCGCGTAGTCGCCACCGGCTACGCCGATGCACTGATCGATCAGGGCATCGATCGACGCGCCGCGACCTTCTTCGCGGCCGACGTCTTGGTACCGCGCTTGGCGACCGCCTTCTTCGTCACCGTCTTCGCGGCGCGTTTCGTCGCCGCCTTCGTCACCCTCTTCTTCGCGGCCTTCTTCGTCGCCGCCTTGCTTGCACTGCGGCTCGCCGTCGCTGCCGACTTCTCGGCGGCCCTGGTCGTCGCAACGCGCGGCTTCGACGTCGTGCGCGAACCCGGCTTGGTCGTCGCAGTGCTCTTCTTCGCCGCAGCACGCTTCGCCGTCGGCACCTTGGCGACCGTCTTCGTCGCACGCTTCCCGACAGCGCGTTTCGACGCACCGCCCGCCGCATCGAGTACTACCCACGTCGGAGCGTGGTCGCTCGCACCCGGTCGCCCGCGCACCCAGCGATCGACGCCCGCGTCCTTCAGCATGGGCGCGAGGTTCGGACTCAGCAGCAGATGGTCGATGCGCAGGCCGGCGTCGCGCTCCCAGTGCTTCCGGAAGTAGTCCCAGAACGTGTAGATCTTTTCGTCGCCGTGCACCGCGCGGATGGCATCGGTCCAGCCCTGCTTGAGCAGTGCGAACCATTCCTCGCGGCTTTCCGGCTGCAGCAGCGCGTCGGTGCGCCACGACTTCGCGTTGTAGATGTCGAGCTCGTCCGTCGGCACGACGTTGAAGTCACCGCAGACCACCGTCGGCCGGCCGCTTCGGAGAAGCGCTGCGGTGCGACGGCGCAGTTCGGCGAACCACGCGAGCTTGTACGCGAACTTCGGCCCCGGCTGCGGGTTGCCGTTCGGCAGGTAGAGACAGGCGACGCGCAGGCCGTGCACGTCGGCTTCGAGGTAGCGGCTCTGCGTGCCGTCGGGATCGTCGGGCAGGCCGCGCTGCACTTCGCCCGGCTGCGCACCGCGCGCGAGGATGGCGACGCCGTTCCACGACTTCTGCCCGTGCCAGATCGCGCCGTAGCCGAGCGCTTCGATGTCGAGCTGCGGAAACGCCTCCTCAGGCGCCTTGAGTTCCTGCAGGCACGCGATGTCGGGCTTCTCGCGTTCCAGCCACTCCATCAGCGCGCCGTGTCGTGCACGCACGCCGTTGATGTTGAACGTCGCGATCTTGAGCCGGGCCATGCGCGCGATGCTAGGCGTCGCGCGTCGACGGCCGGTGAGTTCAGGCCAGCAGGCGGCGCATCAATTCGAAGTAGAGATCCGGCAGGCGCTCGAGGTCCGCGACCGACACGTGTTCGTCGACCTTGTGGATGCTCGCGTTCACCGGCCCGATTTCGACGCAGTGCGCGCCCAGCGGCGCGATGAAGCGCGCATCGGACGTACCGCCGCCCGTGCTCTCTTCGGGCGCCGCGCCAGCGAATTCCTTCAGGACGTCGCGACAGACCTGGCGCAGCTCACCGTCCGGCGTATAGAACGGCTCGCCGCTGCGATGCCAGTCGATCGCGTAATCGCTGCAATGGCGCGCGATGATCGCGTCGCATTCGCGCTCCAGCCGTGCGGCATCCCAGTGCGGGTTGTAGCGCAGGTTGAACAGCACCTGCAGCTCGCCCGGAATGACGTTGTTCGCGCCGGTGCCGGCAAGGATGTTGCTGATCTGCAGGCTCGTCGGCGGGAACGTTTCGTAGCCGTCGTCCCAGCGGCGCGCAGCGAGTTCGGCGAGCGCCGGCATGGCCTCGTGCACCGGATTGCGCGCCCTTTCCGGATACGCGACGTGCCCCTGGATACCGCGCACCGTCAGCGTCGCCGACAGACTGCCGCGTCGGCCGACGCGCAACAGATCGCCCAGCGTCGCTTTGGACGACGGTTCGCCGGTGATGCACCAGTCGATGCGTTCGCCCCGCTCGCGGAACGCATCCGCGACCTTGCGCACGCCATCGAGCGCGATGCCCTCCTCGTCCGACGTCACCAGCAGCGCGACGCGACCGCGATGCCCCGCATGCTCGCGCGCGAAGCGCTCCATCGCGACGACGAACGCCGCGACGCTGCCCTTCATGTCCGCAGCACCACGGCCGTACAGCTTCCCGTCGCGGATGTCCGGCGTGAACGGATCGTTCGTCCACTCTTCCACCGGGCCGCTCGGCACGACATCGGTATGACCGAGCAGCACCAGCGTCGGCTCCTGGTTCGTACCGACATGCACGGCCCAGAGATTGTCGACATCGCCGAAGCGCATCGATTCGCAGGCGAAACCGGCGGCGCTGAGACGCGCGGCGATCAGCGCCTGGCAGCCGGCGTCGTCGGGCGTCAACGATCGCTGTTCGATCAGCGCACGGGTGAAGTCGAGGACGTCGCTCATCACATTCCCCGCGGATCAGCCGATGCCGAACCGCTTCTTGAAACCGTTGTCGGTAAAGCCCTGCGTAATGGTGCCGTCATCCGTCACCACGACCGGCCGACGGATCAGCTGCGGATATTCGCGCAGCAGCAGCTTCCACTCCGCGTCCGAGCCCGGCGTCTTGCGCGTGGGCGGCAGGTTGCGCCACGTGGTCGACGACTTGTTGATCAGCACATCCCAACCGCCGAGCTTGTCCTTCCACTCGACCAGCGTCTCCGGCGACTGCCGCTGATCGCGGTAGTCGACGAACTCGTGCGCGACGTCGAAGCGCTTGAGCCAGTTGCGCGCCTTCTTGCAGGTGTCGCAATTGGCAAGGCCGTAGAGCGTCGTCGCCATGTCAGTCCGCCAGACCGCGCAGCAGGTCGTTGATCGACGTCTTGCCGCGCGTCTTCTCGTCGACCTGCTTGACGATCACCGCGCAGTACAGCGAATGCGAACCGTCGGCCGATGGCAGCTGCCCCGACACCACGACGCTGCCCGGCGGCACGTAGCCGTAGGTGATTTCCTTCGTCGCGCGGTTGTAGATGCGCGTGCTCTGCCCGAGGAACACGCCCATGCCGATCACCGAGTGATGACCGACGATGACGCCCTCCACCACTTCGGACCGCGCGCCGATGAAGCAGTGGTCCTCGATGATCGTCGGCGTCGCCTGTAGCGGCTCGAGCACACCGCCGATCCCCGCGCCGCCCGAGAGATGGCAGTGCTTGCCGATCTGCGCGCACGAACCGACCGTCGCCCACGTATCGACCATCGTGCCCTCGCCGACGTACGCGCCGATGTTCACGAAGCTCGGCATCAGCACGACATCCTTCGCGATGTGGCAGCCGCGACGCGCGATCGCACCCGGCACCACGCGCACGCCGGCCTTGCGGAACTGCGCTTCGTCGAAGTCCTGGAAGCGCGCCGGCACCTTGTCCCAGTACGGCGCCGGGTCGGCCTCGATCACTTCCATGTCCTGCGTGCGGAAGTACAGCAGCACCGCCTTCTTCAGCCATTCGTTGACCGTCCAGCCGCCCTTGCCGTCCGGCTCGGCCACGCGGTATTCGCCGCTTTCGATGCGATCCATCACGAGGTTGACGGTCGGACGGGTCGAGCCATCAATCTCGTCGAGCGTCAACATCGTGCGGCGCTCCCACGCGCTGTCGATGAGGAACTTCAGCTCGTCGCGACCCGGGCCTTTCGGTGCGGCCTTGCGGCGCGAGGTCTTCTTGGCGGCGGTCTTCTTGGCCGGCGGGCTCATGGGCAATCTCCGTCGAGGCAGGCGAGCAGCGCGTCGCGCAGCGCCTGCTGGTGGGGTTCATCGAGTGGGGCATCGACGTTCGAGGCGTCGACGCGGGTGATCTGGAACACGTCTTCCGCGCGCTCGCCGAACGTGGCGACGCGCGCATCGTGCACGCGCATGCCCTGCTCGCGCAGCACGAGCGCCACGTCGGCGAGCAGGCCCGGACGGTCAGTGCAGACGAGGCTGAGCATCGTGCGTGGCGGTGCGTCGATGCGATCAAACCCCACCTGCGGGGCGATGCGGAAGTGTTTGAGATGTCGCGGTTGCGCGCGCCGCGCGGGCCGCAACGCGTCGAGGGTGCCGGCCAGCACCTGCTCGAGTCGACGCGCGACATCTTCGGGCACCGGCTGCAGGCGCCCATCGGCGGGCACCACTTCGAAGCTGTCGAACACGCGACCTTCGGGGCCGTCGAGCACGCGCGCCTGCGCGATCGCGAGACCGAGTCGATCGAGCGTGATCACGATCGCGGCGAACAGGCCGTCGCGGTCAGGCGAGTGCACGAAGACTTCGAGCACGCCGGCATCGCCGAGCGGTCGCACCGCCACCGCGGTCGTGCGATCGCCCAGGGCGAGCAGCGTGCGCGCCTGCCAGGCGATCTGGTCGGGCCGCGCGCGCTGGAATCCGACTGCGGGCATGCGCGATAGCGTCGCGCGGATCATCGCGTCGCCGATGCCCTCCGCGCGCAGCAGCGCCGCAGCAGCGGAGCGCGTTTCGTCCGCGCGTTCATCGGCCGCGAGCGGATTCTCGAGTCCGCGACGCAGCGCGAGGCGTGTCGACGTGTAGAGATCCGCGAGCAACCGATCCTTCCAGGCGTTCCACAGCTTGGGCGATGTGCCCGCGATGTCGGCGCACGTCAGCAGGTACAGCAGTTCGAGACGCTCGCGGTCGCCCACCTTCTGCGCGAAACGATGAATGACGTCGGGATCGGCGATGTCCTGCTTCTGCGCAGTCACCGACATCAACAGGTGCTGCGCGACCAGCCATTCGATCGTCGCCACCTCGCCCGCGGGCAGCTCCATGGCTTCGCCGAATGCGCGCGCGTCGACGGCGCCCAGTTCGGAGTGATCGCCGCCGCGACCCTTTGCGATGTCGTGGAACAGCGCCGAGAGCAAAAGTAGCTCGGGCTTGCGCAGGCGCGGGTACACGTCGTGCGCGAGCGAGAAGCGTTCGTCCCCACCTCGCACGAATGCCGCGATGTTCGCGAGCACCGCGAGCGTGTGCTGGTCGACCGTATAGACGTGGAATAGGTCGAACTGCATGCGGCCCGACACGTTCGCGAACGCCGGAATCCAGCGGCCGAGCACGCCGAGACGTGCCATGCGCGTGAGCGTGCGAACGGGCTGCGCGCCGCGCAGCAGCGCCATGAAGGCCGCTCGCGCGCCGGGCGTTGCGCGGTCGTACGCGGGGATTTCCTCGAGGAACTCCGCGAGCGCGCGTGCCGTCTGCGAATGCAGGCCGCGAGTGCCGTCGTCGCCTTCGGGTCGCGCCGCCCACGCCGCGAACAGCGCGAACACGTCGTCGATCGAACGCGGCCACGACGGCGAGGTCGCCGCGAGATAGCCGCGTCGCAGCTCGAACGCATCGTCGAGACGCTCCGCCGCGCCCTCGCCTTCCAGCTGCTCCTCGAAGCGCTGCAGCAAGCGATCGCCGATGCGCTGCACGAGGCCGGCGCTGCGATAGAACATCTGCATCATCTGCTCGACCGCGAGTGCTCCGGGCGCGTCAACGAAGCCGAGCCGCGCGGCAAGCGTCTTCTGATGATCGAAACGCAGGCGTTCTTCGCGACGTCCGGCGACGAGATGCAGGCCGAACCGCAGGCGTGCGAGCACGTCGTGCTGGCGTTCGAGCGTCGCGTGCTCATCCGCACCGAGCTGGCCCAGCGTGATCAGCGAGGCGAAGTCGCCGGTGTTCGTCAGCCGCAGCGCCATCCAGCGCAGCGTCTGAAGGTCGCGCAGGCCACCCGGGCCTTCCTTGAGGTTGGGTTCGAGGTTGTCGGCGGTGTCGCCGTAACGCGCATGGCGTTCACGCAGCTCGCGGCGCTTCGCGTCGAAGAACGCAGCCGGCGGCCAGACGCATGAGGGATCGACGGCGGCCTGCAGACGCGATACCACGCTCTCGTCCGCCGCAAGCACGCGTGCTTCCAGCATCGACGTGAGCACGGTGATCTCGTCCGCAGCGGCGGCTGTGCACTGCGCAGGCGAACGTGTCGCGTGACCGACCGGCAGGCCTGCGTCCCACAGCAACGCGACGAAGCGCGCGATCGATGCCGCCGTGCTGTCCTGCGCCGGCTCGTCGAGCAGTACGAGCAGATCGATGTCCGACTGCGGATACAACTCGCCGCGACCGTAGCCGCCGACCGCAAGAAGTGCGGGCGTCGTCGCGCCGTCACCCGTCGAGATACCGACCGCGCGACGCCACGCCGAACGCACGACCTCGTCGACGCCCGCGGCGCGACGTGCGATCAGTGGGCGGACATCGACGGTCGCGCCGCCCGCATCGAATGCCGCTTCCAGCGACGACGCGAGCGACGACAGCCGTGCACGCGCCGCCGCGATCCACGTGGCGTCGGGCGCCTCATCGGTGACGGGCCACGCGGCGTCGAGGGCCGCGGCGTCGCTCATAGGTCGTTGTCGTCGCCCGGCAGGCGCGTGAGGATCTCGACACCGTCGTCGGTGACCGCGACGGTGTGCTCCCACTGCGCGGAGAGCTTCCGGTCCTTCGTCACCACGGTCCAGCCGTCAGGCAGCACCTTGGTATGGCGTGTGCCCTCGTTGATCATCGGCTCGATCGTGAAGGTCATGCCCGGCTTCAGCACGAGGCCCTGCCCCGGCTGGCCGTAGTGCAGCACCTGCGGATCCTCGTGATAGATCTTGCCGATGCCGTGGCCGCAGTACTCGCGCACCACACTGAAACGCTCGGATTCGGCGTACTGCTGGATCGCATGGCCGATGTCCCCGAGCGTCGCACCCGGCTTGACCGTGCGAATGCCGCGGAACATCGCCTCGCGCGTCACATCCACGAGGCGCTTGGCCATCACGGACGGCGTGCCGACGAAGTACATGCGGCTGGTATCGCCGTGAAAGCCGTCCTTGATGACGGTCACGTCGATATTGATGATGTCGCCGTCCTTGAGCACCTTGCCCACGCTCGGAATGCCGTGGCAGATGACGTTGTTGACGGACGTGCAGACGGTCTTCGGAAAACCCTTGTAGCCGACGTTGGCCGGGATGGCGCCCTGCACCTTCACGATGTGGTCGTGGCAGATGCGGTCCAGCTCTTCGGTCGTGACCCCCGGTTTCACGTGCGGCGCGACGACCTGCAGCACTTCAGCCGCCAGGCGGCCGGCGACGCGCATCTTCTCGATGTCTTCGGGGGTTTTGAGGGTGATCGGCATCCGTACATTATGCCGCGCCACGCCTCCGGACCGCGCTGGTCGCACGGGACGTTGCGATGCATCGGTGCTGATGGGTGTCCAGCACTACAGGCCACGATCGGACCTCGGGCATGGCCGAACCGCATCGGCCGCTTGCGCCCGAAACAGCCCGGCCGGTTGCTCCAAGTCCGCGTCCCGGCTACACTTTTCCGGCTTCGCAACCCACCGCGAGCCGCCCACGCCGGGCGCAGGGCCTCCGCCGATGCGGAATCCCGGGCGAATACACACCTGTCGCCACCGTCGATGCCGGGGTGCCCTTCGGGGTTCGGACATCGGACGCGGCAGGGAGGCCCAACCCCGGAATCCTTGCCCGCCTGCGCGGGTGGCCGCCTATTTCACCGGCCGGGTTCCACCGCCTTGGAGTTATCGCAATGCCCCAGATCACCATGCGCCAGATGCTGGAAGCCGGCGTCCACTTCGGCCACCAGACGCGTTACTGGAACCCGAAGATGGGTCCGTACATCTTCGGTGCCCGCGGCAAGATCCACATCATCAACCTCGAGAAGACCGTTCCGCTCTTCAACGACGCGATGAACTTCCTCTCGGGCGTCGCGCAGAAGCGCGGCATCATCCTGTTCCTCGGCACCAAGCGCTCGGCGCGTGATGCGGTGAAGGAAGAGGCCGAGCGTTGCGGCATGCCGTACATGAACCAGCGTTGGCTGGGCGGCACGCTGACCAACTTCCGCACGGTCAAGCAGTCGGTGCAGCGCCTGAAGGAACTCGAGGCCGCCGAGACCGACGGCACCTTCCAGAAGCTCGTCAAGCACGAAGTCCTGCAGCTGCGCCGCGAGCGCGAGAAGCTGGAACTGTCGCTGGGCGGCATCAAGGAAATGAACCGCCTGCCCGACGCGATCTTCGTGATCGACATCGGCCACGAAGACATCGCGATCAAGGAAGCCAAGAAGCTCGGCATCCCGGTCGTCGCCGTCGTCGACACCAACTACGACCCGGAGCTGGTCGACTACGCGATCCCGGGCAACGACGACGCCATCCGCGCCGTGCAGCTGTACGCCCGCGCCGCGGCCGACGCCGTGCTCGAGGGCAAGGCTGCCGCCCCGCAGGCCGCTTCGGTCCGCGAGGAAGAGTTCGCCGAAGCCGGTGCCGAAGGTGGCGAAAAGGACGACCGCAAGGGTCCGCGCCGCGCGCCGGCCAAGAAGGGCGCGCCGCGCAAGGCCGACGCTCCGGCCGCCGAGTAATCCGTGTCATCGGAAGGCGCCGCATGCCGGCGCCTTCCGTCTTCCGCTGGCCACGTACGACGGCCCGCCTGCCGCGATCCGCACCGGATTCCGCGGCGCCTATCCCCATTTCGAATCCCAGAGGCTACGCCCATGGCAGAGATCACTGCTTCCCTGGTCAAGGAACTGCGCGAGCGCACCGGCGCCGGCATGATGGAGTGCAAGAAGGCACTCACCGAGAACAACGGCGACGTCGAGGCGGCCGCTGACTGGCTGCGCAAGACCGGCCTCGCCAAGGCCGACAAGAAGGCCAGCCGCGTCGCCGCGGAAGGCAAGATCGTCGCGGCGCAGAACGACAAGACCGCGCTGCTGGTCGAAGTGAACTCGGAGACGGATTTCGTCGCCAAGGACGCGAACTTCCTGACGTTCGTCGACGCCGTCGGCCAGGCCGCGCTCGCCGCGAACGACGTCGAAGCGCTCAAGACGACCAAGCTGCCGTCGGGCGAGACGATCGAGGAAGCGCGCGCCGCCGTCATCGCCAAGGTCGGCGAGAACGTGCAGGTCCGCCGCATGGCGCGCATCGACAGCGATAACACGCTGGCCGCGTACGTCCACGGCGGCCGCATCGGCGTGATCGTCGAGCTCAAGGGCGGTAACGCCGAGCTGGCGCGTGGCCTCGCGATGCACATCGCGGCGATGAACCCGCCGTACATCTCGCCGGCGCACGTCCCGGCCGAGTTCGTGGCGAAGGAGAAGGAAATCGCCCTCGCCCAGGTCAAGGACACCGGCAAGCCGCAGGAAATTCTCGAGAAGATGATCTCCGGCAAGGTCAACAAGACCGTCAACGAGATGTGCCTCACCGGCCAGGCCTACGTGCTCGACACGAACCAGACCGTCGAGGAGGCGCTGAAGGCCGCCGGCGCTGAAGTCGTCAACTTCGTCCGCCTCGCCGTCGGCGAAGGCATCGAGAAGCAGACCGACGATTTCGCTGCGGAAGTGATGAAGCAGGCCGGTCTCGCGTAAGCGCGTCCGCCCTGTGCAGTCAACGAGAGGCCGCGAGCGATCGCGGCCTTTCTCTTTTCGCGTCTTTCAGCCTTGCTGGGCCAAAGCGCGGATCAACGGCTGCAACGGTTCGGCGTACGGCGCCCATTTCGGCACTTCGCGTACCTGGATGCCCTCGCGGACCTGCACAGCGCTCGCCGTCGCAACGCCGCGCTGGGATGCGCCCGTATCCACCATCGACGGCGCGAATTCGAGCCCACAGAACGCCGCGACCTCGCGCATCACCGCCTCCGGTTCCCGCGTAAGGCGCGCATAGTCGACGTCGAGAATGCGGCCCGGAAACTCGCGATGCCAGTGCGCCATCAGGCGTCGGTACTGTCCGTGGAAATGCGCGAGTTCGGCGAGATCGTACGAGTAGGGGTTCGCGTCGGAGAACAATTCCCGCAGGTTGGAGAAGCAGGTCTCCACCGGATCGCGCGTCATGTGCAGGATGCGCGCGCGCGGCAGTGCGCGCGCGATGTAGCCGATGTTGAGGAAGTTGGACGGCAGCTTGTCGGTGAAGCAGCGCTCGGGACCGAGCCGCCACTCGATCTTTTCCAGGTAGCGTTGCCCCACCGATGCGAGGTCGATGTTTCGCGCGCGTTCGACAAGCGTGATGTCGATGACGCCGCGACAGTGGTAATCCGTCGCATCGCGCATCGCGCTGGTGAAGTCGTAGAGCTCGCCGACGCCGTGTACGTCGGGGTGCCCATCCAGCAACTGCTCGAGCAGCGTCGTGCCCGACCGATGCATGCCGACGATGAAGATCGGCGTGCGTGACGCGGATGGCGGTGCGGATTCGCTCGAATACGTGCCACGCGTGCTATCGATCAACGCCTCGATCAGCGTGTCGGTGTCTGCGGCCCGATAGTTCAACGTCGCGCGCTTCGCGCGACATCCGAACTCGAGGGCTTGCCACGCATGCTCATACTTCCCGAGCCGATCGAGTTCGGTATGAAGCGCGAAACCGAGCGTCGCCTGATCGTCCGGGCGGAGGCCGGGTCGCTGAAGGGCTTCGACGATCTTGGGCGCAAGGCGGTCGTCGCGCTGCGCGCTCTTAAGTGACGACCGCAGCCAGAACAGCTGCGGCAGGCCCGGCGCGCGGCGCTCGCATCGATCGAGATCCGCCGCCGCATCCTTGAATCGGCCGAGGTAAATGAGCACCTGCGCGCGTGCGAGCAGTGTGGGCGGATAGTCCGGATCGCCGCGGCGCGCTTCGTCGAGCAACGCAATCGCCCGGTCGACCAGATTGAGATAGCTGAGCTGCGCGGCGAACGCGATCAGCAGCGGAATCGGCATGCGGTCCAGCGGCTTCATCCGCTCGAGGCACTCCAGCAGCGCCGCGCCTTCGTTGAAGGTTCGCAGACGCGCGAGGAGTTCCTTGACGACGTCGGGTTGCCGGGGCTTGAGTGCGTGCGCGCGCAATGCGAAGTCGCGCGCCTTGCGGTAGTCGCCCGCGAACGAATGCATGTACGAGAGTTGCAGAAGGACATCCGCATCGTCAGGTGCGGCGACGCGCAACTGCTCGAACGCGGCGATCGCACCGGGCCAGTCGCGCGCCTCTGCGCGCGCTTCCGCCTGGCGACGGAGCGTCGCGCGATCGACTGCCGAACCCGTCACGCGCTGATGCCCCGCTCCACCAGCGCTCGCCTCAGCGGCTCGAGCGCCTCGCGGTAGCGCATCCACGCGCCCACGCCGCGGCCGTGGATGGCCTCACGCACCTGCGACGCACTGGCGGTCGCCACGGGCGACGCATTGTTCTCGATACGCTCGCAGCCGTCCTCATAGTCGAGACCGCAGAACTGCAGCACGCGCGCGGCGTGTTCCGCCGGGTCCGCCACGAGCGCCTCGTACGACACGGTCATGAAGCGGCCGGGTAATGCCACTTCGAAGCGTCGGCGCATCGCATCGAACCAGGCGTACTGCGATGCCACGGTTTCGACGTCGTAGCTGTAGCCGTACGCATCGCCGTCGAATAGCTCACGCAGGTTCGAGAAGCACGCATCCATGGGCGAGCGTCGCAGGCACAGGATGCGCGCCTCGGGAAGCGCACGCGCAATCGCCGCGGCGTAGAGAAAGTTGGCCGGATTCTTGTCGAGCACGATGCGCCCTTCGTTCGCGAAGGGGCGCGTGGACGCGCGATACAGCGCGCCGGTGTCCTCCAGGCGTGCATCGGGCGGCGACGTACGCGTCATGCTGGGCGACGTCAGGAACGTATCGTGACTTTCGCAGAGTGCTGCGTGGAAGGCATTCAACTCGCCGGCGGAACAGACACGACTGTGGTTGCCGAGAATCCGCTCGAGGACGGTGGTGCCGGTTCGCGGCATGCCGACGACGAAGATCAACGAACAAGGCTCACCTTCGGCCGGCGGTAGAACGGGGTCGACCGTCGACGCGCTGTCGCTCCACGAACGCGGATCGAGTGTCGCGGCCTTCATGGCCATGCCCGTCGAGAGCCAACGCCATGCGTCGTGGTTGCGCCCTGCGCGCTCGCACTCGCGATAGAGCGCGTAGTGAAGATCGACCGCGTCCGCGGACTTCGGCGCGGCCGTTTGCAGCGCGCTGCGTATGCGTGGCAAGCGCTCTTCGCCCGTCGGCTGATGGAACGCCAACGACCAATGCGCCGGCGCGAATGACGGCGCGATCGCGATCGCGCGCTCAAAATAGGACGTTGCGTCGTCAACCCGACCGAGGTTCCGCGCGGCAAGTCCGCACATGTATTCGAGGCGGGCATCCGGCGCCAGCCGCGGGCGCACCGCCTCGCAGAACCGGAGCACATCCTCGTCCGCGCCGACCAGCGACAGATGCTGTGCGAGAACTGGCGCCTGACGCGCGATGTCGTCACTACTCCAATCCGATTCGGTGATCAGCTGCCGCACGCGATGGACGTCGTCGAACCCGAGCAGGCTGAAGGTGACGTACCCCAGATGACGGCGATCGCCACTCGCGACGACGGCCGCCGCGGCTTCGAGTGCCGCTCCGTGCGCAAGGCGATAACGCCGGCGACGAATCTCGATATCCGAGAGGGCGCCCCACGCGGTCACGTCATGCGGCTGCGACGCGAGCAGAGACAGCAACGCGACACGCGCGGCCTCGACGTTGCCCGCCGCCATGTATTCCTGCACGCGCTTCCAGTGTCGTTCGGCCTGCATTTCCCCTCCCCTCGCGGCCATCGTAGAACAAAAAAAGGCCGCCTTTCGGCGGCCTTTGAGAGAAAGAGATGACGGGAATTATTAGAAGTCGTACTGGACCATAAAACGAACGGCACGCGGCGCCTGGAACGAGGTCGGCGTCAGGTACTGCTCCGACGGTGCACCGGTGGAGCCGTCTTCGCCCGTCTCGTTCACGCTGGTCACCTTCTGGTTGTTAAGCAGGTTGAAGATGTCGAGCTTGAACTGAAGCCCCTTCACGTACGACGGACGATAAGCGACATTGAGGTCGAGCGTATTCGTCCACGGCAGGCGACCCGCTGTGCCACGCGGAACCGGCGTGTTATTGCAGCGCATAAACGACGCACCATAGGGATGCAGGCTGCCATTCGCTAGGCGCAACACGCCGAGGCAGTTGACCGGGCGACCCGACTGAACCAGCAGGTTCGCACCCATCGACCACTCGTCCGAGAACTCGTAGTTGCCGAACACCTTCAGACTGTGACGGCGGTCGTTCGGCAGGAAGCCGTACGTGTCCACAGTCAACTCCTTGTAATCGAAGTCCTGCGTAACGCTCGTGTCGGCCTGGCCGATGTCCGACTTCACGCCGCCTTCTGTATTGCCCTTGCTCTGCGACCACGTGTAGGAGGCCTGCATGAAGAACCGCTGGAAGGTGACATCGCTGAACAGCTCAAGCGCCTTGTACGTGCGCCGGGCCTTCGGCGAAAGGACGTCGCCGGCCACGTGGGTGCTCTCGAGCTGACCATTGTTGAAGAAGTCAGTCAGGAACTCGGCATCCGCACCAGGGTTGAACATGCGGCAGTACGGGAAACCCGCGCCCGGGAGGACCGCAGCCTGTCCATTGCGTTCGCCATCGACGAACCCTGCCGCGTCGAGAATGGCTGCGTAATCGCAGTTGTCGTCTATTGCCGTCTTCAGGTTGCGGTAGATGCCGCGCGCACCGACGTTAAGGTGGTCGTTCATCGCCTTTTGGAAGCCGAGGATGAACTCATCCTGATACATCGGCTTCAGATTATTCGAGGCGATGGTCGCCGGATTCTTGCCGACGCCGAATTCGCCATTCACGTACTGCAGCTGGCCGGTCGAGTTGGTACGCGGCACAGCACCGATGGGCGCGCCCGTAACCGGATCAACACCTGTGAAGGTGAACTGCTGACGAGTGAACAGCGACGCCGACGCACCGCGTACAGCCACGCTCGGCGTCAGCGGTAGCGCGTAACGCCCAGCGTTACCGTAGACCTTGAACGTGGAATCGCCGTTGACGTCCCACGAGAAGCCAAGGCGCGGACCAAACTGGTTCTTGACCTTGACGTAGGTCTCGCCGAAGCCGTTGAGGTTCTCGAAATTGTCCCAACGCAGACCGATCTGTGCAATGAAGTTGTCGGTAACGTTCCAGGAATCCTGGATGTAGAACGCATGTTGCTTGACCTTGACGGTGGAGCCCTGGTTGACGATCTGCTCGCGGACAATGTCGAACTCGTCGCCGCTGTTCGGCGCCGTCGGCGTGGGATCGACAGTGGCGTAACGCCAGATGCGGCCACCTTCGTACGAGGTGCCCGCCACGGATTCGTAGTTGTCGATGTCCAGACCGAAGCGAAGCTGGTGCGCGCCGAGCTGCCAATCCGCGTCGACACGGAACTGGTCGCGGGTGTCGCCGGCGTCTTGGCGATCGATCGATGCACCCGTGATATTGCAGGTGCTGCCGTACTTGCCCGTCGCTGCCTGACGATAGCCCGGGCGTGCATCAGTAATGATCGGGCAGCCCGTCGCCGGCTGCGTCAGGACGCCGCCGTAGCGTACGTCCGCACCGGTCGCGGTGCGCAGGTGCTGCGATCGCGAAAATTCGCCATGCCCGTACAGCGCCGACAGCGTAAAGGTGTCGCTGAAGTAGCCGGTGTAGCGAAGGATGTTGTTCTTGCCACCCTGCTCGATGAAGTTAGTACCGAGGACCGTGCCGTTCTCGAGGCGCGAGTCGATTTCGCGCGTGCGCTTGTCGGTGAACGAGGTGAACTCGAGGAGGTTGGAATCGTTGATGTTCCAGTCGAGCTTGAGCAGGTAGGTTGGCCAGCCTGCCTTCTCGTGCGTACCACCACCAACGACCTCGTTGTTGTACAGGTCCTCGGTCTTGCTGTTGTACTGGATGAGGCCATAAGCGAACAACCTGTCCTTCACCAGAGCGCCGCTCGCCCACGCGGACGCGTTGTATCCGCCGGTTTCTTCCTGCGAGTTGTCCGAGCGAAGCACGCCGTTGCGCTGGTACATATCCCGCGGATGCGCGGACAGACTGGACGGCGTATAGAAGATGTTGCCACCGGCATGGAAATCGTTGGTGCCGCGCTTCGTCGTCTGGCTGACGACGCCACCGAGCGAGCGACCGAATTCAGCGCCGTAACCGCCGGTCTTCACCTGCTGCTCTGCGATCGCCTCGAACGGCACCTGCGAGAAGTTCAGGCTGCGGAACGAGTTGGTGATGTTGAACCCGTTGACGTAGTACTGGTTCTCCGCAACGGACGAACCGCCGAAGGAAGCGAGATTGCCGAATGCCGCGTCACCGCGGACGGTACCCGGCGCGAGCAGCGCGACGCTGGTCGTGTCGCGCGGAACCGGAATCTTGGCGATCTGCTCCGACGTCAGGATCGTCACCGATTCGGTGGACGACACGTCGATCGGGTTGACCGCTCGCGCCCCACGTACGCGGACCGTATCGAGGCTGCCCGCCTCGGTCCCGCCTGCCGGTGCTGCAAAGTCGATCGAGGTACCGGCGCCGGCATTGACGACCACGTCCCGGACCTTAGCCGAACCGTTCGCGTCCCGCGTCGTGACGCGGTACGTACCCGGCTGGAGCCCCGGAATACGGAACGTGCCATCCGCTGATGCCGACACTTCGCGATGGAAGCCCGTCGCTGGGTTGTCGACAACCACCGTCGCCCCTGCCCCGGCGTTGCCGAAGACCGAACCGGCGGCCTGCTGCGCAAGCACCGGGCCGGTGAAGCACATGCCGAGCGCCACGGTGAGCGCGCTACGACGGAACACGCGATTCATCTGCTGTCTCTTTGACACGGAGTACGTCCCCTTGAAAACCCGCCGGACGGCGATCACGGCGACCATGACTTTCGCCATCCCAAGGGGTCAACGGTTAATGAAGAATTTATGTTGTTTTGTGATGAACTTCACATTTAACGGCTTTATGACACTTGTGTCCAAATAAACCTTTTGTGCAATGCACAAGTTCCATCCGCCAGCGGCCCTAGTGACGGTCGGGCACTTACAATTGCGGCACCCCCGAGCCTAGATAACGCCCAATGACCCAGCTCCCCTACCGCCGCGTCCTCCTGAAACTGTCCGGTGAGGCGCTGATGGGGGGCGAGGACTACGGCATCGATCCGAAGGTCATCACGCGGCTGGCGCATGAGGTGATCGAGGCCCAGCAGGCGGGTGCCGAAATCGCGCTGGTGATCGGCGGCGGCAACATCTTTCGCGGCGCGGGCTTGGCGGCCTCGGGCATGGACCGCGTCACCGGCGACCACATGGGCATGCTCGCCACGATCATCAACGCGCTGGCCATGCAGGACGCGCTTGAAAAGCTCGGCGCCCGCTGCCGGGTGATGAGCGCGCTCAAGATCAACCAGGTGTGCGAGGACTACATCCGCCGCCGGGCCGTGCGTCACCTGGAGAAGGGCCGGATCGTCATCTGCGCGGCCGGCACGGGCAATCCGTTCTTCACGACCGACTCTGGCGCCGCGCTCCGCGCCATCGAGATCGGTGCGGACCTGCTGCTGAAGGCGACGAAGGTCGACGGCATCTACGACCGCGACCCCAAGAAGCATCCGGACGCCACGCGCTTCGACACCCTGACATACGACGACGTGCTCGCCCGCGACATCCAGGTCATGGACACGGCCGCTTTCGCGCTGTGTCGCGACGCGTCGCTTCCGATTCGTGTCTTCGATATGGAACAGCCCGGCCAGCTGCTGCGCATCCTCCGCGGCGAGCCGATCGGCACGCTGGTCCGCGCGGCCTGACGCATGGGCGGTGCTCACGCCCATCACGGGCACGGACACTCGCACGATCACGGATTCGGTCACGCGACGCGCGCGTTCGCGATCGCGACGCTGCTCAACCTTGCGTACACCGCGATCGAAGCCTGGTACGGCTTCTCGACGAACTCGCTCGCGCTGCTTTCCGACGCGCTGCACAACCTTGGTGACGTGGCGGGTCTCGCGCTCGCCTGGGCCGCGGCCGCCTTGGCGCGACGCGCGCCGACGACGCGCCACACCTACGGCTGGCGCCGGGCGACGCTGCTCTCCCCGCTCGCAAACGCGTTGCTGCTGGTCGGGTTCGCCGGCGCGCTGGTCGGCGAGTCGGTCCAGCGCTTCAGCGCGCCACCTCAGATCCCGGCCAAGCCCGTGATGATCGTGGCGACAATCGGCATCGCCGTGAACCTGCTGGCAGCGGCGCTCATGCACCGCGGCCAGGAGCATGACCTGAACCGGCGCGCCGCGTTCCTTCATCTCATGGCGGACGCCGCGGTTTCGTTCGCTGCAGTGCTCGCGGGCCTCGGCATGGCGACCGTCGGCTGGGAATGGCTGGACCCGGCGACCGCGGTGCTCGTCAGCGCGGTCGTCGGCGTCAGCGCGTTCGGGCTACTGCGGGAAAGCTTCAACGCCGCGATGGACGCGGTGCCGCGCGGCATCGAACGCACGGACGTCGAGGCCTACCTGCACGGTCTCGATGGGGTCGCCGCGGTCCATCACGTCCATATCTGGTCGATCGGTGCGGGCGAGATCGCGATGACGGCCCACTTGGTGCGGCCGCTCAACGACGACCACGACGCCTTCCTCGATCGCGTCACCCACGATCTCGACCATCGTTTCGGCATCAACCATCCGACACTCCAGGTCGAGCACGGTCCGGGCTGCGAGCACGACCTGCACGATCGTGCGCCGCACCACTGACGGGAAGCGGCCGTCACCGCGCCCTGCCCTATAATCCGCGGCCGACCGCAGAACCGACACGGAGCCCGCGATGCTCAACGAGATCAAGAACGACGCCAAGGCGCGTATGGCCAAGAGCGTCGATGCGTTCCGCCACGACCTCGTCAAGGTGCGCACGGGCCGCGCCAGCACCGCGATCGTCGACCACATCAAGGTCAACTACTACGGCTCCGACGTGCCGCTCTCGCAGGTCGCCAGCGTCGCGGTCAGCGATGCGCGTTCGCTGACGATCACGCCGTGGGAAAAGCCGATGGTGGGTGCGGTCGAGAAGGCCATCCTCGCCTCCGACCTCGGCCTGACGCCGAACACCGCCGGCATGGTGATCCGCCTCAACCTGCCGCCGCTCACCGAGGAGCGCCGCAAGGAGCTCGCGAAGGTCGTGCACTCGGGCGGCGAGGACTGCAAGGTCGCCATCCGGAACATCCGTCGCGACGCGAACCATCAGGTGAAGGAACTCCTCAAGGAGAAGAAGATCACCGAGGACGAATCGACGCGCGCCGAAGCCGACATCCAGAAGCTCACGGACGAAGCGATCAAGAACGTCGACGAAGTGGTCAAGGCGAAGGAACAGGAGCTGATGGCGGTCTGACCGCCCGGCACTGCAGCGGGTCGGTCAACGATCCGCATCTCTTCCGACGACTCGACGTGACTTCTTCCGGCTCCCCTGTTGCGGCGCGTGTTCCGCGACATCTGGCCATCATCATGGACGGCAACGGCCGCTGGGCGCAGAAGCGCCGGCGACCGCGGCTGATCGGCCATCGCGCAGGCGCGCGCGCGGTCAACCTCTGCATTGATTTCTGTCTCGAACGCGGCGTCGAAGTGCTGACGCTCTTCGCGTTCTCGAGCGAGAACTGGGACCGCCCGCAGGATGAAGTCGGCGGCCTGATGAAGCTGTTCACCGGTGCGCTCGAGCGCGAGGTCGATGAACTCGATCGTCGCGGTGTGCGCGTGCGCTTCATCGGGGATCGCTCGCGTTTCAATGAGTCGATCCGTTCGCGCATGGCGCAGGCGGAGTCGCGTACGTCGGCGAATCGCACGCTCGATCTGGTGATCGCCGTCAGCTACGGCGGACGCTGGGACATCGCGAACGCGGCGCGGTCGTTGGCGGAGGACGTCGCGGCTGGGCGCCTCGATGCGTCCGCGATCGACGAGAAGCTGCTCGGCGAGCGCGTCGCGCTGGCCGATCTGCCCGCGCCCGACCTCTTCATCCGCACCGGCGGCGAGCTGCGCATCAGCAATTTCCTGCTCTGGCAGCTGGCCTACACGGAACTGTGGTTCACCGATTTGTTGTGGCCCGACGTCGATGCGGCGACACTTCAGGCTGCGCTGGACGACTACGCGCGCCGTGAACGCCGATTCGGCCTGACCGGGGCACAGGTCGGCGGCAATCCCGAGACGTCCGAATGACCCGTACCCGCGTTGCCGCTGCCCTGGTGATGGCCCCCGTCGCGATCGCGGCGATCCTGCTGCTCGATACGCCCTGGATGATGGTCGCCGCCGCAGCGGTTTTCCTCGCCGGGCTGTGGGAATGGTTCGACCTCGCCGAAGTCGAAGACTCGCTCGCGAAGTGGGTGCTGCTGATCGCGAATCTCGGCGTGATGGTCGCGATCGTGTGGTCGTCGCATTCGCGCGAGGGCGGCACGCTCGTGCTGTACAAGCTCGCGTCGATCATTGGTGTCATCTGGTGGGCGCTGGCGCTGCTGTGGCTGGGGCGGTTCGAATTCGGCAGCAATCACGAGTCGTGGGCGCGTGCGCTGAAGCTCGCCGCGGGCACCTTCGCAGTGGTCCCCGCGTGGTGCGCGTTGACGTGGCTGCACGCGGACGGGCCGAAGGGTGACTGGTGGCTGCTCACGTCGCTCGCGACGGTCTGGGCGGCCGATACCGGCGCGTATTTCGCAGGCCGCTATCTCGGCCGCCACAAGCTTGCACCGCGCATCAGCCCGAACAAGACGATCGAAGGTCTTGCGGGTGGCGTGGTCGTCGGCACGATCGTCGCGGTGCTGTTTTCGCTGATTGCCGGTGCAACGACACAGGATCTGTGGAAGGTCGCAATCGTGGGCGCCGCCTCGGTGCTGGTATCGGTCATCGGCGACCTGTTCGAAAGCCTGATCAAGCGCCATGCCGGCAAGAAGGATTCGGGCACGCTGATTCCCGGCCACGGCGGCGTGCTCGATCGCATCGACGCCGTGCTCGCCGCGCTTCCGGTCTTCGCGCTGGGTAAGGCGCTGTTAGGCCTGTGATGCGCCGCGTCGCCGTCCTCGGCGCCACAGGATCCATCGGTGCATCGGCGCTCGACGTCATCGCGCGCCATCCGGATCGACTGACGGCCAACGTGCTCGCTGCGGGTCGAAACGTCGATGCGCTGGTCGCGCTTTGCCACACGCATCGACCCGACCACGCGGTCATCGCGGATCCCGCGCTGTTCAACGAACTCCGCGCGAAGCTTGCGGATGCAGGCGTCCCGACGGCCGCACACGCAGGCATGCAGGCGATCGACGAGCTCGCATCGGGCGATGCCTGCGACACGGTCGTCGCCGCCATCGTCGGCGCTGCGGGACTGGATTCGACATTGGCCGCGGTGCGCGCGGGCAAACGCGTCGCCCTCGCGAACAAGGAATCACTTGTCCTTGCTGGCGAGCTGGTGATGCGCACGGCGCGCGAATCCGGCGCAGACATCGTGCCGGTCGACAGCGAACACAACGCGATCTTCCAATGCCTGCCGGCACGCGATGGTCGTGCGGCGCGCGATACGTCGGGGCTGCGTCGACTCGTCCTCACCGCGTCGGGCGGCCCGTTCCGTGGTCGTACGCGCGAATCGCTGCGTGATGTCACGCCCGCGCAGGCGGTCGCGCATCCGCGCTGGTCGATGGGCCCGAAGATCTCGGTCGATTCGGCCACGCTGATGAATAAGGGCCTCGAAGTCATCGAGGCGCATCACCTTTTCGGCGTCGCCCCGGACGCGATCGACGTGATCGTGCATCCGCAGAGCCTGGTGCATTCGTTCGTCGAATTCGTCGACGGCTCGACGCTCGCGCAGCTCGGATTGCCCGATATGCGCACGGCGCTCGCGGTCGGCCTGGGCTGGCCGGATCGCCTGCAGTCGGGCGTCTCGGGTCTCGATCTCCTCGCACAGGGCGGCCGTCTCGACTTCGAGGCACCGGATCTCGACGCGTTCCCCTGCCTGCCGCTCGCCTTCAAGGCGCTGCGCGCCGGCGGGGCCGCCCCGGCCGTGCTGAACGCCGCGAACGAGGCGGCCGTCGACGCGTTCCTCGCCGGTCGCGTCGGCTTCCTCGATATCGCGGCACTCGTGGCGGACGCGCTCGACGCGCACGCCGACGCGCCGGGCGGAGACCTCGCGGCACTGCGCGACGCCGACCGCCGCGCGCGAGCCCATGTCGCCGCCCGTCTCGACCGCAGCTCATGACCGCACGACTGCCGTTCACCGAATCCGGCCGCAACTCGGCGACGATCGCGCCTGGACTGAACCATCGGCCGGTCGCGCGGTCTGCTACGGCAGCCGCTGCCGGTCGTCGCGGGAGAACGCCTTGAACGAGTTGCTCGGATCGATCTGGTGGTTGGCCGTCAGCCTCGGCATCCTCGTGACCTTCCACGAGTTCGGGCACTACTGGGTCGCGCGCCGCTGCGGCGTGCGCGTGCTGCGCTTCTCGATCGGTTTCGGACGCCCGCTGTGGTCGCGCGTCGGTCGTGACGGAACGGAGTACGCGATCGCGGCGATTCCGCTCGGCGGCTACGTCAAGATGCTCGACGAACGCGAGGGCGACGTCGCACCGTCGGATCTGCATCTCGCGTTCAATCGCAAGCCCGTCTGGCAGCGCATGGCAGTGGTGGTCGCGGGGCCGCTCGCGAACCTCCTGCTCTGCGTGATCCTGCTGTGGGGCATGTTCGTGATCGGCCGGCCGGACTTCGTGCCGGCGATCGGGCGCGCCGAGGGCATCGCCGCGGCCGCCGGCCTGCGCGCGGGCGACACCGTGCTCGCCGTGGAGGATCGCAACACGCCGACATGGACGGAAGCCGAGCTCGCGCTCGTGCCCGCGGCGCTCGACCGGCGCGACATCGACATCCGCGTTCGCGGCATCGAGGGCGCGGAAGCGACGCGGCGTCTGCGGTTGTCCGAACTTCCCGGCAGCATCGACGAACTGCGCGCCCTGCAGGCGATCGGCATCGCGCCGCGGCATCTGTTGAGGCCGGCGCGGGTCGGCGACGTCACGAAAGACTTTCCCGCCGCCACCGTTCTAAAGCCCGGCGATCTCGTGACGGCGATCGACGGCCGGCCCGTCCAGAGCTGGGACGACATCGCGCCGCTCGTTGCCGAGGTCGGCAAGAGCGGTGAATTGGCGATGGTCGAAGTCCAGCGCAGCGGCGAACGGCTGGCGTTCCCGCTCAAGCCCATTCGCGGCAAAGACGAAGGCGGAACGCGCTGGATGCTCGGCGTTGGTCCGGCCCAGGCCGGAGACCCCGTGCCCGACGCCGTGCTGCGCCTCGGCCCGATCGATGCCGTGCCCGCGGCGATCTCGGAAACCGCGCATCAGGCGCATGAGCTCGTCGCGATGCTCAAGCGCGTTTTCACCGGTCGCGCCGACGTGCGCAACGCGGTCGCGGGCCCGATCACCATCGCCCGCGCGGCCAATGCGTTCGCCGCGCACGGCGCCGCCTGGTACCTCTCGCTGCTCGCCATGCTCTCCCTGAGCCTGGCGATACTGAACCTCCTCCCCCTCCCGATATTGGATGGCGGACACCTGCTGTATTACCTTATCGAGCTGATCAAAGGCCGCCCGGTCAGCGATCGCGCCATGGCGGCCGGGCAATTCGTCGGCCTGGCGATCATCGTCGGCCTGATGGGCTTGGCGTTCTACAACGACATCGTGAACAACCTGGTGCGTTGACGGCGGCTTCGGCCGACCTCTCCACCGCGCCGGCCGATTGCCTGCGGCGTTTCCCTGGATTCGATCCAACCGGACTGATGATGACGCGACCCCTGCCCCGCCGCCTGCTTGCCCTCGCCCTCGCGTCCGCGATGGCCGCTGCGCCGGTGACTTCCGCCCTCGCCCAGGCGTTCGCGCCGTTCACCGTCAGCGACATCCGTGTCGACGGCCTCCAGCGCATCTCGGCGGGCACGGTGTTCACCTACCTGCCGATCGAGCGCGGCGACACTGTCGACGGCACCAAGGTCGCCGACGCCATCCGCGCGCTCTACAAGACCGGCTTCTTCGAGGACGTGCGCGTCGAGCGGCAGGGCGACATCCTCGTCGTCGACGTCACCGAGCGCCCGTCGATCAACAAGCTCACGCTGACGGGCAACAAGGACATCAAGACCGAGGACCTGACCAAGGGCCTCAACGACATCGGTCTCTCCGAGGGCGGCACGTTCGATCGCCTCGCGCTCGACCGCGTGACGCAGGAACTGACGCGCCAGTACAACAACCGCGGCAAGTACAACGTCGAGATCACGCCGACGGTGTCGCGCCTCGATCGCAACCGCGTCGACGTGACGATCGCGATCAAGGAAGGCTCGGCCGCCCGCATCCGCCACATCAACATCGTCGGCAACGAGAAGTTCGGCGAAGAGGATCTGCGTGATTCGTGGGAATCGCGC
Organism: Cognatilysobacter terrigena; assembly: GCF_004361065.1. Lineage (GTDB taxonomy): Bacteria > Pseudomonadota > Gammaproteobacteria > Xanthomonadales > Xanthomonadaceae > Cognatilysobacter > Cognatilysobacter terrigena. The sequence goes on along the minus strand of NZ_SELT01000003.1, from coordinate 198,088 downwards.
GAGACCAACTGGAAGAGCTGGTACAAGCGCGACGACCAGTACTCGCGCGAGAAGCTGTCGGGCGATCTCGAGAAGCTCAATTCGTACTACCTCGATCGCGGCTACGTCGACTTCAGCGTGGACAGCACGCAGGTCGAGATCAGCCCGAACCGCAAGGACATGTTCATCACCGCCGGCGTGACCGAGGGTGAGCAGTACAAGGTGTCCAAGGTGGAAGTCACCGGCGACACCGTGCTTCCGAAGGAAGAGATCCAGAAGCGTGTGTACGTGAAGGAAGGCCAGATCTTCTCGCGTCGCCTGCTCGAGCTGTCGTCCGACTCGATTACCGCAACGCTCGCGAACGTCGGCTATGCCTTCGCGCAGGTCAACGCGGTGCCGTCGATCGACAAGGAAAACAAGACGGTCGCGTTGAACATGCAGGTCGTGCCCGGCCCGCGCGTCAACGTCCGCCGCATCATCTTCAAGGGCAACACCCGCACGTCGGACGAAGTGCTTCGTCGCGAGATGCGCCAGTTCGAGGGCAGCTGGTACTCGCAGGCTGCGCTGGACCGCTCCAAGATCCGCCTGCAGGGCCTCGGCTTCTTCGAAACGGTCGATGTCGACAACCAGCCGGTGCCGGGCTCTCCGGACCAGGTCGACGTGGTCGTCAGCGTCAAGGAAACGACGTCGGGCAGCTTCGTGTTCGGTCTCGGCTATTCGCAGCTCAGCGGCCTGACCACGCAGATCCAGCTGTCGCAGAACAACGTCCTCGGCACCGGCAATCGTGTGTCGGTGCAGGCGAACCGCAACTCGTACTTGCAGCGTTACGACTTCTCGTTCGTCAATCCGTACTTCACCGACAGCGGCGTGTCGCTGGGCTACAACCTGTGGTGGCGCGAGTTCGACAACTCGAACTTCAACACCGCGCAGTACAACTCGACCAGCGGTGCCGGTCAGGTCGTTCTGGGCGTGCCGATTTCCGAGACCGACTCGATCACCGCACTGATCGGCGTCGATTCCAACGAGATCTTCGCGTACCCGGGCAGCGCGCCGCAGCCGCTCGTGGATTACATCGATGCCGTCGGCAACCGCACGTTCCACACGCTGCGTGGGCAGATCGGCTGGTCGCGCAATACGCTCGACAACTTCCTGACGCCGAACGTCGGCATGATGCAGCGGTTCAACGCTGAAGTTGCACTGCCGGGTTCGACGGTCGAGTACTACAAGCTCAACTACGACATCTCCAAGTTCTGGCGCCTCAATCGCCACCTGGTGCTTAATACGCGCGCCGAACTCGGCTACGGCAACAGCTACGGCAAGGACTTCACGCGCAACGTCTGCTTCACCAACGGCACCTATAGCGACGCCAATGGCGACGGCATCACGGATACGTTCACGCCGGGTCCGGCGCCGAGCGAGCCGTGCCTGACCTCGTCGACGGACTACGTCAAGACGATCACCGCGACCGGTCTGCCGTTCTTCGAGAACTTCTACGCCGGTGGTGTGCGATCGGTCCGCGGCTTCTCGGACAACACGCTCGGTCCGCGCGCCGCGGCCGCGGGCTCGAACTTCCTGCAGCCGATCGGTGGCGCGGTGAAGACGATCGGCTCGGTCGAAATGTTCTTCCCGACGCTGATCAACAGCCCGTCAGCCCGCATCTCGGCGTTCCTCGACGTCGGCAACGTGTTCGCTACCACGAACGATTGGGACGCCGGCGAACTGCGCGCGTCTGCCGGTATCTCGATGCTGTGGCGTTCGCCGATGGGTCCGATCTCGATCAGCTACGCGTTCCCGTTCCGCAAGAAGGACAACGACGAGCTGGAACGCCTGCAGTTCACCTTCGGCGGCGTGTTCTGATCCGCGCATGAGCCCGGGCACCCACGAGCATCGCCCGCAGTACACCGCCGGCGAGCTCGCGGAGCGGTTCGGGCTTGAGGTGCGCGGCGATGCCGCCACCGTGGTTCGGGGCGTCGCGACCATCGCGGACGCGACGCCCGACCGGCTGACCTTTCTCTCCAATTCGAAATACCGGGCGGCGCTCGCGACGACCCGCGCGGGCATCGTCGTGCTCGCCGCCGGTGATGCCGACGCGGCGACCGGCACGTCGCTCGTCGCGCGCGATCCCTATTCGGCGTACGCACGCATCGCCGCGCTGTTCGAGACCCTGCCTGCTGCGAACGCGGGCGTTCATGCGTCCGCCGTGGTCGACGCGAGCGCGAACGTCGATCCACGCGCGAGCGTCGGTCCGCACGTCAGCATCGGCGCGCGCAGCGTCGTGCATGCGGGGGCGGTGATCGGCCCGGGTTGCGTCATCGGCGAAGACTGCGTCGTCGGCGAAGGCGCGCGACTGGTCGCACGCGTCACGCTGGTCACACGGGTGCGCCTCGGTGCGCGGGTGCTCGTGCATCCCGGCGCGGTGATCGGTGCCGACGGCTTCGGTATCGCGATGGACCAGGGCGCATGGCTGAAGGTGCCGCAGCTTGGCGGCGTCGTGATCGGGGACGATTGCGAGATCGGCGCGAATACCACCATCGATCGCGGCGCGATCGACGACACCGTTCTCGAGGAAGACGTCCGCCTCGACAACCAGATCCAGATCGGCCACAACGTGCGCATCGGCGCCCATACGGCGATGGCCGGTTGCGTGGCGATCGCGGGCAGCACGCGCATCGGCCGCTACTGCCTGATCGGCGGCGGCGCCGGCGTGGTCGGCCACATCGAGCTCTGCGACAAGGTGGTGGTCACGGCGATGAGCCTGGTCACCCATTCCATCCGCGAGCCGGGCGAATACTCCTCGGGTACGCCGCTGATGGAAAACCGCGTCTGGCGGCGCAATGCTGCCCGCTTCCGCCAGCTGGATCGCCTGTTCCGCGGCCGCCGGGACTGAATCCGCCTCGCGCCGTATCATGGGCGGCTTCGGCGCCGGCCCGTCCGGCCGCTCCGCAGGATCACGAATGAATCAGACCGTGCAGCTCCCCGTCGACGTCCGCGGCATCGAAAAGCTTCTGCCGCACCGGTATCCGTTCCTGCTGGTGGATCGCGTCGTCGAGTTCGAGCCCCGCAAGCGCGTCCTCGCGTACAAGAACGTTACGGTGAACGAGCCCTGCTTCACCGGTCATTTCCCCGGTAATCCGGTGATGCCCGGCGTGCTGATCATCGAGGCACTCGCGCAGGCGGGCGGCCTGCTGACCACGCTGACGGCGAAGTCGGAAGGCGACGACAAGGAAGGCGACAAGCTCTTCTACCTCGTCAAGGTCGACAACGCGAAGTTCATGAAGCAGGTGGTGCCGGGCGATCGCCTGGAACTCGACGTCGAACTCAAGCGCGTGATCCGCAACATGGCGATGTATGCCGGCGTCGCGCGCGTCGATGGCGAAGTGGTCGCATGCGCGGAGATCCTCTGCGCCGAGGCGAAGCGCTGAGCATGGCAGCGCAGGTCCACCCGAGCGCCGTGGTCGAGCCGGGCGCCCGTCTGGGCGACGGCGTTGCCGTGGGGCCGTTCTGCTACATCGCCGACGAGGTCGAGGTCGGTGACGGAACGACCTTCGGCCCGCATTGCAGCGTGGTCGGCCCGACGCGCATCGGCCGCAACAACCGCTTCATCGGGCATTGCGCGGTGGGCGGCGAGCCGCAGGACAAGAAGTTCGCCGGCGAGCGCGTCGAACTCGTCATCGGCGACGGCAACACCTTCCGCGAGTTCGTCACGCTCAATCGCGGCACCGGCAACGGCGGCGGCGTAACGCGCATCGGCGATCGCAACTGGCTGCTCGCGTACGTGCATGTCGCGCACGACTGCGACGTCGGCAACGACTGCATCTTCTCGAACAACGCGACGCTCGCCGGCCATGTCACGGTCGGCGACCACGTGATCCTCAGCGGTTTCGCCGGCATCCATCAGTTCTGCCGCATCGGTGCGCATGCGTTCGTCGGCATGGGCGCGTTCGTCAATGGCGACGTGCCGCCGTTCGTGATGGTCGCGCAGGAAGACTACGGCCGGCCGCGCGGTATCAACGCGGAAGGTCTGAAGCGTCGTGGCTTCGATGCGGGTCGCATTGCCGCGATCAAGCGCGCATATCGCGCGCTGTACGTCGCCGGCGGATCGCTCGATGAGGCGCGCACGAAGCTTGCGGAGATCGCGGGCGAGAGTGATGACGTGCGCCTGCTGCTCGATTTCGTGAACAGCGGCGATCGCCCGCTGCTGCGCTGACCGCACCGCTCCGTCACGGCTGCGCCCATGTCGACGCGCCCCCATCGCATCGCGATCGTTGCTGGTGAAGCCTCCGGCGACCTTCTCGGCGCCGGTCTGATCGACGCACTTCGCGAGCGCTGGCCGGACGCCGAATTCGCCGGCATCGGCGGTGACCGCATGCGCGAGGCGGGCTTCGACGCCTGGCACGACGCGGGCGAACTCGCAGTCATGGGGCTCGCGGACGTGCTGCGTCACTTGCCCCGCCTGCTGCGGCTGCGACGCGCGCTGCGCGAGCGCGTGCTCGCGTGGCGGCCGGACGTGTTCATCGGCATCGATGCACCCGATTTCAATCTCGGCGTCGAGCGCTGGCTCAAACAGCGCGGCGTCGCGACCGTGCACTACGTGAGTCCGTCGGTCTGGGCGTGGCGCGAGGGGCGTGCGGCGAAGATCGGCGAATCGGCGGATCGCGTGCTCTGCCTGTTCCCGATGGAGCCGGCGATCTACGCGAAGCACGGCGTGGACGCGCGTTTCGTCGGCCACCCGCTCGCCGACGAGATGCCGCTCGTGCCCGACCGCGCCGATGCGCGCGCGAGGCTCGATCTGTCGATCGACGGACCGGTTCTCGCGCTGCTGCCTGGATCACGGACCGGCGAAATCGAACGCCTCGGTGCGGACTTCCTCGACGCTGCCGCGCGCGTGCGCGATGCCGTTCCCGACCTCCAGGTCCTCGCGCCCATGGCCGACGCACGCGCGCGCGCGACGTTCGAGCGCGTCCTCGCGCAGTCGCCCGCCCGCGCACGGCTCAGCGACGCGCTGCGCATCATCGACGGCAACGCGCGCACGCTGATGATCGCGAGCGACGTCGTGCTGCTCGCGTCCGGCACGGCGACGCTCGAAGGCCTGCTCGCGAAGCGGCCGATGGTGGTCGCCTACAAGGTCGCGGTGATGACCTACCGGATGGTGAAGGGCCTCGGCATGCTGAAGGTCGACCGCTACGCGCTGCCGAACATCCTGGCCGGCGCCGACCTCGTGCCGGAACTCATGCAGCACGACTGCACGCCAGAGAAACTCGCGTCGGCGGTGCTGCACTGGTTGCGGAGCCCCGATGCGGTTCGCGATCTGGTGCCGCGATTCACGAAGCTGCACGAGGAATTGCGTCGCGATGCGTCGGCGCGCGCAGCCGATGCCGTCGCCGAGGTCGTATCCTCGCGACATGGCTGAGGCCCCGTCGCAACCCGAACTCGAGATCGCCGTCGACCGCGGTGCGCAGCGTATCGCCGGCGTCGACGAGGCCGGTCGCGGGCCGCTGGCCGGGCCGGTCGTGGTGGCCGCGGTCGTCTTCGCGCCGGGCCGCACGCCGATCAACGGGCTCAACGACTCGAAGCAGCTCGATGCCGAGCGTCGCGACGTGCTCGCCTTGCGCATCCGCGAACGCGCGATCGCGTCGCACATCGCCGTGATCGACGTGGCCACCATCGATCGCCTCAACATCTTCCACGCCACGATGCTCGGCATGCGCGAATGCGTCGAAGCCGTGCGCCACGCCGCGGACCTCGCGCGCATCGACGGCAACGTCGTGCCGAAAGGCCTGCTGTGCGCGGGCGAGGCCTGGGTCGGGGGCGACACGCGCTGCCGCTCGATCATGGCGGCGTCGATCCTCGCGAAGACGCATCGCGATGCGCTGATGGTCGAGCTGCATGCGCGCTGGCCGCAGTACGGCTTCGACCAGCACAAGGGCTATTCGACGCCGCAGCATCTCGCCGCGCTGGCGATGCACGGCCCCTGCCCCGAACACCGGCGTTCGTTCGCGCCGGTGCGGTCGAGCATGGGGATAGTGGCCGACGACACCCCGGCGCCGGCATTGATTTGAAGCGCGGCGTTGCGCGGGTGCGCTACGGCCCCATGCGTTCGGGCGCGAGCGCCGCAGTCACTCCGTCCGCTTCGGCGGGCCCACGATCGGCATGTTGTCCTGGTCTGAAGGCTGCGGACTGCCCTGCTTCGGCGGCGAGGCATCGCGCGGGATCGGCGGGCGCAGTGGATTGGGTTGCGGCGGATTTGATCGGTCGGTCATGACAGTCTCCTGATCGCCCAGCGGGCGGAATGCCGCGCGGAATCGCCCCGCGCGAGGCGTCGGGCTGTCGCGTGCGTCCATTGACTGCGGCAGTCGTGGCGACGTGCGTCGCCGTTCGGTAGCGTCGGCTCGCGGCAAGCGCCGCATCGTGGAAGCAACGAAGCCCGCGGCGCGACGCCGTTACTACGCCGATGCGACCACTTCCGTTTCGATCGTGATGCCGACACGCTCGTCGAGCGGGAACAGCAGCACCGGCCCTTTCGGCGGTTTAGGCGGCCCGACGACGACGACCGTCGCGCCGTACTGGTAGCGGACGATCACGAGCAGGCGGCGGCCGTCGGGCAAGCGCAATTCGAGGCGGTCCTCACCGGTGGTGCCTTCGGCCGGTGGATCAACCGGGGGCGAGTTGGACATGTGACCTCCAGAACGGGCCCTCGCGGGCGGAAACATCAGCGCGCGGCGACGAGGCCGGCGCGCCTGAACAGTGGATTGGTGGCGATACGCTCTTCCGCCGCACCGGCCTTGCGTGCGAGTTCGATGCGACGCCGCGCGCCGTCGATGTCGCCGAGGCGCATGAGTGTTTCCGCGTTGTAGAGCGCGACATCGACGTCCTGGCCGCCCTTCGCCTCCGAGCGACGCACGAACGCGAGTGCACGCTCGCGTTCGCCGATGTTCGCGCGATACCAGCCGAGGCCCGCGAGCGTGAGCGCGTCGCCGCCGTTGTAGTCGACATAGCGCTGCGCAAGCTCGGCCGCGTGGCGGAATGCCTCCGGCGCCTGCCCGGCAGTGAGGTCGTCGGCGAGCAGCGCATCGCCGAGGTTGGCGTAGTAGAGATAGCTCTGCGGGCTGAGCGCGATCGCGCGCCGGTACAGCGCCGCGGCGGCGGCGTAATCACCGCGCTGGTATTTGAGCGTGCCGAGGTTGGAGATCGTCTGGTCATCCGGATCGAGCGCGACCGCGCGTTCCAGCGCGTGCTCCGCATCGGCACTGCGACCGGCGGTGAGCAGCAGTCCTCCGTACAGACGCCAGTGGTCGGCGTCGTCCGGCGCGAGTTCGGTGGCGCGTTTCACCGATGCAACACCCGCGTCGACGCGTCCCGCGACGTACTGCTGATAGCCCATCTCGGCATAGATGTGCGCGTCGGACGGGTCCGCCTCAAGCGCGTCGTGGAAGCGCGCGAGCGCGTCGTCGGGCCGATGCGCGAGCACGTCGAGCTTGGCGAGCCCGACGAGCGCCTGCGCGCGCAGGCCGGGGAAATCGATGACGCGCCGGTAGTACTCCGCCGCCTTGTCCGCCTGCCCCTGCACCCGGTAGAGCTCACCGAGCGACAGCTGCACTTCGCCGATGCCCGGATCCATGTTCTCGGCGGTGCGGCACGCGAGGCGCGCGGCATCGAACGCTGCGGGATTGCGCTGCGTTTCGTAGCGCCAGACCTCGGTCCGGCAGATCGCCGCCTGTGCACGTGCGAAGGCGGGATCGGTCGCGATCGCCTGCCGGAAGAACTCGAGCGCCCGCGGCGTGTCGCGATCGCGGCCCAGCAGGGCGTGCAGGCCGCGCAGGTAGGCGTCGAACGCGCCGACGTTCTGCGTCGGCGCGAGCTGGTGTCGCAGTGCTTCGCCGGCGTCCGGCAGCGGGCCCACCAGAGCGCCCGCCACGTCGGCCGCCATCTGGCTCTGCAGTTCGAAGACGTCGCGCAGCGGGCGGTCGAACCGTCGCGACCAGACCGTGCGGCCGCTCGACACGTCGACCAGATGCGCGTCCACGCGGACATTCGTTTTCGTTCGCTCGACGCGGGCGTCGAGCACCGCCGCGACACCCAGGCGACGGCCGACCTCGCGCGCGTCGCCGGCCGCAGCGGAGTCGAAGGGCGCGACCTGCAGCCCATGGACGCTGGCGAGCGCGTTGCGCATCTCGGCTGCCAAGCCTTCGGCGAAGTAGCGGTCGCCCGGCGCGGCGCCGACCATCGAGAACGGCCGTACCGCGACGGAAGGCTCCAGCGCGAGCGGCGCTTGCGACGTCCGCGTGCGAAGCGCGAAGGCGATCGCGACAACCGCGAGCAGCGCCACGACGGCCCCGACAAGAAGGCGCATGCCACGCCGTCGGTACCACGGCGGAAGCGCGACCTCGCGCGTCGGCGACGCGACGTCGGCCGCGACCGGCGCGTCCCGAACGACGGCTGGTGTCGGCACCGGCGGAGCTGCGTCGTCCACCACATCCGGCAGCAGCTGGCCGATGAAGCAGTAGCCGAGCGCGTGGCGGGTCTGGATGTAGCGCGGCTGCTGCGCGTCGTCATCCAGCGCGTGCCGCAGCTGCGCGATGACGCGGGTGAGCACGCCCGGCGTGACGTGGCGATGGCCCCAGACCGCGTCCAGCAGCTCGTAGCGCGGGACCAATTCGCCGGGCCGTTCCAGCAGCGTCGCGAGCACGGCGAAGGCCTTGGGCTCGACGGTCCGCACTTCCCCGGCGCGCATCACGGTGCGCGCGGCAAGGTCGACAACGACGTCGTCGAAGCGATAGCGGCTTGCGACGACGGCGGCGTCGGGGGGAACGCCGTCAGCCGTCATGCGAAGACTCCTCAATACCTCGCAAACATCAGCGAGGAATCGGGCAAACATCGTAGTCCCATCATGACTCAGGGGGCCCATGGGGGGACTCTCATCGCGCACCGCTCGTCAGGTGCGCCCAGTTCCCACCACGGAGTACCGCCATGAACGTCCTGTCCGCCCTCGCTCATACGTTTCAGCCGATGCCGGTTCCGCTCGACGCCGCCACCATCGAACGTCGCCGCCTCTACGCCGAAGCGCTCGACGCCGCCCGCAACGCGCCGCCCGAGGACATCGACCCCGAAGCCGACGCCTTCGATGCCCAGTGCCGCCGCGTCCGCGAGTCCCATTACGTGAACCAGCCGGCGGACGTGTTCCATGTCTGCTGAACGATTGCGGCGCTCGGCGCGTCCGGCGCCCGCGCCGAGCGTGTCAAGTCCTGACCCTGAGACGGGCGGCTGCTAGGCTGCGAGGCCGCCCCTCCGCGGGGCCGGCCGCCCGACTGCATGACGTCCCGCTTCGTTCACCTCCACCTGCACAGCGAATACTCGCTCGCCGACTCGACGATCCGCATCGCCGAGTTGATCAAGCGATGCGTCGCCCTGGGCCAACCGGCGGTCGCGCTGACGGACATCAACAACCTCTTCGCCGCCGTGAAGTTCTACAAGGCGGCGGAAGCGGCGGGCATCAAGCCCGTTATCGGCGCGGACGTCACGCTCGCCGACGGCAACGAAACGCCGACGCGCATGACCCTGCTCTGCCGCGATCGGCCGGGCTACCTCACGCTGTCGCGCCTGCTCACGCGCATGTGGATGGAAGGCCATCGCAACGACGGCGTCGCGCTGCGCCCCGAGTGGCTGCGCGAGGACAACGGCGGCCTGTTCGCGCTCGCCGGCTACGGCAGCCTGGCTGCACAGCTCGCCGGCAGCGGCCGACACGATCTAGCCGAAGCCTGGCTGGTCGACTGGAGGGAAGTCCTCGGCGATCGGCTGCATCTCGAACTCACGCGCACCGGCCGCAAGGGCGAGGACGCGTTCAATTCGTTCGCGCTGCACGCGTCGTCGCTGCGCGAGATTCCGGTGGTCGCGAGCAATGACGTCCGCTTCCTCGACGAAAGCGGCTTCGAGGCGCACGAGGCGCGCGTCTGCATTGCGACCGGCCGCGTGCTCGACGACCCCAAGCGTCCGCGCGAGTACAGCCCGCAGCAGTTCCTGAAGTCGTGCGACGACATGGACGAGCTGTTCATCGACGTGCCGGACGCGATCTCGAATGCGCATTCGCTGGCGCTGCGCTGCAACGTCGAAATGAAGCTCGGCGAATACGCGCTGCCGGCGTTCCCGGTGCCGAGCGAGCACACCATCGAGTCGTGGCTGCGCAACACCGCGCGCGACGGCCTCGCCAAGCGCCTGGAGAAGGCGCCGCCGTCCGACGGACGCACGCACGAGGGCTACGCGCAGCGCCTCGAGCGCGAGCTCGACGTCATCATCAAGATGGGGTTCCCCGGCTACTTCCTGATCGTCGCCGACTTCATCAACTGGGGTAAGCAGCAGGGCATTCCGGTCGGGCCGGGCCGTGGTTCGGGTGCGGGTTCGCTGGTTGCGTGGGCGCTCGGCATCACCGACCTCGACCCCCTGCCCTACGACCTGCTGTTCGAGCGCTTCCTCAATCCCGAACGCGTGTCGATGCCCGACTTCGACATCGACTTCTGCATGGATCGGCGCGACGAGGTCATCGACTACGTCGCGCGCAAGTACGGGCGCGATCGCGTCTCGCAGATCATCACGTACGGCACGATGTCGGCGAAGGCGGTCGTGCGCGACTGCGGCCGCGTGCTCGGTCACGGCTACGGGTTCGTCGATTCGATCTCCAAGCTCATTCCGCTGATCCCGGCCGATCCGCTGTCGCTCGACGACGTGCTGGGCCGCAGCGATCGCGCGAAGAAGGATCCCGAGCGCGCGATCGGCGACTTCATCACGCGGTACAACGCGGAAGACGACGTCCGCGACCTCGTCGATCTCGCGCTGCAGCTCGAAGACCTCACGCGCAACGCGGGCAAGCACGCCGGCGGCGTCGTCATCGCGCCGTCGCCGCTGAGCGACTTCTGCCCGCTGTTCGCCGAACACGACGAAGGCGGCCGCGGTCGAAACCCCGTCACGCAGTTCGACAAGGACGACGTCGAAGCCGTCGGCCTGGTGAAGTTCGACTTCCTCGGCCTGCGCACGCTCACGATCATCGATTGGGCGGTGAAGGCGATCAACAAGCGGCGCGCGAAGGAAGGCGTCGAACCGCTCGACATCACCGCCCTGCCGCTCGACGACGCGAAGGCGTACGACGTGTTCGCGCGCGGCGACACCGTCGCGGTGTTCCAGTTCGAATCTCGCGGCATGCGCGAGCTGCTCAAGCGCGCGCAGCCCGACCGCTTCGACGACCTCATCGCGCTCGTGTCGCTGTACCGCCCGGGCCCGATGGACCTGATCCCGGACTTCATCGAACGAAAGCACGGCCGGCAGGAGGTCGTGTATCCGCATCCGCTGCTGGAGCCGGTGCTCGCGCCCACGTACGGCGTCGTCGTCTACCAGGAGCAGGTCATGCAGACCGCGCAGATCCTGGGTGGCTATTCGCTGGGCGGCGCCGACCTGCTGCGTCGCGCGATGGGCAAGAAGAAGCCCGAGGAGATGGCGAAGGAGCGCGTGAAGTTCGAAGCCGGTGCGATGGAGCACCACGGCATCGAGCCGAAGGTGTCCGGGCCCATCTTCGACCTGCTCGAAAAGTTCGCCGGCTACGGCTTCAACAAGTCGCACGCCGCGGCGTACGCGCTGGTGTCGTACCAGACCGCGTGGCTCAAGGCGCATTACCCGGCGGAGTTCATGGCCGCGGTGTTGTCGTCGGACATGGACAACACCGACAAGGTGACGGGCTTCCTCGACGAGGCGCGCGCGATCGGCATGAACGTGCTGCGGCCGGACGTCAACGAGTCGTCGTACATGTTCGAGGCGCGCACGCCGGACACGATCCGCTATGGCCTCGGTGCCGTGAAGGGTGTTGGTCGCGGCGTCTGCGAGGCGATCGTCGCAGCGCGTCGCGCCGGGCCGTTCAAGGATCTGCTCGATCTCTGCCAGCGCGCGGACGACGGCAAGCTCAATCGACGCGCGCTCGAAGCGATGGCGCAGGCCGGTGCGCTCGATGCGCTCGGCAAGAATCGCGCGAGCCTGTTCCTGCAGATTCCCGAAGTGCTGCGCGCGACGGACCAGCTCGCAAAGGAAACCGCGGCGGGCCAGGTGTCGCTGTTTGGCGGCTTCGATACCGCCGCGCCGGCGTTGCATCTCGACCTGCCCGAAACGGACGAGTGGCCGGTCGGCAAGCTGCTCGAGCACGAGCGCGAGACCCTCGGCCACTACCTCAGTGGCCATCCGTTCGATCCGCATCGCGAGGACGTGCACGCGCTGATCGGTTTCGACCTCGGCGACCTCGAGCGCATCTGGGCGGGCCGGCCCGACAGCGGTCGCGGCGGCTGGCGTCCCGAAATGGAAACGACCGTCGCCGGCCTCGTCGTCGGCCTCCGCAAGAAAGGCGACTCGCAGGTGTTCGTGCAGATCGAGGACGGCCGCGGCCGACTCGAATGCGCGTTCTTCGCCGAGACCTACGCCGAGCATGCGTCGCTGATCGGCCGCGACAAGCTGCTGATCGTGCAGGGCGGCCTGCGCGAGGACGCCTTTTCCGGCGGCTTCGCGCTCAAGGCGGCGCGCTGCTGGGAGTTCTCGCAGGTCTGCGGGCGCCATGCGCAGCGGCTGTCGCTGCGGCTGGACCTCCGGCAGCCCGGCACGATGGCGCGCGTCGAGGCGATCCTCGCAGCCCATCGCCCCGGACCGACGCCGCTCCGCCTGCACCTGCTGCTCGACGGCACCCACGGCATGGTCGACCTGGACGGCCCCAAGGGCGTTCGGGTCAGCACGGAGCTGATGGAGGCGCTGCGTGCGACGCCGGGCGTCGTGACCGTGAAGGCGACGCTCTCCAAGCCTTGGGCGCACTGACCCAGGGCGGGCACCATACGGTCCCGGTGGGCAGGTTTCGGCCCTCACCCGCTACACTGCCCGCCTTTCACCCCGCCGGTCCCGCATGAACCCGAACTACCTCGATTTCGAGCAGCCCATCGCCGATCTTGAAGCGAAGATCGCCGAACTGCGGCAGGCGAGCGACGGCAATGCGGTCAACGCCGACCCCGAAATCCGGGCCCTGCAGGACAAGGTGCGCAAGCGCACCGCCCAGATCTTCCGCGACCTCTCGCCCTGGCAGGTCTCGCAGCTGGCCCGCCACCCGCAGCGCCCGTACACCCTCGACTACATCGAGACCATGTGCGACGAGTTCCACGAGCTGCACGGCGACCGCGCGTTCTCGGACGACGCTGCCATCGTCGGCGGCCTGGGTCGCATCGACGGCCGCAGCGTCATGATCATCGGCCACCAGAAGGGCCGCGATACCAAGTCGAAGATCCGCCGCAACTTCGGCATGCCGCGCCCCGAGGGTTACCGCAAGGCGTTGCGCCTGATGAAGATGGCCGAGCGCTTCGGCCTTCCGCTGCTCACCTTCATCGATACGCCGGGCGCGTATCCGGGCGTCGGCGCGGAAGAGCGCGGCCAGTCGGAAGCGATCGCCCGCAACCTGATGGAGATGTCGGAGCTGAAGATTCCGATCGTCTGCACGGTGATCGGGGAAGGCGGCTCCGGCGGCGCGCTCGCGATCGGCGTCGGCGACCGCACGTTGATGCTCGAATACAGCACCTATTCGGTGATCTCGCCCGAAGGTTGCGCATCGATCCTGTGGAAGTCGGCCGACAAGGCCAAGGACGCCGCCGAACAGCTCGGCCTGACCGCGTCGCGCCTGAAGTCGCTGGGCCTCGTCGACAAGGTCGTGCGCGAGCCCACCGGTGGCGCGCACCGCACTCCGCGGCAGATGGGCAAGCGCTTGAAGACCGTGCTGCTCAACGAACTGGACGCGCTGTCGGGCATACCGACCAATGTGCTACTCGAGCGCCGCTACCAGCGCTTGCGCGGGTACGGGGCGTACGAGGCGGCCTGATTCGGGCTCGGCTCTCCGCGAGCTCTGAGGCGCCGGACTCGCAACATGCCAGTCCGCATGACCTGATCGATCGCAATGCGCACATGGGACGCGAAGGGACACGCCGCACCGTCTCTCCAGTTCCACCGACCCTGAGGCCCGCGGCAACGCGGGCTTCGTCGTTTCCGCAGCGCGTGGCAGCATCGGCGGCATGACGATCGCTCCGCCTGCCCTCATGCCACGCGTCGACGCACCCGTTTGCGTCGCGTTGAGCGGCGGCATGGATTCGATGGCGCTGTTGCATGCGCTCGCGAGCGACGCGGCGATCCGCGCGAACGGCCTGCGCGCACTGCACGTACACCACGGCATGCAAGCGTCGGCGGACGACTGGACGCGGCATTGCGAAGCCGCATGTCGCGAACTCTGCATCGCGCTCGTCGTCGAGCGCGTCACGGTCGAAGCGAATGGCCTGGGTCGCGAAGGCGCAGCGCGCGCCGCGCGCCACGCGGCGTTCGAGCGACATCTGGTCTACGGCGAACATCTGGCGGCCGCACATCATCGCGACGACCAGGCCGAGACCTTCCTGCTGCGGGCGCTGCGTGCGTCCGGCGTCGACGGACTCGGAGCGATGACGCCATTGCGTCCCCTCGGCCGCGGCTGGTTGTGGCGGCCGTGGCTCGACGTGCCGCGCGACGCCATCGCTGCGTTCGCGCGCGACCGCGGCATCGCCTGGGTCGACGATCCGTCGAACATCGACGCATCGATCGATCGCGTGTTCCTGCGCCAGCACGTGCTCCCGCTTCTGCGCACACGCTGGCCGCACGCCGACGCCGCGCTCGCGGGGGCGGCGGCGCTCGCGCGCGAAGCGTCGTCGCTGCTGACCGACGACGATCGGCGGCTGCTCGCAGGTTGCGTCGTCGACCGACCGGACGTCCTGTCGATTCCGTCGTTGACCGCATGTCCGCCTGCGCGACGCACGCGACTGCTGCGTGCGTGGATCGCGTCGCTCGACTTGCCGCCCCTGACCGCACGCGCGGCCGATCGTGTCGAGCGCGAGCTGCTCGACGCGCGTGCCGACTCCGACGCCTGCGTCGACTGGCACGACGCGCGCATCCGCGCCTGGGGCGGCCTTCTGCACGCGAGTCGCCCGTGCCCGCCACTTCCTCACGACTTCGACATCGGATGGACCGGGCAGGAAACGCTCGCACTGCCCGACGGTGGCGAGCTGCGCTTCGATCCATTCCTCGTCGCGCCGGCTGACTTTCGCGTCCGCGCGCGCATCGGCGGTGAGCGCATCCGCCTGCCCGGTCGCGCGCACCACCACGCGCTCAAGCACGTGCTGCAGGACGAGCGCGTCCCGCCATGGACGCGTGAGCATCTGCCGGTGCTGCTCGCGCACGACGATGAGGTGCTCGCAGCGGGCGACATCGTGCTGGGCGCGCGCATGGCGGAGCTGTTGCGAGAGACCGGCGGCCGCCTCGTCTGGTCATGCCCGCCCGGCGCGTGAGTTCCGGCGTCGGCACGTCACCACGATGCGACGGCGTGCACGCCAGACTTCCGTCGCATTGACCCTGCCCCGCGCCCGCCGCCACACTTCGCCCATGCCGCGTAAAGACGCCACCGAGCCCTCCCCCGTCGCCGACTTCGAGCGCTCGCTCGATGCCCTCGAACAGCTGGTCGAGAAGATGGAACAGGGCGATCTCTCGCTCGACGAGTCGCTGGCCGCATACGAGGAAGGCGTCGGCCTCTCCCGCCGCTGCCAGACCGCGCTGGAAGAGGCGGAAATGCGCGTGCGCCTGCTGACCGATCCGCAGGATCCATCGACGGCGCAGCCCTACCCGGACGCCGCCGCTCCCGATGCCTGACGCCCGCCTGGACGCCTGGCGCGGGCGCATCGACGCCGCGCTGGACCGGGCGCTCGATCTCCCCGACGCACCGCCGCGCCTGCGCGATGCCATGCGCCACGCCGTGCTACTCGGCGGCAAGCGCATGCGCCCGCTGCTGGTGCTCGCGACGGGCGCGCTGCTCGAGGCCGACGAGGAGGCGCTGCTGGCGCCAGCGGTCGCGGTCGAGCTCATCCACGCCTACTCGCTGGTGCACGACGATCTTCCGTCGATGGATGACGACGCCTTGCGCCGCGGCCAGCCGACGGTCCACGTCGCGTTCGACGAGGCGACCGCCGTGCTCGCAGGCGATGCGCTGCAGTCGGCCGCGTTCGACGTGCTCGCCAATGCGTCTGTCGATGCCGACATCGCCGTCGCGCTCGTTCGCGAACTCGCACGCGCTTCTGGCGCGGTCGGCATGTGCGGCGGCCAGGCCATCGATCTCGAGTCGACCGGCCGCAGCGCCGACGTCGACGTCGCTGCGCTCGAGCGGCTGCATGCGATGAAGACGGGCGCGCTGATCCGCTCCGCGGTCCGCATGGGTGCAATCGCGGGGCGCGCGGACCGCGACGCCCACGCGCGACTCGATGCCTTCGCCGACGCACTCGGCCTCGCCTTCCAGGTGCGCGACGACATCCTCGACGTCGAAGCCGATACCGCGCAGCTCGGCAAGACCGCGGGCAAGGATCAGGCGCAGGACAAGGCGACGTTCCCGGCGTTGATCGGACTCGACGCATCCCGTTCGCGGCTGAACGAGCTGACCGATGTGATGTCACGCTCGCTCAGCGAGTTCGGCGACGCTGCGACGCCGTTGCGAGCGCTCGCGCGACTGGCTGTCGAACGCGCGCATTGATCGTCAGCGCGACGGCGCGAATGCAGCGGCGCTCATCGATGCTGACGACGCCGATTTGCCCGTCGAATCCGATGTCAAAAACAAAAAAGCCCGGCCGAAGCCGGGCTTTTTTCGTTACAGCGTCGCGCTGTTTACTTCACCAGGCGCCAAGACAGCGGATAACGGTAAGCCTCGCCGCTGTTCGCCTTGATGCCGGCGATCACGAAGAACACGATCGACGCGACCCACAGCAGGAAGCCCAGCGGGCTCGCGAGGCCGAGCGTCACGATCGTCAGGATGAAGACGCCGATGTAGGCGATCATCAGGGTGATGTTGAAGTTCAGTGCTTCCTTCGCCTGGTCGACGACGAACGCCTTGTCGCTGCGATCCTTGTGGACCAGCCACATGATCAACGGCACCACGAAGCCGAGGACGATGCCCGACAGGTGCGTCAGCAGCGCCATGGTGCGGTCGTCCTGCGAGACGGCGCCGGCGGCCGGCGCAGTGTCGTAAGGCGGAGGCGTGGCGCCACCGGGGTTCTGGTCGTATTCGCTCATCGATTCGCTCCTGCGTGAAGGTCGTGTAGACAACGACTTTCAGGCCAAGCGTGCATGACGGTCAACCGTCGATCGTCATTTGCCCGATCAGCGGTCGCATCAGCTCTCGCCGGCGACGGTCATGCGGTCGATCACGATCGAACCCGTGCGGATGTGCGAACGCGGGTCGACGTCGGTGCCGACGGCCTGGATGCGCTGGAACATGTCGCGCAGGTTGCCGGCCACGGTGACGCCGTCGACCGGATATTCGATGCGGCCGTCCTCGATCCAGAAGCCCGCCGCACCGCGCGAATAATCGCCCGTCGTGGCGTTGGCGCCGTGACCCATGAGCTCGGTCACGAGGAGGCCGCGGCCCATGCCGGCGAGCACCGCCTGGAAATCGCCGCTGTTCGCGGCGACGTCGAGGTTGTGCACGCCCCCCGCGTTCGCGGTGGTCTGCAGGCCGAGCTTGCGCGCGGAGTAACTGCCGAGCACGTAACGCTGCAGCACGCCGCCTTCGACCAGCGCGGATTCGCGCGTCGCCACGCCTTCCGCGTCGTACGCCGACGACCGCAGGCCGCGCCGCACGAATGGGCGTTCGACGATCGAGAACCAGTCGGGGAACAGCTGCGTGCCTTGGCTGTCGACGAGGAAGCTCGCGCCGCGATACAGCGCGCCGCCCGACACCGCCGAAAGCAGATGGCCGATCAGCGAACGCGCCATTTCCGACGCGAACATCACCGTGTATTCGCCGGTGCGCAGCTGGCGTGGCGACAGGCGCGACACCGCGCGCTCGGCGGCGCGGCGGCCGACCGACGCCGGCGAATCGAGATCATCCGACGCGAGACCGAGCGTGTACCAGCCATCGCGCTGCATCGCATCGCCGCGCCCCGCGATCAGCGCGCAGCCCAGCGAATGCTGCGTGCCGCGCTCGCGTCCGACGAAGCCGTGGCTGTTCGCATAGACCGACACGCTGCGGCCGCTGCTGAGCGACGCGCCATCCGAATTTTCGACGCGCGAATCCGCATCGCGACCCGCCTGCTCGCAGGCAAGCGCGAGGTCGATCGCGCGATCCGCGTCGATGGCCCATGGATGCCACGCATCGAATTCCGGAGTGTCGCGCGCCATGAGGTCCGCATCGGCCAGCCCGGCGGCCGGGTCGTCCTCGGTGTACTTGGCGATCGCGCAGGCCTGGTCGACCGTCGCGATCAGGCTCTCCTCGCGCAGGTCCGCGGTGCTCGCGCTGCCCTTGCGTCGGCCGAAATAGACGGTGACCGCGATGCCGCGATCGCGCGTGGATTCGACCGTCTCGACCTCGCCCATGCGCACGTTGACGCTGAGCCCCGCTTCCTCGGAGCAGCTCACTTCGGCCTGCGTGACGCCGCGCTCCCGCGCGAGGCCGAGGAGGCGCTGCGACAGGTCGGCCAGCGTGTCGAGGCGCTCGACGCTGTCGTCGTGGAGGACCGGCGAAGAGGTCGTCGCGTTCAATGTCTTATCCTTTCATCTCATGTCCGCGGGCCCGCGGACGGTTCAACGCGTGGCGTCGACGTCGCGCAGGATTATGACGATGCGCGGTCGCGACGAAGAAACCGGTGAATTCCACAGCCCCTCCCGCAGCGAGCAGCGCCGCGAGGCACTGGGCGTGCTGGACCTGGCCGAGACGCTGGCCGGCCTGACCGACGCGCAGCTCGCGCGCGTGCCGGTGCCGGAATCGATCACGCCGCACATCCTCGACACGCGGCGCATCACCTCGAACATCGCGCGCAAGCGGCAGCTCGCGTTCCTCGCCAAGCAGATGCGCAAGCTCGACGACGAGGAACTGCAGGCCATGCGCGACGCGCTGGACGAGAAGAGCGAAAGCTCGCGCGCGGAAGTTGCGGCGATGCATCGCGTCGAAGCGTGGCGCACCAAGCTGCTCGACGGCGGCGACGCCGCGCTCGCCGAGCTGCTCGACCTGCATCCCGACGCCGATCGCCAGCGTCTGCGCCAGCTCGTTCGAAACGCGCTCGACGAGCGCAATCGCAACAAGCCGCCACGCGCCTTCCGCGAACTGTTCCGTGAACTGCGTGGTGTGATGCTCGGTACGCACGACGACGAAGGCGACGACAGCCTCGACGTGGACGACACCGACGACTGACGCACGCGAAGGCTCAGGCCTTCGTTCCGCCGACGGTCAGTCCGTCGATCAGCAGCGACGGCTGACCGACGCCGACCGGCACGCTCTGCCCGTCCTTGCCGCAGACGCCGACGCCTTCGTCGAGCGCAAGATCATTCCCGATCATGCGGACCTTCTGCATCGTCTCGGGCCCGTTGCCGATCAGCATCGCGCCCTTCACCGGCGACGTGACCTTGCCGTCCTCGATCATGTAGGCCTCGGTGGCCGAGAACACGTACTTGCCCGACGTGATGTCGACCTGGCCGCCGCCGAAGTTCACCGCGTACAGGCCGCGCTTCACCGAACGGATCATCTCGTCCGGATCGTGCGGGCCGGCGAGCATGTAGGTGTTGGTCATGCGCGGCATGACCAAGTGCGCGAACGATTCGCGACGCCCATTTCCCGTTGGCGTCATGCCCATCAGGCGCGCGTTGAGCGTGTCCTGCATGTAGCCGACGAGCACGCCGTCTTCGATCAGCGTCGTGCAGTTCGTCGGCGTGCCTTCATCGTCGATGTTGAGCGAACCGCGACGACCCGGCAGCGTGCCGTCGTCGACGATGGTGACGCCCGGGGACGCGACGCGCTGGCCGATACGACCCGCGTACGTCGACGTGCCCTTGCGATTGAAGTCGCCTTCGAGGCCATGACCCACTGCCTCGTGCAGCAGCACGCCGGGCCAACCGCTGCCGAGCACGACGGGCATCACGCCGGCCGGTGCGTCGACCGCAGCGAGATTCACGAGCGCTTGGCGCAACGCCTCGCGCGCCAGATGTTCGGGACGATCGCCGCCGAGCAACTCTGCATAACCGTAGCGTCCGCCGCCACCCGCGTACCCCTGCTCGCGGCGGCCGTTCTGCTCGACGATCACCTGCACGTTGAGGCGCACGAGCGGACGCACGTCCGCCGACAGCAGGCCGTCGCTGCGCGCGACGAGCACCGTGTCGACGCCACCCGACAGGCTCACCGTCACCTGCTTCACGCGCGGATCCGCGGCGCGCAGCAGGCGGTCGATGCGGCGCAGCGATTCGACCTTCTCTTCGTTCGCGAGCGCATCGATGGGATCGAACGCGGCATACAGCTCGCGACCGCTGCCCCGCACGAGCGGGCGATCCTTCGCGAGCTCCGCGCCGACGACGCTGCCCTTCGCGATCGCGCGCGCCGATGTCGACGCTTCGAGCAGCGCACGCGCGTCGATCTCGTCCGAGTACGCAAAGCCAGTCTTCTCGCCACTGATCGCACGAACGCCGACGCCCTGCTCGATCGAATGCGCACCGTCCTTGACGATGCCGTCCTCGACCGTCCAGCTCTCACGCCTCGCGTGCTGGAAATACAGATCGCCGAAATCGACGCCGGGGCCGATCAGCGCACCGAGCGCGCGGTCGAGCGACGCGACATCGAGGCCGGCAGGCACCAGCAGGCGGGATTCGGCGGTCGAGAGCGAAGTCGTCATCGGAATTCCAGGGTGAAGGACGCGCGCAAACAGCACGTCCGGACTATATGCGGGGCGATGTGATCGGCCTCAACCGGCCGGTGGCTTCGCGAGCGCCAGCGCGCGCGTCTGGTCGCGCGTCATCACTTCGACCTTGGGATCGGCCCACGGGCCGGTGACGCGATAGACCTTCGCGCCGATCTGCCCGAGCGGCTTCTGCATGACGGCACCCGCGGCCGCACCAATGGCAGCACCGACCGGCCCACCCGCGAGCGCGCCGACGGCGGTCAGGAGGTTGGCCGACTTGGGATGCACTTCGATGGTCTGGTCGAACGTCTGCGCTCGCATGTTCGCGGCACCGCGGATGCGGATGTCCGCGGCGGGGCCCTTGATGCCGAAGTCGTCACTCCGCGCCAGCCCGCTGTCGAAGCGCACGTTGCCGCCGAGCTGGTTGAAGCTGAAGCCCTTGGCGAAGAAGTCGCCGAAATCGAGCGTCAGGCGACGCGGCAGTTCGGCGAGGCTCAGCAGGCCGAGCACGCGGCCCGCGCCCGGGTTGACCTCGAGCAGCCGGCCGTTGCGAACGTCGACCGCGAGGGTGCCTTCGAGGCTGCCCAGCGCGAAGTCGCTCGGTGCGCCGGCCCACGCCGCGTCGAAATGCGCCGTCCCCTTGCCGCCGCCGACGCGCCCGCCGAACCCGAAGCCATCGAGCAGTGCACCGAAGTCGTCGCTCGCCACGGTGGCATCGATATGCGTGCGCGCAGCGGCTTTGCCCGTCCATTCGCCCGTCGCGTCGATGCGCTGCGCGCGGCCGCGCGCGGTGAACTGGTCGAGCTGCAGGCCGGCGGCGGTCGGATGCGAGCGGAAGCGCGCGTTGCCGAGCTGCGCGCCGCCGATGCGGAGGTCGTCGACATCGATCGCGAGGGCCGGAACCTTCGACGGGTCCATCGCGGCGCTAGCGGGCGAAGCGCGGACGGGCACGGGGCGGCGCGTCGTCGGCGTCATCGGCGCGATACGCGGCGCGCCGCTGCTGGTCGTCGCGGTTGCGCTCGACGTCGTCGCCGGCTTCCAGAACACGCGACCGAAGCGGCCTGCGATCGGGCCCGGGCCATCGGGCACGGTCACACTCCCGGCGAGCGTGGCGCCATCGGCACGCACCGACAGCGCGTTGCCGCCGAGCGGTTGCACCTGCAGGCGCGTTTCACCGAACACGCCACCGAGCATGTTGAGGCGCGGCGTCGTCACGTCGATGCGCTGAAGCGAAAGGCCGTCGCCGCCGGATCCACTACCGCCGCGCGCGAAGGCGATCCAGTCGAGCGCGTCGAGTTGCGCAGCGCGGCCCGTCGCAACGATGCCCGACGCCGGCGCCGCATCGTCCACGGTGCCGCTGCCGAGCACCACGCGCACGCCCGTCCGACCGCCGCTCGTGCGTGCGCGCACGCCGGCGAGGTTGCCGAGGCTCACTTTCACCTCGCCACTGCCGAGCGGAAGCGGCGTGTCGACGAACGCGGGCAAGGGCTGCGTCGCGGGCTTGCGCAGCGGCGCCGGCAGATCGAGCGACGTACCCGCGAGCGTGCTGCGCAGTTGCAGGTGCGCCGACGCGCCGGGCGCGCTGATGTTCTTCGGCACGACGACGCCGACGGTCCACGCGGAACGCCCGGCCACGTACGGCGACAGCCAGTCCATTTCCGGCGCGCGCTTGAGCAGGTCGTCGATGTCGAAATTCGCCGCGACATCGCCTTCGACGATGTTCGTCGTCGCGCGCACATGGCCGTCGCCCACGCGCAATGACAGCTGGCCCGGCTGGCCGTCGTGGCGCACCGCAAGATCCGTCGCGGTGAAGCCGCGCAAGTCGTAGTCGGCGCGGCCGTGCACGTCGTCGAAGCGCAGGTCCCAGCGGCGATCGGCGAGCATCGCGCCATTGAGATCCACCGCACCCTTGATCGACAGGGGCTCCGGTCGGCCCAGCGGAAGTTCGAGATTGAAGTCGACCTTCGCGGGGCCGCTGGCGGACAGCGCGTCGATCGTTTCCGGCTGCAGCCTGCGCAGGCCGCTCGCGCGCACGACGTCGAGCAGTTGCGATGCTTCGGTGTTGCCGTGCGCTTCCACGAGGAGCGCGCCATGCGAGTAGTCGTCGATCGACGCCTTCAGCACCGGCAGCTGCACGCGACCGACGCGGCCGCTGCCGACGATGTCGAAGCCGGTACCGTCGAACATCACGTCGGCATTGACGTCTTCCGCGGGCTGCCAGTCGGGAAGGAACTTCACGACGCCGCCGACGACACGACCGCGCGCTTCGAACGTGCCTTCGTGATGACGGAACGGCCAGTCGTCCAGGTCACCGACGACGACCGCCCGACCCTGCTCGACGCGGCCACCCACGAGCCCGTTGTCGAGCCACTGCACGACCTTCGGCGCCATCACGTTGCGCACCCAGAACCGCTTGGCGACGGGTACCGCGGTGGGACCGATATCCGTGGCGATGTCGATGAAGGGACGCGTGCCGTCGCCCTGCCAGAACAGGCCGCCGCGCACGTCGGCCGAGTAGCCCTCGCCGCCGATGTGCAGCGCGTGCGTGCCGACGCGCCAACCCGGGCCATCGCGCCACACGGCTGCGCGCCCGGTGAGACGCACGAGGTGATCGGGGCCGAAGGCCTGCGGCCAGCTGAAACGGATCGCGCTCGAAGGGTCGAAGTCGACCTGCACGCCGTCGGCGTCACCGGCGAGTCGACCGGCGATGCCGCGCAGACCCGGCGTCGTGCCGACACGATCGAAGCCGACTGATGCCAGCTTCGCCTGTACGTTCGTATGACCCTGCACGCTGCTGACGCGCGCATCGTCGACGAGCCCCCCGGGCGCGGCCGCGCGAATCCAGCGGCGCGTGCCTTCGGGCAAGCGATCGGTGAGCGCGGCGGTCTGCAGCAGCGGCGCAACGTCGACATGGCGTGCGGCGAGGTCGAAACGACCGCCACCGGCCAGCGCCAAACCGTCGAGCACTTCGCCGGAACGCTTCTGCTGCACGCGCAACGTCGGCAGCGTCACCGTCCACGCGCGACCCTTGACGCGCCAGACGCCGAGCGCATCGACGCGATCGAAGACCACGCGAGGCACCGCACCGTCGAGCGGCGCGCCCTGGAGCGTCACGCCCGAGAGGGCGCCCTGCCCCGTGACCTGCACCACGCGCTCATCGCGCAGCTCTGCCCACGCGCGCGCTGCCGACGCCACCGGCGATGCGCACGCCGCCGGCGTGCAGCACGGCCGCCCAGTCGCGCAGGTCGACGCGCTCGGCGCCGACATAGGCGCGGCCATCGCCCGTGTCGCGATCGAAATCGAGTACGCCGTCGAGCGGCGCCGCGTTCGTACGCATCCACGCACGCACACCGGCACGCACGCGGGCACCGTCGACGCGCAGGCGCAGGTCCGCGCGCGGAATCGCGGTGTCGATGCCGTACGCGGGCGCGACGATCGCGAGGCGGCCGTCGATGACATGCAATTCGCCGAGGCGATCGAGCGTGCCGAACGGATCGGCGTTCTTCTCGTCCGTCTGGCCCGGTAGGCCGCGCACATCCCACGTGCCATCGTCCGCACGCTCGAGCGTGAGATCGAGGCCGCGGAGGCGCAGCTCAGTGAAGGCATGACCCGGCAGCAGGCCGAGATAGACCGACGCCAGCAATTCGGCGTCACCGACGGCAACGGCCTTGTCACCCTCGCCGATGCGCAGGCCGCGCAGTTCGATCAGCGGGCCGACCTTCGTCCAATGCGTGCGCAGGCCGGTGAACGACACCGGCCGCTTGGTGCGATGTTCCAGCCACGCCTTCACCTGCGCCGGATGCTGTGCGAGCAGCGGCAGCGCGAGGCTCACGAGCCCCAGCAGCAGCGCGAAGCCGAGCACCGCGACCGCGGCGACGTAGCCGAGGCCGACGTGCGCGCGCTTGGCGTGGCGAAGGATCACGCGCGGTGCGACGCCGCGACGCCGCGGTCAGAGCAGCACGACATCGAACTGCTCCTGCGAGTACTGCTCGTCGGCTTGGAAGCGGATCGACTTGCTCAGGAATTCCTCGAGTTCGGCGACCGCCGCCGACTCCTCGTCGGTGATGCGTGCTACGACCTTCGGCGACGCGATCACCAGCAGCCGCTGCGCATCGAACTGGCGCACCTGCCGCACGATGTCGCGGAAGATTTCATACGTCACCGTTTCCGGCGTCTTGAGCGAACCACGCCCGCCGCACTCGTGGCAGGGTTCGGACAGCTGCCGCTGCAGGCTCTCGGTGGTGCGCTTGCGGGTCATCTCGACGAGACCCAGCGGGGAGAAGTCGTACACGGTCGTCTTGGCGTGGTCGCGGGCGAGCGCCTTCTCGAGCTGACGGAGCACCTGCCGCTTGTGCTCGGCATCCGTCATATCGATGAAGTCGATGATGATGATGCCGCCGAGGTTACGGAGCCTGAGCTGACGCGCGACCGACTGGGCGGCCTCCAGGTTCGTGCGGAAAACCGTTTCCTCAAGGTTGCGCTGACCGAGAAATGAACCCGTGTTCACGTCGATCGTCGTCATGGCCTCGGTCTGGTCGATGACGAGGTAGCCGCCGCTCTTCAGCGGCACCTGCTTCTCGAGTGCACGCTGGATCTCATCCTCGACGCCGTACAGGTCGAAGATCGGCCGCGCCCCCGCATAGTGCTCGATCTTCTCGTTGAGGCCGGGCATGTACTGCGCGGCGAAGGCTTTGAGCCGGTCGCAGGTTTCACGCGAGTCGACCTTCACCTTCTCGACGTCGCGACGCAGCAGGTCGCGTACGGCGCGCATCGGCAGCGACAGGTCCTCGTACACGCGCTCACCGAGCTTCGCCGACTTCGAGCTTTCCTCGATCAGCGACCACACGCGGTTGAGGTACGCGATGTCTTCGGCGATCGCTTCGTCCGGCTGCCCTTCCGCGTTCGTACGCACGATGTAGCCGTGCTGCGCGCCCGGCGGCGAGAGCGACGACACGATGTGCTTGAGCCGCGCGCGCTCGACTTCATCCTCGATGCGCGCCGACACGCCGACCACGCGCGTGCGCGGCAAAAGCACGAGATAGCGAGACGGAATCGACAGCTGCGTCGTCAGCCGTGCGCCCTTGCTGCCGATCGGATCCTTCACCACCTGCACGACGATGTCCTGACCGTCGCGCAGCAGTTCGGTGATCGGTCGCGTCGGTTGCGGCGGCAGCGGTGCCTCGTCGCCGTTCGCCGTGTCGGACACCGGCGTCGGCTTCACGATGTCGCCCGCGTGCAGGAACGCCGCACGCTCGAGGCCGATGTCGATGAAGGCGGCCTGCATGCCCGGCATGATCCGCTGCACCCGACCCTTGTAGACGTTGCCCACCACCCCGCGACGCCAGCCGCGTTCGATGTGCAGTTCCTGCAGCATGCCGTTCTCGACCACGGCCACGCGCGTTTCGCGCGGCGTGACGTTGACCAGGATCTCTTCCGTCATGCCGCCATGCCTGCGAATGCGTCGACGCCGAATTCGGCGAGCAGCTTGGATGTCTCGTGCACCGGCAAGCCCATCACGCCGGAGTAGCTGCCATCCAGTCGCGTGACGAACGCTTCGGCACGGCCCTGGATCGCATACGCGCCGGCCTTGCCCGCCCATTCGCCGCAGGCGATGTAGCCGTCGAGCTGCGCGGACGTGAGCGCCGCGAACGTGACGTCGGACACACTGATGGCCTGCGCCTCGCGTCCGGCCGACATCAGCCACACCACGCTGATCACCTGATGCGTGCGGCCCGACAGCTTGGTCAGCATGCGCACGGCATCGTCGGCATCCACGGGCTTGCCGAAGACTTCGTCGTCGAGCACGACTTCGGTATCGGCCGCGAGCACGAGCGCATCGGGGACGCCTGCGACGGACAACAGCCCCGCACCCGCCTTTTCCCGCGAGACCCGGCGCACGTAATCGAGCGCGGGTTCACCGGGTTGGCGGACTTCGGGAATGTCGATGTCGAGGAGGCGCGGGTCGAGGCCGAGGCGGCCAAGAAGCTCGCGTCGGCGCGGGGATTTGGAGGCGAGATAGAGCATCGACCGAAGAATAACCCGCCACCTGTCGAGGCGATCCTGAACCTTCGGCATCGCGTCCCGACCCCATCACGTCTCACCGGCCGTTCACTGTGACGTACCGACCCTTCGCCCACCACTGGAGCCTCCATGCCCGCCATGCGCCCCCTTGTCCGCCCCCTCGCCCTCGCCGCTGCGCTCG
The DNA here is from genome assembly GCF_004361065.1 of Cognatilysobacter terrigena. Lineage (GTDB taxonomy): Bacteria > Pseudomonadota > Gammaproteobacteria > Xanthomonadales > Xanthomonadaceae > Cognatilysobacter > Cognatilysobacter terrigena. The sequence goes on along the minus strand of NZ_SELT01000003.1, from coordinate 171,187 downwards.
CCTTCGGAAGTCTCGTCATGACCGTCGACGCCCAGACCGCGCCCGTGCCCGTCCCGATGACGGCGCCCGATTCCACGCTTCTTTCCGTCGCATCGCAGGCCGAAGCGCGCCGCGCGCCCGACATCGCCTCCGTATCGGCGGGTGTCGTCACCCAGGCCGCCGACGCGAACACCTCGCTGCGTGAGAACGCCGATCGCATGGCCAAGGTGATCGCCGCCATCCGCGCCGCGGGCGTGGCCGATCGCGACGTGCAGACCGCGGGCGTCAACCTCAATCCGCAATACCGCTATGCCGAGAACCAGCCTCCGGCGATCACCGGCTACCAGGCGTCGAACAACGTCAACGTCACGGTTCGCGACATCGCCAAGCTCGGCAAGATCCTCGATGCGCTGGTCGCGACCGGCGCCAACCAGATCAACGGGCCGACCTTCGACATCGACCAGAAAGAGCCGGTGTACGACGAAGCGCGCCGTGCGGCGCTCGAGAAGGCCCGCGCCCGCGCCGAGATGTACGCGAAGACGCTGGGCGTGCGCGTGCGCCGCATCGTGTCCATCGACGAGAGCGGTGGCGCGACCATCCCGCGCCCGATTCCCATGATGGCCATGGCGAAGATGGCGCGCGACGAGGCGACGCCGATTTCGCCTGGCGAGAACGTGCTTTCGGTCAATCTCAACGTCGTGTTCGAACTCGGAAAGTAACCATGACGACGCCTGACATCCCGCGCGGCCGCGACACGGCGGCTGCAGCGGATCCCCGCCCCGGCGCGAACCCGGGCTACGCGGAAAACCAGCCGCGTGACAAGGCGGACGCACGCGACCCGCGCACCGGAAAGCTGCCCAATCCCGAGGCCGGCGGCCTCGACCGACCGCAGGGCGACGATCCGAATCCCGCGGGCGAGTAGGCGTCTTTGCCGATCGGAAGGAAAAAGCCCGCTGCGTGCGGGCTTTTTCTTTTGGCGCGATCGATGGTCGGAGATGCGCGATGGGACGAGGCTGATCGCCTCGGCGCGCCAAACGGTTTGGCGAATGGACGCTGCGCGCGCGCCGTCGCCGAAGGATGGCGCTGTGTACGCAGATGTGGATGTCCATCGATGAGCGGAAATCGCGAGGCATTCCGAACGGAATCGTGACGCGCGCCTCGATCGAAAATTTTTTCAACCGGACCCAACCCCACTCGCCGTGCAGGCCCGTTCGTATCGGCACCGACCACCGAGGAGCCGGCCATGCACACGATTTCCGCACCCCGCGTCCAGCTCGATCCCACTCGCATCGCCTCCATCAGTGGCGCGATCGCGATCAATGGATTGGTGCTGCTGTTGCTGCTCGCGCCGATGACGCCTGTGATCAAGGCGGTGCGCGACGCCCAGGACGTGATCATCGTTCCGATGAAGCCTAAGGAGAACCCGCTGCCGCCTAAGCCGGATCCGACGCCCATCAACGTCGAAATCAAGCATCCGACGCCGACCATCCGGCCTGAAACGCGCCCTGTCGTGATCCCGCCGCTGCCGGCGGAGGATGCGCAGCCCGGCGACATCAAGGTGCCGCCGGTCACTTCGGAGAACGCGATTGCCGATGCAGGCAACATCACCCCGCCAGCAGACGACGGCAAGCCACTCACCGGCGCGCATCTCGAATACGCAGCGAACCCCGCACCGACCTACCCGCCCTCGTCCCTGCGCGCGCAGGAACAAGGCACAGTGCTTCTCGAAGTGCTGGTCGACGTGGACGGTCGTCCGATCCAGGTGACCATCTCGCGCAGCAGCGGTTCGCGTGCGCTGGACGCCGCGGCGCGTCGTCAGGTGCTCGCGAACTGGCGGTTCCGTCCTGCGATGCGCAATGGCGTCGCAGTGCAGGCCATCGGCATCGTGCCGGTCGACTTCAGGCTCGAATGACGTCCACGCACAGCCCGCATCCGGTGCATCGGATGCGGGCTGTCGCCTTGCCATCGGTTACCGGGTGATCGTGCAGACGCGACGCACGTCCACCGCGTCGCCATCAAGCGCGGTGATACGGATGATTCGCCAGCAGCGCCGCTGCGCGATACAGCTGTTCCGCGACGACCAGGCGCACGAGCATGTGCGGCAATGTCAGCGGGCCGAGCGACCACGACTCGTCCGCGCGCTCCAGCACCTCCGGCGGATGACCTTCCGGCCCGCCGATCAGGAACGCGAGATCACGCCCCTGCCCGCGCCAGTGCTCGAGTCGCTGCGCGAGTTGTTCCGAGCTGTAGCTGCGACCACGGCCATCGAGTGTCACCACCCACGCGTTGCGCGGAATCGCGGCGATGACGCGCGCACCTTCGTCCGACTGCGCGCGGGCCGCGTCGCGCCCTTTTCCGCGCAGACCGGGCTCGACCTCGACGAGATCGAACGGCAGCCAGTGCGACAGGCGCTTGCGGTATTCGGCGAAGCCGTCGGCGACCCAGGCGGGCGCGCGCTCACCAACGGCGATGAGCCGCGCCTTCATGGTTGCCGGATCAGAGCGCCGGGCGCGGGCGACGTTCGACGTCGAACTCGTCCGCGTCGTCCTCGAAGCTGAGCGGTTCCTCGTCGGGACTCAGCTCCGCGCTGAGGTGGCCGTGCGCCAGTTCGTCAACGCGCTCTGGCGGTTCGTCGCCGACGGTCCACAGGCGCTCGAGCGCATAGAACTCGCGCACGCGCGGCAGCATGACGTGCACGATCACGTCGCCGAGGTCGACCAGCACCCATTCGGCTTCGCGCTCGCCTTCGACGCCGAGCGGCATGACGTCGAGGCGCTGCTTCGAGAACTTCACCACTTCGTCGGCGATCGACTTGACGTGCCGCGTCGAAGTACCCGACGCGATCACCATGAAGTCGGTGACCGAGCTCTTGCCGCGCACATCGATCTCGACCACGTCGCGCGCCTTCAGCTCATCGACCGCATCGCGCACGGTACTGAGCAGTTCGTCCACCGACGGCGGCGGGCTCGGCAGGCGGGTCTTGATGACGTGGGCTTCGGTACTCAAGTGGCGCGGCTCCGGATCGGTGAAGGGAAAGTATAGGGACTAGGCTGAAACGGGCCGTGCATAAAGCCGGTGACGGTCGATGTAGGCGGCGACGGGCGGCGGCACCTGCGACATCCAGGGTTCACCGTCGGCGATGCGACGGCGGATATCGGTCGACGACTCGGTACGCGGCGGCTCCATCGGCAGGAGCGCGAGCGCGCCGGATGGCGCATCGAGCAACGTGTCGAGCGGCTGCAGCCGACGGCCGATCGCGTCTGCGAGCCCGGCGTCGATCTCTGCAAATCCCGCCGGATCGAGCGAGAAGCCGGGACGGCCCGCCGCCAGCAGATGCGCGAGGTCGAAAAGCTCGCGCCAGCGATGCCAGCGATGCAGCTGCGCGAGCGAGTCCGCACCGACGACCCAGACGATCGGCGTCGCATCGCGGACCTCGGCGCGCACCTCGCGCAGCGTGTCGATGCTGTACGACGGCTCGTCGCGCGCGAGTTCGCGGCGGTCGACGTGCAAGCCACGCTCGCCCGCGACGGCGAGCTCGACCATGCGCGCGCGATGCGAGGCGTCGGCGTGCGTGGCGTCCTTGTGCGGCGGATCCGCGGCCGGCACGAGCTGCACATCGGCGCCCAGGGCGTCGCGAACCGCGCGGGCGACGGCGAGATGGCCGCAATGGATCGGGTCGAACGTTCCGCCGTAGCCGACCCAGGCGTGCATCGTCATCCGGTGGCGAGCAGCCGGGTCGCGCCGCGTTCGGCCAGCGCGACCATCAGGCGTTCGAGCGCGACCCACGCATCGCCGGGCGCGCGGCCCTTCGCGATACGGTCGACGAGGCCTGCCTGGACCAGCATTGCTTCCCACGCGGCCGGCGAATGACGTTGCAGCGCGCGGCGATACATCGGCTGCTTGGCGTCCCAGACGCGCTGTGCCTTGAACGCAGCAACGAGGTTGCCGCCCTTTGCATTGACCTGCGACAGCGCGGCGCCGCGCTGCAGCTCCATCACGATCATGCCGAGCAGCGCCGGCACGGCTTCGCCCTCTGCGCGCAGGCCGCCGATGATGCGAACGACCTGCGCGGGTTGGCCGTTCATCGCGGCGTCGATGAGGCGGAACACGTCGTAGCGCGACGCATCGGCGACCAGCGACTGCAGCGTGTCGAGCGCCAGCGGACGACCGCCGCGCGGCGCATCGGGCGCGTCGCGGAACAGCAGCGCGAGTTTTTCGATTTCCTGCGCCGCCGCGAGCAGGTTGCCTTCGACGCGTTCGGCGAGATGCATCACCGCGTCGCGATCCGGCGAAAAGCCGCGCGCGCGCAGGCGGCGGTCGACCCAGCCCGGCAGCTCGTGCGGCTTGACCGGCCACGCCACCGCGACGCGACCGACGCGATCGATCGCCTGGCTCCAGTCGCCGCCGTGGCTGCGGCTCCAGTCCTCGCACGTCACCAGCAACACGACGTCGGGCGATGGATTCGCGCAGGAATCCGCGATGACTTTCGCGCCTTCCTTGCCCGGCTTGCCGGTGGGAAGACGGAGTTCGACGAGGCGTCGCGTCGCGAACAGGCTCGGCGCGTTGAAGGTGGCGGACAGGCCGTCCCAGTCGGGTTCGCGCTGGCCGGCGCCTGCTTCGAACACTTCGCGTTCGGCGATGCCGTCGCGGCGCGCGGCTGCGCGCACCGCGTCCGCGGCTTCCAGCACCAGCAGGGGTTCGGAACCTGCGATCAGGTAGGCCGGTTTCAGCGGCCCGGTATCGAGCTGCGTGATCAGCTGGTCCGGGGAAATTTCCACGCCCGGACGATCAGCCGCCCGACTGGCCCGTCTGATCGGCGGGATTCGGCGTGACGGTCGGCGCGGGGACGGGCTGGATCGGCTTGACGACACCGAGCTTCAGCACCGCTTCGATGCGACGAAGCATCGAGAACGCCATTTCGCGCCGCAGTTCCTTCGCCAGGGTTTCGCGCTCGCCTTCGGCGCCGATCGCGTTCGTCGGGTTCGACACGTAATCGCGCGCGAGTTCGATGGTCTGGCGCGGCACGACGACGTTCCCGGCCGCATCGCGCAGCTCGAAGATCACCGCGTAGCGCAGGCTGAATTCCTGCGAGCGACCGAGTGCGTCGACGCTGATCGGCGTGTCGCCCCACTGTTCGGCGAGGATGTCGAGCACGGCGCCATTGCCGCCTTCGCGGATGACGCTGAGGCCCGCACGTTCGACCGACTGCGCGATCGATTCGGCCAGCGGGCTGTAACGGTCCGTCGAGACGACGCGCAACGGGCTGAGCTCCGTCGGAATCGCGACGCGCTCGCGCAGATGGAAACCGCAGCCCGTCAGGGCGAGGACGAGGACGGCGGAAACGAGGCGTCGGATCATGCGGGGAGTCTGGACGAGGCGGCGGCGGGCGGCAATAGCGGCAGGTCGCGCGTCCACGTGGCGTGCACGTGGACGCGAACCGTCAGCCGGCGACGATGTTGACGATCTTCCCCGGCACGACGATGACCTTGCGCACCGTCTGGCCTTCGAGGAACTTCGCGACGCCCGGCTCGGCGAGCGCGGCGGCTTCGACCGCCTCGCGCGGCGCATTCACCGGCGCGTCGATCGTCCCGCGCAGCTTGCCGTTGACCTGCACGGCGAGCGTCACCGCGTCGCGCACCAGCGCCGTCGGGTCGGCCTGCGGGAACGGCACGTCCTCGAGCAGCGTTTCCGGATGGCCCAGCGCCTGCCAAAGCGCGTGGCAGACGTGCGGCGTCACCGGATTGAGCAGCAGCACCATCGTCTGCAGCGCTTCGTGGCGGACGGCGCGGCCCTGGTCGCTCATGTCGTCGAATTTCGAGACGGCGTTGAGCAGTTCCATCAGCGCCGCGATCGCGGTGTTGAAGCTGTGGCGGCGGCCGTAATCGTCGCCGACCTTCTGGATCGTCTCGTGCAACTGGCGACGCAGGGTCTTCTGCGCGGCGGTGAGCTGCGAGGCATCGACCTCCGGATGATCCGGCTGCGACACGTGCGTGATCACCTCGCGCCAGAAGCGGCGCAGGAAGCGCGCCATGCCTTCGACGCCCGCTTCGTTCCACTCCAGCGACTGCTCGGGAGGCGCGGCGAACATCGAGAACAGGCGGACCGTGTCGGCGCCGTACTTGCCGACCATGATCTGCGGGTCGACGCCGTTGTTCTTCGACTTCGACATCTTCTCGATGCCGCCGATCTGCACGCGGCCGCGGTCGACCTTGCTGTGCGCACCGATCACCTTGCCGCGTTCGTCGCGATCGATCTCGACGTCGGCCGGGTTGATCCAGTCCTTCGCGCCGTTGTCGAGCTCGCGGTAGAACGTTTCCGCGATGACCATGCCCTGCGTCAGCAGGTTGGTCGCCGGCTCGTCGCCGTTGACCAGGCCCGCGTCGCGCAGCAGGCGGTGATAGAAGCGGAAATACAGCAGGTGCAGGATCGCGTGCTCGATGCCGCCGATGTACTGGTCGACCGGCAGCCAGTACTTCGCGCGCTCGTCGACCTGCTCGGCCGCACCCGGCGAGCAGTAGCGTGCGTAGTACCAGCTCGACTCCATGAAGGTGTCGAAGGTGTCGGTCTCGCGCTCGGCGGCGGCGCCGCACGACGGGCACGTCGTCTTGCGCCACTCCGGATCGGCCTTGATCGGCGAGGCGACGCCGCTGAACTCGACGTCTTCCGGCAGCACGACCGGCAGTTGCTCTTCCGGCACCGGCACCGCGCCGCATTTGGCGCAGTAGATGACCGGAATCGGGCAGCCCCAGTAGCGCTGGCGGCTCACGCCCCAGTCGCGCAGGCGGAAATTGACGCGACGACGGCCGCGGCCTTCAGCTTCGAGCTTGCGAGCGAGATGCTCGAACGCTTCGGCGTAATCCATGCCGTCGAGCTCGTCCGAATTGACGATCCAGCCCTTCTCGGTCCACGCACCGGTGTCGAGGATGCCGCGTTCGAAGGCGTCGACTACTTCGACGGCCGCGCGCGTTTCGTACGGATCGGACGGCGCGTGCTCGCCGAGCGCGACCGTCATCGGATCGTCGTGCTGCACGAGGTGCTTGGCGGCCTCGAGGATCGCGTCGCGCACTTCGGTCGGCGCGATCACCATGCGGATCGGCAGGTTGTAGGCCTTCGCGAACGCCCAGTCGCGCTCGTCGTGGCCCGGCACGCCCATCACCGCGCCGGTGCCGTAGTTCATCAGCACGAAGTTGGCGACGAACACCGGCACCTCTTCGCCGCTGAGCGGATGGATCGCGCGCAGGCCTGTGTCCATGCCGCGCTTTTCCTGCGTCTCCAGCTCGGCTTCGGAGACGCCGCCCTGGCGCAGCTCGGCGATGAACGCGGCGAGGTCGCCGTTGCGTTCAGCCGCCTCCAGCGCGAGCGGATGCTCGGCGGCGATCGACACGAACGTCACGCCCATCAGCGTGTCCGGCCGCGTGGTGAACACCGTCAGCGGCTCGACGGCCGCGCCCTGCGCGTCGCGCACGTCGAAGCGGATCTCGAGGCCTTCCGAGCGTCCGATCCAGTTGCGCTGCATGGTCTTCACCGCGTCCGGCCAGCCCGGCAGCGTGTCGAGGCCGTCCAGCAGTTCCTGCGCGTAGTCGGTGATCTTGAGGAACCACTGCGGGATCTCGCGCTTCTCGACCACCGCGCCCGTGCGCCAGCCGCGGCCGTCGATCACCTGCTCGTTCGCGAGCACGGTCTGATCGACCGGGTCCCAGTTCACGACGGAGTTCTTGCGGTACGCGAGGCCCTTCTTCATCAGCCGCACGAACATGCGCTGCTCGTGGACGTAGTAATCCGGACGGCAGGTGGCGAACTCGCGCGACCAGTCGATCGCGTAGCCCATCTGCTGCAGCTGGGCGCGCATGTGCTCGATGTTCGCGTAGGTCCACTTCGCTGGCGCGGTGTTGTTCTTGATCGCCGCGTTCTCGGCCGGCAGGCCGAAGGCGTCCCAGCCCATCGGCTGCAGGACGTTGTGGCCGGTCATGCGCTTGTAGCGGCTGATGACGTCGCCGATCGTGTAGTTGCGCACGTGACCCATGTGCAGCGCGCCCGACGGGTACGGCAGCATCGAGAGGCAGTAGTACTTGGGCTTCGCGGACGACTCGTCCACCTCGAACGCGCGGGTGCGGGTCCAGAAGCCCTGCGCCGCCGACTCCACGGAGCCGGGTTCGTAGGCGCGCGGCTCGGAGCCGGAAGATGTGACGTCGGTCGCGTTGGGGGAAGACACGAGGGGCGGGTCCGAAACAGGCGGGCGGTCGAAAAGCCTATCGCAGTGCACAAATGCCCGTCACGCGCCCTGCTTGACCATCGGACCTGCGGCACGCAGCTTGCCTGACCTCCGGATTGCCGACGCCCCATTTCGCCGATGCCCGCCGATCTCCTTCACGTCGCCCGTCAACGAAGTCCCGCCGTCGGTTCTCTCGTCGCGCTGCTGCTCGCGGTCAGCGCCTGCATGCTCTGGGGCATCCACTCGTTCGACACCAGCGCGCGCTGGGTCAGCCATACGCACCGGGTGCTGGCGGAGATCGAGTCCGTGCGCTCGGCGCTCAACAGCACCGAATCGGCGGCGCGCGGCTTTCGCCTCAGCGGCGACGAAGGGCTGGAAGCGGCCTACCTCGACCACCGCCCGGAAGCGCTGCGCCGCGTCGGCGATCTGGCGCGGCTGGTGGCGGACAACCCGCCGCAGCAGCGCAAAGCCATGGAGTTGCGCGGGCTCGTCGTCGACCGACTGGCGCAGATCCGGCGCACCGTCGAGCTCGACCAGGCCGGCCGCGACGGCGACGCCAATGAAGTGATGGTGACCGAGGGTGCGGCGATGAACCGTCGCATCGACGATCTCACCGTCGAGATGGTCGACGTCGAGAACCGGCTGCTCGTCGAGCGCGAGGCGGTTAGCACGCGCGACGCCTGGGTGCTGACCGTGGTCGTGGTGATCGGGATCTTCGTATCACTCGCCATCCTCGGCTCGCTGCTGTCGATGGTCGGGCGTGAAGCACGACGCGCCCGCCGGCTGGAACAGGAAACGCGCAATGCACTCGTCACGCTGGAAGCGTCGGTCGGCCAACGCGAACACCTCGCCGAGCAACGCCGCATTCTCGGCGCCTTCGCCGGGCTGCTGCACAGCTGCCAGACCGTCGCGGAAGCGCTGGACGTCGCCGGCAACGCGCTCGCCCAACTCGTGCCGAACGGCGCCGGCGTCTGCTACGTGATGCGCGCATCGCAGAACCTGCTCGAACTCAACGCGCTGTTCGGCACGCACGGCAGCGAGTTCCCCGACGCAATGCGACCCGACCAGTGCTGGGCGCTGCGACGCGGCCATCTGCACGCGTTCGATCCAACGCGGCCGACCGCTCGTTGCGAGCATCTCGACGGCCTGCCCGATGACGTCGCCTGCGGTGTCTGCGTGCCGCTGGCCTCGCAGGGCACCGTGCTCGGCCTGCTGCACGTCAGCAATCGCCTCGGCGAGCCGTTGACGGAGCTGCAGCGCGCGGCGGTCGAGTCCGTCGCCGAACATCTGGGCGTCGTGCTCTACAGCCTCGAGTTGCGCGAAAGCCTGCGCGTGCAGTCGCTGCGCGATCCGCTCACCGGGCTCTACAACCGTCGTTATCTCGAAGAGAGCCTGCCGCGCGAGATCGAACGCTGCGAGCGTCGCGGGCGGCCGCTGTCGGTGCTGATGCTCGACGTCGACTACTTCAAGCGCTTCAACGACGAACACGGCCATGGCGCCGGCGATGCGCTGTTGACCAAGATCGGCCAGGTGCTCGCCGCGGTGACGCGCGGCGAAGACATCGCCTGCCGATACGGCGGCGAGGAGTTCACGATCGTCATGCCGGAAGCCGGCCTCGAGCAGGCAGCGGCACGTGCGGAGCAGATCCGTCTGGCGATCGGCGAGGCGTCGATCACCTACATGCGCCGCGAACTCGGGCCGGTCACCGTGTCGATCGGCGTGCACGAACTGCAGGTGGGCCTCGATACGCCGCAGACGCTGCTCGCCACCGCGGATCGCGCGCTGTATGCCGCCAAGGCGCAGGGCCGCAACCGCGTGCTGCGGTCGACGCTGCCGTCGATGCACGGCGCGCTCCCCGGCAGCGCGGGCGCGTGATTCAATTCGCGGCATAACGGAGTTTCCATGTCGTCCGAATCGTTCCGCGGCGCCGCGCGCGCGGCCGCTCTCGTCCTGTCCGCTCTGCTCGCATCGTCGGCGCACGCGGCGGTCGCCCTCCCTGCCTACAGGACATTCGGCGATTGGACCGTCGCCTGCGACAACACTGGCGCCTGCGAAGCACGCGGCTACACCGACAACGGCGACGACAGCCTCGCGCTGCGCGTGGTCCGCGCGGCAGGGCGCGATGCGGTGCCGACGTTCGAGGTGGTCGACATTCCCGATGGTGCGGGCGCCACGCTGAAACTCGATGGCCGCGCCTTGTCGTTCGGCGCGAACGCGCTGCAGACACGCGCCAGCAAGGACGACGACAACGCGCCGACACGCACGCTGGTGCTGCGTGGCGTTGCCGCACTGCAATCTCTCGCCGCACAGGCGCGACGCGCCAAGCATCTCGGCCTTGCAGGCACCGCATCGGTCGGCAGCCTGACCGGCTTCAACGCCGCGATGCTCTTCATCGACGACGCTCAGGGCCGGGTCGACACGCCGACCGCGATCGCACGACCCGGCCGATCGAATGCCGCAATTCCCGATGCCCGCCCGCTGCCCGCGGTGCACGCCGTTCCGTCCCGTGGCAAACCGCTGAGCGACGCAGCCGTCCGCCGCTACGTCGATGCGCTGAAGAAGCTGCACGACGACTGCGATGACGACGTGGGCAGCATGACCGCGAGCGTCGACCCAATCGGCGACGCGCAGGTCATCGCATTGGTGCCCTGCGTGCTCGGCGCCTACCAGGGCAGCTATGCGGCCTTCATCAGCCCGCGCAACGACCCGGCGCACGCCAAACCGCTGCGCCTGCCGTTTCCACCGGGCATCGACGACGACAGCTCGATGCTCACCGAAGCGGGATTCGACGCGAAGACCGGCCGACTTTCGACGTTCGCGAAAGGTCGGGGCCTCGCCGACTGCGGCATGAGCGCCGAGTGGGCATGGGACGGCCGCGCCTTCGTGCTCGCGTCGTACACACTGCTCGACCGCTGCGGCTGGCCCGAACCCGGCGACTTACTCACCGTCTGGCGCACCGCCGATGGAGCGCCGCGATGACGGGCGAATGGATCGGTTACGTCGCCGCGTCGCTCACCACGCTGTCGGTCCTTCCGCAGGCGATCAAGACGATCCGCACGCGCGACACGAGCGGAATCTCGCTCGGGATGTACGTCGTGTTCACCGTCGGCGTCGCGTGCTGGTTCTTCTACGGCATCGTGCTCACGTCGTGGCCGATGATCGTGTCGAACCTGCTTACGCTCGGCCTGTCGATGACGATCCTGGTGCTGAAGCTGCGCCACGGCTAGGCGGCGCAATCAGCCATGTCGCGACGAACCAGGCGGCGAAAGCGACGCGCTGCGACGCGCCGACCGGCACCAGGCCCGGCGCAACAATCGCGAACACCAGCGTCACGATCGCGCACACGGTGACGGCCCACGAGCGCGACGCATGCCGCGTGCCGCGCATTCCGACGCCGAGCAATACGGCGCCGACAACGAAGGCGATCCACCATAGCGTCCACACCGCGGCGTGGAGGCGGCTGGCAGCGGACAGCAGGTCGGTCGAATCGAGCGGCAGCAGGCCGAGCGCCGCATAGGCCAGCGCGGCAAGCGTCATCGCCTGCACGCCGAGGCGCGCGGCGAAGCGGGCGTCCGTCATCCGCATGCGCAGCGCCTGCGCGACGAACGCCGTCAGCACGCCCGGCACGACGAACGCGAGGAGGTTGAACGCGAATGCGTGCGCCACGCCCGACGCCCCCAGCGCCGCGACGGGATGCGCGGCCTGCGAGAACGACGGAAACATCGCGCCGAACCCGAGCACCGACGGGGCAAACAGGGCGGCCGCAAGTGCGGCGGCGACGCGGGCGGGGCTGACGGACCGTTGCATGTCGCCATGCTAGCGTGCCGGCCTTGCGACGCCGGGGCCACGCCCCCATCTCGCGACGATCTCCAGGAGCCGCCATGACCGCCGACGCGAATCCGCACGTCTTCGATGCGACCGCCGACAATTTCCAGGACGACGTGCTGCAGCGCTCGCTGCAGGTGCCCGTGCTGGTCGACTTCTGGGCCGAATGGTGCGGCCCGTGCAAGACGCTGGGGCCGGTGCTGGAAAAGCTCGCCGCCGAATACAACGGCGCGTTCCTGCTGGCCAAGGTCGACGTCGACAAGGAGCAGCAGCTCGCCGCCGCGTTCCAGGTGCGCTCGATCCCGACGGTCTACCTCGTCAAGGACGGCCAGCTCGCCGACGGTTTCCCGGGCGTCATCCCCGAGGGCACGCTGCGCGAATTCCTGAAGACGCACGGCATCGAGCCGGCCGCCGCGGCGGACGAACCCGACGCCGCCGGCGACGCCGCGCCGATCGATCCCCATGCCGAGGTGGTGCGCCTGCGTCACGCGGTGTCGGAAAAGCCCGACGACGGCGCGCTCAAGCTCGACCTCGCGCTCGCGCTGCTGCGCACCGGCGCGACGGCCGAAGCCGAGCAGCTCCTCGATGCCCTGCCCGCCAACCTCGCCACCGACGACCGCACCGAGCGCGCGCGCGCCCACCTGCGCCTGCTCGCCGCGGCGAAGGACGCGCCGCCGGCCGACGTGCTCGAAGCCGCGATCGGCGCCGACGCGGGCGACCTCCGCGCCCGTCACCTGCTCGCGGTGCAGCGCCTGCTCGCGGGCCGCGAGGACGAAGGGTTGGAGCACCTCATCGAAATGCTCCGCCGCGATCGCGCGTACGAAGACGGCCTCGCGCGGCGCACGTTGATCGACGCCTTCCGCGTGGTGCAGGACGACGACCTCGTCGGGCGCTATCGCCGCAAGATGTCGTCGCTGCTGTTCTGACGCGCCGCCCACCCTGATCGATCGCGACCGCGCTGGCGGTCGTCGCGGAACCGCACCGTGAACCCGCAGAACATCCGTGCCGGCGTGCTCCGGCACGCGCTCAACCTCTGGCCGCCGTTCCTCGCGACCGGCATCCATGTCACCCATCTCGCGGACGACTGGCGCCACGCGCGGGTCGAGCTGCGCTTGCGTCCGTGGAACCGCAACGCGGTCGGCACGCACTTCGGCGGCAGCCTGTTCGCGATGACGGATCCGTTCTGGATGCTGCTCGTGATGCGCAATGTTGGCCGCGACTACTTCGTGTGGGACCGCTCCGGATCGATCGATTTCGACGCGCCCGGTCGCGGCGTCGTGCAGGCCGAATTCCACCTCGACGACGCGACGCTCGACGACATCCGCGCGCAGACCGCGGACGGCGCCAAGCACCTGCGCTGGTTCGAGACGCCGGTGGTCGACGCGTCCGGCACCACCGTCGCGCGCGTGCGCAAGCAGCTCTACGTGCGACGCAAGCCGGGTCGCTGATCACGTTTCGGAACGGATGCGCCCTTCGCGGCGCGCGCTCCGACCTATATGCTCGGGCCGGCATGGACGACCCCACGCCCGCCGACGCCCACGTCGAACCGCTCCCGCAGATCAACGGGTATCGCCTGCTGCGCCAGCTCGGCCGCGGCGGCATGTCGACGGTCTACCTCGCGGAGCAGACCGCGCTCGGTCGCGAAGTCGCGATCAAAGTGATGGCGCCGCAGGCGCTCGCCGACGAGGTCAGCCGACGCCGGTTCGAGAACGAGGTCCGCACGATCGCGCGGCTCGAGCATCCGCACATCGTCCGCATCCACGAGCTGGGTCGCACCAAGGACGGCCTGCCCTACTACTCGATGCCGCACCTCGCGCGCGGGCACCTGGGCGAACTCGACTTCACGCGCGACGAGGCCGGCGCCGTCGAGATCGCGATCGCGCTGCTCGCCGCGCTCGAATACGCGCATTCGCGTGGCGTCGTGCATCGCGACGTCAAGCCGGAGAACGTGCTGTTCGACGAAGCCGGGCGTCCGCTGCTGGCGGATTTCGGCATCGCACTGCGTCGCGGGTTCGGTCCGCGCGTCACGACCGCGGGCCTCGCCGTCGGCAGCACCGCGTACATGGCGCCCGAACAGGCGCGCGGCGAGGATGTCGACGGCCGCGCCGACCTGTACAGCCTGGGCGTCGTGATCTGGGAAATGCTCGCCGGCCGCCTGCCTTACGAGGCCGCCGACGCGCTGTCGATGGCGCTCGCGCATGCGCAGCAACCCATTCCGAAACTGCCCGCGCACCTGCGCCACTGGCAGCGCTTCATGTATCGCGCGCTGGCCAAGTCCGCCGATTCGCGCTTCCAGACCACCGCGGAAATGCGCGAGGCGATGCTCGCCGTGCGTCCGCCGCGCTGGTTGCCGGCGTGGGATCGCGTGCGCGATGTGATCGGCAGCCCGGCGATGCGCTGGGGGGCGGGCATCGCCGCAGTCGCGCTGCTCGGCTGGGGCGTCGCCTCCGTGTGGCCGCGCGGCGGCAACGACGGCTTCTTCCATGTGCCGAACGCTCCGCTGGCCGCGGCGCCCGACACCGAGGCGGCACCGGACCCCACCGACCGCATGCTCGCGCCCCTGCCGGGTGCGGACATCGAAATGGCGGTGTCGCGCGGCCGCGCGCAGATCGCCCGCAACGCGCTGACCACACCCGAAGGCGACAACGCGCTCGCCACCGTGCTCGAAGCGTGGACGAACCATCCCGACGATCCGCGCGTCAAAGCGTTGAGCACCGATCTCGACACCGCGTTGCGGACGAAGACGGTCGCCGCGGTGAAGGGCAACGACGATGCGCGCGCACGCGACCTCGCCGGCCACACCGAGCAGCTCGCGCGTGCCACCGGCCAGCGCGGCGACGCACCCGCCGCGGCCGATCTGCAGAAGGCCCTGCGCACGCGCTTCGACGACGCGCTCGCGCACAACGATCGCAAGCGCGCGCAGCAGACGCTGGTGCTTGCGAAGGACCTGCGCCTTGCGCCCGCGGAACTCACCCGCTGGACGCGCGAAGCCAACCGCATCGAAGGCGCGCCTCGCACCGTCGCGGGCGATGAAGTAGCGGACCTCGGACGCGGCAGCGTGTCGCCGCACCCGGTGACCCGTGCGGAATACCAGCGGTTCGTCGACGCCACGCATCGCCCGGCGTCGCTGTGCCGCGAGCGCGCTTCGCTGCTGCGCGTGTTCGCGCCGCGCACCTGGCAGTCGCCGGGCTTCGCGCAGGGCCCGAACGACCCGGTGGTCTGCGTCTCGCTGCAGGACGCGGAGGCGTACGCCAACTGGCTCGGTGGCCAGGCCGGCGGCAAGTTCCGGCTCCCCTCGTCGTCGGACTCGTCGCGTGCGTCGGCCGACGTGGGCGGTCGTTCGATCAGCCTGTGGCTGCGCGACTGCGGTGGCAGCTGCCTCGAACGCATGGTCACCGCACATTCGTGGCGCGGCCGCACCGCGCAGGAGCCGCTCACCGCCAACCGCGGCTACGACGACGTCGGCTTCCGCCTGATGCGCGAGCGCTGAGGCGCGGCCCGCGGCCTACAATCGCCGCATGGGCAAAACCAACCTGCAGAAGCTCTTCCTCACCGGCCTGCTCACCCTGCTGCCGATCTGGCTGACGTGGGTCGTAGTCAAGTTCGTGTTCGTGCTGCTGTCGGACATCAGCCGTCCGCTGATCGGGCCGGGATTGCAGAGCATCGCGAATGGCAGTCCGGCATGGTCGTGGGTGGCCGCGTCGTGGGTGCAGAACGGGCTTGCGCTGCTCGCGACGATCGCGGTGATCCTGCTGTCGGGAATGATGGCGCGACGCGTCGTCGGCCAGCGCCTGCTGCGCTGGTTCGAAGCGCTGATCAAGCGCATTCCGTTCGCGAACCTGATCTACGGCAGCGCGCGCCAGCTGCTCGACATCCTGCAGACGAAACCGGATGGCACACAGCGCGTGGTCCTGGTCGACTTCCCGAACGCGCACATGAAGTCGATCGGTTTCGTCACGCGCGTGCTGCGCGAACAGGGCACGGGACGCGAACTCGCCGCTGTCTACGTGCCGACGACGCCGAATCCGACCTCGGGCTACCTCGAAATCGTGCCGATCGAGAACATTACGCCGACCGACTGGACCGTCGACCAGGCGATGAGCTTCATCATCTCGGGCGGCGCGGTGTCGCCGGAATCGATTCCGTTCGCGGCGCCCGTCGCGAAGGACACGCCGTGACGCGCGCATTCGTCGCGCTACTGGCGCTGACGTTCGCATCGTCGCTCGCCGCACAACCCCGTCTCGTTCCACAGCCGATCGCGCTGGATGACGGCTCGCGCTTCACGCTGAAGGTGCCTGCCGGCTACCGGCTCGATCCCGTCGTGCAAGGCCTTCATCGCGTTCGCTTCTTCGCCCGCGATCCGATGGGGCGCGTGCTGGTCACCGACATGCACGACCTCACCGACAACCGCAAAGGCCAGCTGCTGATGCTCGGCGCGCTGGATCCGGCGTCGGCCACCCTGCCGAAGCCCACGGTGATGCTCGACGGTCTGCGCAACCCCAACAGCATCGCGTTCCACACCGACGCGAAGTCGCGCACCTGGCTCTACCTCGCACTGACGCAGGCATTGCTGCGTTATCCCTACGACGTCGCAAGCGGCCGCATCAGCGGCGCACCCGAAACCCTCGCGACGTTTCCGGACTATGGGCTTTCGTACAAGTACGGCGGCTGGCATCTCACCCGCACGGCGCTCGTCGAGAAGGACGGTACCGCGCTCGTTTCCGTCGGCAGCAGCTGCAACGCGTGCGTCGAGAAGGAAGCCGTGCGCGCGAGCATCGTCGCCATCAAACCGGATGGTACGCAGCGCACCATCGCGCGCGGCCTGCGCAATGCGGTCGGACTTGTGCGCGATGGCGATGCGCTGATCGCGACCAATCAGGGCGCGGACCATCTCGGTCTGAATCGTCCCGACGAAACGATGTATCGCATCGTCGACGGCATGGACGCGGGCTGGCCGCATTGCTACAGCGATGGCGGTCGTGTCCGCGCGGACCCGAAATTCCCGCGCTCGTCGGGCTGCAAGGGCGTCGCCGCGCCGTTCGCACATTTCCCCGCGCATTCGTCCGCGCTCGGCGTGTTGCCGATGCCAGCGCGCAACGACGACGTTCTCGCGAATCACTACATCGTCGCGCTGCACGGCTCCACGAACGAACGCATTGGCCGCGGCTACATGCTGGTGCGCGTCAGTCGCGATGGCCGGCGCGTCGAACCGCTGGTCACTGGGTTCCTCGACGGCCGCACCGTCAATGGCCGCCCGGCGGGTCTGATCGACGACGGCGTCGGCGGCCTCTACTTCAGCGACGACCGCAAGGGCGTCATCTACCACCTGCGAAAGAACCCATGAGCGCGATCGTCGACGATGGCACCCCGCATGTCCTGAACGACCGCGCCGTGCGGTTATTCATTGGCCTCGCCGCGCTGTTCTGCGTCAACACCGTGCTCGCCGAGTTCATCGGCGTGAAGATCTTCGCGCTCGAGGACACGCTCGGCGTCAAACCGTTCGAATGGCACCTGTTCGGGCAGAACGGTTCGCTCAGCTTCACCGCCGGCACGCTGCTGTGGCCGATCGTGTTCCTGATGACGGACGTCATCAACGAGTTCTACGGCCGGCGTGGCGTGCGCATCATTTCGCTGCTCGCGGCGGCGCTGATCGTCTATGGCTTTGCCTTCGCGTTCGCCGCGATCTCGCTCGCACCGGCCGGCTGGTGGGTCGGCGCGGCGAAGTCGCAAGGCGTGTCGGATTACCAGGCCGCGTTCTCGGCGGTCTTCGGCCAGGGCATGTGGACGATCGCGGGTTCGCTCGTCGCGTTCCTGCTCGGCCAGTTCATCGACGTCGCCGTATTCCATCGCATCCGCCGCGCCACGGGCCATCGCGCGATCTGGCTGCGTTCCACCGGCTCGACCGCGGTCTCGCAGCTGGTCGACAGCTTCGTCGTGCTCTACATCGCGTTCGTGCTCGGCCCGCAGCATTGGCCGATCGGCCTGTTCCTCGCGGTGAGCACGGTGAACTACGTCTACAAGATGCTCGCGGCCGTCGCGATGATCCCGCTGATCTACATCATGAAGAACGCGATGGTGCGCTACCTCGGCCACTCGCGCGCCGACGAACTGCGCCACCAGGCCGCCGCGGCCTGACGGAAGGCGACGCTGCCCATGACTTCCGACCGGCGAACGACCGGTCGGCGACCGCCATGCTCCACGGGTCCCCAGACGGAGCCCGTCATGCACCTGCGTCCCCTCACCCTCGCCGTCGCCCTCGCGTTCGGCCTCGCCGCCCTGCCCTCCATCGCCGCGCCGGCGAAGGCCACGCCCGTCAAGGCGGCCGTCAACCAGTCGAAGGGCCAGAAGCTGACGGCGATGTACGAGCAGTACTGGGAAGAGCTGCTCAAGCTCAACCCGCTTCAGGCCACCTTCCAGGGTGACCCGCGCTACAACGACCAGATGCCGAACTTCCTCGCGGCCGACTACCGCAAGAAGTCGCACGACTTCACGGTGAAGTGGCTCGACGCGGTGCAGAAGGTCGGCAGCGACGGCCTCACCGGCCAGGACCTGCTGAGCTACGAAATCTTCGTCGACGGCGCCAAGCGCCAGCTCGAGGGCGAACAGTTCCCCGACTGGATGATGCCGATCAACCAGATGGGCAGCATCGCGAGCTATGCGGCGATGTTCGGCTCCGGCACCGGTCCGCAGCCGTTCAAGACGGTCAAGGACTACGACAACTGGCTCAAGCGCGCCGACAAGATCCCGACGATCTTCGACACCGCCGTCTCGAACATGCGCGAAGGCATGAAGGCCGGAGTCGTGCAGCCGCGCGTGCTGATGGTCAAGGTGGTGCCGCAGCTCGACGCGCTGATCAATGACGACCCGACCAAGACGCTGTTCTGGGGCCCGATCCAGAACATGCCGAAGGATTTCTCCGCGGCCGATCGCGAACGCCTCACCAAGGCGTACCGCACGATGATCACCGCGCAGATGATGCCGGCCTACAAGCGCCTGCGTGCATTCATCAACGACGAGTACATGCCGAAGACGCGCGAGACCGTCGGCCTCGATGCGCTGCCGAACGGCCAGGCCTGGTACGCGTACAACGTGCGCAACAGCACGACGACGAGCCGCACGCCCGCCGAGATCCACCAGCTCGGCCTCGATGAAGTCGCGCGCATCCACGGCGAAATGCAGAAGGTGATGCAGCAGGTCGGCTTCAAGGGTTCGCTGCAGGACTTCTTCCAGTTCATGCGCACCGACCCGCAGTTCAACTTCAAGACCGAAGACGAACTGCTGACCTACTACCGCAACCTCGAGAAGTCGGTGAACGCCGGCATCCCGAAGCAGTTCTCGCTGGTGCCGAAGTCGCCGTTCGAGATCCGCCCGGTCGAGCCGTTCCGCGCGAAGTCGGCGGCGGGTGGTGAATACCAGAGCGCGAGCGAGGACGGCACGCGCCCGGGCATCTTCTACGTCAATACCTACGACCTGCCGTCGCGCAAGAAGTGGGATGCCGAAGATCTCTACCTGCACGAGGCGATCCCGGGCCACCACTTCCAGATTTCGCTGCAGCAGGAAATGGGGACGATGCCGAAGTTCCGCCGCTTCGGCGGCGAGACCGCGTTCGCGGAGGGCTGGGGCCTGTATGCGGAATCGCTCGGCAAGGACCTCGGCGTCTACCAGGACCCGTACTCGTACTTCGGTTACCTGCAGAACGAGCTGTGGCGCGCGATCCGCCTCGTCACCGACACCGGCCTGCACAGCAAGGGCTGGAGCCGCGACCAGGTCATCAAGTACATGCTCGACAACTCGGCCGAGAGCGAAACGCAGGCGACCGCCGAGGCCGAGCGCTACATCGCGTGGCCGAGCCAGGCGCTCGCGTACAAGTCGGGCGAGCTGAAGATCAAGGAGCTGCGCGCGCGTGCGCAGCAGGCGCTGGGACCGAAGTTCGACATCCGCGAGTTCCACGCCGAAGTGCTGAGGGACGGCGCGGTGCCGCTGGACGTGCTCGACGCCAAGATCAACCGCTGGATCGAGGCCAAGAAGGCGTCCTGATCGCCCCTGCCGCTTCACCCGGACGGGCCGCGAAAGCGGCCCGTTCCGTTTGACGGCGCGGATCCGGCAACCGTCCGCACGCCGGACTCGACCGTGCATCGGTCCGGGTCGCCCGTAGGCATGCGCTGCGCGTTGGCGGTCGGGATCATCGGACTGCCGCCATGGACCGTCGCCCTTCCCGCGCCGTCATGCACCCCTCGCGCCTTGCCGCACGGGCCGGGCGCGCGCGCTGCAGTCGACCCGACACCCCGCAGCACCGCACACACAGGACGACCCCCCGATGACGCAGGATGCGCACCGACCGAACGCCGCCTTCCGCGACGCCATGGCGCTGGCTGCGGGCGTCGCATTCGGCGTCGCCCTGCTCGCCCTCGCCTTCCTCGTCGCATCGCGCCCCATCGCGCCGACGCGGCCGCTGGACGCCTGCGAAACCACGCAGAAGAACGCACCGCTGACGCGCGCCTGCGCCAAGCCGGTCAACCGCGACCTTCCCGGGGCGTTATCCCCGGGGAGGCCGCCGCATGACCGATGACCTGAAACTCGCCAGCGCGTTGAACCGATTCGGCCTGGGCGCCCGCCCGGGCGATCCGGATCGCCGCGACGATCCGCATACGCTGCTGACGCGGCAGATGACCGGCGATGCCGGCACATCCGCGTTCGCATCGCTGCCGAGCAGTGCCGAGTACGTGCATCGCGAAGCCGCCCTGCTCGCAAGCCTTCGACAGGCCAAGCGACAGCGCGACGACGATGCGATGCTCCGTGTTCGCGACGACATGTCGATGCAAGGCGACGCGTCCATGTCGCCCAGGCGCATGCGCAGGGGCGGCGGCCGCGGGGACTTGCGCGCGGCCGTTCGCGACGAACTCGATGCACGCTATGGCCACGCGGTGACCACGCCCGACGGATTCGCCGAGCGGCTCGTACGCTTCTGGTCGAACCATTTCGCCGTCTCGCTCGACAAGCGCCCCGCCCTGCTCTACGCAGCGCCGATGGAGCGCGAGGCGATCCGCGCCAACCTCTTCGGCCGCTTCGACGCTCTGCTTGTCGCCGTCGAATCGCATCCGGCGATGCTGCGTTATCTCGACAACGTGCGTTCGGTCGGCGACGACTCGCGAATCGCACGTCGCGTCGCGGGCAAGCGTCAGCTCGGTCTCAACGAGAACCTCGCGCGCGAAATCCTCGAACTGCACACGCTGGGCGTCGACGGCGGCTACACGCAAGGCGACGTCACCGAACTCGCGCGTGCGATCACCGGCTGGAGCACGCCCGCGCCGCGCGAGAGCATCGACGCCGTGCCACCCGCCGCGTTCGTGTTCCGGCCGAACGCACACGAAGGCGGCGCGCGTCGCGTGCTCGGACGTACGTATGCGGACGCAGGCGTGCAGCAGGGCCACGCGATCCTTCGCGATCTCGCCGTGCATCCGTCCACCGCCCGCCACGTCTCGACCAAGCTCGCACGGCATTTCATCGCGGACGAGCCACCACGCGCGGTCGTCGACCGCATGGCGCAGGCGTGGACGCGCAACGGCGGCACGCTGGCCGACGTCTATCGCGCCCTGATCGACAGCCCCGAAGCGTGGGCGCGGACCGCGCGCAAGTTCCGGACGCCCGACGACTTCCTCATCGCCGCGTTGCGTGCGATGGATGCGTCGCAACCGATCGCTCGCCTGCAGCCCGTGCTGGCGCAGCTCGGCGAGCCCGCGTTCACGCCACGGTCGCCGGCGGGATTTCCCGACGCGACATCGGCATGGAACGGTGGCGACGCACTGTTCAAGCGCATCCAGGCTGCGCAGCGCCTCGCGTCGCTGACCGCATCGCCCGATCCGCTCGCGACGGCGCGTATCGCGCTCGGCCCGCACCTCGACGACGCCACCGCGACGACGCTGCGTCGCGCCGAATCCGCCCGTTCGGGCCTCGCGCTGCTGTTCGCGAGCCCCGCGTTCCAGTGGAGAACCTGACATGGACGCGAGCCGACGCCGCTTCCTCGCACTCGCCGGCGCCAGCGCATCACTCGCGCTGTGGCCACGGCTCCCGACGTTCGCCGGCGCACTGCGCGGCAACGACGACGCGCGCTTCGTCGTCGTGCTGCTGCGCGGTGGACTCGACGCGCTGCACGCGCTTCCGCCGCTCGACGACCCGGATTACGTGCGACTGCGGCGCGATCTCGCCGTCGTCGACGCGCTTCCGCTGAGCGGCGGCTTCGGCCTGCATCCTTCGCTCGCATTCGCGTCGCAGCTCTATGCATCGCGGCAGCTGCTACCCATCGTCGCCATCGCGCCGCCGTATCGCGGGCGTTCGCACTTCGAGGCGCAGGACAACGTCGAAAGCGGCGGCGATGCCAGCGCGCATCTG
Source organism: Cognatilysobacter terrigena (assembly GCF_004361065.1). Taxonomy (GTDB): domain Bacteria; phylum Pseudomonadota; class Gammaproteobacteria; order Xanthomonadales; family Xanthomonadaceae; genus Cognatilysobacter; species Cognatilysobacter terrigena. Next base: position 148,782 of record NZ_SELT01000003.1, on the reverse strand, counting down.
CAGACCGGCTGGCTGAGCCGCACGAGTGCGGCGATGACAGGCACGGATGCATTGGCGGTCGCGAGCGTCGCGCCGCTGTCCGCGCGCGGGCCGGGCCACGTGCGCACGTGGTCGCCTCCCTTCGCGGACGACGTCGATCCGATGATGCTCGAGCGGCTGAAGGCGCTGTACTCGAACGATCGCGAGCTCGCACCGGTATTCGCCGACGCTATGCAACGCAGCAGCGACATGGGTGCGTCCGGCGCGATGCGACTGCCGCAGGCGATGCAATCCGCTGCAACCTTCATGCGTGCGCCGGACGGCCCGCGAATCGCGTTCGTCGAAGACACGGGTTGGGACAGCCACGGCGGCCAGGCGTATCAGCTCAAGCGGAAGCTCGGCGAACTCGACGCCGGCCTTCGTGCCTTCCACGACGCCGCGCAACCGATCTGGTCGAAGACGGTCATCGCGATCGTCACCGAGTTCGGCCGCACCGCCGCGGCGAACGGCACGGGCGGCACCGATCACGGCACGGGCGGCGTCGCGTTTCTCGCTGGCGGGGCGGTGCGCGGTGGACGCATCGCAGGCGATTGGCCCGGGCTGTCACCGTCCGCGCTGTTCGAAGGCCGCGACCTGCACGCCACCACTGACCTGCGTTCGCTGTTCAAAGGCGTGCTCGCCAACCATCTCGGGATAGCGCGCGGCACGCTGGACACGAGCGTGTTCCCCGACAGTGCGAACGCGCGCCCGCTGACCGGCCTCGTCGGCTGATCGACCGCGCAAACGAAAACGCCGCCGGCATCAGCCGACGGCGTTTCGCACATCACATCGTCGCAATTACGCGACGACGCTCGATCAACTCAGCGCGATCCGTTCGAACGGCGCGAACCTGCGCTGCTGCGACCCTTCGGCGACTGCGCATGCGCATGGCGCGCAGCGGGCTTGCCGTGCGGACGATGCGCCGGACGCGGCGTGCGCTGCGCCTGCACCGGCTTCATGTCCATGCGCAGCGGACGCGTCGGCACGAAGCCTTCGACCGTTTCCTGCTGCACGTTCTGGCCGAGCATCTTCTGCACCTGCGCCAGCAGGCCGCCTTCGTCGACGCCCACGAGCGAGATCGCCTCGCCGGTCGCGCCGTTGCGACCCGTGCGGCCGATGCGGTGCACGTAGTCCTCGGCGACCATCGGCAGGTCGAAGTTGATGACCAGCGGCAGGTCCGGAATATCGAGACCGCGCGCGGCGACGTCGGTCGCGACCAGCACGCGTGCGCGGCCGGCCTTGAATGCGTCGAGCGCCTTCTGACGCTGGCCCTGGCTCTTGTTGCCGTGGATGGCGACGGCCTTCAGGCCCGCGTCTTCCAGCTGCTCGGCGAGGCGATTGCAGCCGTGCTTGGTGCGACCGAACACGAGCACGCGATCCTGGAAGCGGGTGGCGAGCAGATGGACCAGCAGGTCCTTCTTGCGGCTGCCGTCGACCGGATGCGCGATGTGCTTGATCGTCGACGCGACGGTGTTGCGCGCCGCGACTTCGACTTCGACCGGGTTACGCATGAAGTCCATCGCGAGGCCGCGGATGCGCGGCTCGAACGTCGCCGAGAACAGCAGCGTCTGGCGGGACTTCGGCACGCCGTTGACGATGCGCTTGATCGCCGGCATGAAACCCATGTCGAGCATGCGATCGGCTTCGTCGAGCACGAGGATCCCGATCGAATCGAGCTTGGCGGTGCCGCGCTCGAGGTGGTCGATCAGTCGGCCGGGCGTGGCGACCATGATGTCGACGCCACGACGCAGGACGTCCATCTGCGGGCCCATGCCGACGCCGCCGAAGATCATGCAGGTATGCAGCTGCAGGTGGCGGGCGTACGAACGCAGGCTCTCGTTGACCTGCACCGCGAGCTCGCGGGTCGGCACGAGGATCAGCGCGCGCGGACGGCGCGGGCCTTGCGCGGCCGTGGTCTTGGACAGGCGGGCCAGCAGCGGCAGCGCGAATGCGCCGGTCTTGCCGGTGCCGGTCTGCGCCGCGCCGAGGACATCGCGGCCGGCGAGAACCGCCGGGATCGCGGCCTGCTGGATCGGCGTCGGGGTGTTGTAGTTGAGGACGGCGAGCGCGCGCAGCACGGCGGGCGGCAGGCCGAGCGCCTCGAAGGTCGAGGGTTCAGTCATGGTGATGCTCCAATGGAAATACGCCGCGGAATGACCGCGGGTCCACTCGGAGCTTTCCTACCGCGCTGCGAGCAAAGGGGTGACGCGCCGGAAAAGAGCCGGCGCGTGTCGGCGTCGAGAATGCGTGCGGATGACGTCGCAATGCCGCGAACTGCGGCACGGCCAGAGGGCCTGCGAGAACCTGGAAAACGCGCCCGTTAGGGCGATAGCACGAGCGCTAACATGGTCTAGTCTACCACCTGATGAGCCATCGCGCTTGCGGAAGCAAAGCGCCAACGCGCCGGGGCGCGTTGGCGTCGACTTCCTGCGGCGGAAGGGCGCACGCCCGTTCGCCGGTGGCGGGTCAGCGGCCGGGCACTCGGCAGCAGGTACGCGACGCGCGGAGTTCCGCTGCGCTAGCGCTGTTGTTTTTTGCCGAACACGTCCCGCCGTGGCTGAACACGATAGGCATGTCCCAACTGCCGGTCTCACAGTTCGTGGCCGTCATCGTGTACCCCGTCGCGCACGCCGGCGCATTTACATTCGACGTGCCGCCGGCGGCGACGCTCACGATCGTATTAGCCGTGTCGACGCAACTCAGCGCGGTCGCCGGCGATTGGATGTAATACCCGACGACGTCACCGACGACGTGCGTGCCCGCGAGCGAGTAGATGGTCATTTCGTTAGCGGAGGACCCTTGGTCTAGCCGCACGATAGCGAAATTTCCGCGGATGTCGCCGGCCACGTAGTTCACAGTCGCTGCGTTGGGCCGTGTCGCAAGGTATGGATACGCGGTGATGTAGCCGGCCGCGCCCGGTGTTACCACCGTTAGGTTGATCGCAACCGCGGCGAACGAACCTGCCGCACCGAGGCCGTTGCAGTTCGACGCCTCACCTCCTTGGAACGAGTAGTCCGAAACGGCCGTAACGTCGAAGTCTCGCGTTCCGTTGGCGGCAATCGGACCGCCGGCCACACGGGTATCGAGGATACGGCAGGGCGTGATCGGGATGAATGTCAGATCCTGCGCAGCATCGCCAAGCAACTGCCCGGTGGACTTTGTCAAGCCCGTTTGTGTCGCTGTGCTCAACCCGGTTCGGCTGCCTTTAACGATCGGCACCAGAGCACTGGACATCGCGCCGAACGTCTTGCTCTCCGCAGCCGCTTGGAGCGAAGCCAAAGGTGCCTTGGCGAATGTGGACTCCATGCTCTTCGCCCACTTCGCAACCGGCTGGCCGTACGTTTTCTCGATGTATGGACCCCACTGACTCACGATCGAATAGACCGCCTGCCCACGCGGCCCATACTTAGACGCGCCGTCAGCAGCGGATGCGTTCAGGGCGAGCACCGAAAGCCCGGCGGTCGCAAGGAGTTTTGTGACAGTTTTCACTAAGCACCTCATCGATTTGTGACACGGGCCCTTTACAGGCGGCGAATGACGCCAACGCACTGTAGACGAACAGGAGTTTTCGTTAAACGGGATTTCACACCGTCCGTCCAGATTGTCGTTGTTACGTTTTTGTTAAACGCGACATGTGACGTCCGGCACCCTCCCTAGTGGCATGTCAGCCGCTAACGTCCGGCCGGCATGCCTTTTGGCGTGTCGCCCGTGCCTGCGCGCGGGTCGACCCTGTCCCGGCTCCGGAGCCCGACGTGACCTTCAAGACCCGCACCCTTCCCCTCGCCCTCGCCGTGACGGCCGCGCTCGCCGGCGTCGTTGCCTACGCCGCCCCTGCCAGGAAGGCGTCGGGCGATCTCACCATCGACACCGCCAAGCTGCCGCCGGTCAACCGCTTCGTGAAGACCGACCTCGATCCGTCGAAGGATCCGTGCAAGGACTTCGGCGGTTACGTCAACGGCAAGTGGCTGGCGTCGCATCCGATTCCGTCCGACCGCACCTCGTGGGGCGCGTTCGAGATGCTCGACGAGCGCAGCAACGCCGTGCAGCGCCAGATCGCCGAAAAGGTCGCCGCGAAGCAGAACAACACCGGCGTCGAGAAGATCGTCGGCGACTTCTGGGCGACGGGCATGGACACCAAAACGATCAACGCACAGGGCATCGCGCCGCTGAAGGGCCACCTCGCCGCGATCGACAAGCTGTCGAACAAGGGCGAGATCGCCGACTACCTGCGCACGTCCGCGTCGAAGGGCGAGAACGTCCTGTTCGGGTTCGGCTCGACGCCGGACTACAAGAATTCTTCGGTCAACATCGGCGTCGCGTTCCAGGGCGGCCTGGGCCTGCCGGATACGACGTTCTATACCGACGCCTCGAAGGCCAAGGTGCTGCAGGCGTACGAAGCGCACGTCGCCAAGGTGCTGACGCTTTCGGGCGTGTCGGCCGCCGATGCCGCCAAGCAGGCGAAGGATGTCGTGGCGTTCGAAACGCGCCTCGCCAAGGCGTCGAAGTCGCGCGCGGAGCTGTCGCGTGACGCGGAGCTGTTCTATCACCCGGTGAGCCCGGCCGAAGCCGACAAGCTGACGCCGAACTTCCCGTGGACGACGTTCTTCAAGTCGCAGGGCCTCGACGTGCCGGCGATGTTCTCGCTCGCCATTCCGTCGTTCCATGAGGAAGTGAGCAAGATGCTCGGAGACGTGCCGGCCGCGACGTGGCGCAGCTACCTGCGCTTCCACACCGTCGACGAAGCGTCGCCGTATCTGTCGGACGCGTTCGTCAACGAGAACTTCGACTTCTACAACAAGACGCTGCGCGGCCAGAAGGCGATCAAAGAGCGTGGCAAGCGCGTGCTCGGCGCACTGAACGGCGCAGCCGGCGAAGCGATGGGCCAGCTCTACGTCAAGACGGCGTTCTCGGCCGATTCGAAGGCGCGCATGGAGCAGCTCGTGCAGAACCTGCGCGACGCGCAGAAGGCGCGCATCGAGAACCTCGAGTGGATGACGCCGGAAACCAAGCAGAAGGCGCTCGCCAAGTGGGCCGCGTTCACGCCGAAGATCGGCTACCCGGACAAGTGGCGTGACTGGTCGGGCCTGCGCACGTCGCGCGACAGCTACATCGGCAACGCGCTGGCCGCGAACGAGTTCAACTACAAGTGGGACATCTCGAAGATCGGCAAGCCGGTCGATCGCACCGAATGGGGCATGAGCCCGCAGACGGTCAACGCGTACTACAACCCGTCGATGAACGAGATCGTCTTCCCGGCCGCGATCCTGCAGCCGCCATTCTTCGACCCGAAGGCCCCGGATGAAATGAACTACGGCGGCATCGGCGCGGTGATCGGCCACGAGATGACGCACGGTTACGACGACCAGGGCAGCCGTTTCGGGCCGACCGGCAACTTCGAGAACTGGTGGACCGATGCCGACTCGAAGGGCTTCGCGTCGCGCACCGACAAGCTCGTCAACCAGTTCAACGGTTATGAAGCGGCGCCGGGCCTGAAGGTCGACGGCAAGCACACGCTCGGCGAGAACATCGCGGACCTCGGCGGCCTCAACACCGCCTACGACGCGATGAAGAAGGCGACCGCGGGCAAGCCGGACACCGTCAAGGACGGCCTGACGCGCGACCAGCGCTTCTTCACCAACTTCGCGACCGTGTGGCGCCGCAACTTCACGCCGGACGAGCTGAAGCTGCGCATCACCACCGACGAGCACGCACCGGCGAACTTCCGTGCGATCGGTGCGCCGTCGAACATGCCGGCGTTCGCGAACGCGTTCCAGTGCAAGGCCGGCAGCCCGATGGTGCGCGGTGGCGACCAGCAGGTCGTGATCTGGTAATCCGTCGTAGCACGTGACATGCGAAAGGCCCGGGGCGACCCGGGCCTTTCCTTTTTCGCGATCGTTCGCGACGTGACGAAATCGTTCATTGGCATCGCGACGCCGTTGCTAGACTCCTGCCGGTTTCCCCATGGACGCCCGCAATGACCGCACGCCCGATCGTCGCCGCACTGGCCGTTGCCCTGTTCGCCTTGACGTCCGCACCGAACGTCGACGCCGCGACGAAGAAGAAGGCGAGCACGTCCTCGTCGCGCAGCACCAAGTCGGCCGCGCCGACCGCCTGCACCGATTTCTACAGCTACGCGAATTCCACGTGGCTGGCGTCGAATCCCGCCACGCCGGGCGTCGCCTCAATCTCCGCGCTCGACCAGCTGCGCCAGCGCGCGTACCAGCAGCAGGTCGACCTGCTCAACGGTGCGATGACCGCGCCGTCGAACGACGTGCAGAAACTGCTCGGCGACTTCTGGGCGAGCGGCATCGACGAACCGGCTGTCGAACGCGACGGCGCCAATCCGATCGCGCCGCTGTTCAGCCGCATCAACGCGATCAAGAAGGCCAAGGACATTCCGGCCGCGATCGCCGCGCTCCACCAGGTTGGCATCCCGGTGGCGTTCAACTTCAGCGCCGACGTCGACCTCGCCGACACCAGCCGCCACATCGGCTACTTCACCGGCGGCGGCATCGGCCTGCAGGATCCCGCGTTCTACTCGCGCACCGACGCCGAAACGCGCGACGTGATGGAGCGGTACAAGACCTACGTGCAGAAGATCCTGCTGTTGACTGGATCGACGCAGGCGCAGGTGCCGCAGGACCTCGGCTACGTCATGGATTTGGAAACGCGCATCGCCGCCGCGGAACGCCCGCTCGCGGCGCAGCGCGACCCGCGTGCGAACTATGCCGCGGTGCCCACGGCCGGACTTGCAAAGACCTACCCGCGACTCCAGCTCGCCGACTTCCTGAAGGCGCAGGGCGTCACCGACGATCAGGTGTCGATGGCGAACCCGGAGTTGTTCACCACGCTCGACAGCCTTATCGCCGGCGTCCCCGTCGACGAATGGAAGACGTTCCTGCGTTGGCGCGTCGGCGACGCGATGGCGCCCTACCTCGCCAAGTCGTGGCGCGATGCGAACTTCGATTTCCGCGGTCGCATCCTTGGCGGCCAGTCCGCTCCGCTGCCGCGTCAGCAGCAAGTGCTCGACGCGATCAACCTCGCCGCCGGTCCGATGCTCGGCCGCGAATACGTCGCGCGCTATCTGCCCGCGGCATCGCGCACGCAGGCGGAACAGATCGCGACACAGGTGCGTGACGCGCTGTCGGCGATGGTCGATCGCGACACGCGCCTGGGCGCCGGCGCGAAGACGGAGGCGAAAGCCAAGCTCGCCGCGCTCAAGGTCGAAGTCGGCGCGCCGCGTCGCGACCTCGACTACACGGTGCAGCCGATGGGCCGTGGCAGCTTCGGCAGCAACATGCTGATCGCGTCGACCTGGCGTCATCGCGAGGAGATGCGCCGCATCGGACGCGGCAATGCCGATCGCCGCTGGGACGTGCTGCCGCAGCAGCCCGCGCTCACCTACGACGTCCCGCAGAACCGCCTGATCGTCACCGCCGCGATGCTGCAGCCGCCGGTGTTCGACGCCACGCAGCCCGCCGCGTCGCTGTACGGCGGTTACGGCGCGCTGGTCGGCCATGAGCTGAGCCACGCGATCGACGCGCAGGGCCGGCTCATTGACTCGAAGGGCCAGGGCCGCGACTGGTGGACGCCGACGGAGACCGCCGCATGGTCGTCGCTCGGCAACAGCATTGCCACGCAGGCGAATGCCCTCGCGTATCCGCAGCTGACGGGCGTCAAGCTCAACGGCACGCTGGTGCGCGATCAGCTCATCGCCGACCAAGCGGGCGTCGAACTCGCGCAGGCGGCGCTGCAGGCGGCGCAGCCGGGCGCGTCGAAGGACGCGATGCAGGCGTTCTACACCGGCTGGGCGCACCTGTGGCCCGAGCAGGTATCCGTCGACGAAGCCACTGCGCGCGCCGGCTCGAGCGCGTATCCGCCGGGCCGCTGGCGCACCAACCTCCCGCTCATGAACCAGCCTGCGTTCGGCACCACGTTCGCGTGCAAGGCGGGCAACGCGATGATGCCGAAGGCGGAGCAGCAGATTCGTCTCTGGCCCTGAGGCTTACGAGAACACGGTAAATGGAAACGCCCGCGATCGCGGGCGATTTCGTTAGTGCACTGCGCGGATGTGCGGTGGCCGCGGACGCTTGCCACGCGACGGCGGGCGCCGACGCCAGTACCGGATGAGCAGCCACCCGAAGAGCATGCCGCCGAGGTGCGCGAAGTGCGCGACGCCCGGCATCGTGCCCGTGATCCCCATGAGCAGTTCGAGCACGCCGTACACGATGACCAGCGTGCGCGCCTTCATCGGTACCGGCGGGATCAGCAGCATCACGCGCTGATGCGGGAACAGCATGCCGTACGCGAGCAGCAGGCCGAAGACGGCACCGGACGCGCCCACCGTTGGATAGGCGTCGCCACCCATCGCCATCGTTCCGTAGCCAACCGCCAGCTGGAAGAGCGCAGCACCGACGACGCACGTGAGGTAGTAGCCGAGGTAACGGCGCGTGCCCCAAACATGCTCGACCTGCGAACCGAACATCACCAGCGCGAGCATGTTGAAGAACAAATGCTGGATGCTGGCGTGCATGAACCCGTAGCTCAGCAGCTGCCACGGCATAAACGGCGGCGCGCCGTAGAGGTCGCCGGAGCCGATCGGCCACAGCTGCATCATGTCCAGCACGTCACCGAACGCGGATTCGCCCGCCACCCACTGCAGCAGGAACACAACGACGTTGACGATCAGCAGGGCCCGCGTGACGGGCGGGATTTTCGAAAACATCGCGGCTCCTCGGGAGCCGTCATGGTACCTGCTGCACCACGGTAACGGTCGTCACGGCCGCGGCGCAGGCGGCCGTTGCGGTCACTCCGGTGGCCCCCAGAGCGACTCGTCGAGCGTACGCGGCTTGCGTGCGCCGACCACCTTCCCCGCGTCCACGCGCACGCCCTCGGCGCGCAGCCGGGCGCTCTGCTCGCGGAAGCCTTCGGACCCGTCGGGGAAGGCAATGCGCCCGTCCGAACGCAGCACGCGATGCCACGGCAGGTTCGGCTCCGATGCCGTGCTCAGAAGCCGCGCCACCATGCGCGCACGCCCAGGCAGCCCGGCCCGCCGCGCCACTTCACCGTAACCGGCGACCTCGCCTTTCGGGATCGCACGGATCGCCGTGAAGATGCGGCGCGCGGCATCGTTCGTTTCGGAGGCAGCCATGGCGCTAGCATAGTCGCCTCAAGGAGATTGACCATGCGCGACTTCAACGATATCCGTGACTACCTCGACGGCGCCGGCCACGACATCACCGTGCATGACGACGGGATGGTCTGCGTCGAGCTGTCGCTGGAGAACGGCCGCCGCCACCAGGCGATTTTCCTGACGCGCATTCCGGACGAGGATGGCCGCGATTATCTGCGCGTGAGCACCGTGGTCGCGCCGATGACGGGTGTCGATGCGCGCCGCGCACTCACCTTCAACTGGGACAGCCAGGTCGGCCATCTCGCGATCGGTGATCTCGACGGCGTGCCGCATTTGCAACTCTGCGAGAACCGTCCGCTCGACGGCCTCGATCTCGCCGAAGTGCACCGTCTGGTGCTCGAGATCGGCGGCGTCGGCGATCGCATGGAACGCACGCTGTCCGCAGGCGGCGATCTCTTCTGATTCACGCGCGCACGGCGTGCTGAACCGTGCGCTACCGGCTAACGGCCTGTTGACGTCTGCCTAACCGGCGCAGGCGGATCGTCGATCCGCGGCGCTCATCCCGCCGCGCACTCACCGAAGCGAGTGCGACTCCCGCTCGGGAGGAGGAACCCCGGTGGTCGGAGCCCCACCGGGGTTCTTTTTGCGTATCGCCTGGCCTCAGGTCCAGCCGAGTGCGCGCAACGCTTCGTACGACAGCCATGCGATGCCGCCGGCCGCGGGAATCGTCAGGATCCACGCCCACACCATGCGTTCGACGACGGTCCAGCGGATCGCGTTCGAGCGCTTCGCCGTGCCGACGCCCATGATCGTCGCGGAGATGTTGTGCGTGGTCGAGACCGGGATGCCGAGATGCGTCGCGGTCAGGATGACGGCCGACGCACTAGCTTCCGCTGCGAAACCGTTGATGGGCTGCAGCTTCACGAGCTTGTGGCCGAGCGTCTTGATGATGCGCCAGCCGCCCGCCGCGGTGCCCGCCGCCATGACGAGCGCGCATGACACCTTGATCCAGGTGTCGATGTCCTTCGTCGCCAACGCATTCGCCGACGGGTGCATGAAGCTCAGCCACGACGGCAGCGCATCCAGCGTGCCGGCCGACTGCGCACCCAGCAGCGCGATCGCGATGATGCCCATCGTCTTCTGCGCATCGTTGGAGCCGTGCGCGAAGCCCATGGCGGCCGCGCTCACCACCTGCGCCTTCCCGAAGAACGAGTTCACCCAGCGCGGCCGCGCGGCGCGACGCAATGGCTTCGCGCCCGACGCCATGCCCGAGATGATCGCGTAAAGCAGGCCCATGATCAGGAAGCCGACGACGAAGCCGATCAGCGGCGACGACACCATCGGCACGATCACCTTCCACAGCACGCCGCCGCTCTTGAACCACGGATCCTTGGGCTCGGCCCAGATGATCGCGTGCGAGTTGCCACGCGATGCCGCGAGCGCGGCGCCGCACAGGCCGCCGATCAATGCGTGCGAGGACGACGACGGCAAACCCATCGCCCAGGTGATCAGATTCCAGACGATGCCGCCGAGCAACGCGCACAGCACGAGCTGGGACGTCACCTCGACGACGTGCGCATCGACGATGCCCGACGTGATCGTCTTGGCGACCGCGGTACCCCACAGCGCGCCGAAGAGGTTCGTACCCGCCGCCAGCATCACGGCCTGCATCGGCGACAGCACCTTGGTCGCGACCACGGTCGCGATCGAGTTGGCGGTGTCGTGGAACCCGTTGATGTACTCGAAGACGAGCGCAACGACCACGACGACCAGCACGAGGGTCAGCATGGACGTCGCCTCAGGAGTTCTTCAGCACGATTTCGTAGGCGACGGTGCCGGCTTCCTGGCAACGGTCGATGGCCTTCTCGAGGATCTCGAAGAACTCCTTGAGCAGGAACATCTGCTGCGCGTCGAGGCGGCCCGAATAGATGTCGCGGTAGAGCTCGAGCATTAGGCGGTCGGCCTCGTTCTCGATCGAACGCAGGCGGTCGCTGAGGCTCTTCATCGCGTCCAGCTTCATCGCCGGCAGCGCACGCACCATCTCGACAACGACATCGGCGGCCTTCTCGAGCATCGCGGCGCGAGGCGCGAAATCGATGCCCTGCAGCTGACGGAGCGCCATCGAATAGCGGTCGGCGAACTTCTCGACCTGCTTGGGGATCTTGTACAGCGCGGAACCGAGCGCTTCGATGTCCTCGCGCTCGATCGGCGTGATGAAGCTGTTCACCAGCTCGTGACGGATCTTGTCGGACGCCGCGCGCTCGCGCTGGCGTGCCAGCTTGAACGCGTCGAGGGCCGGCTGGTGGCCCGCGTCGCGCAGCATGGCGTGAAGCGCCTTGGTGCTGTCGTGCGCGGCGACGGCGGCCTCTTCCAGCAGCGCGTAGAACTGCTTGCCTTGGCCGAAGATCGTCTGGAGGGAGAACATGCGGGTCTCTCGGAGCGTCGAATTGCGGAATTATGACAACGCCCGCTGAGAATAGGGCGTGGCCCGGGTGTTCACGGGGGGCGTGTCTCGCCACCTGCTAAGATCGCGCCCGCTTGAAACCTCCCCCGCCCTATTCCGCAGTGTGGATCGCGCCGTGCCGCCGAGGCCGGCCCGGCCCGTGGCACGCACCGCGACCGCCCCGATCGGGACTCCGTCCGTGCGCGACCTGCTGATCGTCCTGCTTCTCGTCGTTTTCAACGCCTTCTTCGCGATGTCGGAGATGGCGGTGATGACGTCGCGCAAGAGCCGCCTGCGCCATATGGCCAGCACGAGCGGCCGCGCGCGCAAGGCACTCGAGCTCGCGGAAGCGCCGGAAAGCTTCCTGTCTGCCGTGCAGCTGTGGATCACGCTGCTCAGCCTGCTCACCGGCTACTTCGGCGGCGAGTCGATGGGCGAGAAGATCGCCGAGCCGCTGCGCGATATGCCGACATTCGCGCCCTATGCCACGTACATCGGGCGCGCGACCGGCTTCCTCGTGGTGCTGTTCTTCTTCGGCCTCGTCGGCGAACTGGTGCCCAAGCGCATCGGCACGCTGCGGCCGGAATCCATCGCGGCGCTCGTCGCGTATCCGATGGATTTCTTCGCGAAGCTCGCGAAGCCCTTCGTCGTGCTGCTTTCCACATCGACGCGCCTGCTGCTGCGCGTGCTGCGTCTCGGCGATGGCGGGGACGAGGCGGTCACCGAAGAAGAGATCCGCATGCTCGTCAGCGAAGGCCACGAGCAGGGCGTGATCGACGCGGACGAGCGCAAGATGATGAATCGCGTGCTCAGCCTCGGCGATCGCACGACCGAAAGCCTGATGACGCCGCGTACGCGCATCGTCTGGCTCGACGCCTCCGCCGAAGCCGCCGAGAACCTCGAAGCGCTGCACGAATCGCCGTTCTCTCGCTTCCCGGTCTACCGCGGCAGCGACCAGGACGTCATCGGCATCCTGGAAGCGAAGACACTGCTGCGCGCGATCGGCCGCGGCGAGATGCCCGCGCTGTTCGACAACCTGCGCGAGCCGCTGTTCGTTTCCGAATCCACGCCGGCGCTGAAGCTGCTCGAGATCTTCCGCGAGGAGCAGCAGTCGCTCGCGCTGGTCGTCGACGAGTACGGCGACATCAGCGGCCTTGTGACCGTCAACGACCTGATGGGCGCGGTTATCGGCCGCATGCAGAACGACAGCGACGAGAGCCCGAGCGGCATCGTCGTTCGCGACGACGGCTCCCTGCTCGTCGACGGCTCGCTCGGTGTCGAGGAACTGCGCGAGGTCTTCGGGACGGGCGCGCTTCCGAACGAAGACGAGCACGACTTCCACACCGCGGCCGGCATGGTCATCGCGCAGTTCGGGCGCATTCCGCACGCGGGCGAGCATTTCGACTGGAATGGCTGGCGCATCGAGGTGGTCGATCTCGACGGACCCCGCATCGACAAACTGCTGATGCAGCGCCTGTCGCTTCCCGCGCCGGACGACGATGCGCGCATCGCCTGACCACGCCGACGAACGCGGCACGCGCGCGCTCCTCGACGGTTTCGCCAAGGCCGCACCGGACCGCACGCCGACGTTCGCCGAGTTGCTCACCGGCCTCGGCGACCGCGCGTTCGGCATGCTGCTGATCGCGGCCGCCGCGCCCGCCTTCATTCCCGTACCGGGGCTCGCAGGCGGCCTCAGCGGCCCGCTGGTGATGATCGTCGGCGTGCAGTTGCTCCTTCGCCTGCGGCGCCCCTGGCTCCCGCGCTTCATCGGCCGGCGCAGCCCGAAGCCGTCGTCGCTGCTGCGACTGCGCAACCGGCTCGACCCGTGGCTCGCGCGGCTGGAACGCGTCGTCCGCCCGCGTTACGAAGTTCTGCTCGACCACTGGATGCCCGGCATCCTCACCGGCCTGCTGGTGCTCACGACGGGCGTACTGCTGTCACTGCCAATCCCGTTCACCAACTACGTGCTGGGCCTGCTCGTGCTGCTTTTCGCCCTCGCCTTCCTCGAGCGCGACGGCGTGCTGATGGGTGTCGCGTGGACGAGCGCCGTCGTCGCGCTGGTCGTGTTCGGTCTGCTATCGGGAAGCATCGCGCGCGCGATCGCGCACTACCTCTGACTCAGGCGACGACTTCGTCCGCCACGAGCGCGAGGAATTCATCCATCTCGAGCGGATGGCCCAGCCAGTAGCCCTGCGCCAGGTCGCATCGGCGTTCGCGCAGCAGCGCGTACTGCCCTTCCTTCTCGACGCCTTCCGCCACGACGGTAATGCCGAGCGAATGCGCCATCGCGATGATCGCGGTCGTGAGCGCAAGATCATCCGGATCGCGCAGCACGTCCGCGACGAAACTGCGATCGATCTTGACGCCGTCGACCGGCACACGACGCAGGTGCGAGAGCCCGGAGAAACCGGTACCGAAGTCGTCCAGCCATACCTTGACGCCGAGCGCGCGCAGACGCGTCAGCAGCTGGCTCGCATGCGCTTCGTCGCTGATGACCGCCGTCTCGGTGAGTTCGATGTGCAATTGGTCGGGCGACAGGCCGGCATCGCGCAAGCTTGCTTCGACCATACGCGCCAGGTCGCCGCTGCGAAGCTGTCGTGGCGACACATTCACCGACACGAACAGCGGCATGGCATCGGCGGCGCGCGCCTGCTCCCACCGCATCGCATCGCCACAGGCTGCACGCATCACCTGCGGGCCGATGGTCTCGATGAGACCGCTCTGCTCGGCCACGTCGATGAACACCGACGGCGCGATGACGCCCTGCTCGTGATGCCGCCACCGCAGCAGCGCTTCGGCGCCCACGAGTTTCTGGTCGCTGAGTCGATAGACCGGCTGATACACCAGACGCAGCTCGCCGCGATCCCACGCACCGCGCAACTCGTTCTCGAGATGCACGCGACGCTCGACCGCCTCGTTCATCGCGCGGCTGTAGAAGCGATAGCAGTTCTTGCCCGCGACCTTCGCCTGGTACATCGCGATGTCGCCGTTCTTGAGCAGCGACGTCGCGCCGTCGGCGTCATCCGGGAACAGCGTGACGCCGACCGACGTGCCGAGGAACACCTGTCGGCCCTGCACCACCAACGGTTCCGACAGCACTTCGACGAGGCGCTCGGCGAGCCGCGTCGCACCGGCACGCACGTCGCCGTCCTCGATCAGGATCACGAACTCGTCGCCGCCGAAACGCGCCACGCGCGCATCGGGGCCACCGATCTGGGTCACCGTGTCCGAGATCCGATGCGCGAACTGCAGGAGCACTTCGTCGCCGGCGTCGTGACCCAGCGTGTCGTTGATGCGCTTGAAGTCGTCGGCGTCGGCGAACAGCAGCGCGAGCTCGCGGCCGGCGCCCTTGAGCTGCATGAGGCGCGCGTCGAGCATCTCGCGGAACGCGAGGCGATTCGCCAGACCGGTCAGCGCATCCGTATAGGCCATGCGGCGGATTTCGCGATCATGTCTCGCGACGCTCTGGCTCATGCGGCCGAACGCGCGCACGAGATCGCCGAGCTCATCGTTGCGTCGGCTCACCGGCAGGCCGGTGTCGAAGTGGCCGGCCTCGATCGCGCGCGCCGAATCGGCGAGGTGGCTGATCGGCCGCACCATCGTGCGCTGGATCAGCGCGAGCACGACGCCGCCGAGCGCGAGCAACGCCGCGCTGAGCAGGAGGATGGCCAGCAGCTGGCGATTGCCCAGGTCGCGGATCTGCGTCCGCAACTGCCCCATCGCGATCTGCTGGAAGTCGCGCCCTTCGGTGCGGTCGAAGCCGATGCGCACGCCGCCCAGTCGCGACCCGCCGATCATGATCGGCGCGGACACGTCGAGAAGATCGCGCGTCATCTGCGCGTGCACGTCGCGCGCGCCGATGGCCTCGAACGCGAGCGCGTCGTCCATGCGACGGCCGTAGGTCGGAATATCCGGCGTGCCGTCGTGCAACACGTTGCCGTCGGCGTCGTACACGAGCACGTAGCGCACGCCGGGCTGACGCAACGTGCCCTTCGCGAGGTCACCGACCGCATCGAGGTCGAAGTAATACAACGGGTTGACGAGCGATTTGGCGAGCTGACCGGTCGTGCCTTCCGCGCGACGTCGCAGGTTGGCGTCCAGCACCTGGTCGGACGCCTGCCGCGAGAGACGCTCGACCGTGGTCTGCACCTCCTGCTGGCGCATCCAGAACAGGATCATCACCGCGCTGGCGGCGAGGATCGCGAAGCCGACCATGGCGAAGAACTGCGCCTGCAGGCCGATGCGGAACCTCATTCCACGTCCGCCTTGATGCGCGCGACGCCGCGACCGATGCCGGCGAGCGCGCGCTCGGCGTCCGTGTCCAGCGGCAGGAAGCGCGTGGTGCCGAAGAACGCGAGCAGCGCGTCGCGACCGGCCGGGTCGTTCGCAGCCTGCAGCAGCACTTCGCGCAGCCGCGCCGCGATGCGCGGATCGAGATCGCCGCGCACCACTTCGACGGCGCGCGGGTAGTCGGGCGACTGCCCGATCAGGACGAAGTCGCGGCGGAACGTCGACGGCACGCGTGCCGGGTTCTCCCAGTCGACGTTGCTCATGACGCCGGCATCGACCAGCCCCTTGTGCACCCAGGTCGCGATGTTGAGTTCCGAACGCGCGAACAGGTAGCCGACCGAACCCGGCGCCGGCTGGTCATCGGGCGACAGCAGGATCTCGAGCTTCATGCCGCGGTCGAGCAGCACGCCGGCGGGCACGTAGTAGGCGCTGGTCGATGAGGGCCGCTGGAAGGCGATGCGGTGTCCGCGCAGGTCGTCGATGGACGCGAGGCCGCGGTCGCGCCGCGCGAAGAACACGCTGCGATAGCGGCTCACGCCGTCGCGTTCGGTCAGCAGCAGCGGACGTGCGGCGACGCGCTGCTGCAGCAACATCGCGGTGCCGGCCGTTTCGGTGACCCAGTCGACCCGACCTCGGCGCATGTAGCTCGCCATCTGCTGCGGGTCGCGCGCCATGAGGATGCGGCCCTCACGGATGCCGACGTCGGCCATGCGGGGCACGACGTAGTCGAGCAGCGGCTTGAGCTGGTCGTAGTGCTGGGACGGATCGTCGCTCACCCGGCCGAGCACGAGCACGCCCGTCGACGACGGATCACCCGCCGCTGCGAGCGGTGCGGGGGCCAAGGCGAGTGCCAGCAGCAGGAGCCAGGCGTAGCGGAGAACGCGCGTGATCAAGGCGAACGACCGGAGGGCCCTCGCGGAGCCTAAAGCAAAACCGCCCGGTTTGGGACGCGCGTTGCGATCCGCGCCGTTTCCTTCACGCCCCGGGCGCGCCGTTGCTGCCGCTTGCGTCGGCCGCGAGCCGGGCCATGCGCTGCGCATCGGCGAGCACGCCGCGAAGCAGCCGAACGTCCCGCTCGTCGAGGGCGGCGCGGTTGAAGATGCGGCGCAGCTTGCGCATCGCGCTGTCGGGCGTGCGGCCCTTGTGGAAATCGATGGCGTCGAGCGTGTCGGCGAGCTGCGTGTAGAAGCCTTCCAGCTGCTCGTGCGACGCCGGCGGGTCTCGGGGCTCGGCTGCTTCGCCGGAGGCGACTCGATCCAGCAGCGCGATGCGCGTCTCGTAGGCCAGCACCTGCACCGCGGCGGCAAGGTTGAGGGAGCTGTAGTCGGGATTCGCCGGGATGTGCACGGCTTGGTGGCAGAGGTGCAGCTCGTCGTTGGTCAGGCCCGTGCGTTCACGGCCGAACACCAGCGCGACGTCGCCCTGCACCGCCCCGTCGATAAGCGCGACGGCCGCGTCGCGCGGCGCGAGCTCCGGCAGTGCGACGCGGCGGCTGCGCGCCGTGCAACCCATCACGCGGGTGCAGCCGGCCAGCGCGGAGGCGAGGTCGTCGAAATGCTCGGCGGCGGCGAGGACATCGTCCGCGCCCGCGGCGAGCGCGTCCGACTCGGCATTCGGCGCCTTCTCCGGCGCGACCAGCACCAGCCGGCGCAGGCCCATCGTCTTCATCGCGCGGGCGGCGGACCCGATGTTGCCGGGGTGTTGCGTGCCCACCAGCACGATGCGGATGCGGTCGGCGGCGAGCGTCATGAAATCGGAGGTCATGCCTGCAATGGTAAGCTTCGCGCCCCGCCGCCGATGGCGGGATCGCTCTTTTCCACGGCCGCGCGCCCGGACATCCCCATGCAGAAACCCGCCATCACCTTGATGATCAAGGCCGCGCGCGCCGCCGGCAACGTGCTGCTCCGCCACATGCACAAGCTCGACGCGCTGAACGTCGTCGAGAAGGGCCGCATGGACTTCGCGAGC
Organism: Cognatilysobacter terrigena; assembly: GCF_004361065.1. Classification (GTDB taxonomy): domain Bacteria; phylum Pseudomonadota; class Gammaproteobacteria; order Xanthomonadales; family Xanthomonadaceae; genus Cognatilysobacter; species Cognatilysobacter terrigena. The sequence goes on along the minus strand of NZ_SELT01000003.1, from coordinate 130,930 downwards.
GAAGTCGACGGCCTGGCCGAGAAGGAAATCATCAAGGAATTCCGTCGTGCGACGCCCGACTACGCGATCCTCGGCGAGGAAAGCGGCCCGCTGAACACCGGCGCGCGTGCGCGCTACACGTGGGTCATCGATCCGCTCGACGGCACCAGCAACTACCTGCGCGGCATCCCCCACTTCTGCGTGTCGATCGCGCTGGTCGAGAACGGCGAGCCGATCCACGGCGTGATCTTCGATCCCCTGCGCAACGAGATCTTCGCCGCCAGCCGCGGCGCCGGCGCGGTGCTCAACGACAAGCGCATCCGCGTGGCCGACCGCAAGGATCTCGACGGCGCGATGCTCATCACCGGCTTCCCGCCGCGCGAGCGCGAGCGTGCGAGCGCGCAGCTCAAGTGCGTCGACAGCCTGCTGCTGCAGGCCGAGGACATCCGTCGTACGGGCTCGGCCGCGCTCGACCTGGCCTACGTCGCCTGCGGTCGCGCCGACGGCTACTTCGAGGCCGGCGTGAAGCCGTGGGACATCGCGGCCGGCGTGCTGATGGTGCGCGAGGCCGGCGGCAAGGTCGTCGACTACCGCGGCCGCGCCACGGGGCCGATGGACAACCGCGGCCTCATGGGTCGTCCGCTGGTGGCGGGCAACCTCAAGGTCTGCGACGAACTGCAGAAGCGCATCGTCGACACCGGCTACGCGATGGCGTTCGACGCCGGCTGACCGCCCCCACCCGCCGGATATGCGAAAGGCCGCAGCGATGCGGCCTTTTTGCTGGGTCGAGCGTCGCAGCGATGTTTGGCGTGCCGCGTAGGGAGATGTCGATTCGTGCCATCCGAAAACAACAAGGGCCGCATCGCTGCGGCCCTTCGTTGCGTCGCGTCGACAAGACTTACGGACGACGCGCGAGCGCCGCTTCGTCCTTCGCCTTCGGCATCAGGTCCTGCTTGCTCACGCCGAACCACAACAGCAGCGGGCAGGCGATGAAGATCGATGACAGCGTACCGATCACGGTACCAATGATCTGCGCTTCGGCGAGACCGCGCAGCGACGCGCCACCGAACAGGTACAGCGCGAGCATCGACAGGAAGGCCACGAACGACACGATCACCGTACGCGACAGCGTCTGGTTGATCGCCTTGTTCATGATCTCGCGCGGCGTGGCGCGCATGCTGCGGAAGTTCTCGCGCACTCGGTCGAACACCACGATCGTGTCGTTGATCGAGAAGCCCATGACCGCGAGCAGGCCCGCGAGCACCGTCAGGTCGAACTCGTGGCGTGTGATCGCGAACCAGCCCGCGACGATGCTGACGTCGTGGATGGTCGCGATGATCGCGCCGATCGCGAACTTCAGCTCGAAGCGGAACGAGATGTAGATCAGCAGACCCGCGAGCACGAAGATGAAGGCGTAGAGCGACTTCCACGCGAGCTCCTGGCCAACCTGCGGGCCGACGAAGTCGCTGCGCACGACGTGCGCCGCGTTGCCGGGCGCACTCGCCGCCTGCACCACTGCCGCAGCCGTGCGGTCCTTGGCCTCGCCGCCTTCCGCCTGCAGCCGGACCATCAGCTCGCGACCGGTGCCGAGACCCTGCACCTGCGCGCCGCGGAAGCCCGCGGCGTCAAGACGGCTGCGCACCTGGTCGGTGTCGACCGGCTGGTCGAAGCGCAGGTCCACCACCGAACCACCGGTGAAGTCGAGCGCGAAGTTGAACGTCTTGTCGAGGCCGCCCTGCGACGCGTGGAAGATCATCGCGCCGAACGAGGCCAGCATCAGCAGGCCGGCGATGGTCAGCGAGACCCACCGCAGGCGCATGAAGTCGACGTTGCTGTCGTACGGGAAAACATTGAAAGGCTTCATGGAAAACGTCTTCCCTTAGATCGCGATCGACTGCAGCTTGCGGCGACGGCCGTAGATCAGCGTCGCGATGGCGCGCGACACCGAGACCGCGGTGTACATCGAGGTCAGGATGCCGACGATGAGCGTCACGGCGAAGCCCTTGATCGGGCCGGTGCCGAACGCGAACAGCGCGAGGCCCGCGAGGATCGTCGTCAGGTTGGCGTCGGCGATCGTGCCCTTGGCGCGTTCGTAGCCTTCCGAGATCGCGGTCTGCGGCGGCAGGCCGAGTCGCAATTCCTCGCGGATTCGTTCGTTGATCAGCACGTTCGCGTCGACCGACATACCGACGGTCAATGCGACACCGGCAAGGCCCGGCAGGCTGAGCGTCGCGCCGAACACCGACAGGATCGCGACCACCATCAGCAGGTTCATCAGCAGCGCGAGGCTCGTGATGATGCCGAACATGCGGTAGTAGACGAGGAAGAAGATCAGGGTGAAGCCGAACGACGCCGCGACGGCGGTCAGGCCGCGCTCGACGTTCTGACGACCGAGGCTAGGCCCGACGATGCGCTCTTCGACGAAGTCCATCGGCGCGGCGAGCGAACCCGAACGCAGGAGCAGCGCGAGGTCGGAGGCTTCCGTCGCGCTCGAGAGACCCGTGGTCTGGAACTCCTTGCCGAACACGCCCTGGATGGTCGCGACCGAGATCACTTCCTCGTTGACGCGCGTCGTACGGACTTCCTTGCCGTCGACCACCTTCACCTCCGGCACGCGCTCGATGTACACCACGGCCATCGGCTTGCCGACGTTCTCGCTGGTGAAGTCGAACATGCGCTGACCGCCGACGCCGTTGAGGCGGACGCTGACCGCGGGCGTACCGCTCTGCGGATCGGTGGTCGCGGTCGCACCGACGAGCTGGTCGCCCGACGTGATGACGCGCTTGCTCAGCAGCACCGGCGCACGCGGGCCGTTCGGCGTCTGCGGACGACGGTAATAGACGCGCGCTTCCGGCGGCACGTTGCCGGTGGTCACCGCGTCCTGCGCGTCGCCTTCGGTCACGGCGCGATATTCGAGCGTCGCGGTCGCGCCGATGATGCGCTTGGCCTGGGCGGTGTCCTGCACACCCGGAAGCTCGACGACGATGCGGTCGGTGCCCTGGCGCTGGATGATGGGCTCGCCGACGCCGATCGCGTTGACGCGATTGCGCAGCGTGCTGACGTTCTGCTCGACGGCCTCGAGCGCGAGGCGCTGCTGCTCGGCCGCATTGACGCGCACGGTCATCGTGCCGCCCGCGGTCTGGATGTCGAGCGTCGGCTGACCCTTGAGGATGAGCTGCTGCGCGCGCGCGACGTCCTGCGGCGCGAGCGTGGCGACGACCGCGCCGTCCGGACGACGTTCGACCGACTCGTAGCGGATGCCGGCGTCGCGCAACTGCACGCGCACGTCTTCGGCCAGCGCGTCGACGCGCATTTCCATCGCGGCCTTCTGGTCGACCTGCATCATGAAATGCACGCCGCCCTGGAGGTCCAGGCCGAGCGTCATCGGCTTGGCGCCGATGTTCGCGAGCCACTCCGGCGCGGTCGACGCGAGGTTGAGCGCGACCACGTAGTCGTTGCCCAGCGGATCGCGAAGCAGGTCCGCGGCCTTGACCTGCTGGTCGGGGTTCGCGAAGCGGACGAGCAGGTTGCCGTTCTTGATCTCCATCCCCTTCGGAGGCACGCCGGCCTTCGCGAGCACGTCGCCGACGCGCGTCTGCAGCGCGGGGTTGATCGTGCCGCCATGGTTGGCGGTGACCTGCACGGACGGGTCCTGCGGGAACACGTTGGGCAGCGCGTACAGCGCGCTCAACAGCAGCAGGATGACGGCGAGGGCGTATTTCCAGCGCGGGTAGGTCAGCATCGAAGTCCAGGCGGCTCCCCGCCGCGTCCAAAGCGTGTAAGGGCGGCCGCAGCCGCCTTCAAGTCGTCGCGGCTCAGGCCGCCTTGAGCGTGCCCTTGGGCAGGACGTTGCCGATCGCGGTCTTCTGAACGCGCACGCGCACGCCGTCGGCGATTTCGATCGTCACGAAGTTCTCGCCGATGTCGGTCACGGTGCCGGCGAGGCCGCCCGCGGCGAGCACTTCGTCGCCCTTGGCGAGCTTGTCGAGCATGCCGCGGTGTTCCTTCGCGCGCTTCATCTGCGGGCGGATCATCAGGAAGTACATGACGAACACGACGATGAGGATCGGCAGGAAGCCGAGCGCACCGCTGGCGCCGCCGGGTGCAGCACCGGTGGCCTGGGCGTGGGCGGCGGGACTCACGAAATCGAGCAGGGACATGGGTGGATCCGGCGAAAGCGACCCGGGATTATGCCACGCGCGTCCCGGGCCTCCCGGGCCTGCCGTACGGACCTCCAGCCCGTTCAGCCGCCCTCGCCGCTCCGGCGTGCGGCGTAGAACGCCTCGCGGAAGTCGGCGAACCGCCCTTGCCCGATCGCCTCGCGCATGCCGGCCATGAGGCGCTGGTAGTAGCGCAGGTTGTGCAGCGTGCCCAGCACCGGGCCGAGCATCTCGTTGCAGCGGTCGAGATGGCGCAGGTAGCTGCGGGTGTAACCGTTGCGGCAGGCGTAGCAGTCGCAGCCTTCCTCGATCGGGCGCGTGTCGCGCTCGTACTTCGCGTTGCGCACGCGCACCACGCCGGTGGACGTGAAGTAATGCCCGTTGCGTGCATTCCGCGTCGGCATGACGCAGTCGAACATGTCGACGCCGCGCGCCACGGCCTCGACAAGATCTTCAGGTCGACCCACGCCCATCAGGTACCGCGGTCGGTCGGTCGGGAGCTGCGGCGCGGTGTGGTCGAGCATCGCGTTGCGCTCGTCCTCGGTTTCACCCACTGCCAGGCCACCGATCGCGTAGCCGTCGAAGCCGATGGCTTTCAAGCCATCCGCGGACTTCGTGCGCAGGTCGCGATGCACGCCGCCCTGCACGATGCCGAACAGCGCGGCGTCGTTGCCCTCGTGCGCGCGCTTGCTGCGCTCGGCCCAGCGAAGGCTCAGCTCCATCGAGCGACGGATGACGTCCGGCGACACCGGGACGCCGTCCTTATGCACGGGCGGGCACTCGTCGAAGATCATCACGATGTCCGAGTCGAGCACCTTCTGGATGCGCATGCTCTCCTCGGGGCCGAGGAACACCTTCGCGCCATCGGCGGGCGATGCGAATGTGACGCCCTCCTCCGTGATCTTGCGACGATGCGCGAGCGAGAAGACCTGGAAGCCGCCGGAGTCGGTCAGGATCGGCCCGTTCCAGCGCGAGAAGCCGTGCAGCCCGCCGTGGTCGGCGATGACGTCGAGGCCCGGTCGCAGATAGAGATGGAACGTGTTGCCGAGGATGATTTCGGCGCCGAGCTCGCGCACCTGATCGGGCGTGACGCCTTTCACCGAGCCGTAGGTGCCCACCGGCATGAACGCGGGCGTCTCCACCGTTCCGCGCGGGAACGTGAGGCGACCACGACGGGCGACGCCGTCGGTGCCGAGGAGCTGGAAGGACATGCGGCTCATGGGGTTGGTCCGGGTACGTTTGAAAGCCCGCAAGCGGGTGTCAGCAGCGCGTGGCGACGCGTTGACGCATCGCCGAATGCGAGTGCTATAGCGGCGCGGCGCGCCACAACATCATCGCGTCGCCGTACGAGAAGAAGCGGTAGCGCGCGGTGATCGCGTGGCGGTACGCCTCGAAAATGCGATCGCGACCCGCGAAGGCGGACACCATCATCAGCAGCGTGCTCTGCGGCAGATGGAAGTTGGTGACCATCGCGTCGACGCTGGTCATGCGATAGCCCGGCAGGATGAAGAGCTGCGTCTCCCCGGCGAACGGCACGAGTTCGACGCTGCCATCGTCGTGATGCCGCGTCGCGCTTTCTAGCGCACGCACCACCGTCGTACCCACGCCGATGACGCGCCCGCCCGCCTCGCGCGTGCGACGGATCTGCTCGACGAGTGCGGCGCCGACGTTGATCCACTCGCTGTGCATCACGTGCTGGCTCAGGTCGTCGACGCGCACGGGCTGGAAGGTGCCCGCGCCCACATGCAGCGTGACGTGGCCGAACTCGACGCCCATCTCGCGCAACTGCCCCAGCAGGCCTTCGTCGAAATGCAGGCCCGCGGTTGGCGCGGCGACGGCGCCGACTTCCTTCGCGAACACGGTCTGGTAGCGCTCCGCGTCGTCCTTGCCGGGTTCGCGCTGGATGTACGGCGGCAGCGGCAGCCGGCCGGCGTGCAGCAGCCAGGATTCCAGCGGTTCCGCGACCTCGAACTGCAGCTCGTAGAACTCGCCTTCACGACCGAGCACGCGTGCGATGCCGCCGGCGTCGAGCTCGATCTCCGCGCCCGCCTTCGGCGACTTGCTCACGCCGAGCTGCGCCCGCGCGCGATCGCCCCCAAGCAGGCGCTCGATCATGATTTCGACGCGACCGCCCGTGCGCTTCTGGCCGAACAGGCGCGCGGGAATCACGCGGGTGTCGTTGAAGACGAGCAGGTCGCCCGCGCGCAGCAGGTTCGGGAGATCGCGAAAGACGCGATCCTCGAACGGCGCATCGCCCGGCGGCACCACCAGCAGACGGCTCGCGGTGCGCTCGGCGAGCGGCGCCTGTGCGATCAGCTCGGGCGGAAGTTCGTAGTCGAAATCGGACTTCTTCAAGGCGGACGGAACCATCGTCGACCGTTCATCCGCGGCGCGGACGGCCGCGTAGTGTACCGGCGCGGCGGGGGTTATCGGCGCAAAAACCGCGTGATAGCATAGCCGCAACCTTTTGAATGGAAACGGAAAACGCCTCGCGCGCGCTTCCGCGCCCGCGTCTTTCCCGCGTTTTCCGGCAGTCGTCAGGACCCAGGAGCCGCTGTCATGTCGAACCCCGCACCGAACGCCGTCGCCCTTCTCGCGCCGTTGCGCGCCCGCGGCGGAACCCGCCGGACGGTGGGCCTGGACGACGCGACGATCGAACGCTTCGCCGCCTCGCACGCCGACCTGCGCGAAGCCATCGAAGCCGCCGCGCGTGAGTTCGAGGCGGTGAAGGCCGACGTCGCCGACCTGCTGGATCTCGACGAGGACGCGCAGATCCACGGCGTGCAGGCGGGCTACGTCAACTTCTATCCGGACGACGCGGTGAATCCGTACGTCGCCCTGGTCGCGCGCGGCCCGTGGGTGGTCACGCTCAAGGGCGCGGTGCTCCACGACTCGGGCGGCTACGGCATGCTCGGCTTCGGCCATGCGCCGGCCGCCGTCATCGAGGCGATGACCAAGCCGCAGGTGATGGCCAACATCATGACGCCGTCGCTGGCGCAGCGTCGTTTCGACCGCGCGATCCGCGGCGTGATCGGCCTCGCGAACGGTTGCCCGTACGAGCGCTTCTTCTGCCTCAACTCCGGCTCCGAATCGGTGTCGCTCGCCTCGCGCATCGCCGACGCGAACGCCAAGCTGATGACCGACACGGGCGCGCGCCATGCCGGCCGCACGATCAAGCGTCTCGTGGTGAAGGGCAGCTTCCACGGCCGCACCGAGCGCCCGGCGCTCTACTCGGACTCGTCGCGCAAGACCTACGCGCAGCACCTCGCGAGCTATCGCGGCGAGGATTCGGTCATCACCGTCGAGCCGTACGACGTCGACGCACTGCGTCGTGCGTTCGCCGACGCCGATGCGAACGGCTGGTTCATCGAGGCCATGTTCCTCGAGCCGGTCATGGGCGAAGGCGATCCGGGCCGCAGCGTGCCGCGAGCGTTCTACGACGCTGCGCGCGAACTCACGAAGTCGCACGGCGGCCTGCTGCTGGTCGACTCGATCCAGGCGGGCCTGCGCGCGAACGGCGTGCTGTCGATCGTCGATTACCCCGGTTTCGAAGGCATCGATCCGCCCGACATGGAAACGTATTCGAAGGCGCTGAACGCCGGTCAGTACCCGCTGTCGGTGCTCGCGGTGAACGGTCGCGCGGCCGGCCTGTATCGCAAGGGCCTGTACGGCAACACGATGACGACCAACCCGCGCGCGCTCGACGTCGCGTGTGCCGTCATCGAATTGGTGACTCCGGCGGTGCGCGAGAACATCCGCGCACGCGGTGCCGAAGCGCTGCAGCGCCTCGAAGCGCTGAAGTCGGAACTCGGCGGCCTGATCACCAAGGTGCAAGGCACCGGCCTGCTGTTCTCGTGCGAGCTGTCGCCGAAGTTCAAGTGCTACGGCGCGGGTTCGACCGAGGAATGGCTGCGCGAGCGCGGCATCGGCGTGATCCACGGCGGCGCGAATTCACTTCGCTTCACGCCGACGTTCACGATCACCAGCGAGGAGCTGGAGATGGTGGTCGGGATGGTCGGCCGCGCGCTGAAGGAAGGCCCGCGCATCGAGCAGGCCGCCGCGGCGTAACCGGCGTTTTCCGCGACAAAAAAAGGCCGGCAGATCGCCGGCCTTTTTTGTGCGTGACGTTCAGTGGACGGTGAGCATCGCGATGCTGCGAACGATCGCCAAGATCGATCCCGTGCCGATCACCGTCCACGTCAGAACGGTGCCGGTGAATCGTCCGAACGAATAGCCCGACGACCGCGACAACCCGAGCGCGTGCAACAGCCGCGCGATCAGCAACATGCCGCCAAGCACCGCGACCCACGAGCGCTCCAGCCCCGACAGTTCCAGCAACGCGAGCACGATCAGCGCGAACGGCACGTTCTCGATGAAGTTGGCATGGATGCGAATGCGGCGCAGCAGTTGCGGATCGCCACCGTCACCGAGGCCCACCCTGCGACCGCGGCGCATCAGCACGACGGGCAGCGACAGCGACAACAGCAGCAGGCCGTGCAGGCCGGCGACGAGCAGTGTCACGACGGGCATCAGGTCTTGCCTCCGGTGATCGCGCGAGTGAGGAACCACAGGCCCGCGAGTGCGACCACGGCGATCGCGATGAGCCAGGGACGCAGCTTCATCGCCGGCTTGCGCGCGGCGGCCGCGATGTCGATGGCGGGCCGCGCAACCGCGGGCGCCGCTGCCACCTTCGCGCTCAACTGCCAGACGCCATCGCGGAGTTCGACTTTCCCGGCGAGCGGCGGAAGCACGAACTCGTGCCAGGTGATGCGCACATCGCCGATTTCGGGTGCGAGCGGGTTGTAGCTGCTCGCGAGGCCGTCGCCTTCCGGCTGGAAGCTCGCGCCGAGGTCGGCGGGGAGCCGCGAGAAATTCGGGCGCGCGGTCTGCCATTGCCCCAGGAGCCGAACGACGTCGATCGGCAGCGGACGACCGTCGAGCGACACCGAATCGACCCACCACTGGCGATTGCGGATCGGAAGCTTCGAAGGATTGCGGTGCTGCGCATCGAACTCGTCGGATGCGATCGGCGCGGCGTTCCAGATCGTGCCGTAGCGCCCGTCGTCGGCCCGCGTCCACTGGAACATCTCGACGCGACGTTCCAGTCCGAACTGCTTCGAGCCGACATGGAAGTCGGGATCCTCCAGCGCGTTCGACGGCGCCGGATCGTTCTCCGGCGCGACGTCCGCACGGGCAATGCCGGCGGCGAAGAGCGCAGCCAGCGCCAGCGTCGCGATCGGCCTCATGCGGCGAGCGGACGCGCCTGCAACGCGGGCACTTCGTTGGTCGTGCTGAAACGCCCGTCCGAAGATTTCACGACACGCGCGAGCGCGCACGCGGGGTCGTGCGTGAAGTAGAGATGGACGTCGCGCGCGAGCATGTCGTCGAGGAATGCCTTCTTCTCGTCGATCAGCAGCTCAGCGTTGCGGTCGTAGCCCATCGTGATCGGCACGTGCACCCAGGGCCGCCCCGGGATCAGGTCGGCGCAGAACACGACGCCACCATGCGGATAGCCGTTGGCGTCGTGCGCGGCCACGATCTCCGCGAGCATCAGGCCCGGCGTGTGGCCATCGCTGAAATGGAAGCGCACCGCGTCGCCGAGCGTGCGCGAGTGTTCGCTGTCGACGAGTTCGAGTCGCCCCGTCGACTGCAGCAAGCCGGGCAGTGCCGGGATGAAGCTCGCGCGGTCGCGATCATGCGGATCGAGCGCGCGTTCGAAATGGCGGCGGCCGACGACGTAGGTCGCGTTCGGGAACACGAGCGACGGCTCCGCGCCTTCCTTCCACGCCGACAGCAAACCGCCCGCGTGGTCGAAATGCAGGTGCGAAAGCACCACGACGTCGATGTCATCGGGGCCAAAGCCGGCGTGCGCGAGCGAGTCGAGCAGCACGTGGCGGTCCTCGACAACGCCGTAGCGGTCGCGAAGCTTCGGCTCGAAGAACGCGCCGATGCCGGCCTCGAACAGCACGGTCTTGCCCGCCAGCGGCGACGCCAGCAATGCGCGGCACGCCAGATCGATGCGACCCTGCTCGTCCGGCGCCGCCCAGCGCGACCACAGCGCGCGCGGCGCGTTGCCGAACATCGCGCCGCCGTCGAGCTTTTGCGCGTTGCCATCGATGGACCAGAGCTTCATGGCGATCTCCGCGGTTCGACCGCCATTCGACCGCCTGCGGCGAGCCGGGTCAAGGCGACGTTCGGGCAACAAAAAAGCCCGCAGCGGCTGCGGGCTTTTTCGATCGAATTATGGTGGCCGGGGACGGAATCGAACCGCCGACACGGGGATTTTCAATCCCCTGCTCTACCAACTGAGCTACCCGGCCGGATCCACGGGGTCGCCGTGGGAGGCGGCATGTTACGGACGCGTGGAGGGCTTGGCAAGCCGCATGCGGCCTGAACACCGTCGGCGCCGCCTGTTCAGTCGCGCTCGGCGGAGGCGCATGATCGGTGTACTGAACTGCATCGGAGCAGATGCCATGCGAACTCTCGTCGCACTCGTGGCTGCCGCGGTCGCGCTCGCCGGATGCGCGAGCGATCCCGCCAAGACCGCCCGCCAGCTGGAACTCTATCGATCGAATGCCGGCGCGCCGGTCAACAATTTCGTCTACACGAGCAGCTTCACGCAGTGGACGCCGCTCGGGCCGGATGCGCTTGCGCTGTGGACGTCGCCCGGCCGCGCTTATCTCCTCGATCTCTCACACTGCCCCGACCTCGAATGGGCCCACGGCATCCAGCTGACACACAGCGGGATCATCAATGAGGTGTCGGCACGTCTCGATGACGTGATCCCGCTCGGCGCCGGCCGCACGATGCCCTGTCGCATCCAGGCGATCCGTCCGTTGGACACGAAGGCAATCCGCGAGGCCGAGCGCGTCGCGAGCAAGTAACGCGCCTGGTCTCGTCGCAAAGGAAATCGCCCCGGTGACCCGGGGCGTTTTTTTGTGCACGACTGTCGCGGTGGGGACGCGATCAGTCCTGCGCAGCCTGGTACGCGGTCAGGTAACGACCGGCGGCAACGGCGAAGGCCGCACGCGTCACCGTCTTGTTCGGATCGAAGTACGCCTTCAGCGTGGGCTGCAGGTCGTACGGACCCTGCTCGACCGCGAAGCGGGCGTTGATCAGGCCGAGGTCGAGCGCGAGCTGGACGTAACCGCGCAGGGCCGCCGGGATCGACGCCGCATCCGCGACCGGCACACGCTGCGTGCCGTACGCGGCCGTGAGCTCGCCGCTGAACGAGTGCGCCTGCGACTGCAACGCCATGCTCTGCACCAGCGAGTAGACCAGCGACACACGCGTCACCGAATCGTTCGGGCGGAATGCGCCGTTGACCGTGCCCATCACGCCGTCCTGCGAATGCGCGAGATCACGCAGCGAGCCGCCCTTCGCGATCGCGGCTTCCGCGGCCGCATAGCCCACGGTGCCGGTGCCGATGTCGCTGAAGCTCGACTTGCCGTTGAACGGCAGCGACTGACGGATGTTCTGGCCCATCGACAGGTACTGCGCGAGCTCGATGCGCTTGATGTTGGCGTCCGGACGGAAGTTCTTGTCCGAATAGCCGTCGACGAGGCGGTTGGCGACCGCGAACTCGATCGCCGAGCGTGCCGGATGGTTGGCGATGTCGTTGAGGCCGGTGTAGCCGCCCGAGTTGAGGAAGCTGATCTCGCCGTCGACGTAACCCGGCGCCGCATAACCGTTCGTGGCCTTCGCCGGATCCAGCGCGACGCCCGACACCGAACCGATGCCGCGGACCGTGAGCTTCCACTTGCCCGGCTTGCCCGGCGCACCGATCGTGATCGTGTCGCTTTCGACCGGCAGCGCGATCGACGAACCGTACTGCTCGCCGTCCGGATCGATCAGCACCAGCGCGACGGTGTTGTCGACGGTGGAACGCGCGCTCACGAACGCGACGTCAGGCCCGACGTCGAACTCCATCGTGTCGACGGTGCCGACGGGCGAGAAGAACAGCGAGAACGGGACCGGATCGGCGCCCTTCGCGAGCACGGCGTTCGAGTTGAACGTGCGCAGCGCGTTGACGGTCGCACCGTAGCCCGTGCGCACCTTGCTCGCCTCGGCGACGGCGGCATACGCGTTGATGTGACCCGCGCCCGCTTCCCACGCCAGGCGACCGGTCATGTTGGTCGCGGTGCGCGAAATTATGTCCTTGACCTGCGCCGGCGTGAGGTTCGGGTTGGCCTCGAGCATCAGCGCGATGATGCCGGCGACGTGCGGCGTCGCCATCGAGGTGCCGCTCATGTGCGTGTAGAACGGCAGGTACGCCGGATCGAGCGTCTCGGAATCGTGCTGCGCTTCCAGCGGCGGCAGTGCGCCGGCGAGGTCGCGGTCGGAGACGATGTCGACGCCCGGCGCGACGATGGTCGGTTCGTTGCGGTACGTCCACGCCACACCGTCCGGCATGGTGAACGTGCCGGTTTCGCCGCGCTTGCCGCGCGACGAGAAGCCGGTCAGCACGCCATCCTTCTCGCTCGCACCGATGGAGATCACCCACGGCGCCTGCGCATAGGGATTGTGCGTGTCTTCGCCGGGGCCGTCATTGCCCGCCGCGAACACGCTGACGATGCCGCGCTTGTAGAGCTCGTAGGTCGCGACGTTCACCGGGTTGGTCGGCTCGAACGTGCCGCTGCTGCCCCACGAGTTGCTGACGACGCGGATCGTGTCGCGGTAGCTGAACTGGTTCGTCGCCGCGTAGTCGAGGCCGCCGACCGCGTCGAGGATCGAGATCACGGCGCCCGAGCCGTAGCCGACCAGGGACGCGCCCGGCGCGACGCCGCGATACAGGCCGTTCGAACGCTGGCCGCTACCGCCGACGATGCCGGCGCAGTGCGTGCCGTGGCCCGAGCTGATGTCGGAGTTCGGCACGTTCTCGAGATAGGTCATCGGCACGATGCCGGGCGCGACGTCGGACGCGAGCGACGCGAGGATGTTCTGCGGCGCGAGCACGTTCTGCACGACGTGCGTGCCGAGCTTGAGATCGTCGTGCGTCGCGTCGATGCCGGAGTCGTTGATCATCACGCCGACGCCCTTGCCGCTGAAGGGAATCGCGCGGCTGAAGTCGCCCGGGTTCGAGACCGCCCGGGTGACGCTGGATATCTGGTTCGCTTCGACGTCGAAATAGCGCAGCGGCGCGTTGTAGAAGATCGAGACGACGTCGCCGTCCTTCGCGAGCGTGCGGATCTGCGCAGGCGTGGCGAGCACGCCCGCGATCGGCAGCGTGCGCATCGTGCGGCCCTTCTCGATGCCGAGCGACTTGAGGGTGGCGAGTTCGGTCGCGTTGACCGGGCCGGACTGGCGATAGGTGACGACGACGCCGATCTGGTCGGCCGGGGCGGCGGCGGCCAGCTTCTGCACCAGCTGGCTGTCGAGGTGGGCATCGGCCAGCGCGACGCCGCTGGCGAGCAGGCCGAACGCGAGGGCGGAAACGCGGAGGGAGAGGGAGCGCGAAGCGGACATCGGGGGACTCCAGGTCGGGGCGCCCGGCGGGCGACGGCCTGTTGTCCCATTCCTGCGACCGGCGTCCCATCCGGTGTTGCCTCCACGCGCCGCAGGGGTAAACACCCATGAACCGATGGGGGTTTCCCGCCTCGCGCCGGCCCGGGCATCCGGTGTACCGTCGTGGCGTCCGCGACGACGCCTGCTTCACCGCACCGGCCCTAGCGTCGCCGCATCCAGGGGTTCAACACGCTTCGGAGTCGCCATGACGCGTCTCGTCCGCTGCTTCATCTTCGCCCTGCTCGCGCTCGCCGCTCCGCTCGCCTCCGCACAGTCCCTGCCCGTGCAGGTCGACGTGCAGGGCAGCGTCGCGACCGTGGTGATCGGGCCGTCCACTGCGCCGCTGGCGGACATGACGCTCACCTTCGACTCGCCGCACGGCCTGACGCCCGCGAACCTCGGCATCTCGGCGCAGTCGGTGTCGCTCAGCGACCCGCAGCTGCTCGCGCGCCTGCCGGGGTCGCTCGCGTCGCTCGACTCGGCCTTCCCGCTGCTGGTGACGGTCGAGCCGCCCGCCGGCGGCCTGTCCTTCGACCGCACGGTCAAGGTCGAGATCCACACGCACGCACTCGCCTACACCTACGGCTCCAGCTATCGCCTGTTCAAGGCGCCGCTGGGTGGCGCGTTCCGCGACATCACGACGGAAGTGGCGCAGGGCAGCGTGCGCGCGCGCGGCACCACGGGCGGCTTCTCGCAGTTCCTGATCCTCGCCGACGTGCGTCGTACCGGCGACGTCGTCGACGAAAAGCTCGAGCGCCTGCGCACGCGCATCGCGACGCTGCCGGCGTCCGAAGCGGCGCCGCTCGAAGCGCAGCGCGCGACCGCCGCGCAGGCGGTGGCCGATGCCCGCTACGACGACGCACTGGCCGCGCTCGACGCGCTGGCCGCACGCGTCGATGCCCGTGCCGACACCGCGATTCCCGACACGTGGCTCGCGGGCGGCGGCGGCAACAACACCGCGGGCGAGCTGCTCGCGGGCGTCGCGACGGCGAAGTTCTCGATCGCCTACCTGCGCAACTTGGGACACTAGACCGGCGGCAACCTGTCGCGTTCATCCCCGAAGCCCCCGCACCGCCGGGGGCTTCGCGTTTTCGCGGCCCGCACCGCTGCGTACGGTGCGGTGCATCGCATGGCAAGCGGCAGAACTGGCCCTAAGATGCAGGCATGCAGGCACGACTGATCGCATACATCCCCGAAGGCGCCGCGATCGCGCGCATCGTCGCCCCCGGCGATCGCCTGCGCATCGGCCGTGCACCCGAGGCCGATCTCCTGCTGTCGCATGTGTCGGTGTCGCGTCGCCATGCCGAGCTGGAACCGCAGGTAGACGGCACATGGCGGCTGCTGGATCTCGACAGCAAGAACGGCTCGTTCGTCGACGGCGCGCGCATCAACCAGACGGCGCTCGCGCGCAGCTGCTGGCTGCGCTTCGGCGACGTGCATTGCGAGTTCGCGATGCTCGACACGAACGCGGCCGAAGAGCAGGCGCGTCGCTGGCAGGAGCGGCGACATGAAGCGTCGCGGATGACCGCGCGCCTCGAAGCGATGGCGCAACCGCGCGAAGGCGCAGCGCCGACGAACACCCTGCTGGAACACAGCCTGCGCGCCGTTCTGGAACTTGCCGGCTGCACGCGTGGCTTCGTGCTGATCGCGGGCGGCGGGCGTTATCGGGTGGCGACGTCCATCGCGCTCGACGCATCGCTCGCGACCGGGCCCGAATTCACGGGGAGCCTCGGCGCCGTCGCGCAGGCGCTGCGCACGCGCGCGCCGGTGGTGTTCAACGACATCGGCCAGGACGCCTGGCTGTCGGGCCGCGAGTCCGTCGTGCGCGGCGGCCTGCGCACGCTCGTCGCGCTGCCGCTGCTCGACGGCAACCGCGCGCTTGGCGCCGTGTACGCCGATCGCCGTGAAGCCGGCCCGCCGCTGACCACGCTCGACGTCGAGCTGCTGCAGGCGTTCGCCGAACGTTGCGCGCTGTGGCTGGCGGCGCGTGGCGAAGCGCAGGGCGGCGTGGATCCGCCGAGCGCCGGCGACTGGTCGCAACTGCTCGCGGGTCACGCGCCGACGCGATGACCGACGCGACGTCCACCGGCCTCTACGCGCAGATGGACCTCGCGCCCGGCACGCTGTTGGCTGGGCGTTTCCGTATCGAAGGGCTGGTCGGCGTCGGCGGCATGGGCGTGGTGTATCGCGCGCTGGACGAATCGCTCGGCGTGCCCGTCGCGATCAAGCTGCTGCGTCCCGAGATCGCACAGCGCGCCGATGCATTCGAACGGTTCCGGCAGGAGTTGCTGCTCGCGCGGCAGGTGTCGAGCCCGCACGTCGTGCGCATCCACGACATCGCGCGCCACGAGTTCGCGAACGGCGAAACTCGCTGGCTGATCAGCATGGACCTGATCGACGGCGAGCCGCTGGATCGCATCATCGATCGCGGCCCGCTCGATGTCGACGTCGCACTGCGCATCGCGCGCGATGTCGCGCTGGGGCTGCAGGCCGCGCATGCGCGCGACGTCGTGCATCGCGATCTCAAGCCGGCGAACGTGCTCGTCGCGGCGGACGGCAACGCGTCGATCACCGACTTCGGCGTCGCGCGATCCATCGCGACCAGCACGCGCAGCGCGACGGCGGGCATCGTCGGCACGCCGGATTACCTGTCGCCCGAGCAGGCGCGCGGCGATCCCATCGGACCGCGCAGCGATCTCTACGCGCTGGGCCTGATCCTCCACGAAATGCTGACCGGTGAACGCGCGTTCGCGTCGGCGACCGCTGCCGAAGCACTCGCCCAGCGACTCGTACGCACGCCGCCGCTGGTGACGACGAAGCGCGCGGGCGTGCCGTCGTGGGTCGCGCGACTCGTTGAACGTTTGCTGCGTCCGCAGCCCGCGCATCGGCTGCCCGATGCGGCCGCGGTGGTGCAGGCGATCGACCGTCGCGAGGTGCCGCGCGATCGCGTACGCAGCGCAAGGTGGTTAGCGGCCATCACGATCGCACTCATCGCGGCCGGCGGCGGCGCGTACTGGTGGACGCACCGCGCGCCCGTGGATGCCGTGGCGCCCGCGCCGTCGCGACCGCTCGATCGCGTGCTGCTGATGCCGTTGGAAGGCGACGACGTGCCGGAGAGCGAACGCGTTGGTCTCGACATGCGACTGCGTGCCGCGCTGGCCGATGCGCCGGGCCTCGCGCGCGTCGACACGGATCGCATGCTGCAGGCGCTCGGCCAGTTGGATGCGACAGGACGTCCCTCGCTGGACGCGATGCGTCGCGCCGGTGCCGCGAGCCGCGTGGTGCGCCTCGAACTCGCACACACGAAGCAAGGCTGGCATGTCGCGGGCGATCAGGACGGTGCGGGCGACATCCGCATCGCCGGCCCGAACGCGCCCTCGCCCGCCGACGCGCTCGCGGCGTGGCTTCGACTTCCGCAAGCCACGTCGATATTCGGCATGACCGCCGCACCGTCGGTGCGCCTGCCGCCGTCGAACGCGCTGGCCCTGCAGGGCGCTGCGGAACTCGCGCGCCGCGCCGGCCATTACGACGTCGCGCTCGCCACGCTGCAGCAGGCTACTGCGCTCGACCGCGATGATCCGGCGGCCTCGATCGCGCTCGCGGACGTCGCACAGGCGGTCGGCGAGGACGATGTCGCACTGAACGCCATCGATCGCGCGCAACGCGGTGCGTCCACCCTGCCGCCGCGACTTCGTGAGCGTCTGGGCGCCTCGCGTGCCCTGCTCGAGGGCGACGCGGCAGGGGCAGCACGGACATGGCGCGCGCTGGCATCGCAATCGCCCTCCGACACGTTCGCGCAGCTCCAGCTCGCCCGTTCGCTGGGCGCGGCCGGTGAATTCGACGCCGCCGTCGCCGAACTTCAGCAGCTCACCGAGCACGACGCGCAGGACGCCCGCGCCTGGTTCGAACTCGGCAAGTTCTCGATCCTCAAGGGCGACGCGCGCCCCGCAGTCGACGACTACCTGTTGCGCGCGCTGGTGCTGTTCAAGCGCGGCCGCAATGCGTACGGCGAAGCAGAGACCGTGAACGCGCTCGGGGTGGGCTATGGCCGGCTCGGTCAGACGGCGGATGCCGAGGAGCAGTACCGACGCGCCGTCGAGCTTCGACGCGCGGTCGGCAATCGGCGTGGCGTCGCGACCAGCCAACGCAACCTCGCCAACCTGCTGAGCCAGCGCGGTGCGTTCGACGCCGCGGCGGCCGCGCTCGACGAAGCGCGTCGCATCAACGTGGAACTCAACGATCGCGCGGGGCTCGCGGCGGTCGACAACGAGCGTGGGCTGCTGGAGGAAGAGCGCGGTCACTACGCGGCATCGCTCGACGCATTCCGGCTCGCGTTGCAGGGCTACGAGCGCGCCGGCGATCCGCACGGCGTCGCGCAGGCGCTCAACGACATCGGCTTCGCGCAATACCAGCTCGGCGCCTACGACGACGCGCAGACGTACTGGCAGCGTGCTGCCGAGGCCTACCGAACGCTCGGCGATGAAACCGGCGTCATCCGCACGCGCCAGAACCTCGGCCTGCTGCATGCCGCGCGTGGACGTTGGGCCGCGGCGAACGAGGCGCAGCACGATGCGCTCACGCAGGCGCAGCGTCGCCAGATGGCGGAGGAAGCGGCGGTCGCGTATCGCAACCTCGCCGAGCTCGCGATCGCGCGCGGCGATACCGGCGCGGCCGTCGGCAACGCAGCGGCGGCGCTGCGCTTATTCAAGGAACGCGACGACCTCCGCGGCAGCGTCGATGCGCGACTGCTGGAGACCGAAGCGCGACTCGATGCCGGCGATGTCGACGCCGCGTCGCGTGTACTCGCTGCGCTTCAGGCGGATCTCGCGGAGGCGTCGACCGAGCAGCGCGCGATCGCCGGCCGCCTCGGCGCACAGCTCGCCGATGCACGCGGCGACCGACGCGGTGCGCTCGCCGCGCTCGCGAAAGCGCAACCGCTCGCCGTGGCGTCCGGCGTGCGCGCGCTGCAACTCGAGCTCGACCTGCTGCAGGCGCGGATGTCGGGCCGCGATCCCGCGTCGCTCGACGCGCCGACGGCGGCACTCGGCAACGCCGGCCTTCGCCTGCAGTGGACGGATCTGGCGATGCGTTCGGCGCTTGCGCGTCGCGATGCGAACACCGCGCTCCGCCTGTATCGCGATGCCTCGACGTGGCTGCGCGGAACATCGAACCCCGTCGTCGCATCGCTGCACGAGCAGGCCGCTGCGGCCGAGCGTACGCTCGGTGACAGCGCGGCTGCGAACGATGCCGACGCCGCAGCGCGCGACGCCCGCGCCCAATTCGCGGCAGCGCGGCCAGCGCCCTCGCCTGCGGTCGCATCGAAGACGCCATGAACGATCCTGTCGACCGCTACGCGCAGCTCGTGCAGCGCCTGGAAGCGAACGAACGCGAATTCCGACGCCTCGGCCGCTCGGTGCTGCGCGTGCAGGAAGACGAACGCCGCCGCCTCGCGCGCGACCTGCATGACGGCGTTGGGCAGAACCTCACCGCACTCAAGCATCGCCTCGCGCAGTTGCGTGATTCACCTGACGCCGCGGGGCTCCGCGATGCGCTCGACGCCGCCGTGTCGTTGTGCGCCGACACGCTCGAGGACACGCGCGAACTGTCGCGTTTGCTGCGTCCCACCATCCTCGACGACCTGGGCCTCGAACCCGCGTTGCAATGGCTTGGCCGCAGCGTCGGCCAGACGGCAGGGATTTCGGTCGCCGTCGAAGTCGAACCGCTGCCGCCGCTGGACGGCGAACGCCAGACGCTGCTGTTCCGCGTCGCGCAGGAGGCGCTGAACAACATCGCCAAGCACGCCAAAGCGCGCAGCGTGCTGCTGCGGTTGGTCGAACGCGACGGCCGGCTCCAGTTGCAGGTGGTCGACGACGGCGTCGGGTTCGACCTCGCGGCGCGCGCCTCGGGCAGCGGCCTGTCCGGCATGCGCGAACGCCTGCGCCTGTTCGAGGGCGTCCTCGAAGTGCATTCGGAGCCGGGCCACGGCACGCGCATCCGCGCGATCGTGCCACTCGCGGGCTAGCGTGGGGCGCGCCCCGGCTTGACGCCGCCACGGCCGGCACCGCACGGTGCGCCGATGCCGATCCGCATCCTCATCGCCGACGACCACACGCTGGTGCGCGAAAGCCTGGTGGGCCTGCTGCAGGCGGACGGCGACGTGCAGGTGGTCGCGCAGGCGGCCGACGGCATCGAGACGGTCGAGAAGGCGATCGCGGTGCAGCCCGACATCGTCGTCGCGGATCTCTCCATGCCCCGGCTCGGCGGCATCGAGGTCGTGCGTCGCCTGCGCGAGGCGTTGCCGCAGACGCGCGTGCTGGTGCTGACCATGCACCAGGAAGACGAGTACGTGCTGCAGGCTGTGCGGGCCGGCGCGTCGGGCTATCTGGTCAAGGACAGTGCAGCGTCCGAGTTGCTCGCCGCCGTGCGCAACCTGCACGCGGGGCGCGGGCATTTCGGGCCGCAGGCGGCGCGCACGCTCGCGCAGCAGTTGCAGCATCCCGAACGCACGCTCGACGACCCCTACGGCCGGCTCACCGCGCGCGAGCGCGAAGTCTTCCACCTCATCGCCGAAGGCCACACCACCAAGGAAATCGCGCGAAAGCTCGACATCAGCGCGAAGACCGCGGAGAACCACCGCGCACGCGTGCTGGACAAGGTAGGCGTCCGCAACACCGCCGAGCTCGTGCGATACGCGCTGCGCAAGGGCCTGCTGGACTGACGCGACCGCCGTGCTCCGCAGCCACCGTGCGGGGCGGTATGCTCGACGCGATTCCGACAGGAGCCGCTCGATGCGTCTTGCTACGCCCCTCCGCCTCGCCCTCGCCGGCACCGCATTCGCCTTGCTCGCCGCCTGCGCAGGCGGCCCCGTGCGTCGCGTGTCCGAGCCGACCGCGCAGATCCAGCAACTGACCGTGCGCGCCGACGGCGCCTGGGATCTGCAGCTTCGCCTGCAGAACTACAGCTCCATCCCGATGCGCTTCGACAGCGTGCGGCTGACGCTCAACGCGGCGCAGCAGGCGGCCGGCGACGTCGTGGCCTCGCCCGGGCTCGACATCGGGCCCGAATCGGCGGACGTCATCGACGTGCGCGTGCAGCCCGCCACCGCTGCGAAGCTCGCGGTGGCCGATGCGCTCGCCTCGGGTCGCGCCGTCGACTACCGACTCGACGGCCAGATCACCGCGACGCCCGAGAAGAAGTCGCAGAAGACCTTCGACGTGCGCCACAGCAGCACCCTGAACCCCGCGCCGGGCCTGCCCGGCGTGCTCCGCTGAGATCGCCGCGATGAGCCGTTACGACGCCCCGCTGACCGACATGCGCTTCGTGCTGTTCGACCTGCTGCGCAGCGAACAGGCCTTCGCGCACCTCGGCTACACCGATGCCACGCGCGACGTCATCGACGCCGTGCTCGAGGAAGGCGCGCGCTTCGCCACGCAGGTGCTCGCGCCGCTCAATCGCGTCGGCGACGAAGTCGGCTGCACGCTCGACGCCGCGACGGGTGACGTGCGCACGCCGCCCGGATTCAAGGAGGCATACGCGCAGTACGTCGAAGGCGGCTGGACCGGCCTGGTCACCGCGACCGAGCACGGCGGCCAAGGCCTGCCGCACCTCGTCGGTTTCCCGATCAAGGAAATGGTCGACGCCGCGAACCTCGCCTGGGGCAACTTTCCGCTGCTGTCGAACGGTGCCGTGGAAGCGCTGTCGGTGTACGGCACCGAGTGGCAACGCGAGGTCTTCCTGAAGCCGCTCGTCGAAGGCCGCTGGACCGGCACGATGTGCCTCACCGAGCCGCACTGCGGCAGCGATCTCGGCCTACTGCGCACGCGCGCGGAACCGCGCGACGACGGCACCTACGCGATCTCCGGCACGAAGATCTTCATCACCGCCGGCGAGCACGACATGACGGACAACATCGTCCATCTCGTGCTTGCGAAACTGCCCGACGCACCCGCCGGCAGCCGCGGCATCTCGCTGTTCGTCGTGCCGAAGTTCCGCGTCGCGCAGGACGGTTCGATCGGCGAGCGCAATACGCTTCGCTGCGGCAGCCTCGAACACAAGATGGGCATCCATGGCTCAGCGACGTGCGTGATGAACTTCGACGGCGCGGAGGGCTACCTGGTCGGCGAACCGCACAAGGGCCTGATGGCGATGTTCGTCATGATGAACACCGCGCGCCTCGCGGTGGGTCTGCAGGGTCTTGGTCTTTCGGATCGCGCGTACCAGAACGCGCTCGCCTACGCGAAGGAACGCCTGCAGATGCGCTCGGCGACCGGCGCGAAATTCCCGGACAAGCCGGCAGATCCGATCATCGTCCACCCCGACGTGCGCCGCATGCTGCTGACGTGCAAGGCGCTGGTCGAAGGCGGCCGCGCGATGTCGTACGACGCCGCGCTGCAGTTCGACATCGCGTCGCACGGGACGACGGAAGACGAACGCGCCGAAGCGGACGCGCTGGTCGGTTTCCTGACGCCGATCGTGAAGGCCTGCCTGACTGAGTGGAGCATCGAGGTCACGTACGACGCGCTGCAGTGCTTCGGAGGCCACGGTTACATCCACGAGCACGGCCTCGAGCAGCTCGCACGCGATGCGCGCATCACCACGTTGTACGAAGGCACCACCGGCATCCAGGCGCTCGACCTGCTGGGTCGCAAAGTCATCCAGATGAAGGGCGCCGGGCTGAAGGCGATGCTCGGCCGCATTCGTTCGTTTGCCGAGTCCCGCGCCGGCGATGGCGAGATCGGCACGTACTGCGCGGAGCTGTCCGACCTCGCGGCACAGTGGCAGCACCTCAGCGTGTCGATCGCGCAGCGCAGCGGCGAGAACGCGGACGAGCTCGGCGCGGCGTCGTACGACTACCTGATGTTCTCGGGCTACGTGCTGCTGGGCTACTGGTGGGCGCGCAGCGTCGCCGCGCTCGACGGCGCCTCCGTGACGCCGGCCTTCGCCGACGCGAAACGCGCCACCGCGCGCTTCTACTTCGAGCGCATCCTGCCCCGCACCCTCCTCCATGCCGCGGCGATCCGCAGCGGCGCCGACGCGCTGATGGCCCTCGACGCCGAGGCCTTCGACGCCGGGCGCTGAACCGGGAAGCGGCGGATTCGCCGCGACGCGAGCCGGTGACGCCCAAACGTCACCGGCTCGTTATAAGCTCGGGCCATGGCGCACCATCACGCACGCCTGCGACTCGTCGACCACGATCCCGTCTGGTCCGCGGAACCGCTGTCGCCGCCGCCCGGCGGATTCCCGCTCGACGGTGTGCGCCTGCTCTCCCTCGATGCCCACGGCCACGTCCTCGACTGGCTGCACTGGCACGAAGCCACCTGCCTCTACGCGCGCGGTGCGGTGGCCTGGACGCTCGGCGAACCCTGCCTGCGCGTGCGCGGCGGCCAGGCGCGCAGCACCGGCGACCAGAGCATCATCGAACTGCATCCGATCGTCGCGACGCGCGGCCGCGCGCGTGCACACGCACTCAATCCGACGCCTGCGCTGACGAACCCCGCGCTGTTCGCCCGCGACGCACATCTGTGCCTCTACTGCGGCGAGCTGTTCCCGCGCAGCCAGCTCACGCGCGATCACGTCATGCCGTTGTCGAAGGGCGGACGCGATACGTGGGAGAACGTCGTCGCCGCGTGCTTCCCGTGCAATTCGCGCAAGCGCAATCGCACGCCGCAACAGGCCAGCATGCCGCTGCTCGCGGTGCCGTACCGGCCGAGCTGGATCGAACACCTGATCCTGTCGAACCGCCACATCCTGGCGGACCAGATGGAATTTCTGAAGGCGCAGCTGCCGAGGCGCAACCGCCGCATCGCCGGCTGAGGACTGCGTGCCTGTTCACGATTCGGCAGCGTGCGTGCATCGCATGTCCGCGCCCATGCCTTTTGCGCGTTGACGCCGGGTGACCCCTTCGCGACACTCGACCCAAATATCAGGCAGAGACGTATGGCCGCACTGACTTTGGGCTTCACCGGCATGGACGCTTCCACCGAGGGCGAGCTGCGCAGCGCGTTCGAACGCGCACTGCCGGCCTCGGGCGGTGGCTGGCAGCTGGTGCCCGACACGCATGCGGACTACGTCGTGGTCGACATGGACAGCATGTACGGCCCGATGAGCTGGCTGCGCCTGCACAATGCGGGCAAGCAGGTCGTCGGCCTGACCGCGTCGCCGCGCACGCAGGCGCCGTATCGCCTGGGCCGTCCGGTCGACGCCGATGCGCTGACCGAATTGCTGCGCGATATCCGCGTCGCGAACGGTGTCGAAGCCGTCGCCGCGGCGCCCGCGCCTGCCGCCGCACCGACGCCGCCCCCGGCTGCGGCTCCCGCAGCTGCACCGGCCCCGGAACCCGTCGCTGCGAAACCGTCTGGCATGACGCCGTCGCCGCAGCCGACCGACCAGCTGCCGGAAGAGCGCCCCGCGCCGATCACCGCGACGGAACTGCCGGCCAACCCGATCGCGATCACCGAGCCCGCCGCGCCCGCGAACGAGCCGCCGAGCGTCGCTGTCGCGCAGGTGATGCCGCCCGCGCCGAGCATCGAACCGGTGGCGCCACCGCCGGCCGCCGCACCGACGCCCGCGCCCGCTCCGGCGCCGACCCCCGCGCGCAGCGCCGAACCGCAGTCGCTCGCCGAATGGCTCGCCTCCGGCCGCCTGCGCGGCCGCGTGCGCTTCGCCGACAACGGCACCGCCGTGCTGCTCGACACCGACCAGCGTCAGTACTTCGGCCCGTCGGCGCTCAAGCCGGTCGCGCCGCTGTTCTCCCGCGACGCCAAGCTCGCCGACTTCGAGACCGTTTCACCCGACGTCTGGAATGCGCAGACCGCCGCGCTCGGTGCGCCGCAGCCGATCGCACGCCTCATCTGGTACGGCGCGCTGCTCGCCGGCGAAGGCCGGATCGCGCCGGGCTACGACCCGGACGACCGCTTCCGCCTCATCAAGTGGCCGCAGACCGAACGCGAGTTCCCGAAGCACTTCCGCATCGCGACCGCGATGATGAAAGGCCCGGCGACCGTGAAGGAAGTCGCCGAAGCCAGCAGCGTGCCGGAAGCGGAGGTCGCGGACTTCGTGAACGCGTCGCTCGCGACGGGCTTCGCCGAGCCGTACCGCGAGCCGGAGCCCGAGCCCGAAGCCGGCAAGTCGGGGCTGTTCGGCCGCCTGCGCGGCCGCTGACCGGGCTGTACACCCGCCGTACGCGACACGGCGCGCCTTGCCGCTGCCCGCCTCGCGGCGGGACAATGCGCAGTTCGTTTTGCCGGCCGCTTACATGATCGATCCGCAGCGTTACCCGCGCCTCTCGCGCATCGCCACGCCCGCCGACCTTCGCGAATTCGGCGAGGACGAGCTGCAGGCGATCGCCGACGAGTTGCGCGCGTACCTGATCGAGCAGGTCGCCCTCGTCGGCGGCCACTTCGGCGCAGGGCTCGGCGTGATCGAGCTGACGGTCGCCCTGCACTGGCTGTTCGACACGCCGGTCGACCGCCTGGTCTGGGACGTCGGCCACCAGACCTATCCGCACAAGATCCTGACCGGCCGCCGCGACACGATCGCGACGGTCAAGCAGAAGGACGGCGTCGCGCCGTTTCCGAAGCGCGAGGACTCCGAATACGACACGTTCGGCGTCGGCCACAGCTCGACGTCGATCTCCGCCGCGCTCGGCATGGCGATCGCCGCGCAGACCAAGGGCGATGACCGCAAGGTCGTCGCGGTGATCGGCGACGGCGCGATGACGGCGGGCATGGCGTTCGAAGCGCTGATGCATGCCGGCGGCATGGAGCCCGAGCCGAACCTGCTCGTCATCCTCAACGACAACCAGATGTCGATCAGCGAGAACGTCGGCGGGTTGACGAAGATGCTGGGGCGGCTGAGCGGCAACCGCGCGCTCAACGCGATCCGCGAAGGCGGCAAGAAGCTGCTCGGCGACAAGAACAAGGGCCCCGCGCGATTCGTGCGTCGCTGGGAAGAACACTGGAAGGGCATGTTCGTGCCGTCCACACTGTTCGAGGAGATGGGCTTCCACTACACCGGCCCGATCGACGGCCACGACATGGACGCGCTGGTCGCCACGCTCAAGACGCTGAAGGGCCTCAAGGGCCCGCAGCTGCTGCACATCATTACGACCAAGGGCAAGGGCTACGAGCCCGCCGAAGGCGACCAGATCGGCTACCACGCCGTGTCGCCGTTCGATCCCGCCAAGGGCATGGTCGCGAAGACGGGCGCGAAGAAGCCGACCTACACCGACGTGTTCGGCGACTGGCTGTGCGACATCGCCGCGGCCGATCCGCGCGTCATGGGCATCACGCCCGCGATGCGCGAGGGCTCGGGACTGGTGCGTTTCAGCAAGGAATATCCCGACCGCTACTTCGACGTCGCCATCGCCGAGCAGCATGCGGTGACGCTCGCGGCGGGCATGGCCTGCGAAGGCGCGAAGCCGGTCTGCGCGATCTATTCGACGTTCCTGCAGCGCGGCTACGACCAGCTCGTGCACGACGTCGCGATCCAGAACCTCGACGTGTTGTTCGCGATCGATCGCGGCGGCGTCGTCGGCCCCGACGGCGCGACGCACGCGGGCAACCTCGACCTCTCCTACCTGCGCTGCGTGCCGAACATGGTGGTGATGGCGCCAGCCGACGAGAACGAGTGCCGCAAGATGCTGTCGACCGGCCACTACTTCGAAGGCCCGGCCGCAGTGCGTTATCCGCGCGGCACCGGCCCCGGTGTCGCGATCGAACCGACGCTCGACACGCTGCCGATCGGTCGCGGCGAAATTCGTCGTCGCGGCTCGCGCATCGCACTGCTTGCGTTCGGCGCGATCGTGCCGGCGGCGGAGGTCGTCGGTGACGAACTCGGACTCACCGTCGCGAACATGCGCTTCGTGAAGCCGTTGGATCGCGAACTGATCCTCGAACTCGCGCGCACGCACGACGGCTTCGTCACACTCGAGGACAACGTCGTCGCGGGCGGCGCCGGATCGGGCGTCGCCGAACTGCTTGCGGCCGAAGGCATTACGTTGCCCGTGCTGCACCTCGGCCTGCCGGACGAGTTCCAGCACCACGCGAGTCGCGAGCAGCTGCTCGCCGAAGCAGGTCTGGATGTTGCGGGTATCCGCGCGTCGGTCACGGCACGCTGGCCGCAGCTTCTGAACCCGCCGCGCGCTGCTGCGAGCTGAGTCCTTCCCCGTTCGCGAGACGCGTCACGTCGATCGACCGCGTCGCGTTTGCGTGCGGGAGATGTTGCACCGTTCTCGCCTGTCGGCGCTGGTGCGTGACGGTCGGGCCAGCGCGTTTCGGCCACGATGCGATGTCGCTACGTCGCAAACGAGACGCGCTCTGCAAGCACGTGTGGCGCCGGGCGAACGCGACGTCGGTGCGAACGACTAGAGAGCCCCACCGACTGCGGTCGGCGCAACGGATTGCTGCGCTGGCTCCGTCATGGGTGCTTCGACGACATATCCCCGCGCCGCCAGCTTCGACACGATGCCCGTCGGCGACAGCAGTTCGCTCATGGGCAGCGTCGAGAAGGTAACGCGGTTCTTCGTCAGGCTCGCTTCCGCTTCCGACAGCCACTTCGCCGTGGCCTGCGCCTGCAACCGGTCGAGGCCGTACTTCTCCGCGAACGCACCGCTCAGCACGGCGTTTTCGCAGGCTTCGCTGGCTTCGGGACGGTCGAGGCGGCGCAAGGTATCGACGTCACCGGACGCCCAGGCGTCAGCGCGCGACTGCAGCAGGTCGAGATCGTTTTCGACACGATCCAGAACGCGATCGAAGCACTGGACGTCGGCGAGCTGCGTGCCCTTGAACTCCTTGAGCGCCTTCTTCGGATTGGCGATCTTCACCTTCGCCGCGGTCGAAACGCCCTTGATGCCTCGGGCCTTCAGGGCGTCGCCGAGCGCGTCGGACACCACGCCCTTGGTCGACAGCCCGCGCGTCTTGAGCGCTTCCTCGTAGAGCTTCTGCGCCGCGAAGATCGGCCGCCAGGACTCCACGCCGCCGTCGTTGCCGATGTAGCGCTGCTTCAGACGCAGCCATCGCGCGTACGACGCCGGCGGCAGCACGTCGCGCAGGTGCGCGTCATCCGGGAGGTCGCGAATGCCGACCAGCGACGGCAGCAAGGCGAGCTTGCCGAAGAAGCCGATGTCGGCGTCGACCACCACCGACGGCTCGTACATCACCTCGTCTGCGGACGCGACGACGGACCGCATGCGCGCGGAATTCCACGCCATGCGCGCCGGAAGCGGCGAAACCGTGCCGAGAATCCACAGCGTGTTGTCGCCACGCCGCACCTTCCACATCCCGGGCCCTGGCGCGCGCACGACCGCCGTATCCAGCAGACGATCCTGCGCAGTAGCTGCTGCAGGCGGGACCGGTGCCGGTTGCTGGGCGGTCGCGTCGAACGCCACCGATGCCGCGGCGACGGCGAGCGTAAACAGTGCAAAGCGCATGACGGCTCCTGATTCCCTGGACGAGGTCGGCGCCTGTGACCGGGCGCGCGTGACGAAAGTTCCGGAGAGTCTGAGCGAGTCACTCTGTAGCGGCGTCGGCCGGTCGTCGCCATGACCGACGACACGCGACCGACACGACGACGCCCGGCACGGGGCCGGGCGTCGTGATGCATCGAATTGGTCGGGGTAGCCGGATTCGAACTGGCTAACATCCATTTAAAATCAATAACTTAGGACGCTGCTACAACGACTCTGTTCGTTGCAGTTTTTCAGAACGACAAATCAAGGACTTAGGCGTTCCTAATCCGTCGATATGTAGCACGCCCGCGTTGCAACGTAACGTAGCACGTGCGCGATTCGCTGTCGGGCGCGAACCGCAGCAAGCGCAATCGCGAACCGTCCTCAGTTCGCGTTCCGCGTGAGCCTCAACAATTCCGGCGTCAACTTATCGATCTCCGTTTTCGATCGCGCGACAACTTCCGCCCTCTCGCTCGCCCATCTCGCCGGTGGCGAGTGCCGCTTCGCGACGTCGAACATGACGTCGCACGACGTTTTTTGAATCAGTGCGAGCGCAGGACTATCGGCGAAGTCCGCGGAACCCTTGCCGTCCGCCTTGAACGCAGCCGCGAAGTGCGTTTGCCCGCCATATCCTCCAAATGAGTTCTTCGAGTTAACCCACCCGCATGCAACGTAACCGTCGTGCATCTGCTCTGCACGAACGTCCGTCCATCGTGCGGATTCCGGATCTTTCAAGCTCGCACTTACAACGCGCTTGGCAGCCTCCGCTGCATCGAACACGGGTGCGCGACTGCAACCTACTAGCACTACAAGAGAGAGCAACAACACTTGCTTCATTCACCGCCCCTTGAATCAGCGCTACGCGCGCCTGTGTTACGTTTAACGTAGCTTACAGGCGAAAATTGAGCATGCATCCTCTCCGGGCCCTCAGACCCGCCGGATGCCTTGCCAAAAGTCGACGCCCGCGCCGTTTTCGCTGCTCGCCTTAAAGCGGCACGACAAGCTGCCGGGCTAACCCAAGAAGCGCTGGGCATCCGCGCTGGAATTCCGGCAGACGTGGCACGAACTAGGGTTAATCGATACGAACGCGGCGTCCACGACAGTGACTCCGCTACTGCCCAAAACCTGGCGGACTGCCTAGGCGTGCCGCTGGCATCGCTCTACGCTGACGACGAAGTAATGGCAGAGGCCATTCGGGCATTCGCTTCGCTTCCGCCAGCAGAACAACGCGCTGCTGTCGAAGATCTACGAGCTAGAGCAGCAAACTTCTCAGAGCGTCCGCGGACTTAGAGTCGCAGTTTGGCTGTGCCCGCTGCACCGATGCTCTTGGTGGCCGTCGCAACCCTAGCGCTTGCCATCTCGTCGGAGGGACGTCCGAGAGCATCAGACCGACGCGATCTTGGATGCGGCGCCTTTCGAAAGCTGTCGCGCTGTTCCCGAGATCCTTAGATCAGCGTCACGCACCTAGGGGCACCAAATCCCGCTGGCGGACGCGCGCACGACATCAAGTCCCAGCACGCGAGTTCGATGCGCTCGTCTCTTCGACATTTGTGTGGTGACGGAATTCAATTTGCGCACTTGGCCAAGATGTTGGCGATCTCGAGTCCCCTTGATACCTGAGGTGCGAGATCACAGCGGCGATGTCTCGGGCGACCAGAGCCGAACATGGTGCCTCTAACCCACTGATTTAAGTGAGGAGATAGCGTCGATATTTTCTGAAAACTTCCTAAAGAAAAACAAAAAATAATTCGCCTAAAAGTATTTGTTGCATCGTTCGAAATCGATCCATAGATTTTTTTGGCCCTGTCGCTGTGACAGGTGAAGCCAACTTGGATTGAGGGAACCACCAGATGAAAGACAAGCGAACTGCAGCACCAGCGACATTGGACGAAGTATCTGACGCACTTTGCCAGGCACTCGACGCCATTTACTTGATCAATCCGCCTATCGAATCGAATATTTCCGTCGCCGAGTTTTCCTTGGGAAAACTTCCGAAAGGATTGAATGCCAATAACCCGACAGATATGACGTGGTTCTTCGTTGATGCGTCGCTGTCGCGAGTGAAAGAAGCGGCAGTGATCCTGAGTGACGTCGAGGAGTTCGCTTCCGACATTTGCAACCCAGATCCCATGGACGAGGGTGATTACATCGAAGTTGCACGCGCTGCGCGCGTAGCAAGGCGACTGACCGGCAAGCTTGCTGACTTGGTCAGCCGCCTTCAGCCTCCCTGCACCGCTCCCGCGGCCGCCTTGTAGTCGCTGGAAAGCGGTCGCCTCGGAATACGGAGGGTGGAACTCAACCCTCCGCTACAAACAAGAACGACGCGATGTCCCTATACGGGAAGCGCGGCACACCGCCTTCCCGCTACGCTAGCGCTCAGCTGCACAGCGGAACTCGTCTGGTACTCTGACAGCAAATGACTTGAGGTCAGGCAGCTTCTCGATGCTCGTAGAACGGGTGCCTGCGGTCATCGAACATCGCGTAAAACTCGCCCAATGATCGCCCCTGGGGATTGAGCCAGGCGTCGACGTATTCGGGCTTCAAGTTCACGATCGTGCGGTCATGCCCGGCCGCCGCTACCTCGGCTTCGGGTTCGTCCGTAATCGCCGCAAACGAATAGAGGTCCGGCTCCTCGCCTTTCGGGTCGGTCCACTTCGACCACAGGCACGCCACATACATCGGCTCGCCCGTGCGCGGGCGAAATTCCAGCACTCGGTTCTTGCCGTCGGGGCCTTCGACGTTCTCGTAGAAGCGCTCCACCACCATCAGTCCGTGGGATTGCCCGAACGTGCTGCGCCAATAGCCTTCCAGACTGTCGCGCCGCGCGGTGTAGGTGCCTGGATACTTGGCGTCGTGAGACGCCGGCTTGCCGCAGACACGGCACTGATAGCGCATCGGCCTTAGCACGCGCTTACCGTTCTCCACGATCAACACCGGCGCGTAGACGCCGGGGAAGATCCGATCGTCCTTCTGTGGTTTTGCCTCGGTTCGCTTGATGTCCGCGAGCTTGGCCTTGATCAGCGCAATCTTGCTGGTCGCGATGCGCTGATCATCTAGTGCCTTCTTGGTCGTCTTGGTTTGAAGCGTGCGCTCAGCGTCGTTGAGGCGCTTGACCTGCTTGAACAGCTCCCGTTCCTGCGCGCTGATCTGCTGGGCATTCCACTCATCGATCATGGCTTTGATCTGGCGCTCGATCGGCGTCTTGGGATAGTCGAAGTTGCGATCCATGCCCTTGGGGATCTTCGGCGCCGCCTTGGACTTGCGCGGTTCCTTGCGAAAGCCATACAGCTGCGCGAACTCGTGGATGTCGATGACATCACCGAACTCTTTCACATAGGCGTTGAAGGCTTGCCAACACTGAGCAGAGAAGCACATGAGAGATTCTCCAAGCTCGCCAGCCCGTCCGCTGGCGAGCCCAAGCGACTTACTCAATTAGCCGAGCTGCCGGATTCCGATTAGATGCCTAGGGACGGCCGATCGTCTACCCACCAACTTCAGCTGCCGGGTCAGGAGCTGCATTCTTTCCGGGCTAGTGGAAATCGCGACTCCGAGCGTCAAGACCACCGATAAGCTCGCTCATGTCGTGCAAGCGTCGCGCAATCAGGTTTCCTACGCCGTCGACCGTCTCCCACTGCCCGTCTACCGCGAGTAGTCGCGACCCCAACAGCTCGCGCCGCTGGCGGTTGCCCAGATCCGGCCAGACGATGACCTGAATAACCCCTGCCTCGTCCTCCAAGGTGAGAAATGTCGTGCCGTGCGCCGTCGACGGCCGCTGCCGCAGGCTGACGATCCCCGCTACGCGCACCCGCGACCCATTGCGGCGCTTCCACACGTCTGACGAGGTAAGGCATCGCCTCTCTGTCAGACTCGGGCGCACCAACGCGATCGGATGGATCCCTAGCGTCAGGCCCAAGGTGCCGTAGTCGGCCAGCAGATCGTCTCGCTGGCTGGGGGCAGGCAGCTCGACGTCCAATTCGTCCGGACTACGATCAAGCAATGGCGTCTGCGCTTCCACGCCCGCCACCGACCACCGGGCCTCATTGCGATGCCCCGACAGGGCCTGCAACGCCCCGGCTTCGACCAGCACGGCCCGCTCCCGCCGATCCAGTCGCGCCCGGTGGCACAGATCCTCCGCCGAGCGAAACGGCGCCATTGCCCTCGCCTGCTCGATGCGTTGCGCAGCCGCCTCGTTGAACCCCTTGATCTCGCGAAACCCCAGGCGAATGGCCGGTTGCTCGGGTCCCTTGGCATCTTCCAGTGTGTTGTCCCAGCAACTGCTCAGCACGCACACAGGTCTGACCTCCACCCCCTTACGGCGGGCGTCTTGCGTGAGCTGACTCGTGGAGTAAAACCCCATGGGCTGGCTGTTGAGCAAGGCGCAGGTAAACGCGGCTTGCTCGTGGCATTTGAGCCAGCAGCTTGCGTAGGTGAGCAGTGCAAATGACGCGGCGTGGCTCTCGGGAAAGCCGTAGCCGGAGAAGCCTAGGATCTGCTGGAACGTCTCTTGCGCGTAGTCCAGCGTGTAGCCGCGCGCGAGCATCCCTTGGATGATCTTGGCCTCGTGCACGTCCATGTTGCCGTGGCGCTTCCACGCAGCCATGGAACGGCGCAGCTGATCGGCTTCGCCTGCGTTGTAACCGGCCGCCACCATGGCCACGCGCATGACTTGCTCTTGGAAGAGCGGCACGCCCAAGGTGCGCCCGTAGATGGCCTCGATGTCCTTGTTTGGGTAGGTGGCCATTTCTTTGCCCTGCCGACGCGCGAGGAAGGGATGCACCATCTTTCCCTGGATGGGGCCGGGGCGAATGATCGCGACTTCAATGATGAGGTCGTAGAAGCATCGCGGCTTCATGCGCGGCAGCATCGACATCTGCGCGCGGCTTTCAATCTGAAACACGCCCACTGTGTCGGCCTGGCAGATCATGTCGTAAGTCGCTTCGTCTTCCGCTGGAATGCTGGACATGCAGTAGTCCTGCCCGCGGTGCTCTCGAATGAGATCCAGTGCCTTACGAATGCAGGTCAACATGCCAAGCGCCAGGCAGTCGACTTTGAGCAGCCGCATGCTGTCCAGATCATCCTTGTCCCACTGGATGATCGTGCGGTCCTCCATGGCGGCGTTTTCCACCGGAACCAGCGTGGACAACGCCGCATCGGAGATCACGAAGCCGCCCACGTGCTGAGACAGGTGCCGCGGCTTGCCTAGCAGCTGCGCCGTCAGGCTCACGATTTGGCGCATAACAGGTGACTCAGGATCAAAGCCCGCTTCGCGCAGGCGATCTTCCATCGGGTCGTCGCCCGACCACCACCCGAAGCAATCCGACAGTGCCTGCACTTGATCCTCGGGCAGCCCCAACGCCTTGGCCACGTCGCGCACGGCCGACTTGCCCCGGTAGGTGATGACCGTGGCCGCCAGCGCTGCGCGCTCCCGTCCATACCGGCGGTAGACGTATTGGATTACCTCTTCGCGCCGTTCGTGCTCGAAATCGATGTCGATATCCGGCGGCTCGTTGCGCTCTTTAGAGATGAAGCGCTCCATGAGCATGTTCATGCGCATGGGATCGACTTCCGTAACACCGAGCGCGAAACACACGGCCGAGTTGGCCGCCGACCCGCGCCCTTGGCACAAGATGTTCTGGCTGCGCGCAAAGCGCACGATGTCGTGCACGGTGAGGAAATACGGCTCGTAGTCAAGCTCTCGAATGAGCGTGAGCTCATGCTCGATCTGGGCTCGGACCTTCTCCGTGATGCCGTTGGGCCAGCGCCAGGCGATGCCCTCCTCGGTCAACTGGCGCAACCACGAGGCGGGCGTGTGCCCATCGGGCACGACTTCGGCGGGATATTGGTAGCGCAGTTCATCCAGCGAAAAAGAGCATCGCGCTGCGATCCGAACTGTCTCGTCGAGCAACTCGCGTGGGTAGATGTTCGATAACGCCAAGCGCGAGCGCAGATGCCGCTCGCCATTGCGAAACAGATATTTCCCCGCCTGCGCTACTGGCGTGTTGTGCCGAATAGCGGTCATGACGTCTTGCAGTGCGCGACGCCTGCGGATGTCCATGTGGACGTCGCCCGCGGCCACTAACGGCAGCGACAGCTCATGCCCGAGTGCTTGCAGGGCCGCCAGCTTGCGTGCGTCGTGCTGATCACGATGCAGGCCCACGCCAATCCATAGTCGCCCTGCAAAGCGCTCTCGCAGGAACAGACCCTGTTCGCGGCGCAGTTCATGGCACGGGATCCACAGCACCAGCACGCACGGTAGCTCGCCTAAGTCCCCGCGCGTGAGGTGATAACTACCCTTCTCCGCGGCACGCCGACCGCGCGTGATCAGCGCACAGAGCGCCTCATAACCCTGCTTGTTCTGCGCGATTAAAACCAGTTTTAACCCATCAACCAGGCGCACTTCGGTGCCGATAAGCAACTTCACGCCACTGTCTTTGGCCGCCTCGTGCGCGCGCACGATCCCCGCCATGGAGCACTCGTCAGTAATGGCCAAAGCCGTGTAACCACACGCCTGTGCGCGCTCAAACAGTTCACGCGCCGTGGCCGCGCCTCGCTGAAACGAGAAGTCGCTGACGCAGTGCAGTTCCGCGTAATCGGGCAGGCTCATGCAAACCAGCCATGCAGCATCCATTGATCCTGCGTGCCCACGGGCGAAAACACCCACCCCACCTGCCCTTGTGCGGTGCGCACAACGTAGTAGTCGCGTCGTGCATCGCGCTCCCAC
The DNA here is from genome assembly GCF_004361065.1 of Cognatilysobacter terrigena. Classification (GTDB taxonomy): domain Bacteria; phylum Pseudomonadota; class Gammaproteobacteria; order Xanthomonadales; family Xanthomonadaceae; genus Cognatilysobacter; species Cognatilysobacter terrigena. The sequence goes on along the minus strand of NZ_SELT01000003.1, from coordinate 96,120 downwards.
CACCCGCTTTCCAGCCGCTCGGGTCCGTCGAGGATCTCCACCACGCGATCGCGTAGGGGCACGGGGCGATTGAGCAACCACACGGGGCGCGTGGGCCGCACAGGCGCTACACCGCGTCGTCCGGGACGAGCTTTCGCCCACGATCGCTCAGGGCGAGGATCGTCGTCGCAGCTGGCCACTTGATACACCGCATCGGGCCCAAGCCGTGCGCGCAACCTCTCGCGTAATTGATCCCACGGCACCATGTGCGCAGGCCGCTGATCGAACAGGTCCCGAGAGGCAGGAATGAAGGGAGGCAGATGCGAGGCAACAAGTCGAACGCCCACGGTGGCTTTGGGCACCTGCGCGCGTTCCAGGCACCCCTTGGCCAGCTCAAACAAGGTGGCCGGATCGCGCTCGGCGCCCAGCAGCCCAACCTCGATCGGCGTGGCCGCGATGCCCTCGTGCTCCAACTCGATGACAAAGTGCTGCACCCCGCCGTCTCGACCCGCCAGGTAAGCCGCCAGATCCGCCGTCAGGCGTCGAACGGGAAACACCAGCGCCTGGTGGTTCTCCACCTCATAAGACAGCTCGATGCGCACATCGAACGTGTCGGGTGGCGCATAGAACTCCAGCATCTCGGGTGCATCGCCATGCATCCGATCCAAGGTGTCAATCAAGTCGGCACCAAAGCGCCGTCGCAATCCGTCGCGCGGGAGCGTCATGACCTGGCGCAGGTGCTTCACGCCCATGGCATACAGACGCGTTGCGCAATCACCCGGCAGACATGCGCGACGCACGGGCACCCGAGCCAGCGTGGAGCGCAGCTGATCCAGCGTCAGCACGCCAATGCCGTCTTGCACCCCCGCCAAGACACGTGCGCCCATCGGTGTGGGTGCCAAGGCAATGCGATGGCGAAAACCCAGTTCGGTCAGCTCATCGCGCAGTCGCGCTTGAAACAAGCGCCATTCTCCCATGATCGAAAAGCTGCGCCCCACTTCCAAGACGATAGAGCGATCCCAGCCGGCAAAGACTTGGGACGAAAAGCGATAGGCCCACGCGGCCAAAAACCGTTGCCAGCGCGCATCCTCCTCGGGGTCGTGCCCATGTGTGGCAAAACCGGGGCAGATCGCTTGTGCGGCGACCAATCGCTGACCGGGGCGCACGCCCTGTTCAAACGCGGCGTGATTGACCGAGAGGATCTCGCGCCGTTGCGCATTGCCACCCACCAACGCCAAAGGTGCGACGGGGTCGGGGTGGCGACGCAGGACGCAGTCGATGCCCAGATGCGGGAGATAAATACAGGCCCAGAGCATGCGCGCGCCTCAATGGTGGCCGGCGACAACAAAGGCCTGCGCAGGCGCCACGCCGCCGCGACATTTGCGCACCCGCACGCTCCGTGTGCGACCGACATCCAGCCGCAATGCTGCGGGACTCGGGTTGGTCGCGAACTTCGCATCGCGAAACACGAACGCGAGACTTCGCCCCGCATCGGCGGCCACCTGCAGTCGACGCAATCCATGGTCGTCGACCTTGCGCGGCCAGCCCAGCACTGCAGCACACGCACCGGAGCGCAGGCACTGCTCAAACGCCCACAGCTCACGACTAGGCTCTGCATCCACGATATGCACGAAACGCAGATCAAATCCTCGATCTTCCAAGCCGTGTGCATACGGCACATACGGCGGCGCCACAAACGCCACCGCCTCACCGCCCTGCGTGAGGCGCGCCAGGGTCGGCACCAGCAGATCGAACTCCCCGACTCCATCGACGGGGTGAAGCACTTCTATCAGCGCGTGCTCCGGCCATCCACCCAACGGTAACGCGGCATCGAGCAACGCATGGCCTGTGGGCTGCGCACTGGGCGGCAACGCAGTCGGCTGTCCACGCCAGACTTTGCGTTCGATCAACAGCTCGTCAAGGGCGACCACCTGGCCCATCAAAGCACCCGGATCAGACCGCAGAACAAGCCCTCAATGGCGAAGTAGTCCGTCGGATCGGGATCGATGTGCGCGTAGGACGGGTTGCACGAGAGCAAGCGCAGCTGGCTGCCCTTCTTGTGCAAGCGCTTGACCGTCAACGCCTCGTCGCCCAGTCGCGCCACCACGATTTGCCCATGCTCGGCATTGCGCGTGGGATGCACGCCGATCAAGTCGCCGTCTTGAATGCCGGCGTCAATCATCGAGTGGCCTTCTACGCGCAGCAGATACTTCGGCTGCGGCTTGAACAGGCTGCGATCAATCGCGACACGCCGCTCGACATACGCATTGGAGAACAAGGGCTCGCCCGCGGCCACATGGCCCACCAAGGGCAGCTCCACCGTGGTAATCGGTTTGGCCTCGCCGATTAGGCGAATGCCGCGCGCACCGGGAGCCAGCGCGATATGCCCCTTCTCCTCCAGCGCTTTGAGATGTTTAGCCGCGCCGTTGGGGCTGGCCATGCCAAAGGCATCGGCAATCTCTTGAAGGCTGGGCGGGCGCCCGCTCTTCGTCATCTCGCGACGGACAAAGTTGAGGATGGCCAGCTGGCGAAGGGTCAGGTCGGTCATAGGTGTAAATATTTACACCTACACCCGTGTGAGTCCGCAATCATTTTCTCCGCCCACTATCGCTTGACGGTCTGAGACGAAGTCAGATCAAGGCGTTGCGCGCGGGCCTTGAAGCGCAGGTCGAGCTGCGCAGCTGGCGACTAACGATCCGACTGCGCGGGTCAAGGTGGTCAGCCCCGATGGACCAGCTTCACCGACGAGCGGCGTCTCTCACGGCGAAGAGACCGTTGCCTTGATGCTGCACTGCACATCTCATCGTCGAGAAGTCCGATGGAGCATTCGGACGTTACCCACCTGGACCATGGGCGCTACCTGATCTTCCGCCTCTGTGCGAGGACGACCTTGTGCGTCCAGTTGAGTCGCCCGGCATCGCACTTTCGCGACCCGAATGTCCTACATCGGAGCACTCATGATTTCCAACCTTCCAAGCGCACTGCGCTAGCGCTGACTCTGCTGACCGTTGCCTCCACCCTCGCTGCTGTCGCAAGCCTCGGCGTGCCACAGGGCAAGATCCACACGGGCGGCATCAAAGCCTCCAAACTCCCGCCGGGGCGCTAGCTTCTGGAGGAGTGCTACATCCAAAGCCGCAAGACCGCTACTGGCCGATAGCGGACTCCGAATTAGCAGGCGTTGGTCCTGCAGCTGGACGGCACGTCCTGCGCAACTGTTCTAGCGACGCCGGTTGATCAGCGTGTACGCCGGGCGACTCGGCCGACGGACCGGGCTGGGCATCGAGGTCACGGTCACCGGAATTCGAGAGATCGAGCGAATTCGTCCGCCCACACGGATCTCGCAATCCATGAAGTGCCGACCCGAATAGGCCACGTGTTCGGTGCGCTCAAGCTCGCCTCGATCTAACCAGCTATGACCAAGGTCATTCTCGCTGTAGGCATGGTCACCCGTGTTACGCACGACCCACCGAATTGTCGAACCAGCCGGCAAGATATGCGGGTTCGTGATTCGGAACTTGAGCGTTTGCCCTATGCGCGCGAAATCCACTTCACCCTCCTAGGTGCGAGCGCGCCGCCCGTCTGTCTCATAGACGTCGATGGCGATCGTCGGTGTTGCAATCACCGCGCTCTGCTGAGCATCGGCTTCGACGAGCCCTTCGCTATCCGGAAGTGGAAACAGAAAGTCGAACGCGTCCGTCCAGGCAGCGACGGCGGCCCCTTCGTCTACGTTGGAAGTCGCTCGCTCACAAACTTCTAGAAGTTCGTCAAGCGCCTGGAGGAAGCGCTCCTCGCCTTCAGAGCTCAACCTATTAAGGTTCCCGTCTTCATCAGAGCCAACAGGATTTGCGACAGCAGTGCTCAGCGCAAGGCGATCGACTATCGACGTCACCACTTCCTGCAGGGCATCGTCATCTTCGAAATCTCCACCTTCCACAGTCTCTGCATAAGCATCGACTGCAAGCACTGTAAGCAACAGCGAACTCGGACGCGCCTCTTGGTCGGAACTAAAGCGCAGTGCGGCCCACGCTTTTAGATAACGCACCAACCGCCGAGCTTGCGCCCGTTCGTCTCCATCGAGACGGTCCTGAAACCACCGGACCATCTTCTCTGGGTCACTGAGCTCCCACTCGTCATCCATTGTCGCCAGTCGCGCGACGCCGGTGTCCGAGTTGTGATGGTAGATCGGGGTATCGATGTGGAAGTGCTTCTCGTACTTCACCCGAGAACAGCGCTGCTTCGGCGGGTCGATGACCCGGCACGTCGTTTCGCTTTGCTGGGCAAACTCTTGGAGCGAAGCCTGCGCGTGGCCGCGAAGATCAATAGGCGCCAGAGGCATCTCGCCGCTTCCCCACTCTACATAGACCCCTACGTCCACATCGTAATCGCCACCGTAGATAGGGCGAATAAGCGTGTGCAGTTTGTAAGAGCCCTGGAGCCAAGTGGAGACGGAATAGCCACACCGTCTCCGAAGGTCTGACTCAAGGTGCAGCTTTAACGCGTCCTTATTCGACTTAAGGAAATCACGCTGGGCGTCACTTGGGCGAACACGCTTGTTCAGCGTGTCAGCGTCAGCGGAGGTACTAAAGAAGTACTTGGCGGCTGCGCCCATCGTTTACTCCACGATCCAACGGCGAGGTGTATGAAAGAGAAAACGCTGAATGGCCTCTGTGCCAAGGACATCACTTACGTCTTTCGCAGCGAGACCGAGCAGGGCCTTTTGGGCAGCGGCGTCTGCCTTGTCAAGGCCAACGGTTCGCATGACGGTGTCAGATGGCTCACCGTCAATTCGCGTGTAATTCTCACCCAAGCGGTGCTGCACAAGCTGGATCGCAAACTGCTGTTGTGCGGCAAGAACTGTTTCGATAAGCGGGAACTTGAGCGGCTTCAGCCATTGCCAGACGCCCATACCGCGCTGAATATCACTGGGCAAAGAATATCGCGACGATAGAGTTCCAACGCTGAGCATTCGGACCCGGTCATCGCGTTGACCCATAAACCGGTTCGCCTCGTGAAGCGCGACCAGGTCCGGCGCGTTTGCGACGAGCCCACCATCTGCGAACAATTGGTTGTCGATTTCAGCCAAGGGAAAGTAGATCGGCGCCGCGGCCGTGGCCAATGCCACTTGATATGCGTTGTAGCGATGATCTCGATCCCACGATGGGTCGTGCCGTGTCTTCAGGATCTGTTGCTTCCCCGTCGTCATATTTAGCGCTGGGATGACGAGCGCGTGCCTCGCGTCACTCAACATCGCATCGCGATCTATCAGTTGCGCAATCACTTGCTGAAGTGGAGCGGGATCGTAGAGATTGCTCGCAAGACCAGCCAGTGACCGCTTCTTCCGGAAGATCGCCGGTCCATGCTCGGCGAACGTCTCCACAACCTTGCTCATCGGCACTTCGAATGCCGCAGCGAGCGCGACAATGCCCCCGATCGAAGTTCCGGCGATAAGGTCAATTGATTGCGCGATGGGACGACCCGACCGCTCTTCTAAACGTTGCAGAACATGAGCGCTATAAAGCCCACGAAAGCCGCCGCCGGTGAGCGCAAGCGCCTGGAAATACGGTTCGCTTTCTGTCATAGGCGCTCCCATCGGTTCTCTGACCCTAAGACTAAACGCTTCAGTCTCGCGCGCCGAGACTGGCGCCTCCCTAGGACAACAATTGCGTGACGACCCAGCTACGGCCTCATGCGGGGCTATGCGAAGGGCTGCGTCAGCATTGATGCAGGGTGGCACTAGCGCGTGGAAGTTCGGGCGCTAGCCCTCGCTGCCTAGCTCCCGTTCGCTTCACTCGGACCTCGGCCGGTGTTGTCGCGTCGATGACGGACATAGGATCTACGACTCAGCCTGCCCGAGCCCATCCGCACATTCCACGCCATTCGGTAAGACTTTTCCGAATGCGCGCTGGTATAGATCTGTGGCGGTATCGGTTGGGCTGACGAAGACGACGACGCTGACCAGCCGACGTCCGGTTTCGACCCAAAGCGGACATCGGTGCCTAACGCCTGAGTTGTACGCCCAAAAGCGGACCAGCGATCGACGCGTTGCCGCTCCCTCAGACAGCCGGCCAGCGGGGGGCCGGCCGCTCGCCGGCTCGCCACTCGCGTGCCAAGGCTTCTGGCCGCTTGAACCATGAGCGCTGGAAGCTAGCGATACTCTCGATCCCGCCAAAGAACGCGCGGTCGCAAGTAACGACAAACGCCGGAAGCATCAGGCAATCAAATAGATCAACGTCAAGCCCGTCGTTCCTCTTCCTTGGGCTGTAAGGATCATAGGGCTCTTTCGCGCGCTTCATTCGCGCCGCCTGACGAAACTTGTAGCGAATCTCAAGGTGCCGGCGGATGCTCAAAGGCGGCAAAACGTGAGGCGCCTCACCGTCTATCGCAGGGGCTACAAATCCCGCCAGATATTCCGCAATGCTGTCCGGGTCGCTGCTCGCGATGTCAATGCCGGAAAGCTCGGCGCGGAGCGCAACTTGTTCCAACATCCGAGGCCAGTTCTCCCTCCCTTCACTGCGCAGGTGATCAAGCGGAATGCCGTCAGATTCGATAGGCGAACTTGGGTCCAATATGGCCTTCCAAGCCAAGTCGCTTGCGTCCCTTGCCTCGTGGCCTTTCCACCGATCCAATCGGCTTGTGACTAGCGCACGCAGATCACCGCCGCCGAACATGACCGGGAGTTCTTGGTCGACGAACGTCTGCAGGCCCCGAACCATAAGTAGGTGCTGCTCAAAGGTCGTCTGACCGTCCTGATACTGGAGTAGTAACTCCGCTGCTGTTACGTCGGCCAGCGAGAAGCGGTAGCCGTCCCTACTCATTTCAGCGAAGGTCGTCACCCAGTCTGGGTGCTCCTCGAGAGCGATCAAACGAACGGCCGATGTATCAATGACCACCCGCACCTGTGCAACTTGAATGTCTATGCTCCTCACTCTTTACTCAAAATAGAAGCCGCTTTGCCCACGGGGCTGCCATTAGTCGGTAAGCCAATGGGTAGACCTCGGCGCCCACCTGCTAGAGCTGCAGCAAGTTTTGTTCGCCCCCCCAACAAACTTCAGATAGCGGGACACGGTGATGACTCCAACAATTGCAGACAGCTGAAGCCTATGACCCGTCGAAATGACATTTTGGAGAAGATTCGGGAGGCCATGATTTTTGCTTGCGCCCAATCCGAACGCTTCACGAGCAGCAAATCGGAAACGCTCGCCGCTGAATACATTTTCACCGTGAGCGTAGCGATGGCAATTGCCGAGCTCAACGGACCGCCGGGAGAGCCCTACGTAATTCGGCTGGAACGCGACGCAAAGACTTTCAAGAAGGATTGCGTGCTTCCAGTGAAATTTGGCAAATGGAACGACCGGTCGGAGAAGCGGTTCTTGAGAGCCGATGACCCGACGATCGATCGGCCAGGGCGCGTAGACGTTACTGTCTACAGTGACTTGCCGAATAGCGGATACTTCGGCCTGCAACCTATCTGCGCGATCGAGCTCAAAGGCTTCGACCCGGCCGCCAACGTGATTGAGGCGGACTTGAAGCGGAACTTGGAGTTTCTGAGGACGACTGGACCAACGGGCGACAGCGTGCTCGAGTTTACGGTGTTCTGCGCGCTGCATTCGTACAAGCGACTCGAAGATGCACAAATGGATCGCAATCTCCAAGCTCTAAGAGATCGATACGCTGACTACGTTAGCGCGCTGGGCGCGCTGGCCGACATTGATGTTGATGTCACTGTTCGGACAATTAGTTCGGAGCAGGTCGGAACGGTTATTGAAGGCCCTGACTACGCAGAACTCGACGACAGTTCGCGTCACCATTTCGCCGGGGCAATCGTGGTCTTTTCGCGTGCCAGCTAGCCGGCGCCCCGGCGAATACACCATGGTCTACGGAGCCGAGAAACGGATTACTAGCATCCAACAATGATTCGGACGCTTCGGGCCACGGATTCCGGCCCACCTATACGGTGTCAGAGGCTGTCTTGAGGGCGTGTACGTAAGGCAAGGGAGTCTTGGTCCTCGAGGACCCTCCAATCGTGCCCCGCAGTTGCGTCATCGAGAATGATCGCGCCGAAAGTCCCGTCATCAAACTCCACAGAATACGTGGGGCGCATCTCGGTCAGACGGGCGCGCACGGTGCCCTGGCCGCGGCGCATGTGCCATACCTTGCTTCCTATCGCAACGGAGTGGAGCTTCTCCGCCTTCGGCGCGTTAGCGACATGCACACGCGGAACGTTGAAGTTGACCGGCACGGCGTCTCGAGCCAGGTCCGCGGACTCGACTGGCTGCTGCGTCTTTGGTGGCGGATCGGGCGGCGTGGCCAAGGCCGGTCGAGCTCTAAGTTCGGCCATGCCCGCGTGCCAGCGCGTTTCCATCTCGGGCCAGCAGACCCATCGGCGGTTCAAGGGCTCGTCCAAGACAAACGCCGAGAACGATTCGATCTCGAACAGGTCGTGAGCACGGATCTTTGAGAGATCGATCTCGACCATGCGATAGCTGCGCTCGCGCACGATTTGCTGCTTGCGCGCGTCCGCTGCGTGGGTCACTCGAACTTCGATGAGAAGAGCGCCGTCCTGGTCGTGCGCGAGTACGTCTGGGCGTATGCCGCCGATGGCGCGCTCAGCGATCGCAGACTCAAAGACGGTCATGCGTGCTGGGTGTTGAACTCGCGGGCCTTCGTGATACCTACCCCAGCGGTCGTGAAGTCCGATCTGCGCCGGCATAGAGGGCGCACCGGCCCATTCCGGCAACATCAGTCGTCGGGCATCAACGATGACCTGCTTAGCCATGGCGTGCACTGCTGTCTCGAAGCCGGCGTTACAACTCGCCGCTCCGCGGTGGGCGAAATAAGGGCGTCGCACCAGTCCGCTATTTCGAGCTTCAAGGACACCGCCGCACCCCCTGCAAGTGCATCCACAGGCAAGCCCTGTTGCAACCTGATCCGGGCGCCACATGCGCCCATCGCGCAATCCGTAGGGAATGCGTAAGCCCGAAGTGGCAGTGCTCACCGTAATTGTCGTCCCATGCGCGCATATCGTTGACTAGCAGCGGAGGGTAGCGCGAGCTAGGGAAAGGACCTGACCAGACGCCCTGCACCAACGCGTGGCGGGAGACGATTGGACACGAACAGACTTCTCCGGGATCGGGCCGCCGCAAACACATCAGAAAAATCCGACGCGACGGCCATGTGGCGTCCGACTGTCTTGACGCGCTGCACCACGCATCCTGCGTCAACCTAAGCCGGATGCTCTTGCGATGCGCTCGATTGCTCTACTCACCCTGCTTGCTGCGGGGCTCACCGCGGGCGGACTGTGCGTGCAACGCACCACGCACGAAGACTACGCCGCCACTTGCGACCCCAGCGTCGTGCAAGACATCGAGCTGATCCCGAGCATCCACACGGACTCGAACGAGGGATCGCCGTATTACCTGCGACTCACGCTCAAAGGCGATACGCCTACGCAGGTGCTGTATGCGGGCATCAGTGGCGGGCATGGTGACTACGCCGTGGCGTTGGAGGATCGCACCTCGGCTCGTCCAGAGGAACGCTTTGCGGGTTCGCGCAACCTGATTTCTGCGCCCGTTCCGCTGTCTTACGAGCCGCTTGAATTCACAGCGGCGTTTGGTGCGAACCCAGTCGTCGCGCAAGCGGCGCGATGCACCCTCACTCCGGCGCCGCGGTCGGAGTGGCGGTTTGTTGGACTAGACCGCGTGTTTCGCGTCTGACGTGCCGACCGGCGGCAGGCCAGGTCCTGTCGTTGCGCTGGCACCCTGCCCTCCTCCACTGCTTCGGAGCGTTGATATGCGCCGGCACTTCGGACTGATCGCCCTTTTGCTGGTGTGCACTGTTGCGGGGTGCAAGCGCGAAGCCGCAGCGCCCCGCACCGCGACCACTGCCCAGGTCGCAGAGCAGCCCGCACCACCCCCGCCCGCCGCACCGAAGGACCTGCCCACCGCGTGGCCTTCGGGCACCCCCCTGACGCTGTCCCTTCACCCTGACGCAGGTGCGACCACGCTCACCAAGGCGCTTTACGAGGAGGGGGATGTGGTCGTGGAGCAGACCTACCCCGATGGCACGCGCGAAAGGTGGTGGTATCCGCCCGAGGGGCACACGCACCACGTCAAGCGAGACGGGAGCGAAGTCCTGGAGGACGCGCCATGAAACGCCTTACTGTCGTCGCATTGCTGACCCTTGCCCTCACCCCCGCACATGCCCAAGTGCAGTGTGGTGAACCGCTCACCGGCGCAGACGCCAAATACGCCGAAGACTACGCGCGCAACATCACAAAGCCTCTCATCGAGCACAACGCAGGCGGCTTAGGGCCCGTGTTGTGGGCCTATATCGCAGGTCAAGCGCGCGCGGAAAGCTTGGCCAACATGCGCGACGAAAACGGCAGCTTCGTCTTCAAGCCGAACAACAACTTGTGGAATGTGCAAACCGACGCCACCAAGGAGTGTTCCAGCACCACCATGGTGGGCTGCTTGCCGCATAACGTGGGCAAGCCGTATGTGGCGAACGGGAAAGTCGCGGCGGTAGGGCAGTGCTGGCTGGAAAACGGCAATCCGATGCAATGGGTGAAGGTGTGCTTTCCCTCTTACCCGTCGCTGGATGCTGCGGCCGATGACTACTTGAAACGGCGGCCCAACTACACCAATGAGCTTAAGCAGTTGGCTAAGGGCAACCCCACACCCGAGCAATTCTTCAACGCATTGAAGAACGCGCACTGGTCGGACCAAGCGGCCAAGCCCGCTTACAAGACGGACACCTTGGCCGCGATTGATCAGGTCATGCGCGGCCTGGCGACCCTGCGTGCCGCGGACACCAAAGCGCTGGGCGACACGTCCAACGAGATCGACGCGTGGTGCAGCAAGGGTGGAATGGGCGATGCCGCTGAGCGCAAGGCGCTGGCCGACAAACAAGCAGCTTTGCTCAAATCCCTCGCCGTCGTCGGCAAGGTGTGCGCCGCACCCTCAGGTGCGACGCCACCACAAGCCAACAGTGCGATCGACTCGTGTCGCAACGATCCCGCACCGCCCGCCCCGCCGACCCCGACGAGCACGCAACAAGCGCCCGCGGGGCGGGCGACGGGTAAGGGGGAGCCGCACTATCTCCTGCCCACCGGCCAGACGCTGTCCACGCAGCGTGCGGGTGAGTTCTGGCTTCTCTCATCTCCGGATGGCACGCAGGTGCAGGTGCGGCAAGCCCCGTGGAGCCGAAGCCGCAGTGTGTCCGCGATCACGGCCATGGCAGCAAAGGTGGGCACACACCGCGTTGGAGTCTACGAGGGTGGGCGCCTCCTCATCGATGGCAAGGCCGCCACTTGGACGGGGACGTTCTGGCAAACGGCACTGTCGCGAGATGCCACGCTGGGTGTCTGGGGAAGCTCGAACCAACCCACGACCGTCGCCTTGATGTGGACCAATGGACGCGTGCTTCGCATTCGCGTGCACACCAGCTGGTTGGATGTCGAAACTTCGTGGGCGAAGGGCTCATCCACCGAGAAAGAAGGCGGCTTGATCGGTCGAAATTCCAATGGCGCTGTGCTGATCGGGCGAACCGGCAAACAAGGGCGACTCGACCACGCGAACGAGGCCGACGCCTTCGTGTCCAGCTGGCGGATCAATCCCCAAGAGAGCCTGTTCGATTACGCACCCGGCCAGTCGTATGCCACGTTCGACCTGCGCGACTTCCCGTATGCGCCCGCCGCGCCAACGGCATCGGAGCTGGATAAGGCACGTCAGCAATGCATCGATGCGGGCGTTCCTGCTAGCGAAGTGGCCGCGTGCGCATTTGATCTCGCCGTAACCGGAAGCGGCGAATTTCTCGCTTCCTACGAACGCGACCGCGTTCCCCAAGACACGCCCGCCGAGGCGCCCAAGACGAACTACACGATTGAAAAGGCCGTGTTTGTCCCCGATCTGGCGCACATGGTGTCGACCCTGCCCAACGACACCCGGGTGGACATGACGGTGGCAGCCGGCGAGAGCCGGACCTACCGCATCGACGCCAACCGAAAAGGGCCCACCGTTTACTTGCACGTCTACACGCGGGATCTGTCGTGCCTGGGTCAGAGCGACTTCGACGGCACGACGCCGGCCATGCAAGTGTTCAACGCCAAGGGACAAGCCATTTCCAAGGCCGTGAAGATCTGCATGGATACGCTGGGCGCGGACGTCGAGCCCGGCGACTACTACCTCGTGGTGCACGGGGCGAACCAAGGCCCACCGGTGAGCTTTAAGGTCGAAGCCTTCGCCTACAACTAAAGGGCACATCGACCAGCCGCACCCGGCCTCGCTCCCCTCTCCGGGCAGGTGCGCTTGGGCTACCCTTGCGGGCGTGGGAAGCGCCAGGAGGGGGCGTGGCTTCGATCACGGTCGACATCGACTCGGCGCTGTATTCGCCCGAGGTGGCCCTGCGCGCCGCACATCGGCAGTCAGCAGACTGCTTCGTTGAAGTGCAGTCGCGCGAGAGGGGCGTTCAAGTCGTCTTGACCCCAAAGGGGGCGCGCCGCCCTGAGGAGTGCCGCACGCGGCTGCTGAACGATTTAGTCGATGAAGCGCTACGCGAGCGCGTGGCGCACCAGACTTCTGCGCTGCGCGATGTGTTGATAGAAGCCGCACTTCGCGAGGCCAAGCCCCGCAAATGAGCCGGTTCCTCCCCGCGGACGCATTCGCAGGCCAATCGGGTTACCGCCTGCTGCCTTTGCGTTTTCGCCGGCTGCCGTGGGACCCGGCGCGTGTGTTCGTCAGCTCGCTGGCCGGGGACTGGGTCATTACTGAGTTGAGCACGCTTGAAGCCTTGATCAACGGCACGCTGCCCGTGGATCACCCGCAGTTCGCGGACTTTGAAGCGCGCCATATGGCCTTGGGGGATCCCGACCTGTCGACAGTGGCGCCTCTGCTATCGCAAATCCGCACGCGCAAGCGCTATCTCAACGGTGGCCCGGCGCTGCACATCTTCGTGGTGTCGCTGCGCTGCCATCACACGTGCAGCTACTGCCAAGTCTCGCGTCAGCCCACGGGCGCCGCCGAATTCGATCTAGCCGTCGACGCCGCGGACCTCGCGGTTGAGCGCCTGTTTGAGTGGCCCGCGCAAACGCTCACGGTGGAGTTCCAAGGCGGCGAGCCGCTCCTGCACTTTGATCGCGTGCGGTCGATTACCGAGCGCATTGTCGAACGCAATCGCCACGAGGGCCGGACGCTGCGCTTTGTGCTGGCTTCAACGCTGCACGACATCACCGACGATCAGCTGGCGTTCTTCCGCGAGCACGGATTTGCACTCTCCACGTCGCTCGATGGGCCCGAGTGGCTGCACAACGCCAACCGGCCCCGTCCGGAACGCGACAGCTATCGCCGAACCATCGAAGGCATCGAACGGGCGCGCGGGATAATGGGCGATGAAGCGGTCTCCGCACTCACCACGCTCACCCGCAAAAGTCTTGAAGCGCCCGAGGCGATCATCGACACGTATCGCGCCCACGGTTTCCACACCATTTCGCTTCGGCCATTGAGCCCATACGGGTTTGCGCGCAAAGGGGAGGCTCGACAGGGCTACTCCATTGAGGCGTTTTTGCAGTTCTATCGACAAGCGCTGCCGCACCTGGTGCGCGTCAACCGCTCCGGTTACGCACTGGAAGAGACTACGGCGAGCTTGCTGCTGTCCCAGTTGTTCACACCCTTTGGCCACGGTTATGTTGACCTGCGATCCCCCACCGGTGCCGGGCTTGGTGCGGTGGTTTACGACTACGACGGCTGGGTGTATCCCTCCGACGAAGCGCGCATGCTCGCATCCATGGGTAACCGACGCTTCGCCATGGGGCACGTCCGCGAACCCGTCGAAAAGTGGCTGGCTTCACCCGTCATGACGGAGATCCTGCAGGCGGGGGTGGCGGAAGCGTTGCCCACGTGCAGCGACTGCGCCTTCGTGCCGCTGTGCGGTGCCGATCCCATTGATCACTACGCGCGGCAGGGCGATCTCATCGGCCATCGGCCCACGAGTGATTTTTGCGCCAGACACATGGGCATCTTCGATCTGCTCTTGGAGGCTTGGGACCAGGGCGATGAAGCCACTCGGGAAGTTCTCCGGTCCTGGGCCACGCACGTGCCTTCCAAGCAGCTGAGCGCGGACATGGCGGCCTGATGCGCGAAGTCGAGGCGATCTGCGACACCTGGTCTGGCCCGCGCCTGGTGAGGGTGGCGAACGCGGCGTCGTTCGCATCGAAGCCCGCACCGTTGGAGCGCTCGGTTTTCGATGCGCGTGGCTTGGATCCTGCGTTGCACCACCTGTTGACCCTACCCTGGGCAGGGGTCGTGGTGCCGATCGGGGCAGTGCCCCCGCCAAGTGGCGTCCCGACCTTGCAGCTTGCGCCGACCGCAGACGTGCGCGCAGGCGACGTGCTGGACATGCAGCGAGGTCGCAAGCGAATTCCGGTCGTTTATCGCCCAGGCGACCGAGGCAATGTGCTGTTCACCACGGAGCGGTGCAACAACTTTTGCCTGATGTGCTCGCAGCCTCCGCGCGACATCGACGATGCGTGGCGCGTGGAGCATTTGTTGCACCTCATCGAGCTCATCGATGCAGACGAAGCGTCCTTAGGCATCAGTGGTGGTGAGCCGACACTATTAGGCGAGGGCTTGGCACGCATCATTGCGCGCTGCGCCCAAACACTGCCCCAGACACAGCTGCATGTGCTCACCAACGGGCGACGCTTCTCCGAGCCAGACTTTGCCAAGCAGTTCGAAGACCTGCATTCGCGCTTGACTTGGGCTGTGCCCCTGTATGGCGACACATACCGCTTGCATGACTTTGTCGTGCAAGGACAGGGGGCATTCGCTGAGACCATGCGCGGGTTGTATGCGTTGCACGAGGCGGGACAACGAATTGAGATCCGAGTTGTGCTGGTGCGCCCGGTAGTGGAACGCCTGCCAGCAATCGCCCGATTCATCCAGCGCAACCTGCCCTTTGCGCACCACATTGCGCTGATGGGCACCGAGCCGATCGGGTTTGCCAAGGCTCACCATGGGTCGCTATGGATGGACCCCGCCGATATGGGACCGAGCTTGCAGACGGCGGCCGACGAGCTGACCACCCACGGATTGGCCGTCTCGCTCTACAACCTGCCTTTGTGCGCCCTGCCCCAGCCGTTGTGGCGGTATGCTCAGCGGGCGATTTCTGATTGGAAGCAGGACTACTTGCCGGCTTGCGAGGGGTGCGCAGTCCGGTCGCGATGTGGCGGCTTCTTCCAATGGATCACCCCGCAGTGGACCAGCCGCGCCATCGCGCCGGTCAGCCAGGGGGAAAGTTATGCGTGAGGCACTTGGACTTGCAGGGGCAGTGCTCTCCGGCCTACACGGGCACGACGACGGGCCGCAGCAAGGCGCCAGACTCGATGCGCTCGTGGTCAAGGACACGCCGTTCGGCGTCGAGATGACGGCGCCATTGAATGTGGGCGTGGACAACCTCTACGCCGGCCATCGCTCGCATAGTAGCCACAGCTCGCACGCGTCGCACTACTCCGGTAGCGGCGGTTACCGCTCGGCGCCGTATGTGCCGCCGTCGCCTTACGTCGCGCCCTCCCCTGCGCCCCGGGTCGCGCCTTCGACCTATCCGTCCCTAGCACCGAGCTCGACACGCAGCGCGGCGCCGGTCGACTCGCTCGCCCCCTC
This sequence comes from Cognatilysobacter terrigena, assembly GCF_004361065.1. GTDB lineage: Bacteria > Pseudomonadota > Gammaproteobacteria > Xanthomonadales > Xanthomonadaceae > Cognatilysobacter > Cognatilysobacter terrigena. Next base: position 80,488 of record NZ_SELT01000003.1, on the reverse strand, counting down.
GTCGACCCGGCCCGTGGAGACCCCGGCAGGCTCGATCACGGGCGGCTCCCGACCGGACGCGCTACAGGTGCTGATCATGCGAGTTCAGGTCTCGCTTTACGCGGCGGGCTACGACCCAGGCGCAGTCGACGGCGTCATGTCCGAACCAACTCGGGCGGCGTTGAAGCAATACCAGGTGGCCAAGGGGCTCAAAGCCGATGGACGCATGAGCACCGAAACGCTTAATGCGCTCGGTGTCGGCATCCCCAAGTAAGAGTCATGACCGACCAGCGCCCCAAATCCGGCGTCGCACCCGGCACGGCCCTGCTCATCGGGATCGGCGGTTTCATTGCCGGCATCGCCGTCATGCTGGGCAACGCCCCGAGTCCAGCTGTGGCACCGGCTGCAAGCGCTGCCCCTGCGCCATCCACCGTGGCTACGGAGACGCTCCCTGAGCCCGTAGTCGAGCAGGCGGACGCCACTGCCCTTGATGCAAACGAATTGGCAGCACTGACCAACCCGCCACCCATTGGCAGTCGAAAACTCTCGAGCCTCTCGGAGGTCGACTGGGCTAGCTACAAGTCCGACTTTGTCGCGAGGAATCCGGGACTAGTTGAGCTCGATGGGTTCGCGCCGCTCGTCAGCGAGGAGTTCGCTCGATCTGACGCGTCGCTAACGGCTGACGAGGCGATGAGGGCGGCGATGCAGAGGGCGGCAAAGCGTTGGGTAGAGCTACAGACCGCAGCAGCTCTCGATACCTATCCAGCCCTTCAGCGCCCACAAGCATCGCCCCCGGAGGATGCGCCAGCGTTGAGTGCGCCAGATCCAGCTGCCGCACCTCCACAGCCCGCGGCGTCGCGAGCTCCGGATGAACCGCCCGCCGCAAACTAGCCAGTTCGGCCTCTGATCTCCGAACTATGGAGTTTGCTCGGAAGATCACAGACTTTGCCGTAGACACATAGGTCTCCGGCATTCCCGTCTAAGACTTCGAAGCAGAAGAGATCTGCGAGATTCCGAGCTCGTCAAAAAGTGGCTGAACTGTAGGTTTCGAATCGCACTTCGACCTTACAGTTCCGGCAAGCCAGCGCACGGAGCTTAGTTCACGCGCGAACGCGCACGGCACCAACGTCTATACGCAGAGCTGCGAGCTGACATCCTCATGACGTTTCCATGACGTTAGCTTGAGGTTTCGGCGCGTTCTACCCGCACCTGAGATTCGACTGAGAAGTTCTCAAGTGGCTGTCTAAGATCATTAGACGAATCACTCACGAAGAGAACAACGATGCGAAAACCATCAATGCAGCACGTCGCAAATTACTTCACGGTGCTGGTGGATGCCTCGCCCAAAACGCAGGATGAGATCGCTCGGGAAGCCGGCTTCGAAAGTCCGAACACGATAAGCATGATCAAGACGGGTCGGACAAAGATTCCACTCGCGCGAATTCCTGCGCTGGCGAAATCACTAGGCGCCGACCCAAAAGAGATGCTGGCGGTAGCGCTGGAGTCCTACCAGCCGGAGCTTTACGACGTGCTCTCAAAGATTGCACCGTCGATGCTGATTAGCGAGCAGGAGTTGCGAATCGTTCGTGCGCTGCGCGCAGCCGCGAGGACGGGAATCTTGAAGTAGAGCCGAGCCTCCGTCAGCTCATCGTCGTCAGACGATAGCGAGGTAAGCATGCGGAGCTGAAGCAGCACGGGCAGACCGATGCGGCCCAGCACCGATGGCGCTCCCCGAGGTTCGATCTCCAAGGCGGATAAGGCCGGGGCGGCCTCTCAATCTGCGCGAGCTGAATCGCAAGCATCTCTTTGCCGACAGGTCCTCACTTGTCGCGAGCCCTTAGCTTCGTCAGAAGCTGAGCTTCGTTGCTCTTTTCTTGCTTTAGGTTTTGCTGTTCTAGGGGATCTTCTCAAGAGAGGGCAATAGACCCCCTTACCCCAAGAACTGAGGTGGGAGCCGCCCTCACTCGTGAGTTCTTCTCGCGAGGCTTTCCGATCCATTGCGCACTTAATTTTTTGAAGATGCAGACCGGGTCGGTAGGGCTGACCTGCATTTCTCACCGAGCACCGTTGCGCAGCTTTCGCTAGACACGGCTGACATAGCTCGGACTCTTCTATGTCCGCGAGGCCTCGTCGAGACACTTCGCTTTACAAGCCAGCGCGAACATACGGGAGCCGCTAACGCTGACAGGAGTTCACTGAGAAGCCCGGAGGCGGCAGCGTAGGGGCGCTCAGTAGGCCCTGAACCGAGGGGAATTATGACGCAACGCAGATTGGAGTTGCAACAAAAATCCCTTTCAAATCAACATTATAGCTATCTCTCACAAAAGTACGCGTCGAGTAACCGTGCGCCGGGGTGGTGGTGTGGCATCGCCTCTCAGGACCGCGCCAGACGCAACGAGAGCGCGGCGGGCTGCGCGCGCGGCCACCCGATACACAATTCGGGCGGACGACGTCAGAGCGCACTACAGGCACCTACAGTCGATGTGCGCAGTTGGCAAATGGCTCGACTAACGGAGCAGCTCGAAGTCGACTGTTGGGTATGCGGCCTTGGACAGTAGGCGATGAAGATCGGCCGGCTTGAAAACGATTTCCCTTCCGTAGTGCTGAGTCATCTTCGCGGCGTCAATGCCGTGGCCGAGAACCACAGAGATGTCGTAGTCGTCAACGCCTGCTCTCCGCAACGAGTCCGTCAGGGTGTGCCGCCACCGATGAGCTGCACCCAGGTCGCTCTCGCCCTTCACGCCGATTCGCGTGAGGAACCGGGTGAACCACTTGCCAGCACTTTTCGACCTGCGGCCGTCTCGATCGAGCGCGATATCGTGGAAGAGATCGTACTCTCCGGACTCCCCTACAGCCGCGACGTAATCAAGGATGCCAAGTTCTAGCAGCTTCGGGTGTATGGGTATCCAGCGCTTGGAGTTGGCATTCTTGAGCGACTGGCCGGCCGCGCGGTCAGTGATAGCAAATCCCGGAATGCCGTCGCGCTCCGTAATGTCGGCCACTGTGAGCTGCGTGATTTCGTTGAGTCGAGCGCCGGAAAACGCAAGGATCAGAGTCAGCCAGTAACGCCAATCGCGAATGCGGTGTTCGCCCGGTGGAAGTTGGTTCTGCTCAGACTCGCAACCGATGAAAGCGTGAGCGTTGAGGATCCTCCGGACTTCATCCTGCGAGAAAGGCTCCATTCGCTCTGAATCGGTTCGCGGCGGCAAGCTAGTCTGGAAGCTCGAGGCGTCGACGCCATCGACGTTTAGCTCAAGCCACTTGCCAAACGACGACATGATCGAGAGACGGCATCGGGCGGTGCTCGCCTTGATCACGGGGTGATTTGCCTTCTTGTTGAGCTCAATCGCTTGAGGCAGGCCAACGCCCGGAAAACGCTTCTCCGAAAGCACCGGCGCCTCTCGAAGCAATCGCTTAAAGCGAGCCATGTCGTCACGGCGATACGCGTCTACGGGCCGATCTCCAACGGACTCCACGAACTGCCGAATCGTTGCTCGGGCCTCCTTCAATCCCCCCGAGGTAACTCCGGATCTAGCTTCTTTGAGGTAGGCCTCGAAGTAGTCCTTGAGCGACTCACCCTTCTTTGGCTTTTTCGCGAAGGGCAGGACATCGCGGCGTTCGCTTCGGGAAGGCACGGTCGGTTCGGCCAATCCCGCCGGAGCTACCGGCAGATCCTCGTAGATGCCCTCGTCTCGTCGCTCGGCGGTAGCGAGAGCGTTGAGCCAAGCCTTAATTAGATGTCGTCCGAGGGTCTTGTAGGCGACCGAGTCCGCCTCGATCCGCCACGACTTGCGTTCGACCAGATCCTGGATCGCCCAATCGATCATCTCGAAGTCGTTGTTGATTAAGGACGTCTTGAGAGCATCGCGGAGCGCGGCGCGATTTTCGGAAGCGGTCTGCGCGGCCTCACGCATACCGATGACGGTCAGGGACCTCGACAGGGCCTCGAGCTCCGAGCTCGGCGGGTTAGCCACGAAGGAAAGCTGAAGCGCCTCCTCGGAGCTTTGCACTTCACGGCCGCTCGGCCGGACCGTGCGCTCCAGCTCATCTAGGGCTCGTTCGCGCTTCACAAACTCCCAAACAGCGCGCTGGAAGTCTTCCTCCGTGGGAACGATAGAAGATTGAGCTGGCTTATGGCGCAGGGACGCAACTTCTGCCGCAAAGGCGGCCTGAATCTGAATGATCGCGTGCGGAAGCCTCTGCTTGGCTTCACGAAGATCCCGGGTGCCAAGGGTCTGCCAGACTTCACGTCGGCCTTTCACGCCCTTCTCGGCACGGAGCTCGAGAACCTCTCTGGGCGCGGGTACCCGGGCGTACCAGAAAGTGCTGCCCTTGCGCTTCTGCAGATACTCAGCCATGGACCTCGATCTCCTCCTGTCGTCAGTGGGCGCCGTAGCAGCAACCCGTAACACTCAGACGTAGCAGTTAGAGATCGAGGCCCTGGCAAGTGCTTGAAAGTTGGGGGCTTTCAAGCGGATCAAGCACTTACGTGCCCGAAATTGGTCGGGGTAGCCGGATTCGAACCGACGACCACCAGTCCCCCAGACTGGTGCGCTACCAGGCTGCGCTATACCCCGGAAAGCCGGTCCGCCGAAGCGGGCGCGAAGTATAGCGCGACCGGCGTCGGCAGCGGACGGTCAGCGCACGACCAGCGGTACGCGGGCGTGCAGCGCCAACGACGCGCTCACGCCCAACACGCCCAGCAGCATCGCGGCATTGGTCGGCCACATCTCGACGGCGAACGGAATGGCGACCATTGCCGGAAGAAGCGCGATCACCGACGACCATCGAACCGACAGCGCGTGTCCACAGGCCTGGCAACCTCGCGACGCCATGGGACCGAGCAACGCCTTCTCGCCATAGCGCATGGCGACCGCGCCGCAGTGCGGACAGTGCATCGAATCCATCGGACGTCTCCGAACCCGCCTCATGGCCGTCGCCCGATCCTACGCCCGGCAAACGCGTGAGAGCGGCCGCCATGGACGACTTCGCGGACTCGAACCTGAGGAATTCACGGGAGGGCTCGGTGCGCACCCGCGGCGACTGGGCTAGCGGGCGCGAGCCACGCCGCCGAGCATCTGCCGCGATGTCGCGGCCCAGGAAACCATGTCAGCGAACGCAGGACGCATGACCGGCGTCGGGTTCCCACGCGGTGGAACCTGCTGGACGGCCTCAGCGCGAGGCGCAGCCTGCCCGCCCGATCAGCGTCGCAGCAACTGCAGCACTTCCTCGAGCTCCATCCGCACCTGGCGGATGATCTGCGAGCTGAGTGCGGATTCCTGCTTCTGTCCATCGCCTTCGAGACGAAGGCGCGCGCCGCCGATGGTGTAGCCCTGTTCGTACAGCAGCCCGCGGATCTGCCGCACCATCAGCACTTCGTGGCGCTGGTAGTAACGGCGATTGCCGCGACGCTTCACCGGATTGAGCATCGGGAATTCCGTCTCCCAATAGCGCAGCACGTGCGGCTTGACGTCGCACAGCTCGCTCACTTCACCGATGGTGAAGTAACGCTTGGCCGGGATCGGCGGCAGTTCCTTGTTGCTGCCCGGATCAAGCATGTTCGTTCGCTCCGGAGTACGCCTCGACGCGCTCCTTCAGCTTCTGGCCCGGACGGAAGGTCACCACGGTGCGCGCGGAGATCGGAATTTCCTCGCCCGTTTTCGGGTTGCGGCCCGGGCGCTGGTTCTTCCGACGCAGATCGAAATTGCCGAAGCCCGAAAGCTTGACCTGGCGGCCGCCCTCCAGCGCTTCGCGCAGCACGTCGAAGAACGAGTCGACGAACTCCTTCGCCTCGCGCTTGTTGAGGCCGACCTCGTCGAACAGTCGCTCAGCCATCTCGGCCTTGGTCAGCGTCATCGGTGCAGATTCCTCGGGCTCAGCTGCGAATCGTCGCGCCGTGTTCACGCTGTAGCGAAGCGGTCACTTCGCCGACGACAGCGTCCACGTCGCGGTCGGTCAGAGTGCGACTTTTCTCCTGCAGGATCAAGCCCATGGCGACACTCTTGAATCCGGTTTCGACGCCCTTGCCACGGTAGACGTCGAACAGCACGAGGTCGCGCACGGACGGCCCCGCGGCGCTGCGCACGGACGCCTCGATCGCGCCCCACGGCGTCGTCTCGGCGACGACGAACGCAAGGTCGCGACGGACCGACGGATAACGCGACAGCCCCTCCGCCTTCGGCAGCGCGCGAAGCCGGACGGCCTCGAGATCGACCTCGAACGCCACCACGTCGACATCGAGCCCGAGTGCCTGCTGCAGGCGCGGGTGCAACTGCCCGATCCAGCCGACCGCGCGACCGTCGAGCACGATGTCGGCGGAACGGCCCGGATGGCCCCAAGGCCGCGACGAGCGCTCGAACTGGAGCGGCGCGCCCGAGAGCGCAGCGAGGCTCTCGAGGTCGCCCTTGAGGCTGTGGAAGTCGACGGGTCGCGACGTCGTGCCCCACTGCTCGCCCTTGGCGTCACCGGAGGCGACCGCCGCGATACGCTGCGTGTGCAGCGGCGCTTCGCCCTCGCCCGTCGCATGGAACACGTTGCCGAGCTCGAACAGGCGCACGCGCGACTGCTGACGCGCGGCGTTGCGCCCCAGCGCGGCGACCAGGCCCGGCAGCAGCGAGGTGCGCATGATCGCCAGCTCGCCGCTGAGCGGATTCGCGAGCGGAACGGCGTTCGCCTGCAGCGACCAGGCGTCGAGCCACGCTGCGTCGACGAACGCGTAGTTGATCGCTTCAAGGAAATCGCGGCCGGCCAGGGCGCGGCGCAGGTGCGACGGCTCGACGCGCGTTTCGGTCGCCGGCGCCAACGGCACGACGCCGCCAGGCAGCGTCGCGGGGATCGCGTCGTAGCCGTGAATCCGGGCGATCTCTTCGATCAGGTCTTCTTCGATCGCGAGGTCGAAGCGGCGGCTCGGCGGCGTCACGCGCCAGCCGCTCGCGTCGCCTTCGACCGCAAGACCGAGCGCACGCAGGATGCGTTCGACCTCGCCATCCTCCACGCGCACGCCGAGCACGCGCGCGAGGCGGTCACGACGGAGCAGGATCGGCGTCGGACGCGGCAGGTGCGCTTCGAGGGCAGCCTCCACCACCGGCCCGGGCTGGCCGCCGGCGATATCGAGGATGAGGCGCGTCGCGTACTCGATCGCCTGGCGCGGCAGTTCCGGGTCGACGCCGCGCTCGAAGCGATGCGAGGCGTCGGTGTGCAGGCCGAGCTTGCGGCCGCGCCCGATGATCGCGCTGGGCGCGAAGTGCGCGGACTCGAGGAAGACGTCGCGCGTCGCGTCGGTCACGCGCGTGTCGTGGCCGCCCATGACGCCCGCGAGCGCGACCGCGCGATCGGCGTCGGTGACGACGAGGAACTGCGGATCGAGCGTGACGTCGCGGCCATCGAGGAGCTTGAGCGCCTCGCCATCGCGCGCATGGCGCACGCCGACCGGGCCGCGCACCGTCCCGCGATCGAACGCATGCATCGGCTGGCCGAGCTCGATCATCACGTACTGCGTGACGTCGACCAGGAACGACACTGGACGGATACCGCTGCGGCGCAGGCGTTCGGCCATCCAGACGGGCGTCGACACCGTGGCGTCCACACCTTCGATGACGCGACCGCAATAGCGCGGCGCGTCCGCGCCTGCATGGAGTTCGACAGGCAGCGTGGACGTCGTCGCGCCCGCGACCGGTGCGATGTCGAGCGACGCGACCTGCGCGCCCGTCGCAGCGGCGACGTCGTACGCGATGCCGCGCACGCTGAAGCAGTCGGCGCGATTCGGCGTCAGCTTGATCTCGATGCTCGAATCGGGAAGTGCGAGGAACTCCGCGATCGGCGTGCCGACCGTCGCGTCATCCGGCAGTTCGAGCAGGCCGGACGCATCGGCGTCGATGCCCAGTTCCTTCGCCGAGCACAGCATGCCGCTCGACTCCACGCCGCGCAGTTTCGCCGCCTTGATGGCGATGCCGCCCGGCAGCGTCGCGCCGACCGTCGCCAGCGGCGCGCACAGCCCCGCACGTGCATTCGGCGCACCGCAGACGATCTGCACCGGCTCGCCCTGCCCCGCGTCGACGCAGCAGACCTGCAGGCGATCGGCTTCCGGATGGCGTTCGGCGCTGAGGATGCGCGCCACGACGACGCCATCGAGCGATTCGCCGAGCGGCGTCACGTCTTCGACTTCCAGCCCGATCGCGGTCAGCGTTGCGGCGAGTTCGTCGCGCGACGCCTGCGTCGGCACGTGCTGTCGAAGCCAGTTTTCGGAGAACTTCATCGGAGTCTCGTTCGTCGCGCCGGCGCGCGGCCGGCGGGATCAGCAATCGGAAGGAGGCGGTTACGCGAACTGGCGCAGGAAGCGCACGTCGTTCTCGAAGAAGCTGCGCAGGTCGTCGACGCCATAACGCAGCATCGCGAAGCGCTCGACGCCGAGGCCGAACGCGAAGCCCGTGTATTTCTCCGGGTCGATGCCGACGTTGCGCAGCACGTTCGGATGCACCATGCCGCAGCCCAGCACCTCGAGCCAGCGCGTGCTGCCATCCGGCTGCGCCCATGCGATGTCGACTTCCGCCGACGGCTCGGTGAACGGGAAGTAGCTCGGACGGAAGCGCATGTCGAAGTCGCGCTCGAAGAACGCGCGCACGAACTCGACGAGCGTGCCCTTGAGGTCCGCGAAGCTCGCGTGCTCGTCGACCAGCAGGCCTTCGACCTGGTGGAACATCGGCGTGTGCGTCTGGTCGCTGTCGCTGCGATACACCTTGCCGGCCGCGATCATGCGCAGCGGCGGCTTGTGGTCGAGCATGAAACGCACCTGCACGCCCGAGGTGTGCGTGCGCAGCAGGCGACCGTCGCCGAAATAGAACGTGTCGTGCATCGCGCGCGCCGGATGGTGCGGCGGAAAGTTCAACGCTTCGAAGTTGTGCCAGTCATCCTCGATCTCCGGGCCATCGGCGAGCTGGTAGCCGAGGCGACCGAAGATCTCGGCGATGCGCTCGAGCGTGCGGCTGACCGGATGCAGGCCGCCGTGCGCGGCGTCGATGCCCGGCAGCGTGACGTCGATGGATTCGGACGCGAGCCGCGCATCGAGCGCAGCGGATTCGAGGCCCGTGCGACGCTCGGCGAGCGCGGCGGTCACGGTGTCGCGCGCGGCGTTGATCGCCTCGCCCGCGGCCTTGCGGGCCTCGGGCGGCAGCGTACCGAGCGTCTTGAGCTGGCCGGTGATGCTGCCCAACTTGCCCAGCAGCGCGACGCGCAGCGCTTCGACCGCGTCGGGTGAATCGGCGGCGGCGATGTCGGCGAGCGCCTGTTGCGTCAGCGACGAGATGTCACTCATGGACGACCACTCTCTTCGTTGCATCGATCCCGGCAAGCGGGCGGGGCCCGGCGATTATCGGCACGCCGGAAAGCCGCAATGGCGTGCGTCGAAGCCGCAGATGCAGGGTCGACGCAGGAAACACGAAACACGGATCGCAGAAACGAACATGGGGAAGGACTTGCGCCCTTCCCCATGCGTGAGGCTTTCGGCGAAAGCCCGCGCATGGAGCGCGGGCTTCGCTTGGTGCTTCTTACGCCGCGAGCGCGCTCTTCGCCTTCTCGGTCAGCGCGGTAAACGCCGCCGCGTCGTGCACGGCGATGTCCGCCAGCACCTTGCGATCGAGCGTGATACCGGCCTTCATCAGACCGTTGATGAAGCGCGAGTAGCTCATGCCGTTCGTGCGGCTCGCGGCGTTGATACGCGCGATCCACAGCGTGCGGAAATGACGCTTCTTCTGCTTGCGGCCGATGTACGCGTACTGCAGCGCCTTCGTGACCGCCTGCTTGGCGACGCGGAAGACCTTGCGACGCGCGTTGTAGTAACCCTTCGCCTGGGCGAGGACCTTCTTGTGACGGCGACGCGCCATCACACCACGCTTAACTCGTGCCATGGTTCAGCCCTCCTCAGAGATACGGCAGCATGCGGTCCAGACGGCCCGCGTCCTCGGCACGAACGTGGTTCGTCTGCCGGAGGTTGCGCTTCCGCTTGGTCGCCTTCTTGGTGAGGATGTGGCTCTTGTTGGCGTGGCCGCACTTGTACTTGCCGGAAGCGGTCTTCCGGAAGCGCTTGGCCGCCGCCCGATTGGTCTTGATCTTGGGCATTGCGATGTCCTAATCGGAGTTTCTGACTGGCTGGGCGGTGGCCTGCGCCACGCTTTCCGTCCTGCCCATACCGGCGTGTTGGTCGACGATCCGGCCGGGCCGGTCGTGACGGGTCCTCGGTGCCTCTCGGCACGCCCGGTGCGAACCGGGCCGCGTATTGTGCACGACCCGTTAATCCCGTGCAAATCAGTGGGTTGGCGATGGCCGCGCCGCCGCGTCCCGCTGGGCCTGGACGCCCGTCCGCTGGCCGCAGGCCGCCGGGCCCCAAACGCGGCGTTGCGAGATTTCCTGCCCCCGCAAACGCAAACGGCCGTTACGGCTGCTTCTTCTTCGGCGCGATCATCATGACCATCTGGCGGCCTTCGAGGCGCGGACGGGACTCGATCACGATGTCCTCGCCCAGGTCCTTCTCGATGCGCTCCGCCATCTGGCGACCCAGCTCCTGGTGGCTCATCTCGCGGCCACGGAAGCGGATGTTGACCTTGATCTTGTCGCCTTCTTCCAGGAAGCGGCGCATGTTGCGCAGCTTGATCTGGTAGTCGCCCTCGTCGGTAACGGGGCGGAACTTCATTTCCTTGATCTCGACCTGCTTCGACTTCTTCTTGGCCTCGTTGGCCTTCTTCTGCTGCTCGAAGCGGAACTTGCCGAAATCCATGATCTTGCAGACCGGCGGGTCCGCGTTCGGCTGGATTTCAACGAGATCGAGGCCTTCGTCCTGGGCCATCGTGAGGGCTTCGTCGCGCGTGAGCACGCCGATCATCTCGCCATCGCTTCCGATGACACGGACGCGTGGGACGCGGATCTCGCTGTTCTTCCGATTCGGCTTTTCGAGCGTACTGATGTTGCGGTCTCCAGGTATGGAAACCGGCCGTCCGGACGGCCGGTCTAGTCGGCAGCCGGGCCCTTACAGGGCCTCGCCTTGCAGCCTCGCGGCGAACTGGTCGATGGTCATCGAGCCCAGATCCTCCCCTCCGCGGGTCCGCACGGCGACCATGCCGTTCTCCTTCTCGCGGTCTCCGACCACCAGCAGGTACGGCACGCGCTGCAGCGTGTGCTCGCGGATCTTATAGCCGATCTTCTCGTTCCGCAAATCGGAATCGACGCGGAAGCCTTGATCCATAAGGGTTTTCCGGACATCGGCCACCCAATCCGCCTGGGCGTCGGTAATGTTCATGAGGACGGCCTGGATCGGCGCCAGCCAGCTCGGGAAGACGCCGGCGTGGTGCTCGATCAGGATGCCGATGAAGCGCTCCATCGAGCCGACGATCGCCCGGTGCAGCATCACCGGATGGCGGCGTTGCGAAGCCTCGTCGACATATTCCGCGCCGAGGCGTGCCGGCATCATGAAGTCGACCTGCATCGTGCCGAGCTGCCACGTGCGGCCGATGGCATCGCGCAGGTGGTACTCGATCTTCGGGCCGTAGAACGCGCCCTCGCCCGGCAGCTCCTGCCATTCGACCCCGGCCGCGCGCAGCGCCGAACGCAGCGCGTCCTCCGCCTTGTCCCAGGTCGCGTCGTCGCCGAGCCGGTTGTCCGGACGCAATGCGATCTTGATCTGGATGTCCTCGAAGCCGAAGTCGGCATAGACCTTCAGCGCCTGCGCGTGGAACGCGCGGACTTCCGACTCGATCTGGTCTTCCGTGCAGAAGACGTGGCCGTCGTCCTGGGTGAAGCCGCGCACGCGCAGGATGCCGTGCAGCGCGCCCGAGGGCTCGTTGCGATGGCAGGCGCCGAACTCGCCGTAGCGGATCGGCAGGTCGCGATAGCTGTGCAGGCCTTGGTTGAACACCTGCACGTGGCCCGGACAATTCATGGGCTTCAGCGCGTACGTCCGCTTCTCGGACTCCGTGAAGAACATGTTGTCCTTGTAGTTGTCCCAGTGGCCGGACTTCTGCCACAGCGACACGTCCAGGATCTGCGGGCAACGCACTTCCTGATAGCCGGAGCGGCGGTACACGCGGCGCATGTACTGCTCGACGACCTGCCAGATCGACCAGCCCTTCGGATGCCAGAAGATCAGGCCGGGACCCTCTTCCTGCAGGTGGAAGAGATCCTGCTGCTTGCCGATCTTGCGGTGGTCGCGCTTCTCGGCTTCCTCGATGCGCTGGATGTAGGCCTTGAGCTGCTTGGTATCCGCCCACGCCGTGCCGTAGATGCGCTGCAGCTGCTCGTTCTTCGAGTCGCCGCGCCAGTAGGCGCCAGAGATGCGCGTCAGCTTGAATGCCTTGAGGAAGCGCGTGTTGGGCACGTGCGGGCCGCGGCACATGTCGACGTATTCCTCGTGGTGATACAGGCCCATCGCCTTTTCGTCGGGCATGTCCTCGACGAGGCGCAGCTTGTAGTCCTCGCCGCGCTCCTTGAAGACCGCGATGACTTCCTCGCGCGGCGTGACGCGCTTGATGACGTCGTAGTCCTTGTCGATCAGCTCGGCCATGCGCTTTTCGATGGCGACGAGATCGTCGGGCGTGAACGGGCGCTCGTTCCAGATGTCGTAGTAGAAGCCGTCCTCGATGACGGGGCCGATCACCATCTTGGCGTTCGGATAGAGCTGCTTCACCGCGTGGCCGACGAGGTGCGCGCAGGAGTGGCGGATGATCTCGACGCCCTCGGGATCCTTCGGCGTGATGATGCGGAGCTTCGCGTCGTGGTCGATGACGTCGCAGGCGTCGACGAGCTTGCCGTCGACTTCACCGGCGACGGTGGACTTGGCGAGGCCCGGGCCGATCGACGCGGCGACGTCGGCAACGGAAACGGGGTGGTCGAACTCGCGGCGCGAGCCGTCGGGCAGCGTGATGGCGATCATGGGATATCCGGTATTGCAGTGTCGGCCGTGCGACACGGGAACGCGGCACCGGCGGCGGCCGGTGCGGGAGGAATTCAGCGCGGGGCGATGGTAGTGCTCATGTCGCACGCTCGGCCGGCGTTCCCGCGGGCCACCTCGGTCTCGGGCGCGGCCAGGACGCCGCGCGAACCGTAATGGTTGGGGCTTTCGACGCGTACGTCAACGCGCGCGGGCGCGGCCGTCGTGCAGGTCGACTTCGACGGTCAGCTCGCAGGCGCCGCACGGGCCGTCGATGGCGTAGGTCAGACCGTCCTTCGCGGGCAAACGCACCGAGAGGACTTCGAGGTCGGCGCGCGGCAGCGTCACTCGGACGTTGCCGCCCTCGCCGACGGTCGTGAAGGCATCGCCGAGCCCAATCGCGAACGACCACGTGCCCGTCGCCCACCCGGCCGACACGGAAAGCGGCGCGCCCCCGCACAACGCGGCGAACTCCGCCTTGCCCAGGCGCACGCGGATGCGGCGCTCGTCGAACTGCACCTTCATCGTGATCGGGCCTCGAAGTCGGCGGGCGCATTGAGATTGCGCAGCGCGAGCGGCGCCAGCACTTCGATTTCGATGCCGCCGACCGCCGCGTGCAGGGCGCGCATCGAGGGGCCCTGCGGAGCATCACGCATCACGTCGTCGACGATCCCGCGCAGTCGCGCGTCCACGCGTGCCGCCCATGGCAGCGGATGGCCCTGGAAACAGACGGCCTGTGCCGTCGAAAGCGCCGCCATCAATATCTGCACGTTCCTGACGTCCAGATCCGGCAGGTCGACCGGCACCACCAGCATCGGCCCACCGGCAACATGCGGCATGACGCTCGCGATGCCACCGACCGGCCCGGCGCCGGGCGTTCGATCGACGATGCCGTCATGTTTCGGCCTATCTCCACTGACGAGAACACGTGACGCACCCGCGTCCTGCAGCAGCGCAATGGCGCGATCCAGCAACGTACGACCGTCGATCTCGAGCAACGCCTTGTCGCGTCCCATCCGCGAGGAACGCCCGCCGGCGAGCACGACGCCGGTGAAGCTCACGGTGCGTGGCACAGCGAGCAGCCTTCGCTCCACTCGCTGCTGCCGTCCTCGTAGTGCTCCTGCTTCCAGATCGGCACGGTGTGCTTGACCGCTTCGATCACCTGCCGGCACGCGCGGAAGGCCTCGTCGCGATGGCGCGTGCCGACCGCGATGACGACCGCCACGCCGCCGACGTCGAGCCGCCCTTTCGCATGCTCGATCCAGATGCGGATATCGGGGCCGAACGCAGCGACCGCCTCGTCAGCGATCTCGCGAAACCGTTGCATTGCGAGCGCGTCGAACATGTCGTAGCTGACGCCGACGACCGGGCGACCGTGGTTGAGGTCGCGGATGCGGCCCACGAACGCGTTGTAGCCGCCGAAACCAGGATCGGCGACGAAATCGAACGCCGCCCCGATATCGAGCGAGCGCGTCGCGGCGTCGGCGATGCCGAGGTGCACCCGCTCCACGTCAGCCTCCGCTCACCGGCGGCAGCAGCGCGAGCTGGCCGTCGTCGGGCAACGCGTCGCCGTCGCGAAGAACGGTCGACGTGCTCGCGAGTGCCGAACGCGACAACAGTGCGCGTGCCTGTGCGGGCCACTCGCCGGATTGCGCGTCGAGTTGCGCGCGCAACTCACCGACCGTGCGTGCATCGGTGTCGATCGTGAGCGACGCACCAGGCGCGACGTCGCGCAGCGCGCCAAACAGATCGATGCGGACTGTCTTCATGAAGCCACCGTCAGCGGTTCCAGGTGCCCGCGGCTCATCACGCGCACACGTTCACCGGTGTCGAGGGCATCGACATCGTGTTCGATCACGGCCCAGGCGTTGGCGTCGAGTAGCGGTCGGATGCGGAACGACTCCTGGCCGCCAAGAAGCTCGACGGTCGCACGCGCATCAGCGTCCAGCGCGACGCGCGCCTTCAGATGCATGCGCAACGGCACGCGCTTCGCGTACGACGCGCGCAACGGCAGCAACGTCCCGGCTTCCGGCGCCATGCCTAGCATTGCGCGCAGGACAGGCTCGACGAAGAAGCGCAGGCCGACCGCCGTGGATGCGGGATTACCCGGCAACCCGAAGAACATCGCGCCGGACGGCAGCGTCGCCGCAAGGATCGGCTTGCCGGGGCGTATGCGCACCTTGTGGAACAGCGTCGTCGCGCCGATTCGGCTCAGTGCTTCCGGCACGAAATCGAACCGCCCCATCGACACTGCGCCTGTGCTGACGACGACATCGTGTGGCGGCAGCGATGCGATCGCGTCGATGAACGCGTCGATGTCGTCGCCCACGGTGTGTGCGGCCACGACGTCGGCGCCTGCAGCGCGCAAACGCGCAGCGAGGACCGGGCCGTTCGAATTACGGATCTGCCCGGCCTCGAGCGCCCGGCGCGGATCGTCGACGAGCTCGCGACCAGTGTTGATCAGCGCGACGCGCGGACGACGCGCAACATCGACCGTCGCGAGACCCACCGCAGCGCAGAGCGTGCGCAACGCGGGATCGATCAACGTGCCCGCTGGCGCGAGCGTCGCACCGATCTCGACGTCCTCGCCCGCGCGGCGCAGGTGTTGTGCTGTGGCAACCGATGCGGTGAGACGGATGCGTGCCGGCCGTCCGCTGGCGTCGGTTTCGAGCACCTCCACCTGCTCGACCGGCACGATCGCGTCCAACCCATCAGGCATGCGCGCGCCGGTCATGATTTCCCACGCCCCCGACGTCGCGACGGCCGCCCCGTCACCTGCGGCGCGGCCACCTTGGACGATGAACTCCGTGCCTGCCGCAACTGGGTTGCCCGCGGTGCGCAGTGCGAAGCCATCCATCGCGGAGTTGTCGAACGGCGGCAGGGATTCGTCGCTCACCACGGGCGCCGCAAGAACGCGCCCGATCGCGTCGCTGGCCTCGATGCGTTCGGCGGGAAGTGGTTTCGCGGCGTCGAGCAGGCGTCGCAGTGCGTCGTCGTAATCGATCACGCGTGCCCTGCTCCTTCCACCATCGCCAGCGCGTGCGCAAGCAGCGGTGCGAGGATGTCGAAGCCCTGTCGTGCGGCGCGCGGGCTCCCGGGCAGTGCGATGACGAGCATGCGATCGAGACGAATCGCGCGCGCGCGACTTAGCCACGCCAGCGGCGTGTAATGACGACTTTCGCTGCGGAACATTTCCGCGAGGCCTTCGACTTCGATACCGCCCGCCTGCAGCAACGCTTCGGGCGTGTTGTCACGCGGCCCCAATCCGGTGCCGCCGGTGCACAGGCACAGCCGAACGCCGTCGGCGGCGAGAAAGATCAAGCGCGAGCGCAGCGGCTCGATGCCGTCCGGCAACTGCTCTGCGCGCACCTCGGCGCCGAGCTTCTTCAGGCCATTGACGAGTTCCGGCCCCGACGCATCCTCGGCCTCGCCATTGCTCACCCGGTCGCTCAACGTGATCACGGCACAAGGGACACCCTCGAGTCGCGCGACATCGCGCGGCTTGTAATGCGCGATCTCCTCGTCGCTCATCCCGAGCGGATGTCGCCACAGCCCCTTTTTGCCGCCTTCCTTGAAGAGCAGGCGCACGGCCTCGATCGACAGCGCCGGCTCGACGGGCTTGGTCAGGTCGTACAGCGTCAGCAGCGCGGCGCTCGCCCCCGCCAGCGCTTCCATCTCGACGCCCGTGCGCGCTTCGGTGGCGACTTCGCAGTACACGCGGATCGCACGGCGCTCCGGCACCGGCACGCAACGAACACGCACGAGTTCGAGCAGTAACGGATGGCAGAGCGGCATCAGGTTGGACGCCTGCTTCGCGCCCTGCAGCCCGGCGATCTCCGCCATCACCATCGCGTCGCCCTTCGGCAGGCGACGCTCGACGATCGCCGCGTACGCCTCGGCACCCGCGTGCAATTCACCGACGGCCACGGCACGCCGGCGCGTCGGCCGCTTGCCGCGCACGTCGGCCATGTGGAACGACTCGACCGACACTCAGCCTCCGATGGATGCGAGATGCGGCGTGATGCCGCTGTTGCCTTCGTGCAGACCGTGACCGGCCGCCTTCAACCGCAGCTGGCCTGCGATGAGGTCGACGAGGGCGTCCCGATCTTCGTCGCGCTGCAGGAGCGGTCGCAGCGGCACGCCGAAGTCGCCGAACAGGCAGAGGCGCAGGTCGCCCCGCGCCGTCACGCGCAACCGATTGCAGCCCATGCAGAAGTCCTTCGAATACGGTGCGATGACGCCGATGCGACCGGCGTAATCCGGATGCACGTATTCGTTCGCGGGGCCGGCGTCCGACGCGCGCATCATCCGCACCCAGCCGGATTCGACCAACGTCCGCTCGAGCGTCTCCGCCCGCACGTGGTGGCGCTCGAAGTACGCGACGTTGTCGTTGGTGCGCATCAGTTCGATGAAACGCACGCTGACGCGTCGATCGCGCAGGTAGTCGAGCCACTGCGGCAGGCTTTCGTCGTTGACGCCACGCAGCAACACGGCATTGAGCTTGATCGCGTCGTAGCCGAGCGTCAGCGCCTGCTCGACGCCTTCGAGAATTTCCGGAAGACGATCGTGGCCAGTGACGGCGTGGAAGACGTCGCGGTCGAGGCAGTCGACGCTGACGTTGAGCGAGGTCAAGCCGGCTTCGCGCCACGCGCCCACCTGTGAAGGCAGTCGGGTGCCGTTCGTGGTGAGCGCAATATTCGAAACGCCCGGGACGGATGCGATATCGCCGATGACGTCGACCAGGTCCTTGCGCAACGTCGGCTCACCGCCGGTCAGGCGCACCTTGCGCATGCCGACGCTCGCAAAACCTTCGATCAGGCGTCGCACCTCGTCGCGTGCGAGGAATACCGGGCGACCGTCCGCGGCGTAGCCGTCCGGCAGGCAGTAGCCGCACCGGAAATTGCAGGCCTCGGTGAGCGAGAGCCGCAAGTAGGGAAATGTGCGACCGAACGGGTCGGACAGGACGGACATCGGACTCCTTCCCGCCGTCGGCAGCGCCGCCGGCATGACAGGCGTGCAGCTTAACGTCTCGCGCATTCACCGGCCGAGACGACCTGTCATCGAACTTTCAGTACCGTCTCACCGGACTGTCATGGCGCGCCCGAAAAATGACGCGACCGACCCGGAGCGCCTCATGACCGCCACGCCCCGCCCGCTGCGTCGACTCCGCTGCGCCCTCGCCCTGCTTGCCGTTCTGACCGCGATGCTGATCGCCGGGGCGTGCCGCGCCGAGGCGCTCGCGCGCACCGTGGCTGCCCTCGCAGCGGTCGGTTGCCTGGTCGCGTGGCTCGTCCTGCTCGACGTCGAAGGACGCACGGCGGCCCGCCTCGAGGCCCGTGCCCATCGTCGCGCCGCACATCGCCGGCACGGCCGGTCGGTGCGGTCCCGGCCACCCAGTGGCCCGACGCGGCGCGTCGCCTGATCGCCAAAAGCAAAACGGCGCGATCGTGAGATCGCGCCGTCTGACCACGTAAGTGGTGGGCGGTACAGGGTTCGAACCTGTGACCCCTACCATGTCAAGGTAGTGCTCTACCGCTGAGCTAACCGCCCAATGCCGAAGCGGCTGCCTCGGCGAAGGGCGCACAGTCTAGCCGGACCGGCCGCCGGCGACAAGCCGGTCAACTCGCGAAGCCCGCCTCTTTCAGCTTTCGCAGCTGGTCGCGCACGTTTGCAGCCGCCTCGAACTCGAGGTCTCGGGCGTGCTGGTACATCTGCTGCTCCAGCGCCTTGATGCGCGAGGCCAGCTGCGCCGGGCTGAGTGCGGCGTAGTTGGTCTCGGGCTCGGCGACGCGTCGGGCCTTCTTGCCCTTCCCCTTCGCATCCTCGGGCTCGCTCCGCGCGCCTTCGAGGATGTCCATGACCGGCCGCACCACCGACTGCGGCGTAATGCCATGCTCCTCGTTGTACTCGACCTGCTTCTGCCGGCGTCGGTCGGTCTCGTCCATCGCGATCTTCATCGATCGCGTGACGACGTCCGCATACAGGATCGCCTTGCCGCGGACGTTACGCGCCGCGCGGCCGATCGTCTGGATCAGCGAGCCCGCCGACCGCAGGAAGCCTTCCTTGTCGGCATCGAGGATGGCGACGAGCGACACCTCCGGCATGTCCAGACCTTCGCGCAGCAGGTTGATGCCGACCAGCACGTCGAACTTCCCCAGGCGCAGGTCGCGGATGATCTCGACGCGCTCGACGGTGTCGATGTCCGAGTGCAGGTAGCGCACGCGGATGCCGTGTTCCGTGAGGTATTCGGTGAGGTTCTCGGCCATGCGTTTGGTGAGCGTCGTAATCAGCACGCGGTCGCCCATGGCGACGCGCTTGTTGATCTCGCCGAGCACGTCGTCGACCTGCGTCGCGACCGGGCGCACCTCCACTTCCGGATCGATGAGGCCGGTCGGTCGTACGACCAGCTCGGTGATCTCGCCTTCCGACTTGTCCAGTTCATATTTGCCTGGCGTTGCGGACACGTAGATCGCGCGCGGCGCGCGGCCTTCCCACTCCTCGAACTTCAACGGCCGGTTGTCGAGCGCGGACGGCAGGCGGAAACCGAACTCGACGAGCGTCTCCTTGCGCGAGCGGTCGCCCTTGTACATCGCACCGACCTGCGGAACCGTCACGTGCGATTCGTCGACCACCATGAGCGCGTCCGGCGGCACGTAATCGAACAGACACGGCGGCGGCTCGCCGGGGGCGGTTCCTGTCATGTGTCGCGAGTAGTTCTCGATGCCGTTGCAGAAGCCGACTTCCGCGAGCATCTCCAGGTCGAACTGGGTGCGCTGCTGAAGCCGCTGCGCCTCGACCAGCTTGTTCTCGGCGTACAGCTGCTCGAGGCGCACGCGAAGCTCATCCTTGATCGTGTCGATCGCCTCGAGCACGGTCTTCCGCGTCGTCACGTAATGCGACTTCGGGTAGATCGTGTAGCGCGGCAGCTTGCGAAAGACCTCGCCCGTCAGCGGATCGAACGCGGACAGCTGCTCGATCTCGCCGTCGAACAGCTCGACACGCAGCGCTTCGTTCTCGCTTTCCGCCGGATGCACGTCGATCACTTCGCCGCGTACGCGATACGTACCGCGACGCAGCTCCGTGTCGTTACGCGAGTACTGCATCTCCGTCAGCTTGCGGATCAGCTCGCGCTGGTCGATGCGCTCGCCGCGCACCATGTGCAGCACCATCCGGTGGTATTCGCCAGGGTCACCGAGGCCGTAGATCGCGGACACCGTGCAGACGATCAGCGTGTCCCGCCGCTCCAGCAGCGCCTTCGTCGCCGACAGCCGCATCTGCTCGATGTGCTCATTCACCGAGCTGTCCTTCTCGATGAACGTGTCCGACGCGGGGACGTACGCCTCCGGCTGGTAGTAGTCGTAATAGCTGACGAAATATTCGACCGCGTTGTGCGGGAAAAACGCCTTGAACTCACCGTAGAGCTGGGCCGCCAGCGTCTTGTTCGGCGCCATCACGATCGTCGGCTTCTGAATCTTCTGGACGACGTTCGCGATCGTGTAGGTCTTGCCGGAGCCGGTGACGCCCAAGAGCGTCTGTGCCGCGATGCCGGCCTCGAAACCGTTGGCCAGCCGCTCGATCGCCTGCGGCTGGTCACCGGCGGGGGACTAGGGGGAAACGAGTTGGAAGCGGCCGTCGGTGGACGCGGAGCGGACAGTCGAGTCGGGCATCGGAAGCTCGGGCATGGCGAATACGCGATGTGGGGGCGGTCGCTCCCCAGAAAAGTCTGACAGGGGACCGGCGCACAGACCGATACAGCGGGCGCTCAACTATGCGGAGACTTGCTGGCACACGGAGGAACCGATGCGCACCAAGGTAAACGGATTTACCCTGATCGAACTGATCATGACGCTCGCAGTCGCCAGCCTGATCCTGGGTGTGGCGCTGCCGTCGCTCGCCGGCGTGACACGCCGAACCCATGTGCGCACGACCACCGCCACGTTGGTGACGAGCCTGGCGTCCGCGCGGCTCAGCGCCGTGGCGCGGAACACTGCGGTAAGCGTCTGTCCGAGCTCCGATGGCGAAACCTGCCGTCAGGACGGCGTCTGGGACGCCGGCTGGATCGTCTTCGAAGACGCGTCACGAAGCGGGCGGCCGGTCGCGGGAGTTCTGTCTCAAGCCCGGCCGTCCGGCGCCCGCGTGCAGACGCGTTCGAGTACGGCCCGTCCGCTGGTCCGCTTCCTCCCGAACGGCGCGGCCAGCGGCACGAACACGACCATAGAAATCTGCAGCGAGGGCATCCACCGCGCCGTGATCGTCAACAACGCCGGCCGGGCGCGCGTTGACGCATCGGCCGCGGCCCGCCTCTGCAGTTGATGGCATCCAGGTGTTGACCGCCCCACCCTGTCGGTTAGAATGCAGCCCCCGCCCGAATAGCTCAGCCGGTTAGAGCACTTGACTGTTAATCAGGGGGTCGTTGGTTCGAGTCCAACTTCGGGCGCCAGATCGAAATGAAAAAGGCCTGCAGCGATGCAGGCCTTTTTTGTTGCCTATGCGGCTGCGCTACCAGCAATCCGCCTGCGAACCGGTGTTGGGAGTCTTCACCCCCGCCTGGTTGATCGTCAGCGTCCCGCACTTGTCCTTGTTCTGGTTTGTCGTCGGCGCCGCCGAGATGGTGAACGTGGACTGCGTCGCGGCCGGATTCAGAGTCAGGTTGTAAGCCGTATTGCCACCCTGCCTCGGTGAGACCGTATTGGGCAATGTGAAGCCCACGTACGTGTTGTTCGTCGTGTGGAACCTCTCCGCCAGCGCGGCGTACTCCACCAGGTCCGCCTTGGCCTGATTCCGCTTGGCTTTCCGGGTGTACTGCGAATACGACGGATAGGCGATCGCCGCGAGAATGGCAAT
This sequence comes from Cognatilysobacter terrigena, assembly GCF_004361065.1. Lineage (GTDB taxonomy): Bacteria > Pseudomonadota > Gammaproteobacteria > Xanthomonadales > Xanthomonadaceae > Cognatilysobacter > Cognatilysobacter terrigena. The sequence continues at coordinate 58,752 of NZ_SELT01000003.1, read as the reverse complement.
CACGACGACGACGATCATCAACTCGATCAGCGTGAAACCACGGCTGGTACGCGCGACGCTCGGGCGCATTCGGTCGGACCTCATAAAAGAACGGATAGGCATCGTCAGCGTACCTGACGCCACGACTGTCGGCCGCATGCGCGCGGCAGATACATCGGGGGCGCGCCAGCTACTTGGACGATCGAGGAGCACCGCATCGCGAGCGCGGCCGCCTGCTCGGCAGTCGTGGCGCCCGATGCCAACGGTTGCTGCCGTGGGGTCGACAGGACAGCGATGTCCTTGACCGGTGCGGAGCCACCCGTATTCAGCGCGAACCCATTCGTACCCGCTGCTGGAGTAGAGCCCGTCAGTGAGCCGATACGCACCGAGTCCATCGACGAGGCACCAGACACCGCGCTCACGCCGTAAATCCGATTCGTACCGTCACCGTCGCAGTCGACGGCGGTCGTCGGCTGGTACGTCGCGAAAAACACGACGCCGTTCTCGACGCGCGGATAGCCGACCGAACGCTCGCCCGTTGCAGTCACCGTGGTTCCGGAAATCGCGCCCAGGTCGACGTACCAGCCGTAGGCGTTGCCGCCATTCGCCGACATGGTGCGTACGGCACCATTGTCGGTCAGCGTCTGGCGCACGAGCTGCGACCGCGCAACATTCGAACCGCGATCGTTGACGCCGTAGAACGACTGGATCTGCGTATCGGTCTTGTCGCTCTCGAATGAGAAGCTGCCCGTTCCGAAGTACACCATGACGCCGCCCGGACCCGCACCGGCCTCGATACCGCCGAGAATCGGCTGACGCGCGCCCGAGGGATCCGTCGCGATGAAGAACGGCGTAGACGGCACAGTGTTGTCGCGGAGATCGAACTTCCAGATGGCGCCGTTCTGGTCCGCGGCATACACCGTGTCCGCCAGACCGTCGCGACCACTCAGTTCGGCCGTGCCCTTCGTGTTGCCGATCCAGCTGTCGAGCACCGCAATGTTGCCCAACCCATTGGCAATACCGGATCGACCGGTCTCCTGCGCCGTAATCATCGTCGGCGCACCCGTCTGCAGGTCCACGACGAACAGAACCGCGCGCTGGTTCGTGCTGTTGTAACCGTTGCCGAAGATCGCCTTCCATCGAACGCCCGTGGAATCCATCACCGGCACGATCACAGGACGGCCCAACACGAAGCCCATATTCCCGTCGACATTCGACGGCGTCGTGACTTGGGAATTCACCTCCCAGAGGACGTTGCCTGTTCCGAACGACGATGGCGTCGTCACGTCGAGTGCAAACACACCACGTCCGCCCGCGCCAGCCGTCCCGACCAAGACGGTTTTCCACGCGCCACTGATATAGGCATCTGCCACAGTGACCGGGCCATCCGTGTAGTACTTGTGACGCGCGATCTGATCGCCTTGGCGCGCCGGGTCGTATGGGAACAACAAGTTGCCCATATGCCCCAGCACCATCGACGGGATGTACGCGAACAACTCGCCGCCGGTGTCACCGTTGAAGGCGTGCAACATGCCGTCGTTGGCGCCGGCATAGACGACCGACGTGGTCGACGCCTTGCTGGTCAGGAACGCGGCGTACGACGTCTGGTATGGGTAAGTCGTGGTGCCGCCCGACGTCGTGCGGATCGAGCGATAGCCGAAGTCGATGAAAGGCGACGAGACCACGGGTGTGGAATTCACTATGTCGCCCAGGCGCGACGTACGAGTACGCAGCTTGGTCGCCTCGAGCGTCTGATCGCCGCGGAGATAGTTGACCGCGTCCGCGATCGTGATGCTGAGCTTGCTGCCTGACCCGACAATGCCGTTGGTCACACCGCCCGCGGTGCAAAGCGCAAGCGAGTCTGCGCAGAGATCCGCCGCCGTGACCGACGAGGAATCGAACGCGGAGACGTTCGGCGTGACTGTCCCGCTGGTCTTGGCCCGGAAGATGCGGCGCGAAGTGGCAGCGCCCAGCTGAGCACTCGCTTCCCAGATATTGGTAAAGGTCACCGCGCCAGTCGTCGCGTCAGTCGCAACACGATAACCGGTAAGGCGGCTGTACCAGTCGGTGCCGTTATTCGTCGAGCTGTACTCCGGCACGATCGTGAGCGAGCCCGCGCCGATGCGCGCGCCCGTGATACCGATACCGCCGGAGGGCGAGTCGCCATTTCGGGCCGCATCGATGACGCGTCGCATTGCGTTCGTTACTTCATTCGGAGTCGAAGCGTTGATGAACGCGCCACGGCTGTTGATGGTGGCGTGCCACATCTCGTCGATCACGGTGCCGTCATCAACACCGGTCGGGTTCGGCAAACTGTTCCAGTTAGGCGGGTTGGCGTACGGATCGCTCGTGGCGGCTGAATTCACGCCGTAAATGCGGCCGGCCGCACCGAGCGTGATCCCATAGAAATTCATGTGCAGGTTCGTCTGGCAATCCAGTCGCTTGTACGCCGCTGTCGTGGGATCGAGCGTCGCGCACTGGTCCGGAACCTTCACCTTGCCCGCCGGGAAACCCGTCCCGGAGCGCAGCGGAACCCCTGTGCCCGAGTAATACTTGGCTGTGATGTCCGCAATCGTGTCTGCGTAGTTGTCGGCGAATGGCGCGCTCAACGCGCCGTCAGTGTTCCCGACCGTGGAGATGTTGCCCGAATTGGTGTAGCCGTCCGTAAACAACATGCCTGAGTTGCGTTGACAGGCCAGCTGCACCGGCGCGTTCGCGTCAGTTCGAGCGAACTGTGCGCCGAGCGCCGCTACCGCTTGGCGGTTCGGGGTGCCGCCACTGGTATACAGCCCCATGATTTGGGCATAGAGGGCGTTTTTTTCCGATTGGACGCCCATGTCGTCCATGGTCGCGTTGACACGATTGTTGATCGTGAAATATCCGACGCGCATGTTGCTCACGTCGGAAAGCGCATGCGTCATCGACCCGATCGTCGCCAGCACGCGGTCGCGGTGGTACTGGAACCAGTTGGCAAAGTTCTGGATCGCCGCGTCATAGTCGGCGGACGTGTTGTAATTCGCGGACTTGATCTCGTAGCGACGCAAGTCGCAACCTGGACCGCACGCATTGGCGACCACGGGACGGTTTGCGTCAGCGGTCTTATACCCCGTAGGCGCCGGGTCGTTCGCCGGCAGGTAGAACGTCGCCGGGAAGTAGTCGAAGTAGTAGACCGCGTTCGTTGCAGTCGCGGCGGACGTAGTCCAGTTGCCATTGGCAGTCGTGCGATATCGCATGCCGCGCGAACTCAGATCCGGAATGGCCATACCGGCCTGCATCCGAAACCCCTCTGTCGTCGACGCGCGGTTTTGCGTCAGGTCGTAGACGACCGAATACGCTTTAGTCGAGGTCGTGCTGCCGGTCGTGCCGTACGTGGTCGGGTTACGGGGATCGGCGCGCACCGCATTGATCGTGGCGTTCGGCCAACTCGACCCATCACCGTTGAGCCACGGCTCGTAGGTGACGCTGGGATTGAAGTAGGTCTTGTTGTAGGCGGGCGATCGCGCGAAACCCAGACTATCCAGCGGCGGGATCGCCTCGCCGGGGGTGTAGGCGTCGTTGTAGCCGTTGTGCGGGTACAGATAAACGTAGCAATCGGTGTCGTTGCCGGTACACGGAGCACCGACGTCGTAAAAGACGCCCGCAGAGCTGAAGAAGCTGTTGTTCGTCGTGTTCCAACGCATCTTGCCGTCACCGCCGGCGAACAGGCGCTCGAACGTCATGGAGTTCGAATCGTCGACCGCCATGATGAAAGCGGGCTTGATGTTCGCTTCGATGTTTAGCGGCGCTTGTGCAAGCGTGCCCGCGCCTTGGGTCGCGAGTACCGAATAGGCGAAATAGCCGCCGAGACCAAGGATGGCCGCCGTCGTGGCGAGAATGATTGGAGTCTTTGCGCGCATGGCTGCAGACGCCTCAAGGCATGAAAATGGTGTCGACTGCCGAATCGGCTGTCGGGTTTGTCGTGTCATCGGTCGCGTACGCAGTGATCTCGAACACGGGATTCGGATCGCCGCCCTTTTCGGCTTCGCGCCCCATCGCTAGGCTCGACTGGCCGGAAATGCACTTGCCGATCGACCTCATGCTGATCGAATTAGTGGCGGGCGTATTCATCGCCATGCCCTTCGCCCAGCTCGTCGCGTCGAAACTGCTCTGACAGATCTCCTCGATCTGTGTCGAAGCGGGTGCGCATGCCGTTGACGTGCGGTTGACTCGCGCGTCGAGATAGCACTCAGCGCCTCGCGCGACCTGTTCCGCATTCTGGAACGCGATGTTCGTATTGACGTAGTTGGACGACATTTTTTCCTGCATCGTCGCGACCTGCATGCCCGAGATCCCGAGCAACGCGATGATGACGAGCATGATGAGCGCCACGTACAGCACGGCGCCTCGCTGCTGCCGACGTCCCGCAATGGAAGGGGTTTTTCGCATGGCGTTCAGTTCGTGCTCGAGAGGCGATTGCGCAGTGCGATCGTGGCGTCGTAGAACGCGCGATAGCGGCGATCGGCAGGGCGGGTCACGGTTACGCCCACCACCTGAAGGTTCGTGTCCGTGGTGGACGTCGTTGTCCCAGCCGCTGCGGAATCCGGGCTCACCGCGACAACGCCCAGACGCACTTGCCCGACGCGCCGCCAATTCGTTTCGACCGTGCCCAGACCCGTCGCATCGGCCTTCTCCTGAGTGCCGATATGGCCGGTCGGACGATTCACGTCTGTCGACTGGTCCTGACCGTAAAGGAGTTGGATCGTCTCGATGCCGTCCACGAGCTCTTCAGGCGCGATGCCCGGCCCAGGCACAGCGGTGCCATTAACCGCCGGCGTAAACCGCGCGCGATATAGCGATCGACCGTTCGTACCGTTCGCGACGTAATACGCCACTGCTTCCGCGCGATACAGAACCGTCTGGCCGGCAGGGCTTGCGGTGTATCGACTGGCGAAATCGATCGCAGTCGTGTTCAGCGCACCGGCACCCGTGGTCACGACGCCGCCGGCCACAGCCTTCGCCTCGAAGATGTCGGCATTGGTGCAATCGGCGACCCCGAACAAGGCGGGGTTCGCGACACCGTTCTGCGTGAGGACCGACCACTTGCTCGAATCGACGGACAAGGTGACGTCGGTGCCTGATGTGCCAAACCCGGTGACGGGAATGCCTTCGGGCGTCAGATAGCGCAAGACGATGACGTCGCTGCCAGCGGCGGGCGCAGGGTTCAGCGACGTGATCCACGTTGGCAGCGCCGGCGACCAGCCCGCTGTCGGCGACGCCAAGTTCAGCGTGTTCCCCGGCCCGGTATTCGTCGCTTCGTAGCCTTGGATCGAACGATTGAAGTCGAGCGCACCGGTGGTCGCGAAATGGGAATTGAGTTCACCCGTGGTCATCAGTCGAAACTGGTCGTTCACGCAACCGTAGTGACCGACCATGCGCAGGTCACGCTCCAGCGCATCCACTGCGAAGCGCGCGTTCTCCTGCACCCGACTCATGCCCTCCACCATGGCGTACGAGGTACGCGAAGCGGAAAACACCTGCACGATGCCGATCGTCAGAATCGCACCGATCAACAGTGCGACCATGAGCTCGATCAGCGAAAAACCTCGGGCGCGCTTAACCCGGGCCGTCACAGTTGGGTCCCCAAGCTGACCTGCCCGGTATTGAATGTGCCGGTCTTGCGTGCCGAGTTCGCTTCCCAACGCTGATCGTCCCAATTGATCGTCACGGTCGCCTGTCCGTTGTTGTAGGTCACCGACGCCGACGCTCCGTCGCCCAAGGCCAAACGCACGCGACACTGCCAGTCGGTGATGCGCGTCGCGATGGTGACCGTGCCCGTCGGCGGCGCGCAGGCGGCCGGCGCCGTGCCGCTTGCAAACGTGGCGTTCTGGTACTGAGCAGCAAGCAGACGATTCGCGCGCATCTGGTCCAGGAGGTCGTACGCCAAATTGATCGCCTGCGTTCGGTAATTGGAACTCTCTGCGAAACGTATGCCCATGGTCTGCATCAACGCAAAACCGAGCAAGCCGATCGCGAGGATCAGCACCGCGACCATCACTTCGATCAGGCTGAAGCCACGCTGGGCGCGATCCGGGGACGTGGCTCGACGGCGGCGACTTACGAACATGCTGCGAGACTCCCGTTCTTGCGCACCTGGCCTGTCGCGCTGATGGTCAGCGTGCGGCGCAGAGCCTGCGAGCCGCACGTGTCAGGCTGAAGGGTGATGGTCTGCGCGGTGTTGGCAAGGCGACCGCGCGCGTCGAAACGCACAGCGGCGGCGCCGGACGGACCCGTAATGGTGACCTTGGGATTTCCCTGCACGAAGCGAAGCGCGGTATCGGTGCTTGAACCGTCGTACGTGCCGTTGCCGTTGACGTCCGACCACACGAGCCAGCCAGTGGTCCAATTCGTGCTGGATGCGCAGGACGAGCCGTCCGTGCTGGGGCAGACACCGGCGCCGCGGGTATTGCGAATCGCTTCGGCCCGCGCCAGCGCCAGCGCACCGAGCACCTGGTTCGTTGTCGTGGCAAGCCGGTTAGAGCGCATGACGCCCTGGAAGCTCGGAAACGCGATCGCGGCGAGGATGGCCATGACGCCGACCGTCACCATCAGTTCGATCAGCGTGAACCCTGCTGCCCCGCGCGCTCTGGCTGTATGGTGCCGCATGACGTCCCCTTTTCTCCTGATGGACATGCTAGGGCCGTCCCGGTCCACGGCAAGGACTTCGAGACCGGCGGTCGCATTTCGGGTATGAACGAGGCGCCCATTGAACCCTGACAAATCCAGCCGCCGCGCGGCCGCGGCGTCGGACCGTGATACGCCGCACGAAAACGCCCTGCCTCTGCTATGGCGTGACACCCGCACGCTGCTGGCGGTGATGGTCGCCGGGGAGTTTCTGGCCGCGATCCTGACGCTGGCGCTCGAAACGCCGAACATGCTGGATCGCTTCGCGGTGGTCTCTCTTGCGACACAGGTCGTCGTACTGCTCACGGTGATCTCGCTTTACGTCGCGCGGCGCCCCTTGGCGCCACTGCCGGCTCCGACCGCCGCGTACATCGCTTTCAGCCTGATGCTTGCGAGCACGGTCGTCGTCGCGGTCGTGACGCGGTACGTCTTCGAGCCTGTCGTCCAACTCTCTCCCCGCGAATGGCATTCGCTCGTTTGGCGCTCCGTGGGGATCGTCGCGATCGCGGGTTCGCTAGGACTGCTCAGTCTCCAGAACCACTGGCGATCGAAGCAGCTCGCTCTCGAAGCGAAGCAGGCGCAACTCGAGTCGCTGAAGGCTCGCGTGCATCCCCATTTTCTCTTCAACGCGTTGAACACCGCGGTGGCACTGGTGCATCAGCAGCCGGACAAGGCCGAGACCGTCCTGCTGGGACTTGCAGAACTCGTGCGCACCGCGCTCGCAAAACCTCAGGTCGTCGAGCTTCGCGACGAAATCGACATCACGAAGGCGTATCTCGATATCGAGTCCTTGCGTTTCGGCGACCGTCTGCGCGTGCAATGGTCGCTGCCGCCGGAATTGCCACGCGTCAAAGTGCCTGCGCTATCGCTGCAACCTCTCGTCGAAAACGCGATCCATCACAGCATCGAACGCGTCGAACGCGGAGGAACGGTCGACATCGCGCTCGAGTCGGATCCCGACTGGATCCTGATTCGCGTGCGCAGCCCACTGGTGCTCGGAAGCGAGCGCTCGACGCCGGGGCACGGCGTCGGCGTTCGTGCTGCGCAGGCGCGCGTGGATGCGCTTACCAATGGTGCCGGGCGTGTCGAAACGCAGACGGTCGGCGAACACTACGTCGCCACCGTCCGCCTGCCCCGCCCTCGCCCGGCAAACTCGCGAACTCAGGTCACCACGCGATAACACGGTCGATAGTCGCCCGCGATCTTCATGCGGTGCTGTTCGACGAACGCACGCAACAGCGCGTCGAGCGCCTGCATGATGTCGACGTCGCCATGGATTTCGAACGGGCCGTGCTCTTCCACGCGGCGGATGCCGTCTTCCTTCACGTTACCGGCGACGATGCCCGAGAACGCACGGCGGAGATCCGCCGCCAGTTCATGCGGCTTGCGACCGTGGTGCAGGTCGAGAGACGCCATCGCCTCGTGCGTCGGCACGAATGGACGCTGGAACGCGAGCGGCACGTCGACCGACCAGTTGAAGAAGAACGAATCGCGATGCGCGATGCGATGCTCGCGAACGCGGCGCAGGCCCTTGGACATGCGCTTCCCGACTTCAGCCGGGTCGCCGACGATGATTTCGTAACGCGACGTCGCCGCCTCGCCCAGCGTGAGCCGCAGGAACTGGTCGATCTGCTCGAAGTACGGCGCCGACGCAGTCGGACCCGTGAGGATCAGCGGGAACGGCAGATCCTTGTTTTCCTCACGCAGCAGGATGCCGAGGATGTAGAGGATCTCCTCCGCCGTGCCGACGCCGCCCGGGAACACGATGATGCCGTGCGCCATGCGGACGAACGCCTCGAGGCGCTTCTCGATGTCCGGCATGATCACGAGGTGGTTGACGATCGGGTTCGGCGACTCGGCGGCGATGATGCCGGGCTCCGTGATGCCGATGTAACGCATGCGACGACGGCGCTGCTTCGCGTGCGCGATGGTCGCGCCCTTCATCGGGCCCTTCATCGCGCCGGGGCCGCAGCCCGTGCAGATGTCGATGCCGCGCAGGCCGAGCTCGTAGCCCACCTGCTTGGTGTAGAGGTACTCATCGCGATTGATGGAGTGACCGCCCCAGCAGACGACGAGATTCGGGTCGCCCGGCGTCAGAACGCGTGCATTGCGCAGCAGGCCGAACACGGCGTCGGTGATGCCGTCGCTGCTCTCGAGATCGCGATTGCAGTCGTGGCCGAGCTCGATCGCGGTGTACGCGAGATCACGCACCACGGCGGCGAGTAGCTCGGCGACACCCTGGATGAGTTCGCCTTCGACGAACGCCATCGCGGGCGCCTTGACCAGGTCGATGCGGACGCCACGGTCCTGCTGCTGTACCTGGATGTCGAAGTCGGGATACAGCTCGCGCGCGGCGCGCGGGTCGTCGCTGGTGCTGCCGCTGGTCAGCACGGCTAGCGCGCATCGACGCAGAAGTTCGTGCATGCCGCCGCTCGAGGCGTCGCGCAGGCGCGCGACCTCGGTGCGCGACAGGATGTCGAGACCGTTGCGCGGGTAGATCCGCGCATCGACGGTCGGAAGGATGGTGCTGGTGGGTGCTTCGGTCACTGCGCTCATTCCGCTTGCTGTCTTCTTGTCGTTCATGTGTCCGCGGACTCTAGCGCACGCGCCGTCCCCGCAAAAGAAAACGGCCGGGGCGAGCCCGGCCGTTTTCGGTACTGCGTGCGTCGCTTAGAACTTGTACTTGACCGTAAACAAAGCCTGCCAGCGGGAGACGACGCGCTGCGGATTCGTATACGTGTCATAGATGCCGAAGTTCTGCAACGACGGCGAGGCGGGCGTGCCCAGGTCGTAGACGTACTGACCATTCGCGACGTCGGCGACGTTTGCGAGGCGGCGAGTACCGAAGAAGCCCAAGCCTTCCTGCGTACCCCAATCCTTGTTCAGGAAGTTGAGGAAGTTGTAGATATCGAGCCGAACCACGAACTTATTGCCCGCGACGAAACCCGGGAACTCCTGCTGAAAGCCGACATCCAGCTGGTTGACCCAAGGCTGGCGGGACTGACCGCGTTCCGCGATCTGACCGCGACGAGACTGCAAGTAAGGATCGTGCGAGATGAACTCTTGGAACGCGTTGATCTGCGCAGCTGTCGTCCCCGCCTTGTACGTGACGATCGGATCGTTAACCAGCGGGATGTAGGCAAGGTCAACGTTAGTACCGACAGCATCGCCGTTTACGTCGGTGCCGAACACCCAGCTATACGGCTGACCGCTGTGGCCGTTATAGAACAGGCTGATCGTTGTCCGGTTGTCGCCGAAGAACGCATGGTCCCAGCTCAGCGACGTCTTCACCGACAGCGGAATGTCGTAGCGCGACGGTGCGTTGACAATCTCGTTCGGGTTGATGCGCGGCACATAGTTGTAGTTCGAATACGCCTGCGAACTACTTCCTGAGTTGACCTCGGTGCTGCGCGTGTAGGTGACGCTGAAATTGCCGCTGAAGCCCTTCGGCATCGACCGGCCGACGCTCAATGTGAGCGAGTCAGAGCCACCGAGATCGGTGTTCGTAAGCAGAGTCGAGCGTGTATTGAGCTCCGGGTACGCGCCGTTGTTCGAACCGTTACCGATCTGCGCCGGGTTCGCGTTCGGATAGGTCTGCCAGTACGACAGGCGGCCGTCAGGCAGTGTGCCCTTCGGGGTGCCTACGTTCGGGAGCAAGTACGCGATCGCGTTCTTGTTCTTGATGTGCATGTACTCGACGGTGCCGACCAAGCCCCACCACGGCAGCTCACCGTCGAGACCGAGGCTGAACTTCCACGCGCTCGGAAGTTTGAAGTTCGGATCCAACACGTCGATCTGGCAGTTGCCGCCACGCGTACAGACGCCCGCAGGAATCGCGCTCGACTGGACGCCAGGCTGATTGTAGGGATCAGCACTGAACGGATCAGTCACCGGGTTGGTGCCGGTGTATTGCTTAGACGAAACAACGCCATTGTTCGTGTACGGATTTGTCAACCACACGTACGGCGGCGTGCTCTGGAACAGGCCCAGACCACCACGCAATTGAAGCTGACGCGGGGTATCGAAGCTGTAGTTGAACGCGAAGCGCGGCTCGATGACGCGGTTGCTTGAGCCAAGCGTCGTGTTCGACGGATATCCGTAGTAGTGCTCCCACACGCCCGGCTGGATCGGGTTGGCGGGGTTGTACTGGCCGTTCGGCAGCGTTTGGGCGGTGAGCTGGTAGCCCGCCACCGGCGGCGCGTGGTCTGCCTTCGGGAAGTTGGCGCGAACGCCGTAGACGATCGACAGTCGGTCGTTGACCTGCCACGTGTCCTGCAGGAACGGGCTGACCTGTGTGTACTTCCACGCACCAGCGAACGTGTTGAGGTCAACGCCGTTCGGAATAACGTTCTTGACGAACGTGCCGTAGTTCTTGGCAAGGATCTCGTCGACCGGCGTGCCGTTACCGTTCTTGTCGTAGAAGCCGTACGAACCATGCAGCAGCTGGCCGAACACGTTGGCGATCTCGTTGCTGACGAAATCCACACCACCCTTCACGCGGTGATCGCCGACATACCAGATGCCCGAAAGAGTACCGGTCAGGCGCTTGCTAGCCACGCTGTTCTCGTGACGGAAGCGATCCTCGCCCGCAATGACCCACGGGGTGCTCGAAGAAATATTGGCGGGGTTATTCGGGCAGTTGCTCGCGACGGCCGTGAAGCAGGCATAGACTTCCGGCTGGTCGAGAGCTGCACCGGTGTTCGCGTTGTACTTCTGGTAGCCGATCTTCAGCTCCGTGCTGAAGTTCTCGGTCCAGTCACTGAAGACCTGCAGCGCATAGTTGTCAGTCTGGCTCGCAACCGTATACCAATTGCTCGGCTCAATGACGCTATAGTCTTTCGCGTACGAGCTGTACGGCGTTGGCTTGGTTTCCTTCGTCCGCTGATAGGTAAACGAGGCGCGCTGATTCTCGCTGATGTTCCAGTCGAGTTTGGCGATGTAGCGCTTGTCGGCGAGGTTGGCTTGGATCTGCGTGCCGGGATCCACACCGATCTGCTTGAAGGCAGACGCGACGGAGTCCGCCTGCGCTTGCGTCAACTTTCCTGAGCTGATTGCGTCCGTACCCACGCCCGCGATGTTCGTGATTTCCTGATCTTCGTACGATGTGAAGAAGAACAGGCGATCACGCAACAGCGGACCACCGAAGGTGAAGCCCTTCGTGGTGTTCTGATCGTAGCCCTTGTATTCCGGCCCCCCCAGGCGGCCGACCATGTTGCTGGCATTGCTCAGTGCGTAGTACACCGATCCGTGGAAGTCGTTCGTACCGGACTTCGTGACGGCGTTGATGTTTGCGCCAACCGAATCGGAGGTTACGTCGAAGTCCGCAACCTTGATGTCGTACGCCGCGATCGTGTCAGCCGAGATCGGCGAACTCGTGTACGGGAGGCCGTTGGCATTCAGGCCGAACGGGTCCGTCTGGGACAGGCCGTCGACACTGATGTTGTTGTAGCGGTTGTTCTGACCGGCGACCGAGATCGAACCGTCGTTCTGGTCCGTTACGGTAATGCGCGGGTCGAGGCGAGCAATGTCATCGATCGACCGATTGCCGCTGACCGCAGTCTCCAGCTTGCGGCCGCTGACCGACGTACCGACGCCCTTGTTATCCGGGTTGAAGGTCGCCGCGAGACGTGCGCCCGTCACCACCACCGTATCGAGCTGCGTCGAGCTACCACCCAACTTGGCATCGACGTTCGCGGCGGAGTTCAGCTCGAGATAAATGTTGTTCTCGACGTCCTTCTGACCGTCGTGCGTGACGGTGATCGTGTACGGACCGCCAACGCGAAGTCCGCGCGCCGCATAGCGCCCATTGGCGTCAGTCGTAACGTGGCTCACCGTGCCCGATTCCACATGGACGATGGAGACGTCCGCACCGGCGACAGGCCGGCCGCCTGCATCGGTGACGGTACCGCCGACACCGGCGGACGTGCTCTGCGCGAACGCATTGGCGGCGGCAAGGGCGGTGAACAGGCCAAGCGTCAGCTTGGACAGCCGCAGGCGGCTGGTATGGGACATACGGGAGGCCTCGGTGGACGCGATCAGACGGAATGGCACAACCGGAACTCCCCGTCCCGGCTGTGGTTAAGATCAGGTTAACACGCTAGGGCCGTTTCGTGACAGGCGCGTGACGGAACGTAAAACGCGCCGGCCGACGGACGGCCTGAAGATTTCAGCGGAGATAGGCCGACAGTCCGTCAAGGAACATCTGGACGGAGATGGCGACCAGCAGCATGCCCATCAGCCGCTCGATGGCGGTCAGCACCCGCTTGCCGAGGAAGCGATAGAGCACCGTCGCGAAGAACAGGATGGTTGCCGTCCCCGCCCAGGCGATGAGCAAGGCGACGCTCCACTCGCCCAGTCGACCGGGCTCGTTGCTGCCCATCAGCATCACCGCCGCCATGCCCGACGGCCCCGCGATCAGCGGGATCGCCATCGGGACGATGAAGGGTTCGCCGTCCGGGATCTCGCCCATCAAGCCTTCCGGCGGCGGGAAGATCATGCGGATGCCGATCAGGAACAGGACGATGCCGCCCGCGATCGAAACCGACTCCTGACGCAGGTGCATCAGCTCCAGCGCGTACTTGCCACCCCACAGGAAGGCGAACAGCACGCCGAGCGCGATCAGCAGCTCGCGGACGAGCACCACGCGCTGACGGCGCGGCGGCAGGGTCCGCAGCAGGCTGAGGAAGACCGGGATGTTCCCGAGCGGGTCGAGGATCAGGAACAGCAGCAGCGCGGCCGAGGCGACGGTCATGCGACGGCCGTGGCCAGCTCGGCGGCGGTCGGCGACCAGATCGTGCCGCGGTGCGCGCGCCCCGATTCCGACAACAGCGTGACAACGGCCGGCGCGTACACCGACGGGTCGACCGCCTGGCGGTCGGTTTCTTCGACCCACGCCCGCGCGCGAAGCGTCGTCCGCATCGGGCCCGGCATCAGGCCGGCGACGCGCACCGGCCCGTTCGCGAGCTCGGCGTGGAGGATGCGGACCGCACCTTGCAGCCCGAACTGCGAGACGCCGTAGCCGCCCCAGTACGCCGCGCCGACGCGCTCGGGGCTGTCGAGCGTGAACACGACGGCCGCGTCGTTCGACTTGCCCAGCAGCGGCAGCGTCGCCTGCGTCAGCCACCCCGCCGCGGTGAGGCCGATGTGGATCGAGCGTGCGAAGTCGGCCGGGTCGGCATGCACCGTCGGTGTCAGGCCACGAAACTCGGCGGCGCAGTGGACGATGCCGTCGAGACGACCGAAGCTGGACTCCAGTCGTTCCGCGAGCTCGGCATGGTCATCGGGCGACGCGCCTTCGAGATCGAGCGGATAGATCGCCGGTTCCGGACCCACAGCGGACAACCGGTCGTAAAGCCGGTTGAGCTTCGGGACCTTGTGGCCGAGCAGAACGACCGTCGCGCCCGCCTGCGCGCACGCCAGCGCGACGGCACTGCCGAAGCCGCCATGCGCGCCGGTGACGAGGACGACGCGGCCGTCGAGAACGCGGGACGCCGACTCGCTCACGAAGCCTGCGTCTCGCTGACGATGCGCGCGAGCTCGCCGGACTCCAGCAGCTCCAGCGTGATGTCGCAGCCGCCGATCAGCTCGCCGTTGATGAAGAGCTGCGGGAACGTCGGCCAGTTCGACAGGCGCGGCAGGTTCGCACGCACTTCGGGGTCTTCGAGCACGTTGATCGTGTGCAGCTCGGTGGCGCCCGCCTGGCGAAGCGCCTGCACCGTTCGACTGGAGAAGCCACACATCGGGAACTGGGGCGTACCCTTCATGAAGAGGACGACGGGGTGGCGGTCGATCTCCGCCTGGATGCGCTCCATGATGCTCATGGGCCGGCTCCTGTGCGTTGCACCGCCGCGACGGATTGCAGCGGCATGGTGGGGATAGAATGCGAAATTGTACGCCCCCACAAGGAGTTGCCGCATGGCCATCGAACTGCCTCCCCTGCCCTACGACCGCGCCGCGCTCGAGCCGCACATGTCGGCCGAGACGCTCGACTTCCATTACGGCAAGCACCACAAGGCGTACGTCGACAACGCCAACAAGATGATCGAGGGCACCGAGTTCGCCGACATGCCGCTCGTGGACATCATCCGCAAGGCGCAGGGCGGCCTGTTCAACAACGTCGCGCAGGTGTGGAACCACACCTTCTTCTGGAACTGCATGAAGCCCAACGGCGGCGGCGAGCCGACGGGCAAGCTGGCTGATGCGATCAACCTCGCGTTCGGCGACTTCGCCACGTTCAAGGACGAGTTCGCGAAGACCTGCGTGACCACGTTCGGTTCGGGCTGGGGCTGGCTGGTGCAGCGTCCGGATGGCTCGCTCGCGCTGGTGAGCACGTCGAACGCGAACACGCCGATCACCGGCGAAGACACGCCGCTGCTCACCTGCGACGTCTGGGAACACGCGTACTACATCGACTATCGCAACGCGCGTCCGAAGTTCGTCGAGGCGTTCTGGAACCTCGTCAACTGGGACTTCGTGGCGTCGAACATGAAGTGATCCGTCGTACGACGGAACGCACGAACGGCCGGGGCGACCCGGCCGTTCGTGTTTCCGGAACCTGCGTTAGGCTTCGCGTCTCCAGGGGGAGTTCCGAATGACCGCGACCGCCATGCCGGGGTACGTGCCGTACCTCATCGCCGCCACCGTCGGCTTCAGCATCTATCGACGCATCCGCAGCCATTTCGGCCGCCAGCCGTGGCGACCGAAGCGCACGATGGCGCGCGTCGTGCTGCTCTCGCTGTTCCTTGTGCCGCTCGCGCTGTTGGGCGCGCTGCGTCCCGCTGAACACTGGGGGATCGGCGTCGGCGCCTTGCTCGGGGTCGGACTGGGCATGCTCGCGTTGCGCCTGATCCGCATCGACACCGCGGGCGGCCAGCCCGGTTACACGCCGAATCCATGGATCGGCGCGGCGCTGACCGCTCTTCTCGTCGGACGCATGGCGTGGCGCTTCGCGTCGGGCGGCTTCACGACGCCGCAGTCCTCCAGCCCGCTCACCCTCGCTATCGCGGCCACCGTGCTGACGTTCTACGTCGTGCAGGGCGTCGGTCTGATGCAGCGGATGAAGCGCGTCACGACACCGGACGCGGCCGTCGCCGCGCCCTGATCCGCCTCAACGACCGGAAAGGCGCTCGATCACCGGCGCGACCTGCGCGTCGCGGCCGAGTCGCTCGCCGACGCGCTTCAACGCCGCGGCGAGCGATGCACCGTCGTCCGCGCGCAGCGTCGCGTGGCCAACCTTGCGACCTGCACGCGGTTCCTTGCCGTAGTCGTGCCAATGGCCGCCGGCCTCCTCGAGCACGGGCGTCGCATCCGGCATGTCGCCGATCCAGTTGAGCATGCACGCGACGCCTACCATCCGCGTGTCGCCGAGCGGCAGGCCGATCACGGCGCGCAGATGGTTCTGGAACTGCGACGTCTCGCTGCCTTCGATCGTCCAGTGACCGGAGTTGTGCACGCGCGGCGCGAGTTCGTTCGCCAGCAGAACGCCATCCTGCGAGAACAGCTCGAGCGCGAACACGCCGACGTAATCGAGCGCTTCGGCGAGGCGTTTCGCATGGTCGCAGGCCAGCGCCTGCGTCGCATCGTCGACGACCGCAGGCGCGAGGCTCGCCGACAGCACGCCGTCGACATGCCAGTTCTCGGTGAGCGGCCACGCGCGGAATTCGCCGTCGCGACCGCGAACGGCGACGACCGACAACTCGCGCTCGAAATGCACGAAGCCTTCGAGGATGAGGCCGACCTTCGACGCCTGTGCGCCGAGCGCGGCCCATGCGGAATCGACGTCGTCCTTCGTGCGCAGCCGGAACTGCCCCTTGCCGTCGTAACCGAGGCGGCGCGTCTTGAGGATGGACGGCGTACCGATGGTGTCGATGGCCGCACGCAGGTCGTCGAGCGTGTCGATGGCCGCGAACGGTGGGACCGGGATACCGAGTTCGCGGAACAGCGTCTTCTCGGCAAGGCGATCCTGCGCGGTCGCCAGCGCACGCGGATTCGGGAAGACGTCCACGCGCTGCGTCAGCCAGCTTGCCGATTCCGCCGGCACGTTCTCGAAATCGAACGTCGCAACGTCCACACGCGACGCGAATTCCGCGAGCGCGGCTTCGTCGCGATAGTCACCGACCACCATCGGTGCGAACTGCCCCGCGCAGGCGTCGGCGACGTTGTCCATCACCAGGAAACGCAGGCCGAGCGGCGCACCGGAGAGCGCGAGCATGCGCGCGAGCTGACCGCCTCCGAGGATGCCGACGGTGGTCATCGGCGTGGATCGTCGTTCTGCATGACATCGGCCGTCTGCTTGGCGCGGAAGGCATCGAGCTTCGCGGCGACATCGGGCATGTCGCTCGCGAGCATCGCGGCGGCGAAGAGTGCGGCGTTCGCTGCGCCCGCGTTGCCGATGGCGAACGTCGCGACCGGGATTCCCGCCGGCATCTGCACGATCGACAGCAGCGAATCCATGCCGTTCAACGCCTTCGACTGCACCGGAACGCCGAGCACCGGAACCGGCGTCTTCGAGGCGAGCATGCCCGGCAGGTGCGCCGCGCCACCGGCACCCGCGATGATCGCGCGCAGGCCACGGTCACGTGCGGTCGCCGCGTAGTCGAAGAGGACGTCCGGCGTGCGATGCGCGGAGACCACGCGCACCTCGTGCGGCACGCCGAGCTCCTCGAGCTTCGCAGCCGCGTGCTGCATGGTCTCCCAGTCCGAACGCGAGCCCATCACGATGCCGACCACGGCGGCGGGCGGTTGCACGGCAGCCATACGTCCCCTTCCGGTCAAAGACGTATTCTAAACGGCCCACCCGCGATTCCCTGCCATGGACCGCAAGCTGCTCGACCTGCTGGCCTGCCCGACCACCCGACAGCCGCTCCGCCCGGCGGATGCCCGCATGCTCCACGACCTCAACGTCGCCATCGCCGGCGGCGCCGTGAAGCGCGGCGACGGCAGCGCGCAGTCGACCGCCGTCGACGCCGCCCTTGTGACCGCGGACGGCCGCCTCGCCTACCGCATCGACGACGGCATTCCGGTCCTGCTCGCCGAGGAATCGCTCGACCTCACCACCTGCGGCATCACCGTCGCATGAGCCTCGCGTTCGATCCGCCGCTCGAGGCGGTCGAGGCGGATATCCGTAGCGCGCTCGCGGAAGACGTCGGCACCGGCGACGTCACCGCAGCACTGCTGCCCAACGTCGCCGACACCGCCTACCTGCTCTGCAAGGACGTGGCGGTGGCCTGCGGGCGCCCGTGGTTCGACGCCTGCCACCGCGCGCTCGACCCCGACGTCGCGATCGCCTGGCACGTCGCCGAAGGCGATCGTGTCCGCGCCGGCACGCTGCTTGCCACGCTTCAGGGGCATGCGCGCGCGCTCGTGACCGCCGAACGCGCCTCGCTCAACTTCATGCAGACGCTCTCGGCGACCGCGACGGTCACGGCCGACTACGTCGCTGCAGTCGCGGGCACGCGCGCGAAGATCCTGGACACGCGCAAGACGATTCCCGGCCTGCGTCTCGCACAGAAGTACGCCGTGCGCGTCGGTGGCGGCACGAACCACCGCATGGGTCTGTACGACGCGGTGATGCTCAAGGAAAACCACATCCGCGCGGCGGGCTCGATCGCCGGCGCCGTGCGCAACGCGCGCGCGCAGTCGCCGTCGCTGCCGGTGATCGTGGAAGTGGAAACGCTCGATCAGTTGCGCGAGGCGCTGGATACCGACTGCAGCCGCATCCTGATCGACGACTTCGACCGCGACATGCGGCGCGAAGCGGTGCGCATCGCGAACGGGCGAATTCCACTCGAGGTGTCGGGCGGCGTCGATCTCGACGGCGTGCGTGCGATCGCGGAGGACGGCGTCGACTGCATTTCGATCGGCGGACTGACCAAGCACGTCCGCGCGATCGATCTCTCGCTGAAGCTCGGCCGCAAACCGGCCGATTTGGCGACGCGGAGTTAGAGCGCGACGACGATCGCGGCGGCGAGCAGCGCGATACCGATCACGACGCCCCACAGAAGCCGCGGATCCCAACGCGACGGCGCTGCAGCGTCGTGCTCCTCGTTCTCCGACGGCACGGTCGACAGCACGCGGAAACGCAGCGTATCGAACCCGATTTCGTCGCCGATCTTGGCTTCGCCGCTGAGGATGCGCTTGCCATTGAGGAACGTGCCGTTCGTCGAGCCCAGATCCTCGATCTGCACGCTGGTATCGGTCGGCACGAGGCGCGCATGGGCGCGCGAAATGCCGTTCTCGTCGAAGCGCAACGTCGATTCCGGCGCGCGGCCGACGGTATTCGTCGCGGCCAGCGCGAAACTGCGGCCGAACAGATGGCCCGACACGCCGCGCAGCATGAACTTCGGCAGCGCGGCACGAACGGTCGTCGCGAACAGGTCGTCGTTCGCCGAGGGGGCGCTCGCGCCCGGGCGCGCGGCGGCGACGTTCTCCATGCCCGTCAGGCGGGCCTCGAAACGGTCGAACGACACGCGGTCGCCGTCGCGCAGCGCGATCAGGCCTCGCACCGGCGAACCGTTGACCGCGACGGACGCATCCACCGGCACGTCGAGCATCACGCCGTTGGCCGTGACGTGGAGCTGGCAATGGCGCGGCTGCACGCCGGGGCGATCCAGCACGATGTTGGCATCCGGCGCAGACCCGACGCTGTTGACGCCCGGTTGCAGGATGACCTGCGGGTGTTCGCCACCCGGAAATACGAGTTTCATTTGAGATCGCCCCCTCGATCCTTGGCGGCTCTTGCCCAGAACCACTGCCGCCGCCACAGTAACAAAATGCCTTCCCTGATCGTGATGATGATCTTCACCGCCATTGCGGTCGCGTTCTGGAACGCCGGACGCGCCGCAGCCGAGCGCGCACGCGATCTCGGCCGCGACGCCTGCCGCGCTGCGCGCGTGCAATGGCTGGACGACTCCGTCCATGTCATCGGCATGCAACCGCGACGACTTGAGAGCGGCAAGCTCGGCTGGGAACGCACGTTCAGATTCGACTATTCGACCGATGGCACGGACCGCCACCAGGGCCGACTCGTGCTGCGCGGCGATCGTCTCGTCAGCTTCGTCGGACCGCCAACGCCGGAACCGATCGCGTTTCCGCAGCGTGCACCGCTGAACTGACGCGGCTTACTTGACGATGCGCAGGTGGCCGCGGCGCGGAGGCGTCGGCGGCTCGTGGTCGCCGTCGTCGTCGGGCTCCGTCGATGCATCGTCGCGGCTGTCCGACACGAGTTCGAGCATCGGGCCGTCATCGCCGAGCGCGTCGGCCGACAGAGCGGTCGAACCCGCACCTTCGTCGGAATCCGCAGGAAGCGCCATGCCCTGCCCGTTCTCCCGCGCATAGATCGCGAGCACCGCGCCCACCGGCACGGACACCGAGTGGCTCACGCCGCCGAAGCGCGCGCTGAAGCGGATGAGGTCGTTGGTCATTTCCAGCCCGGCGACGGCGCGCTGGGCAACGTTGAGGACGATGCGCCCGTCGTTGATCGCGTGCTTAGGCACCTGCACGCCCGGCCGCGTCGCGTCGACCAGCAGGTGCGGCGTCAGGCCGTTGTCGGCGATCCACTCGTACAACGCCCGCAGCAGGTACGGGCGATGGCTGGTCATTTCGAACTCGTCACTCATAGGTGGAGTTTAAGCGAGGGACTGTCGCAGGCGCGCGTGACACGATGCCCGTTCAGAACGAAAAAGCCCGCCGGATGGCGGGCTCGATCGACGCTCGTGGCATCGCCACTTACATCGGCATGTCGCGGAGCTTGCGTTCCTGCTCGGTCAGGCTGCGCGCAAAACCCGGGTTGCGGAAGATGCGGTTGCCGTAGTCCTCGATGACCTTGCCGTCCTTGGGCAGCGGCACGCCGAGTGCCGGCAGACGCCAGATGATCGGCGCCATCGCGCAGTCCGCGAGGCTCATCTCGGGATTGAGGAAGAATTTGCTCGCCTTGAACAGCGGGACCGACGCGGTCAGCAGTTCCTTGAGGCGTTTGCGACCGGCTTCCTGCTGCGCCTTGTTGCCCAGCTGGATGGCCTGCACCTGCGGCACCCAGTCGTGCTCCAGCCGCAGCATCGCGAGGCGCAGACGCGCGCGCGACAGCGGGTCGACCGGCATCAGCGGCGGATGCGGATAGCGCTCGTCGAGGTATTCGCTGACGACGCTCGCCGCATAGAGCACGAGATCGCGCTCGACCAGGGTCGGCACCGACTGGTACGGATTGAGATCCACCAGGTCTTCCGGCGGATTCTGCGGATCGACCGGAATGAGGTCGTACGTCACGCCCTTGGCCGCGAGCACCAGGCGCACGCGATGACAGAGAACGCAATCGGTAGAGGAAAACAGGGTCAGGGTATTACGCATGCGTGGACTCGCCGCCATCGTCGACCTCGATCGACCGGAAACCGCCGGCCGCAGGGCGCCGCCCACCCCGTGCGGGCGGTCGCCAACGGTCCCGAGTCACGGCGATGCGGTGCCCTATCCCCGACACCGCGGCCGCGATCAGTGCTCGACGTCGCGCCAGTACTCCTTCTTCAAGAGCCAGGCGAGGAACGTCAGCAACGCCAGGAACAGCACCACCCAGACACCCATCGATTGACGCTTGATGGCCGCGGGCTCGCCGGCGTACTCGAGAAATGTAGTGATGTCGCGCGCCGCGCGGTCGAAGCCCTGGGCATCGAGCGTACCGGGCTCGGTGACCTTCAGGCCCAGGACCGGGCGCTCGCCCGTCGCGTCGGCCTTGCCGAACTCGGCGTGCTGCAGACCCTGCAGCTGCCAGAGCGGATTCGGCATCGACACGTTGGGGAACACGGTGTTGTTCCAACCCACCGGACGCGATTCGTCCAGGTAGAACGACTTGAGATAGGTGTAGACCCAGTCCGGCCCGCGCACGCGGGCGATCAGGGAGAGATCCGGCGGCTGCTTGCCGAACCAGTCCTTCGACTCCGGCGGCATGGCGGCGTCGATCGTCTCGCCGAACTTCGCGCCCGTGAAGTTGAGGTTGTTCTGCACCTCGTCTTCCGTCAGGCCGAGGTCTTCGGCCATGCGCGAGTAACGCAGGTACTTCAGCGAATGGCAGCCCGAGCAGTAGTTCATGAACAGCTGGGCGCCGCGCTGCAGCGAGGCACGGTCGGTGATGTCCGTGCCCGCCTGCTGGAGGTTGCCCTCTTCTTCGGCGAACAGCGGCATCGACACCGCGAGGCCGAGCACGAGCGTCGCAAGCGATCGCAGAACTCGCATCTTCATGGATCCGGCAGGCTGGAAGGAGGTGGACGGGCGAACGGACGGATTAGTCATGCATCGTCACCCGCTCGGGCACCGGCTTCGTCTTGTCCATGCGCGTCCAGATCGGCATGGTGATGAAGAACATGAAGTAGAAGAACGTCAGGGCGCGACCGATGTAGGTCTCGTTGATGTCCGTGCCGGGGCCGGAACCGATCTTGCCGAGCCACAGGAACGCGAACGCCAGGAGCAGGAACATGGTCTTGGCCAGCACGCCGCGATAGCGCATCGACTTGACCTTCGCCTTGTCGAGCCACGGCACGAAGAACAGCAGCATGATCGCGCCGAACATCGTCAGGACGCCGAGCAGCTTGTTCGGCACCACGCGGAGCATTGCGTAGTACGGCGTGAAGTACCACGTCGGCTTGATGTGCGACGGCGTGACCAGGCGGTTGGCCTCGGTGAAGTTGTCGTGCTCGAGGAACAGGCCACCGACGGTCGGCTCGAAGAAGATGATGAAGGCCGCCAGCATCAGGAAGAAGCCAACGCCGACCATGTCCTTGACCGTGTAGTACGGATGGAACGGGATCGTGTCCTTCGGCGCGGTCGCCGACCAGCGATTGCCCTTCGGGCCGTACTTGACGTCGACGCCGTCCGGATTGTTCGAGCCGACTTCGTGCAGCGCACCGAGGTGCAGCACGACGAGCAGCAGGAGCACCAGCGGCAGCGCGATGACGTGCAGCGCGAAGAAGCGGTTGAGCGTGGCGTCGGACGGCAGGTAGTCGCCCATGATCCATTCGGTCAGGCCGTTGCCGATGACCGGAATCGCGCCGAAGAGCGAAATGATCACCTTCGCGCCCCAGAACGACATCTGGCCCCACGGCAGCACGTAGCCCATGAAGGCCTCGGCCATCAGCACGAGGTAGATCACCATGCCGAGGATCCACACCAGCTCGCGCGGCTTCTTGTACGACCCGTACATCAGGCCGCGCCACATGTGCAGGTAGACCACGATGAAGAAGAGCGAGGCGCCGGTGCTGTGCATGTACCGGATCAGCCAGCCCCACTCCACGTCGCGCATGATGTACTCCACCGACGCGAACGCCTGCGCGGCGTCGGTCTTGAAGTGCATCGTCAGGAAGATGCCGGTGACGATCTGGTTGACCAGAACCAGCAGCGCGAGCGAACCGAAGTAGTACCAGACGTTGAAGTTCTTCGGAGCGAAGTACTCCGTCATGTGCTTCTTGTACGCCTCGCCCGCGCCCGGGGCGCGGTCGTGGAACCAGTTCACGACGCCGGCGATCAGGCCGGTCGCCGGATCGTTCGGCGCCTGCTTCGTATCGTTATTGGTGGCCATGTCAGGCGGCTCCCTTCGGATCGACGCCGATCACGATGCTGTTGTCGTTCTCGAAGTAATGCGGCGGCACCGCGAGGTTCTTCGGCGCGGGAACGCCTTGGAACACGCGGCCGGACATGTCGAAACGCGACTTGTGGCAGGGGCAGAAATAGCCGCCCTTCCACTCGGGATCGAACGGCTCGGGGCGGATTTCCGCCTTCATTTCCGGCGAGCAGCCCAGGTGCGTGCAGAGGCCGACGAGCACGGAGATTTCCGGCTTGATCGAGCGGTAGTGCACGTCACCCTTAAGCACGTACTTCGGCTGCTGGTCGACGTCTTCCGACTTCGGGTCGCGCAGGCGGTTGTCGAGCGTCGGCAGCGCCTTGAGGATGTCCTGCGAGCGACGGACGATCCAGATCGGCTGGCCGCGCCACTCGATGATCATGCGCTGGCCCATCGGCAGACCGCTGATGTCCGCCGTGACCGGCGCACCGGCGAGCTTGGCGCGCGCGCTCGGGTTCCACGACTTGATGAACGGCACCGCGGCGAAGCCGGCACCCACCGCGCCAACGACAGCGGTCGTCGCGGTAAGGAACCGACGGCGGCCGAGGTTGACCGGCTCGTGGTTGGGCTCGTTGACCCCTTCGTTGGCCATCCGGCACTCCGAAAACTGATTTCGACATGGGCCGCCCCGCAGGCCATGCGGGACGACTGATAAAGACGCGGAAGTGTAACGGAACGGTGAACGGGCCGACAATCGGCAACCCGCGTTCGAATGACGAGCCCGGACGCATTTCGCACTCCGCAGGCCCCGGAATGCAAAAGGCCAGCCGGATGAAGGCTGGCCTTTCGAGGCGGACGGGCAGACGCCTCAGCGCAGGACCGGCGAACTCCGGTAGCGGTCCGCGAGCAGCGCCACGCGCTGTACGTAGCGCTGGGTCTCGCTGTAGGGCGGCACGCCGCCGTACTTGTCGACCGCGCCCTCGCCCGCGTTGTAGCCCGCGGCCATCAGGCGGATGTCGCCGTTGAAGCGCTTCAACAGGAACGCGAGGTACTGCACGCCGCCGCGGATGTTCTGCGCCGGGTCGAAGGCATTGCCGACGCCGAAACGGCGGGCCGTGGCCGGCATCAGCTGCATCAGGCCCTGCGCGCCGACGCGGGACAGCGCATTCGGGTTGTAGGCCGACTCGGCGTGGATGATGGCGCGGACGATCGACTCCTCGACGCCGTACTGGGCGGCGGCCGCGGCGATCTCGCTGCGATAGGCGTCCGGCTTCAGGCGGATCGTGGAGAAGTTGACGCCCGGCTGCGCGCCGCAGGCGTAGCAGGTCTCCATGAAGCTGTACTTGATCGTGCGGACGGCACCCGCGATCGCGACGCCCTGCGGGCGGCGGCTCGAGTAGTGCCGCACGCCGTCCTGCATGTACGAATAGATCTGGCCCTGGACCAGGCGGCTCGTCGGAGCGGACGCCACCGGCGCGGAGGCGGCCGGCGCGATCTGGACGGCGGGCGTCGACACGGCCGGGAGCGAGCCCGAGGCCGGCGAACCGGCGACGAGGTTCACGGGCGTCACGGCACCGATCGCCGGGGCCTTCGGGGCGACGTATCGCGACGCCTTCTTCGCCGTGTAGCGGCTCACCACTTCGCAGCTCGCGCCGGACAGCCGCTTGCTGGAGTAGCTGCGGACGCCATCGACATTGCAGCGATAGACAGTGCCGGCGAAGGCCGGGGCGGCGCCGAACAGGCCGGCAAGCAGCAGAAGTGCGACGGGCGTCTTCATGGGGCCATCATTCCGCGTTCCCGGAATTTTCACAAGCCTTTGATCGGACAGGAATTGTTGATCTGCGGACGCGATCACCTGACCTGTTGCACCGCGGTAAACTGCACCGGCCGGCCCGGATTAACCGCCGCCCTTCCCGGAACCCATGACCGACCTGACCCTCTCCGTCGCCGAACCGGCGACGATCGCTGCCGCCACCCCGCGCGGCAAGCTCTTCATCGAAACCCACGGTTGCCAGATGAACGAGTACGACTCGGCGAAGATGGCCGATGTTCTCGCCGCAGCCGACGGCCTCGAAATCACCCATGACCCGGCCGAAGCCGACGTCATCCTCGTCAACACCTGCTCGATCCGCGAGAAGGCGCAGGAAAAGGTCTTCAGCCAGCTCGGCCGGTGGCGCTCTCTGAAGCAGGGTGGCAAGCCGGTCCTGATCGGCGTGGGCGGCTGCGTGGCCAGCCAGGAGGGCGAAGCGATCGTGAAGCGCGCCCCGTTCGTGGACCTGGTGTTCGGCCCGCAGACGCTCCATCGCCTGCCCGAGCTCATCGAGGCCCGCCGCGAGTCCGGCAAGCCGCAGGTCGACATCTCCTTCCCCGAGATCGAGAAGTTCGACCGCCTGCCGCAGCCCCGCGCCGACGGCCCCAGCGCGTTCGTCTCGATCATGGAAGGCTGCTCGAAGTACTGCTCGTTCTGCGTCGTGCCGTACACGCGCGGCGAGGAAGTGAGCCGCCCGTTCGAGGACGTGCTGGTCGAAGTCGCGCAGCTGGCCGCACAGGGCGTGCGTGAGATCAATCTGCTCGGGCAGAACGTCAACGCGTATCGCGGGCCGATGGGCGAAGGCGAGATTGCCGACCTCGGCCTGCTGATCCGCACGATCGCGCAGATCGACGGCGTCGACCGCATTCGGTTCACCACCTCGCACCCGCTCGAATTCTCCGATTCGCTGGTCGAGGCCTACCGCGACGTGCCGCAGCTCGCGAACTACCTGCACCTGCCCGTGCAGTCCGGCTCGGATCGCATCCTGGCCGCGATGAAGCGTGGCTACACCGCCCTCGAGTTCAAGCAGAAGATCCGCAAGCTGCGCGCGGTGCGGCCGGACATCTCGATCTCGTCGGATTTCATCGTCGGCTTCCCGGGCGAGACCGATGCGGACTTCGAGAAGACGATGAAGCTGATCGAGGACGTCGGCTTCGACCAATCGTTCTCCTTCATCTATTCGCGCCGCCCCGGCACGCCCGCGTCCAATCTCGAAGACGACGTGTCGAGCGAGACCAAGCACGCGCGGCTGTCGCGCTTGCAGGCGACGATCAATGCGAATGCGGCGCGCATTTCGCAGTCGATGGTGGGCAGCGTTCAGCGCATCCTGGTCGATGGCCCGTCGCGCAAGAACCCGAACGAGCTGACGGGCAAGACCGAGAACATGCGCTCGGTGAACTTCCCCGCCCCGCCCCGACTCATCGGGCAGTTCGTCGATGTCGTGATTACCGAGGCGCTGTCGAATTCGCTGCGCGGCCGCGTGGTCGTGCAGGACGAGGCCGTGCCGGCGTAACACGCCGCGAGATCATCCCGATGCGAGCAATACGGCATCGGGATGGCGATGCGTCCAGCGTTCGAGTGTTCGCGCGCAGTGCGACGCGATGATCCATGCGTCGGGCTGCGCGTCGCGGAACTGGCGCAGGCGCGAGAGCGTCGCCGCGTAATCGCCCGACGCGTGCATCGCGAGACGCCGCGCCAGCCACGACAGCGGTTGCGGCGTGTCGAGCTGCGCGTGTTGCCAGAACGCATCGGCGACCAGCAGGATGCGCGTGCCGTCATGGTGCGTTGCGAGGCCGATCTGTCCGTGGGCATGCCCGGGCAGGTCGACGAGTACGACGCTTCCGTCATCGAACAGGTCGACACCGGAGCCGAGCGGCGCGAGATCACCCCCGAGTGCCGTGAATCGATCGGGCGCGAGCAGCATCAGACGTGCAACGAAATCCTCGGGCAGCAGCTCCCGCCAGACCTGCGCATGCAGCCGGGCCAGCGCGCCGCGTTGCATCGTTTTCCATGCATCGGCATGCGCGACGAAGCGCGCGGACGGAAATGCGCGAAGACCGCCCACGTGGTCCGGATGGAAGTGGCTGATCACGAGCCAGCGCACGTCGCCGGGCGCGATGCCGCGTTGCGCGAGCAGCGTGGAGGCATCCCCTTCCGCGGGACAGCAGACACCGAGGACGCCGCGATATACGCGACGAAGGCCACGACGCATCGCCGTTCGCGCGGGTTCGCCATAGCCGCAGTCGAACAGGATCGGGCCGTGGATCGGATGTTCGATCAGCGCCCAGCCGGCAGGAAATGCGGTGCGCCCTTCGCCGCGCTCCGGCAGCGCCGCAAGACGCGGATCGACATGACTGTGGCCCGATACGCCGAGCATCACGCGTGTTCCGGTCATGCGCGCGGTCCCGCCAGCGTGGCAAACGTACGGTGGGGCGCCTCGTCGATGCTCACACGCGGCGCGTAACCGAGCTCCGCGCGAGCGCGTGAGATATCGAGCGTCATGTCGACGCTGAGCAGGTCGACGCCGTAGCGCAGCAGCGCCGGTTCGCGATCCGGCATGGCCATCCGATGCACACGCTCGAGGACGCCGGCGAACGCGTGCAGCACGCTCGCGGGCACGCGACGCCGAGGAGCGGGCGCGCCCAGCGCCGCAGCAAGACGATCAATCACGTCCCAGATGAGCACCGGCTCACCGTTGCTGACGTTGTAGGCGCGGCCGTGCAGCGACGTCGGTGCATCGAGCGCATGGACGACCGCGTCGACCGCGTTGTCGACGTAGGTGAGATCGACCGTGCAGCGCCCGTCGCCGATGCGCGGAAGCCGACGCCTTCGCAGCGCCTCGGCGATGCGCGGCAGCAGCGAGGTATCGCCCGGACCGAAGATCGCGCGTGGGCGCAGGATGAGCAGCGAGGTGTCGCTGTTGGTCGCGACTTCGAGCGCGCGCTGTTCGGCGATGCGCTTGGTCGCCGCATAGTCATTGACGGCACGCACGGGCAGCGGGTGGTCTTCGCGGATGCCGCGATGCGGCCGACCGTCGTGGTAGATACCGGGCGTGGAGATGTGCGCGAGGCGTCGCACGCCGTGGTCGACGCACGCGTGCACGACGTTCACCGTCGCATCGATGTTGGCCGCGACGAACGCGGCACGCGGGCCCCAAGGGCTGGATAGAGCGGCTGCGTGGACGACCGCATCCGCACCGGCGATCGCGGTTCGCACCGCCTGGGCATCGCACAGGTCGACACGGACGAAATCGATTCCGTCCGACGTCAGCGCGGCGCCGCGCGCGACATCGCGTCCGAGCGCGATCACATGCACATCGGGTCGCGTCGCGTGCAGCCGTCGCGCAACCGCGCCGCCGAGGACCCCCGTGGCCCCGGTGACGACGACGCGCTGCGACCTCGACGCACTCATGTCAGTACGTCATCACGATCGCAGCGGCGGACAACCCAGCGCCGGTGCCGATCAGCATGCCGCGATCCCCACGTCGGATCCGCCCGTCGGCAATCCCGCGCGAGAGCGCCATCGGAATCGACGCGGCGATGCAGTTCCCCGTCTCGCGCAGGATGTCGACCACCGCACCATCACCGAAGCCCATCGACGCGACGATGTTCATGCCCGCACGACTCGTCTGATGCGGCACGACCCAACGCAATGCACGACGTGCGTCCGCGTCGAGCCCGAGTCGTTCCAGCAATTTCGGCGCCAGCCGCGATGCGCGACGCAATGTCGCGCGGCCCTGCATGCGGAACAGCGCGTCCAGCGGATCGGCGTCGGCCGCGTTCGGATGCCGGAACGTTCCGCAACCACGCACGGTAGTGAGTTCGAGGTCGGCGCCGTGGGTGATCCATTCGACGCGATGGACGCGACCCGTGTCGTCGTCACCGCTGCGCTCGAGCACGCAGGCCGCGGCGCCATCGCCGAACAGCGTGCACGCTTCCGGAGCGTTGAAGTCGAGCGCGACGGATGCGATCTCGCTACTCACGACGAGCGCGCGACGGATGCGCCCGCCGTGGATTCGCTCGGCTGCGAGTTCGAACGCCGCAAGGAAACTCAGACAGGTCGCGTGGACGGAGAAACTCGGAATGCCCGAGCGCCCCAGACCCAGCGCGTTCTGCAGCAGCGGCGCGCCATCGGGAATCGCGCGCTCGACCGAACCGGACGCACCGACGATGAGATCCACCGACTCAGGTTCGACGCCCGCCGCGGCGCACGCGCGCAGCGCGGCCTGCGCACCCATCCAGCTCGCCGTTTCGTCCGGCGAGGCCCAGTGCCGCACGGCGACACCGCTGTTCATGCAGGCCCAACCCGAGGGCACGCCCACGCGCGCTTCGATCTCGGCGCTTTCCACGCGCCGACGCGGCAGGTATGTGCCCGTCCCCGCGATCCTGACCTGCCATCCGAGGTCGAAATTCGGCCGCGACGATCCAGCGACGAGGTCAGGCAGCGGCTGGTTCATGGTCGAGGTCGTTCGAAGGCGCGGCCAGTATGCCCCCGCGCTTGCTGGCAGACTGGACCGGTGCCCGCTTTCGACCATCCGCCCGCGTACCTGACGTTCGGCCGCCGCGCGGGCGTCGTCGCGCTCGCGGTGGCGGTGAATTCCGCGATCTATCTCGCGATCAACCACCGCCAGCCATCGGGCGCGACCGTGATCGAGCCGTCTGCGCTCGACATGGCGCTCGGTCGGCACGCGTGGACGATCTGGCCGTACTGGCTGCTTCTGCTCCTGGCGCCCGCGTTCGCGTTGGCGATCAGCGAGCGGCGGGTATTCGTGGCGACGATGCGTGCGTACGTCGTCGCGCTGATGTTGAACGTCGCGCTGTGGCTGTCGGTTCCGACGCGGCTTCCGCGCGTGCCGCTGCCCGATGGCCTCGATGCCGCCACGTCATCCGCATGGCGATTGCTACTCGCGCTCGATGCACCCGGCAACTGCTTCCCCTCGGGCCACGTCACGTTGCCGATCGTCATCGCCACCGGATTCACGACGCAGTATCCGCGCTACGCCCGCGCCGCGTGGCTATCGATCGCGGTGCTGCTGCCTTCCGTCGTGACGACAGGCCAGCACGTCGTGGCCGACGTCATCGGCGGACTGGCGACGGCGCTGTTCGGACTCGCGCTGACGCGGCATCCCTTTCTTCGACGCAGCGCGCGTCAGGTTCACGACGAACGCGCTGCGATGGAAACCGAAACCGGCTGAGCGCGTCGCCTAATTCGCGGTGTACACCGCCTTGCCGTCGACGTACGTCGCTTCGACGGTCAGGTTGGGCAGCTGCGACGGATCGATCGCGAGCGGATCCTCGCGCAGCACGACGAAATCGGCGCGCTTCCCGATTTCGAGACTGCCGACCTCGTGTTCGTCGAAACCGGCGTACGCGGCGTCGAGCGTGAAGCCGCGCAGCGCTTCGTACGCCGTCAGCTTCTCTTCCGGATGCCAACCGCCGACAGGTTTGCCATCGGCATCGGTGCGCGTTGCCGCTGCGTAGAGACCGAGGCGTGGGTCGACCGATTCCACCGGGAAATCCGAACCCAGCGCGAGGCGCGTGCCGGTGTCGCGCAGGCGTCGCCATGCATAGGCGCCGACGATGCGCTCAGGGCCGAGGCGATCCTCCGCCCACGGCATGTCGCTGGTGGCGTGCGTCGGCTGCATGGACGCGATGACGCCCATCTTCGCCAGACGTGGCAGGTCGTCCTGCGACAGCACCTGCGCATGCTCGATGCGCCAGCGGTGGTCGCCCGGATTCGCGCCGAGTGCGAGCTGGTAGGCGTCGAGCACTTCGCGGTTGCCACGATCGCCGATGGCGTGCGTCGCGACCTGCAGCTTGCAGCGACGTGCGCGCTGCGTGACCTCGCGCAGTTTCGAGGGCTCGATGATCAGCAAGCCGTGGGTGTCGGGCGCATCGGCATACGGTTGCAGCAGCGCGGCGCCGCGGCTGCCGAGCGCGCCGTCGATGTAGAGCTTGACCGTGCGCATCTCGAGGCGGCCGCCGGGATGCTGATACGCACCGTGTTCGCACAGCCACGCGAACGCTTCGTGGTCGCCGTCGGCCATCGCGTCGATGCGCAGCGGCATCTTGCCGGCATCGGCGAGGCGCATGTAGCGGCGCAGGTCGGCGAGCGGCACGCCGGCGTCGTGCACGCCAGTGAGGCCGTGTTCGACCGCGGACTTCATGCCGAGTTCGAGCGCGCGCGTGGCCGTCTCGTCGTCGACCGGCGGAACGACCCGGTCGATGAGCTGCATCGCACCGTCGACGAACACGCCGGTCGCGCGTCCACCGCTGCGTTCGATGCGGCCGCCATCGGGTTGCCAGTCGCCGCCGACGTCGCGGCCGATCGCCTTCATCGCGGCGGTGTTCGCCCAGCCCGCATGGCCGTCGACGCGCCGCAGCCAGACCGGGCGATCGGGGAAGGCGGCGTCGAGGTCGGCGGCGGTCGGGAAATTCTTTTCGGGCCAATCGTTCTGGTCCCAGCCGCGGCCGAGCAGCCATGCGCCGGGCTTGAGGTCCTTGGCGAACGCCTTCAGTCGCGCAATGACGTCGTCTTTCGACGTGGTGCCGACGAGGTCCGCGCGCAGGAACGTGTAGCCGAGATTCGCGACGTGGCCGTGCGCGTCGATCAGCCCCGGCACGACGGTGGCGCTGCCGAGATCGAGGCGTCTCGCGCCCGGATGTTTGGCGAGCACCGCGTCGCGCGGTCCGATGTCCAGAAGGCGGCCGCCCGCGTCGTAGGCGAATGCCTCCGCCTCGGGATGCGCGACGTCCATCGTGTGGCCCTTCGCCGCGGTCACCACGGTGACCTGCGCGAACGCCCCACCCGACCACAGGGCTGCGACAATGCCCAGCCCCTGCACCACCCGACCCGCACGCGCCATCCGCATCGTGATCCCTCCGCCGTGGCGGCCGACTCTGCGCAACACGGCCGCCCGACGCAAGATCACGCGCCGCTGCCGGCGTCCGGTGCATCGTCCGCCCGACACCCACCGCACTCATCCGAATGGCCGAGCTGATCCATCGCGACTTCGTCCTCGACCCGCCCGATCCCGAGCGGCTTGCCAACCTGTCCGGCCCGTTCGACGCGCACCTGCGCCTGGTCGAACTGCGCCTGGGCGTGCAGGTCGCCAATCGCGGCAACGTCTTCCGCGTGACCGGCACGCCCGCTGCCGCGCAGCAGGCCGACCGCCTGATCCACGAGCTCTGGGACGACACGCTCAACGAAACGCTGAGCGAGCATGCGATCCACCTTCGTCTGTCCGACGCGGGCATGGAGCAGCGCGCGGCGAACGACGTCGAACCGCAGGAAGTGATCATCCGCGTGAAGCGCGGCACCCTGCGCGCGCGCGGCGAGAACCAGGCGAAATACCTGCACGCGATCGCGACGAACGACATCAATTTCGGCATCGGCCCCGCGGGCACCGGCAAGACGTTCCTCGCCGTGGCGAGTGCGGTCGAAGCGCTCAACTCCTCGCGCGTGCAGCGCATCATCCTCGTGCGCCCCGCCGTGGAAGCCGGCGAGAAGCTCGGCTTCCTTCCCGGCGATCTGACGCAGAAGGTCGACCCGTACCTGCGCCCGCTCTACGACGCGCTGTACGAGATGCTCGGCGTCGAGAAGGTGGCGAAGCTGCTCGAGCGCAACGTCATCGAGATCGCGCCGCTCGCGTACATGCGCGGTCGCACGCTTAACGATGCGTACGTGATCCTCGACGAAGCGCAGAACACCAGCGTCGAGCAGATGAAGATGTTCCTGACGCGCATCGGGTTCGGCAGCACCGCCGTCGTGACCGGCGACATGACGCAGATCGACCTCCCGAAGCACCAGAAGTCCGGCCTGAAGGATGCGATCGAAGTGCTGCGTGGCGTCGATGGCATCAGCTTCACGTTCTTCGAATCGCGCGACGTGGTGCGTCATCCGCTGGTGGCGAAGATCGTCAACGCCTACGATGCGCGCGACGCGGCGGACGCGGCCACCGGCCGCAGCTGACCGCGCGGAGCGCGAGATGTCGATCGAACCCGAAGTCAGCGTCAGCTATGCGACGTCGCGCACCGGCGTGCCGTCGTCGGCCAGCTTCCGGAAGTGGGTCGCGGCGGCGCTTGAAGACCGCGACGCGCCAGCGTCGCTCGCCATCCGCATCGTCGCGCCGGACGAAGGCCGCAAGCTCAACCGCACGTATCGCGGCAAGGATTACGCGACGAATGTCCTGAGCTTCCCGGCCGAGCGGCCGCAGGGCCTGCCGGACGACGTCGAGCTGCCGGATCTGGGCGACCTCGTGATCTGCGCCGATGTCGTCGCCCGCGAGGCCGCCGAGCAGGGCAAGAAGCCGGCCGACCACTACGCCCACCTCACCGTCCACGGCGTCCTCCACCTGCTGGGCTGGGACCATCAGGAAGATGACGAGGCCGAGGCCATGGAGTCCCGCGAGAGCGCGATCCTGGCCGGGCTGGGCATCGCCGACCCCTACTGAGCGACGGGCGGCCGGTTGAAGCGGCGGTGCGCGGCCCCCATCTCCACGGGCCGGCCATGACGACCGGCTAGACTGGCGCCGCCGCTCCGAGTGGCGCACGACACGAAGACAATGTCCGAGGACGACAGTAGTACCCATCACGAACGCGGCACCGATCGCCGCTCCTGGTTCGAACGGATCAGCTCCGCCCTGTCCGGCGAGCCGTCCACGCGCGAGGACCTCGTCGAACTGCTGCGCGATGCGCAGAACGACGGGCTGATCGAAGCCGACACGCTGCGCATGATGGAAGGCGCGATCGCGGTGTCCGACATGACCGTCGGCGACGTGATGATCCCGCGCTCGCAGATGGTCTCCCTGCCGGCCGACACCCGCTTCCTCGACCTCATGAAGATGGTCGTCGAGTCCGGCCATTCGCGTTTCCCGGTGCACGGCGAGGATCGCGACGAGGTGCTGGGCGTGCTGCTCGCCAAGGACCTGCTGCGCGGCGTGGTCGCCGACCACGGGCCGGCCACCATCCACGAGCTGCTGCGCCCCGCGCTGCTGATTCCGGAATCCAAGCGCCTCGACGTACTGCTGCGCGAATTCCGCCAGTCGCGCAACCACATGGCGATCGTCATCGACGAGCATGGCGGCGTCGCCGGCCTGCTCACGATCGAGGACGTGCTGGAGCAGATCGTCGGCGAGATCGATGACGAACACGACGAAGCCGCCGATCCGAATGCGCTGATCGCCGCGCAGACCGACGGCCAGTTCGTCGTCGACGCGCTGACACCGATAGCCGACTTCAACGAACGCTTCGGCGCGGATTTCGACGACGACGAATACGACACCATCGGCGGCCTCGTGACCGCCGCGATCGGTCACCTCCCTGAAGCCGGCGAGGAACTGACGCTCGATCGCTTCGTGTTCCGCGTGGCCGGTGCCGACGCGCGTCGCGTGCACGCCTTCCACGTGGGCGTGCATGGCGAGGCCTGATCGCCGCACCGGCGGCTTCGTCCGCACGCTGCTTCTCCTGGTCGCCCTGCTGATGCCGTTCGCGGCATCGGCCGCGGCGCCGCGCATCGGCGTGGCGACGATGCAGCCGGGCGAGGTGTTCTGGGAGCGCTTCGGGCACGACGCGATCGTCGTCATCGACCCCGTGACCGGTGCCGCGACGTCGTACAACTTCGGCTTCTTCGATCCCTCCGAGCCCGGCTTCGTCGGCAACTTCGTGCACGGGATCATGCGCTACCGCCTCGCCGCCCTGCCCTTCGACGAGGACATGGTGATGTACCGCGAGGAGGGCCGCGGCGTGTCGATCCAGTGGCTGCATCTGACCGATGCGCAGGCGAACGAGCTCGCGAACGCACTCGCGGTCAACGCGCGGCCCGAGAACGCCGTCTACGGTTACGACTACTTCCGCGACAACTGCTCGACGCGCGTGCGCGACGCGATCGACCGCGCGCTCGGCGGCGAACTGCACCGTCAACTCGCGGGCCGCTCGCACGGCGCGACCTATCGCAGCGAAGCGGTGCGTCTGGCGTCGCCCGCGTGGTGGATGGGCACGGGATTCGACGTCGGCCTCGGCCCGCGCTCGGATCGTCCGCTGTCGCTGTGGGAAGAAGCCTTCGTGCCGATGCGGCTCGCGGCGTCGCTGCGCGAGGTGGAGATCGACAACCATCCGCTGGTCGAAAGCGAAACGCCCGTACTGCCGCATCGCATCGCCCCCGAACCTGCCGACGCGCCGCGCGCGACGTGGCCGTGGCTGGCGGCCGGGCTTGTCCTCGGTGTGCTGCTCGCAACGACGGGGGCACGTCGTCCGCGCCTCGTCGCCGCGTTAGCGCTGCCGTTCTGGATGCTCGCCGGCCTGATCGGCGCGCTGATGCTGTTCCTGTGGCTGGGCACGGTGCACGAGTTCGCGTGGGCCAACCGGAATCTGCTGCTGCTGAATCCGCTGGCGTGGCTGGCGGTTCCGGGCGCGTGGCGCGTGCTGCGCGGTCGCGGATCCGGCGCGTTGATGCAGAAGGCACTGCCCGTGCTCGCCGGCCTCGCGTTGATCGCGATGTTCGCGTCGTGGCTGGAATCGGGCGCACAGGACAACCTGCGCTGGATCGCACTGCTGCTGCCGACCCACCTCGGCCTGTGGGCGGGCCTTCGCACGACGCGGGACGCCCCGGCCGCTAGCATCGGCGCATGACCGAGCCCCAGTACGCCCACTGCGTCGTCAACTGTGCGGCCTACGACCGCCAGGGCAATCGTCGCGACATCGACATCGAGCAGATCAGCGACGTTCTGGCCGTCGACGACGGCAGCTTCGTCTGGGTCGGCCTGTACGAGCCGGGCCCGAGCGTGCTGGCCAAGCTGCAGGAAGAATTCGACCTGCATCCGCTGGCCGTCGAGGATGCGCAGAACGCGCACCAGCGGCCGAAGTTCGAGACGTACGGCGATTCGATCTTCATCGCCGTGCACACCGCGCAGACCACCGACGGCACGATCCGCTTCGGCGAGACGCACATGTTCGTCGGCCCCCGCTATTTCGTGACGGTGCGGCACGGCGCGTCGTCGAGCTACGCACCGGCCCGCGGGCGGCTGGAACGCGAGAAGGCGCTGCTGGTACATGGGCCGGGCGCTGCGCTGTACGCGGTACTCGACCTGATCGTCGACAACTTCATGCCCATCGTCGACGAGTACGACCGCCTGCTCGGCGAACTCGAGAAGGACGTGTTCGCCGCGGATTTCCGCAAGGAAACGGTCGAGCGCCTGTACTGGCTGAAGCGCGACCTCACGCGCCTGCGCATGGCGGCGGAACCGCTGCAGGACATCATCAGCCACCTCACGCGCATGCAGACCGGCCTGATCGACGACGTCATCCAGCCCTACCTGCGCGACGTGCTCGACCACGCCATCCGCATCCAGTCGAGTACGGAGACGCTGCGCGAAATGCTGACCGCGGCGGTCGGCGTGAACCTGTCGCTTGTGACCGTGCAGCAGGGCGAGATCGTCAAGCGGCTGGGTGCGTGGGCTTCGCTGCTCGCGGCGCCGACGCTCGTGGCCAGCTGGTACGGCATGAACTTCGAGCACATGCCCGAGCTTCACGGGCGCTGGAGCTATTTCATCCTGATTGGCGCTATGGCGCTGGTGACGCTCGCGCTGTACTGGAAGTTCAAGAAGGCGCGCTGGCTCTAGGCCCGCGCTGCGGTTTCTGCCGCATCGCAGATTGACCCCGCCGACCGCCTGCGCGACGCTCGCGGCCTCACAGGGGGAGCGTGCGATGCGGGGATCGGCAGGACTTTTCTGGGCGGCACTCGGCGTGATCGCGGTCGCGGCCCTGTCGGTGCTCGGCCTGCATCGGGGCGAGACGGTGAGCGCGATGTGGCTGGTCGCGGCGTCGGCGAGCACGTTCTTCATCGCGTACCGCTTCTATTCGCGCTACGTCGCGCGCGCGATCGGCATCGATCCGTCGCGCCTCACGCCCGCGTATCGCCGCAACGACGGCCTCGACTACGTGCCGACCGAGCGCAGCGTGCTGTTCGGCCACCACTTCGCCGCCATCGCCGGTGCGGGCCCGCTCGTGGGCCCCGTGCTCGCCGCGCAGATGGGCTACCTGCCCGGCACGTTGTGGATCCTGTTCGGCGTGGTGTTCGCCGGCGCGGTGCAGGATATGCTCGTGCTGTTCTTCTCGACGCGTCGCGACGGCCGCTCGCTCGGCGAAATGATCCGCAGCGAGATGGGCAATGCCGCGGGTGTCGTCTCAATGTTCGGCATCGCCGCGATCATGCTAATCCTGCTCGCGGTGCTGGCGCTCGTCGTCGTCAAGGCGCTCGCGCAGAGTCCGTGGGGCACGTTCACCCTTGCGATGACGATTCCGATCGCGCTGCTCATGGGCGCATGGCTGCGCTGGATCCGGCCGGGCCGCATTCTCGAAGCGTCGATCATCGGCCTTGCGTTGCTGCTCGCATCAATCGCCATCGGCGGGCATGTCGCAGCCGACCCGCAGGGGAGCGCGGTGTTCCGTCTGCAGGGCACGACGCTCGCGTGGTTGCTGATCGGCTACGGCTTTGTCGCCTCGGTGTTGCCGGTGTGGCTGCTGCTCGCGCCGCGCGACTATCTGTCGACCTTCCTCAAGATCGGCACGATCGTCGGCCTTGCGGTCGCCATCCTGATCGCGATGCCCGACCTGCACATGCCGGCGATGACGCGCTTCGTCGACGGGACGGGCCCAGTGTTCGCCGGCAAGCTGTTCCCGTTCCTGTTCATCACGATCGCCTGCGGTTCGGTGTCCGGCTTCCATGCGCTAATCAGCTCCGGCACGACGCCGAAGATGCTGCGCAACGAGCGCGACATCCCGCTGATCGGCTACGGCGCGATGCTGATGGAAGCGTTCGTCGCGGTGATGGCGCTGGTCGCCGCCTGCGTGCTGCAACCGGGCCTCTATTTCGCAATGAACGCGCCGGCCGCAGCGCTCGGCACGACGCTCGACTCCGCGTCGGCCGCGATCAACGCATGGGGCTTCGCGATCACGCCCGACACGCTGGCCGCGGCCGCGAAGTCGATCGGCGAGGAGACCGTGCTGTCGCGCACCGGCGGCGCGCCGACGCTCGCGGTCGGCATGGCGCACATCCTCGCGGGGCTCGGCGGCGGCGATCGCATGATGGCGTTCTGGTACCACTACGCCATCCTGTTCGAAGCGCTGTTTATCCTCACGACGATCGACGCCGGCACGCGCGTGGCGCGCTTCATGTTCCAGGAGATCGCCGGCCTCGCGTATCCGCCGTTGCGCGCGACGGAGAGCTGGCTCGGCAACATGCTGTGCACTGCGCTCGCGGTCGGCGGCTGGGGCTGGTTCCTGTATCAGGGTGTCGTCGATCCGCTCGGCGGCATCAACACGTTGTGGCCGCTGTTCGGCATCGCCAACCAGATGCTCGCCGGGATCGCGCTGGTCTTCTGCTGCGTCGTGATGGTGCGCATGAAGCGCGAGCGTTACGTGTGGATTCCCGGCATCGCCACGCTGTGGCTGCTCGTCTGCACACTGACGGCGGGCGCGGAGAAGCTTCTGCATCCCGATCCCAAGATCGGCTTCCTAGCAGCGGCGCGAAAGTTCTCTGACGCCGCATCGCGTGGCGAGATCCTCGCCCCCGCCAAAACGATCGCCGACATGCAACGCGTTGCCTTCAACAACACGCTCGACGCCGCGTTGTGCGTGCTGTTCGTCGGCGTGCTGGTGCTCACCGCCGTGTTCGGCGTCCGGGCGATGCTGGCCGCGCGCGGTGAGGTGCGTCCGACGGCGCGGGAGACCGACTATGTCGCCGCACATTCGCTCTGAGCATCTCCGTCGTTCGCCGCTGTCGCAGGCGTGGCGTAGCCTCGTGCAGGGGGCGCGACTCGCCGTCGGCATTCCCGACTACGGCGCGTACCTCGAGCACATGCGCCGCACGCATCCGGGTGCTGCACCGATGGACGAAGCGACGTTTTTCCGTGAGCGCCTGCAGGCAAGGTACGGACGCGGCCGTTCGCGCTGCTGTTGAGCGACGTTCGAAAGCGCTCGTCCCCACGGCGCGTTGCGGTGTCGAACTGCGCTGAACGAGCGCCCGTTGTCTGCACGCGAAGTGCCCGCGCTTCGAGGTCATCGCGACACGTCGGATCGACCGTCGCGACGCTCAGCGTTCCCGTCGCTTCGATCCCGGCACTGCCTGCATCAGCCGCGGAATCTCGTCGAGCAATTCCCGGGCAAGAAATCCGAGCGGGCCGCCTTGCCGCTCGGCGAGTGCGTCGCCTGCAGCGGCGTGCAGGTAAACGCCCCATGCCGTCGCACGGAAGGCGTCGGTGCCGCGCGCAGCGAGTCCACCAATGATTCCCGACAGCGTGTCGCCCGAGCCCGACGTCGCGAGGCCCACGTTGCCGTAGCGGTTCGACACGATGGCGCCGGCGGTGCCTGCCTCGAGCGCAGGCCCGTCGATGACGAAGCTGGTCGAACCCTTCATGACGCACACCGCACGGAAGCGTCGCGCCATGTCGATGCCGAGTTCGAGCGGCCGCGCTTCGACGGCCACGCGTTCGCAACCGAGCAATCGCGCGGCCTCGCCCGCATGCGGTGTAAGGATGCGCAGTGCCTTGCCGTTGGCGATCGCGTCCGCATCGCGATCGAAGGCGCAGAGCGCGGCCGCATCGATCACGACTGGAATCTCCGGCAACGTCGCCAGCCATCCACCCAGCATCCGCGCCATCGCATCGGATTCGAGCAGGCCGGGGCCGACGACGATGGCGTCAGCATGTTCGGACATCGCTTCGATCCGGCTACGGGCCGCCGTAGCCAATGCGCCGCTGCGTGTTTCCGGCAAGGCGACCACGCGCGACTCCGGCACCGCCGCCGCAACGAGCGGCGCCGCGCTCGCGCACGTCGCCACCTGCAATTTCCCTGCGCCCGCGCGCAACGCGGCCACGGCCGACAACAACGCTGCGCCCGGCATTTCGCCGGCGCCCGCGATGACGAGAATGCGTCCGCGCGCATCCTTGTCGCCTTCATGCGAGGGCATCGGCAGCGGATGGCGCCGCAGCCACGCGGGCGAAATCGGCGTGACGCGCGCGCGACTCACTTCGGTCCCGCCGGCACGTCGGGCTCGGTGGTCACCGGCGCACCGGCTTCGATCAGCGGCGCCACGAAGTTGTAGCGTTCGAGCACAAGCTTGCCGCGGTGGCCTTGCGTCGGATCGAACTCGTAGCCGGTGATTGCGCAGTTCGCGACGTCCTTCTGCCGATCGATCTCGAGGATCTCTG
The DNA here is from genome assembly GCF_004361065.1 of Cognatilysobacter terrigena. GTDB lineage: Bacteria > Pseudomonadota > Gammaproteobacteria > Xanthomonadales > Xanthomonadaceae > Cognatilysobacter > Cognatilysobacter terrigena. Next base: position 18,558 of record NZ_SELT01000003.1, on the reverse strand, counting down.
CTTCCGTCATCCGCTCGAGCAGGTAGCGGAAGCACAGCACCGTGACCTGGTGCGCGACGATCAGCACGCGATCGCAGCGGTACTCGCGCGTGATCGTGTCGACGACGCTGCGCAGCCGCAGGATGACGTCGCACCAGCTCTCGCCGCCCGGCGGCCGGTGATAGAACTTGCCGATGAGATCGAGCGCCTTCGCCTGCTCGGGATAACGGTCGCGCACGCCGAGGCGCGTGAGGCCGTCGAAGATGCCGAACTCGCGTTCGCGCAGGCGCTCGTCGAGGCGGATGCGGTCGCAGTCGATGCCCGCCTGCCGTAACGCGCGACGCATCGTCTGTTGTGCGCGAACGTACGGCGAGCAGAGGAAGACGTCGGGACGCTCGTGCTCCGGCAACGCCGCGAACCAGCGGCCGAGCGCGTCGGCCTGTTGTTCGCCGAGCGCCGACAGCGGCACGTCGGCATCGCGCGTGCCGTAGTCATAGGTCAGTGCGTCAGCGACGCGCGCCTTCTCGCGCGCGACGTTTCCCGCCGACTCGCCGTGGCGGACGATCCACAGGCGGTCGGGCCACTTCTGCGATTCGTTCATGCGCGAAGCCTGCGCAAGGCGCCGACTACGCGCCGTCAACGCAGCCGTCCAACGAAAACGCCCGGCATCTCGCGATGCCGGGCGTTTTCGTGACCGAACGTCGGACTTACTGGCCGATGTGCGTGCGCAGCCAGTCGTTCACGGTCTCGTGCCACTTCACGCTGTTTTGCGGCTTGAGCACCCAGTGGTTCTCGTCCGGGAAGTAGAGGAACTTCGACTCAATGCCCTTCTGCTGCAGCGCGCTGAACGCAGCGATGCCCTGCTCGGCCGGAATGCGGAAATCCTGCTGGCTGTGGATGACCAGCATCGGCACGCGCCAGTTCTTGACGTAGTTGATCGGGTTGAACTTCTCGTACGCCTCCGGGTTTTCCCACGGCGTGCCGCCGTTCTCCCAGCGGCTGAACCACAGCTCTTCGGTGCTGTAACCCATCATGCGGTTGTCGAACACGCCGTCGTGGTCGACCAGGCACTTCCACGGCTGGTTCCAGTTGCCAGCGATCCAATAGACCATGTAGCCGCCGTAGCTCGCGCCGAGCGCACAGGCCTTGTCGCCGTTGAGGAAGCCGTACTGCTTCTGCGCGGCCGTCCAACCCTTCTGCAGGTCTTCCAGCGGGCGGTCGCCCCAGTGCTGGCTGATCGCGTCGGTGAATGCTTGGCCGTAACCCGTCGAGCCGTGGAAATCGATCATTACGACGGCATAGCCCTGGCCCGCGTACGTCTGCGGATTCCAGCGATAGCTCCAGCCATTGCCGAAGCTGCCCTGCGGGCCGCCGTGGATCAGGAACGCGACGGGGTACGTCTTGCCCTGCTCGTAGTTCCACGGCTTCACGACGTAGCCGTGCACCGTCTCGTTGTTCCAACCCTTGAAGCTGAACTGCTCGTAGTCGCCGAAGCGCACGTCCTTCAGCAGCTCGCCTGCCGACGGCGACACGGCGCGCACGCCCTTGCCGTTCAAGCCACCGACGAAGAGCTGGTCGCCCGACTTCAGGGAGTTGCGCGAGAACGCGAGCACGCCGTTCTTGACGTCGAACGCCGACACCGTGCCCTCGCCCACGAGCTTGGTGACGCCGCCCGACGCGATGTCGACCGCCCACAGCGGGTGCTCGCCCATGTCCTCGGCCGTCGTGTAGATCGACTTGCCGTCGGACGACAGCGTGATGCCGTCGGCGGAGCGATCCCACTTCGGGTCGATTTCGCGCGACTCGCCCGTCGCCAGATCCATCGCCATCAGCGCGAAGCGATCGGCCTCGAAACCGGGGCGCTTCATCGCGCGGTAGTAGAGCGTCTTGCCGTTCGCACTGAACGCGCCACCCGTATCCCACGCCTTGTTCGCCGCGGTGAGGTTGCGCGCATCGGCGCTACCGTCGGCGGGCACGAGGTAGAGGTCGAAGTTGGTCGACGTCGGCTCGTCGCGGTCGGCGTTGCGCGCACTGAACACGAGCTGCTGGCCGTCAGGCGACCAGGTGAACTCGCTGGCGTCGCCGAATGGGCGCGAAGGCACGTCGGCGACGACGTTGCCACCGACGAGCTTCGCGGTGTTCACCGTCTTGCCCGCGGCCGGCAGGTCGGCGACGAACAGGCGATTGAGCTTGCCCTCGTTCCACGCATCCCAGTGGCGGATGAACATGCGATCGAAGACGACGCCCGTGGTCTTCGGCGTGTCCGTCTTCTTCTCGTGCTTGGTATTGCAGGCAAGATCCGCCGCGCAGTCCGGATAGGTTTCCATCGACAGCGCGATGCGGTCACCCTTCGGCGACAGCGAATACGTGCTGACGTCGAGCGGCATCGCCGTGACCTGCACCGGCGTACCGCCGCCGACCGGCACGTAATACACCTGCGACGAACCGCCCTTCGAGCTCAGGAAGTAGACGCGCTTGCCGTCCTCCGACACGAGCGGCGAGTTGACGTTCCAGCCTTCGGGCGTGAGGCGCGTCGCCTTGCCGGCGCCCGACGTCGGCTGCACCCACAGCGCGGTCGACGACTTGTTCGCATCGAACTCGACGACGCGGCGCGCGAACACGAGCTTCGCGCCGTCGGGCGTCAGCACCGGCGAGGAGAAGCGGTCGAGCGTGGCGAGCTCCTTGGGCTGCAGGCCATGGGGCGCGGCGCCCGCGGCGAGGGGCAGCGCGGCGGCGAGCATCAGGGGCAGCAAGGCGAGACGGGGCATCGGGACTCCGCGGGGGTGACGAGGGCGCCGATGGTAGGCGTACGGCCGGTGGTGGCAAAGCGAACGCGGACGCGGGCGGCGCCGTGCGGTCGCGTATCCGTGCGCGGCGTCGCGCTGGCGGCGCGAGCGCGTGCCGACCGTCGTGCACTGCAACACGACGCCGCGCGCATTTGCGGCTGAAGCGTGCACGGCGCGTCGCCGGGCCGCCCGCGGCGCCGTGGCTATACTCGGGCACCTTTTTCACGCCGGAGTGGTGCGTGACGCCAGCCTCGAATGCCGCCGCGCTCGCCGCGGATCCCCGTCGCGACCTGTTCGGCCACCCCAAGGGCGTCTACGTCTGCTTCTTCACCGAGATGTGGGAGCGCTTCTCGTTCTACGGAATGAAGGCGCTGCTCCTGCTGTTCCTGCTGAAGCACCACCTGTTCAAGGACGCCTCGGGCTACGACGTGCTCGGCGCGTACGGCGGCCTCGTCTACTGCATCCCGGTGTTCGGCGGCATGTTGGCCGACCGCTATCTCGGCACGCGCAAGGCCGTGATCTTCGGCGGCATCCTGCTCGTGCTCGGCCACATGGGCATGACGATCGAAGGCCACGATGCGCACGTCATCGGCGGCGAAGTGGTGCGCGACGAATCGGCTCTGCGCGCGTTCTACCTCTCGCTCGCGCTGATCATCATGGGCGTCGGCTTCCTCAAGCCGAACATCTCGACGATTGTCGGCCGCCTGTACGCGGAAGACGATCCGCGTCGCGACTCGGGCTTCTCGCTGTTCTACGCGGGCATCAATCTCGGCGCGCTGTTCGCGTCGATCGTCTGCGGCTACCTCGGCCAGACGCTCGGCTGGAAGTACGGCTTCGGCGCGGCAGGCATCGGCATGGCGCTCGGTCTCGGCCAGTTCCTATGGGGCCAGAAATATCTCGAAGGGCACGCCGAACCGCCGCGTCCGGAACTGCTGCGCGAACGCGTGTGGGGCATGCCGCGCGAGCTCGCCATCTATGTCGGTGCGATCGTCGGGTTGTTCCCGGTGGCGTGGCTGATGTGGGCGGTCGCGAATGGCGCGTTCGCACTGCCGGGCGACATCTCGCTGGCACTCGGCCTGATGATTCTTGTGATGGTCGGCGTGCTGGCCTGGTTCTTCTGGTTCACGGCGACGCGCTGCACGCCGGTCGAGCGCCAGCAGATGTATGCGCTGATCCTGCTCATCGCGATGTGCCTCGTGTTCTTCACGCTGTACGAGCAGACGTACGGCTCGTGGGTGACGTTCACCGACCGCATGCTGACCAAGGACATTGTGCCGTCGCTCGTGCGTCATGTGCCGGACGTGCAGGCCGCCGGGGCGCCCGCGGTGACGTTCTCGCAGTTCGTGCAGTCGGCGCCGTGGTCGATCGTGTCGCTGCTGCTCGCCCCGCTCGCGTTCGTGGCGTCGGCGTCGCTGTCGGACCGCAATCCGCAGTCGTCGGCGCCGGGCGTGCTGTTCGGCCTCGCCGTCGTCGCGATGCTCGTCTTCCTGATCCGCGACGCGCTCGTGCTGCCGCAAACCGCGGGCTCGCTGACCTACCTCGGCGCGATGTTCATCGTGCTGCTCGCACCGACCTTCAGCGCGATCTGGGCGTTCCTCGGTCGTCGTGGACTCGATCCCTCGAAGCCGACGAAGTCCGCACTCGGCCTGCTGTTCGCCGGGCTGAGCTTCATCCCGCTCGCATGGGCAGCCGAGCACGCCGGCGCCACCGGCGCGATGGCGAGCGTGTGGTGGCTGGTGCTCGCCTACTTCGTGCTCGAAGTCGGCGAGATGTGCCTGGCGCCGGTCGGCTTGTCCGCAGTGACGCAGCTGTCGGTGCGCAGCGTCGTCAGCCTGATGATGGGCACCTGGTTCCTTGCGACCGCGTTCTCGGAAACGCTGGCGGCACTGTTCGGCAAGCTGGCATCGCTCGACATCCCGGAAGGAACGACGATCAACATGGCCGAAGCCGGCGCGAAGTACGCGCACCTCTTCTGGCTGATGATGTGGATCGGCGTCGGCTGCGCGGTGGTGGCGTTCCTGATCTCGCCACTGCTTCGCAAGTGGATGCACGGCGTGCGGTGAGCCGCGCCATTGTCAGCACAAATAAGAAGGGCGCTCTAGGGCGCCCTTCTTGCTATCCGGATCTACGACGGCGGCCTCTACTTTGCCGCCGACGCGCTCCCGGTCGACGGCGTCGCCGTCTGCCCGCCAATGTTGCGCGACAGGAACGCCAGCAGCTTCGTGTAGAACTCGCGCTGGTGCTCGATCTTGTAGAAGCCGTGACCTTCGGTGTCGTAGTACAGCGTCTCGACCGGAACGCCGGCCCGACGCAGCGCCTGCTCCATCAGCTTGCTGTGCTGGATGGGAGCACGCTGGTCCTCGCCACCTGCTGCGAGGAAGACCGGCACCTTGATCTGCTGAGCGACCTTGGTCGGTGACGACGAATCCGGGAGCTCGTCCTTGGCACCCACCCACCGCTCCAGCCAGTTCCGCTGGCTCTTCGTGTCGTTGCTGTCTCCATTCGTGTAAAGAGTGGGCAGATCGTAGACACCGACATAACCGGCGGCGCAGCGATAGAGGGTCGGCTCCTTGGCGACGCCCATGAGCGACGCGTAGGCGCCGTAACTGGCACCGTAAAGACAGATCTTCGAGCCGTCGGCGATCCCTTGGTCGATGGCCCACTTCGTAGCATCGGTGAGGTCGTCCTGCATGGCCTTGCCCCACTGAAGCGCGCCGGCCTGCTCGAACGCATGCCCATAGCCTCCGGAGCCGCGAAAGTTGACTTGCAAGACAGCGTAGCCCGCACTTGCAAGGAGATCGCGCTCCGTGTCGTAGTCCCACGTATCGCTGATGCCGAACGGGCCACCGTGGGGTAGGACGACCATCGGAACACGACGGCCGTCCGCGTTGGCGGGGCGCGTGAGATAGCCGTGCAGCTGGAGACCGTCCCGCGCCTTGATCGCGATCGGTTCCGCCTTGTGCACCTGCGCCGGGTCGACCCAATCGCGACTGCTGAGCAGCAGGTCGGCCTTCTTCGCGACCGTATCGAACAGGTAGTAGTCGCCTGGGTTCTGGTCACTCGACACGCTCACCAATGCCAGGCGCCCGTCCGTGGTCTCCGACGTCACGAACACGCGCTGGCCAACGAAGGCGGCTTCCAGGCTCTTCTGTAGGCGCGCATCCGGCCCCGACGGATCGAAAAACTCGGTCCGCCCTTTGCCGTCATCGAAAATGACGCCAATCGGCTCCCGCGTGCCGTGGCGGTACAGGAACGAGGCAGGATCGGCGACCTCATCTCCGAACAGCTCCTTGCGGGCCCGCGTCTTCAGGTCCAGCGCCACGAGCTTCGCCGGGTGCGTGTCGTCGCTGACCTCAAGGAATGCGGTCGCGTTGTCGGCGGAGAAGCCGATCGCGACCTCGCGACGATGGGTGACCGATTCGTCGTTCAGCAACTGCCAGTTCGCACCGTCACCATCACGGTAGAAGAGTTTCAGCGCGAGGTCGGACTCCTGGCCGTACGCGAAGCGCACCACACCGCTGTTGTCGGTAATGAAGGCGGCATTCCGGATGGGCGCGCTTGCGAGGCGCTGGCGCTGGCCGGTGTAGACGTCGAGCCGTTCGGCGCGGTTGTACGGCTCGGCGGCAAACGGGATCACCTTGATGACCGCGAACTTGTCGCTGGCGGCGAGGCTATCGATTGGAAACGCCGCGACATCTTCGGCCTGCTTCTTCCGGATGTGCGTACCCATCTCGCCATGAGCCCGGAATCCGACGAGCAATTCGGTGTGCGACCCGTCAGCGTTCATGCCGTACAGCTCACCCGTCGGCGATGGCTTATCGAGTGCTCCGAATTTCTCGGCTGCGGATATGAGCACGCGTTCGTCGTTCACCCAGTCGAATCCGGCAATTGCCGTGTTGCGCCCGAGATCGAACGTGCCGGTGACCTTGTTGTCGCTGCGTCGAAGGATGACGAACGCGACGCGATCCTCGAACGGCACCGTTGCCGCCAGATACTCCCCTGTCGGCGAGATCTTGATGTCGTGGAACTTGTCCCGACGGATGAACGAGTCGACATCGACCGCGTGCGCGTTGGCGCAAGCCAGTGCGAGCGCGAGCGCGCCCACCAGAGCCTTGAACGTCTTCATGCAATCCCCTCTTGGCACGTTTCGGCGGGCCTCTCCGGCCCTCCCCCACCGCCATTATCAGGGGTTCGAGCCGCCTTGCGTCGCCATGAGATCGAGAGTGCGGTCAAGCTCCGACCGCCAGTCGGGGACATCGACGCCGAGTTCGATCAGCTTCCGGATCGACAGGACTGAATAGGCGGGCCGCTTCGCGAGTGTCGGGAAAGCCGACGTCGGAATCGGCGTCACGTCTGGACGCTGCTTCAGCAAGCCGCGCGCGAATGCGCCGCGCACTATGGCGTCCGCAAAGCCGTACCAACTGGTGGCGCCACCGCAGACAACGTTGACAACGCCTGTGGGGCGCTCGTCACGATTCACGAGCGCTATCGTCGAACGCGCGATGAAGTCTGCGGTGGTCGGCGCGCCGACCTGATCATCCACCACGCGCAGTTCAGGACGCTCCGACGCCAGGCGGAGCATGGTGCGCATGAAGTTGTGGCCGTATGGCGCGTAGACCCACGCCGTTCGAATCACGAGCGACGCCGGAGCAAGAGCGAGGACCGCACGCTCGCCCTCAAGCTTACTAGCACCGTAAACGCCGAGTGGGGCGACTGCAGCATCCTCGGGGTATGGTGCCGCGCCGCCACCGTCGAAAACGTAGTCGGTCGAGTAGTGGACGAGGAACGCGCCGACCGCGTTGCAGGCGCGGGCAATCGCGGCGGGCGCGGCGGCATTCGTGGCGAATGCGCCGTCGGGTTCCGCCTCTGCTCGATCCACCGCGGTGTAAGCAGCGGCGTTGATGACAACCGTAGGTCGCACTCGTGCGACAAGCGCGGTGACAGCAGCTTCGTCGGTGACGTCGAGTGGGGCCATCTCCACTCCGCCCGCCGCCGCCCCATCACGGGATGTCGCGAGCCACTGCATACCATCGGGCCTGCGCGCAAGAAGCGCGCGGCCGACCTGCCCGCCCGCGCCGATGACGAGTGTCGTCATGCCGAGTAGACCGGCAGTCGATCGGCCGGGATTGCGTCGAGGAAAGGCGCATCCGCGTCCTTTGTCGATAGCGAAGGATTGCTCGCCGGCCAGTCGATCCCCAACGTCGGATCGTCCCAGCGAATCGCCGCATCTGCCGTGGCGTCGTAGGTCGCCGTACACAGATACGAGAAAAGCGCCGTGTCACTCGTCACGACGAATCCATGGGCGAAACCCTCCGGAATCCAGAAGTGACGCTTGTTCTCCGCATTCAAGACGACGGCCGTCCATTTGCCGAATGTAGGAGAGCCGCGACGGATGTCGACAGCCACGTCCCATACCTCCCCTTGAAGCACGGTGACGTACTTGCCCTGCGGCTTCGGCCATTGATAGTGCAGGCCTCGCAGAACACCGCGCTGGGAAAACGACACGTTGCCTTGCACGAATGTCGGTGCAAGTCCTTCGGCGCCCAATCGGTCGAGATTGAACGATTCGTAGAAATAGCCGCGGTCATCACCGAAAACACGCGGCTCGACAATCACGCAACCTGGAAGATCCGTTTCGACGAGCTTCACGGCACGTGCCCTCGATCGATAAGCCCCATGAGGTAATTGCCGTAGCCGTTCTTACTGAGCGGCTTCGCAAGCGCGATCAATTCCCCGTTCGAAATCCAACCATTGCTCCACGCGACCTCTTCCGGACAGCAGACTCGCAAGCCCTGCCGGGCCTCGATGGTCTCAATATAGTTGGAAGCTTCGAGAAGCGATTGATGGGTGCCCGTATCAAGCCAGGCGTAACCTCGACCGAGGCGCTGCAGGTGCAGCGATCCTTCTTCGAGATACAACCGATTAAGATCCGTGATCTCAAGCTCGCCGCGTGGCGACGGTGAAAGGCGCGAGGCGAACTCGCTTGCGCGGCCGTCATAAAAGTAAAGGCCGGTTACTGCATAGTTCGAGCGCGGTTTGGCTGGTTTCTCCTCGATACCGACCACACGACCATCTGCGTCAAATTCGGCGACGCCGTAGCGTTCGGGGTCATTAACCCAGTACCCAAAGACTGTCGCGCCCTCAGTGCGTGCGTCGGCCTCGCGCAGCATCGCCGTCAGGCCCGGGCCGTGGAAGATGTTGTCGCCCAGCACGAGGCAGCTTGGTGCACCGTCGAGAAACTTCTCGCCGATCAGGAACGCCTGCGCGAGGCCATCCGGACTCGGCTGCACCGCGTACTCGATGCGCATGCCCCACTGGGAGCCGTCGCCGAGAAGATTGCGAAACAGCGCCTGCTCATGCGGCGTATTGATGACGAGCACGTCGCGAATGCCCGCGAGCATCAGCACGCTCAGCGGGTAATAGATCATCGGCTTGTCGTAGATGGGCAGGAGCTGCTTGCTGATCGCCTGCGTGATCGGATACAGGCGCGTGCCGGAACCGCCGGCAAGGATGATGCCCTTGCGTCCCGTCGTGCTCATGCCTGACCGATCCGCTCGAGACGGTAGCTGCCGTCGAGCACGCGCTCGACCCACGACTGGTTGTCGAGATACCAGTCGACCGTGCGCTCGATGCCCTGTTCGAACGTCACCGTCGGCGACCAACCCAGCTCCTGCTCGATCTTGGACGCATCGATCGCATAACGTCGATCGTGGCCCGGTCGATCCGCCACAAACGTGATCAGCGATTCGCGCGCACGACCGTCGCCGACTGGCCGCTTCTGGTCGAGCAGACGGCAGATCGTGCGCACGACTTCAATGTTCTCGCGCTCGGCGTTGCCGCCGACGTTGTAGGTCTCGCCCACGCGACCCGACTCCAGCACGCGACGGATCGCGGAGCAGTGATCGCCGACGAACAACCAGTCGCGCACGTTTCGCCCGTCGCCATACACCGGCAGCGGCTCACCGCGGAGCGCTCGCGCAATGATCAGCGGAATGAGCTTTTCCGGGAACTGGAACGGGCCGTAATTGTTCGAGCAGTTGGTCGTAAGGACCGGGAGACCGTACGTGTGGTGGAACGCACGCACGAGGTGATCGGACGCCGCCTTCGAGGCCGAATAGGGCGAGTTCGGCGCGTACGGCGTGGTCTCGGTGAACTTGCCGGTGTCGCCGAGCGAGCCGTAGACCTCGTCGGTCGACACGTGCAGGAAGCGGAACGCGTCGCGCGCCGGTGCATCGAGACTGCGCCAGAAATCGCGCGTCTTCTCGAGCAGGTTCAGCGTGCCGACCACGTTGGTCTGCACGAACGCAGCCGGACCGTCGATCGAACGATCGACATGGCTTTCGGCTGCAAAGTTGATCACGGCGTCCGGGCGGTACTCGTTCAGCAGGCGCTCGACCAGCGCTGCGTCTCCGATGTCGCCCTCGACGAAAACATGATTCGCGTTGCCATCGAGCGACGACAGCGTATCGAGGTTACCGGCATAGGTCAGTGCGTCGAGATTGACGACACGAATGCCGCGCTGCGCGGCCTCGAGCACGAAATTGCCGCCGATGAAACCGGCACCGCCGGTCACGAGCCAAGTGGTCAAACGATTGCTCCTGCAGTGTGGGGCCTACAGTGGTCAGCGATCAGAACGGAATATCGTCGTCCGCGAAATCGCTGCCGAAATCATTGTTGCGTGCTGCGGGCGCTTCGCGACGGGGAGCCGGTGCGGACTGCTGCGAGCGCTGCGGACGATCGCCGCTACCGCGATACTCACCGCGACCGCCACCACCGGCGCCGCCGCCTTCACCACCACCGAGCATCTGCATTTCGTCGGCGACGATGTCCGTCGTGTAGTGCTTGACGCCGTCCTTCTCGTACGAGCCGTACTCGATGCGGCCTTCGATGTAGCAGGAACGGCCCTTCTTCAGGTACTCGCCGGCGATCTCGCCGAGCTTGCCGAACAGCTTCACGCGATGCCATTCAGTCTTTTCCTGCTGGTTGCCGTCGCGGTCCTTGCGCACGCTCGTCGTCGCGAGGCTGATCGTCGTGATCGCCATGCCGCCCTGGGTGTACTTGACCTCGGGATCGTTGCCGAGATTGCCGACGAGAATCACCTTGTTGACGCCGCGTGCCATGTGCTTTTCCTTCGGGTGGGTCGTGGTTGACGACCGACATTGGAGTATACCCGGCGGCCGGTGGGGGTCGTCCGACGCCGCGGGGCGACGTCGGAAATGTCCGGCAAACGACGGGGTCCGCCTATAATCGCCGGCCGTTTTCCCACCGACCGAGACGCGTCGATGCCGACCCCGTCCCTGCCCGACATCCAGGCGCTCGCACGGGGCCCGATGGCCGCGGTCGACGCCCTGATCCGGGCTCGCCTGGCCTCCGACGTCGTCCTGATCAACCAGGTCGCCGAGTACATCGTCGGGGCCGGCGGCAAGCGCCTGCGGCCGATGCTGCTCCTGCTCGCCACAGGCGCGGCGGGTGGCGAGTCGGCGATCGACGCGCGCGCGCACCAGCTCGCCGCGGTGGTGGAGTTCATTCACACCGCAACGCTGTTGCACGACGATGTCGTCGACGAGTCCGACATGCGACGCGGCCGGCGCACTGCGAACGCGGTGTGGGGCAACGCCGCGAGCGTGCTGGTCGGCGACTTCCTGTATTCGCGCAGCTTCCAGCTGATGGTCGAACTCGAGCGTCCGGAGGTGATGCGGATTCTCGCGGACACCACCAACCGCATCGCCGAGGGCGAGGTGCTGCAGCTTCTGCACATCCGCAATCCGGACACGGATGAAGCCGCCTACCTGCGCGTCATCGAGCGCAAGACGGCCGTGCTGTTCGCCGCGGCGACGCGACTCGGTGGTTTGCTGGCAGGGGCACCTGCGGCGCAGTGCGACGCTCTGGACGCGTTCGGCCTCGATCTCGGCTATGCGTTCCAGATCGCGGACGACGTGCTCGACTACGCGGCCGACGCCGACGCGCTCGGCAAGAACCTCGGGGATGATCTCGCTGAAGGCAAGGCAACGCTTCCGCTGATCCACGCGATCCGTAACAGCGATCCTGCGACGTCGGAACGCCTGCGCGAGATCGTGTCGAACGGCGACGTCGACGCGCTCGACGAAGTGGTCGCTGCGATTCGCGCGACCGGAGGCCTCGACTACAGCCGCAGCGTCGCGGATGCCTACGCGTCCAGGGCCGAAGCGGCGCTCGCAAGCCTCCCCGCGAACGCGTACACCGACGCGCTGCGCGGGCTGGCCCACTACGCGGTCAGCCGCTCCACCTGATCCGCGGGCTTATTCCGGTTCCTACGATTCGCGCGGCCCGATCGCCGCGCGAATTTTCTCGCGCTGCGACTACCGCTTGCGAGTGCCGCCACCTACAGCGGCGAACCGCTCCGCGAAGAAGTCGGCCAGCATGCGATACGCGCGCGGCGCCTGCCTGGCGTCGTAACGGCAATTGCTGTTCGGATCGTTGCCGGCATCGGGTTCGGCGAAGCAGTGCACCGCGCCGCCGAGATCGACGAACTGCCAGTCGGCGCCACCCGCGGTCATTTCCGACTGCAGCTTCGCGACGTCCTCGCGCGACACCGACTTGTCCGCCGCACCGTTGAGCACGAGCAGCGGCGTCTTCACCGTTCCGGGCGCCGCCGGCGCCGTCGCATCGAGGCCGCCGTGCAAGGTCACCGCGCCGTCGAGCGCCGCGCCGCTGCGCACCAGTTCGAGCACCGACGTGCCGCCGAAACAGAAGCCGAACGCGCCAATGCGCTTCGTATCGAGCGGCGAACTGCCCGCCTGTGCCCGCAGCACGTCGACGGCCTTCTGCATGCGCGCCCGCAGTTTCGGGCGATCACCCTTCAGCGCGCCCGCGGCCGCGCCCGCTTCCTTCGAATCCTTGGGTCGAACATTCGCACCGTAGACGTCCGCCACCAGCACGACGTAATCACGACCCGCAACCTTCTTGGCCTTCTCCACCGCGGACGGATTCACGCCCATCCAGTTCGGCACCATCACGAGGCCGGGCTTGTTCTTGGGACCGGCGTCGTCATAGACGAGCACCCCCTGGAATTTCTGGCCGTCGAGCGTCCAGTCGACGTTCCGGGTGCGCACTGCGGCCTGCGCATGTGCTGCCGCGAGGAGAACGAGAAGGGTCGAAGCGATACGGAACCGACGGACGATCGACATGGGAGCCTCCGGCTTGGGGACGACCGAGCGTAGCGCGTCCCCATGTCGGCCCGTGTCGAGGCTCAGGCGATGCCGAGGCCCGGGATCGCGCTGATCATGTCGGGATCGAAGCCCGCGCGACGTGCGAAATCGCGCCCGCGGTCGACGTAGTCGCGCCAGACGCCGAAGCTCGGCGCGCCGGGCGACAGCAGCACGACCGGCGACTTGGCGCTAGCACGCTGCAGCGCGTCGCGTGCCTGGTTCATCGCATCGGCGAGGTCCGATGCCTCGCGAAGGTCGAAGCCCGCCTCGGCGGCGACGGGCGCGAGCAGCGCATGGATGCGCGGGCCGTTGGCGCCCATCGTGACGACCGCCTTCGGCGCATGCGCGCGCATCGCCGCCGCGAAGTCGGACCAGTCGAGCCCGCGGTCGTGGCCGCCGACCAGCACCGCCACATCGCGATCGGCGAAACAGTCCAGCGCCGCGAGCGTTGCATGGGGTGTCGTGCTGATGGAATCGTTGACGTAGGTCGTGCCGTCGCGCTCGCCGAGCGTCTGCAGGCGATGCGGAAGCGGCTCGAAGTCGAACGCGGCCGTCGCGAGCGATTGCGCGTCCAAGCCGAGCGCCTCGATCGCGGTGAGCACCGCGGCGAGATTGCCGCGGTTGTGTCGGCCCGGCAGCGGCAGGCCACGCGTATCGATGACGGCGTCGTCACCGCGATACAGCACGTCGTCGCGCAGATGCCAACCGCGCGCGTCGCCGAACCAGCGGACCGCGACATCCTCCGGCAACTGCAAGGTCGAAAGGATCGGGTCCGCCGCATTGAGCACCGCGATGCGTGGATGCGCGTCGGTGACGAGGCGCAGCTTGTCGGCGACGTAGCGCGCGTGCGAGCCGTGCCAGTCGAGATGCTCGGGAAAGATGTTGAGCACGACGGCAACGGCCGGACGCGCACCGCTGACGGCGACATCGCCTGTCTGATAGCTCGACAGCTCGATCGCCCAGTAATCCGGCGCCGGCTGCGGGTCGAGCACTTCTAGCAGCGGCAGGCCGATGTTTCCCGCGAGCGCCGTGCGGTGGCCGGCGCTGCGCAGAAGATGCGCGAGCAGCGAGGTCGTCGTGCTCTTGCCCTTGGTGCCGGTCACGCAGACCGCGTTCGCAACGATTCCATTTTCGTCGGCATGATCGCCGAACCACAGCGACGTGCCGCCGATGAGCCGCGCGCCCGCGGCCGACGCGATCGACCCTGCTTCGCCGTAGGGGCTGATGCCCGGCGACTTCACAACGATCTCGAAGCGCGAGAGCGATTCGCCGTCCACGGTCGTCGACACGACGAGATGCGCATCGCCGAGCGCCGCGGCGTCCACCGCCTCATCCTGCGAACAGAACAGCGTCAGCGGCAGCGTCGGCAGCCGCGAGCGGATCGCGCGATACGCGGCGCGGCCTTCGCGGCCCCAGCCCCAGAGCGCGACGCGCTGTCCGTCAAGCTGCGAAATGCGCACGCAGGCGGGCCCAGAGCGCATCGGGAATGCCGTGCTCGTCGTCGATGGTCAGCAACGAGTCGACCGCGGGACCATCGGCGAGCTGCGGCAGGATCTCGCGCGCGAAGCGCTCGACGATCGCGTCCTCTCGCCATTCAGGGCGCTGCGTGAGCGCAGCCATCGCGGCGCGCGACTCCTGACCTTCGCCCACGCATTCGAACGGCTTGTGGTCGCGGTATTCGAGCAGCGCGTCGAAACCGCCGGTCTGCGACGGCTCGTCCAACAGGTTGCGACCGAAGATGCCGACCAATCGCGGCTTGCTCATGAAGGGCGCGAGCGCAAGGAACACGAAGTGGCACTTCGGGCAGATGCCACACCAGCGCTGTGCCGGGCGCTCGCCGAGAATGTGGAAGTTGCGATTGCAGCTCGAGAAGTGCTGGTCGTAGCGGTCGGACTTGGCGAACTGGCGCGCGACGGCCAGTTCGCTGAGCGGACGCAGCAGCGAGTAGTAGCGCAGGTCCGCCGCCACGTGCGAGCGCAGATGCGCGGCGAAGTCGCGTTCGAACTGCCAACCCTTCGACCACTGGTGATTGACCTCGCCCGTGCCCTCGATCATCGAGCCGTAGCTCGCCGAGCGCTCGTTGGAGAACACGACCTGGTCGACGCCGAGCACGAGCGCGGCCAGCGCGAGGATCGCGGAGTTCACCGCCGTCACCGGGATGTGCCCGTTCCACGCCCCATTGCGGTTGTACTCGAACAGCTGCGGTGCGAGCTGGCGGCCGAGGTTGAGGGTCGGCAGGCCGGTGCGCTCGGCGCAGGCGGCGATCAGCTGCGAACCGCCGATCCACGTCACCGTCTGATCGACGCCTGCGATGCGCAGCGACTCGATGCTCACCAGCGAATCCTTGCCGCCGCCGATCGCGGTGAGCGCGTGCTCACGGAGGCCGAGCGTTGGGGCGGCGTGCGCCGGCGCGTCATCGGCCGGGAAGCGAATCGTGCCGCGCAGGTGCAAACCGTTGCGGTACGCGAACTCGCCGAGGCCGTTCTCGTACCCCTCGTTCAGCAGCGAGGCCGTCGCCGCATCGATCGAATAGCCGTCGATGCGGATCGTCTTAGGCACCGCCGCCTTGTAGTAGCTGACGCCCGCGATGAGATGCAGGAGACGCAGAGCGCGCTGCACGGCCTCCGTACGCGCCGCATCGAGCGTGAACGGCGCACCGGGGATGGAGACGGTTTCGACCAGTTCGGGGCCGTCGTCGAAGGCATAGACGAGCCGGGCCACGCCCGTCGCCGCGTCGAAGTCGCAGCGGACGAACCGGAAGGCCTGGATCGCGTCGCGCGAGAAGCGCCAATCAGTCATCGAGAATGTCCTCGGCCGGCAGCGGCCGCAGGTTGTAGGTGTTCGCCATCGCCATGCCGTAGGCGCCGGCGTCGGCGATCAGCACGACATCGCCCTCGCCCGTCGCCGCCGGCAGGCGCCGGCCGCGGCCGAGCACGTCGCCGCTTTCGCAGATCGGGCCGACCACGTCGAACGTGTCGAGCGCGGCGTCGTCGATGCGCGTGAGGTTGTGAATGCCGTGGTAGGCGTCGTACATCGCCGGGCGGGCAAGCGCGTTCATGCCGGCGTCGAGGCCGATGCGGCGGATGCCGTCCTTCTCGATCACCTGCGTGACGTGTAGCAGCAGCGCGCCGGCTTCGGCGACGAGGAAGCGACCCGGCTCGATCGCGAGGCGGCAACGCGGGTACGCCGCCTTGATGTCGCGCACGCCGGCACGCCACGCCTCTAGATCGAACGGACGCGCGTCGGGCGTGTACGGCACGGGGAACCCGCCGCCGATGTCGATCGTGTCGACCGTCTCGCTCGCATCCGCGAGCGCCGCCAGCGTGCCGTAGACCTCGCGCCAGTGGGCGGGATCGTCGATGCCGCTGCCGAGGTGCGCGTGCAGGCCCGTGATGCGCAGGCCGAGCTTGCGGGCCTCGGCCATGAACGCATCGAAACGTGTGATCGGCAGGCCGAACTTCGCTTCCGCGCCGCCCGTGCGCACCTTTTCGTGGTGGCCGTCGCCGTGGCCGAGGTCGAGGCGCAGCCACGCATTGCGACCGCGCACGACATCCGGCCAGCGCTGCAGCAGCTCGATGCTGTCGAGCGTGACGTTGACGCCCGCGGCGAACGCGGCCTCGTATTCGCGACGCGGTGCGAAGCTCGGCGTGAACAGGATGCGGGACGCATCGAGCGACGGCAGCGTCCGGCGCACGTACTCGACTTCGGCGAGCGACACGCACTCGAAACCGAAACCGATCGCCTCGAGCGCACGGAGGATCTCGGGATGCGCATTCGCCTTGAGCGCGTAGAAGCCACAGTCGACCGGGCCGCCTTCGATCAGCGAACGCGCACGCTCGCGCACCGTCGGCAGGTGGTAGACGTAACGCGGCGTGCCGTCGTTCGCACGAGCGAGCAGTGCATCGCGACGTGTGAGCCACCATGGCGTCGCGCGTTCGGGGCGGCCGTGCACGACATCGCGCCATGCAGGCCCGAATACGCTCTCGTCGAGCACGGGCATCGCACCGCCGCGCACGAGCTCGGCGTGCAGCGTCGGCAGCAGGCCTTCGGCGTCGGCTTCGTCGACGACGAACGTCAGGTTGAGATCGTTCGACGACTGCGAGATCAGGTGCACGCGCTCGCGGCCGAACGTCGCCCACACGTCGGACAGCTTGTGCAGCAGCGACCGCATGCCGCGGCCGACCAGCGTGATCGCCGCGCAGGGCGCGATGACCTTGACGCGACAGACCTGCGCCAGGTCCTCGCTCAACGCGCTCAGCACGATTGTGGTGACGAGGTTCTCGCTGGGATCCAGCGACACCGTCACGTTGGTTTCCGACGAACCGATCAGGTCGATCGACAGGCCGTGCTTCTTGAAACGTTCGAACACGTCGGCGAGGAAGCCGACCTGCTGCCACATGCCGACCGACTCCATCGACACCAGCACGATGCCGTTGCGACGGCTGATCGCCTTGACGCCCGGCACCGTCGCGGCGGTCGCGTCGATACGCGTGCCCGGCAGGTCCGTGCGTTCGGTGTCGAGGATCGCCATCGGTACGTTGGCGTCGCGGCAGGGACCGATCGAACGCGGATGCAGCACTTTCGCGCCGGTGGTGGCGATTTCCTGCGCTTCGGCGTAGTCGAGGCGCGCGAGCAGGCGGGCGTCGGGCACCTCGCGCGGATTCGCGCTGAACATGCCGGGCACGTCGGTCCAGATCTCGACGCGCGCGGCGCCGAGCAGTGCACCGAAGTACGCGGCCGACGTGTCGGAACCGCCGCGACCGAGGATCGCGGTGCCGCCGTCGCCATGACGCGCGATGAAGCCCTGCGTCAGGACGATCGTCGTTGGTTGCGTGGTGAAGCGCTGCGCGAAGTCGCGATCGGTGCGGTGGTGGCAGTTGACCGACAGACGACCGGCCCAATCGCTCTGGTTCGGCAGCGCGACGGCGTTCAACCACTCGCGTGCATCGCACCAACCGATGTCGAGGCCCTGCGACTTCAGATACGCAACGCCGAGCGTCGACGACAGCAGTTCGCCCTGCCCCAGCACGTCGGCCTGCCAGTCGAGCGTGCGCTGAGTCGCGCGCGAATCGGTCGCGAGCGCCTGCAACGCGGCGAGGCGTTCGGCGAGCACGACGTCGGCATCCAGACCGAGTTCCGCCGCGAATTCGCGATGACGCGCCACGAGCGCGGCGACCTTCGCATCCGTCGCCTCGCCCGCGCCGCTGTTCGCGATCGCCTGAAGTTCGTTGGTCACGCCCGACAGCGCCGACACCACCACCAGCACGCGCGCGTTCTCGTCTTTCGCACGTTTGCCCGCGAGTCGTCCGATGGTGTCCCAACGGGTCCGGCGCGACACGGAAGTGCCACCGAACTTGAGTACGACCCAGCGCGTCGAAGCGGTCACGAGGTTTCCTGGAGGTGCGGCGGCTGCCGCGGGAGGCGAATCGGAGCACGCGACGCCGCCTCGGGCGAATGACGCATGCTCATGAGAGCGCGCGATTTTATTCGATGACGGGCCACGCGCGGCCGGCCACAATGCGCCTCCCCCGTCCGCGGTTGAAAACCATGACGCAGCGCCGCTTCCTCCAGCTCGACGTCTTCGCCGATCGCCCCGGCGCCGGCAA
>NZ_SELT01000002.1 GCF_004361065.1 Cognatilysobacter terrigena | reverse complement strand
TCGGCAGGTAGACGCGCGGATGCGAGTTCCAAAGCGCCATTTCCGGCAGCGGGCAGCTCAGCGGCAGGTCCTTGCGGCCGACGACGTAGCGCTGGCGGGCGTTGGCCGGCTCGGCATTCTGCGGAGAGGCGGTGCGGTCGGTCATGGACGGCAGGACGGTGCGGTGAGGCGGCGGATTCTACCAGCCGGCCCGTGGGCGCCCGTCAGTGCGGCAGGTCGAACAGCAGGACTTCGGCGTCGCCGTTCGCTTCGACCACCAGCGGCCCGCCCTCCTCGACGAAGCCGAGCGCGTCGCCGGCGCGGAGCACATGGTCGGACGCCAGCACCGTGCCGCGGGCGACCTGCAGCCAGTAGCGACGGTCGCTGTCGAGCACGCGGTGCAGGGTTGCGTCGCCGGCGAGCGTGGCGCGGTAGAGACGCGCGTCCTGGCGGATGCCGATGCTGCCGTCCGCGCCGTCGGGCGATGCGAGCAGCACCCAGTCGCCGCTGTCGTCGCCCGGCTGCGGCGCGCGTTGCGCGTAGGCCGGCGGCGCGTTCACGCGATCGGGCTGGATCCAGATCTGCAGGAAGTGGACGCCTTCGGTCTTCGACGCATTGAACTCGCTGTGCTGCACGCCGTGTCCGGCGCTCATCCACTGCACTTCGCCGCGACCGATGGTGCCGCCTCCGCCGCTGCTGTCCTGATGGGCGAGCTGCCCGTCGAGGACCAGCGACAGGATTTCCATGTTCGCGTGGCCGTGGGGCGGGAACCCGCCGCCACCGGCTACGCGGTCTTCGTTGATCACGCGGAGCGGCCCGAAGCCCATCCACTGCGGGTCGTAATAGTTGCCGAACGAGAACGTGTGGCGGCTGTCGAGCCAGCCGCCATGCTTCGCGTGGCCCCGTTCCTGCCCCGGGCGCTCGATGATCATCGTCCTACTTCTTCTTCGATGCCGGTGCGCCGTCGGCCTTGGGCACGGACGCCTCGGTCGTGATGCGGATCTGGATGTCGTCGCTGACGTTCGGCACGTAGGCGCCGACGCCGAAGTCGGCGCGCTTGATCGTGGTGGTCGCGTCGAAGCCGACTGTCTCGCGCTTGGTCATCGGATGCGGACCCGCGCCGTTGAGCGTGACGTCGAGCACCGCCGGCTTGGTCACGCCGTGCACGGTGAGGTCACCGGTGACGCGCAGCTTCTTGTCGCCCGCGGCTTCCACCTTCGTGCTGTTGAAGGTGATGGTCGGGTACTTCTCGGCTTCGAAGAAATCCTTGCTGCGCAGGTGCTCGTCGAGCGCCGGCACCGTGCTGTCGAGGCCCGCGAGCGGCAGCGTCACCTTCACCGACGACGCGCCGACGTTCTGCGGGTCGTACACGATGGTGCCGTCGACCTGGCCGAAGTTCGCGAACGGATGCGAGAAGCCGAAGTGCGACCACGTCGCCGTGACCTGCGGGTGGTTGGCGTCAATCTTGTACGAAAGCGGGGCGGCGAAGGCGACGCCGGCGAGGCCGGCGAGCGCGAAACCGAGGGCGATGCGCTTGAACATGGACGGAGCTCCGAAGAGGGGTGAGGCGTGCGTCAGAGGATGCGCGCGGCCTCGTCGAACGAGAGGCGCGGCGAGCGGGGAAAGACATGATCGAAGTCGCCTTCCCCGAGATTGACGAGGAAGTTGGAACGGATCTTCGTGCCGCCGAAGAATTCGGCGTCGACCTTCGCATTGTCGAAGCCCGACATCGGGCCCGTATCGAGGCCGAGCGCGCGTGCGGCGAGGATCAGGTACGCGCCCTGCAACGAGCTGTTGCGCAGCGCAATGGTCTGCAGGTCGGCCTCGGGCTTCGTGTCGAACCAGCCCTTCGCATCCGTATGCGGGAACAGGTACGGCAGCTTTTCGTAGAACGCGAGATCGTGGGCGACGATGACGGTGACCGGCGCTTCGAGCGTCTTCGCGCGGTTGCCTTCGTCGAGCGCCGGTGCGAGCCGCTGCTTGGCCGCCTGCGACTTCACGAACACGAAGCGCGCCGGCGTGGTGTTCGCGGTGGTCGGGCCCATCTTCACCAGCTCGTAGAGCCGATGCAGAGTCTCGTCGCTCACCTCGCCCGTGAGGCGGTTATGCGTGCGGGCGGTCACGAACAGCTGGTCGAGCGCCTCCTTCGACAGCGGCTGCGACATCGGCGTCTCCATAACGTGGGGTGGGCGCAGTGTAGAGTCACGCCCGCTAAACGGCCGTCGTCGGCCAGAACGGATCGATCCGGCTCGTGCAACGTTCGACACCTACCCGAATCCTCGTCGTCACCGATGGCCATGCCGGCAACGTGCGCCAGGCCCGCGCACTCGCCGACGCCCTGAAGCTCCCGACGCACGATCTCGTCGTCAAGCCGCGGGCACCGTGGCGCTGGTTCGCACCGCGCATGTTCGGCAACGCCGCGCGTGCGTTCGGCCCGGACTTCGAACAGCTTCTGCGTGATCCGGTACTCGGCCACACGCTCGCGATCGGTTGCGGCCGGCAGGCGGCGCTGGCGACGCGTCTGCTGCGCGCGCACGGTGCGCACGCCGTGCAGATCCTCGATCCGCGACTGCCCACCACGCATTGGGATGCGGTCATCGTGCCCGCGCACGATCGCCTGCGCGGACCGAACGTCATCGAGCTGCAGGGCTCGCTCAACCCCGTGCAGGACACGTGGCTCGGTGCATCGCGTGCGGCGTTCGCGTCGTTCGGCGCCCTGCCCGGCCCGCGTACCGCGCTGCTGATCGGCGGCCCGACGTCGAACATGCGCATGTCGACGCGCCGCCTCGATGGCTGGCTGCGTGACGTTCGCCGACTCATCGAGCGCGAAGGCGGTAGCGTGCTCGCGACGACATCGCGTCGCACGCCAGCGAAAATGGTGGAGCGCGCGAAGAAGCGTTTGCGCGGATTGCCGGGTGTCGTGTGGACCGGCTCGGTGGACGGCCGCAATCCCTATGCGGCACTGCTCGGCTGGGCCGACCGGATCATCTGCACGGCCGACTCGGTGAACATGCTGTCGGAAGCCTGCGCGACGCGTGCACCGGTGTACGTGGCCGGCGATCGCAGCGTGCGCGGGCGGCCGCGTCGGTTCGTCGAGGCGTTGCGCAAGGCCGGCCGCATCCGGCCGCTGACGCGCGAGCCGGAACCGTTCGACGCCGAGCCCATGCGCGAGACGCAGCGCGTGGCGGCGCTGCTGCGCGAACGGCTCGGATTGCCGGCGCGATCGCCCTAATCGTTCGAGGCTGGCGCGATAGCGCGCCGGTACACGTGTTGCGTCTTCGTCCGTGCGAAGCCGAGTCCCGCGTAGAACGGATGCGATTCGTCGCGTGCGACGTTCGAACGAACGACCAGCGCCTCGGCGCCACGCTCCCGCGCCCAATGCTCCGCAGCGTCGACCAGCGCGCGACCGGCCCCGGTCCGCCGCCGGCGCGCATCGACCACCAACCCGGTGATCTCGAACGCGACGCCGGACTCGAGCGTGATGCGACGTTCCACGGCGATCCAACCGGTGACAGCGTGATCGAGTTCGGCGATGAAGATCGCAGTGTCGACGCGGGCGAACGCGTCGAGGCGTTGCTCGATCTCGGGTGGCGTCGCCGGATAACCGAGCTGCGCGGATAGCGCCACGATCCGCGGAGCATCGCTCATGCGAACCGGGCGAACCGTGGACGCCGCGTCAGTCATGGTCATCCCGCGAAGTCGAGCGACGACGCGCGAACGGCTTCGCGCACGATCGCACGAGCGGCGTCGATCGCGGTGTCGTAGGGCACGCGGCGTGCGCGGCGGTCCAGCGTGCAGTCGAGCCCCCGCGCGAGCATCAGCGCGTGCGCTTCGGCGAGCGGTCCGGCCACGCTGGCGTCGAGCACGTTGGTGTCGCGGGACGTGTCGATGAGTTCGCGCGTGTTGCGTGGATGCAGCACCGCAGGAACCCGCGCACCGTGGGCGAGCACGAGCGCCTGCAGTACGAACTCGAGGTCGACGAGTCCGCCCTCGCCCTGCTTGAGATCGAAGCTCGCCGCATCAGATCGATCGAGTTCCGCGCGCATGCGTCGCCGCATCTGGTTGACGTCGGCGATCACGGTGGCGAGGTCGCGCGGACGACCGAGCACTTCGGCGCGCACGCGTTCGTAATCGGCGCACAACGATGCATCACCGCCGATGCATCGCGCGCGCACCAGCGCCTGGTGTTCCCAGGTCCACGCGCGCTCGCGCTGGTACGCCGAAAACCCCGCGAGGCTCGACACCAGCAGGCCCTTCGCACCGTCGGGGCGCAGACGCACGTCGACGTCGAACAGGCGGCCCGCGCCGGTCGCTGCGCCGAGCAGCGCGACGACCTTCTGCGCGAGCCGCGCGAACCAGCGCTGTGCGTCGAGCGGTCGCGCGCCGTCGGACTCCGCATCGGGCGGCGCGTCATAGAGGAAGACCAGATCAAGGTCGGATCCGAAGCCCAATTCCTCGCCGCCGAGGCTGCCGTAGCCGAGCACGGCGAAGCGCGAATCGGGCACGCGGCCGTTCGCTGCCACGACTTCGCCTTCGGCAATGCGCACGACCACATCGACCACCGCATCCGCCAGCCACGCGAGTTGGCGGGCGCTGTCGTCGGCAGGTTGTCGACGATCGCGCACCGCCATCGCGATGCGGAAGCTCAGCGCCTGGCGGACCTCGTTGAGCGCGCGCAGCGCATGCTCGGTGTCGTCGATGCCGGCGACCGCGTCGTCGCAGGCGGCGCGGAGTTCGTCGCGGCCCGGCAGCACGCCGGCCACACGCGCGTCGAGCAGTTCATCGAGCAGCAGCGGATACGCCGCGAGCCGTTCGGCCAGCAGCGCGCTGTGCGCAACCACGTCGACCAGCCGCTCGAGCGCGGCCGGCTGTTCGTCGAGCAGCGCCAGGTAGGCGCTTCGACGCAGGACGTTCGCGACGAGCGCGACGAGGCGTCGCATCGCGAGCAGCGGCTCGCGTGACTGCGCGGCGCCATGCAACAACGCCGGCATGACGCGATCGAGCCGCGCGCGCGTCGCGTCGGACAGCGCCTGCACGGCCGGCGAGCGCGCGAAATCGCGGAGCAGTGCGTCCGCTTCGCCCGCTTCGGCGAAGCCGGCGTCGGCAAGCGTCGCGGCATCACCCGCGAGCGGCAACGCGCTCCAGTACGCAGCCAACGCGTCGGGCGCTGCGGTGCGTTCGCGCGGTGCAAGAAGTGCATTGAATTCGGTGGTGACGCGAGCGCGCACGGCATCGAGAGAGGCGCGGAAGGCGCTCCAGTCGTCATGGCCTAGACCCGTGGCGATGCGGTGCCGCGAAATCTCGTCGTCCGGCAGCGCATGCGTCTGCGCGTCGCGCAGCATCTGCAGTCGATTCTCGACACGGCGAAGCGTGCGGTACGACGCCGCCAGCGTGTCGCCCGTATCGGCGTCGATATAGCCCGCGTCGACCAGCGCGCGCAGCGCCGGCAGGAGCCGACGCTCGCGCAACCCGGGCTCGCGACCGCCGCGGATCAGCTGCAGCGCCTGCACGAGGAATTCGATTTCGCGGATGCCGCCCGGCCCGCGCTTGATGTCGTCAACGAGTTCGCGTCGCGCGACTTCCGCCGCGATCGACGCCTTCATCGTGCGCAGGCCATTGAGTGCGCCGAAGTCGAGATAGCGGCGATAGACGAACGGCCGCAGCGTGTCGAGGAAGCGCTCGCCTGCGGCGATGTCCCCCGCGACCGGCCGCGCCTTCTGCCACGCATAACGCTCCCAGTCGCGCCCTTCGCGCTGGAAGTACTGCTCGAGCGCGCCGAACGACCACGCGAGCCGGCCCGCGGTGCCGAACGGCCGCAGGCGCAGGTCGACACGATGCGAGAAACCGTCGGCGGTCACTTCGTCGAGCAGCTTCGCAAGCTGCTGGCCGAGGCGGGTGAAATAACCTTCGGCGTCGAGCGGACGTGCGCCGTCCGATTCGCCTGCGTTTTCGTAGGCGTAGACGAGGTCGATGTCGGAGCTGAAGTTGAGCTCGCCGCCGCCGAGTTTGCCGAGGCCGAACACGACCAGCCGCTGCACGCGGCCCTCGGCATTGCGCACGACGCCGTGGCGCTGCGCGAACTGCGCTTCGAGCGCGTCCAGCGCGAGCGACAGGCAGCGTTCGGCGAGTTGCGTGCTTCCGGCGAGCGTGGCGTCGACATCGTCGAGGCCGAGCACGTCGCGCCAGATCAGCCGCGTCGACGCGGCGGTGCGGTAGCGACGCAGCTGCGCGGGCCAGTCGACCGGCGTCGCCGGGTCGAGCTGCGGTTCCGGCACCGGCGTCGCACCGTCGTTGTCGAGCAGGTGCGCGAGCAGCGTGCGATCGCGGGCGAGCACGTCGATGGCGAAGTCGCTGGCGCGGGCGACGGCGGCGACGCGATCGCGTGCGTTCTCGGCGATGTCGAGGCGTCGCAGCGCGCGCTCCACCGCGGCGTCGATCGCCTGCACGGCGGCTGTCGTCTCGCTCATGCGCCGCATTCTGTCATGCGGCCGCTGCGGGCTCGGGACGAAAAAAAGCCCACTGGCGTTGCCGCCAGCGGGCTTTTGCTCCCTCCCCCACGTCGGGATGCAGGTCTATCGTTAAAGAGACGTGATGGGGATTGCACGCTGCATTGCAGCAAAGACTGACCGGTTCAGGCAGCCGTCCGTGGCCGCCCGCCCCTCTCTCATCGTTTACCGGGCGATCGTCACGACCGGCGACGCCCAGGTTTCCCAGTGCGCCGGGTTGTTCGGATCGCCGTTCGCCTTCAGCACCTGCAGCAGCACCGTGTAGCGACCGTTCGGCACCGGGCCCGTCGTGCGGCCCTGCGTGGTGTTGCCGTCCCACGAGAACGCGAAGAAGCCGGTCGCCGACGAGTTGCGGCCGAAGTAGTCGGTCTGCAGGAACTTGCCGGCCGAGCGGTTCGTGTCGGCATTGCGCACGTCCATGCGGACACCGGCGGCCTGATGGTCGAAGTGGATCAGGAAGAACGGGATGTCGTTCCCGATCATCGTGTAGCTCGCGCCGGAGGGCTGGTTGAAGTACGAGCTGCCGTTGAACTTCGCGAGCCACGGGAAGCCGTTCGCCGTCGGCACGAGCACCTGGCGGGCCTGGTAGTCGCCGACGTAGCCGGAGAACGGAATGCGCAGCGTGTTGCTGCCGTCGTTCGGCGTCGCGACGAGGTAACCGCCGTAGATGCCGCCGTCGAGGCCACCACCGGTCGGGAACGGCGTGATCGTCGCGTTGACCGTCGCCGACCCGTGCGCGGGCACCACGACGCTCGGTGCGGAGAACGCGACCCCGCCGCCCGCGTTGTAGAACGAGAGCGAGAACGTGTTGGGGCCGGTCGCGAGCGAATTGACCGAGCTCAGCGTGTACGTGACCGGCGTCGAGCCGCCGTTGGTGAACGTCAGCGTGCGCGTCTGCGGTCCCGCTTGGCCTTCGCCGAGCGAGATCTTGCCCGGATCGAGGCGCGTGGCATTCACGATGGCGCGATCGATGTGCAGCATGCCCGCGCCCTGGCGGTGCGTCGGCTCGAGGAAGCCAAGGCCGGGGTTGCCCGACCACAGCGCCGGCTGCGCCGTGTTCTGCAGGATCGAGCGCACGGCCTGCGACGGCGTGTGCGGCAGCGCCTGCAAAAGCAATGCGGCGGCGCCCGCGACGTGCGGCGACGACATCGACGTGCCGCTCAGCGACGCGTAGCCGCCGAGTTCGAGCGGATAGGTCGAGTAGATCGAGCCGCCCGGCGCGCCGATGTCGGGCTTGAGCGTCAGATCGGGCGAGAGGCCCCACGACGAGAACGACGAGATCAGCCCGCCGGTCGGGTTCGGCTGCGACACGTGGAACGGACCCCACGTGAGGCTGGTGCCGCTGCCGACGACGCGTCCGTCGATCGTCGCGCCATCGGCCTGACTGATGCCCACGGTCGGAATGTTGACCGACGGCGTGCCGGCGACCGTCGGGTTCAACCCGCCCGCCACGTTGTTGTAGAGCAGTACGCCCGCGGCGCCCGCGGCTTCGGCGTTCTTCGCCTTGATGTAGAACGAGCACGTGCCGCGGCGGATCAACGCGATCTTGCCGGTGAGGCTGCCGGCGGGCAGCGCCGCGCAGGCATCGGCCGTCGACGATGTCGTGCCGGTGCGCGCGATCGGCGTGGTGCCCGAACTCGGCGGCGCCGGCGCGCCGGTCGCGGCGTTGTAGCCGATCTTCATGGCATCCGGCGAAATCGCGAACGCCGGCTGCGCGATGCCGATGTTGTCGAACGACGCGACGCTGATGACCTTCTCGCCGACGCTCGGCGCCGACGACCCGTACAGGCCGAGTGCCGCGTCATTGCCCGCCGACGCCACGACGATCATGCCCTGGTTGACGAGCCGGGTCGCCGCCTGCGCGGTCGGATACTGCGGCCATTGCAGCGCGGCGCCGATGCTCATGTTGAGCACCTGCATGCGATCGGCCTGCGCACGCTCCATCGCCGCGAGCATGATGTCGGACGACGTCGAGCCGGCGCAGCCGAACACGCGATAGGCACCGAACGACACCTTCGGCGCGACACCCTTCACCTGACCATTCGCCCCGATGATGCCGGCGACGTGCGTGCCATGACCCGCGCAATCGTCCGGACGCGCGTCCGGCACCGGCACCGGGTTGGTGCCCTGGTCGAAGGCGTCGCCCACGAAGTCCCAGCCGGCCACGATGCGCGCGCTCGGGAACGCGGTGCCGCCGTTGACGCCACCACCGCCGAACGCGGGATGGTCGATGTCGATGCCGGTGTCCATCACCGCGACGCGGATGCCCGTGCCGTCGAGGCCCAGGCTGTTCTGCGCGACGTCCGCGCCCGTCATCTGCAGTGCCGTGTAGAGCTCCGGCGACGACGTCGGATCGGGCACGCTCTGCGGCATCGGGATCGTGTCGACCGGATAGATCGCCTTGACGCCCGGCAGGCGCGCGATGGTGCTGAGCTGCGCGCGCGACACCGTCACGGAGAAGCCGTTGAACAGGCTGTCGTACGCGTAGTTCTCGATGTACTTCACGCCCGCGCCGCGCGCGGCGTTGCGGAACGTCTGCTTTTCATTCGCGAGCATCGCGGCGGAACCGCGATCGGACAGCGGCGCCGAACTGAGTTCGACGAACCAGCGCCCGGGTGTTTCGTCGACCGGGGTGCCGTCGTTGTCGGCGACCGGATACGGCGTCTCGGGTTCCAGCGGTGTGAGCGCGACATCGGATGCGATCGCGGCCATGCATGCGCACGCGAGAACGGATAACGCCAAGGCGGAGGACTTCTTCACGGCAAACCTCGTCAGTTCGGGGGAGGGGAGCCACTGGACGGCGGCCGGAACGCAACCCCCGCCACAGGCAGGACGCAGCCGGGGTCGGGATTTAGCCTATCTTCACGAAACGCGACGTGGGTCACATTCGGTGGCGTGTGCGACGAACGGTCGAGGCGGCTCACGCGCAAAGAAAAAGCCCCGCTTTCGCGGGGCTTTTCGTGTTGCGGTGCAGCGGGAAGCGCGACTTAGAAGTCCATGCCGCCCATGCCGCCCATGCCGCCGCCGGCGCCGCCCATGGCGGGCTCGTCCTTCTTCGGCAGCTCGCCGACCATCGCTTCGGTCGTGATCATCAGGCCGGCGATCGACGCGGCGTTCTGCAGCGCGGTGCGGGTGACCTTGGTCGGATCCAGGATGCCGGCCTCGATCATGTCGACGTACTCGCCGGTCGCGGCGTTGTAGCCGAACGAACCATTGCCCTCGACGACCTTGTTGACGATGACCGACGGCTCTTCGCCGGCGTTGGTCACGATCTCGCGCAGCGGCGCTTCCATCGCGCGCAGGGCGATCTGGATGCCGTGGTTCTGGTCCTCGTTGGCACCCGTCAGGCCCTTGATTGCGGCCTTGGCGCGCAGCAGCGCAACGCCACCGCCCGGCACGATGCCTTCCTCGACCGCCGCACGCGTGGCGTGCAGGGCGTCTTCGACGCGCGCCTTCTTCTCCTTCATCTCGATCTCGGTCGACGCACCGACCTTGATCACCGCCACGCCGCCGGCGAGCTTCGCCACGCGCTCCTGCAGCTTCTCGCGGTCGTAGTCCGAGGAGGTCTCCTCGATCTGCGCCTTGATCTGCTTGATGCGGCCTTCGATGGCGGCGGTGTCGCCGGCGCCGTCGATGATGGTGGTGTTCTCCTTCGAGACCTGCACCTTCTTCGCGCGGCCGAGATCCTTGATCGTCGCCTTCTCGAGCTGCAGGCCGACTTCCTCGGAGATCACGGTGCCGCCGGTGAGGATCGCCATGTCCTCGAGCATCGCCTTGCGACGATCACCGAAGCCCGGCGCCTTGACCGCGCACACCTTGACGATGCCGCGCAGCGTGTTGACGACGAGCGTCGCCAGCGCTTCGCCTTCGACTTCCTCGGCGATGATCAGCAGCGGCTTGCCGGCCTTGGCCACGCCCTCGAGGACGGGCAGCAGGTCGCGGACGTTCGAGATCTTCTTGTCGTGCAGCAGGATGAACGGGTCGTCCAGCTCGGCCTGCATCGACTGCTGGTTGTTGATGAAGTACGGCGAGAGGTAGCCGCGGTCGAACTGCATGCCCTCGACGACGTCGAGCTCGTTCTCCAGGCCCGAACCGTCTTCGACGGTGATCACGCCTTCCTTGCCGACCTTGTCCATCGCCTGCGCGATGAGGTCACCGATGTTGGTGTCCGAGTTCGCCGAGATCGAACCGACCTGCGCGATTTCCTTGCTCGTCGACGACGGCTTGGAGATGTTCTTCAGCTCGGCGACGGCGGCCGACACGGCCTTGTCGATACCGCGCTTGAGGTCCATCGGGTTCATGCCGGCGGCGACCGCCTTCATGCCTTCGCGGATCAGCGCCTGCGCGAGCACGGTCGCGGTGGTGGTGCCGTCACCGGCGTTGTCCGAGGTCTTGGACGCGACTTCCTTCACCATCTGCGCGCCCATGTTCTCGAACTTGTCGGCGAGCTCGATCTCCTTGGCGACGGACACGCCGTCCTTGGTGATCGTCGGGGCGCCGAAGCTCTTCTCGAGCACGACGTTGCGGCCCTTCGGGCCGAGCGTGGCCTTGACGGCGTTCGCGAGCACGTTCACACCGCGCAGCATCTTGGTGCGCGCGTCTTCGCCGAAGCGGATTTCCTTGGCTGCCATTGCAGTTACCTCAAAAAGAATTGATCAGAAGGGATGCGTGATTCGAAGGAAGGCCGCGATCAGCCGAGGATCGCGAAGATGTCGTCTTCCTTCACAACGAGAAGGTCGTTGCCGTCCAGCTTCACTTCCGTGCCGCTGTACTTGCCGAACAGAACCTTGTCGCCGACCTTGACCTTCGGGGCGCGCACGGTGCCGTTGTCGAAGGCCTTGCCTTCGCCGACCGCGATGACTTCGCCCTTGATCGGCTTTTCGGTCGCCGAATCCGGGATCACGATGCCACCGGCCGAAACCTTTTCTTCTTCCATGCGCTTGATGACCACGCGGTCGTAGAGCGGCTTGATGTTCATGCACGAACCTCCGGCTGGATTGCTAAGTGGTTGAAATTACAGCGAAAGACGGGAAATTTTAGCAGTCGCTTGTCCCGAGTGCCAAACCCGGAACGCACTGCGCCCGCATCGCGGACGGGGCGGGATATGGGATGGCCCGGCGGGCTTTCAAGGGCCCGGCGGCAAAAAAAGTGGAGCGCGCGTGATCGCCGGACGGCGGTGCGAGCGGGCGTTCGACGCGAAACGCGGAGACAAAAAAAGAGCGCGTCCCGAAGAAACGCGCTCTTTGGTTGTCAGGGACGGCCATCCAAGCTCGCGCGATCCGGCGCGCCTCCCCAAGAACCCGTGACCCCATGTCATGTCGACGTTCCGTGTCGACGTGGGGCGATTGTGGGCGGTTCGCGTCACCCGCGCCACCCCGCCGCTACCGATAGCAACGTCCGATTCCGGTAGCGGATGGAAACAGGCCATTTATGAAATCGTATTCATTCCCGCATTTCAGCCCGTCTTCACTCAGGAGTGTGACCCGAAGCGCACCTCCTCACGGTTTTATCGGTAGCGGGGTGACTTCCGGTAGAGTTCGCCCTTGACCGTCCATTCGCCTGACGTGGAGCGTCACTTTCGATGAATTCGCAGCAGCGAATCCGCCTCGCCCGACGCCACGCCGGCCTCTCCCAGTCGGCGCTGGCCGAAGCGGTCGGCGTGCAGCGCAGCGCCGTCAGCCACTGGGAAGCCGTGCAGGGCAAGAGCCCGAGCATGTCCAACCTGCGACGCGTCGCCACGGTGACCGGCGTGCAGTTCGAATGGCTGGCCACGGGCCGCGGGCGCATGGCCCTGTCCGCCGAGGACGCGATGGAAGGCGTGGCGGCGGTGGACGCGACGATGGTCGACGAGCCGCTCGAGCTGCGCATGCTCACCGCGTTCCGCAGCCTGCCGCCGCGCAGCCAGGCACCGCTCGTCGAACTGATGGAGCAGATGGCCGCGCTACGCACCGGCCGCTCGCGAAACAGCCGTCGCGACGTCTGACGGCCGCTGCCCGGCCGCTCGCTACAATCGGCGGATGTCCGTCGCCGTCCTTCATTGCACCTGTCCGGACGCCGCGACCGCCGACCGCATCGCGGCTGCGCTCGTCGACGAACGCCTCGCCGCCTGCGTGCAGCAGCTGCCCGGCGTGCGTTCGACCTATCGCTGGGAAGGACGCGTCGAGCAGGCCGACGAGATCCTGCTTCTGATCAAGACCGCGAAGAACCGCATCCCCGCGGTCATCGCGCGCGTACAGGCGATGCACCCCTACGACGTGCCGGAGCTGCTTGCGATCGACGCAAGCGACGGCGCGCCCACCTACCTCGACTGGGTCACCGCCCAGAGCCGTCCCGATGCCTGACACGCTGCGCCGGATCGCCGGCACGCTCCTGATCCTCGCCGCCACGTGGGCGCTGCGCGCGCATGCGATCACGCCCGACCAGCTGCCGCCGGTCGACAGCGTGTTCGTGCCGAGCGCGCAGTACACCGATGGCGCGATCGAAGTGCGCTGGACGATCGCGAAGGGTTACTACCTTTATCGACACCGCATCGGCGTGCAGTCGGATGCGGGCTTCGTCGCGGATGCCGTGCAGCTTCCGAAGGGCGACGCACACCACGACGAATTCTTCGGTGACGTCGAAACCTATCGCGGTTCGCTGGTCGCCAAGCTTCCGGGCACGCCGCAGGCCGCAAGCACCGTCGTCACGATCAAGTACCAAGGCTGCGCGGATGCGGGCGTGTGTTATCCGCCGCAGACGCGACGACTCACGGTCGCGCTGCCTGCGAACGCGACTTCTTCATCGTCGAACGCGCCGGGTCGTTCGCCGTTCGCACTCGCGCGCGGCGCGACGGCAGGTGTCGATGCCGCGCCGTTGCCCGCCGACGACGCGTTCCGTTTCGAAGCGATTCCCGACAGCGGCAATCGCGTGCTCGTGCGCTTTACGCCGGCGTCGGGCTATTACCTCTATCGCGATCGCACGACGTTCCGCATCGACGCCGCATCGCGCAGGGCCGGCTTCGCGCTCGGCACGCCGAACTGGCCGCCCGCGCGTTCGTATCACGACGAACACTTCGGCGAC
The DNA here is from genome assembly GCF_004361065.1 of Cognatilysobacter terrigena. GTDB lineage: Bacteria > Pseudomonadota > Gammaproteobacteria > Xanthomonadales > Xanthomonadaceae > Cognatilysobacter > Cognatilysobacter terrigena. Next base: position 253,517 of record NZ_SELT01000002.1, on the reverse strand, counting down.
GTCGCGGTCTACTTCGACGAAGCCGACCTCACGTTGCCGGTAACGCGCACCACGACCGCGGCGCGCACGATCAAGCTCACCGCGCGCTTCCAGGGCTGCCAAACCGATGGCATCTGCTATCCGCCGATGGAGCGCACGGTCGACGTCGATCTTCCGGCGGGAACGATCGGTGCCGCGCCGGCGGTTGCGAGTTCCACTACACCGACGTCGACGATCGCCGCAGCCGATTCGTCGTCGACTGCAACACCGAACGCGGCGACCGACGGCGCGACATCGGCACCGGCCGTCGCAATGCCGGCCCGCCAGGCACCGCCCACGCCGCGCACGGTCGCGGCGAGCGGTGCGCTGTCGGCATTGCTGCTCGCACTGCTGGGCGGACTCGTGCTCAACCTGATGCCGTGCGTGCTGCCGGTGCTGTCGCTGAAGGCGTTGTCGCTCGCGGAAAGCGGTTCGCCGACCGTCGCGCGCCGCCATGCGTTCGGCTACACGTCGGGCGTCGTGCTGAGCTTCCTCGCGCTGGGCGGTCTCGCGCTGGCGCTGCGCCATGCGGGTCGCGCACTCGGCTGGGGCTTCCAGTTGCAGGAGCCGATCGTCGTCGCCGTACTTGCACTGGTGATGTTCGCGCTGGGCTTGAGCCTGTCGGGCCTCTGGTATGCGGGCGGCCGCTGGACCGGCGCCGGTCATTCGCTCACGCAGCGCGGCGGTTTCGCGGGTGACTTCTTTACTGGCGTGCTGGCCGTCGTCGTGGCGACGCCGTGCACCGCGCCGTTCATGGGTGCGGCGTTGGCGTGGGCCTTCCTCGCGCCGACGGCGCTCGCGCTGGCCGTGTTCATCGCACTCGGCATTGGCCTCGCACTCCCCTTCATCCTGATCGGCGCGATGCCGGGCCTCGCCGCGCTGCTACCGCGTCCGGGCGCATGGATGGAGACGCTGAAGCAGGCGCTCGCCTTCCCGCTCTACCTCACCAGTGCCTGGCTGCTTTGGGTGCTCGGCCGCCAGCGCGGGCCCGACGCGATCGCATGGACGCTCGCCGCCGCGGTCGCGATCGCGTTCGCCGCGTGGGCGTGGAGCCGCACGCGCCATCGCGGTCGCGCCTGGGGCGTGGTGGCGCTGGCCGTCGCGCTCGCCGGTGCGGGTGCTGCACTCGCCACCGTGCATCGACTGCCGCGCCCGAACGCGACAGTCGTCGCCGAAGCGGACCAGGAGCCTTTCACCGAAGCCCGCCTCGCGGCGCTTCGCGCGGAAGGCCGCGTCGTCTTCGTCAACGTCACCGCCGACTGGTGCGTCAGCTGCAAGGCCAACGAACGGGCGGTGTTCAGTCGCCCGGCCTTCGCCGATGCCCTGCGCAACGCGAACGCCGTGTACCTCGTCGGCGACTACACCGACGTCGACCCCGCGCTGACCGCCTTCCTGCAGCGCCACGGCGCGGTCGGCGTGCCGCTCTACGTCGTCTATCCGCGCGACGGCGAACCCAAGGTGCTGCCGACCCTGCTGACACCGTCGATGGTCACGGACGCACTGGCCGACGCGTCGCGATGAGGACGCGAACGGTCGTCATCGTCGCGGTTCTTGCGGGCGCGCTGGGCGTCGTCGCGAGCCTGTCGACCGAACGCAGCTGGCTCGCACGCACGCGTCTCGGGCAGGCACTGCTGACGACGCCGGCACCGGGTGGTGCGAACGTCGGGCGCGTTGCACCGGCGATCGAACTGCCCACCCCGGACGGCAACCGTCGAACGCTGGCGTCGCTGGCCGCGCGACGTCCCGTGCTGGTGAACCTCTGGGCCAGCTGGTGCGGGCCCTGCCTCGAGGAGATGCCGGCGCTGGACCGGTTCGCGCGGCAGCAGGGCGCGAACGGCGTTCAAGTCGTCGGCATCGCGCTCGACGATGCCGAGGCGGTGCGGGCTTTCCTCAAGGCGCATCCGGTCGCCTATCCGATCCTCATCGACACCCCCGGGCCGACCGACGCCGGCGCCCGCCTCGGCGATACGCGCGGCGTCTTGCCGTACAGCGTGCTGGTGAGCCCCGACGGCCGCATCCTCCGCCAATGGGCCGGCCCGCTTCAGGCCAAGGACCTCGACACCTGGGCGGTCGACGCGCTTCGAACGCGCGATTGAATTTCGCTAAACGTCGGCGATACGGTAGCGAACGTCTGGACAGCCTTGGCGGCGAAGCGCAGACTGCGCGGCTCCGACGTCGGAAGGGTCTGCCATGGCGAAGCTGCTGGTCCTGCACGGCCCCAACCTCAATCTGCTGGGCGAGCGCGAGCCTGCGGTCTATGGACGCACCTCGCTGGCCGCGATCGACCGAGCGCTCAAGCTCGACGCCGAATCGCACGGCCACACGCTCGAGGCCATGCAGTCGAACGCCGAGCACGAGCTGATCGATCGGCTGCACGCCGCCCGCTCCGACGGCACCGCATTCCTGATCATCAACCCGGCCGGGCTGACACATACCAGCGTGTCCCTGCGTGACGCCGTCGCCGCAGCCGACCTGCCCTTCATCGAAGTGCACCTGTCGAATCCGCACGCCCGCGAGCCGTTCCGCAAGCAGAGCTACTTCAGCGACCTCGCCATGGGCGTCATCTGCGGCTTCGGCGCCGACAGCTACCGCTTCGCGATGGACGCCGCGCTGACCTGGCTCGACAAGCGCGCGGCTTCGCAAGCCAACCGTTCCTGACCTTCGCGATCGCCGGCGAACAGGCGGCGATCGATCCCGTATCCACACACGAGGCCCGACATGGACCTGCGGAAAATCAAGAAGCTGATCGACCTGCTCGAGGCGAGCAATCTCTCCGAGATCGAGATCAAGGAAGGCGAGGAAACCGTTCGCCTGGCGCGCACCACGACCCGCGAAGTGGCTTACGCGCCGCCGCCGGCCTATGCGATGCCGCAGCCGCAGGCCGCCGCGCCGGCGATGCCGATGGCGGGCCCGACCGACGCCGCGTCCGGTGGCGCGCCCAAGGCGGGCGGCGACCTGCCGGCCGGCCACGTCGTGCGTGCGCCGATGGTGGGGACGTTCTATGCGTCGCCCGCGCCGGACAAGCCGGCGTTCGTGAGCGTCGGCCAGTCGGTGAAGGCCGGCGACACGCTCGCGATCATCGAAGCCATGAAGATGTTCAACCCGATCGAAGCGGACGTCTCCGGCACCGTGCTCAAGGTGCTCGTCGAGAGCGGCCAGCCGATCGAGTTCGACCAGCCGCTGTTCGTTATTGGGTGAGCCGGGCTTTCGAGCGGCACTGCCGCGAGCCGGCGAACGCACGTCGGCCGCGCGGCCGACGGGCCGGACGTTCGCACTCCTAGAGACGCATTGGAATCACCCATGCTCGACAAAGTCGTAATCGCAAACCGGGGCGAAATCGCGCTGCGCATCCTGCGCGCGTGCCACGCGCTCGGCATCCGCACGGTCGCGGTGCATTCCACCGTCGACCGCAACCTCAAGCACGTCGCGATGGCGGACGAGTCCGTCTGCATCGGTCCCGCGCCGAGCACGCAGAGCTACCTCAACATGGCGCAGATCATCGCCGCCGCCGAGGTCACCGACGCGCAGGCCATCCATCCGGGCTACGGCTTCCTCAGCGAGAACGCGGACTTCGCCGAACGCGTCGAGCAGAGCGGTTTCATCTTCATCGGGCCGAAGGCCGACACGATCCGCCTGATGGGCGACAAGGTCGAAGCGATCCGCGCGATGAAGGCCGCGGGCGTTCCGTGCGTGCCCGGCAGCGGCGGCCCGCTCGGCGATGACCCGGCGGAGAACACCAAGATCGCGCGCGAGATCGGCTACCCGATCATCGTCAAGGCGGCGGGTGGCGGCGGTGGCCGCGGCATGCGCGTCGTGCACACCGAAGCCGCGCTCGTCACCGCGATCCAGACCACGAAGTCGGAAGCCAAGGCCGCGTTCGGCAACGACATGGTCTACATGGAGAAATTCCTGGAGAACCCGCGCCACGTGGAGATCCAGGTCCTCGCCGACGGCCAGGGCAATGCGATCCACCTCGGCGAGCGCGACTGTTCGATGCAGCGCCGCCACCAGAAGGTGGTCGAGGAAGCGCCGGCGCCGGGCATCACGCCGGAACTGCGCGCGGAGATCGGCAAGGTCTGCGTCGAAGCCTGCATCCGCATCGGCTATCGCGGCGCGGGCACGTTCGAATTCCTGTTCGAAAACGGGCGGTTCTATTTCATCGAAATGAACACGCGCATCCAGGTCGAGCACCCGGTGACCGAGCTCGTCACCGGCATCGACCTCGTGACCGAACAGCTGCGCATCGCCGCGGGCGAGAAGCTGCGCCTGAAGCAGGAAGACATCGTCCTCGAAGGCCACGCGATCGAATGCCGCATCAATGCGGAAGATCCCGACACCTTCATGCCCTGCCCCGGCCTGATCCAGCATTTCCACGCGCCGGGCGGCCCCGGCGTGCGTGTCGACAGCCACATCTACGAGGGCTATCGCGTGCCGCCGAACTACGACTCGATGATCGGCAAGCTCATCGTGCACGGCCCGACGCGCGACATCGCGATCGCACGCATGCGCGTGGCGCTCAACGAGATGGTCGTCGACGGCATCAAGACGAACATCCCGCTGCAGCAGCGCATCTTGTCCGACGCCGGCTTCCAGCAGGGCGGACAGAACATCCATTACCTCGAGAAGCGCCTGAAGGAACAGAAGGAAAAGGCGATCGCGATCGGTTGATTTCGATGCCGACGCGGCGGTCATCCGATCGCCACGTCGAGCGTTGTCCCCCGCTTTCCACCGGAGTCCGCCATGCACAAGGGATTTGTTGCCGTCTCGCTCCTGAGCCTCGTCGCCGTCAGCGCGTGCAAGAAGCACGACGATGCGCCGACCGTCGACAACGCCGCGCAGCCCGCCGCGTCCGCGCCGGCGACGCCTGCACCGACCGTCGCCGCCGCACCGCCCGGCCCGCCGCCGAGCGCCGACGCCGGCACCGGCCCGGCCGATGCCGACGCGCAGGCCAAGCTCGCCTATGCCGAGATGGAAGATCGCTACATCAACGATGCGCACGGCCAATGGGCGGCGTCGGCGAAGGCGAGTTCGTCGTTCGGTGATGCGGACAAGCTGCCGCCGGACTCCAACGAACCGAACACGCCCGTGCATGCCGCCGGCGCGCCGGACGGCAACACCTGGCTCAACAATCGGCAGGACATGGGCTTCGACTGGATCGAAGCGAAGTTCGCCAAGCCGGTGAACGCCACCACCGTGCGCGTCGCGTTCGAGAAGGGCGTCAAGACCGCGCACCAGATCGACCTGATCGACACCACCGGCGCCAGCCACACCGTGTGGACCGGCCTCAGCGACGTGCAGGACGAAACGCGCGGCCCGCGCAGCTGGTTCGTGCGCTCGTTCGACACCACGCCGTACAAGGTCGCGGCAGTGAAGGTGACGGTCGCGAACGCGGTGCAGCCCGGCTACAAGGCGATCGACGCCATCCAGCTGGTCGGCCAATAAGCGATGCCCTACCTCGAGCTCGCCCTCCCCTGCACGGAAGCGCAGCAGCCGCGCTACGAGCGCGCGCTCGAGGATGTCGGCGCCTTGGCGGTGACGCTGGTCGACGCGCACGCCGATGCGCCCGACGAACAGGCCATCTTCGAACCCGGCGTCGGCGAGACTCCGCTCTGGCACGAGATGGTGCTGACCGCGCTGTTCGAGGCCGGCACGCCGCGCGATGCGTTGCTGCACGCGCTGTCGGCGCAGGACGAAGGCCTCGACTGGTCGCGCGCGGAATTCCGCGACGTCGAGGACCAGGACTGGGAACGCGCGTGGATGGACCAGTACGCGCCGCTCAAATTCGGCGCGCGCACGTGGATCGTGCCGTGGAATCACGAACTGCCCGAGGGTGCGGATGCGCCGGATGCGGCCGTCGTGCGCCTCGATCCCGGCCTCGCGTTCGGCAGCGGTACACATCCGACGACGGCGCTCTGCCTCGAGTGGCTGGACACGCTTGCGTCGGACGGCGTGCTGCGCGATGCGCGCGTGCTCGACTTCGGTTGCGGCTCCGGGATCCTCGCTCTCGCCGCGCTGAAGCTGGGTGCGAAGGACGCGGTGGGCGTCGACAACGATCCGCAGGCGGTGACGGCGACGCTCGACAACGCCGAGCGCAACGGCGTCGCGGATCGCCTGGCGGTCTACCTGCCGCAGGACGAGCCTGTTGCGACGTATCCGGTCGTCGTCGCCAACATCCTTGCGTCCGCATTGATCGAGCTGCGCGACGTCATCGCCGCGCGGTGCGCGCCCAGGGCGCAGCTCGCGATGTCCGGCATCCTCGCCGGGCAGGAAGACGAAGTCGCCGCGGCCTATGCCGACGTGCTGGACGACATCCGCGTCGAGCAGCTCGACGACTGGATGCGCGTCAGCGGGCGTCGCCGCTGAGCTGCAGCGGCCCAGCTGTGAACCACGTCGCATTCCGCCCGCGAGGCATGGTGGAATAGCGCCATGTTCATGCCCTGCCCCAACTGCGGATTCCTGGTCGCCCTGATCGCCGGCCGCGAGATGAGCCAGCGTTGCCCGCGCTGCGGCAGCGCGCTGCTGTCCGAAGGCGATGTGATCGAGACCCTCGAGGAAGTGCCGCAGCGTCGCGGTGCGGATGCGGGTGGTCGCGGCACTGCACCGGTGAGCGGGGTTGTCGCACCGGTGTCCGAAGATGCCGGAACGCGCGACGAAGCCGACGTCGCGCCTCCTCAGCGCGCGATCGAACGCGTCGGCGCGCAACGCGTCGAGCCGGTTGCCGAGTCGACTGCGGCCCCATCGGAGCCGGCGCGATCGACGGCAGCCGCGCCAATCGACACACGTGACATCGATGCACCCGTCGGCGATGCCACCAGCACCGACGCCGACCTCGACACGCCGACCGATACCGACGCCATCGACGAAGCTCGGTCGCGCATCGCACGCGCCGTATCCGACGGCCCCAGCTTCGCCCGCCGGCGCGCGACGCAGCCGCGCGGCCGACGCTGGCCCATTGCCGCGATCGTCGCGACGCTGGCCGTCGTGTTCGGCCTGCAGCTGTTGCTCGCGCAGCGCACGGCGTTGGCCGCGGACGCACGCTGGCGTCCGCTGGTGATGCAGACCTGCGGCGTGCTCGGTTGCGAGGTGCCGGCGTGGCGCGAGCCGCAGGCGTATCGCATGGTCGCGCGCAACGTGCGCCCGAATCCGCGCAAGGCCGGCGTGCTGCACGTCACCGCCACGGTCCGCAACGATGCGCGCTGGCCGCAGCCGGCGCCGGTCATCGTGCTGAGCCTGTCCGATCTCGACGGCCGCCTCGTCGGTGCGCGTGCGGTCGCGCCGCACGACTACGGCCAGCGCGTCACGTCGCTCGTGGCGCCGGGCGACAGCCTCGACATCGCGTTCGACGTCCGCGAGCCGGCGGCGCGCGTCGAGTCGTACGACTTCCAGCTGCAGTAACGGCATCTGTCCCGGCCGGACATCCGGCCGTTCATCCGTTCGCTCGTCGGCGCGGTGGTGTCGCCCCGTTGTGCGCGACGTGCTCGGGCTAGACTCCGCCTCCGCCCGCGCGGACTGCGGGTCGTCATAACGCCAATGAGCGCTGCTGCATCCGACCTCGCCCCGTCCGTCGTTACCGACATCCGCCCCGGCGCACGCACGCCGTTGCGCGAGCACGTCGCTGTTTCGATCCGCCGCTTCCTGCGCGACCTCGACGGTTGCGACACCTGCGATCTCTACGAGGTCGCGCTGCGCGAACTCGAGATCCCGCTGTTCCAGGAAGTGCTGCGTCATTGCGACGGCAACCAGAGCCGCGCCGCGCAGTTGCTCGGCATCCACCGCGCGACGCTGCGGAAGAAGTTGCGCGAATACGGGTTAGCGCAGGGCTGAGGTCGAGTCCGTTGGATCCTGCGTTCGACGTCGATCGGAACGTCGACCACTGCCATTCCATTGCGGCATGAGCGCCGGCGTGTGCAACGCGGCGGATGCGGCGGCCGCGAAGCACCGGGCGCGCCGAGGCCGGCCGGTATAATTCGCGCTTCCCCACGTCGCACGAAACCGCCATGACCGCTGCCCCGAACGGCCCGTCGGTGAAGCTCCGCCGCGCCCTGCTGTCCGTCTCCGACAAGGCCGGTCTGCTGCCGCTCGCACAGGCGCTCGCGCGCCACGGTGTCGAACTCGTCTCCACCGGCGGTACCGCGAAAGCGCTGCGCGATGCGGGCCTCGCGGTGCGCGACGTGAGCGAGCTCACCGGCTTTCCGGAAATGATGGACGGCCGCGTCAAAACGCTGCATCCGATCGTGCACGGCGGCCTGCTCGGTCGCGCCGGCACTGACGACGCGGTGATGGCGCAGCACGGCATCGGCGCGATCGACCTGCTCGTGCTGAACCTCTATCCGTTCGAGAAGGTTTCGATCGATCCGTCGTCGACGATGGACGACATCATCGAGAACATCGACATCGGCGGCCCGGCGATGCTGCGTTCGGCGGCGAAGAATTTCGCGCGCGTCACCGTGGCGACCGACCCGACGCAGTACGGCGCGATCGTCGCCGAACTCGACGCGAACGACGGTACGCTGTCGGCCGCGACGCGTTTCGCGCTCGCGGTCGCTGCATTCAATCGCGTGTCGCAGTACGACGCACGCATCAGCGATTATCTGTCGTCGATCAGCAGCATCGGCGACGACGGCCGCGCCGCGCTGTCGCCGTTCCCGCAGCAGGTCAATTCGAACTTCATCAAGGTGATGGACCTGCGCTACGGCGAGAATCCACACCAGCAGGGCGCGTTCTACCGCGACCTGTGGCCGGTGCCGGGCACGCTCGCGACGTTCACGCAGCTACAGGGCAAGGAACTCTCGTACAACAACCTGGCCGACGCGGACGCCGCGTGGGAATGCGTGCGCCAGTTCGAGAACACGGCCTGCGTGATCGTGAAGCACGCGAATCCCTGCGGTGTCGCCGAAGGCGCCAACTGCGCCGACACGTACGAGGCGGCCTACGCCACCGATCCCACGTCCGCGTTCGGCGGCATCATCGCCTTCAACCGCAAGCTCGATGGCGCGACGGCGAAGACCATCCTCGACCGCCAGTTCGTCGAAGTGCTGATCGCACCGGATTACGATGACGACGCGCTCGCCTACGCGAAGAAGAAGGCGAACGTGCGCGTGCTGCGCATTCCGCACGGCGATGGCCGCAACAACATGGACGTCAAGCGCGTCGGCTCGGGTCTGCTGATGCAGACGGCCGACATCCGCGAGGTCACGCGCGACGAGCTCAAGGTCGTCACCAACATCGCGCCGACCGACGCGCAAATGGCCGACCTGCTGTTCGCATGGCGCGTCGCCAAGTTCGTAAAGTCCAACGCGATCGTCTACGCGAAGGATCACCGCACCGTCGGCGCCGGCGCCGGGCAGATGAGCCGCGTGTACTCCGCGCGCATCGCGGGCATCAAGGCGAACGACGCCGGCCTCGTCGTGCCGGGCTCGGTCATGGCGTCCGACGCGTTCTTCCCGTTCCGCGACGGCATCGACGCGGCGGCGGAGGCCGGCATCAAGGCGGTGATCCAGCCCGGCGGCTCAATGCGCGACGCGGAAGTGATCGCCGCGGCCGACGAGCACGGGCTGGCGATGGTGTTCACGGGCGTCCGCCACTTCCGCCACTGACGCCGGCTTCGCGCGGCCCCCGGACACTCCGCGCATGCATCGGGTTTCCTTTCTCCTCCTGTTCGCGACCGCAGGCGCCGCGGTCGCGGCGCCGCGCACGCCTCCCCCGCCGCCCGCCGACCCGGTGGTCTCCGACCGCGACGTGGTGCGCGTGCTCGCGGTCGACTACGAGCACGAGACGCCGCGCATCAAGGGCGACTGGAAAGGCGCGGGCGACGACGCCTCGTCGACGCGCCGCATCTGCCTCGACTCGGGCGCGCAGACGCGCGAGCGCCGCGTCGCGGTCTGCACCTCGCCGTCCGCGACGTCGGCGGCTGCACCCAGCATCGACCTGTTCGTGCTCCGCGCGGGCGCCACGCGTCGCGACCCGGCGCAGCTGCGCACGCGGTATCGCGGCATTTCCGCGCGCGGCGTGGATGCGCGCATGGGCGACGTCGGCTTCCTTGCGCTCGGGCCGGCCGACACCGGCTTCGTGATCACCCGGCACGACGCCACGGCGATGCCGCGTCGCGCCACGCTGACGTTGTACGCGGAAATCAGCGGCGAACTGCGCGACCTGCTGATGCTGACGTCGGTCGTCACCAACCGCGGCGCGTGCATGCCGGCGACCTCGCGCGGCTGTCGAAAGCGCCTGCTCGAGCTCGAGTGCACGCTGCAGGCCGATGCATCGCACGTCGAGAACGGCTTCTACCCGCTGCAGCTGCAGGTGAGCGGCACGCGCCACGGCGATGACGTCGAACGCACGATCCCGATTCCGCGCGACGCCTACGGCTATCGCGTGTCGGCGCGCGACCTGCGCAACCGCGGTTGCGACGTCAGCGACTGACGAGCGAGCAGCGCGGGCCGCGGCGCGTCCCGTAAACTGCTGCGTCCCCCGAAATCGATTCGCGCATGAAGATCCTCGTCATCGGCTCCGGCGGCCGCGAGCACGCGCTCGCTTGGAAGCTCGCGCAGTCCGCCCGCGTCTCCGAGGTGCTGGTCGCGCCCGGCAACGCCGGCACGGCGCGCGAAGCCAAGTGCCGCAACATCGACGTCAAGGCGACGGATCTCGACGGCCTGCTCGGCGTCGTCGAGCGCGAAGGCATTTCGGTCACCGTGGTCGGCCCGGAAGGGCCGCTCGTCGCAGGCGTGGTCGACCGCTTCCGCGCCGCGAACCATCGCATCTTCGGCCCGACCGCCGCGGCCGCGCAGCTGGAAGGCAGCAAGGCGTTCGCGAAGGATTTCCTCGCGCGCCACGGCATTCCCACCGCGCATTACGCGGTGCACACCGACGTCGACGCCGCGCTCGCCTACGTGCGCGAGAAGGGCGCGCCGATCGTGATCAAGGCCGACGGCCTCGCGGCCGGCAAGGGCGTGATCGTCGCGATGACGCTCGACGAAGCCGAAGCCGCGGTGCGCGACATGCTCGCCGGCAACGCGTTCGGCGATGCGGGCTCGCGCGTCGTCATCGAGGAGTTCCTCGACGGCGAGGAAGCCAGCTTCATCTCGATGGTCGACGGCCGCACCGCGCTGCCGATGGCGACCAGCCAGGACCACAAGCGCGTCGGCGACGGCGACACCGGCCCGAACACCGGCGGCATGGGCGCCTATTCGCCTGCACCGGTGGTAACGCCCGACGTGCATGCACGCGTGATGCGCGAGATCGTCGAACCCACCGTGCGCGGCATGGCGGCCGATGGCGTCGAGTTCACCGGCTTCCTCTACGCCGGCCTCATGATCGACGTGCACGGTGCGCCCAAGGTCATCGAATTCAACGTGCGCTTCGGCGATCCGGAAACGCAGCCGGTGATGCTGCGCCTGCAATCCGATCTCGTCGATCTCATCGAAGCGGGCATCGCGGGCCGACTCGATGCCGTGCAGGCGGAGTGGGATCCGCGTGCGTCGCTCGGCGTGGTGATGGCGGCGGCGAACTATCCCGACACGCCGCGCACCGGCGACGTCATCAACCAGTGGGACGTACCGGACGAAGAGCCGGGCGCGAAGGTCTTCCACGCGGGCACCAAGCTGGTCGGCGAACACGTCGAAACGGCAGGTGGGCGCGTGCTGTGCGCATGCGCGCTCGGCAATACCGTCGCCGAAGCGCAGCAGCGTGCGTACGCGCTCGTGGCGGGGATCTCGTGGGACGGCGAATTCCACCGCCACGACATCGGCTGGCGCGCGATCGAACGCGAGCGCGCGGCGCGCTGAATCAGTCCGCCGTCACCGCGGCGGATACGAGCGGAAGACGCAACTCGAACGTCGAGCCGAGGCCAGGACCCGCGCTGGACGCCGTGAGCGTGCCGCCGTGCAACTGCGCCAGGCTGCGCGCGAGTGCGAGACCGATGCCGAGGCCGCCATGTTCGCGCTCCGGCGTCGCTTCCGCCTGCTCGAACAGCCCGAACACCCGCGCGAGCAGCGCGTCATCCATGCCGACGCCGGTGTCCTGCAGGCGCACCACGGCCTGATCGCCTTCGACGCGAACATCGACGTTCACCTTGCCACCCGACGGCGTGTACTTCGCCGCGTTGTTGAGCAGGTTGGTGAGGATCTGCGTCAGGCGCACGGGATCGGCGTCGAGCGTGACGCCGTCGCTGCGGTCGTCGACCGTGAGGTGATGGTTGCGACGCGCCATCAGCGGCTGCGTCTGTTCGATCGCACCCGCCACCACGTCGGACAACCGCACCGTGCGCTTCTGCAGCGCCGACAGGCCGCGCGTCACGCGCGAAACGTCGATCAGGTCTTCGACCAGGTTGCGCATGTGCGTGGACTGGCGGTCGATGATCTCCGCCGCCTGCCGCACCGTGGCTTCGCGCTCCGGCGCCATGCGCAGCAGCTGCACTGCGGTGACGATGGGCGCGAGCGGATTGCGCAGCTCGTGCGCGAGCGTCGCGAGGAACTGGTCCTTCTGGCGATCGGCGACGCGCAACGCGTTCTCGCTGCGCTCGAGCGCCTGCTGCGTGCGCTTGAGATCGTCGATTTCGGTGCAGGTGCCCATCCAGCGCACGATGGCGCCGGCGTCGTCGCGCACGGGCAGTGCGCGGCCCAACACCCACTGGTAGACGCCGTTGCGATCGCGCAGGCGGTATTCGACCTCGTACGGGTCGCCCGTCGCGAGGCTGTGGCGCCAGCGCGCCCACGCGCGCGGCTGGTCCTCGGGATGGACCATGCCGGCCCAGGCTTCGCCGTCGGTCGAACCGACCGGCACGCCGGTGAAGTCGTACCAGCGCTGGTTGTAGTAGTCGTGATAGCCGTCCGGCAGCGTCGACCAGATCATCTGCGGCACGAGGTCGGCGATCGTGCGGAAGCGTGCTTCGCTGTCGCGCGCAGCGGCGAGCGCCGTCTCGCGATCGGTAACGTCGGCGCCCTGCACGAAGATCGCGTCGATCTGGGCGCTGGCGCCGCGAATGGGCTGGTAGATGAAGTCGACGAAGCGCGTGACGGGCCCGCGCTCGCCGTCGATGATCACCACCGGCACGCCCCGCCCCACGAACGGCTCGCCGCTGGCGCGCACCTGATCGAGCAGCGCGATGAAGCCCTGCTCTTCCACCTCGGGGACCACTTCGAGCAGCGTCCGGCCGACCAGCCCGGACTTGCCGACAAGCGCTTCGTAGGCGGCGTTCGCGCGCTCGAAGCGGTATTCCGGGCCGACCAGTACCGCCATGAATCCCGGCGCCTGCTCGAGCAGGTCATCCACAAAGTCCAGCTGCGTACTGAGCCGCTCGTTGGTGCGCTGCACCACCGCCGCGCGCGACAGCACACCCTCTTCTGCCTGCTCCTGGGTCAGCCCCGTGGCCTCGCGCGCGCGCCGCAGCTCCTCGCGTAGGTGCTGCACTTCGGTGACGTCGGTGGTGTGCTGCATCACCGCCACCACCGCGCCGGACTCGTCGCGGATTGGCGTGTGCGTCGCACTCCAGTAGCGCATGTCGGTGACGGGGCCGTTCGGCGTGTCGACCGTGATCGCGTACGGAATCAGCGCGAGCACGTCGCGCTCGCCCGTCTCGAACGCGCGCGCCAGCGAGCGGCGCAGCACGCTGGCCTGCGACGAGCCGTCGTCGTTGGCCGAGCCGGGGACCAACTCGAAGAGGCCGCGCCCGATCAGCTGCTCACGCGACAGGCCGGTGAGCAGCTCGTAGGCCCGGTTCGCTTCGATGTAACGGAACTCGCGATCCAACACCATGTAGGCGTTGGTCGAGTTCTGGAACAGCGCGTCGAAGCGGATGGCCACGGACGGTCCGGTGGCGGCAGGAGCCGACAGTATGAACGTGTCGGCCCATCAACGGGATTAACGTCTCCGGAGCGCGCTCGACGGCCGATGCGCGGCCGGGCATCGGCGCCCGCCAAAGCTGCCGCTCGGCGTGCGGGACGACCGGGCGCTCCGTCCCGTCCTTCGCCGCCGCGGCCCCGCAGAAAAGTCGTTGTCGGTGACCGCGCTCTTGAGGGTTCGCGGGGTGATGTCGCAGCCCCCGCGGATGTGCCCGTGGGCGAGCCGTTTCACCGCGCCTGCAATCGCGCCGGATGTCCTCACTTTCGGGCGCCGAAGGCACACAAGACGGGCGGGTCAGCCGCCGCTCGTTCCGCCACGCACGGCATGACCGTCCCGGCGTCGGCGCGTGCCCCCGAACCCGCCTCGCGTGGCTCCCGCGTCCGACCTCCGCCACGCTACGGCTGGCGATCGCGTACGACGACCGACGTTCGATTCATCGCAACGCCGGCTGCCCCGCGCCGGCGAATGTTTCGCGTGCGCGCCGAATGATCGACTCGCGAGGCGAAGCGCCGGCGTCCGGGCCGTCCGCGAACGGTCGTCGGCCAGAGATCGTGGGCGGCGCGTCGTGTTCTTCCGTGTCCGCGATGAGGCGCGCGCGACCGGCGATCGCGTCCTCCTGTTTATCGAATGTCAGGCGCAATGCGCCCGCACTGCCCACGAAGATGACCTCGAACGCGTAGCGCTTTGCTCGCGTGCATGCCACGGGGCCGACGGCTGCGACGTGCCGTGTGTTGATGTCATAACCGTTGAGTTCGATCACGACGTCCCGGCAGCGCGCCCTGCGCTCCGGCCCCCGCCGCGCTGGCGCCACGCCTGCATGTCGACGACACGGCCCGGCGCAGCCAGTGCGACCTGCGGCGCCACGCGAGCGGGTGCGGGCAGCTGGGGGTCGTCCGGCAGAGACGGCCAGCCCTCGTTGTTCGCACGACTCCAGGCCGCGGTGTCCAGCGCGTTGAGCGCCGTCTCGCCCGCATCGGGAAACAGATGGGTAGTGGTCATGGCGCGATCCCGCTTCGGCGCGATTCGCGTCACACCCACCGTCCTCCCCATCCCGTTACGTGCATGCGACGGGCCCCTGCCGTCACACCCCCGGCATCCGAATGCGCGGAGGGTGGTGCCGTGGTTCCCTCCCGGCCACAGCACCCGACGGGGTGTCAGAGGGAGAAGGCAGTAGAAGGGCCCCGGCTCGTCCGGGGCTTTTTTGCTCACCGCATCGTCATCTGCGGATGTGGGAGGGCTTATGCGTTTCGATCTCTACGGCCGCGCCGATGGGCGCTGCGTCCTCGTCCCGACGGTCCTTCCGCACCCGATCGCGCTCGCGCGCGAAGGCCCGCTCTACGCGATCGGTTCCGTTGTACTTTCGTTCGCTGCGCTTTCGCCCGAGCTCAGTTATTCCATCGCACTCACCGGCTTCGGCATCGCGGGCGACGACGACGATGCCCTGATCGACATCGCCATCCGCAACGAAGCGGTGGCCGCATTGATCGTCGCGAACGCGGCCTCCGAGGCGGATCGCCCGCGGCTTCAGTAGCCGCCGAAACTCCCGGCCGCACCCGGGAACACCACCGGACTCTCCGTGCCGTCCTTCGCCACCGCGGCCACGCCGAAGAAGTAGTTGTCGATGACCACGTTCTTGAGCGTGAACTGGGTGACGTCGCCGACCCAGCGCGAATGCGTCCACTGCGGATCGGTGGTGAGGCGCCAGTAGACCTTGTAGCCCGCGAGGTTCGGCGCCTGCTTGGCGCTGGGGCGCGACCACTTGAGCGTGGTGTCTGCCGTGACCGCGCCTTCGATCTTGACGTCCGCCGCCGGCGGCGGCGCCCAGGCCATGCCGGCCAGGCTCACCGCGTTGAGCGCGGTCAGCTTGGCCGCGTAGCCGAAGTCGACGCCCTCGATCACGTCGCCGTACTGGCGGCCGTTCTCGGTGCGCAGATCCTGGTGCTGGCGGTCGTAGTTCTCGTTGGTCTCCATGACGCGCACGCCCGGATAGCCCGCCTCGTTGAACGGGCGGTGGTGACCGCCGCGGCCGAAGCGGTCGAGGCGATAGACCATCATCACATCGAGGTTGGGCACGTAGTCAGCCATGCGGTCGATGTAGCGGCCGAGGTTGCGCGACGGCGAATCCAGCTCGCCGCCCTCGAAGCGACGCTGCTTCGCCTCGTCCGCGGTCTCGACGATGCGCACGCCTTCGGAGAACACGCGCGCCGTGGTGTTGTCGACCACGCCATTGATGCCCGATGAATTGCCGATCATGTCGTTGTTGAGTTCGGCCTCGAGGCGCCAGCCGTTCTTCTTCGCCTCGGCCGCGACGAACTTGCCGCCGAACAGGCCCTGGTCCTCACCCGACAGCGCGCCGTACACGATCGACGCCGGAAATTTGTACTTCGTCAGCACACGCGCCGCTTCGATCGTGCCCGCCATGCCCGACGCATTGTCATTCGCGCCCGGCGCATCGGCCGTCGCGTTCATCACGTCGGTCACGCGCGAATCGATGTCGCCGCTCATCATCACGTAGCGGTTCGGATCGCTCGTGCCGCGCTGGATCGCGATCACGCTGATCACCTTGAGCGGCCCCGGAATGCGCGGCTCGCCCTGCACCGTGCCTTCGACGTAGCGCACGTCGAGGCAGCCGCCGCAGTCCTTCGAGATCTTCTCGAACTCCGCATGGATCCACCGCGTCGCCGCGCCGATGCCGCGCGTGTCCGACGTCTGGTCCGACAGCGTGTGCCGCGTGCCGAAGGAGACGAGCTTGCGGACGTCGGCTTCGATGCGCGCCGCGGAGGGGGCGGTGGCGATGTCGTAGAGCTTGGGGTTGCCGGCGGGCGGTTGTGGCGCGTCGGCGGCGAAGGCGGGAGCAGCGAGCGTCAGGGCGAGCGTGAGGGCGTGGCGGCGCATGGGACGGGTGGCTTGCGGACGATTGCCCCAGCGTAGCCGTGCAGGCGCCCGCGTGCTGCGACGACCACCACGCGCTCCACACAGGGGCGGCGCGAGAGTCCGCCCACCGCCGCTGGAGCCGCCCGCATGTCGCCCACCGTCCGTGGATTCCTGATCGGCGTCGTCACCGTCGCCGCCGTCGCAGGCGCGGCGGCCTACGCCTACGTCGGCGCCGGCCTCTATCCGATCGGTGCGGACGTTCCGCACGCACCGCTGACCCTGCACATGATCGACCGCCTGCGCGACAGCGCGACCGAGCGCGCGGCACAGAGCGTGCGCGTACCCGCCAACCTCGACGACGCGTCGATGGTGGCGAGCGGCGCCCGCGAGTACGCCGAGGAATGCACGGGCTGCCACCTCGCGCCCGATCAGACACACAGCGCATTGCGCGCCGGTCTGTACCCGCAGCCGCCGGATCTCGGCCACGAAGGCATCGACAACGATGCCGAGGCGTTCTGGATCATCAAGCACGGGATCAAGATGAGCGCGATGCCCGCGTGGGGCCGCACCCACAGCGACCCGCAGCTGTGGTCGCTGGTGGCGTTCCTGCGCAAGGTGCCCAACATGACGCCCGCGCAGTACCACGTGCTCGCCGGCGACGACAAAGCACTCGCGCCCGACGTCCCGGCTCACTGACCGTCACTCGCGTCAGCCCGCGAGCCCGAGCAGACGCGACGCCGCAAAGATCAGTCCGCCCACCAACGCACCTACGGCCGTGCCGTTGTAGCGGATGAACTGCAGGTCGCTGCCGACCGCCAGCTCCAGCTCGCGCGTCATCTCCTCGGCGTTCCAGCGACGGATGCGGTCGACGATGAAGCGACGGATCGCATCGCGATGCTCGTCGATCAGCGGCTCGACCGTCTCGCGCACGCTGGACGACACCCAGTCGCGCAGGTCGGCATCCTCGAGCAGACGTTCGCCGACCGCGTGCAGGCCCTGCGCGACGCGCGTTGCGATGACCGAATCATCGCGCGCCGCATCCTCATCGACCCAACGCACGAGGTCGGCGAGCAGCGAGCGCACGTAAGCGAGGAAGTCGTCGCTGTCGAGCAGGCGATCGCGAAACGCATCGACCTCGGCGCGCAAACGTTCGTCGGTGCGCAAGCGCGCGGCGAATCCCTGCACCTGCGTTTCGATGTACTGGCGCAGTTCGTGGTCCGGATCTTCCGCCATCTCGCCGATCAGCTCGATGCCCGCCGAGATCAGGCGGTTCGACGCGTACTCGTCGGCGCCCAGCCAGCGCAGCACGCGGCCGACCTCGCGCGCCACGCGGCGCTTCACCTCGTCCTGCACCGACGGCGACTGCAGCTTGTCCGACAGGAAACGCAGCACGTCGGTAACCAGCGCCTGATGGCGGCCGTCCGCGGTGAACCGCTCGATGCCGAGCGCGGCCAGACCGGACAGATCGAGGCTGCGCAACCGTTCGCGCGACATGTCGTGCGCGAAGCGCAGCAGGCGCTCGTCCGACAGCACGTCGAGCACGCGGGCAAGCCCGCGTGCCACCGCACGCCCCACCGCGCGCGACGTGTCCGCCTCCGTCAGCCGACGCGCGAGCGCCGCACCGATGTCGACCTCGCGCAGCTTCTCCGCCACCTGCTCGCGCCCGAGGAAATGATTCGCGATGAAGTCCGCCAGGCTCTCGCCGATGGCGTCCTTGCGCGTGGGGATGATCGCCGTGTGCGGAATCCAGCGCTGGCCCAGCGGATGGCGGAACAGGGCGACGACGGCGAACCAGTCGGCGAGCCCGCCGACGAGCGCGGCTTCGGCCATGGCGGCGAGAAGCGCGAGCGACCAGTGATGCAGGTGCTGCTCGGTGATGCGGGCGGCGAGGAGGACGAGTGCGGCGAACACCAGCAGCGCCGCGGCGATGCGCTTGCGGCTGTTTAGGGCGGCGATGCGCGGGTCAATAAGCGTGTCGGACAAGATCCAGGTTACCGCGGTGGCCGGAGGCTTATCAGCGAGGCCTGCTCAGCGACAAGATCCATGACTAATCGACGTTCTTTTTGGCGCAACTCTGCGCGCCCTGTCATGACATCTCCATTTCGTCTCATACGGAGCTTCGACGCGGGCACGTCCACGAACATCGAGATCGCAACGTGATGGAATGCATAGCAACCTACTCGTCCGAGTCCGCTTCCTCAGCCGCGTTAACGGACAGGTCTCCGATAAAGGGAAGCAGGTTCATCGAGTCCATCTTCCGATCAATCCAGTCGGAAACGCGTGCCTCCGATATGCCCGCAAGCGTACTTGACCATCCCTGCATTTGAAGCTTTTGCGCTAGCTCAATTGGCCAGAACTTCATACTCATCTGCACGATATCCGCGTTCAGCGCGGCAGCAGCGTCCAGAGTCTTGTTCGTCCGGGGCAAGCGATCCACGACGATGATTGTCTTCGAGTACGTCTTCTTGCCCTGTTGATTAATCTCGGCCGTGAACCGCGACAGCTTGTCTTTTGATATCTCCGAATTTCCAGGTCCGATGAAACCGATGTCGAAACGGACAATTTTACCTGGAGCCACTACGGCGGTCGCATCGCACTCGCGCGTGTCTGCACTATCGGACAGCCAGAACGCTCCCGCCCGCGTCACGCTCTTCTTTTCTCCCCGCGGCACTAGCGTGAACCCAAGTAGCGTCAATGCACTGCCTAAAACTAGGCGTTCGAAGAGCTTCCCGTACATCGACTTGTCTGACCCCCGTACGCTCAACGTCTGAGCGCCGATCGCAGTACTCAAGCGAACAAAATCAGTCCAATCGAACGTGACTTCGGCGCCCTCACGCCAGATCGTAAATGCGTATTCGCCTAGCGACTGTTCGACCTTTAAGGCCGACTCCGCCAGCACCTCATCAAGTCGGGCTACATACTGCTCCAAGTTATCGGAGCTACCACGCAAGACGTTCTGAACCGACTTGTTAGTTAGCCCGAGAAACCATTGGGCAGTGATGTAAGCCGGATGGGTACGATTCTTCTTCGCGATGGCGTCCCTTGCCGCATCGAAGAATCGTTCGGAAAAATCATCCGCGCCGTCGTGCAGACTGACAAATTGAGCCACGAGTGCAGCATTGAGTTGAGTAATTCGGGCTCGCGTAAGGAACTCTGTCTGAGTTCGAACGTTCTCTCCCTTTAGGATGCCAGCCACCGCCTCGCGCGCCGCCTCCTGACCGATGCGCTTAATGAACTCACGCCCCGACCCAGATAAGAGAGCAACGGCGGACGAGGGAAATGCCTCCAACAACTCGGTCATCAGATCAGTCCTTCTGAAGCGGGCGATGTAATGTTGAGCAGAAGCACTTCTTTAAACCGCTTGCCAAGCCACTGTTGCGCGCTATCGCGTATCCACGTTGCGTACTTTTCGTTGTTATCAAAGAGAACGAAGCGTCGATCCAACTTCACTGCGGCCGCACCCGATGTCCCGCTGCCAGCAAACGGGTCGAGCACAACGTCTCCCTTGAATGAATAGTAGCGAATTACCTTCTCCGCCAGCTCCATAGGAAAGGGAGCAGGATGTGGCGAGCGCGTATTCGGTTGTATGCGCCAGACGTTCGTCTTCTCATATCCGTCCCCAATCTTCGATGCGGCGACCAGATCACGGTCCGGGTGATTGCGAATATGCCAGTCAATCAGTCGCTGACTCTTTTTCCGGTACACCAGCACATACTCGGTGACCGGCACAGCCTTGTACTGCAGCGGATTACGATCGGCCGCAAAACGCCGGCCGCGTCCAGTGGCCCATCCCGCGCCCTCGGGTTTCACCCAGATGATGTCGTCGACGAATTCGAAGCCGCACTCTATGAATAGACCATGCAGATCGAAGGGAACTGCAATCCGCTTCGAAGATTCGTTACGGCTCGCCCGCCGAAGCAGAACGGGCGAGGTATTCATGACAAAAAAGCGACCTTCTCTAAGGACGCGCTCTGCCGCTCGAATGACTGACTTCATGAAGAGCAAGTAGCTTTGGTACTCGTCATATTCGCTGTACTGAGGACGAGCGTTGAAGTAGGGCGGCGAAGTGAAGACCAGGTCGACCGACTCAGCTGGCATTCCCGCCATCAACTCAACGCAGTCACCTAGCCCGATGGTGTTTCGCAGCTGCGAAACCTCGTACGTCGCTTTACTCCTTCCGCTCGAAGCGGCAGCCTCGGCCTTCTTCAGCAGGCGGGCCTCAATAATTTCAGGCCGTGTGGTCTTGTCGACGATGACCTCGCCCGTGTATGCATCGATGACAATCTCACCTAACACTTCGGATCCCCGTTGCTTCTTAAGAGGGACCCGCCACACGTGGTACCGGTCGTCAACTTCCGGCAAGCCATACCTTGTGATTTGGCTCAACTGGAACTCACCCAGCCAGTTGGTAGCAACGCATTTGGCCTCGCTCGTGCTCGTAATGACATATGCACGACGCGTTGCTACTGTTGACTTCGATCTAGGCACAACACACCCAATGAATACCGTTTGACGGAGAGAAGGATATTTGCTGATCAGCTTACCGCGTGGCTAATTGTTTAGCCGCCTTATTCGACTAGTGTCACGCGTCGTCGAGCATGCGCGCGGATACCGACTTGGCGGGCTGCACGACTCGAGCTCGCACTTCGTAGCCAGGTGCCATGCGAGGCGCCACAAATAGTCGTGTCGATGCGATCTCAGACTTGGATGCGAGTTCACGGGCGGTTCTCGGGCAAGCGGAGTGTATCGAGGCGGCTTGCAGCACCGGCAGGCCGAACGGAAGATCCGAATTCTTCGCCCTATGACCGCGGCCGCTAAGCCGCTTTGTGGCGTCGGTTCGAGCACCGGGCTCTAACCAAACGCAGTCGATGTCCGATAGCTGCTCGAGGCCCTGCTCGGCTAGTACAACTGAGCAGCGCGCGCAGCGTGGATACTAGGGCCCGCCCGCTAACATGTCGCATGACCTCCCCCCTCGAATTCACCGATCTCCCCCTCGACCCCGCCCTCTTCGCCGGCCTCGACGCCCTCGGCCACGTGCAGATGACGCCCGTGCAGGCGCAGAGCCTGCCGGCGCTGATCGAGGGGCGCGATGTGATCGCGCAAGCGCCGACGGGCAGCGGCAAGACGGTCGCGTTCGGGCTCGGGTTGCTGCACCGCATCGACGCGTCGCGCATCGAGGTGCAGGCGCTGGTGCTCTGCCCCACGCGCGAGCTGGCCGAGCAGGTGGCGCGGCAGGTGCGCAAGCTCGCGACGGGCGTGCCCAACCTCAAGCTGCTCACGCTCACCGGCGGCGTGGCACTGGCGCCGCAGCTGGCGTCGCTGGATCAGCACGCGCCGCACGTGATCGTCGGCACGCCCGGCCGCGTGCAGGAGCTGCTGCGCAAGAAGGCGCTGAAGCTGCGCGACGTGCGCGTGCTGGTGCTCGACGAAGCCGACCGCATGCTCGACATGGGCTTCGAGGAACAGATCCGCGAGATCGTCGCGGCGACGCCGCGCACGCGGCAGACGCTGCTGTTCTCGGCGACGTTCCCCGACGCGATCCGCGCGGTGGCGCAGGCGACGATGCGCGAGCCGGTGGAGGTGAGCGTCGAGGCGCACGTCGACCAGCCGGCGATCGAGCAGCGGTTCGTCGAGGTGGAACCCGCGCAGAAGACGGCTGCGCTCGCCGGTGCGCTGCTCGCGCACCACGACGGCCGCGCGGTGGTGTTCTGCAACATGCGGCGCGATGCGGATGAAGTCGCGTCGTCGCTCGCGCACCTGGGCTTCGATGCGCTCGCGCTCCACGGCGATCTGGAACAGCGCGACCGCGAGGAAGTGCTGGTGCGCTTCGCCAACGGCAGTTGCGACGTGCTGGTGGCCAGCGACGTCGCCGCGCGCGGGCTGGACATCGAGGATCTCGGCCTGGTCGTCAATTACGACGTGCCGAGCGACGCCGATACGTACACGCATCGCATCGGCCGCACCGGGCGCGCGGGGCGTGGCGGCGTCGCCCTGACGCTGTGCACGGGCCGCGAACGTTCGCGCCTGGCGGCGATCGAAACCGCGCTCGGCATCGAGGCCGTGCTGCGCAAGCCGACGCTCGCGCCGCTGCGCAATGGCGTCGGCCGGCATGCGGCCATGCGCACGCTGCGCATCGACGGCGGTCGCACCGACAAGCTGCGCCCCGGCGACATCGTCGGCGCGCTCACCGGTGAGGCGGGCCTGCCCGCCACCGCGATCGGGAAGATCGATGTGTTTCCGACGCGCAGTTATGTCGCGGTGCGTCGCGAGGACGTCGCGCGCGCGCTGTCGCGCCTGCAGGAAGGCCGCATCAAGGCCAAGCGCTTTCGCGTGCGTCGCCTGTGAGCGAGGCGACGCGCATCTGGGTCGACGCGGACGCCTGCCCGGGCGTGATCCGCGACATCCTCGTGCGGGCTGCGAACCGGGCGAAGGTCGAGACGATCTTCGTCGCGAACCAGTGGATCAAGTTGCCGACGTCGCCGTGGCTGCGCGCGATCCAGGTGCCGCAGGGGCCGGACGTGGCCGATGACGAGATCGCGGCGCACGTGCGTGCCGGCGACCTGGTGGTGACGCAGGACATCCCGCTCGCGGCGAAGGTGATCGAAGCGGGTGCGACCGCGATCAACCCGCGCGGCGAGCCGTACACGAAGGACACGATTTCCGAGCGGCTGTCGATCCGCAACTTCATGGACGAGCTGCGCGGTTCGGGTGTGCAGACGGGCGGGCCCGCGCCGTTCCATGCGCGCGATCGGCAGACGTTCGCAGCGGGCGTTGATCGCTGGCTGGCGCGACGTCCGCCACCGGCCGCGCCGACACCCTGACTCGACGCGTCAGGCGATCAGTTCGGCGAGCTGCGCGCTGCCGGCGATCAGCAGCCCGATCAGCGGCGTGCAGGCGGCCATCGCCCATGGCGTGCGCAGCGGCGACACGCCGGCCTGCGCGAGCAGCGCACCGAGGAAAACGCCCGGGAACAGCTGCAGCGCGATCGCGATGCCGCTGCCGAGCGCGAGGCCCATCAATGCGGTCATGCCGCTGATCGCCGCGGCGGTCACGAGCGGCGACACCGCGTCGGAGGCGGCGATGGGGTGGAGCTCGGCGTCGAGAAAGCGCATGGGCGTAGGGTCACCCGTCGCCCGGTGCAGGCCGCGTGAGCTGCGCCTGTTCAGGGAGCGCTCGCACTGTCGAGTGCAGCGGCCGTCACGCTGGCCGGCGCGCGCCGGAAGAGGTTGATCGCGAACAGCAGCAGGGCGAGTAGCGCGAGTACCGAGCCGCTTCCGACCACCGGGCCGGCCCACGCCGTGCCCGCGATCGACCCGTAGATGCCGATCGGCAGCAGCACGCCACCGAGCGCATGCGACACGTAGTGCGCGGTGACGAGCCGGCCGGCGAGGTCGGGACGTGCGTTGTAGAACAGGCCGGCGACCATCATCAGCACGCCGCCGACGAGATTCAGGTGCGCGTGCACCGGTGCATAGGTGAAGTCGTGGCGTCCGCCCATCACCATGCCCATGACGATGCCCACGAGCAGCAGCACGACGCCCGTGCGCAGGAACAGCATGCCCTTCATCGGAGATCCCCCGTCGCGCGCGATGGCGCGCCACGGATCATCCGTGCCTGCGAGGCAGCAGCGGGCGCCGCCCATCGGCCCGTGCCACGCCGCGGGGGACGTGGTCACGGGCACATCGAGGGACATCGGCCCGCCCGCGCGGACCGCGTTCCGTCAGACGCGCGGCGGATCGGTCTCGCGGTCCCAATGACGATGCATCGCAACCGCTTCGACGAAGGCCTCGAGCGCGGCGTCGGCGTCACCGCTGTCCATCAGCAACAGGCCCGGATCCGGCGTGCCGTCGGGCAGTTCGGTCGGCAGACCCGCGGCGTCGATCAGTCGGCGTGCGTCACCGAGCGCGAGGATGGTCTTGCAGTGGCGGTACTGGTCCTTGAGGCCTTCGAGCGTGCGGCCGTTCGCGAGCAGCGTGTCGACCGCTGCGGCACCGTCCGGCAACACGATGGCGTCGAACAGGAACGCGGGTTCGTTCTCGAGCGACGCATCGGCGTCGAGCGTGCTGCCGTCCGCCGTGCGCACCGGCCCGATGCGCGGGCCGACGAGACGCGGCACGGCGCCTTCCGCGAGCAGGCCGGCCTGCAGGGCCGACACGGCCTCGCCGTCCACGCCGTCGGCGACGACGAGCGCGATCTGTCGCGTGCGGATGCTGCCGTCGCCCGGCCGCGCGAGCAGCGACAGCGCATCGGACGACACGACTTCGGGCTTCGGCGCTTTCGCCAGCAGCGGCGGCATCGGCGCGGGCACGTCCATCCCGAGGCCCTGCGCGACGCCACTCGCGAGCGCATCGGACACGTTGGCGAGCATCGACACGACGCGCTCGCGAATCGCCGGCACCGTCACCTTCGACAGCTCGAAGCGGAACGCCGCGATGATGTGCGCCTGTTCGATCGGTGTCTGGCTGTCGAAGAACAGCCGCGCCTGGTTGTAGTGCTCGGCGAACTTCTCGGGCTTGCCGCGCACTTCGTTGGCTTCGACCGGCTCGGGGAACGCGATGAAACCCGCGGCGCCCGCCTGGACCGGGCAACCGCCCGCGAGGCTGTTGGGTTCGTACGACACACGACCGCGATTGATCGCCTGGCGATGGAAGCCATCGCGCTGGTTGTTGTGCACCGGTGCGATCGGCGCGTTGATCGGGATCTCGTGGAAGTTCGGCCCGCCGAGTCGCGTGAGTTGCGTATCGACGTAGGAATGGATGCGACCGGCGAGCAGCGGATCGTTGGTGAAGTCGATGCCGGGCACGACGTGCGCGGTGCAGAACGCGACCTGTTCGGTCTCGGCGAAGAAGTTGTCGGGATTGCGATCGAGCACCAGACGGCCGACGGGGCGCACGGGCACGAGTTCTTCGGGCACGATCTTGGTCGCGTCGAGCACGTCGAAGCTGAAGTCTTCCGCCTGCTCTTCAGTGAACACCTGCAGACCGAGTTCGTACTCGGGGTACTGGCCGGCTTCGATGGCTTCCCACAGATCGCGACGGTGGTAGTCGGGATCCGCGCCCGAAATCTTGACCGCCTCGTCCCACACCAGCGAATGCGTGCCGAGCACGGGCGTCCAGTGGAACTTGACGAACACCGCGCGTCCCTTGGCATTGACCAGCCGGAACGTGTGGACGCCGAAGCCCTGCATGGTGCGATAGCTGCGCGGGATCGCACGATCGCTCATCTGCCACAGCAGCATGTGCGTCGACTCGGGCATCAGCGACACGAAGTCCCAGAAGGTGTCGTGCGCACTCGCGGCCTGCGGCATCTGGTGATGCGGCTCGGGCTTCACCGCGTGCACGAGGTCGGGGAACTTCATCGCGTCCTGGATGAAGAACACCGGGATGTTGTTGCCGACGAGATCCCAGTTGCCCTGGTCGGTATAGAACTTCACCGCGAAGCCGCGCACGTCGCGCGCGGTGTCCTTGCTGCCGCGCTCGCCCGCCACGGTGGAGAAGCGCACGAACACCGGCGTGCGCTTGCCCGCCGCCTGGAACGGTGCGGCGATCGTGAGGTCGGTCAGCGGCTCGTAGCACTCGAAGAAGCCGTGCGCGCCGGAGCCGCGCGCATGGACGATGCGCTCGGGAATGCGCTCGTGGTCGAAGTGCGTGATCTTTTCGCGGAGGATGAAGTCCTTCAGAAGCGCGGGCCCGCGCAGGCCCGCCTTCAGCGAATTCTGGTTGTCCGAGATCGTCACGCCCTGGTTGGTCGTGAGCCGCTGCCCGGTGGAATCCACGCGCACGCGATCGAGGGGGTCGACCGTCGGGTTCTCGCCGATGCTGGCCGGCGCACCCGCCTTGTCGTTGACATTGACCTCGGTGAGCGTGCTCGCGCCGACGATGGGCTCGATGTCCACGTGCTCGCCTTCGTCCGCCACCGCAATCGCGCCGCGCTTCGCAAATTCCGACGGCTTGGCGCGATTGACCGGCATCGATGCGGCGACCTGCTGGGTCTGCGCCATCTTTTCCGACGGCGCATCGCCGGTGCCGGGCGGCGGGCCCTTCGCGCTGCCGCTGTCGGTCTTGCGGGCCGCGGCCTTGCCGCCGGTGGTGCGCGTCTTCGCGCCGTTCGCCGTCTTCTTGCCGCTGCTGGACTTCTTCACCGCCATCGTCGTCTCCATGCGGCACCGCGCCGCGGAGTCGCAGGCTAGGAGCGCGCACGTGACGGGCATTTCATCCGCGAATCAAGCGGCCGCTCTGCTAGATTCGCGACGTCCCGGGGAGACAGGCCGCAATGGCGCACAACCAATTCGAACTGCTGGGCCAGCGACGCTTCGCGCCCTTCTTCGCCACGCAAGCCATCGGCGCGTTCAACGACAACGTCTACCGCCAGGCGATCATCGGCCTGCTCGGCTTCCTCGCGGTGGGCACGGCGCAGACCACGCTGTACGCGAACCTCGCGCCCGCGATCTTCATCGTGCCGTTTTTCCTGTTCTCCGCGCTCGCGGGACAGATCGCGGAGAAGTACGAGAAGTCGCGGCTGATCCGCGCGATCAACCTGTTCGGCATCGCGGTGATGGCGGTGGCAGCGGTGGGCTTCGCGATGAAGAGCCTGCCGGTGCTGATGGTCGCCCTGTTCCTCACCGGCCTACACGCGACGCTGTTCGGGCCGGTGAAGTATTCGATCCTGCCCGCCGTGCTCGAGCCGCGCGAACTCACCGGCGGCAATGGACTGGTGGAGATGGGCACGTCGGTCGCCATCCTCGTCGGCATGCTCGTCGGCGGCGGCATCTTCGCGCTAGGTCATGCGCAGGCGCCATTGATCGCTGCGGGCGCCGTGCTGGCGCTCGCGGTGCTCGGCTACGTGGTCTGTCGCGCGATCCCGCATTCGGATGCGAACGCGCCCGACCTGCGCATCAGCTTCAATCCCTTCCCCGAATCGCTGCGCATCCTGCGGATGGCGCGCAAGCAGCTCGCGGTGCGCAACTCCATTCTCGGCGTGTCGTGGTTCTGGTTCGTCGGCACGGTGCTGACATCGCAGCTGCCGGCTTATGCAGACGTCCACCTCGGCAACGGCAAGCTGTACTTGTTCGCGCTCGCGTTGTTCTCGGTGGGCACGGGCGTGGGGTCGGTGCTGTGCGAGAAGCTGTCGGCGCGCACGGTCGAAATCGGCTTAGTGCCGGTCGGTGCGTTCGGCATCACGGCGTTCCTGCTCGACCTGTACTTCGCGCGCACCGGTGCGCCGCCGGCGACGGGGCTGTCGCTGCGCGAGTTCCTCGCCGCACCGGGTGGCTGGCGCATCGCGATCGCGCTGGCGGGCGTCGGCCTGTCGGCCGGCATCTTCGTTGTGCCGCTGTTCGCGCTGATCCAGAGCCGCACACCGAAGGCGGAGCTGTCGCGCGTGATCGCGGCGATGAACATCCAGAATTCGGTGTTCATCGTGATCGCGGCGCTCGGCGCGATCGCATTGCAGCGCTACCTGCACTGGACGGTGCCGCAGCTGTTCCTCGCTCTCGCAATTGCGAATGCGCTGGTGATGCTGTGGATCTTCAGCATCGTGCCGGAGTTCGCGATGCGCTTCATGAGCTGGGTGCTCGTCCGCTCGCTCTACAAACTACGCGCGAAGGGCATCGAGGCGATTCCCGACGAAGGCCCCGCGCTGATCGTCTGCAACCACGTGAGTTACATGGACGCGCTGATCCTCGCCGGCACGATTCCGCGGCCGGTGCGCTTCGTCATGTACTACAGGATCTTCAACGTCCCGGTCATGCGCTGGATCTTCAAGACGGCGAAAGCGATTCCGATCGCCGGCGCGCGCGAAGATCCTGCGCTCATGCAGAAGGCGTTCGACGAGATCGATGCGGCGCTGGCCGAAGGTGAACTCGTCGGCATCTTCCCGGAAGGCGGGCTGACGAAGGACGGCGAGATCGCGGCGTTCAAGTCGGGCGTCGAGAAGATCCTCGAACGCCGCCAGGTGCCGGTGGTGCCGATGGCACTGCGCGGCATGTGGGCCAGCATGTGGAGCCGTCGCGACGGACGCCTCGGCCGCGCGCGCGTGCCGCGCCGGTTCCGCGCGCATGTCGACGTGGTCGCCGACTTGCCGGTCGATGGGACGGGCCTGACAGCCGAAGCGCTCGAAGCTCAGGTTCGCGCGCTGCGCGGCGCTGCGGCCTGAGCGGCCCGCTGCTAGCATCCCCGACCGTACGTTTTTTCCTCGACCCCTGACCAAGGACGCACCATGAGCACGCCGCCGCCCGTTATGCCGCCCCCGTCGCCGATGCCCCCGCAGGCCGGTGGTGTTCCGACGCCCAACTACATGGTGTGGGCGATCATCGTCACCATCGCCTCGCTCTGCTTCTGCTGCATCGTCGGCACCGTGCCGGGCATCGTCGGCATCGTGTTCGCGAGCAAGGTCAACAGCGCGCTCGATCGCGGCGATTTCGCCGAGGCGAAGCGTTCGTCCGACTCCGCCAGGCTGTGGTGCTGGATCGCGACCGGCCTGTGCGCCCTCGGCCTGCTCATCAACATCGGCATGATGGCCACCGGCGGCATGGCGAGCTACACCGAGCGCCTGCAGCAGATCGAACGGATGCAGGGCCGTTGATCGCGTCCGACGCCCGCCGCAATACGATCGTCGTCGCGCTCGGCGCGGCGGCGGTCGCGGGTGTCGCCCTGCTCTATCGTTTCGATCCGAACGCGGCAGGCAGTCCGTTCCCGGGCTGCCTGTTCCGCGCATTCACCGGGCTCTACTGCCCGGGCTGCGGCATGACGCGCATGCTCCACGCGCTCGTCCACGGCGACATCGCCAGCGCCGCATCGATGAACGTGCTCGCGCTGATCGGTCTGCCGGTGCTCGCGACCTATGCGCTCGAACAGCTCATGCGTCGGCGCCTGCTCGACGGCGTGATTCGCCGAATCGCATTCAACGGCCGCGCGTGGATCGTCGCCGCGCTCGTCTTCGGCGTGCTGCGCAACCTGCCCTACGCGCCGTTCAAGGCGCTCGCCCCAGGCTGATCAGGCCGTCGCGGCCAACCACTCGCGCACGAGCCAGTGCGCGATCGAAACCCTCGACGGCATGAGCAGCGGCGCATCGTCGGTTTCGCCGCGTTCTTCGGCGGCAAGCGCAGCGAGGATCTCCTCGCGTTCGAACCAGCGGGCATCTTCGAGTTCGTCGCTGCTGCGCACGTCCCCCGGTTCCGCCGCCGCGATGAAACCGATCATCAGCGACGTCGGGAACGGCCACGGCTGCGAGCCGAGATAACGGCAGCCGAGCACGCGCACCCCGGTCTCTTCCATCACTTCACGCGCGACGGCGTGCTCGAGCGTTTCGCCGGGCTCGACGAATCCCGCGATCACCGAATGCCGGCGCGGCGGCCACGCCGCCTGGCGTCCGAGCAGAAGCCGCGAACCGTTGCCGACCGCGACGATCACCGCCGGATCCACGCGCGGATAGTGCTCGCGCGTGCAGCGCAGGCAACGGCCGAGCCAGCCCGCGCGCACGAACTCGACTTCGCCGCCGCAACTGCCGCAATAGCGGTTGCGCAGATGCCAGTGGTGCAGCGCATGCGCCGTCGCGAACGCGCTCGCTGCCACCGCAGGCCACGACGCGGCCGCCGTGCGCAGGTCGACGCGCGCATCGCCGAGATCGGCATGCGTCAGCGCGAACCAGCCGCGACCGGCTGCGTCGAGTCCAAGGAAATAGGCATCGCTCGGCGATTCGGGTCGCGCGTCGCCACGCTCGATGACCGGATCGCCCGATGCATCGACCGCCGCGCGTCCTTCGCCGTCGAGGCGAAGCACGCAGCCGTTGATCCACAGCATCGACAGCGCCCCCGCATCCCCGCGCAGGTGTTCCGCGCGATCCAGCGGCGCAAGGCACGTGGCGTCTCCGACGAGCGAATACGGCGCGTCGGATGGGGACGTCATGCGGAGAACGAGGATCCGCAGCCGCAGGTGGTCTTCGCGTTCGGATTGCGGATCACGAACTGCGCGCCATGCAGCGATTCAGTGTAGTCGACTTCCGCGCCCATCAGGTACTGCAGGCTCAGCGGATCGACGACGAGCGTGACGCCATCGGTCTCGACCGCGAGGTCGTCCTCGGCGCGTTCTTCGTCGAACTCGAAGCCGTACTGGAAGCCCGAGCAGCCGCCGCCCCGGATGTAGACGCGAAGGCTGAGGGCGTCGTTGCCTTCTTCCTCGATGAGCTGGCGCACCTTCGCCGCGGCGGCAGAGGTGAACACCAGCGGCCGCTCGAGCGACTGGTAGCCCGGCGCCGTCGGCAGGTCGATCATTTCCATGCGCTCAGGATACCAGCGGGTGGCGCAACGCCCGGCCAACAAGGCCGCGACGCTGCGTTCAACGCGTCGCCGCGGTGGTGTTCCCGGTCGCCTCGGCCCAGGTCACCGCATGCTCGACGACCGCGCCGCCGCGCGGCTGCAGGCGCACGTTGATGCGCGCGGGCGTGAACCCGGCCGGCAGGAACACGTCGCCGTCGACCTGCTGGAAGTAGCGGAACGAGTACGGCGCGCCCGCCGCGTTCGCCTGCTGGCGCAGCGTCGGCCAGTCGAGCGTCTCGAGCTCGCCTTGCCGGCTGCCTTCGATCGCAAGCGTCAGGGTGCCGGTGCTGACCGCCGCACGATCGAGGTTCTGCGTCAGCACGGCGCTGAAGTGCCACGCCCCGCCGGGCTGCCGATGCAGTTGCAGCGCGTGCACGCTGAGGCCGTGGCGCTGGCCCGTCGCACCGACGAGCCGCTCGTAGAAGTCGACGTCGGCCTTGAGCTGCGCGATCTGCTCCTCGCGCTCGGCGAGGGTCGACTGCAGCTTGGTATTGGCCGCGCGGCTGACCTGGTCGGAGCGCTCCAGCGTCGCGACGCGCTGCGTGAGCGCGTCGGTGGCGTGCGGGTCGCAGGGCGAGGCGTGCGACGTGCGCGCGACCTGCCATACGCCCCAGGCGCCGAACAGCAGGGCCAGCAGGAAGACGAACAGCGCCGCGACCAGTCCGAAACCGGTGCGGGCGACGGCGGATGGCGTCGGTCGGGGCGTCATGGCAGCCTTGGGCGAAGCGGCAGTGGCTGCAGTATGCCCACGCCACGTCGACACGGCCGGCCGTTCCATGGCAGCGGCGCTCCGGAGACTCCCCCATGTCCGATGCCCCGCTGTTCGCGCTAGGCCTGGTCCTCGCCTGGCTCGCTGGAATCCGCGTCTACCTGACGGTGTTCGGCGTCGGCCTTGCCGGCGCGCTCGGCTGGCTCGACCTCCCGCCCGCGCTGCAGGCGGCGCAGTCCCCGTGGGTGATCGGCGTCGCCGGCCTGCTCGCGCTGGTCGAATTCTTCGCCGACAAGATCCCCGGCGTGGATTCGGCGTGGGATCTGGTGCACACGCTGCTGCGTGTGCCGGTCGGCGCGTTCCTCGCTGCGGCCGCGCTATCGCCCGATGGGCATCTCGGTGCAGGTGCGCTGGCGACGGGCGCGGGCGTCGCGCTGGCCAGTCACGGCCTCAAGTCCGGCACGCGCGCGCTCCTCAACATCTCGCCGGAGCCGGTTACCAACTGGGGCGCATCGCTGGGCGAGGACACCGCCACGATCGGCCTGCTCGCGCTATTGATCGCGCATCCGGTGGCGGCGTTCGTGCTGGTGCTCGCGATCAGCCTGCTCGTCGCGCTTGCGCTCGCATGGTTGTGGCGACGGGTGCGCGGCGTGATGCGGCGCGGCTTCGGAAGCCCGCGCCCGGCCGCCTAGCCGCGATCAGCCTTCGATCTTCGACTGCAGGTAGAGCGCGTCGCCGAGGCGATCCATCAACGCGAGCTGCGTCTCGATCCAGTCGATGTGTTCTTCCTCGGATTCGAGGATGTCCGCGAACAGCTGGCGGCTGACGTAGTCCTGCACCTGCTCGCAATACGCGATCGCCTCGCGCAGCAGCGGCAACGCCTCGTATTCAAGCGCGAGGTCGCAGCCGAGCAGTTCGCGCGGATTCTCGCCGATGCGCAGCTTGCCCAGCGCCTGGAAGTTCGGCAGCCCGTCGAGGAAGAGGATGCGCTCGGACAACTTGTCCGCATGCTTCATCTCGTCGATCGACTCGTGGTACTCGTGCTCCGCGAGTTCCTTCAGACCCCAGTTCTTCAGCATCTTGGCGTGCAGGAAGTACTGGTTGATCGCGGTCAGCTCGTTGTAGAGCGCGCGATTGAGAAACTCGATGACCTTGGCATCGCCCTTCATGGGCCGGCTCCGTGACGCGGAGCGGGCACTCTAAACCGGCCCGACGCGCTACGGCGTAATGCGAATCGCCTGCGTTGAGGTCAGGCCGCGATCGAGAGCACCGGAAGCGGCAATGCTTCTAGGCGCGCCGTCGTTTCGTCGAGGATCGACGTCGCCATCTCGATGCAGCTGCCGCAGGTGGCACCCGCGCCGGTGCGCATCGTCAGCTCCGACATGCTGCGGCAACCGGACTCCGCCGCTTGGCGGATGTCGCGATCAGTGACGCCGTTGCAGATGCACACGTACATGGGGGCCGGGACGATCGATGGGACGCCCCTAGTCCAACACGAATGAGAATGATTGTCAATTAGATGCGGGTTCGGAGGCCCCGACCGGCTGCCCGTAGCCGCCGGAGCGCGGGCGGGGCCGTCGCGGCGAGCGGACGCCGCGGTTGTCGTACGGATCAGGCACCGGCGTCGGGATCGCTGTGGCGCCCGCCAGCTGGCGGGCGGTGGGCGCGAGATGCCGCAACGCCCGCGAGTAGACGCCGCGCTTGAACGTCACGACGTGGTCCAGTGGGTACCAGAAGTCGACCCAGCGCCAGTGGTCGAATTCGGGCTTCTCGGTCAGATCCAAGCGGACTTCCGACTCCGCGCCCTTGAGGTGCAGCAGGAACCACACCTGCTTCTGGCCGATGCAGACCAGCCGGTCGCGGCGACGGATCGCACGCTGCGGGAGCCGATAGCGAAGCCAGCCGGGCGTCGCGGCCAGCACGTCGACGTGCTCCGGCAGCAGCCCGGTCTCTTCACGCAGCTCGCGATACATCGCCTCGAGCGGCGTCTCGTCGGTGTTCATCCCGCCCTGCGGGAACTGCCAGCCATCGCGATGGACACGCCGAGCCCAGAACACCTGGCCGTCGGCATTCATGATCACGATGCCCACGTTGGGGCGGTAGCCGTCCGGATCGATCACGATGCGGACCTCGATCGCTTAGGCACGAAGCCACTGCGATCGACTCTGCCACGGGGGGCGGTCGACAACAAGCGAACGCGGTGTAGGCGCTGCAGCCGTTGACAGTGAGCGGCCGAACCGGAAGAATTCGCGGTTCACCGCATGGCTATGTAGCTCAGCCGGTTAGAGCACAGCACTCATAATGCTGGGGTCGGTGGTTCGAGTCCACCCATAGCCACCATCTACGCCCGCCACTGCGCGGGCTTTTTTGTGCCCGGCGAGCGCCTCGTCTTTGGGGCAGTTGATTGACCAGCCCGGGCCCGGCGACGTCGATCGGCCGTGCCAGTAGGTGCGCCTCAGTGCGCTGCATCCACGGCGTCGACCGGCCGGCCGACGAAAAACCGCTGGACGCACGCACGTCACAGCCCACCCCCACATTGCAACAAGCCAGCGCACCTACGACCGCCGACCGTCCGGTTCCGCTCCGGCGAGCAAACATCTGCACGCGCCGGCGCGTGCATTCCCGTCATTGGGCAAGCAGGCGACAACAGCACTACGAAGCTCTATCTTCGCGCTTTCCATCGCACGCTGAGCTCGAACTCATGCCATCGTCCCGCAGCCATCTCGACGTCGCCCTCGCCTCGATCCCCCTGTTCACCAACGATGGTCTGCTCGACCACGCGGAACTCGACAAGCTGCTCGAACTCGCAGAACGCGACGGCACGTACGACGAAGACGAAAAGCGGGTTCTGCAGAGCATTTTCAAGCAGGCCGAGCAAACGCAGCTCGACCCGACAGTCGCCGCACGCATCACGAAGATCCGTCAGACGCACGCCATCGGCTGATCGCTGCCCACGTGCGCCGGCCCTCCCGCCCGACTCGAGGACCGGCGCCGCGGCTGACATCGCTCCAAACAACGCCTGCGATTGAGGCGCCAAGGCATATTGCCGCTTGCAGTCCGTCAAGAGTGCGCGAGCCTCGTCGACATCGGCCCTCCGCCACCATCCGCAAGGCGCATGCGATGAACGAGGCTAGACACCACGGCGGCGCTGCCGTCGGCGCAAGATTTGCCCGTGCCGACCGACAGCGATTACGCGAAGCGACTCCAGAGCGTCTCGAAATGGCCCGCGAACACACGCGCCAGGTACGGATCGCTGCTGACGACAAGATTCTCGAAGTTGTTCGAGCTCGCGCTACGCGTCCAGTTGAAACTGCCGTTCGCCACAGTCGCGCCATCAAAAACCGCGAATTTGTGATGCATGTGATACGGCGTGGCATCGGTGCGCACCGAAACTCCGGCCACAACTAGCTCGTCCAGATCACTGCCCGTGTCGAAACGTTTGTCGTCGTCGCTGACGATCCGCACCGTTACGCCGCGGCGATGCGCGTCCAGAATGACGCGCGTGATGCGATCGTCCGCAATGGTGAACACGCACGCATCGGCCGAGCGCTTGGCATTCGACCACAGCGACTGCAGCTGCCGCAGGCACGCATCCCCGGGCGAGAAGAAGGCCGTCGTCGCCGCGCTCGCACCGATCGCAGCGACCTCCAGCGTCTTCACCACCTGCTCCAACCAGCGCAGCACATCGAGCGCCGTCGTCGCATCAGCCCGCATCGACTCGCGTGCGATATCGAACGCGCGATTGCGCAGGAAACGGACCTGATCGGCGGTCGCCTGTTGGCCGATGTCGCGCAGTTCCAGACGTTCGTCGTGGTCGAGGCGTCCGTCGGCGGCGGATTCGCGCAGCAGCCGGTCCAGGTCGTCCAACGCGATCATACGTTTGGCGCCGCGAGCCGCTTTTGGACATCGTCGCGCATGCGCGCGAGGTCCTGCTCGGCCTGGTGACGCTTTTCGGCACCTTCCCGATGGATCTGGCGGACATCCTCGACCGTCTGGATCAGCTGCTCATGCACGTGCTGCAGCGTCTCGATGTCGATCACGCCGCGCTGGTTGGCGCGTGCGGTCGCTACGGAGTTCTCGCGAAGCAGGTCGGCATTGCGCCGCATGAGCTCGTTGGTGGCGTCGTCGATGGCGGTGGCCAGCTGCACCGCGTTCTGCTGCTCGTTGAGTGACAGTTGAAGCGCGAAACTCCGCTTCCACGCGGGGATGGTGATGTCGCGCACCGAGCCGAACTTCTCGATAAGCTGCATCGAGTTCGCCTGAATCAGACGAATCATCGGCAGCGTCTGCTCCGCGGCATGCCGCATGAGTTGAAGATCGCCAACGCGCTTGTCGAGTAGCCGGATCGCCATCTCGAGTTCGGACCGACGGGTCCGCGACTCCGCATCCTCCAGCCCATCGAGTGCACGACGCGCTTCGTCGAGTTCGGCGAGACGGAGCTTGCCCGCGGCCACGTGCACACCCAGCTGATGGCGTTCCTCGAGCACGATGTCGTGCATGCGGTCGAAGTCGCGTACGCGCTTGCCGAGATCGTCCTGCTGGCGCGAGAGGTCGCGCATCAGCTGGTCGATCTGCTGGTTGGTGCTGCTGAACTTCTGCACCAGCTCGCCCTTCGCGTCGCGCATGCGGTCGATCAACGGTCCGATGACCGGTACCTTCGACCGCCCGGCGAACTTCTGCAGGTTCAATGATCGCGCGATTCGGACGACCTCACCGAGCTTGACGCCTGCATCGTCGAGATCCTTGTTGCGAACCTGATCGAGCAATTGGCTGGAGAACTGCGTCGTACGCAATGAGGCGTCTCGTCCATAACCCTGCAGGTCCGTTACGGGCTGGGCGGCGAGCGCCGCGCGCAGGCTCTCGATCGCTTCGGCGTCCGCGGGCTGCAGGTCCATGGCCCGCAGCGTGGCGGCATCCAATCCAGCGGCGGGTGTGGCAGCAACGAGATCATGAGTGGGTGCGGTCATCGAGACTCTCCAGTGCGTGCGGGTCGATCAACGATAGGTTGGTGGGGCCAGCGGCGAACGCGGCTTGCAGCTCTGCCAAGCCCCGGGCGGCACGCGCATGTTCGGCCGCCGCTCTGGCCGCGCCGTGCTGCCGCCACAGCGGCATGAGCAGGTCACGCATGTGCTGGTACTGGTCGAGCACTGCTTCCGCCGTCGACCGGGCCAGTGCGACCTGCGCGCGCGTCGCGAGCCATGATGCGTGCAAAGCATCCAGGCGCTGCAGCGCCCCCGGGCCCGCAGCGACGTCGTCGGCCATCGCCGCTGACGCCTTCTCGCGCTCCCGCCCGATCATTTCGAGCTGCTGGTCCGCATCGCGGATGGCGCTGTCCGCGTGGGCGAGAAAGCGCTCCGTTGCAGCCGCATGCGCGGCGCAGCGATCGTCGATGACACGCAGCCGCGCGTCCAGCGCGTCGGGATGCGCTGCCCGCACGAGGTCTCGTGCGAGTAGGCGATCGGCAAGAGCCGACAGGCCCCGTCGCTGCGGGACTAACCCCTCGAGCCACTGCCGGAGGTCACCGAGAAGATCCGTGGCGGGCTGCCGCGCCAGCAGGTCGGCGACGTCCTCCAGCAACCGCGCGCGCGCGGACGGCGCGTCGCTGATCCTTGGCCCGCCTGCAGCAGGACAGCGTTCGGTCACGGCGAGGGTGATGCGCCGAACTGCTCGAGGGCGCGATCCAGCGGCGCTTCCTCCGCCGTGGGGTGATGGGGCCCGCGCGTCTTCGCAGGCGCGACCAGGACTTGGCGCGTGGGCGACGCATCCCGCAGCGATTCGGCGAGCTGCATGATCGCCGTATTCACGCGGGTCTGCTGATCCTGCGAACTCCGCAGGGCATCGAGCAGCGGCACGATCGCGGCATGCAGGCTGTCGGGAAGGCGCTTGAGCGCTTCACGCACGACATCGTCTACGGGTGGCCGCGCCGCCTCGGTCGCCGTCGCGGATCCAGCCGGTCGCTCGACGGCGTCGCGCAACAACTGCAGCAGTTCGCCCCACGGCGCGGGTGTTTCCGCAGGCCGTGCTGTCGCGCCTTCGATTGCCTGCAGCCCGCTCGCGATGTCCGCGAGCTGGGCGACAACGCGACCGCCGACGTCCGCGTCGTCGCTTCCCATCGCCTTGTTACGAAGGAAGTCGCGCTTGATCTGCGCCCAGCGGATGGCATCGTCCCCCGACAGCAGACCACGCAATTCCTTGAGCTTTAGCAGGTTTTCCTCCGCGCCCTGGGTGAGCAGCTGCGCCTCGCCCAGGTAGTGATCGGAAATCAGCTGCTGAACTTCCGCATCGTTCATCACCGGCGAGATCTTCTCGGCCAGCTTACCCATGTTGCGGTAACTGCCCTGCAGCTTGAACGGCGGCTCCGTCCGGTATCTGTCGGCCTGCGCAGCGCTCGCGATGTATTCCTGGTTGACGCGATAGACCACGGTGCGCACTGCGATGAGCCGCTGCAACGTCGCGACGAGTTCGCTGATCTCGGCGCCGCTGTAGGCATGGC
Organism: Cognatilysobacter terrigena; assembly: GCF_004361065.1. Taxonomy (GTDB): domain Bacteria; phylum Pseudomonadota; class Gammaproteobacteria; order Xanthomonadales; family Xanthomonadaceae; genus Cognatilysobacter; species Cognatilysobacter terrigena. Next base: position 215,270 of record NZ_SELT01000002.1, on the reverse strand, counting down.
TGAGGCCGTTGGTCGAAACGTCCTTGCCCATCGCCTTGTCGATCAGGAGATACAGATCGGACATGTCGCGCGTTGCGAGCGGCGCAAGCACCGGGTTCGACGTCAGGCTGTTTTCGATATAGCTGAGCAGGAAGGCGTCTTCCATGCCGCCGAGCACGTCACCGAGGTTGTAGATGTCGGCACGGTTGGCGAGCATGTCCGGAATCTTGAAGACCTCACCGGATTCCGTATACGGATTGCCAGCCATGACGACGCAGAACTTCTTGCCCCGCATGTCGTAGGTCTTGCTGCGCCCTTTCCAGACGCCCTCAATGCGGCGCGTGCCGTCGCAGAGTGAAATGAACTTCTGCAGGAATTCGGGGCTGGTGTGCTGGATGTCGTCGACGTACAGCATCACGTTGTTGCCCATCTCGAGCGCGAGATTGAGCTTTTCCAGCTCTTGGCGCGCCGTAGCGTCGGGGGCCTGGGCGGGGTCGACGGAACGAACCTCATGGCCGAGCGCGGGCCCGTTGACCTTCATGAAGATCAGGCCGAGACGATTCGCTACGTACTCCATCAGCGTCGTCTTACCGTAGCCGGGCGGCGAGATCATCATGAGCAGGCCCATGAGATCGCTGCGCTTGCCTTCGCCGACCGTGCCCATCTGTTTGGCGAGGTTGTCGCCGATCAGCGGCAGGTAGACCTTGTTGATCAGCTTGTTGCGGACGAACGACGTAAGCGGCCTTGCCTTGAACTCCGACAGGCGCAGTGCGTCTCGTTCACGCGTCGCGACGGTCTGGCGAAGTGCCTGGTACCGACGATAGCCCGGCAGGAAACGCTCGCGATGGGCGCGAAGACGCGCGAGCAGGTCGTCGATCGCAAGGTGCAGCGTTCCGCTCGCGATACGCGGGTGCTCGCCCAGCAGGCCGTCGACGGCGGTCAGGAGAGGCGTCGCGTTGTCGCGACGCGGCAGCACATCGCGCGTAAGAAGCCACGCGGCGGCTTCAGGGACGTAACGCTGCATCGGGACGAACGTCGCGTCACCGCAAAGCGCGTCGAGCCAGTGCACCGCGTGGTGCCAGCGCGCGCCGGGGCGATCGCGGAACTGCTCGATCGTGCGCTCGAATCCCTCCTTGAGGCCTGCGCTCTCAAGACGCGCGAGCAGCGCCTCGCCGAGTTCGCGGCCGTAGCGCGACAGGACGAACGCGTTTTGGCCTGCGGTCAGTTCGTCGACGAGGTAGCGTGCTGCATCTGATGCGTCGGCCGGCTCGAACGGAAGCCCTGCGGCATCGACGAAAGCGACGATGCGCCCATTGATGTCGCGAAGCAATGCATCCAGACCGCTTCGCGCATTGAACAACACCTGCATCGCCTTCGCGCCGTTCGCACGCCCAAGCCACTCTCGGACATCCGCGTCGTCGGTATGGGTGGCCTGGAAGAGGGCGGCAAGCGCCCGCGCCGCCGGCGCGTGCACGAGTTCACCCGCGACGCCGCGTTGGGCGAGGAACGCGCGCAGGATGCGCGCGGCGTCGTGATCATGAATGCCGCGTTCGTAGCCGTCCCGATAGCGCGGGGCTGCGAAGTCACGTACTGCCTTGGCGAGCGCGTCGGGGTCGGCGGCGAGCCGCTGCAGGCTCTCCTGTGACAGCCCATCCGCGCCCTGCTCCGCCGCGGTCAGCAGCTCGCCCGCAAGGTACTCGCCGCGATAGAGCTCGGCGGATTCCGATTCCAACGCCGTCTGCCAGTACTCGCGCAACGTAGTGAGCTCAGCGCTGTCGATCGGCTCCATGAAGTCGGTGCCCGTGAGGTGCAGCGCGAGGTGGTCGCCGCGCGGCAGGATCGTGAGATCGAGCGGCTGCGTGTTGACGCTGAAGCGATGACGGCCGAGCCGGATGATGTCCCCGCCGCCCTCGAAGAGGTCACTGCGATCGCGAAGCGCACGGACGGCCTGGTCGCGCGTCGCCTTGAGTCGTGCCGCGACGTCGTCGGCTTTGACGCTGTCCTTCAGCGCGCGAAGCCGGTCCGCCAGTTCGCGCAGCTTGAGGATCAGCGGATCGCCCGCGAAGAAGGCATTGAGCTCGTCCGCGGTGGTGAATTTCTCGCAACGCTTGCTCAATCCTTCGAGGATTCGGTTCGCGGCATCCAGAACGGCCTGTGCCTTGCGCTGGCGCTCGTCGAGTAGTGCCTGCTTGTGGCCTTGGAATGTCTCGAGCAGCTCTTCGCGCTTGGTGAGGATGTCGCCCAGGAACTGCTCGTGCTCGCCGAACTGGCTCTCCAGTTCCTCGAGTTGCACCATGAGTCGCGACAGCTGTTCGTCGGCCTTCTCGGGATCTGTCGCCAGACCCAGCGCGCTCGTAATGGACTGCCCGAAAAGTGCGAACTGCGCAGCGAATTGCGCGACAGCCTCAGCCGAGCCCAGCGACTTGCGACGCTGGTCAGCGCGTGCGCGCGCCTGGTTGAGACGCGCGTAAATCCCCGCGATCGCGTCAACGACGCGTGTGCGCTCGGTCGCGTCCTCCACCTGCAACCCGGCCATGAGCGCCGAAAGCATGTCGAGATCCGCCGACAGCGTCTTCAGCGATGCGAGATGCTCGGCGAGCTGCTTCGCGGTCTGCGCCTGCTGGGCCGCGGCGTCGAGATCGTCGACCCGCTTGGCGAACGGTGCCAGCGCAGCCGCACCGGCAAGGAACGTACCCGTCGCAGCGCCAATGCGCGCATGGGCCACTTCGAGTTCCGAGTTCATCCCGTCGACCGCGGCAACGTCGATGTAGCGGTAGTCCCGAATGGTCAGCAAATGACCACGCTGCCGTGTGATGTCGTTGATGGCGTCGACGTAGTCCTGAACCTGCGTCCAGCTGTCAGGTGTCAGCCGAGCCAGCAGCGCCTTGTGGTCGGAGGCTGCGCGGACGATCGCCTGTTCCGACTGTCGGCGGATGCCCTCGACCTTCTCGAACTCGTCGAGCACGGACTCGCTGCTCGCAGCAATCTCGCGCAGCAGGGTCGCTGCGCCGCAACAGTGGGCGTCGTCGATCCAGTGATGGGCATCGAACAGCCGCCGCGTATGTTGGGCCAGGAGCTGATAGCGGGCCGCCGACACGTCGGGGCGCTCGATCTCACGCGTGAGCTCCAGCAGGTTGGAAATGCCGCGCACCAGCTCTGCGTTACCCAGGCGGCCCATGAAACTGTTCCCCGGCGGACGTGCCGCGGCCACTTCGTCGGACACGAACGGGGTCTGCCAGACCTGCATCGCGTGGACGCGGGTGGGCGCATCGCCCTCGGCGCCGAACAGCACCATGCGGCCGTCCGGCAACTCCGCATGACCGTGGCCAAACAACGGGTTCTGCAGCTTGCGCTGGATCATGTTGTAGACGAACAGTGCCGATTTTCCGGCCTCGTGCTCGTAGAACATGTAGAGCACGTCTTCGCCGTTCGGCGAACGGATGGCGCGCTGGAACTGCATGCCGTCCATCTGGGCGTCGAACGCCTTGTGTTCGCCGTTCTGCAGGTAGTACCCGCCAGGGAACAGCAGCCCATGATCCTCGGGCAACTGCACACAGGCCTGCACGATCGCGTCGTTGCGCGTGATCTTGCCGGTGAGCGTGTTGTAGATGAAGCCGCGCCACGCGTGCTCGCGGTACGGCAGTACTTTGAGCAGGATCAGCGAACCGAGCTTGGCGAACTCGAACGTCGCATCGTCGAGCGACTGCGTGATGTCGTCGACCGGCTCGGCGTAGATGCCCTGACCGGTCTCGGTATTGTTCTCGACCTTGATCGTGAGGTCGCCACCGGTCGTCTCGACAAACAACGTGTCGAGAATATTGAGATGCGGAAACCGACCGCTGACCATCAGGTCGCGCGTCGCGCGCGTCCACTCGAAATCGAACGGAGGCGGCAATATGAGGTCGCGCTCGCCCCGTGCGTCGATGTAAGTGATTTCGCCCTGCGGCGAAACCGCCCAACGGAAGACGCGCACATCCGTGCTGCGCTCGCCGATCTGGAACGCGGCGAGGAGCTTGCCGCCCGTGACGTCGAGCTGCAGCAAACGTGCGTTCTTGTAATACGCGTACAGCTCCGCGAAGTCGCGCTCGAACTGTGCGTCACCGAGGAAGCTGCTCGCCGGATCGACGGTTTCGACGTCGAAGCCGTCCGCCGTTTCGACCAGGCGGTACAGGGCGAAGACGTCCGCGATGCCGGTGGTCGTCTTCAGACCCATGAAAACGTTGTAGCCGAACAAGAGCAAGCCGCCCACGGGCACGATGTCGCGCCCTACGCAGTTGTGCTCGGTGCGGACCCGGAGGCGACCGATCACCTCGAGCCGGCTATCGCCGAACTCGGCGACGCGTTGCGCATTGAGCGTGTCGGCGATTCCGCGCAGGCGACCACCCTGCTCGGTCAGGCGCCGACGCAGCACCTCGTACGCACCGCCCTCGGCGACGGCGCGATCGACTGCAGAAGACGTGTCGCCGGACGCGACCGTGGGCGTGGACTCGGACATCTAGAAGCCTTCCATTCCGTGAGCAGGCCGGGCACCACACGGCGCCCGGCGGTTCCTTCGTCAGACCGCGGGCTTGGCTGGTTCCGCGTCGGCAGCATGCGCGGCGCGTTCGATCGCGGCTGCAATCGGTGCGGCACCGGCGGCATCGATCACGCGCTCGCGCGGCGCGGGTCTGGCAACGCCGAGATAGCGCTCCAGCAGATCCTGCGCGATCGGACTCTTGGCAGCGAAGCCTTCGATCGCCTTGCCCAGCGACAGCGCCTTCGAGAAGTTTTCGAACAGCCCGCCGTCGCCGCCCACAAGGTCGATGTTCGCCCCACGCAGCGCCGTCGCGATGACTTCGGCGTTTTCCTTGCTGACGTCCTTGCCGGCCTCGATCGCGGCAAGCGCCTGCTCGAGGTTCTTCTCCAACACCATGCGGAACTCTTCGTGCGCACGCGCGTTGTCGCTGAGCTCGTCCAGTGCCGCGAAGCGCTTGTTCAGGCCTTCCGCTTCGACGTTGAAGCGCTTGCCAAGCACTTCGGCTTCGGCCGTGCCGACGGCTTCGACCGCCTTCGCCTTCGCGAGACCCATCTTCTCCTCGCCGTGCGCCTTCGCCGCGAGCGTCTCGGCCAGCACGCGACCTTCGGCATTGCCCTGCTTGTAGGTCGCTTCGGCCTTTGCCTCGAGCACGCGCACTTCCGCGATACCGACCTTCTCGATCGCCGCCGCGCTAGCTTCACGCACCTGCGCCTCGGCCAGGCCCGGCGCAGCGCGCTCGGCCTTGACGCCTTCGGCCAGCACGCGCTTGGCTTCCGACAGCTTGATCGACGACTGCAGTTCGGACTCGGCGGTGATGGTCGTCTCGTTCGCGCGGTGCTTCGAGGCGGCTTCGGCAGCCTCGGCCTCCTTCACCGTGCGGACGAGCGCCTCCTGCGCAATCGCCTCGGCAGCGATGACGCGCGCCTGGCGCTGGCGCTCGGCTTCCGACACGGCACGCACGTCCTTGATGCGCTCTTCCTCCTGCGCCACCGTCTTGTCGATCGAGATGCGCTCGCGGGTGATGTTGGCGACGTCCATGCGGCCGGCTTCGACCGCCTTGTCACGCTCGACGTTCTGCAGCTGCACTTCACGCTCGGTGGTCACCTGCTCGAGCGAACGCGCGCGGTTGACGCGCTCGGCTTCGATCGCCACGGCGCGCTGACGGTTCTGCTCGGCAACTTCGATCTCGCGCAGCTTGTTCTGGTCACGAATCTGCAGCTTCTCTTCCGTTTCCAGGCGCGCCTGCTCCGCGATCAGGCGCTGTTCTTCCTGCGCCTTCTTCGCAGCCGCCTCTTCACGGGCCCGCACCTCGGCAACCTCACGCGCCTGGCGCGCTTCCGCCTCAGCGACTTGCTTCTCCATCGCCAGCGCCGCTTCCCGGGCGCTGGTGTTGCGCTTCTGGATCTCGAGCGTCGCATTCTGTTCGAGATCATTCGTGCGCACGTTCTGCGCCGACGTCAGCTCCGTGATCTTCTTGATGCCCTCGGCGTCGAGGATGTTGTTGGGATCGAGCAGGTGCTTCGGCGTCTGCTCGAGGTAGTCGATGGCGACGTCCTCGAGCGCATAACCGTTGAGGTCGCTGCCGATGACCTTAACGATCTCGTCCCGAAACTCTTCGCGCTTGTCGAACAGTTCGGTGAAGTCGAAGCGCTTGCCGACGGTCTTCAGCGCCTCGGAGAACTTGGCGTTGAACAGCTCGTCCACGGCGACCTTGTCGGAGGCGCGATGCGCGCCGATGGCCTTGGCCACGCGCAGCACGTCCTGCTGCGTCTCGTTCACGCGGAGGTAGAACGCAACGGAGATATCGGCGCGCATGTTGTCCTTGCAGATCAAGCCTTCCTTGCCCTTGCGATCCACCTGCAGGGTGATGAGCGAGATCTGCATGTACTCGGCCTTGTACAGCACCGGAATGATCAGGCCGCCCGTGAACCGCACCTTGGGCGTGCTGCTCAGGTCGTTGACGATCAAGGCGGTGCCCTGCTCGACCTTGACGTAAAAAGCCTTGAACAGGCCGAAAAGGCCGAGCAACACCACCAGCAGCGCGCCGGTGCCGATGATGAACGGCATGATCAGGGACATACTCATTTGCGACCCTCTCCTTGAGGTGTGACGCTTACAGACTGTGGAACTGATGTTCCGGGACGACGCGGTAGGCATGTTGCGCATCGAGGAACTCGATGAGCACGACCCGGTCGCCGCGCTTGTACCGGCCGGGTTCGTTGGTACGTACTTGCAGGATCAATCCGGCGCCGCCGTCGTCGACGCGTGCCTGGCCGTAGCGGTCGTCGACCACCGGCGTACTGACGACCGCGACGCGCCCGAGCAGGCTGGGCTCCACGGGCGGACGCAGCTTCAGGATCCAGCGGCTGACCGGGCGGAGGGCGATCGACGTCGCAATGAGACCCGGCACGAGGGCAGCGACATCGACCGCGATGCCGATCGCGACGCGCAACGTCGTGTGCAGGTGATCGAGCACGAGCAGTTGCGCGTAGTACGCGCACATCCAGCCGAAGAAGCTGAGCACCGTCGCGATGACCATGACCGGCACGCCGGCGAGGCCCAGCCGGCCGAGCAACGCCGCAAGGTCGCTGGCTTCTGCATGGTGATCGCCGTGCCCGTGCAGGTCGCCGCCGTGCAGATGCCCATGCAGGAGCGCGTCGGGCGCGTGGTGGTCCATCAGGCCGGTCGCGGCGAGCAGCCAATAGATCAGACAGACCGCCAGCAACACGCTGTAGACGACGGTCGGGAACGTCAATGCGGTAGTAAGGAAATCGGTCATGACGATGCCTTGCGGGTGGCACGTCCGGCCGGCCGGGTCGGTGCGGGCTCGGCCGACGCGCGAATGCGGGCGAGGATCGCGTCGATGCGCGCACGGCGATCGACACCCGCGTCCTGAAGCTTTGCGTCGAGCGGATCGGTATCTGCCCCGGTCGACGACGTGTCGACCGCGGCGCACTCGGGTGCGCTCGCCGCTTCGTGCTGTCGACGAACGCGAGCCAACGAATCGAGTGCGGTCTGCGGGCGAACCGCATCACCATCACCGCGGCCGGCGACGGCTTCCTGCGCACGCTGCACGGCGTGCGCAGCGCGCAGGACGTCGAGCTGGTGTCGCAAGCGCCGCAGCTGGCGTTCGCCCTGCTCCACGAGGGGCGTCATCTGTGCGATGCAGGCGTCGAGATGACCCATCAGTTCCGCCTCGTCGTCGCGTGCCTGCTCCAATCGATCGATCTCGGCAGCGACTTCGGTGGCCAGGGCGTCCTGCCCGGCTTGCAGAGCGACGGCCGTCTGCGCTTCGCGTTGCAGCACGATGGCGATCGTGGCGTCGTGGCGTTCCTTCGCGGCCATGTGCTTCGCGCGGAACTCGGCCAGCGAGGCCCGCCATTCGCGCAACTGATCGTCGGCACGGCGGATGCGATCGTCCAGCGACCGCTCGGCCTGGCTGCCGGCGAGGCTTTCGCCGAGTTCGACGAGCTGCTCGCGGACCCGTCCCATGAGGCGACTGAAAGGGTTCATGCGGCCGCCTCGTCGAGAAGTTCGGGGCGCAGGAACGGCGCGTACGACTCCGCGGCGCTCAGCACGTTCTCGGCGAGCGTTTCGATTTCGAACAGGACGTTGGCGAGGCTCGAATGGGTGTCGAGCGAGCCGAACATGATGTAGCTCATGACACCACCGATCGGCTCGATGCCCATCGTGCTGAGTGGCAGCAGCTTGTGTGTCCGAAGCACGTGCATGTCGAACGCTGCCGTGTCGACGACGTCGTCCACGGGCCACATCAGCACCTGCACGATGATCTGCTCGCCACCGATCGCAACGAAAACCGGCAGGTCGCCGTAGTCGTGCATGACGAGGTGGAGACTGGGCTCCGCACCCTCGATGAGTTCGATGGTGACGCGGCCCGTAAGCACGGGCCGGGTCGCTGCGAGCGCGACGGCGAGCGCGTGTACGGTCCAGCCCGGCCGAGCCGATCGCTCTTCGTCGAGCGCCGTCGCCGTACCGGGCGGCTGGCGCAGCTGCTTTTCGATCGCCGTCAGCTCGGGGGCCCGCTCGGGGCGGATCCAGACCTCGCGCTTCACCAGGCCGGATTCCCGCATCCGCTTGCGGAATTCCCGGACGTAGTCCGTCGAGCTGCGGGGGCGATCGCCTTTCATGGAAGGCGACTGTACGCTTACATGAAATCCCGGACTAGCAGCTGTGGTGACGTTTCCGACGAGCGGCAGTATGGGGCTGGGCTGCCGCAGTGCCTTAGCGCCCAGCGGGTTCGATCATCGCCGACCGTCATCGCCCCATCGTCTCCAATATCGCCACGGCCATGCGCTTCTTCGCGGGTGGCATACGGCGGAGGTGGCCGAGGGCCTGGGCTTCGAATTCGTCGCCGGCGTAGTCGTCGACGAGAACCGCGGGGGTGGTGTCGAGCGGATCGAGTTCGCTCGGGCCACGGCCCGTGGCCAGCCACTCGAAGCCGGTGCCGGTTTCGATCGCGATGCGGATGAGGTGGTCGACGCTCGGACGCGTGCCGTGCGGGTGCTCCCACTGCGTCACCGCGCTCCGTTTGATGCCGATGCGCGCGGCGAGCGTGCTTTGCGAAAGGCCGGCGGCGGTGCGTGCGCGGCGGATGCGCTGGGCCAACGAGGTCATGGCGTGCTCGCGGATGACGCGTGGAGACGACGAAAAGCCCTGGCGCGAGTGGCGGCAAGCGCGCGGAGCTGCCCTGCCAGCGATTCCGTCGCGCGGTGGTCCGGCTGCGCTGTCCACTCGTCGGTACAGGAAGGTGTGGCGAAAGCCCGCTACCCCTTATCGTGAAGCACCCTACGGCGCCAACGACTTCTCGCTGCCCACTGCGCCCGCCGATGCAGCTGCCAGCAACGTGCCGACGTCCGCAGCCGGCATCGGGCGGTAGAACAGATAGCCCTGGAACACGTCGCAGCCCCACGATTGCAGGACCTGCAGCTGCGATTCGGTTTCCACGCCCTCCGTGACGACGCGCTTGCCCAGCGCCGTGGCGAGCGCAAGGATCGAACGCACCACCGACGCCGTTCCGGGCTCGTCGAGTGCGACCACGAACGCGCGATCGATCTTGATGGTATCCAGCGGCAATCGCGCGAGATAGGCGAGCGAGCTGTAGCCGGTGCCGAAGTCATCGATCGCGACATGCACACCGAGATCCCGCAGCGCCTGCAACTGTCGCGAGCTCGTCTCGGCATCGGCGATCAGCAGCGACTCGGTGATCTCGATTTCGAGGTCCGACCACTCCGCGCCGCTGGCGAGGAGGACGCGACCGATGTCGTCCACGAGCGTCCCGGCACGCAACTGTTCGCTCGACACGTTGATCGCGACGCGCCCCGGCGCGAAGCCGAGCGCACGCCATGCGGCGATCTGCGCGCACGTCTTCCGAAGCACCAGCGCGCCCAGCGCGTCGATCAGCCCGTGCCGCTCTGCGAGCGGGACGAATTTCGACGGCGGGATCCAGCCGCGCTGCGGATCGTGCCACCGCGCCAGCGCTTCCATGCCCTGCCATTGGCGGGTGTGCGGATCGATGCGGGGCTGGTAGTGCACATCCAGCGCCTCGTCCGACAGCGCGACACGCAGCGCCGCCACCAGTTCGACCTCCTCGCGCGCCGCCTCGTTCATGCCCGCCGAATACGCCGCGAAGCGCCCGCCGCCCTCCTGCTTGGCGCGATACATCGCCACGTCCGCCTTGCGCAGCAGATCGTGGGCATCGTCGCCATCGACGGGATGGAACGCGACGCCCGCGCTGTAGCGGATCGCCATGACGTGGTCGCCGAGCGTCACCGGCAGTCCGAACGCCGTGTCGATGCGTGCGCGCACGGCGTCGATGTCGTCCATGCCTGCGACATCGCGCAGGAGCAGCACGAACTCATCACCGCCGAGGCGTGCGACGACGTCGTCCGCCGACAGCGTGCTGGCAAGTCGCGCCGCGATTTCAGCGAGCAGCGCGTCGCCCAGCGCATGGCCGAGCCCGTCGTTGACCGACTTGAAGCGATCCAGATCCATGAAGACGACCGCGAACGGCCGCGACGACGTTGCGATCGCGGCTTCGAGTTCTTCGATGATCGCCAGCCGATTCGGCAGGCCGGTGAGTGCATCGTGGCGCGACTGGTGCACGAGACGACGCTCGCGCGCGTCGAGTGCAAGCGCGATGGCGACGCGGTCGGCGAGCTGACGTGCGGCGTCGAGCGTTTCGGGATCGCGCTCTGCTCGTGTATCCAGCGCCACGACCGCCCAGGCGCGATGGTCGTCGGACGCGGCGAGGGAGAGGCGATACCAGACGCTGCCCGCTCCGTCATGCTCGTCTGGCGTGACGACGCGCTGCCACGGATCGCCATCGCGCTCGACGCGCACCGAATCGATGACCTGCAGCACCTTGTGCCGCTCGTGCGCGGAGTTGCTTGCCGGATACACGTCGCGCGGCCCGCTTGCAGATACCTCGACGATGACCGCGGCCTCGAGCACGCCGGGCAACGCACGCAGTTGCTCGGCAACGCTCTCGAGGATGGCGCTGAGCGGTTGGCGCGACACGATCTCGCCATCCACCGCCGACAAGCCGTGCAGGCGCGCAAGCTGCCCGCCGATCCGCTGCTGCATCTCGTCGAAGGTGTGCGACAGCGTCGCGAGCTCGTCAGAGTTCGAGTTCCGCTGCACGGCGCGTCGCGAGCCGGAGAACGCGCGGATGCGATCGATCAATGCTTCCAGCGGAACCAGCGTGCGACGGATCTGCACCAGGCTCATCAGCATCGCCATCAGCAGCACGCCGGCGGCCAGCAGCGCGAACCAGTGCACGCGCAACGCGGGCGCCGCGCCCGACTCGCGCTCGGCGTCGAAACGCCACACGGGCGCGCCGTATTCGGTCTTCAGGTCGAGGTCCCACGACGTCCGAATCGTGCGTGCGCCCGACGTGACCTCACCGCCGCAGCCGAGCGCCTGCACGCTGGAACGAATACAGATGCGGGTGCCTTCGACGACATCCTCGTCCGCCCGCCATAGGTAGCGCGGCGACAACGTGCCGGCGTAGATCACCGTCGATCCGTCGGGCTGCGGCCGTGCGACGAGCAAGACAGCTCGACCGATCTGCGCGCCCGGGACCGTTGACACGTGCAGACGCGACAGTCGCGACGTGTCCACGCCGTTGGCAAGCGTTCGACGAACAACGGCGTCGAAAACGTCCGCATCGTTCGAATCCGGCACGCCGCCGGCTGCGGCGATGCGCGTCAACAGGGCTTCGGCGCTTTGCAGTCGGCTGAGCAGGGTGAACGCGACGAATCGCGTCTCTGCACGCAGGTCGCGTTGTTCGGCGGTACGGACCGTGAGATCGGCCTGTCGCCACGTGAGCCAGAACACGAGCGCGGCGGGCACGAACGCCATCGCGCAGAACATGAGGAAGATGCGTCGTGCGAGGCGGCTGCGCAGCCATGTGCCCTCGATACGAAGCGCCGACCAATTCGTCATGGACGGTCAGTAGTCCGCGGCCAGGCCGATGTAACCCCCGGTGCGCGCGCGGATCACGTCGTCGAGGCTGTCCTTCTGGGTGATCTGCGTCTTGAAGACGCCATCGCGGCCGGCGCTGAACAGGTCGTAGTCGCTGTTGAGCGGATTGAGCTTGTGATCCTTGCGCGCTGCACCGTTCCCTTTGACTCCCGCCAGCAATGTGTAGTGGTACGGATTGCCCCAGGGATCGAGACGGCCGTCGTAATTGAAGTCGTCGAGGCTCGTCGGGTATTCGCGGTGGCCAGTACGCCATCGCTCGATCAGGGTGTCGAACTCGGCGATGTCCGCCTTGGCATGCGCCACGCGACCGCGCTCGACGATGGACCTGTAGCCCGAATGCGCGATCGCCGCGAGCACCGCGGCCACGGCCAAGCCGAGCATCAGCTCGAGCAGGGTCCATCCCATCGTCCGCCGACGTGTGCGGTAGCGCTCACTGATGGTCATCGCCCTCCCCTAGGGCCGGTCAAGCTTCACGGTGGCCAAGCAAATGTCGTACCGGAGCTGTCACTGAAGCATCACCGTGCAACGGCATCGCCCGTCCTTCGGTACTTCGCCTCGCCGGTCGGCGAGAGCAGGCGAGGTCCACAGTCAATGCAGCCGACTGCGGAGTCAACCGGCTGTTGTCGAACGAAAGGCAAATGTGAAACGGTTCAGGCTCATCGGGCCGCGCATTCGCAAGACACGTGATATCTGTGCCGTTCCGCAGGGTAGTCGTCGCATTGTCCGCGTGCGTCCGGCTGTCCTGAACCAGCTCGAGCGCTGACAACCGCTGTTGCGACGGCAAGCGGCCGTCGCACTATCGGTCATTAGTCATTCGCACAGACGCAGACGCAAACGCGGGGGATCACGACGCTCGCATCCGCGTGCAGCAAAGCGGCCGCACTGCTTGAACGATTCACGCGCCTTTTCGTCTACCCATGAAGCGCACCGCGCCGTCGCCGATAAATCGTGACGAAGGGCGTGACGACTTCGTTACGCGAGGACGCGAACGTGTTGCACAAGATTTTTCGAAAGATGGCGCCGACCATGTCGGTTCCCGATCGCGCGCTGCTCGAGGCGCGCAGCCTGCTCGCCGCAGTCGATCGTGCGCAGGCGATCATCGAGTTCGACCTCGACGGCACGATCCGCCAGGCGAATGCGAACTTCCTCGCGGCGGTCGGCTACGAGTTGGACGACATCACCGGCCGGCACCATCGCCTGTTCGTCGACGATGCCTACGCGGCGTCGAAGGAATACAGCGAATTCTGGAGTGCCTTGCGTCGGGGCGAACTGCGGGCCGGGCGCTTCCGTCGCATCGCGAAGTCGGGCGCGCCGATCTGGATCGAGGCGTCGTACAACCCGGTGTTCGACGAGAACGGCACGCCGTACAAGGTCGTGAAGTTCGCCACCGACATCACCGCGAAGATGCGCGAGGCCGCGGACTTCGCGGGCCAGATGGCGGCGATTTCCAAAGCGCAGGCCGTCATCGAGTTCGATCTCGACGGCAACGTGCTGACCGCGAACGAGAACTTCTGCGCCACGACCGGCTACTCGCTCGACGAGGTGCGCGGCAAGCACCACGCGATGTTCCTCGAGGCGGCGGAGACCAAGTCGGACGCCTACGCCGCCTTCTGGGCGAACCTGCGTGCGGGCCGGTTCGACTCCGGGCGCTATCGCCGCGTCGGCAAAGCCGGGAACGAGATCTGGATCCAGGCGTCGTACAACCCGATCTTCGACGGCGACGGCAAGCCGTGGAAAGTCGTGAAGTACGCGACTGATGTCACCGACCAGGTGAAGCAGGCGCGCGCGCTCGCGGACGCGGTGGCGAGCGTCGGCGACGTGGTGTCGGCTGCCAGCCAGGGCGACCTTCGTTCACGCGTGCGGCTGGATGGGCAGGCCGGCGCAATTGCCGAGCTCTGCAACGGCGTCAATGCGCTCCTCGATTCGATGGCGACCGTCGTGTCGCAGGTCGCGGCCGCGTCCGGCGAAGTGCACGCCGCCGCGCGCGAGATCGCGGCGGGCAACGAGGACCTCTCGGTCCGCACCGAACGCCAAGCGGCATCGCTCGAGGAAACCGCATCGTCGATGGAAGAACTTGCGTCCACCGTGCGTGGCACCGCGGAGAACGCGCGTCGTGGCAACCAGCTCGCACTCGATGCCGTGCAGGTCGCCGAGGACGGACGCGCCGCCGTCGCGCAGATGGTGCAGGCCATGTCGCGCATCGAGGGCAATGCGAAGCAGATCACCGACATCATCAGCGTCATCGACGGCATCGCCTTCCAGACCAACATCCTCGCGCTCAACGCGGCCGTCGAGGCCGCGCGTGCGGGCGAACAGGGCCGCGGGTTCGCGGTGGTCGCGTCGGAAGTCCGAAGCCTCGCGCAGCGCTGCGCCACTGCGTCGAAGGACGTGCGCTCGCTGATTCTGTCATCCGGCGAAGCGGTCGGCATCGGTGCGCGCGTCGCGGACGACGCCGGCTCGACGATCGCCCGCACGGTCGACCGCATCCGTGACGTCACCCACCTGATGGGCGACATCGCGGCAGCCGCGGCCGAGCAGAGCGCGGGCATCGACCTCGTCAACGGTGCGATCACGGCCATGGACGAGACGACGCAGCAGAACGCCGCGCTCGTCGAGGAAGCGATGGCGAGTGCGCGCAGCCTCGAGAACGAAGCGAACGCACTGGTCGCGCAGGTCGCGCGCTATCGCACATCGGACGCGCCGGCACCCGCGGGCCGCGCCAATGCGATGCCGCAGCAGCCGAATCGCAAGGTGCGCGCCGTCGCCTGATCGCGTGCAGGTACGCGTGCGCTGCCAGGTGACGGCGCCGCGCGCGCGGCGCGCGAATCCGCGGGGTTCGTACGACCTCTGAACAGCCCGGTCACGCCGTAGCGCGAGCGCACTACTCCATGCAGAAGCTCGCCGCGTCCAATTCGGGCGTGTCGTCGATATCGACCACGCGATCGCGGCCCAGCGCCTTCGCGCGGTAGACGGCCTTGTCCGCGCGTGCGAGCCACGCCGCCTGATCGTCACCGGCCTGCTTGCCCGCAAGGCCAACGGAACACGTGACCTGCACCTCGCGCAGCCGCACGTCGCGCCGAACGGCCGCGGTGAGCGCGAGCAACCGTGCGTGTGCTGCGTCGCGCTCGGTGTCGCGAAGCAGGATCACGAACTCCTCTCCACCGAGGCGGTAGAGCTCGCCGGCGTCACCGAGCGCCAGTCGCGCGGCGGCCGCCGTTTCCCGAAGGACACGGTCGCCGACGGCGTGGCCGTAGGCGTCGTTGATCTTCTTGAAGTGGTCGAGATCGAGCACCGCAAGCACACTGGGCTGGCGCGACCGCAATGCGGCGCGCAACGCCTCGTCCATCGCCCGACGGTTGCCGGAGTCGGTCAGCGGATCGCGTGTCGCCAGGCGCTCGAGCAGCCCGCGCAGACGCTGGACGTGGATTGCCGCGACGTACGCGAGCACCGTGATCAGCACGCCCGACAGACCGAACGCGACCTGGATATCGACGCTGTCGAAGCGCGTGAACAGGAACGCGTTGACCAGCATGATCGTCGACAGCCCGAGCGCCAACGATGTCCGGCTGATGGCGAACGACGCGATCACGGTCGGGAACACCCAGCCGACGCCGATGACGCCGACCAGATGCATGCTCGCCGACGCGAATGCCGCGTTGAGCAGCACCAGCGCATCGCCGACGCGCGGATTGTCGGGCAGCAGATGGATGGCGCCGAGCACGACGAACAAGCACACGGCCCACGCCGCATCGAAAAGCGCGATCTCGTCGTGCCCGAGATGCAGCCTGAGCGCACCGATCACCAGCAACTGCACGATGAAGGCACGGCAGAACCAGAGCCGCATTCGGTAGCGGAATCGCGCGTCGATGGCAGGCAGGGTCTGGAACATTGGTTGCGATCCAGCGTGTTCGACATACGCGACGGGCCGGCGCGCTGTACGAGCGAGCCCGCCCCGGTGGCGACCATTGTGACGCGCAGACGCGCCTTGTGACGCGGGCTGACGCAACACGGCGCAAGGCGAATGTCGTGATACGTCGTCGTGTTGCTCCGCCGCATCGGTGGCGCGGGATCCAACCGCTCGTCGGGATGCACGCCGCGCCAGTCGCGTGCGCTGCGGCAGTCGTGAACGCGTTGATGGACGATTCAGCCCCGCCACGCCGGACCCATGCGAGCATCCCCCGCATGACCGGCTGTGCCCGACCCCACGACGATCTGTTCCTGGAGCTCGAACTGCTCCGGCGCGCAGGACGAATGTCGGGAGGCCGAACGTCGCGTATGGGAGCTGGTGCGGGCGCAATCGCCGGAGCTCGCCACCCTGCTCCTCGATTTCTGGAAGCACGACGAGGCCGCATTGGCTCGATGGCTGTGCACGCGGCGCGGCGAGGCATCGCCCGCGGAGCTCGTCGAACGCGGACGCATCAAGGAAGTGATCGCGCAGGTGAAGTGGGCGGCGAGCAGCGCCTACATCTGACGCGATCCGGGCGAACCGGCCCACGATGCATCGCAGGAACGGCCGCTTGGCGACGCGCATTCGACGCGTTCGGTCGTCCCTGCCCTTTGGTGCACATGCGACCGGCGGTGCGTCTGCGTCATGCCCCGCGCCTACCATCAGTGGCGATGAACACCGACGTGCGCATCGACAACGAGACGCTGGTGCTGCGCGTCGAGGGGGATGCGACGCTCGGGCAGGCACGCGCAACGGCTTTCGAAGCGGTCATGGCCTGTCGTGACCGCGGCCTCCGTCGGCTGCTTCTCGACTTCCTCGACATGCAACTCGACGCGCCGCCGCAGTACGTGCAGCGCATCGACATCGTCCAGGAATGGGCCGAAGCCGCGCCGCGCGGACTGTCGCTGGCGCTTGCCGCACCCGAATCGCTGCTGAGGCCGGACCGCGCGGGCCTGTACGTCGCCTCTCGTCTCGGCCTCGACGCGCAGGTGTTCACCGACCGCGCCGCCGCGCAGCGGTGGTTGAGCGAGCCGGCGGCGACACTCGTCTCGGAGAAGCCGCATGAACGTCGAACGCCATCTCGATGACGACTGCCTGGTGGTGCTGGTCGAGGGCGCGCTGTCGCTCGGCGAAGCGCGTTCGATCGCGCTCGACGCGATCCGCGACACGCGCGATGCCGACACCAATCGCCTGCTGCTCGACTTCACCCATGCCGATATCGCCAGCGCACCGACGCTGACGGAGCGCTTCGAGATCGTGCGCGAGTGGGCGGACGCGGCGCCGCTGCCGTACACCATCGCCATCGCGGCCCACGAAGAGCTGTTCGATGCCGACCGGGTCGGCGTGATCATGGCGGCGCGTTTGGGGCTTCGCGCGCACGCATTCACGGATGCGGTCGACGCGCTGATGTGGGTCAAGCGGCACCGCGTGCCGCAGGCGTCGCTGCTGCAGAAGCCGATGTATCACTGACGATTCGCAGCCGAGCCGCTGCGGCCAATCGGCCGGCGGTATCCCACCGGATTTTTCCTACGCAGCGACGCGCCATCGTCGGACGGCGGCCGGTCGCGTCGTGGCCGAGCATGGCCCTGCCCCGGCGCTCGCTACCGAGCCGCACGGACCGACGGCGAAGGACGACAGGAGCAGCGCGCCGGCGCCGGGGCCACATCGCCGACGCCGCCATGACCACGACCTATCGCAACCGCCGCCACCGCACCGCCCTGCTGACACTGCTCGGCATCGCCTTCGCGCTCGTCAATTTCGTCGCGGCATTCGCGCTGGCGTTGCGCTGACCGAGCGCGGGACGAGGTCGCCGAGAGGTCGCACGGTGATGCGCTGATCGCTGCCCTATCGGCGCTTTCGACTCGACGATCGACCCTGGCCCACGCGTCGCAACGCTTCGTCGCACGCCTGCGCGGCCGCATCCGTGGACACGACCGCGCGTCCCATCACTTCACCTCGAACTCGCCGACCAGCACCGTTTCCTTGTCATCGCGCAGGCGCAGCGTCACCCGCTGGTCCTTCTGCTTGGCCGTTCCGAAGCGCGTGCTGAGCCACAGCTGCAAGGTCGTTGCGCCGGTCACCACCTGCTGGCGATCGCCGTAGTAGTTCGCCTCGACCTTGTAGCGTCCCGGCTTCGCGATGCGCAGCGCGAACTCCTCCGGGCCGTAGCCGCCGGTGAAGTCCCGCGACATATGGCCGCCCTGGTAGGTGTCGCGATGCGCGTAGTAGGCCTTTTCGCCGTTCGGATCCGTCACCCACAGATCCATGTCGCTGTTGTCGGCATCCCAGCTCAGCACCGCACGCAGATCGAGCGGCAGGTTGCGCAGCAGATCGGACGGAACGCGATGCGTGTCGAGCGGCTTGGGCGAAGTCGCCACCAGTGCGTTGAGCTCCGCGAGCGCGGTGACTTCGATGCCCGGGAAACGCCCGTCCCACGTGCCGGCGACGACTTCGTACAGCAGGTCGACGGCCTTCTGCCGGTCACCGATCGCTGCATACGCGAGCGCGAGGTCGCGATAGCTCTGCGGCTCGTCGTCGCTCATCGCCAGTACCTGCTCGAGCACCGGTACCGCGAGGTCCGCGCGACCGGCCTGCATCAGGCGGTAGCCGAGCACACGCAGTACATGGCGGTTGTCCAGATCCATCTCGGCGACGTTCGACAGCACGCGCAGCGCGAGGTCGTCCCGCTTGCGGTCGAACAGCACGTCGGCGACGTCGAGGTAGAACGCGGTGCCGGGTTCAGCGCGGGTGCGTTCGTCGAGATAGGCCGCATAAGCACCGTCCGCATCGAGGCCGCGGATACGACGCGCGAACGGCGAATCCGGCGTCCACGGTTGCAGGTGGACGCCGATTTCGGTCGCGCGCTGCGGCCCGCCCGTCTCTGCATCGGCGATGCGGCTGCCGGTGACCGCGACGCGATCCAGCGATTGCGCCTGTGCCCGTTCCGCGCGCGCGGTATCCGTCCGCTCCGCCGCTTCGGATGCCGCCTGCTGCGCGGCGTTCGCAGCGGCGTCGGCTGCCTCACGCACGGTCTGTTCGGCGGGCGTCGCCATGGGAGCCGGGGGCGGTGCGTACGCCACCGCAGCCGCGACCGCGGGCTCGCGCATCTTCTTCGGGACCGGCGGCGCGCCCTTGGGGAACGACGTCGACCACCATTCGACCCGCTCCTTCCATTGCTCGCGCACGGTGTCGAGTTGCTTCACACGCGCCTCGTCGCGTTGCGTGGCAGCGGCCGAGGCCAGTCGCGCGTATTCCTCGCGCAGCTCGTCGGGCGGCGCGATCGAATAGCGCACGTAGTCCGCGACGTTCTCGAGCACGATCAGCGAGCTGCCCGGCGTGACGATGCCGAAATCCGCGCCCACGCGTGCGATCGCCGCGCGATTGCGTTCAGGCGCCTCCATGAGCCGGGCGACGTCGTACTGCGCCCACAGCGGCGCCGCGGACTCGCCTTCGATCGCGTTCGCGACCGGCACCTCGACGCGCTCGTGCGTTCCGCCGCGCACGACATCGACGGTGACCCGCGCGTCGGCGTCCGTCAGTCGTCCCGCGATCCGCAGCATGCCGTCGCGGACGACCGTCGAGTCGGCGATGACATCGCGCGCGCCTATGGCGTCGATCGCCGCAATGCGCGGCAGGTCGTTGAGCAGCTCGCTGCGCGCGCGCTCGATGTCGCGCATGCTGTCGAGCGTGATCGCGACGCCCGCGCGCGCCTCGGCAAGCGCCTTCAGGCGGGCCGCGTCGCCGGCGACGCCCGCGCGCACCGTGTAAAGGCGCTGACGCGCGTCGAACGTCGGAAACGCCGCGTCGCCGAAATTGAACACTCCGTCGCTGAAGAGCAGCACCTCTCCGGCGTCGGCGGGTGGCGTCCACCCGTTCAAGCGCGTCGCACCGTCATAGACGGTCGATTCCAGCGCGGCGCGCAACGCGCTCCAGTCGCCGGTGAGCACGCGGAAGTGCTGCGCCGGCTCGACCGTGTCGCGGAAGCGCACGAGGTCGACGTCGACCGCGCGGGTGGAATGGAAGTAGGCGTCGAGCAGCGCGAGTTCGAGGTCGTGCGCGCGCTTCGCGCCCGACGCCGAGCTATCCCACAACAGCACCATCTTCTGCGGCAGCGCGCGTGGTTCGGCCCGCAGGGCGACCGGCACGTCGGCGGCGAAATAGCGCTCGCCGCGCCACGTCTGCACCTGCGCGAGCGGTGCGATGGCAGCCGGAAGTACGAGACGCAGCGCACCCGCGCGTCCGACATCGCCCGGATGCAGCACGGCCTCGTACCGGCCGCGACCCTTGCGTGCGAACGCCAACGTGCGCAACGCGCCTTCGACACGTGGCGTGTCGTTCGCACGCACCGTGATCGGCAGCGCATCGAGGCCCGCCACGAACGCGGCCGGCAACGAAGCCGAGGTCGCGCCGGCGGACAACACCTCCGCCAGCACGATCCGCACGCTGCGCTCGCCGCCCGGCGCGACTGGATAGATGCGCAGGCGGAAGTGTTCACCCTGCGACTGCTCGAGCAGGCCGGGATCCGCACCACGACGTTCGATCGCTTCGAGCACCTGGCGGCCGCGCTGCTTCTCCACCGGCACCGCGCTGCGCAGGCGGCCGCCGATGTCGAGCGCGAACGCGACGACCTGCTGGCCCGGCTGCAGCGGGAATTCGAGGTTGCCTTCCAGCGTGCGCGACGACGGATTGCGGAACGTCATGTCGAGCGTGGTGCGCACGGTGCCGCCGGCCTGCTCCACGGACATCGCGGCGCGTTCGAGCCGCACGGGTGCGTCGACCCGATCGGTCGTCACCAAGGGTGGTGCAGTGAGGTTGCGCCGCGCCTGCGCGAGGCACGGCGAGGCGACGAGCGCGCAGACGAGCAAGGCGACGAGCGATCGCATGATGGTCGAGTCCGTTGGAAGTCCCCGGCTAGAACGTACCCGAGCTGCGGACGGGGTTACAGCCGCTTGCGATGGATCGGCCTCGACCGCACCGGGTCACTGCGTGCTCACGCCTTCGCACGGGGCATGAATAGCGCGGTTCGGCCCGCTGCGTCTCGACATGGCGTGCAGCCGATGCGTGCGAGCCTCGACGCCTCCGCCCTCGAGGTCGGCATGGTCCGCAATCCCAGAATGCTGATGATGTGCGGCCTGCTCGCGGTGGCGACGGGCGCGGTGCTCGGTAGCCACGTGGCGCCGCAGGCGCAGGGGAACGACCTGTCGCTGCTCGCGCTGATGCCGGGCCTGGTCGGTGTCGGCATGCTCGAATCGCATGCGTGGAACAAGCCAACGACCGCGACGCCGGCGCCGCCGGTCGTGTCGGACGTTCCGCTCGAAGGTCATCGCCAGCCGCGTGGGCCGCGCGA
Source organism: Cognatilysobacter terrigena (assembly GCF_004361065.1). GTDB lineage: Bacteria > Pseudomonadota > Gammaproteobacteria > Xanthomonadales > Xanthomonadaceae > Cognatilysobacter > Cognatilysobacter terrigena. The sequence continues at coordinate 193,979 of NZ_SELT01000002.1, read as the reverse complement.
ATCGCGCGACATGCTCGATCGCGACGAACGCTAGGTCAGACGACGCGCACGTCCTCGGCGCGCGGGAACACCGCGGGCTCCGGTGCGGTCACCTGCAACAGCACCGCCAGTGCTTCGCGCAACGGCTCGCCCGGCGGCGGGCCGTCGTGTTCCTCGGCTGCAAGTGCAGCATCGACGCGACGCAACCACTGCGGCACCACGACGTCGCGCACGTGTGCATAGCGTGCGAGCAGGAGTTCGTCGTACTGGCGCACGAGCCGCAGATGCGCAATCGCGATGTCCCACGTGCTCAACAGCAGCGTGAGGTGGTCGAGGCGACGCCCCATCGCATCGGATCGCGTACCGCCTTCGAAGGCATCGAATGCTTCGCGACCGCGTTCGGCGATCTCGGCGAGCCGCGCGCGCTGGCGCGCGATGTGCGCGCTCGCGTCGTCGAGTTCGCGGACGTGCGCGAGCACGTCGTGCGCACGGCGCTCGGCGAGTTGAAGACGGATGCGGACGTGTTCGTGCGCCTGGCGCGCCCGCGCCTGCCCGGACAGATCGCGACCCAGCAACCGGCCGACGATGGTGGCCCGGCGCGGCGTGGTACGGGAATCGGCGACTTCGAGCGCCTGCACGATGCCGGCGAGCTCGTCGAGCAGGCCCGACGCACTGCGGCGTTCGATCAGCGCTGTCGCGCGGTCGAGGTCGACCTGACGGATGATCTCCCGATCGACTCGCCCGACCGGGTCGAGATCGCTCCCCTCGGTCGCATCGGCCGCGGTCTGGAGCTGCTGGGACGTCACATCGACTCCTGGGTCGCGCGGCGCCCGCGGCCAGCCTCCCTCGGCATGCGGGCGCGGACCGTGATGGCGCGCACAGTCCCGAGTGTATACCGATCGTTGCGCCGAGCGGGCGCAGCGGCGACCTCAGTGCAGGGTCGCGCCCTCGACGCGCCGGCGGCGCATCAGGTCGAGCAGGAGCTTCGCGCCCTCGCGAACGCGCTCGCCGACGAGTCGCGCGACGAACTCGCAGTCGTCGTCGGTCAGGCCCGGGCCGGGCGCAGGCAGCGTGTCCGGCAACGGCACCGCCCGATAGCGTCCACGGCCATTGCCGCGGAGGGCGACCACGGTGACGCCGGACACGTGCGTCGCGGTGGCGTGGGCGGGGTCGAGGGTCCAGTCGGACGACAGCGTGGCAGACATGACGGCGGACTCGGTGGGACGCGTTCGTTCTACGCAGCGATCCATGAAATCGGGATCAAGGCTGCGTGACGGATCGGCGTCAGCCCGCGATGTCGCAGGTGCGCGTGCGGATCATCGCCTCCTGCACCGCTTCCACACTTACGGGCTTGGTGAGATGCAGGTCGAAGCCGGCATCGGCAGCGTCCTGCTTGTCGGCATCGGCGCCCCAGCCGCTCACCGCGACGAGCATCATCGCGTCGCCGTCGTCGCGGTCGCGCAGCCGGCGCGCAAGCTCGTAGCCGTTCATCACCGGCATGCCGATGTCGAGGAAGGCGATGTCGGGCCGGAACTCGTCGACCAGGCGCAGGCCGTCGAGTGCGGAATACGCCACGCAGATGGCATGGCCATCGAGCTCGAGCATCATGCCGAGCGTTTCCGCGGCGTCGCGGTTGTCGTCGACGACGAGCACGCGGCGGCGCGGCGCGAACGCCGTGGATGTCGCAACGTGCTCGAACGACGACGGCAGGTCGACGGCGAGCGGCAGTCGCACGACGAACGTGCTGCCGCGCCCCAAGCCTTCGCTCTGCGCGGTGATCGAACCGCCGTGCATCTCCACCAGTCGCCGCGCGAGCGCGAGACCGATGCCGAGCCCGCCCTGTGCACGGTCGAGCGTGCGATTCACCTGCGCGAACATGCCGAACACCGCGCCGAGTGCGTCCGGCGGAATGCCGAGGCCGCTGTCGATGACGGACACGCAGGCCGATCCCTCCGACTCGTAGGCGCGCAGCGTGACGTCGCCGCCGTCGGGCGTGTACTTCGCCGCGTTGGTGAGCAGGTTGGTCATCACCTGCGCGATGCGCGTCGGATCCGCGTCGATCCACAGGGGCGCGGACGGCAATTCGACGTGCAGCCGATGCCGCGCATGTTCGATCAACGGACGCGCCGATTCGATCGCCGCGAGCGCCGCATCCTGCAGCGAGATGCGATCGCGCTGCAGCACGACCTTGCCGCTGGTGATGCGCGAGACGTCGAGCAGGTCGTCGATCAGCCGCACCATGTGGCCGAGCTGGCGCTCCATCATGGCGCGCGTGCGTCGCGCGGTGTCGCCATCGTCGGTGACATTGAGCACCTGCAGGCCGGTGCGGATCGGCGACAGCGGATTGCGCAATTCGTGCGCGAGCGTGGCGAGGAATTCGTCCTTGCGACGATCGGCCTCGCGCAGCGCATCCTCGGCATCGCGACGCTCGGTGACGTCCATCACCGCGCCGATGTAGCCGAGGAATTCGCCCGCCGCACCGAAACGCGGACGCGCCGTCGCGTGAAGCCAGCGCCACGCGCCGTCCCACCGCAGCGCGCGGTATTCCGACGCGAACGCGCGCTGCGCGGCAGCCGCCTCGCCGAAGGCATCCGAGTACGCGGGCAGGTCGTCGGGATGCACGACATCCTTCCAGCCGTAGCCGAGCTCGGCCTCGGGCACGCGCCCCGTGAATTCGGTCCAGCGCCGGCTGACGTAGCTGCAGCGGCCGTCGGCTTCGGCCACCCAGATCATCATCGGGGCGGTGTCGGCCATCTGCCGGAAGCGCGCTTCGGATTCGCGCAGCGCCGAAACCGACTTCGCGCGTTCGATCGCCGGCCACAGGCGCGCGACCACTTCGCGGAGCAATTGAATCTCGTCGGGCCGCCACTGGCGAGGCTCTGCGACGGACGCCGTCAGCGTGCCGGCCAGTCGGCCTTCGATGACGTACGACGTCGCCGCCAATGCGATCGTGCGGTAGGGCACGTAGTTGGAGGCGACGGACGCCGTCAATGCATCCGTGCGCACATCGCGGATGGCGACGGATTCGCCCGCCGCCAAGCGTTTCCCGAATTCGCTGGTGAGGAAATCACGCGCGTCGTACGTACCGTGAACAGTGGGACCACCACCCGTCCATTCGTAGAGCGGCCGAATCCGCGCGTTGTCCAGGTCGATGTCGGACAGCAGACATCGCATGAGGTGGAGATGCTCACCAAGCAGGCGCAGACCGACCTCGGCCACCTCGTCGGCACTGGAGGCCTGCGCGATGTGGCGATCGAGGTCCGTCAGGAACGCGGTGGCCGCATCGGCGCGTTTTCGATTGGTGATGTCGGTATGCGTCTGCATCACCGACTGCGGCTGGCCCGCCGCATCGCGCGTCAGCACCCAGCGCGCGTGGATGACCCGCGCCTCGCCGTCCTTGCGGTAATGCAGGAGCTCGCCGTCCCACTGCTCGTGCTCGAGCAGCGACGCCGCGATCTCCTCGAACGGTCGCGGGAATTGGGTGCGCAACAGCTCGCGTGCGATCTGCCCGACCGCTTCGTCGCGGCAGTATCCGTAGAGGCGCTCGCAGCTGTCGTTCCAGAACGTGATGCGCCCTTCGAGATCGCGGATGAGGATCGCGTCGCGCGTGAGGTCGAGCAGCCGCGCCTGCTCGGCGAGGCGCCGCTCGTTGCGACGTTGCTCGGTGATGTCGCTGATCGTGCCGAGCATCGAGGCGGGAGCGCCGTCGGCGTCGTAGAGCGCGCGCCCTCGCGCCTCGATCCACAGCTCGCTGCCGTCGGGCCGGCGCACGCGGAACTGGCTTTCGAAAAGGGTATGGCGCTCGATCGCCTCGGCCAGCGTCACGCGCATGCGCGCGAGGTCATCCGGATGCAGCAGCGTCGCGACGCCTTCGCGGGTCGGCGCGATCGCACGCTCGTCGATGCCGGTGATCCGCGCGCACTCGGGCGAGAACGTCATGGCGCTGTTGCGCAGGTCGATCTTCCACAGCCCGGTGTCCGACGCTTCGAGCGCGAGGCGCAGGCGCGTCTCGCTCATCATCAGCGCGTGCTGCGACCGGCGCTCGTCGGCGACCACCGCGAGCACCAGCGTGGCCGCCGCCATCACGATGACGAACACCTGCAGGTCGAGATAGCGCGCGTGGAGGTCGTGCGACACGAACGGACCCGCGCCGAGCGTGGTGCCGACCACCGCGACCATCGCCACGAGGAAGCACGCGGCGCTCGCCCCGCGCAGCCGCAGCGACAGCGCCGCCCAGATCAACGGGCAATACACGATGAAGGTGTAGATGCGTTCGCCGCTGCTCAGGAACACGTACGCGGCGATCGCCGTGCACACCGCGAGGCAGGCGGCGAGCTCCGCCCACCAGCGCAGCGTGCGGGTCCAGTCGCCCCGCGCCCAGGCCAGCAGCATCGTGCCGACGATCAGCACGCCGGTGATGTCGCCGAGATACCAGTGGCTCCACATCAACCAGACGCGGTCGGCAGCGAGATGCAGTGGCACGGCGATCGCTGCGGCGCCGATGCTGGACGAGATGACGGCGATGGAGGCCGACACCAGCGCGAACGTCACGAAGTCGCGGAACGTCTCGAACGCCGGGTTGAAGCGCAGGCGCTCCAGCGCGACATGCCCGGCGTAGACCGCGAGCGCGTTGCCGCCAGCGACGACCGTCAACACCCACAGCGGATTGGGCGATGCGTTGAGCAGCGCACCCCCGAGGTAGCCGAGCACGACGCCGGGCCAGAGGTGGCGTCCGCGCAGAACGAACACGGCGAGTGCGACGCCCGCCGCCGGCCACATCGGCGACGCGACGCCGCGCGTCATGCCCCAGCGAAGGCTGGCGAATGCGAGCGGTGCGTAGATCGCGGCGAGCAGGAGGCTGCCGAACACGGGACCCCATGCCGCCGGCACCCGCGGCGCCGGGCGGCGAACGTTCGGCGCGGTGCTCGGGACGGAGTCGGACACGTAAAACGGGGTCGAAGCCGCGACGTCGGTACGTTAGCAGAGGCCCCGCGCCGCCCAGCCACCCGGGAAGGCCGCCCGTACAATGCCGGCGATGGACATCTTTAAAGTTTTCACGCTGGAGGCCGCACACCGGCTCCCGAACGTGCCGCCGGGCCACAAGTGCGCCCGCCTGCACGGTCATTCCTTCCGCGTGGAGATCCACGTCTCCGGCGAGCCCGGCGCCGAGACCGGCTGGATCATGGACTTCGCCGACCTCAAGGCGGCCTTCCGCCCGATCTACGACCGGCTCGACCATCACTACCTCAACGACATCGAGGGGCTCGAGAACCCGACCAGCGAGCGGCTCGCCGCCTGGATCTGGGACCGGCTGAAGCCTGCGCTGCCGCTGCTGTCGGAAATCGTGGTCCACGAGACCTGCACGTCGGGCTGCCGCTACCGCGGCCCGGGAGCCTGAGGCTCCGAGACCGGCCCCGAAAGCGGATCGACCCGCCTACCGCCGCTTGCGGCGCTACAGCCGCTCACCTCCCTGAGCCGCGGGCAACGGCCGACGAGCGGTTGTTGCGCTGCACAAAAGACGAGCCTATGCTGCAACGCACCATCCATGCAGTCTCGGCCGATCCCGGCCTCAGGAGCCCGCCATGTACGCACAGTTCAACGAGCAGTTCGCCGCGGCCACCCGTCAGTTCGCCGACACCGCGGCCCGCATCAACCGTCTCGCCCTCGAGAACGCCGAGGCCATCGTCGGCCTGCAGCTGTCGGCCCTCGAAGAGCGCGCGTCGGCCACCTTCGCCTTCTTCGGCGAAGCCACCAACGTCCGTGATTTCGACGGCGCCAAGAACCTCTGGCCGCGCGGTGCGCAAGTTGCCCGCGAGAATGTCGAGCGCGCGCTAACCACGGGTCAGGACGTCCTCGGCCGCTTCGTGAAGGTCCAGGAGTCGGTCGCCCAGATCGCCAAGGGCCAGTTCGAAGCCGCTGCCCGCAGCGCGAACGAGACCGTCCGCCAGGCGCAGGACCAGTTCGAGCAGGCCACCAAGGGCGCTGCCAAGACCGCCGAGCAGACGGTCAACGTCGCCGCCGGCAAGGCCGCGAAGTAAGTTTCTCTCTCCAGTTCCCGCTGGAAACCCCGAACCCGGCAGCGCCAGCTGCCGGGTTTTTTTGCCCCGGTGCCAGACAGATGCGTGCTTCACGTTGGCGCATTGGCGCGATGCAGGTGCACGGCGGGCGCCGCGTCGCGTTCCCACCTGCGTGGTGACACGAGAGAGATCCGCCACCAGTTGGCGCCTCGCGCCACCAAAAAAAGAAGCCTCCGCAGTGCGGAGGCTTCGAGGTGCAGCGGACGATTCGACTCAGAGCGGGATCTGTCGATGGATCTCGTTCGGATCGAGCTTCGGCGGATCGTCGAGCGTGTCACCCAGGATGCGCCGTACGGCGACGTAGAACACCGGGATCAGCAACAGGCCGAGGAACGTCGCGAACAGCATCCCGCCGATCACGCCCGTACCGATCGCATGGCGCGAGTTCGCGCCCGCGCCCGTCGAGATGGCCAGCGGCGTGACGCCCATGATGAACGCGAACGACGTCATCAGGATCGGGCGCAGTCGCAGCTTCGCCGCTTCCACGACCGCCTGGCGCAGCGGCTTGCCGAGCTGACGCTCCGCGATCGCGAACTCGATGATCAGGATCGCGTTCTTCGCGGCAAGGCCGATGACGGTGATCAGGCCGATCTTGAAGTAGATGTCGTTCGGCAAGCCGCGCATCATCGACAACACGATCGCACCCAGCACGCCGAGCGGCACCACCAGCAGCACCGACACCGGCACCGACCAGCTTTCGTACAGCGCCGCGAGGCAGAGGAACACGACGACGATCGACAGGATCATCAGCATCGTGGTCTGGCTGCCCGACAGGATTTCCTGGTGCGACTGGCCCGCCCAGTCGTAGCCGAAGCCCGGCGGCAGGTCGTTGTTGACGATGTTCTCCATCGCCTTCATCGCCTCGCCCGAACTCTTGCCCGGTGCCTGCGAACCGACGATCTCGACCGCGGCGAAGCCGTTGTAGCGGGTGAGTGACGGCTCGGCGACGGTCCACTTCGAGTGCACGACGTTCGACAGCGGCACCATCGCCGGCGTGCCGTTCGTGGTCATGCCGGGCGCCGGCGTGTAGAAGTGCCCGAGCGACTCCGGGCCCGTGCGGTACGGTGCGTCGGCCTGCATGGTGACGCGCTTGACGCGGCCGCCTTGCACGAAGTCGTTGACGTACACCGGCGACAGCATGATCTGGATCGCGTTGTAGATGTCGCCGACCGACAGGCCCATTGCCTGCGCCTGCACGCGATCGACGTCGAGTTTCAACTGCGGTGACGGCTCGAGCGAGTTGGGACGCACGCCGACCAGCGTCTTGTCCTGCCCCGCCTTCGCCAGCAACGTGCCCATGGCCTGCTGCAGCGCTTCGCGGCCCTGGCCACTGCGATCCTGCAGGTACATGTCGAAACCGCCGAACGCGCCGAGGCCGTTCACCGTCGGCAGGTTGATCACGAACATCTGCGCGTCGCGGATCGGGAACAGCGCGCCGTTGGCCTGCTGGATGAACTCGGTCGCGGTGATCTTGCGCTCGTCCCACGGCTTGAGCTTGATGAACGCCATGCCGACGTTCTCGCCCTGGCCGATGAAGGAGAAACCGGCGACCTGCATCATGCCGTCGAAGCCGTCGATCTTCTTGACCGACTCGCGCATCTGGTCGAACACCGCTTCGGTGCGACGCAGCGTCGCGCCCGGAGGCAGCTGCACGATCGCGAGCGCATAGCCCTGGTCTTCTTCCGGCAGGAACGAGCCCGGCATGCGCCAGAACAGGAACCCGGTCAGCAGCGCGAGCAAGGCGAACACCGCCATCCAGCGCGGTGCGTGCTGCACGGCGCTGCGGATGTGGCCGACATACGTCTTCGCCATCCGGTCGTAGATGCGGTTGAAGCCGCGGAAGATCGGATTGCGGGCGTCGTGGTGCGCGCTCGGCTTCAGCAGGTTCGCACACAGCGCGGGCGTGAAGCCCAGCGCCAGGAATGCGGAGAACAGCATCGCCATCGCGATGGTCAGCGCGAACTGGCGATACACCGCACCCGCCGAACCCGACTGCAGCGCCGACGGCACGAACACCGCGGCGAGCACCAGCGTGATCGCGATGACCGCGCCGGTGATCTGCTGCATCGCCTTGTACGTCGCCTCGCGAGGGCTCAGGCCCTCCTCGGTCATGATGCGTTCGACGTTCTCGATCACGACGATCGCGTCGTCGACCACGATGCCGATCGCCAGCACCATGCCGAACAGCGAGAGCTGGTTGATCGTGAAGCCGAGGATCTTCATGCCCAGGAACGTGCCGAGCAGCGCGACCGGGATGACCAGCGTCGGGATCAGCGTGGCGCGGATGTTCTGCAGGAACAGCAGCATCACGAGGAAGACGAGCACCATCGCTTCGATCAGCGTCTTGATGACTTCGTCGACGGAGATCTGCACGAAGTCCGAGCTGTCGTAGGGCGAGAACCACTGCACGCCCTTCGGGAAGCTCGGCTGCAGTTCGTCCATGCGCTGCTTCACCGCAGCGGCGACGGCGAGCGCGTTTTCGCCCGGCGCGAGCTGCACGGCGAAGCCGGCGGCCGGCTGGCCGTCCCACTTGAGGTCGAAGCCATGCGCGGAGCCGAGGATCTCCACGCGCGCGACATCGCGCAGGCGCACCGTCGCGCCGTTCGGATCCGCGCGCAGGATGATGTTCTCGAATTCCTGCGGCGAGGAGAACCGGCCTTCCGCCGCGACCGTCGCCGTGAACATCTGGGTGTCGGGCGACGGCTCGCCACCGACCTGGCCCGCCGAGAACTGCACGTTCTGCGCGCGCACCGCGCTCAACACATCGCTCGCCGAAAGGCCGTACGCCTGCAGCTTGTCGGGGTTGAGCCAGATGTGCATCGCGTATTCGCCGCCGAACAGCTGCGTGCCGCCGACGCCGGGAACGCGCGAGATCTGGTCGAGCACGTTCGACGCGAGGAGGTCGGACAGCTGGTCCTTGCCGATCGCGGGATCGGACGACTTCAGCGCGACCACCGACAGGAAGCCGGAGTTCGCCTTCGCGACGGTGATGCCGTTACGCGTGACGTCGGACGGCAGGCGCGGCGTCGCCTGCGAGACCTTGTTCTGCACCTGCATCTGCGCGATGTCGGGATCGACACCGGGCTTGAAGGTTAGGTTCACCGACGCCGAACCCTGGCTCGACGAGGCGCTGAAGTAATCCAGTCCGTCGATGCCGGTGAGCTGCTGTTCGATGATCTGCGTGACCGCGCGCTCGACGGTCTGCGCGTCGGCACCCGGATAGCTCGCGAACACGCCAACCTGCGGCGGTGCGATGTTCGGGTACGACTCGACGCCGAGGCCGCGGATCGAGAGCAGGCCCGCGATCACCACCATGATCGCGATCACCCACGCGAATACGGGGTGGTTGATGAAGTAGCGGGACATGGCGGATCAGCCCTTACGCGCGGTGGGTGCGGCCGGCGCCGGCTTCGCGTTCGCCGGGCCTTCGGTCCACGGCGTCGGCTTCACCGCCGCACCGGGCTGCGCCTTCTGGATGCCGGAGACGATCACGCGGTCGCCCGGCGCGAGGCCGCGGTCGACGACCCACTTGCCGTCCTGCTGGCGATCCGCGCCGACGTCCTTGCGCACGACCTTGTTGTCGGCACCGACGACGTAGACGTACGCGCCCTGCGCATCGCGCAGCACGCCGGCCTGCGGCACGAGGTAGACGGCGTCCTGCAGGCCCAGCGTCGCGCGAACGCCGACGTAGGTGCCCGGCAGCAGGCGGCGTTCCGGGTTCGGCACGCGGGCACGCAGCGAGACCGCGCCCGTCGCCGGGTCGACCACGCTGCCTTCGAAATCGAGCGTGCCGCGCTGCGCGTAGACGGTGCCGTCGGGCAGCACGATCTGCACGTCGCGATCCGCCGGTTCGCCCTTGCCTTCGCCGCGACGCAGCTGGTCGAGTTCCGCCACCGAGATCGAGAAGTTCGCGTACAGCGGATCGATCTGGTCGACGGTGGCGAGGAGCGTCGCACCGCCCTGCCCGACCAGCGCGCCTTCGGTGACCTGCGCGCGACCGGCGCGTCCCGTGATCGGCGAACGCACCTCGGAATAACCGAGATTGATGCGCGAACTCGCGAGCGCCGCACGCGCCTGCTGCACCGCGGCCGCGGCGGAGCGTTCGGCGGCGAGCGCGTTGTCGAGATCGGCCTTCGAGATGTACTGCGCAGGGCCGAGGCGACGTGCGCGCGCGGCGGTGGCGCGGGCCGTCGTGTACGTGGCTTCCGCCTGCGCGAGCGCGGCCTGCGACTGGCCGGTCGCGGCGCGCAGTTCGGCCGGATCGATCAGGAACAGCACCTGGCCTTCGCGCACGTCCGCACCCTCTTCGTAGAGGCGCTTCTGCACGACGCCCGGCACGCGCGCACGTACGTCCGCGCTGCGGAACGGCGCGAGACGGCCGACAAGATCGCGCGTGGCGGGCAGCGTCTGCGGCCGGACTTCGACCACGCCGACGTCGGCGGGCGGCATCGCACCGCCGGGTCCCTGCTGCTGTGCGTCGCCGCCCTTCTTGCAGGCGACGAGGCCGAGCGACAGGACGCCGGCCGCGACGATGAGGCGCGTGGTGGAGGTCATGCAGGAGGGCTCCGGGTCGGGGGCGACGAGCGTCGCGGGCGGCAGGCCAATTTGTGCACTGCGGAGTATAGCTATGCCCGAAGCGGCCGCCCGGGCGAAAAGTCATGTCGTATGCGGACAGGCGATGCACGGTCGGTGCCGGTCGTTGCATGCATGCGACAACGAACGCACGAAAGCGGCGCATCCGGCCGAATCGTGCGCGCTAGACTTCGCGCATGACCTTTACCGCCTCCGCGCTCAGCGGCACCAAGCCCGAGCAATACGCACAACTGCTCGACCAGGCGCACGGCCTGCTGCACGACGAACGCGATCGCATCGCCAACGCCGCGAACCTGTCGGCGCTCGTCTACAACGCGCTGCCGTCGCTCAACTGGGTCGGCTTCTATTTCTACGACGGCACCGAACTCGTCGTCGGCCCGTTCCAGGGCCTGCCGGCCTGCGTGCGGATTCCGCTCGACAAGGGCGTGTGCGGCGCGGCGGCATCGACGCGCGAAACGCAGCGCGTGCCGGACGTGCATGCGTTTCCGGGCCATATCGCCTGCGATTCGGCGTCGCGTTCGGAACTCGTCGTGCCGCTCGTGGCGAAGGACGGCTCGCTCATCGGCGTGTTCGACCTCGACAGCCCGGAACCCGATCGTTTCGACCTCGACGACCAGCGCGGTCTCGAGGCGATTGCACGTGCCTTCGTCGACTCGCTGGGGTGATGCCATGACCGACGCGCCGAGACTCCTCAACATCGGTGGCAAGTCCGCCGCATGGCTCCGCCAGGTGGGCCTGCGCACGTGGGACGACGTCAACGCGATCGGCGCGGTCGAATCGTTCCTGCGGGTGAAGCGCGCGGGATTCCGGCCCAGCCTCAACCTTCTGTATGCACTGGAAGGCGCGCTGGTCGGCTGTCACTGGCAACAGGTCGACATCAACCGCCGCACCGAACTCGCCGCGCAGGCGGCTGCGGGCGCGGCATTGCTGCCATCGGCCCGGCGCATGCCGCCGGCGTCCGAAGTCACCACGACGATGGGCGATGCGCACGAAGCGCATGACGAGGCCGAAGCGCCTGATGCGCTTTCGTTCTGACGCGGCCCGCGCGCCGGGTCGATCTTTCCCGTAGACTTCGCGCCGCTTTCGGGTGACCTGGCGGTCGATCGCCGCAGGTTGAAACGGGAAGCCGGTGACGCGCACTGCGCCAGCCCGGCACTGCCCCCGCAACGGTAAGCGAGTCGATCCGCGGCATCGGCCACTGTGACGTCAGGTCACGGGAAGGCGCCCCGGAGGGATGCGAACGCATCCACTCGCGAGTCCGGAGACCGGCCCGATCGTCGACTGGTTGCGATGCGGAGGGCATTGCGGCGGCCTGCGTCGCGTTGCCGCGCCGTCGTCCCGCTTCCGCCTTCTCCTCGCGATTTCCTATGACCGCACGACGTGGGGTCGTGCACGCCGGAGAAGTACCGCAATGACGTACCGCCTCATCACCCTCGCCATCGCCGCGTCGCTGGCGACGCCCGCGTTCGCGGACGACGCGACCAAGCTCGACACCGTCGTCGTCACCGCCAACCGCGCGCCGGTCGCCGTGCGCGACGTGCTCGCGCCGGTCGAGGTCATCGATCGCGAAGACATCGAACGCAGCCAGGCGCGTTCGCTGCCCGACCTGCTGCGCGGCCGCGCCGGCATCTCCATCGGCAACCAGGGCGGCCTCGGCAAGCTCACCACGATCTTCATGCGCGGCAGCGAGTCGGACCACGTGCTGGTGCTGGTCGACGGCGTGCGCATGGGCTCGGCGACCTCGGGTCTCGTCGCGTTCCAGGACATTCCCGTCGAACTGATCGATCGCATCGAAATCGTGCGCGGTCCGCGCTCGAGCCTGTACGGCAGCGAGGCGATCGGCGGCGTCATCCAGATCTTCACCAAGCGCGATACCGGTGCATTGGCGCCGCGCATGTCGATCGGCGCGGGCAGCCGCGATACGTACGAAGCGAGCGCGGGCTACGGCGGTCGCGTGGGCCGCGGCTGGTTCGGCGCGGACTATTCGCGGCAGGAGACGCGTGGATTTGATTCGTGTCGCACGTACGATCCGCTCACCTCGTTTGGTGGCGGGTGTTTCCTCACGCCTGCGTTTGCGCAAAGCGACCGCGACGGCTACACGCGCGATGCCTTGTCGCTGCGCGGCGGTGTCGACATCGCCGACGGCTGGAAGGCCGACGTCAACGCGCTCCGCGCGGAAGGCGACAACGAGTACGACGGCTATTACGACCGCTCGACCGTCGTGCAGCAGGTTGTTGGCGGTGGCGTGACGTGGACCCCGTCCGCGCACGCGTCCGTGAGGTTGCAGGCGGGTCGCAATCGCGACGCGTCGGACAACTACTCGAGCGGCACCCAGTACCAGGGCAACTTTGCTTCCAACCGCGACACGGCTTCGTTGCAGGGCGACTTCACGGTCGCGACAGGTCAGCGGATCAGCGCGGGCGCCGAATGGCAACGTGACGTCGTGCAGAGCGACGTCACCGACTACATCCTCAAGCAGCGCATCGACCGTGCCGCCTTCCTGCAGTACCAAGGCGACTTCGGCGCGTTCGACCTTCAGGCGAGCGGGCGCCACGACGACAACCAGCAGTTCGGTGGTCACTCGACGGGCAACCTCGCACTCGGCTACGAGTTCGCGTCGCAGTGGCGCTTCACCGTGGGCGCCGGCACCGCGTTCAAGGCGCCGACGTTCAACGAGCTGTATTACCCGTTCGGCTTCGGCAATCCGGACCTGCAGCCGGAAAGCTCGCGCACGTTCGAAGCAGGGCTCGCGTGGACGGGCACGGCGTCGAGCGCACGGTTCGACGTCTACCAGACCAACGTCGACGACCTGATCTCGTACAGCTCCACGTCGTTCCGACCGGAAAACATCAGCCGCGCACGCCTCCGCGGCGCGGAGCTGAGCGGCAACACGACGCTCGCCGGCTGGATCGCGTCGGGCAGCGTGAGCTGGGTTGACGCGAAGAACCGCAGCGCAGGTGTGGAAGGCCTGCTGCTGCCGCGTCGCGCACGCGAAAGCGCGCGTCTCGACCTCGATCGCGAGTTCGGTGCGTTCCGCTTCGGCGTCACCGCCGCGGGCGAAGGCGCGCGATACGACGACCTCGCGAACACGCGTCGTCTCGGTGCCTTCGCCACGTTCGACCTGCGCGCGGAATACGCGTTCACACCAGCGCTTCGCCTGCAGGCGCGTATCGAGAACGTGTTCGATCGCACGTACGAGACGGTCGAGTACTACCGCCAGCCTGGTCGCGGGCTGTTCGTAACCCTGCGGTACGCGCCGACGCCTTGACGCGAATGACGCGGTCGCCGGTGAACGCCGGCGATCGCGTCAGTGTCGGCCGGGTGCAGGCGTGAGCCGTGCGAGCTGCGCGTAGTCGATCGACAGGCCGGTGATGTCCGGTCGCACCGCACGCAACGTGCACACGAGCTCGCCGTAGGTGTCGGCGAGCTGGGCGAACAACGTCGCATAGGCCGAGCGGCCGGCTTCGGCCACGCCCTGATAGGCGCTGCGGCCCATGTCGATGAAGTAGCGCACGTTAACGCGCCGTCGTTCGGCGAGCGCGGGATACAGTCCGGCGATCAGCAGGCAGCGATCGCCGACGTCACGCAGTGATTCCTCGCGGGCGCGCCCTGCCAGCGACTGCGCATGCAGCCATTCGAGCGCCTGTGTGCGCGCGAGCAGGTGGTTGTCGCCCTGATGGCGCAGCAGCACGAATACCAGATAGCTCTCGCGCGATTCGTCGAGCGCGCAACCGGCACGCTCACCCGCCTCGTGCACCAGCGCCTGCCACAGCTCGGCCGACGCACCCCGTTGCAGTGAAGCCATCCCCGGACCTCCGTCGCCAAAAGCCCCATGCCTTGGCTATCGGCCCACCTCGGGCCAACTGGAGTCAGGATTAGCGCGTGTCGGGTGAACGCGACCCGAAAGCGCGACCGGGTCAGGGTCGATAGACCCAATGCCGCGAGAGCACGAAGCCGATGACACCGAGGATGAACTCCACGCCCGGCTTCGCGAGCCACGCCCAATGCAGGCCGACGACGTCGTCGATCGCACCCATCGACCACGTACTCACCACGGTCGTCGACAGCCACATGACGAGGTAGCGCGTGAACTGCGGGCCGCCCAGCGTCGTGTCGCCGTCGCCGAACGTGAAACGCCCGTTCATGCGGAAGCCGAGCAGCGCGCCGGCGATACGGCCGATGACGTTCGCGATCTCGATTCCCATGCCCGCGTGGCTCAGCGCCACGACCACCGCCCAGTCGACCAGCCACTGGATCAGGCCGATGGTGAGATAGGCGCGGCTCTGTCGACTGAGGCTCATCGGGTTCCGGGTTCGGGAAGGCGCCAGCACTCTACCGGGCCGACGGTCAGGAGCGGGTAGGCACCGGCGCGGGCCAAGCCGGCGCGGCGTGCAGGTGTGGCGTCCGGCGTGCGCAGCAGGACGATGCCGATGCGGGCGTCCCGCAGCACACGTGACCAGGCCTCGCCGGTTGCATCGCCGTCGGCCGACGTCGCGGCCGCATTCATCCGCGGCGCGTACCACAGCGTGGTGCGACCGCGACCGGCCAGCTCCGCATGCGTTGCGCCGCCAAGGTCGAGCACGGTCGCCGTCGGAGCGACCGCGCGAAGTCGTTCGATGGCGAGACGTTCCGGCGCGTAACGCATCAACAGCGGCTCATCGCGTCCACCCGCGACCAACGCGCGCTTGATGCCGCCGGTATGCAGGATCCACTGCGCGTTCGCCTGGAACGCGATGTCGAGCACGCACAGCGCGACGCCGAGCAGCACCGCACGGCGCGGCGGCAGCACGCGCGCCATCGCGACGACGGCGGTCGGAATCAGCACCGCCAGACCCGGCACGACGTAACGCGCATAGGCGATGACGGCCATCGGGGCGATCACGGCGAACAGCGCGCACAGCGCGATCGCCCGCGTACGCCGGTCGATCACCGCCGCGATCGCCGCGCCCGACAGCGTGATGAGCGCGAATCCAACCCCGCCGTCCCACCCTTCGAGGTGCCGGTGCGTCATGAAGGTCATCGACCACGGCAATGGCACCCAAGGCACGCGTTGCCAGCGCGCATCGCTGAAGTCGACGGGCGGAAAGCACGGCGAGTGGAAGACGCCGTTGAGTAGCGGAAGTACCGGATTGCCGCAGGTGACCGTGGCGTAGGCGTAGCTCGATCCACCGACGATCAGGAACGCGACGATGGCCGCCAGCACGTGCAGCGGTCGCACCTGCACACGGTGTCGCCATGCGGCGAGCAATACCAACGGCAGGCCAGCGACGAGGTGGATGGGCTTGAGGCCGGCGAGGAATCCGGCGATAAGCGCGACGGCGATGACACCGCGTGCGTCGTTCCTTGGCTTCACTGCGAGCGCGGCGAGTGCGAGCAGCGCTGCTGTTGCCGGAAGCTCCGTGTGCATGCTGCCGGCGAGCGCCGCGATCGGTGGCAGGGTCACCACAAGTGCGACGGAAAGAGCGCGCATCGCCGCGTTCGCACCTAGCGATGCGGACAATCGATAGGCACCTACGGCGATCGCGAGCAACCACGCCGCGTCCAGCGCACCGCGCGCTTCCTGTCGCGCGAGCAGTTGCGCGATCGCCTGCAGCACGTCGCCGGCCCACGGCGCGAGCGCCCATACCTGCTGCGACGCGTCCAGCGCATAGCGGCCACGCTCGAACAGCTGCCACGGCAGGCCGAGGTGATAGGCGAGATCGTCGTACTGCAGCGTCGGCAACCATGCGCCCGCGGACGCGAGGCCGACGGCTAGGGCCGCAGCCGCCCACGCGCGCGGCGCTGCGTCGACGGTCGCCTGCCATGCAGCGACACCACCGCGTACAGCGCCGAGCACCGCACGACGACGCAACAGGATGACGCCGCTGCACATCGCCGCGTAGAGCCAGGTCGAGTGAATGGGCACCGGCAACAGCCAGCCGACGACACCCGCGATCACCGCTGCACCGATCACGAACGCGCCGCCCATCTCATCGACGCAGCAGGTGCCGATCGCGATCGCCGCGCCCGCGAGCAATGCTGTCGCGAGCACCGGCAAGGGCCCCGCCATCACGGCCAGCGCGACGATCGCGATCAGCGCGATGCCATCGACCAGACGGCGACGTGCGACCCGCGCGACACCCCACGCCAGCGCCAGCCACAACACGGCGAGCACCAGCGACTCACCGAAGCGCGCCGCCGGCAATGCGGTCCACAACCGATGCCAGACGAAGCCGGCCACGCACGCGAGCGCGCCCGCCTCGACGAGGCGTCGCTGGACGAGGACGCCGGGCGTCGAAGGAGCGGGCGATGCG
This sequence comes from Cognatilysobacter terrigena, assembly GCF_004361065.1. GTDB lineage: Bacteria > Pseudomonadota > Gammaproteobacteria > Xanthomonadales > Xanthomonadaceae > Cognatilysobacter > Cognatilysobacter terrigena. The sequence continues at coordinate 177,037 of NZ_SELT01000002.1, read as the reverse complement.
GACACCGGCGGCATGGTAGAGGCTCGCCGCGCGCTTTCACATGGCGACGCCACGCCTGCCGCGACGCGACCGCTAGAATCCCGACTCCGTCCCGCTGCCCGTGACTGCCATGCCCGCGCCCCTGCACGTCGTCATCCTCGCCGCCGGCGAAGGCAAGCGCATGAAGTCCGCCAAGCCGAAGGTGCTGCAGACGGTCGCAGGCATTCCGATGCTGCAGCACGTCGTCGACACCGCACGCGTGCTCGCGCCGGCCGGCATCCACGTCGTCTACGGCCATCGAGGCGACCAGGTGCTCGCCGCGTTCGACGGCCAGAGCGATCTCGACTGGGTCGAGCAGACCGAACGCCTCGGCACCGGCCACGCCGTGCTGCAGGCCATGCCGGAAATCGAGCAGGACGCGCGCGTGCTCGTGCTCTACGGCGACGTGCCGCTGATCCGCACGCACACGCTGCAGAAGCTGCTCGAGGCCGAGGGCCGGATGGCGATGCTCGCCGCGGAACTCGACGACCCGAACGGCTACGGCCGCGTGATCCGCGACGCGGCCGGCAAGGTCGCGCGCATCGTCGAGCAGAAGGACGCGACCGACGACGAGCGCGAGATCACCACGATCAACACCGGCATCCTCGTCGCCGACGCCGAACCGCTGCGTCGCTGGCTGGCGCATCTGTCCAACGACAACGCGCAGCGCGAGTACTACCTCACCGACGTGTTCGCCGCCGCGGCGGACGAATTCAGCCCGGCGGAACTCGTGCTGGTCGACGATCCCATCGAGGTGGAAGGCGCGAACGATCGTTGGCAGCTCGCGCAGCTCGAGCGCGCGCTGCAGCGTCGCTGCGCGCATGCGCTGTGCGCCGCGGGCGCGACGCTTGCGGACCCCGTCCGTTTCGACCAGCGCGGCACGGTGCGCGTCGGCATGGATGTGGCGATCGATGTCGACGTCATCCTCGAAGGCGATGTCGAGCTCGGCGACGGCGTGCGCATCGGCCCCTTCTGCCGGCTGAAGGACGTCAAGCTCGGCCCGGGCACGGAAGTGCGCGCGCATTGCGACCTCGAGGGGGTCGTCGTCGAAGGCGCCGCACAGATCGGTCCGTTTGCGCGCCTGCGCCCGGGCACCGTGCTCGCCGACGGCGTGCACATCGGCAATTTCGTCGAGACGAAGGCGACGACGATGGGCGTGTCGAGCAAGGCGAACCACCTCGCCTATCTCGGCGACTCGGTCATCGGCAGCCGCGTCAACGTCGGCGCCGGCACCATCACCTGCAACTACGACGGCGCGAACAAGCACCGCACCACGATCGAGGACGAGGCCTTCATCGGCTCGAACAGCTCACTGGTGGCGCCGGTGACGATCGGCGCCGGTGCGACGATCGGTGCGGGTTCGGTGATCACGCGCGATGCGCCGGCGGGCGAACTAACCGTCGGCCGCGCGCGCCAGACCACGCTCGAAGGCTGGCATCGCCCGAAGAAGACGCCCCGCTGAGCGTCGCGGTCAGGCGCGCTTAGCGGCCTCGACCGGCGCGCGTGCGCGCGCCCGCGTCCTCTACACCACCATCGCAAAATGCTGACGCGGCGCCGCGCAACCTGACCGCGCTCGGCCGTACCGACAGGCGCTCGCAACACAAGCACTCCCGCGCGCACTACGACTCACCGCGCGCATTCCAGGTCAGGACAGGGACACGCCGTGTCCATCGAATCCCCGATCATCCGCGATGCCCCCGCCCGCGTGCAGCGCTCGGGCTACCTCGATCGTCGCCTCGCCGAACTGCTCGCGTTCGCGGATGTCGAGTTCGACGGCCCGAAGCCGACGGACATCCGTGTTCGCGCGCCGGGCTTCGCGGCCCGCGTTCTACGTGACGGATCGCTGGGGCTCGGCGAGTCCTACATGGACGGCGTGTGGGGCACCGACGACCTCGACGGCCTGCTGACGCGTTTGCTCGATGCGCATCTCGACGAGCGCGTGCGCGGCATGACGGCGATCTGGGCCGGCGTGCGCGCCGCGTTGACCAACGTGCAGTCCACCCGACGCGCGCGGCGCGTCGGTCGCGTCCACTACGACCTCGGCAACGACCTGTTCCGCGCCATGCTCGGCAGTCGCATGGTCTACAGCTGCGCGTACTGGGCGCATGCCGCCACGCTGGACGACGCCCAGGAGGCGAAGCTGGACCTCATCGCGCGCAAGCTGCAATTACAGCCCGGGATGACGATGCTCGACATCGGTTGCGGCTGGGGCGAAGCGCTGAAGTTCATGGCCGAGCGCTACGGCATCCGTGGCGTCGGCGTCACCATTTCCGCGGAGCAGGCGGAGTTCGCGCGTGACCTGTGCCGCGGTCTTCCGATCGATATCCGTCTACAGGACTATCGGGAACTCGAAGGCCGGTTCGATCGCGTGTTCTCGATCGGCATGTTCGAACACGTCGGCGAGCGCAACTATCGCAGCTACTTCGAGGCCGTGCGCCGTTGCCTCATGCCCGATGGCCTGACGCTGCTGCACACGATCGGCTCGAACGTATCGGTGCGCACGACCGACCCCTGGATCGACCGTTACATCTTCCCCAACTCGATGCTGCCGTCTGCGGCGCAGATCATGCGTGCGTCCGAAAGGCTGTTCGTGCTCGAGGACTGGCACGGTTTCGGGCCGGACTACGACCGCACCCTGCAGGCCTGGCGCGCGAACATCGAGCGTGCATGGCCGTCGCGCTACGACGAACGCTTCCGCCGCATGTGGCGCTTCTATCTCGCCGCGAGCATGGCGACCTTCCGGACGCGGCAGGCGCAGCTGTGGCAGTTCGTGTTCTCGCCGAACGGCGTGCCCGGCGGCTATCGCGAAGTGCGCTGAACGCGACTACGGCGCATCGGAGGACGATGCACGCGAACCCGGGCGCACGCGCAGGCGATCCGACGTGACACCCGCACGCGAGTTGTCGGCCAGCCATTCGTGAAGGCCGATGATGCCGAGCTGCGCGGACGCCGCCAGATGGCAGAGTCGCTCGGTCACCCAGCCGCGGTGCGCGCTTCGCGTCTGCGCGAGCACACGCACGCAGGCATCGAGGAAACCGTCGATCACGGGGGACGGCCACGTCGGCATGCCACCGGTGGACGGGTTGCGACGCGGCTGCAGGCGGCCCAGCACGAGCGCGAGCTTGCCCAGCTCCAGCTCGAGCTCGCTGCGTGTCAGCGTGCGCTGTCCATCCGTGCCCCCGGTGACGCTCATCTTGCGTGTCGCCCCTTTGCCGCTGCCACGCGATCCTCCGGACCAAGCGTCAGCGCGATGTCACGACGGCCCGTTCACGAATGTGTAGCGTTAAGCAGGCAGTGTCATCGACACGCAGAGCCCGCCACCGTTGCGGTTGGCGAGCGATACGCGCCCGCCGTGCGCTTCCGCGATTTCGCGCACCAGCGCCAAGCCCAAGCCGGTGCCGTTGCGCTTGGTCGAATAGAACGGCAGCAAGGCGTTCGCGAGCACGGCTTCGTTCATGCCCTGCCCGCGGTCGAGAACGTCGATGCGCCAGGCGTCGGGCAGCCTGCGCAGCACCAGCTCGACATCCTCATGCGACGACCCGGATTCGTGCGCGTTCTTCAGCAGGTTCAGCAGTGCCTGCTCCATTTGCGCGAGGTCGATGCGCACCACGCCCTCGACATCGGTCTCGCCCTTGAACGGCACCTGCGCGTGCAGCTGCGCGAGGAAGCGCGACCACTCGACGGGCTCCGCACGTGGCGCCGGCAGCTTCGCGAAACGCGCGTAGTCGCGAATGAAGCCTTCGAGGTGGCGCGCGCGCTCCTCGATGGTCGACAGCGCCGTCGGCAACCGATCGTACTGGCCGCGACGCACCAGTTCCGCACCCGAATGCGCAAGCGATGCGATCGGCGCCAGCGAGTTGTTGAGCTCGTGCGAGATCACGCGGATGACCTTCTTCCACGTCTGCACTTCCTGGCGACGCAGTTCGGCGGTGAGCTGGCGCAGCAGCACGAGCTCATGTCGACGTCCGTTGAGGCGGAAGTGCCTACGCGAGAGGTGGTAGACATCCTCGTCGTCGTCATCGCCGACGGTGAACATCGCATCGCCACCGCGATCGAAGGCATCGCGCAGCGCTTCCGGCGCATCGATCAGCAGGTCGCCGAACATCCGGCCTTCGAGACGTTTGCCGTCGCCCAACATGCGGCGCGCAGCGAGGTTCGCATGGACGACGTGGCCGGACGGCCCGACCAGCACCATCGACACCGGCGTGTTCTGCACCATGGTGTCGAGCAGCAGCTCGCGCTGCACGAGCGCGACGCGTTGCTCACGCAGCACGTCGCCGAGCGCGTTGTGGCTGTCGACCAGTTCGCGCAGTTCGTCGTCGCCGTCCCACTGGATGCCGAAACTGAAATCGCCATCGCGATAGCTCGCGACCGTGCCGGCGAGCGCGCGGAACAGCGAGTGCATCGGCGCGAGCAGGCGACGCACGTGGTAGACGAGCAGCGGCAGGTCGAGCACGACGGCGAGCGCGATCGAGGTGGCCGCCTGGTGGAGCACGAAGCGATCCAGCAGCAGCGCGAGCGACGCCGCGAACAGCGCGTGCAGCGCTGCGACCAGCGAGAACGTGATCGTCAGCGGCAGCCGACGCAACGCGCGCATGACATCCCATCCGCAATGGCGGCGCACCCGTTCATGGGCGCCCGATGCCCAGCCGCTCCATGCGGCGATACAGCGCCTGGCGGCTCAGCCCCAGGTCGGCCGCGGCCTGCGCAACGACGCCCGCGTGCCGCGTAAGCGCGGCTTCGATGCTCGATCGATCCGGTTCATCGGCGGAGGCTGGCACGATCGCTGCTGCCGGCAACCCGAGATCGCGCGCTTCGATCGCATCCGAACGCGAGAGCAACGCCGCGCGCTGCACGACGTTGCGCAGTTCGCGCACGTTGCCGGGCCATGCATGCGCGAGCAGCGCACGTTCGGCGTCGACCGCAAGCCGCTTGCCACGCGGGAGGAAATGACGGGCGAGCGGAAGGATGTCGTCGGGCCGCTCGGCGAGCGCCGGCACGCGCACTTCGACGGCGTTGAGGCGATAGAACAGATCCTGGCGGAACTGTCCGGCCGCGATCATCGCGGGCAGGTCGGCGTTCGTCGCACTGACGACACGGACCTTGACCGTGCGTTCCCGGTTGCCGCCGAGGCGCTCGAAGCGCCCCGTTTCCAGCACGCGCAGCAGCTTGACCTGCCCCGCCGGCGGCAGCGTGCCGATCTCGTCGAGGAACAGGGTGCCGCCATCCGCGGCTTCGAACTTGCCTTCGCGTGCGCGGTTCGCACCGGTGTAGGCGCCCGCTTCCGCACCGAACAGTTCGGCTTCGATCAGTTCACCCGGCAGTGCGCCGCAGTTGAGCGCGACGAACGGACCGTTCTTCACCGCCGAGTTCGCGTGCACGATCTCGGCGAACTTCTCCTTGCCGGCGCCATTTGGCCCGGTGATCAGCACGGGCAATTCCGAGCGCGCGACCTGACCCGCGAGCGAGAGCGCCGCCTCGGTCGCCGCATCGGCGAACACGACGTCGCGCAGGTCGAACTCACGGGTCAGTGCCTCGCGACGCCGCCGCTCGGACGAGAGACGACGCCCGATCTCCTGCCGCGCCTGCGACAGCTCGAGCAGGTTGTTGACCGATGCCATCAGGCGACGGTCATCCCACGGCTTGCCGAGGTAATCCGCCGCGCCGGCGCGCACGAGGTCGACGGCCGCGTCGAGATGCGTCCATGCGGTCAGCAGGATCACCGGCAGGTCCGGATGGCGCGCGCGGATCTCGGCGAACAGCGCGCGGCCCTCCTCGCCCGACGTGGTGTCGGCGTGGAAGTTCATGTCCTGCACGACCATGTCGACCGCTTCGCGATCGAGCACCGCGAGGCCGGCATCCGGCGACTCGGCGCGCAGCGTCTCGATGTCGTGCAGCGAGAACAGCACGTCGAGCGCGGTGGCGACCGCGGGGTTGTCGTCGATGACGAGCACGCGCGCCATCAGGCCACCGTTTCGTCGATGGCCGCGCACATCGGTTGACGTGCGCGGCGGTGGGTGTCGGACATGGCTTCCCCTGGGGACATCAGGCGCTGCGCGTGGCGATCGCCGGCGGGACCGCGGCCGCGCGCGACGCCGGCCCGTACACCGCCAGTATGCCCAAGCCCCACAGCGTCAGCATGCCGTAGCCGAGGTAGGCCAGCGGCAGGCGCGGCAGCTCCATCGTGCTGACCAGCACCTGGTTGAGCGCAAGCGCGAGCGCGATGCCGATGACGATGCCGATCGTGCTGATCATCGCGTTCTCGACGAGGAAGTAGCGAAGGATGTCGACCTTCGTCGCGCCCAGCGCACGGCGCACGCCGATCTGCTTGCGACGCTGCGTCACCCACAGGCTGGCGAGGCCGACGATGCCGCTGCCCGTCACGAGCAGCAGGCCGACCGTCACCGCGATCAGCATGCCGGCGATCGAGCGCTCGCCCTGGTAGCGGCGCGCACGCGTGTCATCGGCGGAGCGGTTGGACGTCAGCACGCGGTCGTTGCGCAGCTTGACGAGCGCATCTTCGGCGGCGCGCATCACGCGGTCGCGCTGGCCTGGCGCCGTGTGCACGGCGTAGGAGCCCTCGCTGGCGATGTAGCGCACCGGCAGCACGAAGCTGCTGTAGGCGTTGTCGCTGCGCTGCGCGAACGGCGTCATCAGCGTGTCGATCACGCCGACCACCCGCATGGGCACGCTGTCCGTGCCACTGCCGAGCGACACCGGGCGACCGACGTACGACGTCGCGTCCGGCCACAGCTTCTTCGCCATCGCCTTGGTGACGAGCACGCTGTCGGCGCCGAGCTGCCCGGTGTCGGGATCGACGGTGCGCACGTCGTCCGCAGTGAAGTCCCGGCCTTCGACGATCTTGAGCCCGAGCGTCTTGACCATGGAATCCGGCGAGAAGTACGCGGCGCCGTTGACGCCCGACGAGGGGTCCTGCGGCGTCGTGGTGAGGCCGAGGCCCCAGCCGTTCTGCGTCATCGGGTACTGGTTGACCCACGCGGCGTCGACGACGCCGGGGATCGCCTTCAGTACCTCGACGTCGCGCTTCTGCATCGCTTCCTTGTCGGCCATGTCACCAATGCCGGCGAACGTGATGAAGAAGCTGTTTGCCTCGTCGATGCCGCTCGGTCGAATCGAGCGGGCGACGCGATCGTTCACGATGTAGAGCGCGTTCGCGATGATCGCGAGCGTCAGTGCGATCTGTGCGGCGATAAGCACGGCGCCGGTCTTGCTGCGCAGGAGCGCGGACAGGATGGGACGGATTTCCATGACGTTCTCCGCTTACTGCGACTTGAGCTGGACGGCCGGGCGCACCTGGCACGCGCGCCAGGTGGGCAGCAGGCCGGCGAGCAGGCTGGCGAGGATGGACAGGCCGATCGCGGTGCCGAGCATCACCCAGTCCATGTGCGCGAGCGCCTTGATCTGGTCGGACTGGTGCGCCATCAGCGCGAGGATGCCGAACGTCAACGCGACGCCGAGCGCACCGCCGACCACGCCGATCACGCCGGACTCGGTGAGGTACTGCTTGAACACCTCGATGCGCGGCGCGCCGAGCGCACGACGTACGCCGATCTCGCCGCTGCGTGCGGTGAACTTGGCGAGCAGCAGGCCGATGACGTTGACCAGGCAGACGAGCAGGAAGCCGAAGGCGAGCCAGGTCTGCAGGCGGCTGTCGTCGCTGACGACTTCCTGCTGGTCCAGCCATTCCATGACGTTGTAGGTGCGGTTGTTGAGGGGGCGCTCGAAGCGGCCGAGCTTCTTCTGCTCGCGGACGTAGTCGTCGAGGTATTGCGCGTAGGCGGCGCGGTCGCCCGGGCTCGCGAGTTCGGCCCAGAACTGCACCCATACGCATTCCGAATCCATCAGGCCCTGGTAGCCCGGCTTGATCTCGCCATTCGTGTTGCAGTTGACGCTGCCGTTCGGGTCCATCTCGTTGGCGATGGCGTTATTGAACGGGATGAAAACTTCTTCAAACGCGAGCGTGTTGCCGCCGACCAGCCGATAGAACTTCGGCAGCGGCTCCCATTGCCCAACGACGCCGGTGATGCGGTAGTCGTGGTTCTCGAAGCGCAGCGTGCGGCCCACCGGGTTGGCGTCGCCGAACACCTTGTCCGCGAGCTTCTTCGAGATCACCGCGACGTTGCCGCCGCGGCTGTCGTCGGCCGCGCTCCAGGCGCCGCCCTGCGCGAACGGAACGTCGAACATCGAGAAGAAGTCGTTGTTCACGGCTACGCCGTCGACGAGTTCCGGGCGCGCGTCGGGCTTGTTGCCGCTCACCGCGCCGCTGATGCCAAGCACGGCGGTCGCGTGAGCGCTCTTGCCGGATGCGCGCAGCGCCATCGCGTCGCGATAGGTCAGCTGGTCCGGCGGGTCCTTGCTGGGGTTCGGCTGCTGGAGCGGTGCGTTGTCGAGCAGCGGCACGACGAGGCGAGTGGACTTCTGCGGAATCGGATCGCCGCTCATCGCATACAGCAGCGTGAGCGAGGACATGCTTGCGGCGACGCCGACGGCGAGCGTCAACACCATCAGCGCGGTGAGCACGGGATTGCGCCGCAGGTTGCGGACGCCGAGTTTCAGGTAGTAGGTGAACATGGCGGTGACCTCAGACCGATGCCGGCGCGGACGGATGCGTCACCGCGTGCAGCGCGCTGGCGGCGGTGATGTCGGTGACCAGGCCGTCCATGATGTGGATGTTGCGCTGCGCACGCGCGGCGAGCTCCGGGTCGTGCGTGACCATCACGATCGTCGTGCCCTTGGCGTTGATGTCCTCGAGCAGGTCCATGACGCCGCGCGCCATCTGCGAGTCGAGGTTGCCGGTCGGTTCGTCGGCGAGCAGGAGGCGCGGGCTGCCGGCGAGCGCGCGGGCGATCGCGACGCGCTGCTGCTGGCCGCCCGAAAGCTCCGCCGGGAAATGCTTCATGCGCGACGACAGGCCGACCTGTCCGAGGGCGTCCTCGATGCGCTTCTTGCGCTCGGCCGAGCCGAGGCCGCGATAACGCAACGGCACGTCGACGTTGTCGAACAGGTTGAGATCGGGGATCAGGTTGAAGCCCTGGAAGATGAAGCCGATCTTCTCGTTGCGCAGCTTGCTGCGCTGGCCGTCGTTGAGACCCCGCGTGTCGACGCCGTCGAGCTTGTACTCGCCGCCGGTGAAATCCTCGAGCAGCCCGGCGATGTTGAGGAACGTCGTCTTGCCCGAACCCGACGGCCCGGTCACCGCGACGAACTCGCCTTCGCGGACGTGGATGTCGAGACCGCGCAGCGCATGCGTCTCGATCATGTGGGTGCGGTAGACCTTACTGAGCTGCGACATGCGAAGCATGGGGACGTCCTCGGGCTGCGTGTTCTGGAGAGGTGATTACTGGGAGAGGGAGACTTTTTCGGCGTCGCCGAAGAGGTCGCTGCCGGCAACGACGATGCGATCGCCCGGCTTGGCGCCATCGAGCAGTTCGACGGCGGAGATGCTGGTGGCGCCGACGCGGATCGGGCGCTTGGTCGCGCTACCGCCGTCGACGAAGTAGGCGTAGCGGCCGCCGCCGTTGTCGACGAACGGGCCGCGCTCGACCATCAGCACGTTCGGGCGCTCCTCGATCAGCACGCGCGCGGTGACGCGCTGGTTCTGGCGCAGGCCCGGCGGCTGCTTGCCGCCGGCGAAGCGCACGCGCGCCAGCACCTGACGATTCACGACTTCCGGGGAGATCGACGAGATCGTCGCGTCCGCGGTCGTCGCACCGACCTGCACCTGCGCGGTCATGCCGAGGCCGAGGTCTTCGGCGTACGTCTCGGGCACTTCCAGCTCGACTTCGAGCTTGGAGAGGTCGACGACGGTGAGCAGCGCGGCATTCGCCGGCACCACGGCGCGGTCGGCGACCAGCGTCGTGCCGATCACGCCGTCGATGGGCGAGCGCACGTTGAGTTCGTCGACCCGGCGCTGCGCTTCGGCGACGACGAGGCGCTGGCGCTGCGCTTCCTGCGCGCTGGTCTGCACGCTGTAACCGGCGCTCGTGCCCGTCAGCTGTGCCGCCTTGATCGCGTTCTGCGAGCGGATCTGCGCCGTCTTGAGCGCGTCCTGCGCGCGCAGGTAGTCGATCTCGGCGAGCGCACCGCCTCGGAACGCATGCTCGATGCGCTGGAGGTCGCGCTGCGCGGCGAGCAGGCCGATCTGCGCCTCGTCCGCTTCCTTGCGTGCATCCAGGCGCGAGCGCGACGCGGTGATGCGCGCCGTGCCGGTCTGCGCTTCGAGCTGCTGCAGCGTGGACTGCTCACGCGCGAGTTCGCTCTGCAGTTCGGGCGAGACCAGCCGTGCAATGACGTCACCCTTGGCGACCTTGTCGCCGGCGTGCTTCTCGAACACGACCGTCGAGGCCACCGGCGCGTACAGCGTCGGGCTCACCGCGGCGACCACACGGCCGTTGACCTGCGCGTCGCGCACCAGCGTGCCGCGGGTGACCTCGGCGATGCGCAGGCGCTGCACGTCGACCGAGCGCGAGCCGGTGAAGCGCGCGGCGACGCCGAAGGCGAGCACGAGCGCGACCGCGGCGGCACCCCCGACGAGGAGCAGGCGGCGCCGGCCGCGGCCGGGTTCGGTGGTGGAAACCTGCACGTCCTGTGCGGAGGTATCGCGGATGGCCATGGGCGGATGGGATGCTGAGGTTCTGAAGCGGCTTTAAGCACGCATCGTGCCAACCGCAACTCCTTGATCCGCAAGGGCGAAACCCAAACGGACGCCGTCCGCGGACACCGCCCGCGTCCGCCGGACGGACACCCGGCCGCTACACTAGGCGCCTTCTCGGAGGAGCTTCCCTATGTGCGGCATCGTCGGCGCGATCGCGGATCGCGATGTGGTTCCGGTCCTGATCGACGGCCTCAAGCGACTCGAGTACCGCGGCTACGACTCCGCCGGCATCGCCGTGATCGACGGGGACGACGTGCGCCGCGTGCGCCGCACCGGTCGCGTCGCCGAGATGGAGAACGCGGCCGCACAGGAGAACTTCCACGCGCGCCTCGGCATCGGCCACACGCGCTGGGCCACGCATGGCGGCGTCACCGAGACGAACGCGCATCCGCACATCTCGTTCGGCGAGCTCGCGGTGGTGCACAACGGCATCATCGAGAACCACGAGCAGCAGCGCGATCGCCTGCGCGCCGAAGGCTACGTGTTCGAGTCGCAGACCGACACCGAAGTCATCGCGCACCTCATCCATTTCCACCAGAAGCGCGGGCTCGACCTGCTCGCCGCGATGCAGACCGCGGTGCGCGAACTCGAAGGTGCCTACGCGATTGCCGTCGTGAGCAAGCGCGAGCCGGGTCACCTGGTCGCCGCGCGCATGGGCTGCCCACTGCTGGTCGGCCTCGGCGACGGCGAGAACTTCGTCGCCAGCGACGTCTCCGCGATCGTGCAGGCGACGCGCCGCGTGATCTTCCTCGACGAGGGCGACACCGCCGATGTCACGCGTGAGTCGGTGCGCATCTTCGACGCGAGCGGCACGCCCATCGAACGCGAGGTGCACGTCTCCGACGTGTCGCTGGCGTCGCTGGAACTCGGCCCGTACCGCCACTTCATGCAGAAGGAAATCCACGAGCAGCCGCGCGCGGTCGCCGACACCATCGAAGCGCTGATGGACGACGGCAAATTCACCGCGGAGCTGTTCGGCAAGGATGCGGGTGAGGTGCTGCGCGACGTCGAAGGCGTGCAGATCCTCGCCTGCGGCACCAGCTATTACGCGGGCCTGACCGCGCGCTACTGGATCGAGGCGATCTCCGGCCTGCCCTGCACCGTCGAGATCGCGAGCGAATACCGCTATCGCGACGTCTACGCGAATCCGAAGAATTTGATCGTCACGATTTCGCAGTCGGGCGAAACGCTCGACACGATGGAAGCGCTCAAGTACGCGAAGTCGCGCGGCCACGAGAAGACGCTGTCGATCTGCAACGTGCCGGAGAGCGCGATTCCGCGCGCCAGCAAGCTCGTCTACTACACGCGCGCCGGCGCCGAGATCGGCGTCGCATCGACCAAGGCGTTCACGACGCAGCTCGTCGCACTGTTCACCCTGACCTGCACGCTCGCCAAGCTGCAGGGCCGCCTCGACGGCGCGCAGGAGCTCGCCTACATCGAGGCCCTGCGCCAGCTGCCGGGCAGCGTGCAGCACGCGCTCAACCTCGAGCCGCAGATCGTCGCGTGGAGCGAGCGCTTCGCACCGAAGCAGCACGCGCTGTTCCTCGGCCGCGGCGTGCACTACCCGATCGCGCTCGAAGGCGCGCTCAAGCTCAAGGAAATCTCGTACATCCACGCCGAGGCGTATCCGGCGGGCGAGTTGAAGCACGGGCCGCTGGCGCTCGTCGACGAAGCGATGCCGGTCGTCGTCATCGCGCCGAACGATGCGCTGCTGGAGAAGGTGAAGTCCAACATCCAGGAAGTGCGGGCGCGCGGCGGCGAGATGTTCGTGTTCACGGACGCCGACAGCCGTTTCGGCGAATCCGAGCAGGTGCACGTGATCCGCACGCCGCGCCATGTGGGCGTGTTGTCGCCGATCGTTCACGCGATCCCGGTGCAGTTGCTGGCGTACCACGCGGCGCTCGCCCGCGGCACGGACGTCGACAAGCCGCGCAACCTCGCCAAGTCGGTGACCGTCGAGTAATCGCTCGCGGGGCTTGACCCTCACGCGACGTCAGCCCCGATGCTGGCGTCGACGGATGGAGCGATGTCGATGCGTCGTACGGTCAAGCAACTTGCAAAGGTGTCGGGCGTCAGCGTCCGCACCCTGAACCACTACCACGCGATCGGACTGCTCGCGCCGGCGGAAGTTGGCGCGAACGGATATCGCTGGTACGGGCAGGCGGAACTGCTGCGGTTGCAGCAGATCCTGTTCTTCCGCGAGCTCGGCTTCGAACTCGCGGCGATCGCCTCGGTGCTCGACGACCCGGCCTTCGACCTGCGCACAGCGCTGCTCGCGCATCGCACGCAGTTCGAGGAACGCCTCGGGCAGCTGCATCGCCTCATCCGCACCATCGACCACACGGTCGCCACCCTGGATGAGGACATCACAATGAACGACAAGGCATTGTTCGACGGCTTCGATGCCGAGAAGCAGGCCGCCTACGAGGCGGAGATCAAGACGACGTATGGCGAACATGGCGAGCGCGGCGTCGAACACGCGCGGCGCACGATGGCGTCGTGGAGCGACGACGACAAGGCGGGTTTCCTTGCCGATCTGCGCGAGATCGAAAGCGGGCTTGCGGATGCGATGGCCGCGGGCGATGCCGTTGATTCGCCGCGTGTCGAAACGCTGATCGCACGCCATCGCGACTGGGTGGGCCGCAGCTGGCCGCGTGCGCCCGATGCCGCCGCATATGCGGGCCTGGCCGACATGTACACCGGTCACCCGGATTTCGTCGCGCGTTACGACGCGATCCGCCCGGGTTTTGCCGAGTGGCTGGCGAGTGCGATGCGTGGGTACGCACGCAGTCGCCTGAGCTGATATCGCCTCAGCGGCCCTCGACCGACGGCATCGTGGCGAGGGCCTGCTTCAGGGCGTCGAACTCGATGCGCAGTACTGCAGGTTGCGTGTCGGCGCCGATGTCGCGTCGCGCACGCACATCCTCGGCGAGCGTTGCGAATGCCTCACGTGATTGCGCGATCGCCGCTGCTGCGAGCGGTGGTCGGTTGGCACCGGCGGACTCGCGCGACCACGCGATCGCCAGCACGCGGTAGGCCAACCGCTCCGCGGCCGCCACCACGGGCCACGCCTGTTCGGCGACGCGTCGTCGCGCCATCGAGCCGTTTATGCCTTCCTCGTACGCCTGCGCGAGTGCGAACGTCGAGCGCTGCAGGCGTGCGCGGGCCTGGCGCGCAGCGCGGCTGATGACGTCGCCGGCTTCGATGTGTTCGAGCACCGAGGCCGCGGCGTCGAGTACGTTCGCGACGAGCGTGGGCAGGCGTGCCGCGGTCGGTTTCGGCGGAATCAATGCATAGACGACGAGCGCGCACAGGCAGCCGATCGCCGTGTCGACGCCGCGGGCGACGAGATAACTACCGTGCGCGTCCGGATGACCGCTACTCGCAATCGTCAACGCGGACGCGGTGATGAAGATGCACGCGACCGCGTAATTGCGGACGACGAGCATCTCGATCGCGAACTGCAGCGCCATCGCCACCAGCGCGAGCACAAGCCCGTCGGGATGCAGCTTCAGGATCGCGGCGGCCAGGAGCAGGCCGATCCACGTGCCGAGTGATCGCTGCAACGCGCGCTGCAGCGTGCGCGTCCAGTCGTAGCCCATGTGCAGCATCAGCACGGCGGCGGCGACCGCCCAGTACGCACGCTCGAGGTGTGCACCGGTCGCCAGCGCACCGACGGCGATCGCACAAAGGCCGACGCGTGCGACGACGCGCCGCAACGGCGAGCCGGGACGCAGGCTGTCGCGCAAGGCGTCCATCGCATCGGGCCGCCCGGTCGGCACCGCGTCGCGTGGTGTGACCGGTACGTCGTCGAGATGCTGCAGGCGGCGATCGATCGCGTCGAGCCGTGCTCTCAGTGCGTCGGATGACGACTCGGGCTCCGCGGCCACCGCATCGGCGAACAGCGTATGCAGCTCGCGATTGAGCGTGCGCAGTCGGCCGACGGTGGCGTCGCCGCGCGAGCGTGCGGGCTGCTGCGCCACCAGCGCCGTCCAGGCCTGCTGCAGCGCCAGGGCCGCGCGACGGCGCGCACCGTCGGCGTCCGCGCCGTCGCGTGCATCGATGAACGCGGCGACTGCGCGCCGCGCCGTGTCCAGCGCTCGCCGTTCCGGCCCGTGTGGATCCAACAGCCCGCCCGCCATCTGCACGATCCATGCGAACGCGCCGCCGGCGAAGATCAGCGCCGCCGAATGCAACGGCGACAGGTGCGAGGCGCGCATCGCCGTGCCCGACGCGCAGGCCAGCACGATGATGTACGCGCCGGGCGGCCCGGTCTGCAGCGCGTTGCACAGCCACGTCGCCAGCGTCGCCGTAAGTGCGATAGACAGGATCGTGCTCCACACCGCGCCGCCGGCCGCAATGCCCACGCCGACGGCGAGCGCCTGCGCGAACGCGATCGACGCGAGCAGCCATGCACGACTGCGATACGGCCGGCCGCTGCCGTACAGCGCGGTGTAGCCGCCAATCGACGCCATCAACCCGGCGGCCATGTCGTGCGCGAGCCAGCCGGCGACGATCGGCAAGCCCGTGCACAACGCCGCCCGCGCCGAGAACCGCCAACGCTGCGGAGGCGGCGCCTGGCGCTGGAACAGGCTGCGAACGACCGTCTGCAGCGGGCGATGGCTCGGGCCGGACATGGTGCGTGGTCGGGCGGCGGAGCGCCCATGCTAGGCAGCCGTGCGCTCGTCGGCCGTCAATGGCGTCGGCGGACGCATAACGCCTACGCCGCTACCCTTCGCCGATCGTTCCGGAGACCGCCATGACCGCATCGTTTCCCCGTCGCACCCTGGGCCAGGGCCTGACCGTTTCGGCGATTGGCCTGGGCTGCATGGGCATGTCCGACTTCTACGGCCCCAGCGAGGAGGCGGCCAATCTCGCGGTGCTGAACCACGCGCTCGACCGCGGCATCAATTTCTTCGACACCGCCGACATGTACGGCGTCGGCGAGAACGAGAAGCTGCTGTCGAAGGTACTGAAGACGCGGCGCGACGACGTCGTGCTCGCGACCAAGTTCGGCAACGTGCGCGCGTCCGACGGCCGCATGCTGCGCATCGACGGTTCGCCGCAGTACGTCGCCGAAGCCTGCGACGCGAGCCTGAGGCGTCTCGGCGTCGAGACGATCGATCTGTACTACCAGCATCGTGTCGATCCCACCGTGCCGATTGAGGACACCGTCGGCGCGATGGCGCGACTGGTGGACGCCGGCAAGGTGCGACATCTCGGCCTGTCCGAAGCGTCGGCGGCGACGATCCGTCGCGCGCAAGCCGTGCATCCGATCAGTGCGCTGCAGAGCGAGTACTCGTTGTGGTCGCGCGATGTCGAGGCCGAGATCCTGCCGACCTGCCGCGAACTCGGCATCGGTTTCGTGCCGTATAGCCCGCTCGGTCGCGGCTTCCTCACCGGCGCGTTGCCGCCCGCGCAGGGCCTTGCGGAGAACGATACCCGCCGCAACCATCCACGTTTCCAGCATGCGAACGCCGAACGCAACCAGGCGCTGGTCGACGCGGTGAAGGAACTCGCCGCCGCGCGCGGCTGCACGCCTGCGCAGCTCGCGCTCGCCTGGCTGCTCGCGCAGGGCGAGGACATCGTGCCGATTCCCGGCACGCGCAAGATCGAGCGTCTCGACGAGAACGCGCAGGCCGCGTACATCACGCTCGACGCGAACGAGGTTGCGCGCATCGACGCGGTGCTCGATGCCCACCCGGTGTCGGGCACGCGCTACCCGGCGGATGGGATGACGAAGGTGAACCTGTGAATCCGGCGCGGCGCGCGCTTCGTATCATGCGTGTCGCTTCCGAGGATCCCCATGCCCGCCACGTCGAACGACATCCATTCGCAGGTCCTCGCGCACCTCACGCATGGCGGCGGTAGCGGTACCGACGACACCGTCTTCCGACAGGCCGTAATGGCAGCGCGCGACGGGGTCGTCATCGCACGTGTCGTACCGGGCGCGCCCGAGCATCCGATCATCTTCGCGAACCCGGCGTTCGAGCGGCTCACCGGCTATTCGTCCGACGAGATCCTCGGCCGCGATTGCCGGTTCCTGCAGGGCGACGATCACGACCAGGCCGGGATCGACGAACTTCGCCGCGCGATCGATCGCGGCGATTCCTGCCTGGTCGTGCTTCGCAACTATCGCAAGGACGGCTCGATGTTCTGGAACGAGCTCAGCCTTGCGCCGATGCGCGGGCCCGACGGGCGCGTGTGGCGGTACGTCGGCATCCAGAAGGACGTCAGCAACCGCATGACGTGAGCGTCAGTGGAAATCGCGCGAACTCGTCGACAGGCCACCGAGCAGCGCGTCGAGATTCTCGAGCCGGTCCGCGATGAGGTGTTGCACGCCGTCACCGGCCTCCATGTGACCGCGCACGAGAAGAAGTCGCGAGCCGAGCAGCGCGCGGCGGTCGCGATCGGCAATGCGTTTCCAAACCACGACGTTGGTGAGCCCGTCCTCGTCCTCCAGCGTCAGGAACGTCACGCCGCTGGCGGTACTCGGCCGCTGGCGCAACGTGACGATGCCGGCGAAGGACACCCGGGTGTCGTTCGGCAGTGCCCTCAGGTCGCGCGAACGCCGTAACCCGCGTTTGGCCAACGTCGTGCGCAGCAGCGACAGCGGGTGCCGGCCCAGCGTGAGACCGAGCGTCGCGTAATCGGTGCGGATGTCTTCTTCGACGCTCGGCAGCGGCAGCGCCACGCGCGCTTCCTGCGCGCTCACGGTTTCGTCGAGCAGCGGCGTCTTCGATTCCACGCCACTCATCAGCCAGCGCGCCTTGTGCCGATGGCCCAGCAGGCCACGCAGCGCACCGGCATCGGCGAGCACGTTGCGCTCGCGCATGTTGAGCGACGCACGCTTGCAGAGGTCGGCCGCGTCGGTGAACGGCCGCTCCTTGCGGGCGGCGACGACGCGATGCGCGCAGGCTTCGTTGAAGCCGTCGACCATGCGCAACCCCAGGCGCAACGCAGGCTGCTGGGTGAGATCGTCCGGCGCACCGCGGAACTCGAGCGTGCAGTCCCAGTCGCTATAGCGGATGTCGACAGGCCGCACGTCGAGGCCGTGGCGACGCAGGTCCTGCACGATCTGGCTGGGCGAGTAGAAGCCCATCGGCTGCGAATTCAGCAGGCCGGCGGCGAACGCGGTGGGCTCGTGGCATTTGAGCCACGCGCTCTGCCAGCACAGCAGCGCGAAACTGGCGGCGTGGGATTCGGGAAAGCCGTAGCTGCCGAAGCCCTTGATCTGTTCGAAGATCTTCGCCGCGAACTCCTCGTCGTAACCGTTCGAAAGCAGGCCCTGCGTCAGCCGGACGCGGTGCTCTTCCATGCGGCCGTTGCGTTTCCATGCCGCCATCGCACGGCGCAGGTCGTCGGCTTCCGCAGGCGAATACTTCGCGGCCTTCATGGCGATCTGCATGACCTGTTCCTGGAAGAGCGGAACGCCCAGAGTGCGCTCGAGAATTTCCTTGAGTTCGGGTTTGACGTAACTGACCGGCTCACGTCCCATTCGTCGCTGCAGATAGGGCTTGACCATGTCGCCTTGGATCGGGCCGGGTCGCACGATCGCGATCTGGATGACGAGGTCGTAGAACTTTTCCGGCTTCAGCCGCGGCGCCATCGTCATCTGCGCTCGCGATTCGATCTGGAACACGCCGATGCTGTCGCCCGCCTGGATCATCTCGAACACCTTCCGGCCCGCCTCCGACCGGTGATCGCAGCGCGCGATGGACGCCATCGAGATTGTTCGACGTCCGCTGTCGCGCAGCACGTCGAATGTCTTGCGGATGCAGGTGAGCATGCCGAGCGCGAGGCAGTCGACCTTGAGCATGCCCATGTACTCGATGTCGTCCTTGTCCCATTGCACGACGGTGCGGTCGTCCATCGCGGCGTTTTCGACCGGCACGATGGTGGCGAGGTCGTGCTCCGAGATCAGGAAGCCGCCCGGATGCTGCGACAGATGGCGCGGCATGCCGACGAGTTCGCTGGTGAGTTCGACGAGCTTTCGCATCAGCAGCGTGTCGGGGTCGAAGCCGTTCTCGCGCAGGTACGCGGGCAGTGGCGCTTCGGAGCTCCAGCGATCGAGCGTCTTCGCGAGCTCGCCGACCTGGTCTTCCGGCAGGCCGAGCGCGCGGCCGACATCACGCACTGCGCTGCGCCCTCGATACGAGATCACCACCGTCGCCAACGCGGCGCGCCGGCGTCCGTAGTAGTTGAAGACGTACTGCAATACCTCCTCGCGACGTTCGTGCTCGAAGTCGACGTCGATATCCGGCGGCTCGTTCTTGCGGTTCTCGGAGATGAAGCGTTCGAACAGCAGGTTCGATTGACCGGGCCGTAGCTCGGTGATGCCGAGCGCGTAGCAGACGGCAGAGTTGGCCGCCGAACCGCGTCCTTGGCAGAGGATCTTCCGCACGCGCGCAAAGCGGACGACGTCGTAGACGGTCAGGAAGAACTTCTCGAAGCCGAGCTTCTCGATCAGCTCGAGTTCTTTCTCGATCTGCGATTCGGTGGCCCGCCGATGCGCGTCCTCAGGCGGCAGCGCCTTCCAGCGCCGGCGGATACCGATCTTCACCAGCTGGCGCAGCCACGTCGTCGGCGTATGCCACGACGGCACCAGCTCGCGCGGATATTCGTACTGGTGATCGCGCTTGAGATGGAACGTGCAGCGCGCGGCGATCGCGAGCGTCTCGTCGAGCATGTCCTGCGGATAGATCGCGGACAGGATCGCGCGGCTGCGCAGGTGCCTCTCGCCGTTGGGGAACAGCGCATAGCCGGCATCTTTTAATATGGTGCGTAGGCGGATCGCCGTCATGACGTCCTGCAGCTCACGCCGACTGCGCGCGTGCATGTGCACGTCGCTACTGGCGACGCAGCGCAGGCCGAGCGTGCGCGCCGCATCGCGCAGGACGCGGATGCGCGCGGCGTCATTCGGGCCGCAATGCAGTTCCACCGCCATCCAGCATCGCGACGGAAAACGGTCGGCGAGCCAGCGCCCCTGCTCGAGGTCGGGCGTGTCGCCGGGCAGCCAGAGTGCGAGCAGGCCCTCGAGCGGGCGATCGAAATCGCTGGCGAGCAAGCGGTAGGCGCCCTTCTCCGCGCGACGCCGCGCATCAGTGATCAGGCCGCAGAGCGCGGTGTAGCCCGCCTTCGATTCGACCAGCAATACGCAGTGCGGGCCGTCTTCGATGCGCATCTCGCTGCCGACGATCAAGGGCAGCTCGAATTTCTCCGACGCCATGAGCGCCCGCACGATGCCCGCGAGCGTGCATTCGTCGGTGATCGCGAGCGCCGTGTAGCCCTGCTCCTTCGCACGCGCGAACAGCTCGTTCGCGGTCGAGGCACCGCGCTGGAAACTGAAGTCCGACAGGCAATGCAGTTCGGCATAGTCCGGCGGCGCGTCGTCGTTGGCCGCGCGCATCACGCGAACCATCCGTGCAGCACGAACGGCGGTACGGGGTCGCCATAGCGTCGCAGCGGCCGGTACACCCAGGCGCGCTGGCCGTGCAGCGTCTCGACGATGTAGTAGTCGCGACGCACGTCGCCGCCGTCCCACCAGCCGGCTTCGATGCGCTCCGGCCCGGCGATGAGCTGCGCGATCGGCTCGCGCAACGGTTGCGGGCCGGGCAGCAACCAGCCGGGACGCGGCAGCACGGGCGGCTGTCGCGGCATCGTCGACAGCGCGTTGTCGGCCACGCGCTCGGGGCGATGGTCCGCATTCCAGCCGAGATCCTGCACCGCGGCGTCGCCCAGGCGCGCGCGCAGGCGTTCGCGCAGCTGCGTCCACGGCATGCCCTGCTGTGCACGGGTGTCGAACAGATCGCGCGCGGCCGGCACGAAGCGCGGCAGTTCGCGTGCTTCGAGTCGCACTGCGCGCACAGGCGCAGGCAACGCAGCCTGTTCGACGCGACCACGCGCGAGTTCGAACAGCATCGCCGCATCGCGCTCGGGTGCGAGCAGGCCGACGCGCACCTCGCTCGGCGGCAGGAACTCGTGCTCCATCCACAGCGAGAAGCGCTGCACGCCGTCGTCGCGACTCACGAGGAACGCGGCGAGATCGGCCGTCAGTCGACGCACCGGAAACAGCAGCGCCAGGCTCGATTCGATCTCCGCATCGAATTCCATGCGCGCTTCGAAACGATCCGGCGGCTGGTACATGGTCAGCGGGCCCGCACCGCCACGCAGGCGGTCGAGGCATCGGAGCAGCGCAGGCGGAAACCGCTTGTTCAACGAGGCGCGCGGCAACGCGAGCACCTGCCCGAGCTTGCGCAGGCCCATGCGCGAGAACGCCTGCGCCATGTCGGGCGACAGGCCCGCCCGCTCGATCGGCACGTCACCGAGCGCACGATCGAGATCGCGTTCGCCGACCGCCAACCCGTCATGCACGTTCGCGAGCACGCGCGCGGCATGCGGGTTCGGTGCAGCGACGATGCGATGCCGGACCCGCTGCGCACGCAATCCTTCGCGCAGGCGCATCTCGAAACGCGGCCACTCGCCGAACAGTCGACGGCTGCGCCGCACCTCGAGCACGATCGCATGCGGCAGATCGAGGCTCACCTGCGAACTGAACCCGTACGCCCATGCCGCGATGCGCTCGCGCGTGCGTTCGACCTTCTCCGCATCGAGCACCACGAACCGGCACGCGCCGCCGATCGCCTGCGCGGCGGCAAGCGTCATCCCGGGGCGCAGGCCCTGCTGGCGTGCGGACGGGCTGACGGCATACAGCACGCGACATGCGGGTGCGCCGTCGAGCACCGCCGTCGGAGTGTCGGGGTCTTCGGCATCGCGCAGGACGTCGTCGAGCGCGAGCTGCGGCAGGAACAGGCAGGCCCAGTCCATCGCCGGCTCATTGCAACGCGCGTGGAAACGGAACGGGATACGGCGGCGGATTCGCGCCCCGGCACTTGAGCACGCGGATCTGCCGCGGCGCGCTTTCGACGGCCAACCGCAATGGCGCGGGCGACGGATTGCGCGCGGCCTGCAACGGACGGATCGCGACGCCGCGACAGCGCCCGCTCTCCGCCCCCACCTGCAGGCGCCTCAACGGACGATCGTCGCCCGCGATCTGCGGCCAGCACAGCACCGCCGCACACGCGCCGGAGCGCATGCATTGCTCGGCCGCCCACACTGCATCGCGCGATGCCGCGCGCACGACGTGCAGGCGATCGAGCCGCACGCCCGCGGCATGCCAGGCCGGTGCAAACGGGATGTAGGGCGGCGCGACGAGCACGACCGCCGCGTCCTGCGACGCCTCCGCGAGCATCGGCCACAGCAGCTCCAGTTCGCCGATGCCGTCGCTCGCGACCAGCACCTCGTTGAGCCCGGCCGCGATCCAGCCCTGCCCCGGCAGTACGGCGTCGAGTGCCGCGAACCCCGTCGAGACGCCGTCCCGCGGCGATGCGACCGGCGCGCGGCCGCGCCAGATCGGGCGTTCGCGCAACAGGCGATCCAGCGCGTGCACCTCCCCCATCGGCCCGTCCGGCACGGCATTCGACGGTATGAGGAGGTGAGGCGTGGCCATTCTGTTAGCAATATTACTAACAGAGCAGCCGTAGCCGGGATGCCGCCGGTCGTCTCAGGGGCGTCTGGAATCCGCCGAGGCGTCGCAAGCATGTCGGCGACGCATCGCAACGGCCGAGACCGCCTGCGCAATACGGCGATCCGCACGCAGTCGCGTTCGTCGTGCTCGATCGCGCGATGCTGGCGTCCACCTGCATCGGACACCGCCATGCGCCCCTTCGACCTGCAATGCATCGACCACGTCGTCCTGCGCGTCGCCGACACCGCGCGCAGCGTGCGCTTCTATCGCGACGTGCTCGGCTGCACGATCGCGCGCGAGCGTCCCGATCTCGGCCTCACCCATCTGCGCGCCGGCGCATCGATGATCGATCTCGTCGACATCGCGGGAAAACTCGGTGCGCGCGGCGGCGAGGCCGCGGGCGACACGCGCCGCAACGTCGATCACATCGCGCTGCGCATCGAACCGTTCGACGACGTCGCGATCCGCGCGCATCTCGCCGCGCACGGCGTCGACGTGCTGGAACCGACATCCGACAACTTCGGCGCCGAAGGCGACGGGCCGTCGCTGTACCTGCACGACCCCGACGGGAATACGATCGAACTCAAGGGCCCTGCGCGATAGCGACGATGCGACTCGAAGCGATCCACGCCGACATCACCACGCTGCACGTCGACGCGATCGTCAATGCGGCGAATACGAGCCTGCTCGGCGGTGGCGGCGTCGACGGCGCGATCCACCGCGCGGCGGGACCCGGCCTGGTCGAGGAGTGCCGACGCATCGGTCGCTGTCCCGTCGGCGAAGCGCGCATCACCGGCGGCCACCGCTTGCCTGCGCGGCATGTCGTGCATACCGTCGGCCCCGTCTGGCGCGGCGGCGATGCAGGCGAGCCCGCTTCGCTCGAATCCTGCTATCGCAACAGCCTCGCGCTTGCCGATGCCGCCGACTGCGCGTCCGTCGCGTTCCCGTGCATCAGCACCGGCGTCTACGGTTATCCGCTCGAACCCGCGGCGACGATCGCGGTGCGTACCGTGTCGAGCTTCGACGCTGCGCGCATCGAACGCGTCGTGTTCTG
Source organism: Cognatilysobacter terrigena (assembly GCF_004361065.1). Classification (GTDB taxonomy): domain Bacteria; phylum Pseudomonadota; class Gammaproteobacteria; order Xanthomonadales; family Xanthomonadaceae; genus Cognatilysobacter; species Cognatilysobacter terrigena. The sequence goes on along the minus strand of NZ_SELT01000002.1, from coordinate 153,763 downwards.
CTGCTTTTCCGTGGGCGATCTCGCCGTCTACGAACGCCTGCTCGCTGCTTCCGCATAAGCCTGCGCGTCACGACCACGAACCGTTCTGCGCGTGTTCGACGTTTGCGCGCGGCTACAAACAAAAACGCCGGCACGAAGCCGGCGTTTTCGATGAAGCGATGTCGCAAAACCTCAGTGCTTGAGGTTCTTGCGCAGGCGCTCCAGCGCCGACAGCTGCGCGATCGACATCGCGAGCTGGTTCTGCGCTTCCTCGAGCGACATCTTCGGATCCTTCTGCGCGAGGATGCGCTCGGCTTCGTCCTTCGCCGCACGCACCGCCGCCTCGTCGATGTCCTCGGCGCGGATCGCGGTATCGGCGAGCACGGTCACGACGCTCGGCTGCACTTCGAGAATGCCGCCGGAGATCGCGAAGTCGAGCTTCTCGCCGCCCGGCAGCGTCACGACGACCTTGCCCGGCTTCAGGCGGGTGATCAGCGGCGCGTGCTTCGGCGCGATGCCGAGTTCGCCGAGCTCGCCGGTCGCGACGACCATTTCGGCGTCGCCGTGGAAGATCTCCTGCTCGGCGCTGACGATGTCGCAACGGATGGTGGATGCCATGGTGTTCTCGCTTGATTCGGAAGACGGCGGCGCCGACTCACATCGACGCCGCTTCGATCAGTCGGCTCAGCCGGCGATCTTCTTGGCCTTCTCGACCGCTTCCTCGATGCCGCCGACCATGTAGAACGCCTGCTCCGGCAGGTGGTCGTACTCGCCTTCGACGATGCCCTTGAAGCCGCGGATCGTGTCCTTCAGCGCGACGTACTTGCCCGGCGAACCGGTGAAGACTTCCGCGACGTGGAACGGCTGCGAGAAGAAGCGCTCGATCTTGCGGGCGCGCGACACGGCCTGCTTGTCTTCTTCCGAGAGCTCGTCCATGCCGAGGATCGCGATGATGTCCTTGAGCTCCTTGTACTTCTGGAGCGTCGCCTGGACCTTGCGCGCGACGTCGTAGTGCTCGGTGCCGATCACGTTGGGATCGAGCTGGCGTGAGGTCGAGTCGAGCGGGTCGACCGCCGGGTAGATGCCCAGCGAGGCGATGTTTCGCGACAGCACGACGGTGGCGTCGAGGTGGGCGAAGGTCGTCGCCGGCGACGGGTCGGTCAGGTCGTCCGCGGGGACGTAGACGGCCTGGATCGAGGTGATCGAACCGGTCTTGGTCGAGGTGATGCGCTCCTGCAGAACGCCCATTTCCTCGGCCAGCGTCGGCTGGTAACCGACGGCCGACGGCATGCGGCCGAGCAGCGCCGACACTTCGGTACCGGCCAGCGTGTAGCGGTAGATGTTGTCGACGAACAACAGCACGTCACGACCCTTGCCGGTGGCCGGGTCCTTGTCGTCGCGGAAGTACTCGGCCATCGTCAGGCCGGTGAGCGCGACGCGCAGGCGGTTGCCCGGCGGCTCGTTCATCTGGCCGTACACCATCGCGACCTTGTCGAGGACGTTCGAGTCCTTCATCTCGTGGTAGAAGTCGTTGCCCTCGCGGGTACGCTCGCCCACGCCGGCGAACACGGACAGACCCGAGTGCGCCTTCGCGATGTTGTTGATGAGTTCCATCATGTTGACGGTCTTGCCGACGCCGGCGCCGCCGAACAGGCCGACCTTGCCGCCCTTCGCGAACGGGCACATCAGGTCGATGACCTTGATGCCGGTTTCGAGCAGGTCGGTCGCCGAGGACTGGTCTTCATACGACGGCGCGGCGCGATGGATTTCCCAGTGATCGGTCGCCTGCACCGGGCCGGCTTCGTCGATCGGCGTGCCGAGCACGTCCATGATGCGACCCAGCGTGCCCGTGCCGACCGGCACCGCGATCGCGCGGCCGGTGTTGTTGGCGACGAGGCCGCGCTTCAGGCCGTCCGTCGAGCCAAGCGCGATGGCGCGCACGACGCCGTCGCCGAGCTGCTGCTGGACTTCGAGCGTGATCGCCGTGCCGTCGACCTTCAGCGCGTCGTACACGCGCGGCACTGCATCGCGCGGGAATTCGACGTCGACGACCGCGCCGATGATCTGGACGATGGTGCCCGTGGTGCTGGGAGAGACCTGAGCGTTCATGGGTTGTTTCCTGTGTAAATCGATTCGTTGATGCGAGCGCGAACGACGCGCTCAGCGAAGGTCAGACCGCGGCGGCGCCGCCGACGATCTCCGAGATTTCCTGGGTGATCGCGGCCTGGCGGGCCTTGTTGTAGACGAGGTTGAGCGTGCCGATCAGCTTGGTCGCGTTGTCGCTCGCGGCCTTCATCGCGACCATGCGCGCCGCATGCTCCGACGCCACGTTCTCGAGCACGGCCTGGTAGACCAGCGACTCGATGTAGCGCGACAGCACGTGGTTCAGCACCGTCGGCGCGTCGGGTTCGTAGATGTAGTCCCAGTCGTGCTGCGCGACCTTCGTCGTCGACGCCGGCAGCGGCAGAAGCTGGTCGAACGTCGCGACCTGCGCCATCGTGTTGACGAAGTGGTTGTAGCAGACGAACACGCGGTCGACCTGCCCGGCCTCGTACGCGTCGAGCACCACCTTAACCACGCCGACGACCTGCTCGAGCTTCGGCACGTCACCGAGGTGCGTGACCGACGCGATCATGTTGACCTTGAGGCGGCGGAAGAACACCGACGCCTTCTGGCCGATCGTGACGACGTCGATCTCGACGCCCTGCTCGTGCCAGCGGCGGAACTCGCCGACCAGCTTGCGGAACATGTTGTTGTTGAGGCCGCCGGCGAGGCCGCGATCGCTCGAGACGATCACGTAGGCCACGCGCTTTACGTCCTTGCGCTCGACCATGTACGGATGCTGGTAGTCGCCGCTCGCCTGCGCGAGGTGGCCGATCACCTGCTTCATGACCCGCGCGTACGGACGCGAGGTCTTCATGCGGTCCTGCGCCTTGCGGATCTTCGAGGCGGAGACCATTTCAAGCGCGCGCGTCACCTTGCGGGTGTTCTGCACGCTCTTGATCTTCGATTTGATTTCGCGTCCGCCTGCCATCTCTCGCTCGCTTCTGTGCTGCTACCGGGGATCGGGCGCGTGTGACCGCGCCCGTTCGACCGCTGGGATTACCAGCTGCCCGTCTGCTTGAACTCTTCGATCACCTGCTTGAAGGTGTTCTCGATCGCGTCGTCCCACGCGCCCGTCTGCGTGATGCGGTTCGACAGCTCGCCCTGCGTGTTGACGAAGTGCGAGTGCAGGCCGGCTTCGAACGCACCGATCTTCGAGACCGGCACGTCGTCCATGTAGCCCTTGTCGACCGCGTAGATCGACAGCGCCTGCAGCGCGATCGGCAGCGGGGCGTACTGCTTCTGCTTCATCAGCTCGGTGACGCGCTGGCCGCGCTCGAGCTGCTTGCGGGTCGCTTCATCGAGGTCCGACGCGAACTGCGCGAACGCCGCGAGCTCGCGGTACTGGGCGAGCGCGATACGGATGCCGCCCGACAGCTTCTTGATGATCTTGGTCTGCGCGGCGCCACCGACGCGCGACACCGAAATACCCGCGTTCACGGCCGGACGGATACCGGCGTTGAACAGATCGGTCTCGAGGAAGATCTGGCCGTCGGTGATCGAGATGACGTTCGTCGGGACGAACGCGGACACGTCGCCCGCCTGCGTCTCGATGATCGGCAGCGCGGTCAGCGAACCGGTCTGGCCCTTGACCTCACCGTTGGTGAACTTCTCGACGTACTCCTCCGACACGCGCGAGGCGCGCTCGAGCAGGCGGGAGTGCAGGTAGAACACGTCGCCCGGATACGCTTCGCGGCCCGGCGGACGGCGCAGCAGCAGCGAGATCTGGCGGTAGGCGACGGCGTGCTTGGACAGGTCGTCGTAAATGATCAGCGCGTCCTGGCCGCGGTCGAGGAAGTACTCGCCCATGGCACAACCGGCGTACGGCGCGATGTACTGCATCGCGGCCGATTCCGAGGCCGTGGCGGCGACGACGATCGTGTGCGCGAGCGCGCCCTGCTCTTCGAGGCGACGCACGACGTTCGCAACGGTCGAGTTCTTCTGGCCGATCGCGACGTAGATGCACTTAATGCCGGTGCCCTTCTGCGCGATGATCGCGTCGACGGCCATCGCGGTCTTGCCGGTCTGGCGGTCGCCGATGATCAGCTCGCGCTGGCCGCGGCCGATCGGGATCATGGCGTCGACCGACTTGTAACCGGTCTGCACCGGCTGATCGACCGACTTACGCCAGATGACGCCCGGCGCGACGCGCTCGACCGGCGCCGACAGCGTGGTGCCCAGCGGGCCCTTGCCATCGATCGGCTCACCCAGTGCGTTGAGCACGCGGCCGAGAAGCTGGTCGCCGATCGGCACCTGCAGGATGCGGCCGGTGGTCTTGGCCACCGCGCCTTCGCGCAGGTGCTCGTAGTCGCCGAGGACGACGGCGCCGACCGAGTCGCGCTCGAGGTTCAGCGCGAGCGCGAACGTGTTGCCCGGCAGCTCGATCATTTCGCCCTGCATCACGTCGGCCAGGCCGAAGATGCGGACGATGCCGTCGGAGACCGACGTGACCGTGCCTTCGTTGCGGGCTTCGGCGGCCAGACCGACCTGCTCGATGCGGGTCTTGATCAGTTCGCTGATTTCGGACGGGTTGAGCGTGTTCTGCATGGGAGTTTCCCTGGTTCCGACGCGGACGCCGGGAGTAGATGAATTCGTGGGCTTACGCGGCGAGCGCGGACTGCAGGCGCTCGAGCTTGCCCTTGACCGAGCCGTCGATGACGACGTCGCCGGCATCGATCACCGCACCGCCGATCAGCGAGGCATCGACCGCCGACTCCAGCTCGACCTCGCGACCGAAACGGCGCTTGAGACCATCGCGGATCGCGGCGAGCTCGGCGTCGCTGAGCTGCGAAGCGGACGTCACGCGCGCCTTGACGACGCGCTCGGCTTCCGCGCGCAGCTGTTCGAACAGGCCGGTGATTTCCGGCAGCAGTTCGAGGCGGCGGTTGTCGGCGAGCATCGTCAGGAACCGCTGCACGCTGGCGTCGCTGCCTTCGATCGCGAGCAGGCGCGTGGCCTGCTGCGACGTCAGCTGCGGGTGCTTGAGCACCGCCTGCGCCTGCGGATCGGCGGCGACGCGTGCGGCGAAGGCCAGCGCCTGCGACCACGCGGTGACACGGCCTTCGTCCCGCGCGGCGTTGAACGCGGCGCGGGCGTAGGGACGGGCAAGGGTCAGGGCCTGGCTCATCGTCGCGTCTCCGTCAGAGCTGGCCGGCCAGCTCGTCGAGCAGCGCGCGGTGGGCGTTGGCGTCGATCTCGCGACGCAGGACCTTCTCGGCGCCGGCGACGGCGAGCGACGCGACCTGGCCGCGCAGTTCCTCGCGGGCACGGGTGCTGGCGGCGGCGATCTCGGCCTGCGCAAGATCCTTCTGGCGGTTGGCTTCGGCCACCGCTTCGGAATGCGCCTGCTCGACGATCTGGTTCGCGCGCTGGTGCGCCTGCTCGATGATCTCGTTCGCCTTCGCACGCGCATCGCGCACGACGGAGTCGGCGCTGGACTGCGCCTGCTCGAGAGCCTTCTGGCTGTTGTCAGCGGCGGCGAGGCCTTCAGCGATCTTGCGCTGACGCTCCTCGATGGCCGCGTTCAACGGCGGCCAGATGAACTTCATGGTGACCCAGATCAGCACCGCGAAGGTGAGCATCTGGCCAAAGAAGGTCATGTTGATATTCATGACAGCTCCGGTGATCGCGGGTCGGGCGAAAACGCCCGGTCAGCCGCCCGCAGGTGCGGGCGGCCTTGCAACGGATGACGCAGCGATCAGCCCGCGTTCGCAGCGGCGGTGACGGCGCCGAGGAGCGGGTTGCCGAACGCGAAGAGCAGGCCGACGGCGAGCGCGATGATGAACGCCGCGTCGATCAGGCCGGCGAGCAGGAACATACGGCCCTGCAGCATCGGAACGAGCTCCGGCTGGCGAGCGGCCGACTCGAGGACCTTCGAGCCCATCAGCGCGATGCCGAGGCAGGCGCCGATCGCGCCCAGGCCGACCATCATGCCGATCGCGATCGCGGTCATGCCCTGCAGATGAGCGATGAATTCCATGGTGTTTCTCCTGCGGATTTAAGTGAAGTTTGAAGGGTGAAGCGAAGGGTGGAGCGATGCCGCGACAGCGGAATTTCGATCAGTGACTCTCGTACGCACCGGCGATGTAGACGACGGTGAGGATCATGAAAATGAAGGCCTGCAGCAGCACGATCAGGATGTGGAACAGTGCCCAGGCGGCGTTGAAGATCACGCCCGGCACGAACATCACGAGGCTGCCGCCGAGGAGGCCGGCGATGAGCATGAAGACGAGCTCGCCGCCGTACATGTTGCCGAACAGTCGCATCGCGAGGCTGACCGGCTTGACGCAGTACTCGATCAGGTTGAGGCCGAGGTTCGCGGGTGCGAGAACGATCTTCGCGACGGTGCCGTGCGCATGGAACGGCGCGGTCAGGAGCTCCTTGCCGAAGCCGCCGATGCCCTTCGCCTTCATCGAGTGGTAGAGGATGATGAAGAACACCGGGATCGACAGGCCGAACGTCGTGTTGAGGTCGGCGGTCGGAACCCAGCGGAAGTAAGTGTGGTGCGCGACTTCGGCGCCGGCGGTCGTCTTGACGATCCAGCCCGGCATGTCGAGCGGCAACAGGTCCATCCCGTTCATGAGGACGACCCACACGAAGATCGTGAGCGCGAGCGGCGTGATCGAGCTGCGGTCGCCGTGGAAGGTGTCCTTCACCTGGCCGTCGATGAATTCGAGGATGAGCTCCACGAAGGCCTGGCCCTTCGAGGGAACGCCGGCCGTCGCGCGACGCGCAGCGAGGCCGAACCACAGGATGAAGATCAGGCCGAGCACCAGCGACACGACCCACGTGTCGACGTGGAAACCGCCACCGCCCAGCTGGATGGTGTTCTGGGTCAGGTGATGCTGGATGTATTCGTTCAGGCCGCCGCCGGAACCGGTCTGCTCGCTCACTGAAAACACCCTATCGATTCAGAAGTTGGGCCGGGACGGCCGCCACTGTCGCCACCAGCACCCCGATCAGCAGAGGGAGTGCAGGCAGATGCCAGACGGCGAGGCCGAGCAACAACACGATGGCGACCGTGGCCCACTTGGCCGCCATGCCCAACAGGAGTCGCGCCATCGCGATGCCGGCCGTTCCGATGCCGCCGCCGAGGGCGATGAGCATCGATACGAGGGCCGCCGCGACCACCGCGCCGCCGCCCACCGCCGTCGCGAGCGCATCGCGCACACCGAGGGGGAGGAAGGCGAGCGAGGCCAACGCCGTCGCGCCGGCTTGCCAGACGATCGCGCGCGACGCCAGCCGGCGGCCTGCGGACAATGGATCGTGCACGCGGGGATCGTCGGTCTGGAGACTGGCGCGAAAGCGCCCTGTGGAGCCCCAAAAGTATAAAGGGCGTGAGTTTTCCGGGCAACCGGCGGAAGCCATGTGGGACGGGCGTCGCGCCTTGCGTGGCAGCGCCGGGCTCGCGAGCGGTCGCCACGATCTGCGGCGTCGGTGGCTTCGCATGCCGGAACGGCCCAGCGCGAGCCGGCCCGGCCTCTCGCGATCCACGGCCGCTTTCGACCGCTCGTCGCGGATGTGCCCGCGGACGGAACCTTTCGACGAGGGCCCGGTCGGACTCTGTGTCCGCGCCGGCCACGACGCCTCTCCTCGTCGACGGGTGGCAACGCGAACGCCCCGGCTCACGCCGGGGCTTTTTATTTGTGCGATCGGCGACGCGCGCTCGGTGCGTCGCCGGACCTCACTTCTTCTTCGGAATGTAGAGGTCGGTGATCGTGCCTTCGAACACCTCGGCCGCCATGCCCACCGACTCGCTGAGCGTCGGATGCGGATGGATCGTCATGCCGATGTCGGCGACTTCCGCACCCATCTCGATCGCGAGCGCGACCTCCGCGATCAGGTCGCCCGCGTGCACGCCAACGATGCCGCCGCCGATGACGCGATGCGTCGCCTCGTCGAATACGAGCTTGGTGAAGCCTTCGGTGCGACCCAGGCCGATCGCGCGACCGCTCGCCGCCCACGGGAACTTGCCGACGCCGACCTTCAGGCCCTTCGCCTTCGCTTCGGTTTCGGTGACGCCGACCCACGCGATCTCCGGATCGGTATAGGCCACCGACGGAATCACGCGCGCGACCCATTCGCGCTTCTCGCCCGCGGCGACTTCGGCGCCAAGCTTGCCTTCGTGCGTCGCCTTGTGCGCGAGCATCGGGTTACCGACGACGTCGCCGATCGCGAAGATGTGCGGCACGTTCGTGCGCATCTGCCGATCGACCGGAATGAAGCCGCGATCGGTGACCTGCACGCCCGCGGCTTCCGCACCGATCTTCGCGCCATTCGGACTGCGGCCGACCGCGACGAGCACGCGATCGTAGGCCGTCGGCTGCGGCGCACCCTCGCCTTCGAACGTCACCTTGATGCCGGCCTTCGTCGCTTCGACACCCGACGCCTTGACGTTGAGGTGCACGGCGACGCCCTGCTTCTTCAGGCGATCGGCGAGCGGCTTGACGAGGTCGGTGTCCGCGCCCGGCATGAGCTGCGGTGCGAGTTCGACGACGGTGACCTGCGAGCCGAGCGCGCGATACACCGTTGCCATTTCGAGGCCGATGATGCCGCCGCCCACGACGAGCAGTGACTTCGGCACGTCGGCGAGATCGAGCGCATCGGTCGAATCCATCACGCGCTTGTCGTCCCACGGGAAGTTCGGCAGCTTCACTGCCTGCGAACCCGCCGCGATGATGCATTGCTCGAAGCGGATCAGCTGCGTGCCGCCCTCGCCCTGCACTTCGACTTCGTTCGGCGACACGAAACGGCCAGTGCCCTGCACAACACGCACGTTGCGCTGCTTGGCCATGCCGGACAGGCCCTTGGTGAGCTGGCCGACGACCTTGTCCTTGTAGGTGCGTAACGCGTCGAGTTCGATCTTCGGTGCGCCGAAGGTGATGCCGTAGTCCTTCGCGTGCTGCGCTTCATCGATGACGGCGGCCGCGTGCAGCAGCGCCTTCGACGGAATGCAGCCGACATTGAGGCAGACGCCGCCGAGCGATGCGTAACGTTCGACCAGCACCGTATCGAGGCCGAGATCGGCGGCGCGGAATGCCGCCGTGTAACCGCCGGGGCCGGCGCCCAACACGAGCATGCGGCATTCGACGTCGGCCTTGCGGCCGGTCGATGCCGCGGCCGTCGGTGCAGGCGCGGATGGCTCCGGTGCGGCACGATTCGCGTCGACCGCGCCCTTCGCTTCGGCGTTCGTTGGCGTCGGCGCAGCAGCGGCCGGCGCACTCGCAGCGGGCGTGGGCGCAGCGGCATTCGCCGCGCCCTCCGCATCCAGCACCACGATCACCGAACCTTCCGACACCTTGTCGCCGACCTTGACGCGCACCTCGCGCACCACGCCTTCCGACGACGACGGCACTTCCATCGTCGCCTTGTCGGATTCCAGCGTGACGAGGCCCTGGTCCTTCGCCACGCGGTCACCAACGGCGACGAGCACCTCGATCACGGGCACGTCATCGAAGCCACCGATGTCGGGGACTTTCACTTCGATCGGGGTCGCCATCACTCGTTCTCCGGGCTCGTTGCGGCGCCCGTGGGGGCGACCGGTGGATCTTCATGGATCTCGCGTTCGACGTCGCGCTGCGCGTCGTTCTCGGCGAGCGCCGCGCGTTCGCGCGGCGTGGGCAGGGGCGCATCGGGCGCCGCCTCGTCCGTTTCGGGCACCACGCGACCGCTGAGCACGGCGATCGCTTCGGCGCCTTCGTGGCCGAACAGGCTTCGTACGTGCAGATCGCGCTGCGGAAACGGGATGTCGATGCCGTAGCGCTGCAGCGCGGTATGCAGCGCCCAGTTGTACGCTGCTTTCACCGCGGACGGGCGACGGGTCGCCTCCGCGTTGAGCCAGACGATCAGCTGGAACTCGAGACGGCTCTCACCGAACTCGACCAGCCACACCTGCGGACCGCGCGGGCCGTCCTTCGCCAGCGTGAAAGGCACTTCGCACGCGGCTTCGAGCGCCGCCTTCTTCACCGTTTCCTTGTCGGTGCCGTAGGCCACGCCGAACGGAATGCGCATGCGCCGCGACGCTTCCAGCAGTGTCCAGTTCACCACGCGGCCACTGACGAACTCGGCGTTCGGCACCAGGATGTTGAGGTTGTCGTTCGTGCTGATGCGCGTTGCACGGATCTTGATGTCCCGCACGACGCCGTGCACGCCGGATTCGAGTTCGACGAAGTCGCCGATCTTGATCGAGCGGTCGAACAGCAGGATCAGGCCGGACAGGAAATTGTTGAAGATCGCCTGCAGGCCGAAACCGAGGCCCACGCCGATCGCGCCCGCGAACAACGTGAACTTCGACACCGGAATACCGGCGACTTCCAGCGCGACGAGCACGCCCACGAACAGCAGCGCGTAGCGCAGCACGCGACTGACGGTATAGATCGACGCCGCGTTCGCGCCTTCGCGCTCGCCGTAACGCGTCAGCGCACGGCCCACGAAGCGCGACAGCGCGAAGAATACCATCAGCAGTAGGATCGCGGACGCGAGGTCGCCGACGGTGAGATCGAGCCCGGCAACACGCACGAGTTCGTAGTCGAGGAACGGCTGCACGCCCTGCCAGCCGTCCTGCGCGGCGTCGCGGACGCGTTCGCCCGCCGCGTGCAGTTCGCGCGCCGTTTGCGCGTGCGGCATCGTCAGAGCAGCACGCGCCGCATGTCGGCCATCAGCTGCGCCAGGTACGCGGTGAAGCGCGCGGCCGACGCGCCGTCGATGACGCGATGGTCGTAGCTCAGCGAGAGCGGGAGGATCAGGCGCGGCTGGAATTGCGCGCCATCCCACACCGGGCGGATCGCCGACTTCGACACGCCGAGGATCGCGACTTCCGGCGCGTTGACGATCGGCGTGAACTTGGTGCCGCCGATGCCGCCGAGCGAACTGATCGAGAAGCAGCCGCCGGTCATCTCCGCCGGCGAGAGCTTGCCGTCGCGCGCCTTCTTCGCGAGTTCGGACGTTTCCTGCGCGAGTTCGACCACACCCTTCTTGTCGACGTCGCGGATCACCGGCACCACGAGGCCGTTCGGCGTGTCCGCGGCGAAGCCGATATGGAAATACTTCTTGAGGACGAGCTTCTCGCCACTCGCATCGAGCGAGGCATTGAAGTCCGGATACTTCTTCAGCGCCGCGACCACCGCCTTCATCAGGAAGGCGAGCATCGTCACCTTAATGCCGCTCTTCTCGTTTTCCTTGTTGAGCGCGACGCGCAGCTCTTCGAGGTCGGTGATGTCGGCATCGTCGTGCTGCGTGACGTGCGGAATCATCGCCCAGTTGCGCGCGAGGTTCGCGCCGGAGAGCTTCTTGATGCGCGAGAGTTCGCGCGTCTCGATCTCGCCGAACTTCGAGAAGTCGACCTTCGGCCACGGCAGCAGATTGAGACCGCCACCGAGGGATGCACCGCCCGCCGATGGCGCAGCCGCGGCGCCGCTCATCACCTGCTTGACGTGCTGCTGCACGTCTTCCTTGGTGATACGGCCGCCCTTGGCGCTGCCGGAGACGCGCGCGAGGTCGACGCCGAGTTCGCGCGCGAACAGGCGCACCGCGGGGCTCGCATACGGGACCGCATCGGGCATGAGCTCGCCGGCATCGAACGTCACCGGCGGCGTGCGCGGCTCGGCCGCAGGCATCGGCGCGGTCGCGACGGGCGCGGTAGTGACGCCGGTGTGCGTGGCGATGTCGCGCTTGGTGAGGTTGTCGACATCGCCGGACACGGCGACCGGCTCGACGCGCGTCGGCGTCTCGGCCGGGCGCGGCTGTTCGGGGGAGGTCGCGACCTGCGAGGTATCGGCCTTCGGCTGCGCGCCGTCGGCCGACGGACCCGACGCCGGTGCCGCGGCATCGCTCGGCTCGATGATCGCAACGAGCGCGCCTTCGCCGACCTTGTCGCCCACCTTGAGCTTGAGCTCGCGGACCGTGCCTGCGAACGGCGCGGGCACCTCCATCGTGGCCTTGTCGGACTCGAGCGTGACCAGCCCCTGGTCGGCCTTCACCGTGTCGCCGACCGCGACGAGCAGTTCGATCACGGGCACGTCGTCATGCCCGCCGATGTCGGGGACGCGCGCTTCCTTCAGCTCAGCCATGCAGGGCTCCGCAAGTGATGGTGCCAAACCGCCATTCTCGCCCGCGGCGGACGATCGCGCCAATCGCGGCAAAAGAACGATGTCGACGCGATGTGTAGATGCGACTACCGGATGCGATGTCGCGTGTGCGTCGAAGCGACCGTCCGCGCAGCAAGGAGGGTTCAGTGGCAGGAGGTTAGGTTGACTGTGCCGGTCAGTGGCGCTGACCGGTCCTGCAAACGATTACAAGGAGGCCACTCCATGGCACGTCACCTTTCTCTCGCCCTTCTGGGCACTCTCGCCCTCGCTCCGTGTGCCTTTGCGCAGGACGCGGGAACCTCGTCCGCCAGCGGCAAGCATGTCGCGATCGTCGGCGGCGTCGCACTGAACAATCCGACCGGCAACGCCACCGTCAACGGCGCACGCACGAACCTCGATGGCGAGGCCGTCGGCGCGCTGGGCGCGAGCTGGTTCATCAACGACAACATCGCGGTCGAAGGCTGGGGCGCCAGCAAGGCCGGCTATCGCATGACGACCGGTAACGGCAAGGTCGGCAGCGTCGATGCGCAGCCGTACGCACTCAGTGGCCAGTACCACTTCGGTTCGCCGGACAAGACCGTGCGCCCGTTCGTGGGCCTCGGCTACTACCAGATGAACTACGACGACGAGTCGGCACAGGCCGGCGCGGCGTTGTCGGGCCGACGTATCGGCGTCGAAACCGCGCAGGGCCCGATGGCGACGGTCGGCGCGGACCTCAACCTCGGCGAGCACTGGTTCGCACGCGGTGACGTGCGCTACCTGCACGGCAACTCGGACGTCTCGGTGAACGGCGTCAAGGCCGGCGAGGTCAAGGCCAATCCGGTCGTCGTCGGCGTCGGCATCGGCACGCGCTGGTAAGACACGCGACAGTGGGAACGGAGCGGGCCCTTCGGGGCCCGTTTCGTTTGGGGCATGCGGATTCACGCGTCGCCCGTCGCCCCGTCGCTAGCCTGCGAACGGACCGCCCGGAGTCGCTCGATGACGACGAAACTCGACGGCCCGTTGCGTCGCGAACTCGACGTCGGCGGGCAGGCCTACACGCTCACCATCGACAAGGAGGGCCTGCGTCTCGTGCCCAAGGGCCGGCGCAAGGGCCTCGACCTGCAGTGGAAGGCATTGCTGAGCGGCGACGCCGCGCTCGCCGCGGCGCTGCAGGGCAGCCTCGAACAGTTGAGGCGCTGAGCGATGCCCGAAGGTCCCTCGCTCGTCATCCTGCGCGAAAGCGCCGAATCGCTGGTCGGCCTCAAGGTGCTGGAGGCGACTGGCAACACCAAGCAACCGCTCGAGCGCCTGCCCGGTTCGCGGCTGCGCGCCGTGCGCACGTGGGGCAAGCATTTCCTGCTCGACTTCGGCGACTTCGCCATCCGCATACATATGCTGATGTTCGGCAGCTATGCAATCGACGAGCGCAAGCCCGAGAAGACGCCGCGTCTTTCGCTTCGCTTCACGCGAAAGTGCGAAATCAACTTCTATTCTTGCTCGGTGCGCTACATCGAGCAGCCGCTCGACGAGGCCTACGACTTCTCGGCCGACGTCATGTCGGACACCTGGGATCCGAAGGCCGCGCGGCGCAAGCTCAAGGAAAAGCCGAAGATGATCTGCGCGGACGCACTGCTCGAGCAGGACATCTTTGCGGGCGTCGGCAACATCATCAAGAACGAAGTGCTGCACCGCATCCGCGTGCACCCGATGACGCGTGTCGGCGACCTGCCACCGCGCAAGCTCGGGGACATGATCCGCGAAGCGCGCGGCTACAGCTTCGACTTCTATCGCTGGAAGAAGGAATTCACCCTGCGCGCGCATTGGCAGGTGCATGCGAAGAAGACCTGCCCGCGCGACGGTACGCCCCTGAGCTTCGAACGCCATCTCGGCACGAAGAAACGCCGCGCGTTCTGGTGCGACACCTGCCAGGTGTTCTACGGCGAAGGCACGCCGCCCGCGCCGTCGCCGGTGGTCAGGAAAGCGAAACCGGCTTCGAAACGGACGGCGAAGTCCGCTTCGAAGCCGCTCAAACGCGTCAGTCGCCGATGATGCGGAAGCCGAGAATGATCGACGCGGACTGCACACCGCGCACCGCGCCGCTGATGTTCATGCGCACCGTCGTCGGCTTCTTGAAGAACTCGTTCACCTGCGCATCGGTCAGGCCGAACGTGTCGGTGAGCGTGCGACGGTTGATGAAGCCCGCGATGCAGACCGCCGAATCGCGATAGCGCTCGGTGATCGTCGTGCCCGACGGCAGCGGCACCTGGAAGATCTCGGACGACGTCATGCTCGTCGTGAGGTGGCCATTGAACGGCAGGCCCGTGGTCGGATCGATCAGCGACGGATCGGCGAGCACCGGGTTCTCGACCGTCAGCGTCGGGTTGTAGCGCAGGGTCGAGACCGCGTTGGCCGCCGTCGTATTCGAGTAGGTGACGTTGATCACCGGCGACAGCCAGTAGCACATCAGCGACTTGGTCGCCTTGCCCGGCAGGCTGATGTGCGCCATGTCGGTGAAGCTGAAGTTGGTGGTCGAACCCGGCGTGGGGTTGATCACCTGGCAGGGATCGGTGCTCGCCGGATCGCAGGCGCTGTCGAGCGTCACGACGGACTGCGTCAGGCCCAGCCACGTGAGGTTGCGGCCGAACGAGTCGACGTCGCCCACGTCGTCCACCGTCACCGCGGCGGCGGCCATCGTCGGCGTGGCAGCGCTCTTGTGGCCGCGCGTCATGCTCAGCGCGCGCTTGCTCGGCAGCAGGTCGAGGCCGCGTCGTTCGGTGTCGTTCTTGCGCGGCGCGGCGGCGGCCGTGGCCGCGAGCGAGCCCGCGAGCACCAGCGCGAGAAGCGACACCATCGTCGTGATACGTGCCATGACATCCCCTCCGTGAGTTGTGGTGCGCGGAGGATGGACGTGTGACGGCGCGCACAAGCGGCCGTCCGTCGGCTTCACGGGGTCGTAACGATTTCCGCCTCGGCCGCGCGCACGCGCTCGCGTCGCAGCAGGTAAAGACCGCTGGCGACGATGATGGCCGCGCCCGCCCAGGTCATCGCATCGGGCAGCACGCCCCAGAGCGTGGCATCGAGGATCACGCCCCAGAGCAACGCGGTGTATTCGAGCGGCGCGATGAGCGACGCCTCGCCGAGCCGGAACGCTTCGGTGACCGCGTATTGGCCGATCGTGCCGGCGATGCCGACGCCGGCGATCAGCAAGAAGTGATCCACGCGCACCGCACGCCACTCGGGAATCGCGAGCAGTCCCGCGCCCGCCGCCATGATGACCAGCAACCAGACCATCATCGCTTGCGTGCTGTCGGTGCGGGCGAGGATGCGCACGCTGATCGCGCTGACGGCGTACATCGTCGCCGCGAGCAGCACCGCCAGCGCGGCGAGACTGACGAACCCCTCGCCGTTGGGCCGCAGCAGCACCAGCGTGCCGAGCAGGCCGATCGCGATCGCGGTCCAGCGTCGCGGGCCGACGCGTTCGCGCAGCATCGGCACGGACAACGCGGTCACGATCAACGGGGCGACGAAGAAGATCGAATACGCGGTCGACAACGGAAGCGTCTTCAACGCGTAGACGAACGACGCCATCATCGCCACGCCCATCGCGCCGCGTAGCAGGTGCAGCGGCCAACGCACGCGAAGCAGCGGCGCCACACCGCCACGATGCAGCGCCCACGCCAGCACGAACGGCAGCGACGACGCGCCGCGCAACGCGGCGACCTGGAATGCGGGGTAATGCGCGCTGAGCTGCTTCAGGCCGGCGTCCATCAGCGAAAAGCTGGCGACGGCGAGCAACATGAACGGTACCGCGCGTGCTTGGTTGGCCATCGAATTTGCCCCCGGTGCGAAACGTGCGGCGTGCCGCGTGTGCACAACGCGCTGCGAACTTAATCCTGCCCGAGCGAACGCGCGCGGACTCAGGGACCCATGCGGACTCGGTCGGCGCGCATTGATCCGGCTCGTCCACGACGCGCCGTTCGTCGTCGCGCCGCCCACTCCTGCAGGCGCTCGCGACGCCGCGTGCTAGTGTCGAGATTCTGTGATGGGGACCACAGTGCTGATTGACACCCCTTTCGCGTCTACCGGCGCTGCCGCGGCGTTAGCGCGATTGGCTGCGTGCAATGAAGTGCCTGCCGCAGCGGTTGTCCTCCGTGGGCTGGTTGCGCATCCAGTGCCATGCGCCGTGCAAATTCCGCTGTTGCTCTCGCTGATTGCGCTTAGGCCCGCCCGGCGTCGACTCGAATGCGCTCTAAGACGATTCTGCACCGCGCGATCGCGGCAGCCAGGCACATCCCTCGACCACTACCGGAGACCATCATGATCCGCCTGCGTCCTCGCCGATCCGTCGCACTACTCGCCCTCGCGTGCGCCGCTCTGGCGCCCGTCGCCTTCGCTGCACCCCCGGGCGAGATCTCGCCGGCGTCGGTTCCCACCGCGGCGTCAAACACTCTGTCCGTGACGGCCCGTACGGCAGCGGCCAAGGAGTTCGCGGGCCGCTGGGGGCCATATGTCGCGAAGACCTATGGTGTCGATATGCGCACATGGGCACGTCGCATGGCGCCGACGTTCGTGCGCGCCGACGCAGACAACATCCGCACCGCACTAGCGAAACCGACCTTCGAGGAAGCCAGTCTCGCCCTCGACGGCCAGGTGCTGGATGCCGCAGGCAAAGCAACGATCGCGCGCCTGAAGTCGACGCCGATGAGTTCGCAGGCCGTGCGCTCGGCGTCCGCAACGCTTCTCGGCTCGTTGAACAGTGACCTCGTATACACCCCGGTAGCGCCGTGCCGCATCGTCGATACACGATCGACCGCCGCCGGCGTGATCGCCGCGAACTCGACCCGTAGTTTTGTTGGTATCAATGCGAGCAACTTCACAGGTCAGGGCGGCAGCGCGACCAACTGCGGAACGAGTGGGTTGAACGCGACAGCACTTGCTTTGAACGTGACGGCCGTCAGCCCCAGCATCGCGGGGTATGCCACCGTCTACCCGTACGGCACCACGCAGCCCGGCACGGCGAGCATCAACTACGCGGCCGGCGAGGTCGTCAACAACGGCATCATTGCGCAGATTCCGAACCCGCTTTCGTCGTTCGACTTTACGATCTATTCGTTCGCCCAGGCTCATTACGTGGTCGACATCGTGGGCTACTTCGCGCCACCGGTCGCAACAGCGTTGCAGTGTCAGGACACGGCGAACACAACGGTCGCCAACATAGCGGTAGGCGGTACGGCTAATGCGACTGCACCCGCGTGTGCGTCCGGCTACACGCAGACGGCCACGAACTGTGAAACCAGCAGCTGGTCGATGCCGATCGTCTTCAGCCACGCCGGTACGTGCTCGGCGAAGAACAACGACAGCACTCCGCAGGATCTGCGCGCATCGCGCACCTGCTGCCGAGTTCCGGGTCGCTGACCAACCCTCGGGAACGATTTTGTCTGGTCGGCCGAATGGCCGACCAGACGCCGCACCGGTGTCAAACGCGCTCGTTAGCAGATTTGTCCCTTCCCTTGCTTAGGTAGCGCCTCAGTCTCGCGCGCAGCACCAACGCATGCGCCAGCGGATAGCCGCCCAGCAGGCCGGCGAGCATGGGCAGCGTGGTCTGCATGCCGGCCGGAAGCATCGTGAGCCCGCCGGCTGCAGAGAGCACCGCGCGTGCGAGGACCGCGACTGCGAGCAGCACCAGGAAGAGCCGATGCGGCCGTTGCTCGACGAACCGCGTCTGCCGGCGCAGCTCCGTCGTGATGGCGGCGCCGGCGCCGAGCACGAGACCGACGCCCAGGCCCATTGCCAGCGCGGTCACGGCGTCGGGATGCCGCCACGCGGCGATGGCGAAGGCGATCAGCACGCCAATCGTCAGCAGCATCGCGCGCAGCACCAGCGGCGGGCCGAACACGGGCTGCCACGTCGGGGCCCGGAACGGGCGTCGCACCAGGCCGATCACGCCCAGCACGAGGCCCAGCGCAACCGTCGCCACGAGCAGCGCGAGGGCGATCAGCAGCGGCATGAGTCGGCACGTTTCGAGCGGTCCATGCCGGCACCATCGCGCACCGGCCGTCGTCGCGGCGCGACCGCTGCGCTAACCTGTCGCGGTTTTCACGGGAATCCCGCCATGCCTTCGTTCGATATCGTTTCCGAAGTCGACAGCCACGAGCTCACCAACGCCGTCGACCAGGCCAACCGCGAGCTATCCACCCGCTTCGACTTCAAGGGCGTGGACGCGAAGTTCGAGCTCGAAGGCGAGACGATCACGCTGTCGGCGCCCAGCGAATTCCAGCTCAAGCAGCTCAGTGACATCCTGCGCGCGCGGCTGATCGCCCGCAGCATCGATGCGCGCTGCCTCGAGTTCAAGGACGTGCTGACGAACGTCGCCGGCGCGCGGCAGCAGGTGCTGGTGAAGCAGGGCATCGAGCGCGAACTCGCGAAAAAGATCCAGACGACGATCAAGGACGCCAAGCTCAAGGTCGACAGCCAGATCAATGGCGAGAAGTTGCGCGTCATCGGCAAGAAGCGCGACGACCTGCAGGCCGCGATCGCCCTGCTGCGCGGCGCCGAGTTCGAGCGCCCGCTGCAGTTCGACAACTTCCGCGACTGAGTGGACGTCGAACCCGCCGAGATCGCCGCGACGCGCCGCTGGCTGGAGCGCGCGGTGATCGGGCTGAACCTCTGCCCGTTCGCGAAGGCGGTGCACGTCAAGCGCCAGGTCCGGTTCGTCCTCAGCAACGCGCACGACACCGACGCGCTGCATGCGGATCTCGAACGCGAGCTGCTGCACCTGCAGGCGACCTCGCCGGATGAAGTCGACACCACGCTGATCGTGCATCCGCACGTGCTGCAGGACTTCCTCGCCTACAACGATTTCCTCGACGTCGCCGACACGACCGTGCGCACGCTCGGTCTCGAAGGCGAGATCCAGGTCGCCAGCTTCCATCCGGACTATGTGTTCGCAGGCGAACCCGCGGACGATCCGTCGAACTGCACCAACCGCGCGCCCTACCCCACGCTGCACCTCCTGCGCGAGGCGAGCATCGATCGCGCGGTCGCGGCCTATCCGGATCCGGACGTCATCGTCGAGCGCAACATCGCGACGATGCGGCGTCTCGGGGTGGCCGCCTTTCGTCGGCTTCTCGAGTCGTAATGTAAATTTTTCTTGACATGTCTCGTCGGTGGGCGCAGCCTTCGATGTAAGGTTTTTCATACATCGGGAGGCAGGCCGTCATGCCGGTTTCGTTCCAGGAAAAGAGCCAGTGGCTCGTACTGATCGCGCTCGTCGTGGTGTACGGCGGGTATTTCGCGCACGTGCTGCCGGGCCACGGCACGAACGTGGGCCCCGCCGACATGACGTTGTTCGCCGGCGCGGTGGTCTCGTTGATCGTGCTGCAGGTCGTCGGCCACATCGTTCTGGCGATCGCCAGCCGCCGCGAACTCGCGCACGGCATTCAGCACGACGAGCGCGACGACCGCATCGACCTGCGTGCGAACCGCATCGCCTCGTACCTGTTGGCGTTCGGCGCGTTCACGTCGCTGGTCGTCGCCTTGATCGTGCCCGGCAACTTCGCGTTCGTGCACGTATTGTTCGGCTCGCTCGTGCTGTCGAACATCTGCGACGCCGCGGCGCGCATCGCGCTGTACCGCCGGGGCGCGTGACGTGGGCAAGGCGACCCGCCGTCTCACCAACCGCCTGCGTGAGCTGCGCCAGGACGCCGGGCTCACGCAGCAGGATCTCGCCGACGCCGCCGGCGTGACGCGTCAGACCATCATCGCGATCGAAGGCGAGAAGTATTCGCCGTCGCTGGAAGTCGCGTTCCTGATCGCGGAGTCGCTGGAAACGGGCGTTGAGGACGTCTTCCAGCTGCAGGGCCGCGCGCGCTGACGCGAGTTGCGTCTAATCGAAGATCCGCGCGACGTCGCCTTCGTCGAGCGCACGCCATTCGCCGGACGGCAGCGCGTCGAGATCCAGCCCGCCGACGCGACTGCGATGCAGCGCCTCGACGTGGTTGCCGACCGCCGCGAACATGCGCCGCACCTGGTGGTAGCGGCCTTCGGTGATCGTGAGCCGCGCGTGCCGCGGATCGACGACGTCGAGCGTAGCCGGCGCCAAGGGCGTGGTCTCGTTCTCGAGCATCAGCGTGCCGCTCGCGAAGATCGCCGCTTCGTCGCCGCGCAGGTCACGCGCAAGCGTCGCTTCGTACACCTTCGGCACGTGGTGCTTAGGCGAGATGATCCGGTGCAGCAGTGTGCCGTCATCCGTCATCAGCAGCAGGCCGCTGGTGTCGCGATCGAGACGGCCGACGGTCGACAACACCGGATCGCGCGCGCGGAAGCGTGAGGGCAGTAGGTCGTAGACGAGGCGGCCGGCGTCCTTCGTCGAGCACGTGTAGCCCACCGGCTTGTTGAGCATGAGGATCAGGCCTTGCGGCGGATCCAGCGGTTCGCCGTCGAGGCGCACATCACGCGGATCGCGCACGTCGTCGGCATAGAGCACGTCGCCCGTCGCGTCGGTGAGGCGGCCCTCGCGAAACATCTGCTGCACGTGCTTGCGCGAGCCGTAGCCCAGATTGGCGATGACGCGAAGCAGCTTCATCGACGCGCCTCGAAGGCCTTGAAGCCCTTCGCGTCGGCGAGCACGCGGACGTCGCGGAAGGCGGCGGCCAACGTGGTTTCGTACGGCAAGTGACGGTTCGCGACCATGAAGAAGCGCCCGCCCGGGTTCATTGCGGCGGCGGCGACTTCGATGAAGCGTCGGCCGAGGTCGGGTCGATCGACGCGGTCGTCGGCATGGAACGGCGGATTGCTGACGATGACGTCGTAGCGCCCGTCGATGCCGGCGGTCACGTCGGCCCACTGCGTCGTGATCGCGACACGCGGCGCGAAGCGTTCGAGATTGCGCGACAGCAGCGGCAGCGCGCGATGCTGTGCCTCGAAGGCGTCCAGTGCGGTGATACCGGGGTTGCGCCTCAGCAGTTCGATCGCGAGATAACCCCAGCCCGCGCCGAGATCCGCTGCACGACCGGCGAGATCGCGCGGCAGGTGCGAAGCGAGCAGCGCGGACGCGATGTCGACGCGGTCCCATGCGAACAGGCCGGGACGGCTGACGACGTCGCCATCGAGAATCGCGCGCGGTGCATCGAGCGACAGCCATTCGTCGACGCGTGCCTCGTCGACGTTGCCGGGCTGCGTCCAGACGACGCGGCACTTGTGCTTGCTGAGCACGCCGACGTCGCCGGCGAGCGCGGCGAGGTCGTCCTGCATCGAGCGCGCGCCGGCGTTGTTGGCGGCGCAGGCGACGACGCGGCCGTTCGGCCCGGCCAGGCGCACCGCACGCGCCAGCATCGCGCGGGCCTGCTCGCGCTGGCGCGGCGGCAGCACGAGAACAGTGGCGAACGTGGCGGGCGGCGTGAGTTCGTCCGCGACGACATCGAAGCCGGCGCGTTCCAGCGCGGCGGCCGGCGGTCGGTAGTCCTGCTCGCAGGTCATGCCCGCGCCGGCCCAGCGCTGCAGCGCAGGCCCCGGTCGTGCACCGAGAAAGGCTGCGCCTTGCGGCGGAGGCAGGAGGCCGTCGTCGAACGGCAGGAACAGGGCGTCGAGGGCCGGATCGGCGTGCACGGTCGAGGCGTTCAGGCGGCGCGACAGTCTAGTGCCTGCCCGGATTGTCGCGGCCACAACGCCCGCTTCATCCCGGGCGAACGGTCGCCGGACCAGTCTGGTCGTATCCCATCCATCCGGAGGCGACATGATCCGTGCACTCTTCGTCGGGGGCGTAGTCGACAACAGCGAAATGGACCTGGACGGTCCGCAACCCCCGAAGCATTACCCGGAGAACACGGGCGGCGGCGCATCGCGATACAGCCTGCGCCAGGTGGGCAAGGCCGATGGCGATCGCGTCGTCTATGCCGTGTACGGCGCGCCGGATGTCGACGACGGCTTCGTCGAGCGCGTGGCCGGTGAACGCGACTACGCGCGGCGCTTCGCGGCCAAGGCGCAGACCGTGCACTGACGCATCAGCGCGCCAGCAGCGGATACGGATTCATCGGCGTCGACTTCCACCACTGCTTCTCCGGGCCGAGATCGCCCACGGAGAAGTGGAGGTGCGGCGCCTCGGGACTCGCATCGCCCGTGCTGCCCACGTAGCCGATCACCTGCCCCTGCTTCACCGCCTGGCCTTCCGCGAGGCCGGGCGCGTAGCCCTGCAGGTGCGCGTAGTAATAGACGCGACGTCCGTCCGGATCGAACTGGTAGATCGTGAGTCCGCCGAGCTTGCTGGTGAACAGCTTGGCGACGGGCCCGTCGATCGCGGCGAGCACCGGCGTGCCGGCCGGCGCCATGATGTCGATGGCTTCGTGCAGGCGGCCGGCGCTGCGGCTCTGCGTATAGGTGTCGACCAGCTGCGATGGCGGGATGCCCGCGACGGGACTGATCAGGCCGCTGCCGGTGACGACCGGCGGAGTCGTCGGCGCCGTCGGCGTGGGCGGTATCGAGGTCGGAGCGCTCGGTGACGTCGGGGCTGCAGGCGATGTCGCGGATGGCGCCGAAGCGGGCGTTGCACCCGTCACGGCGGGTGCCGATGCCGGGGTCGCGGGCGTCGTCACGCACGGCGCCGACGCCGAGCGCGCGTAGTACCACGCGACATTCGCGCCGAGCAGCGCGCCGATCACGAACACGAGCAGGTAACGCAGCATGGAGGGCCTCCTGCCGCTGATGCTGCGCAGCGGCCGTTCTCGTCCGTGTGAAAGCCGCTTCGTTCACCGGGGTTTGGCGCGCCGCCCACGAGCATGGCGGCAACCAGGAGACCGCGACATGCGCATCGCCCCCCGCGTCTACACCGCCCAGGCCGACATCGATCGCATGCAGGCCATGATCTTCGAGTTGCCGAACGACGAGCATGTCCAGCTCACCCTCCCCGACGGCCGCGTGTTCACCGGCATCGTCGCCGCGCGACCGATGACCATGCAGTTCTTCGACCCCGACGGCGTCGAAGGCACCAACGGTACGGTGCGCCTCGAACAGTCCGCGCTCGAGCATCCTGAAGATGCGCGCTGGGTCGATCTGTTCCTCGACCAGATCGTGTCGATCCGCCATATCGCCCGTGCCGAAGCGGCCGTTCGCACGCTCGGAAACGCGACGACGAACGGTCCCCAGTCAGCAACGCAATGAACAGGGAACGTTGACGCCTGCTTCACGGAAACGCGCAAATCCTCGCGCCCCTTGTGGCGTGGAGGGCGTGGGATGTTGATGCAGGCGGGCGGATCCGGCGCGGCCCAGAGTGCACTCGTGCACCTGCAGCCGATGCTCGACCTGCTGCCCGCTGGCGCATGCGTCTGCGACGCGCGCGGCCGCATCACGCATTGCACGGCCAAGGCGGTGGCGCTGTGGGGCTGCCAACCTGACGACGACGGCTGCGGCCCGCGCTGGAGCGGCGCCATGCAGATGTTCGACGAAGACGGCCGACCGATCCCGCACAACGCCTCACCACTCGCGCGCGCCGTAAGCGACGGCGTGCCGCATCACGGACGCCGCGTGCAGTTCGAACGTCCCGATGGCAGCCGTCGGCACGCGCTCTGCTATGCGAGCCCGTTGCTCGACGCGAACGGCGATGTCGTCGGCGGACTCGACCTGATGGTCGACATCACCGAACAGCATCGCGCCGCGCAGGCCGAGCGCGATCGCGTGCGCGCACAGGGCGAGCAACTGGTGGCGCTGGCCTGCGAGATCCGCGCCAGCCTCACACCGCTGCGTCGCCAGGACCGCGAACCGGACGCCCCGGCGATCGACGACCAGCTTCGCCACATCACCCGCCTGGTCGACCGCGTGCTCAACCTCGAGGTCGACGCGGACTGACCCATGCTTGATCTTGGACGCCGGGCGCTCCACCCTGAGCGCCGGCCGGGCGAACGTGCCCGGGAATCACGCCGGCTGACCATGCACGTCGAACGACATCGAGGCGCTTTTCGCGCGCTTCGCGGCCCGGCCGCGTGCGACTCATGCGCGTGTGCGACGCTTCCGCGTGTTGCCGCGCAGCAATCGTCCTGATGAATAGCGCACTGCTCGACCGCCCCCTCGATGCCGCCTTCGAAGCGACCTTCGCCGACGCACCGTTCGGCGTGGGCGCCATCGATGGCGATGGGCGCTGGCTCCATGCGAACGCCGCGCTGCACGCCATGCTCGGCGGCGACGCCCTGCCGTCGCTGCGCAGCCTCGCCGGAAGCACGCAGGCCGGCGCGCTGGACGACCTGCTCGCCGGACGCCGCACCACGCTGCGCCTGCAGCCCGAGCATCCGACGCGCCGCCTCGTCTTCGATCTCGTCCGCGCCATCGACGCCGAAGGGCGTGACGCGGGCTTCGTCGTCCACGTCGACGATCGCTCCACCGAAGCGCACGCGAAAGCCGAGCGCGACGCGTTCTTCGCGCTGACGCCCGACCTGCTCGCCTTCATCGACGCGCGCGACCGCCTGCTCGAAGTGAACCCGGCGTGGGAGACGACGCTCGGTTGGCCGGCGCGCGACGTCGAGGGCCATCGCGTCACCGAGTTCGTGCACGACGACGATCGCGACCGCGTGCTCACGCAGCTCGCCGACGTGCGCTCCGGCACCGCCGACGCGAGCTTCCGTGGCCGCCTGCGTTCGCGCTACGGCGGCTATCGCTGGATCGAATGGAACATCCGCGAGTTCGACGCGACGCGCCTGTACTGCTCGGCTCGCGACGTCACCGACCAGGTGCGCGCCCGCGATTCGCTGCTGCGCCATCGCGATGAACTCGAAAAGCGCATCGCGCAGCGCACGCACGAACTCGATCGTGCGCTGGCCCGCCTGCAGCTGCATGCGGACAACTCGCCGCTCGCCACGATCGAATGGGATCGCCAGTTGAACGTCGCGCAGTGGTCGCACCGCGCGCGCGAGATGTTCGGCTGGCACGAGGACGAGATCGTCGGCCACGCGCCCTCCACGCTGCCGATGCTGCATCCGGACGACGTCGCACGCGTCGATGAAGCGATGGCGCGGCTCGCGTCGCGCGAACTCTCGCGCCATGTCCACACGGTGCGCATGATCGCGCGCGACGGCCGCGTGCGGACCTGCGAATGGTTCGACTCGGCGCTGTTCGATGCGAACGGTCGCGTCAGTTCGATCTTCTCGCTGGTGCAGGACGTCACCGAGCGCGAAGCGGCGGTCGAAGCGCTGCAGCGCGCGCACGAGGAACTCGAGGCCAAGGTCGCCGAGCGCACGCTCGAACTCGAACGGCTGATGGCGGTGCTCGAAGGCCAGGCGCGACAGGATGCATTGACGGGCCTGCCGAATCGACGCGGGCTGATGGAACGCCTGCCGCGCTCGATCGACCGCAGCACGCGCCACGACGGCGCGACCGTGGTGATGTTCGTGGATCTCGACCGCTTCAAGCACGTCAACGACACGCTCGGTCATGACGCCGGCGACGAACTGCTGCGCGAATGCGCGCGCCGGCTGGTCGGTGCGGTGCGCAAGACCGACATCGTGGCGCGCCTCGGCGGCGACGAATTCGTCATCGTGCTGGAGAACGTGCGCGACGCCGAAACGCATGCGCGCCGCGTCGCCGAAAAGGTGCGCGATGCACTCGCCGCGCCCATCGACATCGGCAGCGCGCAGGTGACGGTGTCCGCGAGCGTCGGCGTCGTTATCCAGCCCGATGGCACGGTCGCGGCGGATGACCTCATCGCCCATGCCGACCGCCGCATGTACGCCGCCAAGCACGCCGGTGGCAATGCGGTGCAGGCGGACGACGCGGCGCACTGAAACGCGAACTGCATCACCGTTTTGCACGCGATTTGAGGGGATTCCCCCGGCTGCGGTGTGACGGACGTATCGCTAAGCTGGCGCCACGTCCGCACCTGAGCGCGCCATGCCCGCCGCAGCCCTCCCCGCCAACGAAATGTCCCGCCAGGCGCTGCTCGAAGCGCTCGGCATCCTCGACACGCCGCCGGAAGACGACTACGACGACATCGTGCGCATCGCCGCCACGGTGTGCCGCGCGCCCACGGCGACGATCTCGCTGGTCGACGCCGATCGCCAGTGGTTCAAGGCGCGCGTCGGCATCGACGACACGGAGACGCCGCGCGAAATCTCCTTTTGCGCGCACGCCATCCTCGATCCCGACGACCCGCTCCTGGTCGAGGACGCTGCGGCCGATCCGCGCTTTTCCGACAACCCGCTGGTGACCGAAAACGGTTACCGCTTCTACGCGGGTGCGCCGATCGAAGCCTCCGGCATGCCCGTCGGCACGGTCTGCGTGCTCGACCGCGAACCGCGCACGCTGACGCAGCAACAGGTCGAAGTGCTGCAGGCGCTCGCCCGCCAGGTCGCCCGCATGATCGAGCTGCGCCGCGCGAGCCGGCTGCTCAAGCTGCACCTGCGCGAGCGCGAATGGTTCGCGTCGCAGCTCGTTCGCCACGAAGCGCTGCTGCAGACGCACGCGCCGCAGGCCGCGCCCACCGGCATCGTCGACCCGCTCACTCGCCTGCCGGGCCCTGCCGCGTTCGCTGAGGCGCTGGACGCCGAGATCGTCGCGCGTACGGGCGACGGCGAAGTGCAGGTCGCGCGCATCGAGATCGACGAACTCGATACGTTCAAGGACATCCACGGCCAGGCTGAAACCGATCGCGTCCTGCGCGAACTCGCGGCACTGCTTCTGGCCGGCGACGTCACCGAAGGGCGCGTCGCGCGCGTTGGCGACGGGTTCGCCTTGTTGATGCCGCTGCCGTTGTCGCAGGCGATCGCGCAGTGCGTGCGGTTGTCGGATCTCGCCGGCAATCCGGCCTCCGGCGTGCCGGTGACGCTGAGCATCGGGCTCGCGACGGTCGAGGCTGGAGAACGCGCTGCGGATGCGCTCGAGTGCGCCGAGCATGCGTTGGCGCAGGCACGTGGCGCGGGTGGTGCGCGCGTCGAAGTGCGCTGAAGCCCGAAGCGCCGCGCAAAAGAAAAGCCCGGCCGAAGCCGGGCTTTTCCAATCGTGAGACCTAGGGTCCGCGGATTACTCCGGCTGGACAGCCTCGGCCTGCAGGCCCTTCTGGCCCTGCGTCACGGTGAAGGAAACCTTCTGGCCTTCCTTCAGCGACTTGAAGCCCTGGGTCTGGATCGCGCGGAAATGCACGAAGACGTCTTCGCCATTCTCGCGGCTGATGAAACCGAAGCCCTTGGCGTCGTTGAACCACTTCACAGTGCCGACTTCACGGGACATGTGTAACTCCTTAGAACAATTAGTGAGTGCCGCACGGAGCGGCGGTAGCGCTGTTCACAAGGAGTGATCTAGCAACGATGGAGCGGATCATCGATCAACAGCATCGGGTCACAGGTCACGGTGACCCCTGGAGCAGCGGGGCTACCGTAGAGCCTGTCCCGGGGAATTGCAATGTCCGTCTGTCGCTTCTTCAGGTGACCGGCAGGCGCGCCGCGGCGGGCGGACCCGACGGTTCGACCAGCTCGGGGTCGGCAAGCAGCCAACGCTCCGCCTCGGCTTCGGACCGGAAGACCCGGCCGACCAGACCCGCATTCATGGCCCGGCTCTCGGCCGCGACCAGCAGGCCCGCGTCCTCGGTGGCGTCCACGTAAGCCACGCGCATGTCCCTGAAACCCATGGCGATCAGGGCGTCGACGACCTGCGCCATCTCCGCCGGCACCGCGTTGCCCTGCAGCGCTTCGACCACCAGCAGCCGGCGGACGCCACGGGCGCGGCACTCGGCCTCGATTTCGGTCCAGTAGGCGACCGAAACCTCGAGCGTGTCCTCCGGCCCGTCGACATGAACATAGAGATAGCGGTCGCGCGGCTCGACGCGCAGGGTGTACGGCGGACGGTCGGTCATGCGCGAAGGCTAGCGGCCGTGACCGGCGTCGCACACGGGCGGGAGGTCACGGTCGGCTGCGATAATGCCGCCCCGCTCCGCCGCCCCGACGACCATGACCGACACGCTTCCCGACCGACTCGCGACCGATCCGCGCAGCCCCTTCCACGACGCCGCCCTGCTCGAGCGCGGAATCGGCATCCGCTTCAATGGCCGTGAGCGCATGGACGTCGAGGAGTACTGCGTCAGCGAGGGCTGGATCCGCGTCGCCGCAGGTCGCGCCAAGGACCGCCGGGGCCAGCCGATGACGCTCAAGCTGCGCGGCACCGTCGAACCGTTCCTGTTGCTGCCGGACGCCGCCGCCGAATCCGACGCCGGCTGACGCACGCATCACCGCCGTCGCGATCTCCGGATCGCCACGGCGCGCACGGTTCAGGGCGTTCATCGATCGCGGACGCGGCCGTTATCGCGGTGGTCTCCCCCGATCGCCGCGCATGACCCAGCTCACCGACGACCAGGCCCGCGATTACATGCACAAGCTCCTGGCCGCCATGGCGAACGCCGGCGGCTCGGACCTGTTCATCGCGCACGATTTCCCGCCGAGCATGAAGGCGCACGGCCAGATGACGCCGCTGAGCCCACAGAAGCTCACCGGCGCCGTCACCGCGAAGCTCGCGAACGCGCTGATGAACGACAAGCAGCGCGCGGAGTTCGCGACCGAATTCGAATGCAACTTCGCGATCGCCGTGCCCGGCGTGTCGCGCTTCCGCGTCAACGTGTTCGTGCAGCAGGGCCACGTCGGCATGGTGCTGCGCACGATCGCCGCGGAAATCCCGAACTTCGAGAAGCTGCGCCTGCCCGACGTGCTCAAGGAGCTCGTGCTCGCCAAGCGCGGCCTGATCCTGCTCGTCGGCGGCACCGGTTCGGGCAAGTCGACGTCGCTCGCGGCGATGCTCGACCACCGCAACCGCACCACCGCCGGCCACATCATCACGGTCGAGGATCCGGTCGAGTACGCGCACAGCTCGCAGAAGTCGCTGGTGACGCATCGCGAGGTCGGCGTCGATACGCATTCCTGGCACCACGCGCTGAAGAACACGCTGCGCCAGGCACCGGACGTGATCCTGATCGGCGAGATCCGCGATGCCGAGACGATGGAGCACGCGATCGCGTTCGCCGAGACGGGTCATCTCTGCCTCTCCACCCTGCACGCCAACAGCGCGTCGCAGACGATGGAGCGCATCATCAACTTCTTCCCGGAAGAACGCCGCACGCAGCTGCTGATGGATCTTTCGGCCAACCTGCGCGCCATCGTGTCGCAGCGTCTGGTGCGCACGGAGGACGGCAAGGGTCGCGCGGCGGCGATCGAGATCCTGATCAACACGCCGACCATCGCCGAGAAGATCTTCAAGGGCGAGTTCAACGAGCTCAAGGGCATCATGAACAAGTCCCGCGAGCTGGGCATGCGCACGTTCGACTGGGCGCTGTTCGAGCTCTACAACGACGGCGTGATCAGCTACGACGAAGCGATCCGCAATGCCGACTCGGCCAACGAACTGCGCTTGAACATCAAGCTCAAGAGCCGTCGTGGCGAACCGGCGAACGCCGCCGCGTTGTCGCTGTCCCTGCATGCGGCGCCGAGCGCGGACGAGGCCGAAGCGATCCGTCGCGAAGAGCTTCGCAAACAGCAGGAAAAGCGCGAGCAGCTCGAACTCGAACGCCTGCAGCGCGAGAAGCAGGCGCGCCCGGCCTGATCGCGCGGTGATAATGGCGGCCCGACCGGAGCCGCCCGATGCATGTCGCCTCGCTGCACCTGTATCCGCTGAAGTCGTGCGCACCGCTCGATGCCGAAACGCTCGACGTCACGTCACGCGGCCCGATCGGGGATCGACGCTGGATGGCGGTCGATGCGAACGGACGGTTCCTCACGGCGCGCCAGCATCCGCATCTGGTCGGCATTCGCGCCCTGCCCAACGGACACGGCATCGCGCTGAGTGCGAACGGGATGCCGGGATTGCACGTCGACGCACCGGCCAGCAGTGCCCCACGCCGCGAGGTCGTCATCTGGGACGACACCGTACTCGCCATCGACGCCGGCGATGCCGCCGCGACATGGCTGACGCAGTACCTCGGCCTGACCGCGCGCCTCGTGCACATGGACGCCACGGTGCATCGACCCGTCGACACGACATACGGGCAACCGGACGACGAAGTGAGTTTCGCCGACGGCTACCCGCTGCTCGTCATCACGCAGTCGGCGCTGGACGAGCTCAATTCGCGGCTCGCGTCGCCCGTGCCAATGGCGCGGTTCCGGCCGAACATCGTCGTCGCGGGCACGGCACCGAACGCAGAAGACGGCTGGCGGCGCGTGCGCGTCGGCGACGTCGAATTCGATGCGGTGAAAGCCTGCACGCGCTGCGTGTTCACCACGATCGATCCGGCGACGATGACGCGCGATCCCGCCGGCGAACCGCTGCGCACACTGTTGACGTATCGGCGCACGCCGAAGGGCGTGACGTTCGGCATGAACCTCATTCCACGCCGCGCGGGCCGCATCGCGCGCGGCGACGCGGTGGTCGTGCTCGACTGAAGCTACGTCACCAGCACGATCTTGCCGGTATGCCGGCCCGACTCCAGCCACGCATGCGCCTGTGCCGCTTCGGCGAGCGGAAAGGTGCGATCGACGACGACGCGCACGCGGCCTGATTCGATCCACGGCCAGACCACGCGTTCGACTTCGCCGGCCAGGCGTGCCTTCTCGTCGGCGTCGCGCGGCCGCAGCGTCGAACCGGTGAGCACTGCGCGCTTGCGCATCAGCGCCCAGACCGGCACCTCGAGCATGTCGCCGCCCTGCGAGGCGATGTAGACGATCCGGCCGCCGGTATTCAGCGCGTCCAGCGTCTTCGCGAAATACGGCGCGCCGACCATGTCGAGCGCGACATCGATGCCGCCGTGCGCCTTCGCGATCGCACCGAAATCCTCGTTCGTGGTGTCGACCGCGACGTCCGCACCCACTTCGCGCGCCGCGGCGGCCTTGTCCGCGCCGCGCGCGGTGGCGATCACGCGCGCACCCGCGGCCTTCGCCATGCGGATCGCCATCACGCCGATGCCCGACGTCGCGCCGTGCACCAGCAGCGTCTCAGCCGGCTTCAATGCGCCGTGTTCGAACACGTTGGCGTAGACGGTGAATGCGGTTTCCGGAATGGCGGCGGCGTGCACGAAATCGAGGTCGCCCGGGATCGGCAGCGCATGGCGTGCGTCGACCACCGCGTATTCGGCGTATCCGCCACCGCCGAGCAGCGCGCAGACGCGATCGCCTTCCTTCCATCGACCTGCACCGCGCACCACTTCGCCGGCGATTTCCAGGCCGAGCGTCGACGGCGCACCAGACGGCGGCGGGTAGCGGCCTTCGCGTTGCAGGATGTCGGGCCGGTTCACGCCCGCAGCGCGCACGCGCACGAGCAGTTGGCCCGGGCCGGGTTCGGGGCGGTCGGCGATCACCGCGTGCAGCGCGTCGGCGGGGCCGGCGCCGTCGCGCACGGCGATGGCGGTCATGGTGGCGGGCAGGCTCATGCGCGGCTCGCGTTCGGGGACGCGGCACCGTAGCGCAGTCGCGGGCGTCTCGGCGTCAGTGCGCGGCGACGGGTGCGAGCCCGGATTCCCACACGGTCGCGCGTCCCTTGCCGCTGCGCTTGGACGCGTACATCGCCTGGTCCGCACGCGCGAGCAGCGCCGACGCATCGATGCCGCTGCGTGGCAGGTAGATCGCAACGCCCACGCTCGACGACATGCGACGCGGCGCATCGCCGACGAGGTACGGCGTGTTGGCGACGTGCAGCAGCTTGCCGGCGACCACCGCCGCGTTCGGCATCGGTTCCGCGAACGCTTCGGCGACGACCACGAACTCGTCGCCCGCGAGGCGCGCGACCATGTCGACCGCGCGCACCGAATCGCGGATGCGGCAGGCGAACTCGCGCAGCAGGTCGTCGCCGGCGTCGTGGCCGTAGGTGTCGTTGACCTGCTTGAAGCCGTCGAGGTCGATGAAGTACACGCCGAGCGCGGTGCCGTTGCGGTCGGCGCGCTGCATCGCGCGCGGCAGGGATTCCAGCAGCAGGCGACGGTTCGGCAGGCCGGTGAGCGA
Organism: Cognatilysobacter terrigena; assembly: GCF_004361065.1. Taxonomy (GTDB): domain Bacteria; phylum Pseudomonadota; class Gammaproteobacteria; order Xanthomonadales; family Xanthomonadaceae; genus Cognatilysobacter; species Cognatilysobacter terrigena. The sequence goes on along the minus strand of NZ_SELT01000002.1, from coordinate 121,668 downwards.
ATCGTGCAGCGCCTGCATCGCGAGCGAAATCTCGAGCTGCTTGCGCTCGGTGATGTCGCGCAGGAACGCGTCGAAATAGCGACGGTCGCCGCGCCAGCGCGAACGCATCGACACTTCCGCCGGAATCTCGCGGCCATCGCGTGTGCGCGCCTGCATCTCGACGCGCCGGCCGATCCATTGCGTTTCGCCGGTCGCGAGGAAGCCGCGCAGGTCGGCGTCGAACGCGTCGCGCTGGTCGTCGGGCATCAGCAGTTCGGAAAACAGGCGCCCGTACGCCTGGCTGCGCGACCAGCCGAAGATCGTGCGCGCCGCGCGGTTCCATTCGACGACGCGACCGTCCTCGTCGAGCATGATGAAGGCGTCGTTCGCCTGCTCGAGGATGGCGCGATGGTTCGCCGCGCTCTCCGCGAGTTCCGCGGTGCGTTCCTCGACGCGCGCTTCGAGTTCCTCGTTGATGCGCGCGAGCGCCTGCTTGCGTTCGGCGAGCGCGTCGAGCATCGCGTTGAATGAATCGACGAGACGGCCGACCTCGTGCACGCGGCTGGGCGGTGCGCGCATGTCGTGGCGGCCTTCGCGCACGGCGTCGGCGACGTCGAGCAGGCGGTACAGGCGCCGCGTCACCATGTGCGCGAGACCGATCGCCAGCAACGCGCCGAGCGCGACGCCGGCGAGCGCGAACAGCAGGCCGTCGCGCACGGTTTCGCGTAGCGCCTGGTCGATTGGGACGGGATCCGCAGCGACGCGCAGGACGCCGGCGTCGTGCGCGTCGATACGCAGCGGCACCGCGGTCGTCGTGCGCAGCTTGCCGCGATGCCAGACCACGCGTCCGCTGCGATCGACGACGTCGAGCGCGGCAAGGCCAGCATCGTCGACGAGGTCGCGTGCCGCGGCGTCGACGGCAGCGTGGTCTCCACGCTCGAGCGCGGGTGCGATGCGTGTCGCCGCGCGGGTCGTGAGCTGATGGACGTGGCGGGCCTCCGCCTCGCGCAGCGACGACTGCTGACGCCACACCGCATGCGCGACGAATGCGGTCATCAGCACCGCCTGCACGAGCATCACGCCGGCCGCGAGCTGGCGGCGCAGCGATGCGCGACTCATCCGCACCCCCGCGAATGCGCACGCGCGGACACCCACGCGCACGCGCGCGTGGTGGACTCCGCTGGAGCGCCGGCCGGCGATGCCACCGCGGCCGACGTCGTGTGCTCACGCATCGGCAGGCCCCGCAAAAACGACCACGGGCCCGACGACCCGTGCGACGACCGCTGGGTCGCCCTGTTCCTTAACGGCCGGCCTGCGGCCGCCTTCAGCGGCCCATGTGCTTCCAGTTGCGCGGCTTGCCCTCGGCCAGCCATTCCAGCGCCTGTGCGAGCCGACGCTCTCGGGTGTCGTCGCGCTTGGCCTCGACGATCCACTCCACGTAGTCGCGCCGCTGGCTCGGCGGGAATGCCTCGAAGGTGGCCTTGGCGGCGGGATGCGCGTCGAGTGCGATGCGCATCACATCCGGCATCTCCAGCGGCGGCCGCGCGGTACGCGGTTTGGCGGGCCGCGGCGCATCGGTATCGACCAGCTCGACGGCGCGTCGTACCTGTTCCGCGATGTCGGCCGGCGACGGCAGGTCGTCGAGTGTCTTCAGGCGACCGAACTGGCCCATGCCGTCGTTGCGCGCGTCGCCGGTGACTTCGCTCGCGCGCCAGTAGCCGAAGCTCGCGTGTTGTTTGAACGCGGCCATACCGGCGATGAGTCGACCGCGATGCATGAACACGGGTCGGCCCCAGCGGATCGATTCATCGAGATCCGCGCAGGCGGCGTGCACGTCGCGACGCAGGCGTTCGAGAAGTGGCCGCGCGAACGCCGCGGCGTTCGCGATATACGCGTCTACGCGCGGATCCGTGGTCGTCATCGTTGCGATCTCGTCGCGCTCGTCGCTGGAGCGGGCGAACGCATCGTCGCATTCATCCAGGCCGATTGCATCGCGCGCTGCGACACGTGCGCGCGTAACAGCTCGCAGTCGTGAACGGCGTTAACCGTCGTCGACATGCGGATGCCGTGGAACTTACGTCGCGACGCCAACACTGCACGCGGGCATCGAAACGCCCGCAATGCATCACCTATCACTACGTGTGGAGAGGAGTCGAACGATGGCGAACAACCAGGGCGACAACAATCAGGGTGGCAACCGCGGCGGCAACCAGGGTGGTAACAACAACCAGGGTAGCGGTCGTGGCTTCGCATCGATGGATCGCGAGCAGCAGCGCGAGATCGCGTCGGAAGGCGGCAAGGCCGCGCATCGCAGCGGCAATGCGCATGAATTCACGTCGCAGGAAGCGCGCGAGGCGGGCCGCAAGGGCGGCGAAGCCAGCCACGGCGGCGGCAATCAGGGCGGGAACCAGGGCGGTCGCGGCGGCAGCCGCTAAGCGATAACGCCGGTCCAAACGAAGACAGCGCAGGCTCGCACCTGCGCTGTCTTTTCGTTGCGCGACAGTCGCGTCGGTCAGTGCGCGACGCGCAGCGCCTCGCGCTTGGCGGCACGACGTGCGTCGCGCGGCGCCCGGTAGTTGTTGTCGAACAGCGCCGGCTCCCAAGAACCGTAGCTCGGATTCGACAGCACCCACCAGCGCTGGCCGAACCAGTCGCGGTGCGCGTCGTAGATCGCGTCGCGGTTGCCGGGCGTGTTCGGTGCGACCTGCACGAAATCGCCGAGCTGGTCGCCGAACTGCATCAGCACGCGGTACTTGCGGCCGATGAGCTGGCGACGGCAGTTCTTGTCGCTGCCGTCCTGTTCGCACTCGGGCACGACGGTGCCGAGGCCGAGGAACGCATCGTCCTTCACGTTCAGGCCAACGCTGCGCAGGTTGTCGATCGTCGCGGGCTTGAGGTCGACCGCACGGTTGGAGATGAAGAACAACTCGACGCCGCGCGCCTGCGCGGCCTTCGCGAACTCGAGCACGCCCGGGATCGCCGTCGCCTTGCGCTCGTTCACCCACGCCGCCCACAGCGCTTCGTTGTATTCGCCACCCGACTGCACGAGGCGCGCCTGGTACGGCGAGTTGTCGAGCACCGTCTCGTCGACGTCGAAGATCACCGCCGGCGGCAGGCCGCGCGCGGGATTGCCGCGCTCGACGGGATCCAGCGCGTCCCAGCTCTTGTCCTTGAGCGCGCGGTCGAGCTGCGCGATCGCGGCGCGGTAGGTCTGCAGCGAATTGGCGCGGTACTCCACGGCCGTCTGCATCCACAGCACGGCGTTGAGGTTGTCGTCGGCGGGGACGGTGGCGGCAGGCGCAGGCGCCGCGACCGGTGTATCGGCCGTGGGCGCATCGGCGCGGACGGCCTCGCGTTGGCAGCCGGCGAGGACGAGGGCGAGGCACAGCGGGGCAAGCGAAAGGCGCATGGGGTCGACCGGAAACGCGGGCCGACAGTCTAGCGGCGACCGGCCGTGGCGCCGTGCCCTACCGCTGCCTTCACTGCCGCTTGCCTACCGTCGGCGCGCAGGAGGACCCGCCGGTGCACAACACGTCCCGTCGCCTCGCGTGGGCGCAGGCCATCGCGCTGATTGGCAGCGTCGCGGCGATCGTCGCGGTGCTGGTCGTGCGCCTGCACCGACCGTTCGACGCCGACACGCTGTCGATCCCGGTCGGCGAACTGCATTCGAACGCGGCGGAAGCGCAGCTGCTGCTCGAGCAGGCCACGGACGACCATCTCGCCCCTGCATTCGTGCGCCACCACGCGCAGCAGCTCGGCCATGCGGTCGAGCGGACGCACGACAAGCTCGCCGCGAAGCCCGCCGTCGCCAGCCGCGAGCCGATGCGGCGCGAGGCGCTGTCGCTGGCCGAGTCGCTGCAGGCGCGGCTGGATCGGCTGGTGCGCGATCCGGCGTCGTCCACGCCGTCGAACTTCGCCGCGCTCGCCGCGTCGCTCGATGCGCTCGACCATCGCATCAAGCCGGGCGACTGAACGATGGCGATGTTCCTCGAGCTCTTCCTCGGCGTGCTGACCGCGATGGGCGGCTTCGTCGAGATCGGCGAACTCACCTTCATGCTCAACGCCGGCAGCAAGTTCAGCTATTCGCTGCTGTGGATCGTCGCGCTCGGCACCGTCGGCATCATGGTCTACGGCGAGATCGCGGGGCGCATCGCCGCGGTGCGCGGGCAAGGCGTGTTCAACGTGATCCGCGAACGCGCGGGCATCCGCCTCGGCCTGCTCACGCTGGTGTCGGCGACGCTGGTCTGCCTGCTCACCACCGCCGCGGAGATCGGCGCGATCGCGCTGGTGTGGAACCTGCTCTCAGGTTGGCCGTACCGGCCGTTGCTGCTGCTCGCGTTCGCGTTCCTCGTGCTCGTCGTGTGGTTCCTGAAGTTCGAAACCATCGAACGCGTGTTCGGCCTGTTCGGCCTGATGATGACCGTGTTCCTCGTCGCCGCGTGGAAGCTGCATCCGGACTGGTCGCAGGTCGCGCAGGGGCTGGTGCCGAACATCCCGTCACTGCCGCCCGATCGCAAACTGCTCTACGCCTACTACGCCGTATCGCTCTTCAGTTCGGTGATGCTGCCGTACGAGACGTACTTCTATGCGTCGGGCGTGGTTGAGGATCACTGGACGCCGCGCTACATCCGGCTCAACCGCTTCATCGTGATCGTGGGCTTCGCGCTCGGCTCGCTGCTGTCGGCGTCGCTGCTGATCATGGGCAAGATGTATTTCGGCGATGCGCACATCGACCCGTCGTTGCCCGGCACCGCGGCGTTCGGTGCGGCGAGCGTGCTCGGTCGCGCCGGGTTGTGGCTGGCGGTCGGCGGCATGTTCTTCGCGTTTGCCGGCGCGGGCATCGAGACGGCGATGTCGTCGGCCTACAACATCGCGCAGTTCTTCGGCTGGACCTGGGGCAAGTACCGCACCGCACGCGGCGCACCGCGGTTCGCGCTCGCGTGGCTGGTGGTGTTCGTCGCCGCGACGGCGATCGTGCTGACCGGCGTCGATCCGATCCAGGTGGTCGAGTATTCGATCGTCTTCTCGGTGGTGATCCTGCCGCTCACCTATTTCCCGATGATGGCGATCTCGCGCGATCCCGACACGATGGGCGTCTACCGCAACGGCTGGCTGTCCAACACGCTGGGCTGGGCGTTCTTCGTGATCGTGTGTGTCGCGGCCGTCGCCGCCATCCCGCTCCTGGTCATGACGCATGGAGGCCAGGCATGAAGCACGGACTCGAGCGCGAGCCGTACATCGACGTGTTCCGCCAGGTGCTCGACCACGCGGTGATCGACGCCGACGACTGGATGTGCGGTTCGGTGGACGACATCGAGATCGAAGGCGGCGTCGGCGAACCGCTGCGCATCACCGCGTTATTGATCGGGCCGGGCGCATTCATGCCGCGGTTGCCGGCGATGTTCGCGCGCTGGCTGCCGCACATCGTCGGGACGCGCTGCGTGCGGGTGCCGTGGTCGGAAGTATCGAGCGTGGGCGAACACATTCGCCTGAAGTGCCGTCGCGCGCAGTACGGACTCGCGACCGTCGACCGCAAGCTCGGCCTCAAACTCGGCAAGATTCCCGGCAGCGAACGGGGTGGTGCATGACGACGCAACGCCTCGCGCTGAACCGTCTCACGCACCTCGAGCGCGTGCGCGTGCGTGCGGAAGACGGCAGCCGGCTCGGGCACGTGTTCGAGATCCGCAGCAACGGCGCCGCGGAAACGGAACCGACGTGGGAGGACCGCGGCGTCGACGTGCTGCTGTGTGGGCGGCTCGGCCTGTTCGAGCGGCTCGGCTGGCAGGAACCCGATGCGCTCGTCGTGCCGTGGGATGCGGTGATCGCGCACGACGAACGCGGGCTCGTCGTGCGCGGTACGAAAGACGACTACAAGCGGATCTGAGCGGCCCGCCGCGAGAGCGGGCCGCGCGATGCGTCACTCGCGCATCGTCACCTGCATGCCTTCCTTGACGACCTTGGACAGCGCCTGCACGTCCCAGTTCGTCATGCGGATGCAGCCGTTCGATTCGCTCTTGCCGATGCGATCCGGATGCGGCGTGCCGTGGATGCCGTAGTGCTCCTTGGTCAGGCCGATCCAGACGATGCCCACCGGATTGTTCGGGCCCGGCTTCACGTCGGCTTCCTTGTCGGTCTTCTTGCTGCCGGCAATGAGCTTGGGGTCGTAATGCCAGACCGGGTTCTGCTGCACCGCCGTCACCTTCCAGTCGCCGATCGGCAGCGGGAACTGCTTGCTGCCGGTGGTGACGGGGAACGACGCCAGCGTCTTGTCGCTCGCATCGACGATGAGCAGCGCGGAGTCCGACTTGTCGACCACGAGCTTCGCCGGCGCGGGGAACTGCTCACCCGGCGCAACGTTGAGCACGGTGATCGTGGTGCCGGCGGCGGGCGCGGTCTTGGTCGACGCGGTGGTCGATGTCGACTTCGACGAATCGGTCGACGCCGACTTCGAGGCGTCCGTCTTCGTGTCGGTCTTGCCCGAGGTCGTCGACGAGTTGGCGGCATCGAGCGCGGCGAAATCGACGTTCGGATTGAGCTTCTTCAGCAGCGCCGGCGCCATGTGGAACTTCTCGGCGATCTTCTCGAGCGCGGTCTCGTACGGCAGCGCGTCGAGCTTCGCCATCTCCATCGGCTCCTTCGGCGTCTTCGCGAAGGGGCCGGCGAGGTCGTCGGCGGTCAGCGTGTAGTTGATGAGGATCGGCGCGGTGTCCTGGTTGAGCAGGTCCCACGTCGCCGTGTCGAGCGTGCCGCTGGCCTTGATGTCGTGCGCGGTCTGGAACGCCTTGACCGCGCGCTGCATGTTGCTGCCCTTCGCGCCGTCGATCTCGCCGGGCGCGAAGAACGCGCGATCGAGCAGCACCTGCGCGCGCAGCGGATCGTCCTTCGCGAGCTTGGCGTCGGCCTCGGCGGCGACCACCGGCGGCGGCGTCGCGGGCGTCGCGGCGGTGCCCGTGCCCGGCGCGACCGGCATCGTCGCGTTCGGCGCGCCCGGCTGGCCGTCCTGCATGCCCGGCGGCTGCGCGGTGCCCGGGACGGCACCCGGCGCGGGCGTCGTTGTCGCGGTGGCGGGCGCCGCGGCCGGCTTTGCGTCATCGGACGGCGTCGGCGAGACCGTGCATGCGGCCAGGGCGAGGGACAGGGCGGAAGCGATCGGCAGCAGGGCGTGCTTGGGGCGCATGGCGGGACACGTCGGTGGGGACGTTTCCATCCTTCGTGCGGCCGGTCGGCGACGCGTGAATCCGAACGGCCCGTTTGCTCGTTCGTTCATTGTTGAGAAGACCGGTTCGCGATTCCGTCGTACCGTACGCGCCATCGATTGATGCCCCTGCCCATGCCGAACGAAGTCCAACGCCAGCGCGAACTCGACGTCTACCGCGTCGTCGACAGCCTTCCCGAAGCCGCCTACGACGACATCGCGCGCCTCGCGTCGATGCTCTGCGACGCGCCGATCGCGCTGATCTCCCTGATCGACCGCGACCGCCAGTGGTTCAAGGCGCGTACCGGTCTCCAGGTGCCGGAGACGCCGCGCGAAGTCGCGTTCTGCGACCACGCGATCCGCCAGCCCGACCGCCTGATGGAAGTACCCGATGCGCTGAATGACGAACGCTTCGTCGACAACCCGCTGGTCACCGGCGAGCCCAACATGCGCTTCTATGCCGGCATGCCGCTGGTGACGCCCGGCGGCGCGGCGATCGGCACCGTCTGCGTGATCGACGACCGGCCGCGCACGCTCGACGACACGCAGCGCGCGGCACTGGAATCGCTCGCGCGCCTGACCATGAACCTGATGGAAGCCACGCGCCGCGAACGCCAGCTCGAGCGCGCGGTGCGGCTGGAGCCGGCGGCGCGCGTCACGGCAGTCGCCGGTGCCTCGGACTCCGCGCTGCGCCCCTACGCGATCGCGATCTTCCAGATCCAGGACTTCGCGAACGTCGCCGAGCTGCAGGGCGCACGCACGATCGAACGCACGTTGCAGGAGGCCGACCGCGTGCTGCATTCGGTGCTCGCACCGGGCGACAGCATCGACCGCGTGACCGGCAGCGGCGAGTTCGTCGCACTGCTGCACGGCGACTCGCCGGAAGCGGCCCTCACCGCCCTGCGCGGGCGCTTCGATGCGATCGAGCGCGAGCTCGGCACGCGCGTGCTGCTGGGCTTCGCCCGGGCAACGTCGGCCGACGAATCGCCGGAAGCCGTCTATCTCCGCGCCGACGCCGTGCTGACCTCGGCGAAGGACACGGTGCGTTCCCGACCGCCGGCCTGACGGCCGCCCCGGGCCGTGGCAGGATCGGCGGCCGAACAGGGAGGACCGTCCATGGCCATGGTGTTCTGGGCGCACGTCGCACGCGGCGCCGCACTCGATTGCGAAGGGTCGGACCGCCTCGCGCTCTACCGCCATCGCCATGCACTGGACGCGCTCGCGCATCGCCTCGGCCTGCCGCGGCTCGACGCGATGATCGACACCACCGACCTGCGCTTCAACTTCGGCGAACTCGAGCTGCCGGACGACGATCCGAACGCGGCGATGCTCGAATCCGGCGTGTGGTGCGATGCCGATCGCGCGCTGCTTCTGTTCGAAGGCCTCGACGCCGCTCTCGATGTCGATGCGTCGCTCGACGCGAAGGCGCGTGTCGCGGTGCGCGAGGAGCTTCAGGGCGTGCTGGATTTCCTGCGCCCGCGCGCCGTCGATGGCGCGCGCTTCAACCTGTCGGTGGTGATGTGAGCCGTCGCCTGACGCCGTTCCATCTCGCGATTCCCGTGCACGACGTCACCGCCGCGCGCGCGTTCTACGGGGGCGTGCTCGGCTGCGGCGAAGGCCGTAGCGCCGAGCGCTGGGTCGACTTCGACCTCTACGGCCACCAGCTGGTCTGCCATCAGGTCGACGGCATGGCGCCCCGCATCGCCGGCGATAACGCGGTCGACGGCCACGACGTGCCGGTGCCGCATTTCGGCGTCGTGCTGGAGATGGACGACTGGCAGGCGCTGGCCGATCGCCTGCGCGCGGCGCGCATCGACTTCGTCATCGAGCCGCACATCCGCTTCGTCGGCCAACCGGGCGAACAGGCGACGATGTTCTTCCTCGATCCGTCTGGGAATGCCGTCGAGTTCAAGGCGTTCGCGGATATCGACGGGCAGCTGTTCGCGATCTGACGTTTGCGCCGGCGCCGGCACGGACAATCCGTCGACCGGACGATCGCGCCCTATTCCCGCGAATCGCTCCGCACCTGCGCGTGGCTGATCAGCGCGAAGATCAGGCTGCCGCCGACGACATTGCCCGCGAGCGTCGGCAGCATGAAGCGCACGACGACATCGCCCAGTGGCGTGATGTGCGCGAACACGAGGTAGAGCGTCTCCGCGGAGCCCGCGATGATGTGCGTCATCTCGGCGAAGCTGATCAGCCCCGTCACCAGCGCGATCAGCACGACCTTCGAGTGCTCGGCCGCCGGCAGCAGCCACACGAGGATCGCGATCAGCCAGCCCGCAAAGATGCCGCGCACGAACATCTGGCCGGTCGACAGCCCCATCAGCTTCGCGCCCATGCGCACCATCGCCGTCTGTGTTTCCGCGTCGGTGATGTCGAGGCGTGCGAGTGCGAACGCGAATATCGCGACGCCGACCATGTTGCCGGCGAACACCAGACCCCACAGCCGCAGCAGCCGGCCGACGTTCGCGAGCGTCGGCTTGGTCATCACCACGAGCACCGGCGTCAGCGTGTTCTCGGTGAACAGCTGCTGCTTGCCGAGGATGACCAGCATGAAGCCGATCGAATAGCCGAACGCGACGAGAAGCGGCGTCACCGGTGTGTCGCCGATTCGCGCGTGCATGAGCGCAGGTGTCAGCAGCGAAAAGCCCATCGACAGCCCGGCCGCGATCGCCGACCACAGCAACGCCGACGCGCTGCGTTCCAGCTCGCGGTCGCCCTCGCGGCGAATGGTTTCGTGCAGCACGTGCGCGGTGGGCGACTGCTTTTCCTCGACGTCGCGCGCTTCCTGCTCGGTCAGCTGCGACGCGGGTTCGCCATGTTCGGCGTCGGCCGCCCCCTGCTTCGATTCGTCGCTCTGCATGCGGCGCAGGCTACGAACGCGATGTGAATCCCGGGCGAGAGCGCCTGCAGACGCCGTTCGCACGCGACGGGTTACGCTGAGGTCGTCCGCTCAGGAGAACCCCATGTCGAGCCTCGCCTCCGCCGTCCGTTTCGCAGTCGCCGCTTCCGCCCTCACGCTGGCCGCGTGTTCGCATGCGCCGGTCGATGCCGCCGCATCGAACGCGATCGAAGGCCGCGTCACCGCGATCGATACCTTGCCGTGGGCGTACGACGGCAGCGGCGTGCTGACGGTCGACGCCGGAACGCGCAGCGTGCGGGTGTCCCTGCCGGCGCGTTGGAACCTGTGCAAGGGCCGCGGCCTCGACACGGCGGGCGACCTCAAGGTCGGCGACCGGGTGCGCGTGGTGGGCCGTGCAGGCGACGACGGTACGGTCGACGCCTGCAGCGATGCGGACTATTCGATCCAGAAACTCTGACCGCGTGCGGCGCACCGCACGCGGCCGGGTGTCGCGTCAGCGCGGTGCGTAGATCGACGTAAGGTAGTCCGGCTTGCCGGCGATGCGCTCCAGGTGCGGATAGCGCAGGCCGCCGTGGTAGTCGACCGGGATCGTCTGGAAGCGATCGAACGACTTCACCATCAGGCGGATCGGCGCCTTGTCGTCCTTCGCCGCCTTGACGGCGTCGCTCAGCGCGTCCTTGCTGTACTCGCGGTCGTTCACCGCCACGATCGTCATGCCGCTGCCGATGCCGGCGTTGAACGCCGGGCTGTCCCAGCGCACGTCGGACACCTTGCCGTCCTTGCCGATCGACAGGCCCAGCGAATACACGAAGTCCGCGCCGCCGCCCTTAGCCGCGGCCTTGGCGACGCCGTTGGGTTCGTCCTTGTAGACGAGCTGCCAGCCGGCCGCCGCGAGGCCGCCGGTGAGCGGCACCTTGCCGTCGAGGCGGTCGCGCAGGAACGTCGCCCAGTCGTCGTGCACCACGCCGTCGAGCGTCTTCACCACGTCGTCGAAGGTGTAGGTGTTCTGCACCTTCCACTCGCCGTCGTTCACGCCGAAGAACGCGCGCGCGAAATCGTCGAGCGACTTCTTGCCGTTGGTCTTGCTGCGGATGCGCGCGTCGGCTTCGAGCCAGATCATCTGGCCGGCGGAGTAGTAGTCCTCGGACAGCTGATAGCTGCGATACGACTTCGGACGACGCTGCGCGATGATCGGATCGTTCGTCGTGTCCTGCACCGCGCGCCACGCCAGGCCCGGACGGTTGTCCGCGTACGTCGCCGCAGTGAGCGCGAGCGCATCGAACGCAGCCTGCTTGCTGCGCATGCCCGAGCGACCCGTCAGCACGTTGCCCCAGTACTGCGTCTGCCCTTCATAGACCCACAGCAGCGAGTCCTGCATCGGCACGTTGTAGTTCGGCGTCCACAGGTCGGCCGGGCGCCGGTACTTGCCGTCCCACGAGTGCGTGTACTCGTGCGCGAGCAGGTCGCTGAAGCCCGCCTTCGGGTCGTAGTCGGTGAAGTAGCCGGTGTCCTCGCCGTCCTCGCTCGAACGCTGGTGTTCCAAGCCGTTGCCGCTGAGCTGGTCGGACAGCGAGAACAGGAAGTCGTAGTGGTCGTAGTGCTGCGCACCGTAGAGCTTCATCGCCTGCTGGTAGAGGCGACGATGCGCGTCGATCTGCTCGGGCTTGGCTTCGAGGTACTTCGGCGCATCGGCGAACACGTTGAGGCGCACCGGCACCTTCGCGCCCGGCGCGAGGTCGATGACCTTGCCGTAGCGGCCCGCGTAGATCGGCGAGTCGATGAGTATGTCCAGCGACACGTTGCGATACACCACGGTATCGCCATTCGTGCTCGCGACGTCGAGCGCCGTGGCCGCGGTGAAGCCGGTCGGATACTTCACGCTCGCCGACGTGTCGATGCGGCTCGCGTAATGACCCGCGGGATACAGCACGAGCGCGTTCCACTGCAGGTTCATCATGTTCGGCGTCATCACGATGCGGCCCTGCGCCGGGTCCGTCGGCGTCAGGTACTGGTATTCGGCCGTCACCGACGTCGCGCCCTGCGGCACGTCGATATGGAATGCGTAGACGTTGAGCGGATCACGCGTCCACGCGAGCTTCTGGCCGTTCGCGGTGAACGCGAGGCCGGCGATCTTGTCGAGCGGACCCGACGGGCTGTGGTTGCCCGGCAGCCACTGCGGATAGAGCAGCGTGAGACGTCCGGTCTGCGCCGGAATCTCTTCGCGCACCCGCACGATGCGACGTGCGAGGTCGGTGGCGTCGACGAACACGGACACGGTGCCGGGATACGCGGTATCGACAGGCACCGGCACCTGCGCGCTGGTCAGCGGAATGGTCTGGGCGAAGACGGGCGATGCGGCGAGTGCAGCGGCGCAGAGCAGCGGAAGCAGGCGACGGGCGGGTCGGGACATTCGATGCGTATCCGATGACGGGGAAATCGCCGGATCGTACGTGGGCAAGCGGCTGCGTAGCGTGTGCCATGCGCAACGATCGGCAGTGCGTCACATCGTGCAGTGCAGCACGAACTGAACCGTTCTCGACACCGCGCGCGCAATACTGCCGCCCCTTCCACGGAGCTTCGACCTATGAACACCCGTTCCCTGCTCGTCGCCGCCGCGCTCTCGCTCGCCGCGTTACCGGCCTCCGCGGCCGATCTCTCGTGCACGCTCACCTTCTCGATGACGGGCTGGAGCGCGTTCTACAAGCACTCCGAAGGCACCGGCACCGTGTCGTGCAGCAACGGCAAGTCGCTGCCCGTGAAGATCGAAGCCAAGGGCGGCGGCCTGACCGTCGGCAAGTCCAAGGTCACCGGCAAGGGCAAGTTCGCCGGCGTGCACAACATCCGCGACGTGCTCGGCGGTTACGCCACGGGCGAGGCGAACGCGGCTGCGGGCAAGGCCGGCAAGGCGCAGGTGGTGACGAAGGGGCCGATCTCGCTCGCGCTGTCGGGCGTCGGCCAGGGCGTCGAACTCGGCGTGTCGTTCGGCAGTTTCATCATCAGCGAGCGCTGACTTCCGGTACACGCAGCCGGCGGCGGCAAGCGAGTAGGCTCGGCGGTTTCCCCACACGGACACCGCCATGCGACCGCTGCCCCGCCGCCTGCTTGCCGTCACCGTTTCCGCCGCGCTGGTCGCGGGCCTCGCGGCCTGCAACCGCCAGCCCACGCCGCAGCCCGAAGCCGCCGCGCCCAAGGCCGCGCCCGCCGCCACGAAGCCCGTGCTCGGCACGTTCGGCTTCGATACCGCCGGCATGGATCGTTCGGTCGCGCCGGGCGACGACTTCTACCAGTACGCCAACGGCAACTGGACCAAGACCACCGAGATCCCGGCCGACCGCTCGAGCTTCAACAGCTTCACCCGCATCTCGCTCGACACCGAAAAGCAGGTGCGCGACCTCATCGAGGGCGCGGCCAAGGACAAGAACGCGAGCGGCGACCTGCGCCGCATCGGCGACTACTACACCGCGTACATGGACGAAGCGGGCATCGAGGCGAAGGGCACGGCGCCGCTGAAGCCGACGCTCGACGCGATCAACGCGATCACCGACGTCAAGTCGCTGTCCAACGAGTTCGGCGCCCAGCTGCGTGCGGACGTCGACCTGCTCAACAACACCGACTACTACACCGATCGCCCGTTCGGCGTGTGGATCACGCAGGACATCCACGACCCGACGCGCAACATCCCGTACTTCGTGCAGGGCGGCCTGGGCCTGCCGGATCGCAGCTACTACCTCGACGCCAGCAGCGCGGCCATCAAGACCGCCTACCAGGCGCACGTGCAGAAGGTGCTCGAACTCGCCGGCATCGCCGATGCCGCGGCGAAGGCCGCGCGCATCGTCGCGCTGGAAACCGCCATCGCGAAGGTGCACGCCACGCAGGAGCAGACCAACGACGTCGACCGCGGTTCGAAGAACGTGTGGACGCAGGAGGACTTCGCGAAGAAGGCGCCGGGCCTCGACTGGGCGACCTTCATGGGCGCGGCGAAGCTCGGTTCGCAGAAGGACTTCGTGGTGTGGCAGCCCGAAGCCGTCACCGGCATCTCCAAGCTCGCCGTCAGCGAACCGCTCGATACCTGGAAGGATTACCTGACGTTCCATGCGCTCGATCGCGCCGGCGGCCTGCTGCCGAAGGCGTTCGCCGACGAGCAGTTCGCGTTCTACGGCCACACGCTCAACGGCACGCCGCAGCAGCGTGATCGCTGGAAGCGCGCGGTGTCGGCGACGAGCAACGTGCTCGGCGAGGCCGTCGGCCACGAATACGTGAAGCGCTACGTCGATCCGAAGACCAAGGCGCGCGCCGAGGAGATGGTGAAGAACATCATCGCCGCGTTCGGCAAGCGCATCGACGCACTCACGTGGATGAGCCCGGAGACCAAGGCCGCCGCGAAGGCGAAGGTCGACGGTCTGCAGGTCGCCGTCGCCTATCCCGACACCTGGCGCGACTACAGCGCGCTGGAGATCAAGCCGGACGACGCGCTCGGCAACGCGGAACGCGCGGAGATGGCCGAATACCAGCGCCAGCTCGCCAAGCTCGGCGGACCGGTGAAGCACGACGAGTGGTACATGACGCCGCAGACGATCAACGCGGTGAACATCCCGCTGGAGAACCGCCTGATCTTCCCGGCGGCGATCCTGCAGCCGCCGTTCTTCGACCCGAACGCCGACGACGCGGTGAACTACGGCGCGATCGGTTCGGTCATCGGCCACGAGATCAGCCACTCGTTCGACAACTCCGGCGCGCTGTTCGATGCGCAGGGCAAGCTGCACAACTGGTGGACGCCGGCGGACTTCAAGCAGTTCAACGCCGCGGGCGAGGCGCTGGCCGCGCAATTCAGCACGTACAAGCCGTTCCCGGATCTCGCCATCAACGGCAAGCTCAACCTCGGCGAGAACATCGCCGACGTCGCCGGCCTGTCGACCGCGCTCGACGCGTACCACCTCTCGCAGCAGGGCAAGACGCCGCAGAACCTCGAAGGCTTCACCCCCGACCAGCGCTTTTTCCTCGGCTTCGCGCAGGCCTGGCGTGGCAAGTACCGCGACGAGGCGCTGCGCAACGCAGTCAAGACCGACGTGCATTCGCCGGGCCGTTATCGCGCGCAGACGGTGCGCAACGTCGATGCCTGGTACACGGCGTTCGACATCAAGCCCGGCCAGGCGCTGTACCTGGCGCCCGACAAGCGGGTCAAGGTGTGGTGATCACGACGCAGTAGCAGTAGCGATATCGAAACGCCCGGCGAAAGCCGGGCGTTTTTCGTTGGACGCTCACCGCACGTGCACGTCGCTGAGCGCTTCCGATACGGCCGCGCTGAAAGCGCGCGATGCAACGTTGCATTTCACGGATCGCGCAACAGCTCGCTGCCTACGCTTGCGTCCGTCGAAACCGCCGCCGTACCGAGGTCTGCCATGCGCCGCTTCCTGCCCTTCGCTCTCATGGCGCTTGCCGTGCCCACCTGTGTTTTCGCCCAGTCCGCACCGGTCGGCACGTCGGCAACGGCGGCGTCCACCGCCGCAGTGACGCCCGCAAAAGCCAAGCCCAAGAGCGCGTTCGGTGCGGTGATCGCCGAACTCACGCGCGCGGCGCAGGACCAGGCCGCAGCCGCGCACAAGCCGACCGCCGCGACGTCGAGCGCATCCGCACCGACGCTCCCGGCTCCGCCGCATGCGGCGGCAAAGGCCACGCTCGCCGATTCCAGCGGCGGCTGATCGCTTCCACCGCCGAATGCCATCGCGGCGCGACGCCCCGTCACGGGCGCTCGCGCCGCGGTCGTGTATGACCGCTTGACGCGGATGGTCCGCGGGGAGACGACGATGGAGCAGAACGAGCTGGCCAGCGCGGTCGCGCAGGCGGTGGGACAGGCGCTGGGCGAGATGTCGGTCGGTGTCGCGGTGGCGATCCTCGCCGCGACGGACGCGGTATCCAAGCAGACGAACATCGATCGCGTGCGGCTGTTCGAAGACATGCTCGGCAACCTGCCCGACGTCGACGGCGCGGCCCGCAATGTGGTCGACGTCGTGCGCGAAGCGGTCGGCGCCGCATTGCGCGACGCGAAAGCCGCCGGCTGATCAGCGCGCGGGCGACGCCTGCATCGCGGGCGTCGCCGCCTGCATCGTGGCGGCCGACGCCGCACCGACGAGCTCCTGCAGCGCTCCGATATCGACGGGCTTGCTCAGGTGCTGGTCGAAACCGGCCGCGCGCGTGCGCTCGCGATCCTGTACCTGGCTCCAGCCGGTGAGCGCGACGAGGCGGATGTCGTCGTAGCGATGATCGGCACGCACGCGCTGCGCGACTTCGCAGCCGTCCATGCCGGGCATGCCGATGTCGAGCAACACCACGCTCGGATGGAATTCCGCGATCGTGTCGAGCGCGGATACACCGTCGAACACGACGCGATGATCGATCCCGAGCAACTCGAGGACCATGCCCATCGACTCGGCGGCATCGACGTTGTCGTCGACCACGAGCACGCGCGCCGGCCCGGTCGCCGCCGCGCGCTCGAGCACGCGCTTCGGCGCGGCGATATGCGTCGGCAGCGGCGCCGCCATCGGCAGCGTCACCACGAATTCCGCGCCACGGCCGCGCCCTTCGCTGGCCGCGGCCACGGTACCGCCGTGCATTTCGACGAGGTTGCGCACCAGCGTCAGGCCGATGCCGAGGCCGTCGTGCGCACGATGGCGCTCGCGGCGCCCCTGCGTGAACAGCTCGAACACGTGCGGCAGCATCTCCGGCTCGATACCGATGCCTTCATCACGCACATGCACGCGAACTTCGTCGCCCGCGCGCTCGACGCTGACCACGATGTGGCCGCCGGGCTCGGCGTACTTCGCCGCGTTGTTGAGGAGATTGCCGAATACCTGCGTCATGCGCACGGGGTCGGCGTCGATCTCGATGGGCGCGTCGCCCAGCGACGCCTCGAGGCGATGCCCGCCGGCGTCGACGAGCGGACGGCTCTGGTCAATGGCGTGACGCACCACCGTCGCAAGGTCCACGCGCTCGCGCTTGAGAGCGATGGTGCCGCGCGAGATGCGCGAGACGTCGATGAGGTCGTCGACCAGTCGCACCATGTGGTCGACCTGACGCTTCATCATGTCGCAGAGCGCGTGGTCGTCCTGCGGCATCCGCGTGTCGGACATCAGCAGGTGCAGCGCATTGCGCACCGGCGCGAGCGGGTTGCGCAGCTCGTGGCCGAGCATGGCAAGGAATTCGTCCTTGCGACGCGCCGTTTCCGCGAGTTCCTCGCTCGCACGCGCAAGGTCGTCGAGGTGGCGACGGATCTGGTACTGGCGCTCGCGCGCACGCAGCGCCATGCGCACGTTGCTCGACAGCGCGGCCACGCGCAGCGGGCGCTCCATCAGCATGACGTTGCCGAGCTGCGCGAGCGCGTCGGACACCTGTCGCGAATCGCTGCCTTCGCGGGCGAGGATCAGGACGGGAAGGTCGGACCATCGCGGTTGCCGCGCGATCGCGCGCGCCAGCACGGCATGCGCGCCCATCGCGAGCAGTTCCTCGCAGACGAAGACCGCACCCGCGCCGCGTTCGAGCTCACGCTCCAGTTCCAACGGCGACTTGCATGCAAACGTCGTGATCGCATCACGCCCGAGCACGTCGGACGTGACCATGCAATCGCGCTGCGTCGGGAGCAGCAGCAGAACGCGGCTTTCGTCGATGCCGACGCCGGTCGAGGCTGCGGTCATCGCGGCTCCGACCGCGCCGGCCCGCTATCCCGATCGTAGGGCACGCCCGTCAGCACGCCGCGGAACTGTCGCAGCGGCTCGCCGATGGAGACGCCGGTTGCGCTGATCGTCATGGGGCGGATCGTGCGTTCGTGGCCGCCGGTGCGCTTCTTGAGCACCGAAATCGCCTGGCGGACCTCGCCCTCGAATTCGAAGTAGCGCAGCAGAACGACCGAGTCGGCGAGGTAGCTCACGTCGATCGCGTTCTGCATCTGGCCGATCAGGCCCTGCTGGGCGCTGATCAGCAACGTCACCACGCCGTGATGCGCGAGGAACGCGAGCAGCTCATGCAACTGCACCAGCACGAAGCGCTCTTCCGGCATCGCACTGAGGTAGCCGTTGAGGCTGTCGATGACGACGGTCCGGATGCCTTCGCGCTCCACCGCATGACGGATGCGATGCGCGAATTCGCCGGGCGACAGCTCGGCCGGGTCGATGGACTCGACGAGGATGTCGCCGGACTCCATAAAACGGTCGACGGGCAACCCGATGCCGCGCGAGCGCGTGATCAGCGACTTCACCGTTTCGTCGAAGGTGAAGATCGCGGCGCGCTCGCCGCGCTCGGCGGCAGCGATGCAGCAGGTGGTCGCGAGCGTCGACTTGCCCGTGCCGGCTGCGCCGATGAGCAACGTGCTGGTGCCGCGATGCAGGCCGTCGCCGAGCAGCATGTCGAGTTCGGCCGAGCGGGTCGACACCGGCGTCTGGTCGATGTCTCGCCGGTAGGTCGCGGCCACGAGCCGCGGATACACCTGCAGCCCGCCGGTGATGATCTGGTAGTCGTGGTAGCCGCTGATGAAGCGGCGGCCACGGAACTTGCTGACGCGCAGGCGCCGGCGATCGCCGCCGTATTCCGGATGCAGTTGCGCGAGCGAAACAATGCCGTGCACGAGCGTGTGCACGTGCAGGCCGTGTTCGGCCAGGGCGCAGTCGTCCAGGAGCAGCACGGTGCAGTGCTGGCCCACGAAGTACTGCTTGAGCGCGAGCACCTGGCGTCGATAGCGCAGCGGCGAACCCGCCAGCAGGCGAAGCTCGGCCAGCGAGTCGAACACCATGCGTCGCGGACGCAAGGCCTGGACGGTATCGAGGATCCGCTTGGTCGTGTCGCCGAGTTCCACCTCGGAGGGATGGACCATCGTGTAGTGCGAATCGGGATCGAGCGTGTCGTGCTGCGGCGCGAGCTCGTGCACGTGCACGCCGTCGAGCGACCACCCGTGCGACGCCGCGATCTCGCGCAGCTCCTGCTCCGTTTCCGACAACGTGACGTAGAGCACCGGCTCGCCCTGCTTGACGCCTTCGAGCAGGAACTGCAGCGCGAGTGTGGTTTTGCCGGCGCCGGGTGCGCCTTCGATCAGATAGAGGCGGTCGGGGGTGAACCCGCCGACGAGAATGGTGTCGAGCCCTGCGATGCCCGTGCGCAGCTGCGCCGGATCGACGTGGTCATTTGATGACATGGAACGATATGGCCCCGAAAAACGACGGGACCGCGGCACGGTCCCAAGGACAGCGTCAATGGGACCATGCCGGGGTTAAGCGCGCGTCAAATCGCTGAACGGTTGAGTCAGGGCCGCGCGGGCCGGATCAGTCGTCGAGGGCGACGTTCGCGAGCCCGCTGTCCTGCGCGGCGGACAGTGCGGTCGCGAACCCCTGGTACTCGCTGTCCGCGGCGGCGCTGACGTGGACGACGGTGTCGGGGGCGACCTTGGCAATGCTGTCGAACGCTGCACGCAGCGACTTCGCGTCGAGCACGCGGCCGTCCAGCGTGTAGTTGCCGGAGGCGTCCACCCGCAGGTCGGCGCGCGGGGGCGGCGACGGAGGCCGCGTGTCGACGCTGTTCGGGAGGTTCATCGGCAACGTCCGCGTCAGGGCCGGCGCCGTGATCATGAAGATCACCAGCATCACGAGCATCACGTCGACCAGCGGCGTCACGTTCATGTCGGCCATCGCGCCATCGCGGTGGCGGGGAGCGTAGGTGGATGCGGCCATCGTCGATCCTCCATCGGGCGGTATGCCCGACTCGACCGTACGCCAGCGTCCGGCGCGTGCGCAAGGCCCGTTCATCGCCGACGGACGCGCGACGTTTCGCGTAGCCTTCCGCGTCCGCAGGAGTCCCGCCGATGCAGTCCCCGCCCCTCGCCCAGCAACTCGCGCGCGCGTTCGACGCCGGCGACTGGCCGACCGCGTACCAACTCGCGGGAATGGCCGCGCGTTCGGCGCCCGAGGACCCGGCACTGCACATGGTCGCCGGCATCGCCGCGTTGGACTTGGGCCACGCCGCGCTGGCCGTCGCGCACCTCGAGCGAAGCTGCCGCGCCTGGCCGCATCGCCTCGATCTCCGGGGACAACTCGCCCGTGCACTCATCGAAAGCCATCGGA
Source organism: Cognatilysobacter terrigena (assembly GCF_004361065.1). Classification (GTDB taxonomy): domain Bacteria; phylum Pseudomonadota; class Gammaproteobacteria; order Xanthomonadales; family Xanthomonadaceae; genus Cognatilysobacter; species Cognatilysobacter terrigena. The sequence continues at coordinate 101,528 of NZ_SELT01000002.1, read as the reverse complement.
CGGCCGACGCGGTCCGCGTTGCCGATGATGTCTTGCCACATGCAGGCGATGCCGCGCTGCTGTCGACGCTCGGCACGGTCTACAGCAAGGCCAGCGACCACACCCGCGCCGCCGAGGTGTTCGGACGCGCCGTCGCGCTCGACCCCTACGACGCGAACGCACGCTTCAATTACGCGACATCACTCATGTACTTCGGGCACCTCGACGAGGCCGAAGCCCAGTACGACGCGTGCCTCGCCGCCGATCCCGCCTACGCGCGCGCGCACCTCGCGCTCGCGCAGCTGCGCACGCAGACGCCAGAACGCAATCATCTGCCGCGCCTCCAGGCCGCGCTCGATGCGCGACGCGATGAGCCTGATGCGGTGCTGCACGTAAATCTCGCCATGGCGAAGGAGCTTGAAGACCTCGGCGAGTTCCCGGCGGCCTTCGAGCACCTCGTGCAGGGCAAGCGCGCCGTGTCGTCGCGACGCGGTTCATCGCAGGCGGCCGACCGGGCGGCGTTCGAGGCCGTGCATGCAAGCCTCGCGATGGACGCAGCCGAAACCGGGGATCCCGACGAATCGCCGATCTTCGTGCTCGGAATGCCGCGCACCGGCACCACGCTTCTCGACCGGATGCTCTCCTCGCATCCGGATGTCGCGTCGGCCGGGGAACTCGGCGATTTCGCGACGGCACTCCAGCGCGCCGCCGGGCCGGGCCACTCTCTGGTCGATCTTCTCCGCAACGCCGCGCGCATCCGCGACTGGGCAAGCGTGGGCCGCGACTATCTCGCGTCGACGCGTCACCTCGCCAATGGGCGTCCGCGCTTCGTCGACAAGATGCCGCACAACTTTCTGTACGCCGGCTTCATCGCGCGCGCATTGCCGAATGCGCGCATCGTCTGCCTGCGTCGTCATCCGATGGACACGAGCCTCAGCAACTTCCGACAGCTGTTCGCGCTCGAGTCGCCCTACCACGACTACTCGTTCGACCTGATGGATACGGGTCACTACGTGCTGGAGTTCGAGCGGCTCGTCGCCGCGTGGCGTGATGCACTGCCCGGGCGCGTCTTCGAGCTGCCTTACGAAGCCCTCGTCGATATGCCCGAACCGACGCTGCGCCGGCTGCTCGAGTTCTGCGGCCTCGAATGGTCGCCGCGCTGCCTCGAATTCACCGACAACAGCGCTCCGGTGGCCACGGCCAGCGCCGCGCAGGTGCGATCCGGCCTGGACCGCCGCTACGTCGACCGCTGGAAGCGCTACGGCAGCGCCCTGGATCCGTTGCGCGAACTGCTGCGAGAAGGTGGCATCGACCCCGAAACCTGGACGGCCACGCCATGACGGAACTCACTGCGTATTCCGGCGGCTGCCATTGCGGCCGCGTGCGTTTCGAAGTCGATGCGTCGACGCCGTTGCACGTGCTCGCTTGCAACTGCTCGATCTGCCGCATGACCGGTTTCCTGCATCTGATCGTCAGCGCGGACCAGTTCCGTTTGCTGCGCGGCAACGACGCGCTCGTCGACTACCGTTTCAACACGGGCGCGGCGCGTCATCTGTTCTGTGGTCACTGCGGCATCAAGAGCTTCTACGTGCCCCGTAGCCATCCGGACGGCTACAGCGTCAACGCGCGCTGCCTCGACGGCGTGTCGCTCGACGCGCTTCGCGTCACGCCGTTCGACGATGGTGACCGCAAGGCGTCGATGGCTGCGCTCGCCCGTCACGGTCTCTGAACGGGTTCCGTTCGGGCGGCCGCACGACTGCGCTTTCGCATCCGCGCAACACGGGACGGCGCATGCTTGCGACCACGCCCGGGTGGGGCGAAAGCATCGACAGGCGAATGGACGGCATTGAAGGTTTGCGGCTGCTGCTCGTGGAGGACGAATACGTCCTCGCGATCGGCTTGGCCGACGCGTTGGGCGATCTCGGCGCGGTGGTGGTCGGGCCGGTGACGACGGTCGAGGACGCGCTCGCGCTGGTCGAGCGCGTGCCGGAGATCGATGCCGCGGTGCTGGACGTCAATCTCGGCCACCAGGTCGTCTATCCCGTCGCCGACGCCCTGCTCGCGCGTGGAATTCCGTTCCTGTTCGCGACCGCGAACGAGCCGTCAAAGCTGCCGGAGCGCTTCGCCCGCGTCCCGGTATGCCGCAAGCCGTTCGACGTGCGCCAGTTCCGCGACGCCGTGCTGCACCTGCGCGAGGCCCCGCCGCCGCGACGCGTGGCGTAGCGGCTCGCGACACTGCTGACACCACGCTGTCAGCAGGCCGGGCCGAGACTGGGTGCAGGGCGCGCTGTGCGTCCGCCACCCACGAAGGAGCCGCCATGTCGCGACGGATCACGTTCTATTACGCCCCGCATTCGCGGGCGTCCTGCACGCTCGCCCTGCTCGAAACGCTAGGCGCGGACTACGACCTGCACATGCTCGACCTGGTCGAAGGCACGCAGCGTCGCGCCGATTACCTGGCGGTGAATCCGCTCGGCAAAGTCCCCGCGATCCGCCACGGCGATGCCCTGGTGACCGAACAGGTCGCGATCCTGATCTACCTCGCCGACCTCTACGCGGACAAGGGCATCACGCCCGCAGTCGACGACGCGTTGCGCGGCCCGTACCTGCGCTGGGCAGTCTTCTATGCCGCGTGCTTCGAGCCTGCGATCGGCGACCGCGCGCGGGGCGTGGCGGTCGGTCCGGCCATGAGCTCGCCCTACGGCGATTACGACGCCGTGGTCGACGCACTGAAGGCGCAGCTGTCGACCGGCCCGTACATGCTCGGCGAGCGCTTCACTGCGGTCGACGTGCTTTGGGGCACCGCGCTGCGCTGGGCGATGGCGTTCAAGCTGGTGCCGGACGCGCCGGTGTTCCGCGACTACGTCGAACGCGTAACCGCGCACCCCGGCATCGCGCGCGCAACGGCATTGGACGAGCGCTACGCGGCGGAGCAGGCCGCGCGTCGCGAGGCGGCGACACCGGCCTGAGCCGTGCGATGGCGGCGCATCGCTACAATCCGGCGATGCGCCGCGCCGACCGCCTGTTCCTGCTCGTGAACGCCCTGCGCGGCCGCCGCCGTGCAGTGCTCGCGCGGGAACTCGCGGACACGCTCGGCGTCTCGATGCGCACCGTGTATCGCGACGTCGCTGACCTGCAGCGTTCGGGCGTGCCGATCGAAGGCGAAGCGGGCGTCGGCTACGTGCTCCGCCATGGCGCCGACATTCCACCGCTCATGTTCGACGAGGACGAGATCGAGGCTGTCGTCGTCGGCATCCGCTTCGCGCGTGCGTTCGCGGGCAATCGCCTGAGCGAAAGCGCCGCGCGCGCACTGGTCAAGATCGAAGCCGCGATTCCCGAGCGTATCCGCGCCTGCGCGGAGCGCGCGGCGATCATGGCGCCGGAATGGCGCGGCGAGCTGAGTCGCGAGTTCGGTGCGTTGCTCGATCGCCTCAACGAAGCGATCGCCGCGCGTCGCGTGCTGCGCCTCGACTATCGCGACGAAAGCGGCGATGCCTCGACGCGCGAAGTCGAGCCGCTGTGCATCGTGTTCTGGGGCGGTTCGTGGACGCTCGGTGCGTGGTGCCGGCTGCGAGGCGCGTTCCGCCAGTTCCGCCTCAATCGCATCGATGCGATGGACGCGACGGGCGAAATCGCTGCCGACGATCCGTCGCGCAATCTCGCTGCGCTGCTGCGTGAAGTGCGTACGAACCCGGCGTTCGCGGCGAGGCCGGAAGCGCGCGTCAGCCCTCGGAACGCGCTGGCCTAATTACCAGCCCACGCCGGGCGGGTACGCGGCGATGACCGGCGAGAGATCGACCAGCATCCAGTAGCCTTCGCGCGTATCGAAGGACGGCGGCAGCATCTCCGCACGCAGCGGTTTGCCCAGCGGCGTGACGCAGCTTGCAAGGTGGACCGACGCGGCCTGCTGCGCGGCTTCGGTGATGCCGACCAGCGTATCCGCCGCGGTCACGCAGCCCGGGAAATCCGGCAGCGTCACCGAGTAGTGGCGGTTCGCGTCGCGTTCGACGAAGGCGAAATATTGCATGCGCCGCACTATCGATCGGCCGCTGCGAAGCGGCCGTGATGGACCGGTGAGACGGCGTTCTCAACTTCACCTTGCGTCGACTTCGCGGCACCGCGACGCCCGCGCCCGGAGCCTGTGCGCAAGCCCTGCGGAGCGCCTCCATGACCCTTCGATCCTGCATCGCACTGGCGTGCGTCCTAGCGACGGGCGCGGCCTCCGCGCAGGACCCGGGCGTCGGTCCCTCGCCTTCGCTTCCCACACCGCAGCACGCGCTGATCCCGCACGTCGATATCGCGCCGGCGGTCCATTGGCCTGACAGTGCGACACCGACTCCTGCGCCGGGGCTTGCGGTCGTGCCGTTCGCAACGGGGCTCGACCATCCGCGTTGGCTGCACGTCCTGCCCAATGGCGATGTGCTCGTCGCCGAGAGCAACGGGCCGCCGGGCAAGAGCGGTATCCGCGGCCTCAAGGGCTGGGTGTTGAAGAAGGTGATGGCGAAGGCCGGCGCCGGCGTGCCGAGCCCCGACCGAATCGTGCTGCTGCGCGACGCCGACGGCGACGGCCGCGCCGAAACGCGTAGCGACTTCCTGACCGGCCTGCACTCGCCGTTCGGCATGGCGCTCGTCGGCGACACCCTGTACATCGCCGATACCGATGCGTTGCTGCGCGTGCACTACACGAACGGGGCGACGCGCATCGATGCGACGCCGGAACGCGTGGTCGACCTGCCCGGCGCGACAGGAAAGTTCAATCACCACTGGACGAAGAGCCTCGTCGCATCGCCCGACGGCACGCGTCTTTATGTCGGCGTCGGGTCGAACAGCAACGCGGGCGAGAACGGCATGGCGGTCGAGGCGTCGCGTGCCGCGATCCTCGAGATCGATCCGACAGCGCGCACGTCGACGGTGTATGCCGACGGCCTGCGCAATCCGGTCGGGCTCGCGTTCGCGCCCGGCACGTCGACGCTGTTCGCCGTCGTAAACGAACGCGACGAACTCGGCGGTGACCTCGTGCCCGACTACCTCACCCACGTCGAGCGCGGCGGGTTCTACGGCTGGCCGTACAGCTACTGGGGCGCGCACGTCGATCCGCGCGTGTCGCCGCAGGATCCGGAACGCGTCGCCGCGGCGCGCGTGCCGGACTACGGGCTCGGCAACCACGTCGCACCACTGGGCCTCGCGTTCGGCACATCCGACGCGTTGCGTACGGTGTTCGGCGACGGCGCGTTCGTCGGCCTGCACGGCTCGTGGAACCGCACGCCGCTGTCGGGCTATCGCGTGGTGTTCGTGCCCTTCGTCGACGGGCGACCGTCGGGTGCACCCCGCGAGGTGCTGGGCGGCTTCCTCGACGCCCAGGGCGACGCGCGCGGACGACCGGTCGGCGTGGCGATCGCACGCGATGGCGCATTGCTCGTCGCCGACGATGTCGGCAACGCGGTCTGGCGGGTGATGCCCACGCGCTGAGCGTGTTGCGCTGCGACTGCAGCACGCGGAGGGTCGTCGAGCCGCGTCCGCGACCGCCCATCGCCTTATCGCTGCCGTCCGCCGCCGTCGGGCGCGTGGACCGCCGTACGGGCTTCGCGCCCCACCGCCGCTCTGGCATAACGGCCGACGGCCCGTTCACGTGGCCGAAACGTTCCCCACCTACCGTTACGACTCCGCGCCGGGAGCCGCCATGCTCATTTACGACCGTCGACGTTGCCGACCCGTTCCGGGCCTCGAGGTGCGCCGTCGCCTCGCTCTCGCGCAACGCGCCAAGTTGAGCTGGCTGGAGTACCTGGGTTGGCGCCTGTTGTTCGTGCGCGGCGAGCCTGCCTGCGTGTTCGTGGCGCATGACCACAAGGGCTACGCGATGATCAGCCGCGAGGGCCGCGTGGTCGCGGTGCGCAGCCTGACGGTGCGCCCCGAGGACCGCGGCGATCCGGCCTATCGCGTCGTGCCGTCGGCCGAGGCCGACGAGGTCCGGGCCGCCTGAGTTGCGGCGGCGCGCATGACGGCGCCCGCGATCCGTCGCGTCGAACCCGCTGAAGCCGCGCGGCTCGCCGGCTTCCTGCGTCGCCTGTTCGTCGAGGCCTACGCCGACTGCAGCACGCCTGCGAACGTCGACACCTATCTCGACCACGCCTTCGGCGCGACGCAACAGCACGCCGAACTCGTCGACCCCGCGCATCGCACCTGGGTGGTCGACGACGGCGATGGCTGGCTCGGCGTGCTGCAGGTGCGCCTGCCGTCGACTGCACCGTCCGCCGTCGACCTGTCGCGGCCGGCGCAGTTGCACCGCATTTACCTGACGACGCATGCGATCGGCGGCGGCCTCGGAAAGCGCCTGCTCGACACCGCGATCGACACCACGCGAGAGCACGGCGCCGACGGCCTGTGGCTCAGCGTCTGGCAGGAAGCGCCCGCACCGATCGCGTTCTATCAGCGTGCCGGCTTCCGCATCGTCGGCACGGCGACCTTCCCGGTCGGCGACGATCCGCTGGTCGACTGGATCATGCAGCGGCGCAGCGACGCCGCCTGACACAGCAGGCCCGGCCATGCCGGGTGCGCGCACGGCCCGCTTCGATCCCCGGATTCCGCGCTTCGTCGCATCGCGCTCGACGGCCCGCGGGGCGTCACTATCCTCGCGGCATCGCCTGATCGGACCGCGCCCCGTGTTCAAGAGCCTCTTCTTCGTTGTCCGCATCGCCATCGCCTGGGCGCTGGTCGTCGGCCTGGCCGCAGGCCTGTACTCCAGCATCCCGCTGATCGGCCAATGGGAGTTCCCGGCGGTCGCCGCCGGCATGACGACGATGGCCTTCGTCGTCGCCGGTGCGTTCTCGCACCTTCGACGCGTGCGCCTGATCGCCGGCCACGTCGATCGCGGTGCGCTCGGCAACCGCCATCGTCGTCAGGTCGAAATTCCGTTCGAGGCCGGCCAGGCGTTCGACCTGCTCGACGCCGCGATCCGCGAACTGCCCGGCATCGAAACCGTGCTGAGCGCGCGCGACAGCCTGCAGATCCGTGCGCAGGTGCGACGCCCCGATACGTACAGCCGCAGCGCGCTGGGCCGATGGAATCCACTCTCGGGCTTCGGCACGCAGCACAACCAGATCCTCGCAACGGTCACGCCCACGCACGACACCGGCAGCGTCACCTTTGTCTGCGAACCGCAGATCGGTGCATGGAGCGACTGGTTCCTCGTCGACGACGGCACCAACCTCGAGAACGCTGAAGCGATCATCCGTGCGATTTCCCGGCGTGTTGCCGAGGTGCGCCGCGGCGAGCAGATGGCCGCTGCGCGCACCGCGACTGAGAAGGAACTCACCGTCGCCAAGCTCAACCTGCTGCATGCGCAGGTCGAGCCGCACTTCCTCTACAACACGCTGGCCAGCGCACAGCTTCTGACGCGCAGCGATCCGGCGCGCGCCGAAGAGATGCTCGGTCATCTCATCCAGTACCTGCGCCACTCGCTGCCACGTGCGGAAGACACGCCGTCGACGCTCGGCGCCGAACTCGAACGCGCCCTCGCCTACCTCGAGATCATGAAAGTGCGCATGGGCAGCCGTCTCGACGTGCAGGTCGATGTGCCGGAATCGCTGCGCGCCACCAAGCTGCCCGCGATGATGCTGCAGACGCTGATCGAGAACGCGATCAAGCACGGCCTCGAGCCGCGCACCGGCGGCGGCACGGTCTGGATCCGCGCGCGTCGCAGCGACGGCCACGTGGCGATCACCGTCGCCGACGACGGCGAAGGCCTGGGCGGCAAGACCAACGGCACCGGCATCGGCCTGAAGAACGTGCGCGAACGGTTGAAGCTGGCATACGACGGCGATGCGTCCCTTGCAGTCGTCGCGAACTTCCCGGCCGGCGTCGCCGCGACGCTGACGGTCCCGGCCGAGCGCGAGGCCGTGCGTCATGGCTGATACCTCGCCCACCTGCATCGTCGCCGAAGACGAAACGCTGCTTCGCGACGCGATCGTCTCGCAGCTGCGGAGCGCGTGGCCGGCGCTGCAGATCGTCGCGGAATGCGAAGACGGCGCGAGTGCGTTGGAAGCCATCGCCGAGCACAAGCCCGACGTCGCGTTCCTCGACATTCGCATGCCGGGGCTCACGGGCCTGGAAGTCGCCGCCGCATCGGCGGAGGCCAGCCCGCAGACGCAGATCGTCTTCGTCACCGCGTACGACCAGCACGCGATCGCCGCGTTCGAACGCGGCGCGATCGACTACCTGCTCAAGCCCGTCAGCGCCGAACGTCTCGACGCCACCGTGCAGCGCCTGCAGGCGCGCATGGGCGAAAGCCGCGACGAAGCGCTGGCCGCGCTGCTCGCACGCCTCGGCCCCGTGCTTCCGCGCGAAGCCGGTGCGGTCGAACCGCTGACGTGGCTGACCGCGAGCGCCGGCCGCGAAACGCGGCTGATCCTCGTCGACGAAGTCGCCTACTTCCACGCCGACCACAAGTACACAACGGTGGTCACCGCGGATGGCGAAGCGTTGCTGCGCACGTCGTTGCGCGAACTGCTCGCGCGCCTCGACGCGAACACGTTCAAGCAGATCCACCGCTCCACCGTCGTGAACATGAAGGCCGTCGCCGGCATCACCCGCGACGACACCGGCCGCGGCACGCTGCGTCTGCGCGGCCGCCCGGAAACGCTCACGGTCAGCGCGCCCTTCATGGCGCTGTTCCGTCCGACCTGACTCACTGGAGATGTCGCCATGGACAAGCTCTTCGCCCTGTTCGCGTTCCTCGCTTCGCTGATCGGCTGCGATGGCGGCCGCGACACCGTGGTGCACCGCATCGCGGGCGCCGGCAGCGACGTGCTCTTCAGCCGTGCCACCGTGCAGGACGGCGTGGCGCGTTTCGACTGCGTGCGCAGCGCGAGCGGTAGCTGCCATTACCTGGTGCTTCCGCGCGGCTGCACGACCGGTCAACCGTGTGCATCGAAGGCGAACCGCTACGACGTCGCCGCCGGCGATTCGCGCCAGGTCACGGGACTGCACGCGTTCCGTCTCTGCGTCAGCACGACGACGAACGATGCGTCGTGCAGCGCGAGCGATTCGCTGGGCGACTGATCCGGCAATCGCACCATTGGAAACGAAACGAGCCCCGCAATTGCGGGGCTCGTCGGTTCAGGCGTTCGCGCTTGGCTTAGATGCCGAGGATGCGCGAGATGATGCCGGTCGCCGCCTGCACCAGATAGACCTCGTTCGACGCCGGGTACGGGCGCACCCAGACCATGCCCTGCGGCGGCGGCGCGAGGTGATACACGGTGTAGTTCGTCACGTAGTAGCGCGGCACCAGGTAGGTATTCGGCAGACGCTCGCCGCGCGCCCACTTCTTGTACTGGCCCAGATGGCGACCGTTGTCGTGGCGGACGACCGGGCCGTACGGGTTCGGCTCACCGATGCGGATGCCCTGGACGCCAACGGGGCGATCGTGCTCGTGGTGGCCCTTGCCATGACCCTTGCCGTGGCCATGATCGCCGGCGATCGCGGTGCCGGACAGGGCGAGCGTACTGATGAGGATGAGCGGGAGCATGCGCATCGTGGGTTCTCCTCGTAGGTGTGCGTGCAAGCTAGCGACAGACGGCTGAACGTTTCATGCAAATTCTTCGACATCAGGGGTAGCGGCTCAGCATCGTGACGCGCGCGTGGAGACGCAGGGTCGCTTGAACATCGCGACGACATGCCGGTCGCGAGGCGCTTACACAGCGATTGCGACGTTCCAAGCCCGACACGATGGAGACTCACCATGACCGCACGCAACGACGACGCCCGACGCGGCGAAGCCAGCGGAAGCCGCGAGCCGTACAGCGGGCCCAGCGACGGCCGCACCACCGACAACCGCCTGAACGAGATCGATGCGCGCGACGGCGGCGAATCACTCGACGACCACCAGCGCGATCGCGCGAGCCGCGGCGTTGCAGACGGTTACAACGATTCCGTCGGCCGGCGCAAAGGCGAAGACGATCGCGATCGCCTCGGCGTCTCACGCGGCGATTGACCGCGTGAGCGCCTCGCGCGGCGTCACTCGGCGCCGCGCACCACCTGCCCGTTCTTCATCACGAACACCGGGCGTTCCGTCGCGCGGATGTCGGTGAGCACATTGCCCGGCACCGCAACGACGTCGGCGTACTTGCCGGCTTCCAGCGTGCCCACCTCCTTGTCGACGCCCAGCAGCTTGGCCGCGCCGATGCTGCTGGTCATGAGCGCCGCGGCGGGCGCCATGCCGACATCGACGTAATCGCCGAACTCGCGGCCATTGAGGCCATGCGGGAACACCGCGGCGTCGGTGCCGAGCGCGATCGGCGTGCCGATGCGGATCGCGTTGCGCAGCATCTGCTCGTGCGAGGTGTAGGCCGCATGCGCCTTGCCCGCGATCTTCGGCGGATAGCCCGCGAGCTTGGACTCCGTCCACAGCAGCGTGGTGCGCGTTGGCACCAGGTAGACGCCTTTCTGCTTCATCAGCTGCAGCGTCTCGGGCTTGAGGAAACTGCCGTGCTCGATCGAATCGACGCCCGCCTCGATCGCGAGCCGCGCGGCCGTATCGCCATGCGCATGCGCCGCGACCTTGCGGCCCCAGTTGTGCGCCTCGGAAATGATCGCCTTCAGCTCGTCCGGCGTGAGCTGCGGCACGTCGACCGGATCCGATTCGCTGAGCACGCCGCCGGATGCGCAGATCTTGATGACGTCGGCGCCGTACTTCATCTGCAGGCGCGTCGCCTCGCGGCACTGCTCGGCGCCGTTGCAGACGCCTTCCATCGGCGTCGACGGCACCACGCGCGTCACTGGATACGGCGCGCTGTCGCAGTGGCCACCGGTCGAACCGATGGCGTGGCCGGCGACGATCATCCGTGGGCCGGTCGCATACCCGCTGTTGATGGCGTTGCGCAGGGCGACGTCGATGAAGTCGCCGGCACCGAGAACGCGGATCGTGGTGAAGCCCGCATCCAGCGTGACCTTCGCATTGCGCTGCGCGTGAAAGGCCTGCTCGGCGGGGAACCGCATCATCCCGTTGTAGATGCCGGCCGCCCAGTCGTCGTCGTGGTCGTCGGCGATGTGTGTGTGCGCGTCGATGAAGCCCGGCAGCAGCGTCGCGTCGCCGAGGTCGATCACACGCGCGCCATCGGGCGCGGGCACGCTCGTCCCCGCCGCGACGATGCGCTCGCCCTGCACCAGCACCATCCCCGGCTCGACCATCCGGCCGCTGCGGCCGTCGAACAGGTGCGCGGCCTTCAGCACGACCGGGCGAGCCGCGATCGTTCCGGCGCCGGTCGGCACCTGCGCATGACCGCTGAACGTGGCGAACAGGCCAGAGGCGAGGAGTCCGGTGGAAAGGAGACCGGCGGTGAGCGGCGCGATGCGGAGCTTCATGCGGGAACCTGTCGGGCGGAAAGCCCGACTATAGGCAGAAGCGGCCGCGGCGTGCCTTAGCCGATGTCACTGATCGGCGCGCAGTGCAGTGCGTCGATGCCGTCGCGCAGGCCCTGCAGGAAGGCGGGCAGCACGTCGATGTCGTCGTCGGGCATGTCCTGCAGCGCACAGCCCGCGGTGCGTGCGTAGGCGACGCCGCGCGCGTGCTGGTCGGCCGCGAGGCGACGGCGCGTCGCCGCGTCGAGCGCGGACCACGGCGCGTCGTAGTAGCGATCGAAGCCGTGCCCGCGCCAGCCCGCGAGCCGGTAGAGACGCGAACGCACGATCGCGAGATCGGTCGCCTGCGCGACGGCGCGGTCGAGCGCGTCCGCCGGCCATGCGTTCGGCCGGTCCACGATCACGCGGATCTTGTGGCCGACGAAGATGCTGCGCCGCGCCGCGATGTCGCGCAGCGGCTGCAGGCGTGCGAGCTCGGTGTCGGTGCGGCCTTCGAAACCGGGCGACCCGAGTTCCGGAATGTCGATGGTCGCGTCGAGTGCGAACGCGGGCTCGAGACGTTTCGCCAGCGCGGGCAGGCGCGCATCGTGCGGCGCGAGCGTGACCAGCGCATGCAGGAGGAGCAGGCAGTCATCGGGACCGGTGCGCGTACAGCCGTCCGCATACAGCTGACCGCTGAGGCGATCGGCGAGGAAGGCGCGCAGATCGGCCACGCCCTTCGCATCGGGCCGCGTGTCCTCGAAGAACGCGCCCTCCGGCACGCAGCGTGCGAACGCGTCCCAGCCCATGTAGTTCTGGAACTGGAACGCGACCGGCTCGCGCAGTGCTTCGACCATCGGATCGCGCGTCGACCATGCGCTGCGCGGAAAGCACGCGAATACCGTCGACATCGCCTTCGCCTGTATCGACCACGTCGGATCGGGCGTATAGCCGATGCCGTCGGAACCGTTCGGCGGGTTCGCGGGATCGGCGCCGGCGCGTCGCGGCCAGACGCGCTCCCACAGCCGCGCGGCGTCCGACGGCCGCTGCCAGCCGAGCAGGTCCCATGTCGCCGCCTGATCGAGCAGCACGCCGCGCGGGCCGGTATCGATCTCGACGAACGCGGGCATGTGCAGCAGCGCGAGCAGGCGTTCGCGGTCGAGCGTGCGCCAGGTCGGCGGCAGCGGCTTCACGAACGTGCGGGCGTTCGAGTCGACGGCGTCGGCCTCGGCGACGATAGCCGCGACGTCGGCGGGCGTGAGCGCGTCGGGCATCGACGGGCTGTCCGCGTTGAAGCGGGCGGGCGTGGCCGCGAGCGCGGCGCCTGCGAGCAGCGTGAAAAGCCCCGCGCAGAGCGCAGTGGTACGGATGGGCGTCATGCGTCGGCCCTCCCCGGCCTTCGTGTCGGTGCAGTATCGCGCGGCCGCCGACTAACGGCCCCCTGACCTGGGGCACATCCCGGGTTCATGCGCGATCACTAGGATGCGCGCCATGCGTCGCCTCGCCGCCACTGCCGCTCTCGCCTGCCTGCTGCTCGCGCCGCAGGTGCAGGCGCGCACGGTGTATCGCTGCGTGCGCGCGGGCACGGTGAGCCTGGCGACCGCGCCCGAGCCGGGCTCGAAGTGCGAAGCCAAGACGATCGCCGACGACGCCGTGAAGGTGCCGAACCTCTGGGGCGCGCTTGGCGTGGTGAAGGGCAACCTCTACGAACGCCAGCAGGACGGCAAGACCGTCTACAGCACGCGCAAGCTGCCCGGGTCGACGAAGGTGCTGTCGTTCACCGTCGAAACGCCGCCGGGCGAACCCGCGCACACGGGCCTCGGCCAGGTCGGCAAGCCGCAGATCGACCGCTTCGCCGAGCAGTTCAAGGCGGCGTCGAAGAAGACGGGTGTGGACGACGCTTATTTGCGGGCGATCGCGCATGCCGAAAGTGGTTTCAACGCGGTCGCGGTGTCGCCGAAGGGCGCGGTCGGGGTGATGCAGCTGATGCCGGAGACCGCGCGCGAGTTCGGCGCGGATCCGACGTCGCCGGACCAGTCGATCGATGCCGCGGCGCGCATGATCCGCCAGCTCGCCACGCGCTATCGCGGCGACCTGCGCCTCGTGGCCGCGGCGTACAACGCGGGCGCGGGTGTCGTCGCGCGCTATGGCGGCGTGCCGCCGTATCGCGAAACGCAGCAGTACCTTGCGAAGGTGGAAGCGCTGTACACGCGCTATCGCGCCGCGCTCGGCAAGACGCCGAAGACGCTCGACGGCAACGAGATCCTGCGCGCGGCGGAATGACGTCACGCCGCGCCGGCATACTCACCGCGTGATCCCCGATCTCGACACCCTGCGCAGCGCGCTGTCCAACGTGCCGATCGGCGCGTGGTGTGCGGTCGGCGTCGTACTCGTGCTGCAACGCTTCGCGCGACGACTGGGCCTGTGGCTCTATGCCGCGTTCGCCGTGCCCGGCACGCTCGCGCACGAGCTCTCGCATTACGTCGTCGCGCTGTTGCTCGCAGCGCGTCCGCAACTGCCGCGCCTGTGGCCCGAACGCACCGCGACGGGCTGGCGACTCGGTTCCGTCGCCTTCCGCGCGCCGTGGTGGCGTGCCGGGCCGATCGCGCTCGCACCGCTGTTGCTGTTGCCGGGCGCGCTGGCTTGGATCGTCGTGTTCCTCGCCGATGCGCGCGGCGTGATGATCGCGCTGCATGCATGGATCGCCGGCACGTTGCTCGGTGCGGCGATGCCGTCCCGGGCGGATCTGCGCATTGCGGCGCCGACGCTCGTGCTGGTCGCCTTCGTAGCGGTCGCCGCCCTCGCGCTGCACGTCGCCCGCTGAGCCTGCCGCGCGCTTCACGGCGCGTGTCGACAATGGCCCGATGCCGTCGCCGATCGAACCCCGTCGCACGTCGATGCCGTTCCGCGAACGCGTCGACGCCCTGCGCAACCTGCGTCCCTTCCTCCGGCAGATCTGGGCGACGAGCCGCAGCCTGACGCTCGCGAGCCTGCTGCTGCGGCTCACGCAGGCGCTCACGCCGGTGGCGCTGCTCTACATCGGCAAACTGATCATCGACGAGGCGATCCATCTCGTCGCCGTCGGTGGCGGCCACGCCGACCTGCGTTCGCTGTGGGCGAGCGGCGCGCTGGACCACCTGGCGCTGCTGGTCGTCAGCGAATTCGCGCTCGCGGTGGTCTCCGACCTCATGGCGCGCGCGGCGAGTTACGTCGACGGCCTGCTGTCCGAGCTCTTCACCAACGCCACCAGCATCCGCCTGATGGAACACGCGGCGACGCTGGATCTGGAGGACTTCGAAGACCCCGACCTGCAGGACCGCCTCGATCGCGCGCGTCGCCAGACGATGGGCCGCATGAACCTGCTCTCGCAGCTCTTCGGGCAGGCGCAGGACGCGATCACGGTGATCAGCTTCGCGATCGGCCTGCTCGCGTACGCGCCGTGGCTGATGGTGCTGCTCGCGATCGCGCTCATCCCCGCGTTCGTCGGCGAATCGCACTTCAACGCGCTCGGCTATTCGCTCAATTTCCAGTGGACGCCCGAACGTCGTCAGCTCGAATACCTGCGCCAGACCGGCGCGAGCGTCGACACGGCGAAAGAGATCAAGATCTTCGGGCTGCACCGCTTCCTGATCGATCGCTTCCGCGTGCTCGCGGACAAGTTCTACGGTGCGAATCGCGCGCTGGCGCGACGTCGCGCGATCTGGGGCACGGTGCTCGCCGCGCTGGGCACGCTCGGCTACTACGTCGCGTATGCGTACATCGTCTGGCGCACGGTGAAGGGCGATTTCACCATCGGCGATCTCACCTTCCTCGCCGGCAGTTTCCGTCGCCTGCGCCAGTTGCTCGAAGGGCTGCTGATCGGCTTCTCGCAGGTGGCAGGTCAGGCGCTCTATCTCGACGACCTGTTCTCGTTCTTCGAGATCGAGCCGGAAATCACTTCGAAACCCGACGCACTGCCCGTGCCGCGCCCGATCGAACGCGGTTTCGTGTTCGACAATGTCGGCTTCCGTTACCCGGATGCCGAGCGCTGGGCGTTGCGCGGGCTCGAATTCGAACTGCGGGCCGGGGAAGTGCTCGCGCTGGTCGGCGAGAACGGCGCCGGCAAGACCACGCTGGTGAAACTGCTCGCGCGCCTCTACGACCCCGACGAAGGCCGCATCCTGCTGGACGGCCGCGATCTTCGCGACTACGACCTCGACGACCTGCGCAGCAACGTCGGCGTGATCTTCCAGGACTTCGTGCGCTATCACCTGACGGCGCGCGAGAACATCGGCGTCGGCCGCCTCGAAGCGATGGGCGACGAGCAGCGCATCCGAGAAGCCGCGCGGCGTGGCCTGGCCGACGAGGTGATCGAAGCGCTGCCGCAGCAGTACGACCAGATGATCGGCCGACGCTTCAACACGGGCGTCGACCTGTCGGGCGGCCAGTGGCAGAAGATCGCGATCGCGCGCGCCTACATGCGCGATGCGCAGGTCATGATTCTGGACGAGCCGACTGCAGCGCTCGACGCTCGCGCCGAGTACGAAGTCTTCCAGCGGTTCAAGGAACTGAGCGAAGGACGCACCGCGGTCTTGATCTCCCACCGCTTCAGCAGCGTGCGCATGGCCGACCGCATCCTCGTGCTCGGCGGCGGCAAGGTCGAAGCCTCGGGCACGCACGACGAGTTGATGGCGCAGCGCGGCCGCTATGCCGAGCTGTTCGAACTGCAGGCGGCGGGGTATCGCTGACGCGTCAGCGCGTCAGTCCGCGGTGCGCGCCTTCCGTTGCGGTGGCGTGGTGTCGACCTCGGGCGTGCGCGCGCGGATGAGGCGTTCGAATGCGGCAGCGACCGCGACGAATTCGCGCGCGGTATCGGCGGTGATCTTCGGATCGCGCGCATGCGCGGCCGCGTTGCGCAGACGTCGAAGTTCCGACAGCACGCCCGCCTGACTCGGGCTCAGCAGCCCGGACGTGATCAACGCATCCGCGAGCCGCGACGGCTGCTGGAGTTCCTGGCGCGTCACAGCGGCGCCCTTGCGCTTGAGTGCGACGGCGGCGGCACCCTCCAGCTCGATCCACGCTTCCAGGATCGCGGCGCGCGGGGAGATGTCGGCCAGCTGGAGGCGATGCGCCTCGCCGTCCAATGGCGGCGCGTTCGCGGCTTCGGCCTGCACCCGCGCCTCGCGCGCTTCGTGTGCGAGTTCATGCACCCGCTTGCCGAAGCGAAAACGGAAGTCCTTCCACTCCAGGCTTTCGAGATCCGGAAGCCGCGCGACCAGCTGTCGCCGCACGAGCAGGAACACCACGATCAGCGCGATCGGCCACGCCAGTGCCTTCGTCATCGACGCGATGAATTCGAGCCAGTCCATGCGGCCTCCCTGCGATTGCGCCGAGCCTAACCGTGCGGCGTGGCGGCGTCGACGCCGGGTGATGCATCCATCCGCGCAGTCGCCCCGTAAGGGTGGAGGTGCCCGACGAGGCACGCCACCTCAGTCCAGGAGCGTCCCAATGAATTACCGCATCCTCACGCTTGCCCTGATCGCCGCAATGCCGCTCGCCGCGTGCAGCCGCCCGGCCGCCGAGTCCACGCCGGCCCCGGACGCCACGACCGCGAGCACGACGGCTCCGGCCGACGCCATGCCCGCACCGGCCGCTGCGCCCGCCGAAACCGCGGCCGACGCGATGCCGATGCAGAACCCGATGGTCGGCGGCGCGCCGATGTATGCCGAAAAGGACATCGTCGACAACGCGGTCAACTCGAAGGATCACACCACGCTGGTCGCCGCGGTGAAGGCTGCAGGTCTCGTCGACACGCTCAAGGGCGCTGGTCCGTTCACGGTATTCGCGCCGACGAACGCCGCATTCGACAAGCTGCCGAAGGGCACCGTCGACACGCTGCTCAAGCCCGATAAGAAGGCCGACCTGACCAAGGTGCTGACCTACCACGTGGTGCCCGGCAAGGTGGACGCCGCCGCGCTTCGGCAACAGATCGCCGCAGGCAACGGCACCGCGTCGCTCAAGACTGTCCAGGGCGAAACGCTGACCGCCAAGGACGACGGCGCCGGCGGCATCGTGCTCACCGACGCCAAGGGCGGCCAGTCGCACGTCACCATCGCCGATGTCATGCAGAAGAACGGCGTGATCCACGTCGTCGACACCGTGCTGATGCCGTAACACGCGCTCCGCCGCCGGTTCCCCTCGTCGCCGGCGGTCCCGCGGGGACGGAGCATGTGCTTCGTCCCCGCTCCTCGCATGCGGTTGCGATGCGACCCACGCACACCTAACGCCCAGGTGCGACACTTCCCACCGGCCGTCAGGAGAACGACTGCATGGGACTCGTCCACCGCATCACGCCCTGCCTCTGGTTCGCGGACGCCGCGGAGGACGCGGCGACGGCGTACTGCGACATCTTCCCGAACTCGCGCATCACGCGCGTGCTGCGCTACGACGCCGCGTCGGCGCGCGCGGCGAATCGTCCGAAAGGCAGCGTGCTCACCGTCGAATTCGAACTCGACGACCAGAGCTTCACCGCGCTCAACGGCGGGCCGCTGTTCCGCTTCAACGAATCGATCTCGTTCGTCGTGCGCTGCGACACGCAGGCGGAGATCGATCACTACTGGGATGCCCTGACGCGCGGCGGCGACCCGATGGCGCAGCAGTGCGGCTGGCTCAAGGACCGCTTCGGCGTGTCGTGGCAGGTCGTGCCGGCGTCGCTGCCGGACTGGCTGAGCGATGCCGACCCGGCACGCGCCGCGCGTGTCATGCGCGCCATGCTCGCGATGCGCAAGCTCGATGTGGCCCCGCTGCAGGCGGCGTACGACGGCGAGGATTGAGCCGGCTGGCGGGCTCGACCGTGGCGTCCCATCGCGACGGCGCCCCGTTCCATTCCGGTTTCCGAAGGGCGCGCGCGTCTGCGGGATAATGGCGGTCTGCCGGCCCGACCGGCCCGTCCTCTGATCCGACTGCCATGCGGCGACGTCTCGATGCGTCCACCGCCGGCGTCCTCCACGGATTCCGCGCCCGATGAACACCGCCCACCGCAAGCCCCTTCCCGGCACGCCGCTGCACTGGTTCGACGCCCGCGAGGCGGTCGATGCACTGAAGCCCGGCGCTTGGGCGACCCTGCCCTACACCTCGCGCGTGCACGCCGAAAACATCGTCCGCCGCGCGGATCCGTCGATGATCGGCGCCTACCTCGAGCAGCTGATCGAACGCCGTCGCGACCTCGACTTCCCGTGGTTCCCCGCGCGCGTCGTCTGCCACGACATCCTCGGCCAGACCGCACTGGTCGACCTCGCCGGCCTGCGCGACGCGATCGCGGAGCGCGGCGGCGATCCCGCGATGATCAATCCGGTGGTGCCGACGCAGCTGATCGTCGACCACTCGCTCGCCGTCGAATGCGGCGGTTTCGATCCCGATGCGTTCGCGAAGAACCGCGCGATCGAAGAGCGCCGCAACGAAGACCGCTTCCACTTTATCGAGTGGACGAAGCACGCGTTCCGCAACGTCGACGTGATCCCGCCGGGCAACGGGATCATGCATCAGATCAATCTGGAGAAGATGTCGCCGGTGATCTACGTCAAGGACGGCGTGGCGTTTCCGGATACCTGCGTGGGCACCGACTCGCATACGCCGCATGTCGATGCGCTGGGCGTGATCGCGGTCGGCGTCGGCGGCCTGGAGGCCGAGAGCGTGATGCTCGGCCGCGCGTCGTGGATGCGCCTGCCGGAGATCGTCGGCGTCGAACTGACCGGTCGTCCGCACGAAGGCATCACCGCGACCGACATCGTGCTCGCGCTCACGGAATTTCTGCGCCAGGCGAAGGTCGTCGGCGCCTACCTCGAATTCCGCGGTGAGGGCGCGCGTGCGCTGACGCTCGGCGACCGCGCGACCATCTCCAACATGGCGCCCGAATACGGCGCGACCGCGGCGATGTTCTTCATCGACGACAACACGCTTGACTACCTGCGCCTGACCGGTCGCGAGGAACAGCAGGTGTCGCTGGTCGAAACCTATGCGAAGACCGCGGGCCTGTGGGCCGACGATCTCGCCGACGCGCAGTACGAGCGCACGCTTACGTTCGACCTCTCGACCGTGACGCGCAACATGGCCGGCCCGTCGAACCCGCACAAGCGTTTGCCGACGAGCGACCTCGCCGAGCGCGGCATCGCGCAGAACCTCGACGCCGCGCGCGCGCAGGAAGCGGCCGGCCTGATGCCCGACGGCGCGGTCATCATCGCCGCGATCACCAGCTGCACGAACACGTCGAACCCGCGCAACGTCATCGCCGCCGGCCTGCTCGCGAAGAAGGCGAACGAGCTGGGTCTCGTGCGCAAGCCGTGGGTGAAGTCGTCGCTCGCGCCGGGCTCCAAGGCGGTCGAGCTGTACCTGCAGGAATCCAGCCTGCTTCCGCATCTCGAGCAGCTCGGCTTCGGCATCGTTGGTTTCGCCTGCACCACCTGCAACGGCATGAGCGGCGCGCTGGATCCCAAGATCCAGCAGGAAATCATCGAGCGCGATCTGTACGCCGTCGCCGTGCTGAGCGGCAACCGCAACTTCGACGGCCGCATCCATCCGTATGCGAAGCAGGCCTTCCTCGCCTCGCCGCCGCTGGTGGTGGCGTACGCACTCGCGGGCACCATCCGCTTCGACATCGAGAAGGACGTGCTCGGCACCGACGCCAACGGCCGCGCCGTCACGTTGAAGGATCTGTGGCCGAGTGATGCGGAGATCGATGCGATCGTCCGCGAGCACGTGAAGCCGGAGCAGTTCCGTCGCGTCTACGGCCCGATGTTCGCGGTGCGCGCCGACAACACCGGCCCCGTCAAGCCGCTCTACGACTGGCGTCCGATGTCGACCTACATCCGCCGCCCGTCGTACTGGGAAGGCGCGCTGGCCGGCGAGCGCACGCTGCACGGCATGCGCCCGCTCGCGGTGCTCGGCGACAACATCACCACCGACCATCTCTCGCCGTCGAACGCGATCCTGCTCGACTCCGCGGCGGGCGAATACCTCGCGAAGATGGGCGTGCCGGAAGAGGACTTCAATTCCTACGCCACGCATCGCGGTGACCACCTCACCGCGCAGCGCGCGACGTTCGCGAATCCCAAGCTGCTCAACGAGATGGTGGTCGACGAGAACGGCAACGTGCGCCAGGGCTCGCTCGCGCGCATCGAGCCGGAGGGCACGGTCACGCGCATGTGGGAAGCGATCGAGACCTACATGGAGCGCCGCCAGCCGCTGATCATCATCGCGGGTGCGGACTACGGACAGGGTTCGTCGCGCGACTGGGCTGCGAAGGGCGTGCGCCTTGCGGGCGTCGAAGCGATCGTCGCCGAGGGCTTCGAACGTATCCATCGCACGAACCTCATCGGCATGGGCGTCCTGCCGCTGGAGTTCGAGGCCGGCACGAATCGCAACACGCTGGGCATCGATGGCACGGAGACGTTCGACGTCGTCGGCGAGCGCACCCCGCGCGCGACGCTGACGCTGGTCATCCATCGCAAGGACGGCAACATCATCGAAGTGCCGGTGACGTGCCGACTCGATACGGCGGAAGAGGTGTCGATTTACGAAGCCGGCGGCGTGCTGCAGCGATTTGCGAACGATTTCCTGGAGGGCGCGCAGAGCGCGGCGTGACGCGTGGTTGGACACGGGCCCGTGCTACGCGTCATGGCCTTTCCCGGCCCGGAGCAGCGTTCCGCGCTGCTCGGGTCGCTCGTGGCACGGCGACTGGATCGCGAACTCGGTCGGGCGTTGTTCGCCCCCCGCTTTTGGCACCAATGCCTATCACTCGGCATCGACGATACGCCGGATCACCGTGCACGCTTTCTGGCCGCTCTTCGGGATGTCGCCGCCGTAGAAGTACCGCTGACCTTCAGTCGCATTGTCGGCTCAGGCCAAGTCCCTAAGCTGCATTGGGCGTTTCGACGGCGCGGTAGCGCCGACGAATTCGCGGCGCTCGTGCGGACCATCGGCCGCGCCATGGCCAACCACGGCGTGTTTCAAGACGTAATGCCCACAGCGCATGTCACAGCCAGCTACCGAGCGCCCCGCGCGTTGCACTCGACGCCCATCGCGCCAATAGACTGGCTGATCGATGAGATCCACCTCGTCGCGACACATCACGAAACGTTCCGCTACGAGATTGTTGCCTCTTCACGTCTATCGCCACCGCAAGCGCGCTGGGCGACGCAACTCGCCCTGCCGTTCTGAATTCGTCCGCATGAGGAGCCTGCCATGACCGACACCACCGGCACCGTCCGCCTCCACCGCGTCCTGCGCGCGCCGCCGTCGAAGGTCTACCGCGCCTTCCTCGAGCCCGCCGCGATGTGCAAGTGGTTGCCGCCTTACGGCTTCGTCGCCAACGTCGAGCACATGGACGCGCGCGTCGGCGGCACGTTCCGCATGACGTTCACCAACTTCGGCACCGGCAAGGTGGAGGCCTTCGGCGGCGAATACCTCGAACTCGTACCCGACCAGCGCCTGCGCTACACCGACCGCTTCGACGACCCGAACCTGCCCGGCACGATCGAGGTGACCGTCGAGCTCAAGCCCGTGATGTGCGGCACCGACGTGTCGATCGTGCAGTCGGGCATCCCCGCAGCGATTCCGGTCGAGTTCTGCTACCTCGGCTGGCAGGAATCGCTCGAGCAGCTCGCGCGCCTCGTCGAGCCGAACATTCCCGACGCCTGATCCCGCTTTCGATTCCGATTCCACGAGACCGCTCATGACGCACGCGCCCCAGCTTCGTATTCCGGCCACCTACATGCGCGGTGGCACCAGCAAGGGCGTGTTCTTCAAGCTCGATGACCTGCCGCGCGCGGCGCGCGTGCCCGGTGCCGCGCGCGATGCCTTGCTGATGCGCGTGATCGGCTCGCCCGACCCGTATGGCAAGCACACCGATGGCATGGGCGGCGCGACGTCGAGCACTAGCAAGTGCGTGATCCTGTCCAAGTCGGAAGTCCCGGATCACGACGTCGACTATCTCTACGGGCAAGTATCGATCGATACAGCCTTCGTCGACTGGAGCGGGAACTGCGGCAACCTGTCGTCGGCGGTGGGCCCGTTCGCGATTGCGAACGGGCTCATCGATCCATCGCGCATGCCGGAGAACGGCCACTGCACCGTGCGCATCTGGCAGGCGAACATCGGCAAGACGATCATCGCGCATGTGCCGATCACGAACGGGCAGGTGCAGGAAACCGGCGACTTCGAGCTCGACGGCGTGACGTTTCCCGCCGCCGAGATTCCGCTCGAGTTCGTCGACCCGTCCGACGATGGCGATGCCGGTGCGATGTTCCCGACGGGAAACCTCGTCGACACGCTGCACGTTCCCGGCGTCGGCGAGTTCCAGGTGACGATGATCACCGCCGGCATCCCGACCATCTTCCTGCGCGCGGCGGACCTCGATTTCGACGGCACCGAACTGCAGCCGGCGATCAACGACAACCGGGCGCTACTCGACAAGCTCGAGCTGATCCGCGCGGCGGGCGCCGTGCACATGGGCCTGATCGCGAGCATGGACGAGGCGTCGAAGCGACAGCACACGCCAAAGGTCGCGTGGGTCGCACCGCCTAGGGATTACGTCGCGTCGAGCGGCAAGACGGTCCGCGCATCCGACAT
The DNA here is from genome assembly GCF_004361065.1 of Cognatilysobacter terrigena. GTDB lineage: Bacteria > Pseudomonadota > Gammaproteobacteria > Xanthomonadales > Xanthomonadaceae > Cognatilysobacter > Cognatilysobacter terrigena. The sequence continues at coordinate 78,611 of NZ_SELT01000002.1, read as the reverse complement.
CGACGTGCTCGCGCGCGCGATGTCGATGGGCAAGTTGCATCACGCGATGATGGGCACGGCGTCCGTGGCGATCGCCACCGCCGCTGCGGTCCCGGGCACGCTGGTGAACGAAGCAGCCGGTGGCGGCAAACGCGATGTCGTGCGCTTCGGGCATCCGTCGGGCACGTTGCGTGTCGGCGCGGATGTCGCACAGGTGGGCGGCGCATGGATCGTCACCAAGGCCGTGATGAGCCGAAGTGCGCGCGTGCTGATGGAAGGCACGGTTCGGGTGCCCGCGGATCCGTCATACGACAGTTGAACGCGTAATGCGTTCGCTAGTGGCGACGCCCGAGCCCGGCGAACTCGGCGTACGTCGCCGCGACGCGCTGGCGGATGGCGATCGGTGCGGATGACCGCACGCTCGCGGTCACGCGTGGCGCGCCGACGTCGACCCCATCATTCGCACGACGCCGGCGCTCACGACGAAGCTCGCGGTCGTAGCGCGCGCGGGTCGCCGGGTCCGACAGCACGCGCCAGGCCTCGTTGACGCATTGCATCTGACGAAGCGCGTCCGTGTCGCCATCGCAGCGATCCGGATGATGTCGCGCGGCGAGCACGCGATACGCCGCGCGAATCACGTCGATCGGCGCGTCGGTGGCGACTTTGAGCGTGGCGTAATGCGTGGGCACGACGGCGAAGCGGCGGTGGGGATGTCCAGTCTTATAGCGCCGTCGTGACGGCCGCTGCATTGTCCTCGGGGGCAGTGTGGCGACGGTTCAGCCCGGAGTGACTGGCTCTAGACGGTGACGGGTCCACGCTCGTGGGGACGCCCGTACGCGGAGACCGCCATGAATGCGCGTCGCATCCTTCTTCCAGCGTTGCTCGCCGCCGCCCTGCTGATCGCGGTCGGGCCCGCGCGCGGGCAGCCGTCGCCGCCGGTGGGCGCACCCCAGCCCGCGACCCACGTGGCGACGTCGCTCAGCAGCGCAGCCGTCGCAGCCGCGCCGTCGAAGCCGGTCGCGATCCAACGCACCACGGCCAAGGGCACGAACCGCATGGCCGTCACGTCGCCGCAGATCCGCGCGAGCTCGGCCATTCCCGCACGCCACACGGCCTACGGCGACAACGTTTCGCCTGCGCTCGCGTGGAGTGCCGTCGACGGCGCACGCAGCTACGTGCTTGTGCTCGAGGATCCCGACGCGCCGAGCGCCCAGCCGTTCGTGCACTGGGTCGCCTGGAACATTCCGGCGAACGTGCACGCACTGCCGGAAGGCCTGCCGACGCGCGCGTCGCCCACCGCCGTTCGCGGCATGGTCCAGGGCCGGAACGATCGGGACGGCACCGGCTACTTTGGCCCGCGTCCGCCCGCGGGCGACGCGCCGCACCGCTACCACTTCCAGCTCTTCGCACTCGACCGCATGCTGGATCTTCCGCTCGGCGCGACGCGCAACGATGTCGTCGCGGCGATGGCCGGCCATGTGCTGGCGGAAGGCGAACTGGTGGCGACGAGTCAGGCGCCGAAGACGCATTGACGTCGAGCCCCGAACTTCGTCCCGACGAGCCGAGCATGGAGCCATCTGTTGGCGCATTCGTGCGAACGTAGCCATTCGTTGCCCGGATCGCACCACCCATGAACTGGCTCGCCCACCTGCACCTCGCGCGGCAGAGCGACGCGGCCATGCTGGGCGCGCTGCTGGGCGACTTCGCGTTCGGGTCGAGCGGGCTGGAACGTTATGGCGACGTCGAACGCCGCGAGATCCTGCTGCATCGACGTGTCGACCGCTTCACGGATACGCATCCTGACGTCGTCGCGTTGCGCTCGACATTCGCGGACGGCCGCCGTCGTTATGCGGGGATCGTGCTCGACGTCTACTTCGACCATCTGCTCGCGCGCGACTGGTCGCGATGGAGCGACGTGTCGCTCGATGCATTCACCGCGCGCGCTTACCGGATCCTTCGCGAGCGCTGCGATGATCTGCCGCCTCGCCTGCAGGCGATCGCGCCGCGCATGGCGGCAGACGACTGGCTCGGCGGTTATCGCGACCGCGCGACGGTCGATCGCGCACTCGGCCGCATGGCGCAGCGCCTTTCGCGCAATGGCGATCGGCTGATCGCGACGTTGCACGACTTCCGTGCGATCGAGCCGCAGGCTGTGGCGATGTTCGACGGCTTCTTCCGCGACCTCGAGGAGTTCACGGTAAAGGAACGTGCTTCGCTCGTGTAGCCGCCCACCACGTCCATCCGCCGAGCAAAAAAAGAGGGACAGCCGAAGCCGTCCCTCGAAGTTACTCAACCCTCTTCCCGTTGCCCATTACGGGCACTCACTCCACTTGCTCAGTGCTGGGAGCTGTCGCCGCGCGACGAGCTGCCGCGGCTACTCGACCCGACGTCGCTCTTGCCGAGACCCTGCTGCGAACCCTGGCGCGACGAGCCCTGCATCGACTGCTGCGAACGGTCGTTACCGGACGCCTGGCGCGAAGAATCACTGCTGCCCAGATTCTGGTTGTTGTTGCGATTCGAGGTGTTCTGATCGTTGCGGTTCATGCGTCCTCCTGATCGACATCTATCGACATCGCCCGCACTGCGGACGGTGATCAGGTTACGCAAGCGGCCCGTCCAAGCAGGTGACCTCGACATTAGCGTTGCGTTAGGCGGCGGTCGTATTCAGCAGGCCGCCATGTAGCTGACGCCGAATTCAGTGCATTTGCGGCCTTCTAGACGGCGTATCGCATCGCGTTCACGGCCGCGCCCGTTGCACACGATCGATGCGCACGTTCGCGTTAACCTCGCCGCATGAGTCTCATCCGTGTCGGCACTGCGAGCTGGACCGATCCCACGCTGATCCAATCGAAGGCGTTCTATCCGCGCGGCTGCAGCTCGGCCGAGGAGCGGCTGCGCTTCTACGCGAGTCGCTTCCCGATGGTGGAAGTCGACTCGAGCTATTACGCGATGCCGAGCGAACGCAACGCGCAGCTCTGGGCCGAACGAACGCCGGACGACTTCACCTTCAACCTCAAGGCCTTCCGCCTATTCACCGGCCACCAGACGCCGGCGAAGGCGTTGCCGCCCGATATCGCCGCCGAACTTGCCCCACTGTTCGAGACGAAGCGCAACGTCTACTACAAGGACCTGCCCGACAGCCTGCGCGACGAGATGTGGGCGCGCTTCGAACGCGCGGTGCGCCCGCTGCGCGACGCCGGCAAGCTCACCGCCCTGCACTTCCAGTTCGCACCCTGGGTCACGCCGTCGCCCGACTGGAAGCGGCACCTCGAGGAATGCGTCGGCCGGCTTCCGGACTACCTGCTCGCGTACGAGTTCCGCAACCGCACGTGGTACGACGGACGCCACGACGACGTGACGCTCGCGATGGAGCGCGATCTCGGCGTCGCGCACGTGGTCGTCGACGAACCGCAGGTGGGCGCGAAATCGATCCCGCAGGTGTGGGGCGTGGCATCGCCGCAACTGGCGATCGTCCGCATGCACGGCCGCAACCACGAGACGTGGGACATCAAGGGCGCGACCGTCGCCAGCGATCGGTTCGACTACGACTATTCGGACGATGAATTGCGGGAGGTCGCGACGCCGATCCGCGAGCTCGCGCAACGCGTCGCCGAACTGCACGTCGTGTTCAACAACAACAACGGCGACCAGGGCCAGCGCAACGGGCGGTCGCTGATGGCGATCCTGGGGGCCGAGGCGTTCGGAGCAGAGTCGCGCGAGGCGTAGGGGTTCGTCGACGCGGATGGCTCGTGACGCGCCTGTGGTGGCACCGCCGAATGGCAGGTGGTGTGCCCGGTGCGCGGCGCTAAGCTCGACGCCTCGATCCCGTGGAGGCGACATGCGCCCATTCGTTCCGGTTCTGTTGACCGCACTCGCCGCATCGAGCGTCGCGCATGCCGATACCCTCGCGCTGGTCGGCGCGAAGGTCTACCCGGCGCCCGACGCCGCCCCGCTCGAGCGCGCCACGGTGCTGATCCGCGACGGCGTGATCACGGCGGTCGGCCGCGACGTGCGCGTGCCCAAGGGCACGACGGTCGTGCGTGTCGACGGCAGGACCGTCGTCGCTGGCTTCTGGAACAGCCACGTGCACCTGCTGCCGGAGCCGTATCGCGGTGCGGCAACGAAGCCGGCCGCGGCGCTGTCCGAGGCGCTCGAGTCGAACTTCACGCAATGGGGCTTTACGACGATCTTCGACATCGCGTCATTGCCCGGCGATGCGCTGGCGCTGCGCAAGCGCATCGACCGTGGCGAGGTGATCGGGCCGAACATCCTCACCGTCGACGCACCGTTCTTCCCGGAAGGCGGCACGCCGATCTACGTCAAAGGGCTGCTCGAGCAACTGCACGTGCCGACGTTCGAGGTCAGCACCGCGGACGAAGCCGCCGCGCGCGCGGCGCGGCAGCTCGACGCGGGCGCCGATGGCGTCAAGGTGTTCGCGGGCGCGATCGTCGGCGGCGCGATCGGGGTGCTGCCGATGAAGACGCCGATCGCGACCGCCGTCGTCGAGCAGGCGCACCGGCGCGGCAAGCCGGCGTTCGCGCATCCGAGCAACATCGCCGGGCTGCAGGTGGCGATGGACAGCGGCGTCGACATCCTCGCGCATTCCACGCCGAACACCGGCCCGTGGTCGAACGAACTCACGCAGTCGTTGGTGTCGCGGAACATGGCGTTGATTCCGACGCTGGCGCTGATCGAAACCGAGGCAGGCGCGGACCGACTGCCGGCGGCGCTCAAGGCGAAGATGCTCGCCGCGTCCTCGCAGCAGTTGAAGAGCTTCGCCGATGCCGGCGGGCAGGTGCTGTTCGGCACCGACTGCGGCTACACCGAGGCGTACGACCCGGTGCTCGAGTACCGCCACATGGCCGCGGCGGGCCTGGACTGGCGCGCGATCCTTGCGAGCCTGACGACCGCGCCGAGCGCGCGCTTCGGGCAGGCGTCACGCAAGGGTCGCGTCGCGGCGGGCATGGAGGCGGATCTGGTCGTGTTGGAGGGGGATCCCGCGACTGATGCAACTGCGTTCGACCGCGTCCAGATGACCGTCCGCGCCGGCCGGATCATCCATCGCGCAGGTGCGAACGGCGTCACGTCCGGGGACTGACGTTTCGCGGCACGACGGCGCGCATCGCTGTCGTTGCCGCCCCGGTTTGCTACCGTCCGCATCGTCGCAAGGACATGGGGGATGTCCGACGATGACGATTCCGCGCGTGGCGCTGATGGGGATGGCGGGCGCGCTGCTCGCCGGTTCGGTGATGGCGCATCCCGGCGGACTCGACGCCAACGGCTGCCACCACGATCGCAAGCACGGCGGTTATCACTGCCATGGCGCTCGCGCGTCGCGGTCGGACGACCTTGCGCCTGCGCGTCTGGCTCCGTCGCGCGCTGAGCGCGGAAGCGTTTACTACCCCAACTGTCGGACGGCGCGCGCGGCCGGCGCAGCGCCCGTGCGGCGTGGTGATCCCGGCTATGCCTCGCACCTGGATCGCGACGGTGACGGCATCGGCTGCGAATGAGCGCCCTCCGTCGAATCCGCCTACCGATTCACGCTTCAGACCCACCTTTCGAACCGTTACGCCTACCGGAGGTTTCCCATGCGTGACCCGCTGATCATGACGGCGCTCGCCGTCGCACTCGTGCTGCCTGCCGTGTCGTTCGCGCAGGAAGACGACGACGAACGCGGCGCGATGATCGAGATGATGACCAGCTCCGATGGCCTGCCGCAGGCCAACATGGGCGAAGAGGACAACGGCTGGCTTCTGTCGCAGGACAAGGGGGTGTGCCGCATGTACAGCTTCAACGATCCGCTCGCGCTGCAGGTCGATCCGGCCCATCCCGAGACCACCGGCATGCACTTCCAGGTGATCGACGGCACGATTCCGGGGGCGGCGGGCACGCAGATTCCGGTCGTCCTGGCGATGCGCGACAAGGAAGACGCGCAGTTCGGCGGCTATCAGGGTGTCGCGGTCGTGGCGAAAGGCATGGTGCCCGCGTACGTCGTCCCGATGCCGATCAAGGACCTGGTCGAGAAGTTTCCGAACGGCTTCCAGGTAATGCTCATGGACGCCAAGGGCGAGAAGAAGATCATGCAGTCCGACACGGTCGGCAGCCGCAAGCACATGGCGACGCTGGGGAAGTGCGCGACGCCCTGAACGCGCAGGTCGATGTGATCGCGTCGGGCAGGCAGTGGCCCGACGCCGCGCCGCTGATCAGCCGGTCCGCACCATCCGGTCGAACAAACGGTCGAGGGTGTGCAGCGGATCGCCGCATCGCCCGGTGTGCACGGGCGAAGGCTGGATGAGCGCGCTGCGTTTCGCCGTCAGCCAATGGAAGCGGGCGCGGATCGGCAGTTCGCCGATCGGACCGCTGCCGGGGCGGCCTTCGCAGATCGCGACGATCGCCTGCAGCTGACGTTCGACGAGTTCGACGTCGACGCTGGGATCCAGCGCACGCAGGCGCGCCGCGTCGACGCCGACACGCGCGAGCAGCAGACGCCGCGTCGGGCACGACAGCAGCACGCCGACGTTGATGAATTCCTCGCGCTCGACGCGCGGCACGGCGCGCAGGATCGCGTAGTCGTAGAGATCAGCCGTGTGCACGACGTGCCTCCTCGACGAACGCCGCGCGCCGTTCGAGCCGCGCGGTGAGGTAATCGACGTAGCGCGTGCGCACGGCGTCCGGGTCATCGCCGAGCCACGCATCGGGCACATCGGCGAGCACGCGTTCGAACAGGTCGCGATCGAGTTGCGGCGCGAGGGTGGCGTCGGCCTCGGCGATGCGCGAAGCGGCGGGCAGCAGCACGTGCTCGCGCACCATCGGGAATGCGCTCGCGGGATCCGGCTCCTGCGTGTCCCAGCCGTGGTGGAAATACAGCGCCGCGCCGTGATCGATCATCCACAGCGCGCGGTGCCAAACCATCAGGTTGGGATTGCGCGCGGTGCGATCGACATTGCTGACGAAACTGTCGAACCAGACGATGCGGGAGGCGAGATCGGCGTCGGGCAAACCGGCGACCGGATCGAAGTTCGCCGCGCCCGGCAGGTAGTCGAGCGCGAGATTGAGGCCCGCGCTCTCGCGGATCAGATGCTGGATTTCCGAGTCGGGCTCGGTGCGCGCGAGTTCGGGATCGAGATCGGCGAACACCAGCTCGGGCACCGGCAATCCGAGCGCCTGCGCGATGCGGCCGGCGATCAGCTCGGCGACGAGCGCGCGCGCACCCTGCCCCGCGCCGCGGAACTTGAGCACGTAGAGGCCGAAGTCGTCGCCTTCGACGATCGCGGGCATCGAGCCGCCTTCGCGCAGCGGCGTGACGTAACGGGTCGCAGTGATGTGGCGCAGCATCGTCCGGCGTCGTGGCGGGGCGTGGGCAGTATCGCGGAGAACGGGGTACGGGGGGCCATGCGACGCAGGCGAGCCCTTCGCGCGACGGGACGTGTCGAACGATCAGACCGTCGCGTGTGCCTCGGGTGCTGGATGCATCACGCCACGCCCATCGGCAACTCGTGTGTGGACACCACGCGCTGGCCGACGGCTTCGCCGCGCAGGAAGCGCATGCCGGCATCGATGACGTCCGGGTCGCTGAGCACGCGGCTATGGCCGAGGCCTTGGGTGCTCAGCAGTCGTGCGCGCGGCCAATAGCGTGCGTAGCGCTCGCCTTCGTCCCAGGGCACGACCGGATCGGCGACGTCATGCACGATCAACGCGGGGCGGCTGATCGACGGTGCGGTGCGTTCGGCGCGCTGTTCGTCGAACGTGATGCCCAGGCGCGCGTGGAAGCCCGACATCATGCGTTCGCACAGCGCGCGCCCGAGCCCGACCGCGCGCGCGAACCGATGCGCCGCCGCAACGGGATCTGCCGCCGGCGCGACGAGAATCGCGCGCCCCGCCTTCAGACCGCGGGCGAGTGCGAGCATCGCTGCCGCGCCGCCGAGCGAATGCCCGATCACCGCGTATGCCGGGCCGAAGCGATCACCGACGCTCACGAGCACGTCGGCGAATTCCGGCAGCGTCGTGCGACGACCGGGGCTCGCGCCGTGCGCGATCTGGTCGAACGCGATGACGGCGAAGCCGGCGTCGCGCAATGCCGGCACCCACGCCGCAATGCGCGCGCCGCTGCTCGCCCAACCGTGTGAGAACAGCACGTACGGCTGCGTCGCCGGGTCGCCCCATCGATAGCCGACGAGTCGATGCCCGCAGGCGTGGATGTCGAAGCGCTCCGCGTCGTCGGCCACCGGTGTCGGCGCATGACCGCCGGGGTGCGGCGTGCAGAACAACGCGGCCGCGCGACGCACCGCCGCGCGCGGCGCGATCCGTCGCGCCGTCGCGAAATACAAGCGGATCGACGCCCGCATCAGGTTGTTTCGAACGGTCGTGCTAATCCGGGGCGAGCGCGTGTCCATGCAGCAGTCCTCAGGCGATCAGTCGGTGGGGGAATTGGCGTCGACGAGCCGGTCGAACGCGCGCATGCCGCGCTCGTAGGCGACCTCGTAGCCGCGCAGGCCGGCGTCGTGATGGACGACGAGCGCGAGCGCATAGAGCTCGAAGGCGAGTTGCTCGACGTCCGTGCCGGGCGCGAGTTCGCCCGTCTGGATCGCGAGCGTGGCGGCGCGCGCCAGTTCGCTGCGCCAGCGCTCCATCTGCGCGATGACGCGATCGCGCAACGGGCCGGGGCGGTCGTCGTATTCGTTCGCGGCGGCGAGGAAGATGCAGCCGCCGTCGTCGCGATGGCGCGCCCAGTCGAACCAGCGATCCATCAGTGCGCGCAGGCGCGCGATGCCGCGCGGTGCGGCGAGCGCCGGCACCATCACGTGTTCGACGAAACGGCGGCCGGCGTTGTCGAGCACCGCCAGCTGCAGGTCCTCGCGGGAGCCGAAGTGCGCGAAGACGCCGCTCTTGGACATGCCGACCTCGCCCGCCAGGCCGCCGATCGACAGGCCTTCTAGGCCCTCGCGGCAGGCGATGCCGTAAGCGCGATCCAGGATCAGCTCCCGGGTGGCGGCGCCCTTGGTGGCGGTGCGGACGGCGGACATGGCGCGGAGATTAGCACGGTCGTGCTATTTGTGATCGCAGGTTTGGAACGTGCTGTCTGCGGCGTCGATCGCTCCGGCACGGCCGCGTCGGACTGCCCACAACCCGGAAGCGCCCGTCGAAATTCGGATCTGCCCGAGCTCGCGACCTGGGTTCGCCGGTACATGAACCGTCCTCCCGCCGCTTCGCGCGCCATTCATGGCCGCGCTTCAAGGATCGGCGCGACACATCGCCGGACCTGCCCATGAAATACGCCTTCGCTGCGACCGCGCTCACCCTGGCCATCGCCTGCCTTCCCACCATCAGCGACGCGCGCCAGCCGCTGCACCTGATCTCGGACGATCAGCTCGCGCAGATGGGCCAGGAGGAGTTCGCCAAGATGAAGGCGACGCAGAAGATGTCGACCGACGCGCGCCAACAGGCGGCCGTCAACTGCGTCGTCAATTCGCTGCGTGCCGTATTGCCCGCGCCGTATTCCACGCAGGCGTGGGAAGCCCGCGTCTTCGTCGACGACACGCCGAACGCGTTCGCGCTGCCGGGCGCCAAGGTCGGCGTGAACACCGGAATGTTCCGCATCGCCAAGACGCAGGACGAACTCGCTGCGGTGCTCGGTCACGAGATGGGCCATATCGTCGCGCGCCATACGAACGAGCGCGTGTCGCGCCAGCTGCTTGCGCAGACCGGTGTGCAGCTGCTGGGCGCGGTCGCGAGCCGGCACGCGTCGGCGCAGACCACGCGCGGCCTGGTCAACGCCGCGGGCGGCGGCGCGCAACTGTTCCTGCTGCTGCCGAACTCGCGGACGCAGGAGGCCGAGGCCGACCAGCTCGGGCAGCGCTACATGGCGCAGGCGGGCTTCGACCCGGCCAAAGCCGTCACGCTCTGGCAGCACATGGACGCCGAATCGCAGAGCCGCCCGCCGCAGTTCCTGTCGACGCATCCCAACCCCGCGAACCGGCTGCGCGACCTGGCCGCGCGTGCACCGGGCCTCCAACCGGTTGCGCAGTCGGCGCGTCGCGCGGGTCGAAATCCGAAGTGCTTCTGAGGCGGTCGCGCGCCTGCGAATGCCGACAGCCGCCGGGTGACGCGCCGGCGCGTCGAGCGACACCGCCACACCGTCGCGATACGTTTTCTACCTTGACCGCCATGCTGCGCTGACGCATGCCAGCCGCTAGTGCCGGGGCCATACTCGGCGCATGACGCCGATCGCCCTGCTCGACCCGCAATCGCTGAGCCACGCCACCGCGCTGCCGGCGCGGTTCTATGTCGACGCCGACATGCCCGCGCGCGATCGCGCGCTGATTTTCGACCGCTCCTGGCAGCTCCTCGCCCACGTCTGCCAGTTGCGCGACGCGGGCGATCACGTGGTCGCCGATTTCGCCGGCCTGCCGGTGATCGCGGTGCGCGGCGCGGATGGCGACATCCGCGTGTTCCACAACGTCTGCCGCCATCGCGCGGGGCCGATCGCCACCTGCGACGGACTCGCCGCGAAGTCGCTGCGCTGCCGCTATCACGGATGGACGTACGGACTCGACGGCGTGCTGCGCTCGGCGCCGGAAATGGGCAGTGCGGAGGATTTCAACGTCGGCGACGTGCGCTTGCCGCAACTCGCGGTGCGCGTCTGGCAGGGCCTCGTGTTCGCGGCGGTCGACGAAGCGCACGCACCCGACTTCGACGCGTTCGTCGCCGGCATCGATGCGCGCCTCGGGCCGACACGTGGACTCGAACGCTACGGGCACCATCGTCGCGTCGGCTACGACGTCGCCTGCAACTGGAAGGTCTACGTCGACAACTACCTCGAGGGCTACCACGTTCCGCACATCCACCCGGGCCTGAACCGGTTGCTCGACTATCGCAGCTACATCACCGAGACCGCCGAGTGGTATTCGTACCAGTGGAGCCCGCTGGAGAGCGGCGACGCGCTGTATGGCGACGGCGACGCGCTGTACTACTGGATGTGGCCGAACACGATGCTCAACATCCTGCCGGGGCGACTGCAGACGAATCGCGTCGTGCCGCGCGGTGTGGATCGCTGTCGCGTCGAGTTCGATTTCTATTACACGGTCGACGAGAGCGAGCAGGCGCGTTCGCGTCGCGAAGCCGACCTGGCCTTCAGCGACGAAGTGCAGCTCGAAGACCTCACCATCTGCGAAGACGTGCAGCGCGGGCTGGCGTCGGGCTCGTACGAGCCGGGCCGATTGAATCCGCTGCGCGAGAACGCGGTGCACCACTTCCACGAACTGCTGCGCGCCGCCTACCGGTCGCGCGCGTGAGTGCGGCGCGCCCGCTGGGCCTGTGGTCAGCGACCGCGCTGGTCGTCGGCAGCATGATCGGCTCGGGCGCGTTCCTGTTGCCATCGTCGCTCGCACCGTTCGGGCTCGCGAGCCTCGCGGGTTGGGCCGTGACGTTGTGCGGCGCGTTGCTGCTGGCGTCGACGTTCGCGCGGCTGTCGGCGCTGTGGCCGCAGAGCGGCGGGCCGTACGTCTACGCGCGCAATGCGTTCGGCGACTTCGCCGGTTTCACCGTCGCGTGGAGCTACTGGGTGTCGGTCTGGTGCGCGAATGCCGCAATCGCGGTCGCGTTCGCCGGCAGCGTCGGCGCATTGATGCCTGCGGCCACTGCGACGCCCGCGCGTGGCGCCGCCTGCGCCCTCTTCGCGCTGTGGGCCTGCACGCTCGTCAACCTCGCCGGTGTGCGCGAGGCCGGCCGCATGCAGGTGGTCACCACCGCGCTCAAGCTCGTTCCGCTGCTGCTGTTCGGGCTCGTCGCGATCTGGGCCGTCGACCCATCGACGCTGACGTTCAATCCCAGCGGCGGCTCGATGGCGTCCGTCATGCAATCGACCGTCGCCCTCACACTGTGGGCGCTGCTGGGCCTGGAAGCCGCGACCGTGCCTGCGGGCGCCGTCGACGACGCGGAACGCACGGTGCCGCGCGCGACGCTCATCGGAACGCTGCTCGCCGGCATCGCCACGGTGCTCGCGTGCACAGCGGTCGTTGCGCTGCTGCCGGGTGCACAACTCGCCACGTCATCCGCACCCATGGCCGACGCCGCACGCCTGCTGTGGGGTCCAACCGCGGGAATTGCGCTCGCGGCGGTGATGGCGGTGTCCTGCTTCGGCGCATTGAACGGCTGGGTGCTGGTCTGCGGGCAGGTGTCGCTGGCCGCCGCACGGGACGGCATGTTTCCGTCATTGTTCGCGCGATGCGATGCGCGCGGAACGCCGGTGGGCGGCGTGATCGTCGGCTCGGCACTCGCCAGCGTGCTGGTGATGTCGAACTACAGCCACTCGCTGGTGCAGCTGTTCACGTTCTCGATCCTGCTGTCCACCGCGGCGACGCTGGTGCCGTACGTGGTGAGCAGCGCCGCGTGGCTACGCCAGCGGGGGTGCGCGGGTCGAGTCGTCGCTGCGTTGGCGCTGATTTACGCGCTGTATGCGCTGGTCGGTACCGGCCGCGAAGCACTCGCCTGGGGCGCCGTCCTGATTCTGTGCGGTATGCCGCTGTATACATGGCGGAGATTCGCAGCGCGCGGATAGCGGCGGCGATGCTGTGTATGGACGCGTACTAGGAACGCCTCGACGCCACGACCTGCGCAGGCGTCACGCCGAGAACCTGACGCATGCACCGCGCCATGTGGCTCGCATGCGCGAAACCTGTCGCGTGTGCGACCTCGGTGATGCGGGCACGACCGTCGCGCAACTGCGCCTGCGCATGTTCGACGCGACGCTGCATGACGAAGCGATGCGGCGTCATGCCCGTCGCGTTCTTGAACAGCGGCTTGAAGTGCGAGACGGCGAAACCGGCGACGCCCGCAAGTTCGTCCAGCGCGAGGTCCTGGTCGAGATGCGCGTCGATGTATTCGATGACACGCCGCAGTCGCCATTCGGGAAGTGCACGCTTGGCTTCCGTCGACGCGCGCGACTGCAGCGCGAGCAGACGCGCCGCAAGCGACCACGCGAGTCCGTCCGCGAACAGACGCCTGGCCGGATACCCGGCGTCCGCTTCGGCCTGCATCAGCCAGCCGATCCGCTCGATCTGCGCGTCGCGGATATGGATGGCCGGCAGCGGTTCGCCCGATGCCACGCCATGTGACTCCGCCGCCTCCTGCATCACGGACGGCGCGAGCCGCAGCAACAGTGACGTGGCCGGCGACGACAGCGTCCACCGCGTGCTGGAGCCCGCGGGCACCACGCAGAACTGGCCGTGCAGGCGCGTGCCGCAGCGTTCGACCCGCCCGGCGCGATACGTCACCGGCACCGGCGCGCCCAAGTGCAGGCACAGCACGTGCCGATGGTCGACGGGCGAGTCGAAGCGCCCCATCGGCACCGGGGAGGCGAGCACGTCGAGCGACGGCAACGTCGAAGCGCCGGGCGTACGAGCCTCGGCAGGCACAGCCGGATAACACGCGGGTCGGCCGGGATCGGTCATGACGGCAGGGTTGACCGCCCGGCCTGCGCAAAGTAGTCCCGAAAGTCATCCGTTCGTGCTCGCCACCGGCCGATCGTGCGCGCTGCGAACGGACGGGGGAACCAGCATGGCGGGCATCGCACCAACGGCCCAACCGATGAAGACTCCGTACGCCGCGCTACTCGCCGTCCTTCTCGCGACAGTCGCTCCGGTCCGCGCAGCGGGCGAAGCGGTCGCAGACGCATCACCCCCGAACGTCGCTGCCGACGACGGCCACCGCCGCCTCGCCGAGTTTGTCGGACTGTGGACCGTCCGGCAGTGGCTGTCGCTGGAAAGCGGCAAACCGCCGCAGATCGATGTCGGCACTGCGGTGTTCACGATGTTCGGCGGCCGCCACCTGCAGCAGGACCTGCGCGTCGGCTCGCGCCCACCGTTCCAGGCCTTGGGCACGGTCGCCTACGACCCGCGCACGAACGCCTACTTCACCACGTGGATCGACCTCAACCTCACCAACGTCCTGACGATGCGCGGCCGTTACGACGCGGCCGATGCCACGTATCGCTTCAGCGGCGACACCACGTTCGACGACGGCCAAACCGTTCCGACCCGCGAGGAACTGCATCGCGTCGACGCCGACCACTTCGTCGTGCGCTATTTCGAAACGCGCGGCGGGTCCGAATCACTGGTCGTGGAGCTCGCCTATTCGCGACGCTGACGAACGCTGCGTCTACCGCGGCGTGCCGGTCTGGCGCACGCGGGGATGCAGGCTCACGCTGCGTTCGGCGTCCATGAGCTGCAGCTCGCCGTCCTGGATCATCGCGGTCAGGCGCGCGCCGCGCGTCAGCAGCGGCAACGCGTCCTCGAGCTCGGCGGTATCGAGGTCGAGCACGGTGAGATTCGACAGGCGCGCGAGCGTCGCCGCATTGCGCGTCCACCACATCTCCGCCGCGTTGCCGCCGTAGCCGACGACGATCACCTCACGCGAACGACCCGCCGCCTTGCGCAGGCGCGATTCGTCCGGCTGGCCGAGTTCGATCCACTGCTCGATCGCATCGGTGTAGTCGCGACGCCACAACGCCGGCTCGTCCTCGTCGCTGAGGCCGCGACCGAATTCGAGGCGCTCGTCCGCGAACAGCGCGAATGCGATGAGCCGCACCAGCAGACGCAGATCCGTCTCGGACGGATGCTGCGCGAGCGTGAGCGCATGCGAGGCGTAGTAGTGCCGGTCCATGTCGCTGACCTGCAGCTCGACCTTGACGACGGTAGCTTTCGGGGCCATGGCGGTCAGCTTGAAAAGGGCGGCCATTCTAGGCGGCCGTCCGATCCGCCGTACGGGCCGGGGCGCGCTCGAACGTCAGCCGCGTCGCTGTCCTGCGACCTGGCGCAACGCCTGCTCGAATACTTCGACCGGTTGACCGCCGGAAATCAGGTATTCGCGGTCGAGGATGATCGCCGGAACCGAATTGATGCCGGCGCGCAGGAAGGTCTGCTCGTCCGCACGCACTTCGTCGACGAACGCGTCGGACGCGAGGATTTCGCTCGCCCGCTCCGCCGGGAGCCCGACGCTCGCGGCGAGCGGCACCAGCGTCGCGTGGTCGCTGACGTCCTCGCCGTCGGTGAAGTAGGCGCGCAGCAATGCGTGTTTCAGCGGAAGCTGCCTGCCCTCCTCCGCCGCCCAGTGCAGCAGGCGATGCGCATCGAACGTGTTGTAGGTGCGCGTGCGTGCGCCCATGGCGAAATCGAATCCGACCTGCGCGCCGCGCTCGCGCAGCCGTTCGCGGTTCTGCTCGAGCTGCGCGGGCGAGAGACCGTACTTGCGGCCGAGATGCTCGTCGATCGCTTCGCCCGCGGGCGCCATGTCGGGGTTCAGTTCGAACGGCTGCACGTGCATTTCGACCGCGATGTCGTCCCCGACCCGCGCGATCGCCTGCTCCAACGCCATCAGACCGATCGCACACCACGGGCAGACGACGTCGGACACGAAGTCGATACGGATCGGAACGGGAGTCGGCGTCGCCATGACGGTTGTCGGCTGCTTGCGGGGTCTGCAATCAGACCACGGATCGCGTCGGGCCTGGATGAGGCGCCGGCTGTCGGGGCGAACGACGATCGATGCGGCAACGGGCAGGCGGGCTCCGCAGCAACTCCGCCAAACAACGAGGCCCCGTTTCCGGGGCCTCGTGTCGAACATGGATATCGATCAGTGCAGCGTACCGGTCGCGCCGCTGGCGTCCTCGGCCGCCGGCTGCAACGTAACCGCCAAGTCCTCGAGTACCGCAATCTCCGCTTCGATCGCCTCGTGCAGTTCGGCGGCCCGGACCATCAGATCCTCGATGCGATCCGCCTGCTTGAGCTTCTTGAGGTCGCCATCGAACAGCAACCACTGCGTCGTCAGGCGCTCGACGTTGCCCTTGGAGTAGTGACGCATCTCCTTGAGCTGCGTCACGGTGTCGTTCACATGATCGAACGGCGTCTTGGCGTCGGTGGACATGCGACCTCCTGCTTCGGTGGTGATGCAAGCAGGAGTAACGCATCGTCCCTGTCTCTTCGCGGAACGGCGCTCTTCACGTGATCGATGCCGACGTGCGCTCATGCAGTGCGCGCGACGTGCGATCACATCTCCACCACATCGTCATGCCGGCGCGTTCACATGACGCGTTCGAGCGGCCTAGGCACGCACGTAGCGTATGTGTGTGGCTGACGATCCTTCGAGCACACGGTCGACACGGAAGCGCGGCGCGGGTTCGGCAAGGTGTTCGAAGAGCCGCCGCCCGCTACCGAACACGACCGGCGCGAGCGCGATCTCGAGTTCGTCGACGACGCCCATGTTCAAGTACTGCTGCACCACATCCGCGCCGCCCGAAATGCGCACATCGCGGTCGCTGGCCGCGGCTCGCGCCAGTTCGAGCGCAACCTCCGGCCCGCCGTTGACGAAGTGGAAGGTGGTGCCGCCCGGCCGCACCCACGGCTCGCGCTTTTCATGCGTCAGCACGTAGACCGGCGTGTGGAACGGCGCGTTCTCGGGCCACGACGCCTCGCCCTGTTCGAACATGCGCTTGCCCATGATGTTCGCGCCGGTGCGCTCCATCGTGTGGCGCGCCATGTCGTTGACGGCACCGGTCTCGCCGCCCGGCCCGAAGCCGAGGTTCTCGCGGAAGTACTGCGTCCGGATGAGCCAGCCCATCAGCGCGCCCCACTTCGCACCCCAGTTGCAGTACTGGGGCGTCGTCCAGTGCTCCATGGTCATGCCCTCGGGCGCCATGTAACCGTCCAGGCTCAACCCGATGTTGACGAAGACCTTGCTCATCCGATTTCTCTCCAATGCCGGCTGTCAACCTGACCCGAGCACGGCGTGACGCTGCACCCCGCTGTTAGCGCATTGTTGCGCGACGCGCGCTCGGAACGGCAGCGGCATAGATGAGCAGGCCCGCGATCGCCATTGCCGCGCCGACATAACCCGTTGACGTCCAGCCGTAGCCGGCGGTGATCGCCATGCCGCCCAGCCACGGGCCGAGCGCGTTCGCCATGTTGAACGCCGAATGGTGCGACGCCGCGGCGAGCGTCTGCGCATCGGCCGCGACATCCATGAGGTGCGCCTGCAGGATGGTCGCAAGCGCACCCATGGTGCCGACGCAGAGCACGGCGGGCAGCACCGTCCACGGCGACTGCGCGGCGAATGGATACAGCGCGAGAACGGCCGTCGCCCACACGAGCACCACGGCCACCGCACGGAAGCGCAGGCGATCGAATAGCCAGCCGCCGAGCACCGTGCCGAGGATGCCGCCGATGCCGAATGCCGCTAAGCCGTAGGGGATGAACGACGACGCCACGCCGGTGACGTGCACGAGCGTCGGCGAGAGGTACGCGAACACCGAGAACATACCGGCGAATCCGATCGCGCCGATCGCGAGTGCGAACCACACCGGGGCGCGGTTGAAGTCGCGCAGTTCGCGCGCGGCGTCGGCGCCCGGCGTCTGCACGCCGCGCGGCAGCGCACGCCACACCATCAGCACCGTCGCGACCGCGATCGCCGCGACGAGGACGAACGCCCAGCGCCAACCCGCGACCTGACCCAGCCACGTCGCCAAGGGATTGCCGACGAGCAGCGAAACCGCGAGCCCCAGCATCACCCGGCCCACCGCCTTTCCGCGTTGATCGGGCGGCGTGATGCTGGCCGCCACCAGCGTGGCGATACCGAAGTACGCACCGTGCGGAAGCCCGGCGACGAAGCGCGCGAGCATCAACGTCGCGTAACCCGGCGCGAGCGCGCTCGCGAGATTGCCGACCGCATAGAAGCCCATCAGCCCGAGCAGCATGCGACGCCGCGACAGGCGCGTCCCGAGGATCGCGAGCGTCGGCGCGCCGACGACGACACCGAGCGCGTAGGCGCTCACCACATGCCCGACGTGCGGCTCGTCGACGTGCAGGCTGCGCGCGATCTCGCTGATGAGCCCCATCACCACGAATTCGCTGGTTCCGATGGCGAACCCGCCCAACGCGAGCGCGACGAGGATGAGCGTTACGGTGCGTGGCGCGAGGGCGGGCGTGGTGCGGATTGTCGAGTCGGCCATGGGGCGTGTTGTGAATCAACCATTGCTTGCGCTGTCGCGCATTGCCCATGCGCACAGCCTTGCGCGGGCGACATGTTCCAGGTGGGGGCTGGGCCGCGGCGGGTGCACGCGAAACGCGTGTCAGCCGGCGGCGTCGGGCCCGTAGAGCATCACGGCCACGCCCTCTCGACGCGCGTCCTCGTACGCCTGCCGCATCGCATCGTTGTAGCGGGACAGATCGGGCGACGCCGGTAGCTTGGCGACGTCGAGAAACGTGCATGACTCGAAACCCAAGCTGTTCAGCGCGAGCAGCGCGGCATCGCGTGCGAGCGACGCATCATCGTCGTTGACCAGGCACATCCCGCTGATCGTCGCGCCGGGAGGCGCGGCGCTGCACGCGGCCCCGGCCGTCATGGAGAGCTTGAATGCGTGCATCGCGGTCTTCCTCGTGCAAAAGAATGTCGAAGACGCGATTGTCCGGGACCGAAGCGCGTTCGGCTACGTCGCGCAGTGCTGATTTGACGACTTCGTACGCATGTTGCCGCAACGGAGTTTCCCGCGGACTGCGGGCAGGGGCGTGAAACCTCAACAGTCGCGCCGTGTCGCCATCGAGCTGCTCCCCCGCCAGGGAATCGGCATGTCGGTGGAACGGGTCGGGTGCCGAAAGTCAGAGTGTCGGATGCACGTGGTCGCGGCTGCTGCATCACGGGATCATGGCCACGTCGTCTTCAGCGCACTTCCGCCATGGATGAACACCATTTTCGCGGCATCACGAATCCGGCCCGGCGCCGCCGGCTTCTCCTGCAGCACGCCTCGCACGTCGCCGGCGAAATGGCCGAGGCCGCGCAGGAGCTCGTCCGCGCCGCTCAGGAGGCGGGCTGGGATCTCGACCCGGTCGTCGTCAATCGGGCGGGTCAACTGCAGAGGCTCATCAAGGCCGCGTCGGAAATCGAGGATGCGCCCGTCAAACCGAACACCGACAGCGCATCGGCGGACCGTATGCCGGGACCGCGGCGCTGAGCGAGCGGCTGTCGGACTCAGCACGGCAACGATGCGCCGGCGGCCCGATCAGCGCAACGGCCCATCACTTCGCACCAAGCTCCAGCCGGATTGCGGACGGTTCCACGACCACTCGGCAACCAACGCGCTCGGCGAGCCGGTGCACCAGCGATGACAGCACTACGGTTGCGTCCCATGTATCCGCTGCAGGCGTAAACCGCAGGCCGCCTTCGCTCACCTCCGCGATGCCCGCCGGCTCGACGCTGACGATTCGGCGCACCAGCATGCGCAGCAGGATCGGGAACTCCTCGGCGATCGCGACGTGCACCGCGGCATTGCCCGCGTCGACTGTCCAACCCGTCGCGTGCATCTCGCCCAGTGTCTGCCGAGCGATGGCGAGTAGGTCGGCGTCCGCGATCTGAAGCGGTCGCTTCCGGGCGACGGCCAGGAGTGCTTCGGTGAGGTCACTCAGCTCACGAACGCCACGATCGAGCCGCTCCAGGCGACGTGTGTGCCGGATGTCGTCGGGCGGATCGTCGAGCACCACTTCGGTGACGCCCCGCACCACCGCGATCGGCGTTCGCAGTTCGTGGCTCGCGTCCGCGAAGAACGCCTGTTGCCGGGCTTCGCTGTCGATGAGCCGCGACTGGTAGTCGTCGATGGCCGTCGCCAGGCGACCGACTTCGTCGGCAGGCAGACCTTCGGCGAGACGCGTGCGCGCAGGCAGGATATCGAGACGCTCGACCGCGTCGGCGAGCCGTCGCAGTGGATGCAATGCGTAACCCGCAAGCCACCAGCCCAGGCCCGCCGAGAGCGCCACGCCGAGAATCACGAACGCGGCCATCCAGGCGTCCAGGCGCGTTTCGAGATGCTCGATATCCGCGAGGTCGACGACGAAATACAGACGACCGGCCCGGCTGTCGAAGACCCCGACGTACTGCCCGTCATACCGGACGTCCTCGTACGTGCCCGGCGCCAGCGACGCGAGCCGTTCCGGCGCATCGTCGCGGTAACCGGCCAGGCGCTGCGTGCGCGGAAGGGCCGCAGGCAATCCGCTCGCGGCACGAAGCACGTAGTCGTCGGCCTGCCCTTTCAGGATGGCGCGCGCCAGCACCGCTTCGTAGTCCTCGGTGATCACGAGCACCGCGCCGACGAAGAGTCCGCACAGCACCAATCCGAGCGCCGCGAATGCGAGGGCGACGCGTCTGCGCAGCGTGGCAGGCGGGCGCGTCATGCAACGATCCTGTAGCCGACGCCGCGGATCGACGCAATCAGTGCGCGGTCGAAGGGCCGGTCGACGAGATTGCGCAATTCGTACATCTGTTGATGCAGCGCGGGCAGATCGGCGTCACCTTCGGGCCAGCCGGCGCGCAGCAGTTCTGCATGACTCACGATCGCGGGGGCCTGGCGAAGCAGGACAGTCAGCAAACGGCTCTGCGTACGCGAAACCGGAATCGACCGACCGCCGCGGATCGCCGTCATCGTGGCGGCGTCGTAGCGAAGCTCGGCGTCGTCGCTGCGCGATGCCGATGGGCTGAACCCACGATGCAGCGCGCGGATGCGCGCTTCCAGCTCGTGCATCGCGAACGGCTTGACCATGTAGTCGTCGGCGCCCTCGGCGAAGCCGCGCAACTTGTCGTCCAGCGTGTCGCGCGCGGTCAGCATGAGCACGGGCACGGCGTCACCTGCGGCGCGCAGTTGTCGGCAGAGGTCGAGCCCGTCCAGACGCGGCAACCCCAGGTCGAGCACGATGACGTCGAAGCCGCCCCGACGCGCACGCGCGAGGCCGGTGGCGCCGTCTGGACAATGGTCCAGCTCGTAGCCCCGGCGCTCGAGGAAATCCCAGATGTTGGCGGCGATGTCGCGCTGGTCTTCGACCAGCAGGACACGCAGGCCCGATACGGCGACGCGCGACGACATGCGCATAGCCTGCCACGACGGCGCGCTGCCGCTTAACACTCGCCTGAGTTTGGCCTGAGGCCGATTTACGCCAGTGGCAGCAGCGTGACGGGTCATCCTCTCGCGAAGCATCGAATGCCCGACACCGCCCGATCCGGCCGCTGGCGCCCCGTGCTCTGGTGGGCACTGGTGTTTCTGATTGTTGAGACGCTGGTGCGCGTCATCCTCCGGGTCGAAACCGGCGCGAATATCCCGCTGGGCGTCGAGGACCTGCGCGTCTTCGCGCTCGGCTTCGTCTTCGACCTGGCGACCCTCGCGTATGTCGCACTTCCATTGGTGCTGCTGACCGCTGCGGTGCCCACCCATGGGCGGCTCGCGCGTCCGGGGCGGTTCGCCATCGAGGCGCTCTGCGCGATCCTGCTCGCCGGGCTGCTGTTCGTCGCCGTGTCGGAATGGACGTTCTGGCAGGAATTCCAGACGCGCTTCAACTTCATCGCCGTCGACTACCTGGTCTACACGACCGAAGTCATCGGCAACATTCGGCAGTCGTATCCGGTCACGCCGATCCTGATCGGCATTCTCGTTGCGACGGCGCTGATCCTGTGGGCGACGCGACGCTTCCGCCGAATGCCCGACGTTCGTGGTGACGCCCTCGCACGTATCGCCGTGCCGATTGCGTGGATCGTGGCCGCCGTCGTAGCGACCGCATTCCTGACCGGCGACCTCAAGGATCGCGGACGGAACGCGTATGCCGACGAACTCGCCGGCAACGGCATCTACGAGTTTTTCGCTGCGTACCGTGCCGCATCGCTCGACTACGACCGCTTCTACCGGACCATTCCCGACGCGGACGCCGACGCGGAAGTGCGTCGCGCTTTGGCGACGCCCGATGCGACGTTCCTGCACCCTACCGGCATCGACCGCCTCATCCACAACGCCGCGCCCGAGCGCCGGCTCAACGTGGTGCTGATCAGCGTCGAATCGTTTTCCGCGGAGTTCTCCGGCACCTATGGACGGGCCGAATCGCTCACGCCCGAACTCGACCGACTGACGCCGCAGAGCCTGGTGTTCGACCGCCTGTATGCGTCGGGCACGCGCACCGTGCGCGGCCTGGAGGCGTTGTCGCTGTCAGTGCCACCGACGCCGGGCGAATCGATCGTCAAGCGCCCGCACAACGAAGGGCTCTTCAGCCTCGCGAGCGTGTTCAACGCGCACGGTTACGCATCGGAGTTCCTGTACGGCGGCTACGGCGCGTTCGACAACATGAACTACTACTTTGGCCACAACGGCTATGCCGTGCACGACCGGACCGAGATCCCCGACAACGCGATCCACAGCGAGAACGTCTGGGGTGTCGCCGACGAGGATCTGTACACGATGGCGATGCGCCGGTTCGATGCCGATTACGCCGCGCACCGCCCGTTCTTCGCGCACGTCATGACGACGTCGAACCACCGCCCCTATACGGTCCCCGAGGGACGCGGCCCGTGGAAGCAGCACAAGCGCGTCAGCGCGGTGCGTTACACCGACTGGGCGATCGGCGACTTCATCCGGCGCGCGCGCACGCATCCATGGTTCGCGAACACCGTGTTCGTCATCACAGCGGACCACTGCGCGATGAGCGCAGGCAAGGCGGCATTGCCGGCGTTCCGCTACCACATTCCGTTGTGGATCTATGCGCCGGGCCAGATCGCGCCGGGTCATGTCGACGGCCTCGTCAGCCAGATCGACGTTCCGCCGACGCTGCTGGGCCTGCTCGGGTTCGACTACCCGAGCCGCTTCTACGGCGTCGACGTCTTCCAGTCGAAGCCCGATCGCGCGTTCATCGGCACGTACCAGCTGCTCGGCTTCCTCCAGCGCGATCGCCTCGTGCAGCTCGCGCCGCATCGGGCGGTGTCCACGCTCGTTCCCGCAATGGATGCCGACCAGCCGCAGCCACCGGCGGCGGACGATCCGAAGCGCACGCTGCGCGCCGTTGCGTTCTACGAGCACGCGGCGCATCGCTTCACGTCGGGTGCGATGCGGGTTCCATTGTCCGCTGCAACACCGGGACGCCACTGATGCACAACCTCGTCGAGGAAAGTGCGGACCTTTCGGCCGTCGTGCTCGGGCTCTTCGCCGCGATTTCGCTGCTCGCGCATCGCCACGACCGCTGGGCGGCCGGGTTCCGACGGCGATGGCTGGGCGTGCTGCTCATCATCGCGGCCGCGGTCGTGCTGGTGCAGGTGAGCGAAGAAGTGCTCGGTCAGGAGAGCACGGCGATCGACCGGTCGATCCTGCTCGCCATCCACGCCGCTGTGCCCGCGGGCCTGCTTCCCCTGTTCAACGCAGCGACACAGAGCGGGTCGTCGCATGTGCTCGTGCCTGCGGTCGCCGTTGCCGTGCTCCTGTTGCTGTGGCGACGCCATCGTTTCGAAGCCTTGCAGCTGGCGACGGTCACTGCCGTCGCCGGCGTCGTGGTCTACGTCGCCAAAACCGCGGTGGGCCGCGCGCGCCCGGACCTCTGGAGCACACAGTGGTTCTGGGGTTCGAGCTTTCCCAGCGGCCACACGCTCAGCACCGCCGCGGTCGCGACTGCCGCCTGCCTCGCCGTCGCGCGCCTGAGGCCGTCGATTCGCGTTCCCGCGATGGTGCTGGCGGTCGTCTGGGTCGCACTGGTCGGCGTGTCGCGGCTGGTGCTCGGCGTGCACTGGCCGACCGATGTCGTCGCCGCGGCATGCGCTGGCCTGCTGGTCGCGACGGGTGTCAACGGCGTTCTCACCTTCATTGCGCACCGTACGAGGCGAACAGCAGGTACGGCACTCCCGACGACCTCCACGGACAGCCCCCGATGAATCGAACCGTCGAACACGCCCTCAGCAAAGTCCCCGCGATCACGCTCACGTTCTGGATCATCAAGATCCTCGCCACCACGCTCGGCGAGATCGGTGGCGACGCCGTCACGATGTCGTGGCTGGGCGAAACCACGCCCAATGCCGCGGTGGGCATCCTGCACTCGGGTTACCTGATCGGGACCGCGCTCTTCGCGGCCATTTTTGCCATCGCCGTGGCCGTGCAGATCCGCGCGAGCACGTTCAATCCATGGCTGTACTGGACGACGATCGTCGCGAGCACCACGGTCGGCACCACGCTCGCCGACTTCGCCGACCGCTCGCTCGGCATCGGCTATACGGGCGGTTCGACGTTGCTGCTCGCGCTGCTGCTCGCGTCGTTGTTCACCTGGTATCGCACCACTGGCACCATCGCCGTCGACAGCGTTCGCGACGCACGCAGCGAGCTGTTCTACTGGCTGACGATCACGTTCTCGCAGACGCTCGGCACCGCGCTCGGCGACTGGGTGGCCGACACGCAGGGCCTGGGCTACGTGGGCGGCATCGAAATCTTCGGCGGCCTGCTGGTTCTGGTCGCCATCCTCTACTTCACGACGAAGGTCTCGCGCACGGCGTTGTTCTGGGCGGCCTTCGTCCTCACGCGTCCACTGGGCGCGGTAGTCGGCGACTTCCTCGACAAGCCGCACGCCAAGGGTGGCCTCGAGCTCAGCCGCTACACGGGCTCCATCGTGTTGCTGGTGGCCATTGCGCTATGCATCGTGCTGTTCCCGCAGCGACCGGCGACGAAAGCACACTGATGCGCGGCGGCGTCGCCCTGGCGTTCCTGCTGATGTGCGCGCGGGCACACGCGCAGGCCGGCCCGCCGATGATCACCAACGATCCCGATACGCCGGGGCCCGGCGTCTGGGAGATCAACGTGGCGGCGACGGGCGACCGTCTGCGCGGCGGCGGATGGGATCTGGACGCGCCGGACCTCGACATCAACCGCGGCGTGGGCGAGCGCATCCAGCTGTCGGTGCACGCGGCGTGGGCGCATGCACGCGACGACGGCGCGTGGCGCAGCGGGCTGGGCGATGTCGAGTTCGGCATGCGCTACCGCTTTCTCGATGCAGAAAGCGACAGGGTCTCGCTGGCGGTGCAGCCGTTGTACGTGCGCGGATGGTCGGCCGCAGCGCGCAGGCGCGGGCTTGCGTCGGAGCACCCGGAATGGGTGCTGCCGCTTCAGCTCGCGCGACCGTTCGGCTCGTTCAGCGGTGGCCTCGAAGTGGCGCGTCACTTCATCTCCAAGGAAGCGGATGCCTGGCAGCTGGGCACGTTCGTCGCGCATGACTGCGCCGGCGGCGATTGCCTCGCCGAGATCAACGCGACGCGCGTCGACGGGCAGTCCACGCGCACCATCGCCAATGTCGGCGCACGACATCCGCTACGCGAAGGCCTGTTGCTCATGGGGTCGCTCGGCACGGAGGTGAGCGGGCCGGACCGCGCGCCGCTGGTGTTCTATGTGGGGCTGCAATATGTCCGCTGACCGCGACTGGACCACCAACGGCCGCGCCGTCGCAGTCATCGTCGCGGTGCTCGCGTTCGCGTTTCTCGGCAGCCGCGGCTTGTGGGATCCCGATGAAGGCCGGTACACAAACGTCGCGCTGAACATGCTCGCGCGTGGCGACTGGCTGATCCCGCATCGAAGTTTCGAAATGGCGCACTGGACGAAGCCGCCGCTCACCTACTGGGCGATCGCATCCAGCCTGGCGACGCTTGGCGTCAACACGTGGGCCGCACGACTCGCCTCCGCACTCGCCTATCTCGTCTCCGCGTGGACGGTGGGACGCATCGCCGGCCGCCTGATGCCCGGACGATCGAGCATCGGCGCGCTGGTGTTCGCGACGATGCTGTTGCCCGCCGTCGCATCGCAACTCGTCACCACCGACATGCTGCTCGCGACCTGCGAGCTGCTCGCGATGTGGGGCTATGTCGAGCGCCGCTGGGGCGACGGCCGCCTGCGCTGGTCGCTGCTGATGTTCGCGGGCTTCGGACTCGCGTTCCTGACGAAGGGTCCGCCGGGCCTGCTGCCCGCGTTGGCGATCGTCGCGACCGAACTCGCCGCGCCGCAGCCGCGCCGCGTACTGACGTTCACGGGTGTGCTCGCGTTCCTCGCGATCGCGCTGCCGTGGTTCGTCGCAGTCGTCATCGAGGTCCCCGGGCTGCTGCACTACTTCCTCGGCCACGAAGTCGTGAACCGCGTGGCGAGCAACGAGTTTGGCCGACACGGCGAGTGGTACGGCTGGCTCGTCGTCTACCTGCCGACGCTGCTCGTGGGCACATTGCCGTGGATCGTCCCGTTGGCGCGGAGCATCGTCGCCTCATGCCGCGTTGCACGCGGCTGGCATACGCGCGTTGTGCGCCAGGCCGACGACAAGCGCTTCATGCTGCTGGCGTGGATCGTGCTTCCGCTCCTCATCTTCTGCATCGCGCGCTCGCGTCTGCCGCTCTATCTGCTGCCGCTGATGGCGCCGCTCGCACTGCTGGTCACGCTCGGCTTCGACGACGCGCATCCCGTGCCCAAGCGCACCGTCGCGGTGTGGTGCGTGGTGCTCTTCGCGTTGCGCATGGCAGGTCTCTGGATTCCGTCGAACCAGGACGCGCGCGCATGGGCCGCCGAAATCCGCGCCCGCGTGCCCGGCCCGATCAGCCAGGTGATCTTCGTCGACGACGTGCCGCGCTACGGCCTGCACCTGCATCTCGGTGCAGAGATCGAGAACGTCGCGATCGAGGACCGCAGCTCGCTTGCAACCGTCAATCCCGATGTCGACGAACCGATCGATCGCGAGCTTGCGGATCCGGACGTCGCCGGTGCCGTCTGGCTGACGCCGACATCGCGTTGGCCGGCCGTGCAGTCGCGCGTTCGCTCGCGCGGTCTCGTCGCGCAACCGTTCGGCAGCCCGCTGCACGACCGCATCGTATTCCGCGTCCTCCACTCCTCCGCCTCCGCAACGCCCCAGGAGCTTCCATGCGCGTCGCCGTGCTCACCGTCGCACTGATCACCCTCTGCAGCTGCGCCACGTCGGCCGACACGCCCGCGACGTCCTACGCCGTGACGACGCACTGGCCGGTCGCCGGCGAAGGGCGATGGGATCTGCTGGACGTCGATCCCGCCGCGCATCGCCTGTACCTCAGCCGGAGCGATCGCGTGCAGGTGCTCGATACGACCACTGGCAAACTCGTCGGCGAAGTGCCGGGGACGGACGGAGTGCACGGCATCGCGGTGGTGTCGTCGCTCGGCCGCGGCTTCGCGACGGATGGCCGTAGCGATCGCGTCACAGAATTCGACCTCCGCACGCTCGCCGTGTTGCGCACGATCCCCGTGTCGGGCCATTCGCCCGACGCCGTGCTGTTCGACCCGCATTCGCGTCACCTCTACGCGTTCAACGCGCGCAGCAATAACGCGTCGGTCATTGACCCGATCGCGGGCAAGGAAGTCGCCACCCTCGCATTCGTCGGCAATCCCGAGCTGGCGGCGAGCGACGGCGCGGGCCACGTCTTCGTCAATCTCGAAAGCAGTGGGGCAGTGGTCGACATCGACTCGAACACCTCGCGCATCGCACACACATGGACGCTCGACGGTTGCGACGGGCCGACCGGCCTCGGACTCGACGTCAGACACGCGCGTCTGTTCTCCGCCTGCGCCAACGGGGTGATGGCCGTGACCGATGCGCGCGATGGTCATGCGATCGCACGCGTGCCGATCGGCGAAGGTCCCGATGGCCTCGCCTTCGACGCCGCGCGTGGCGACGTGCTGGTGCCGAACGGCCGGAGCGGCACGCTCACCCTGATCCACGAGGACGCGCCGGATCATTACGTCGTCAGGCAGACGATTCCGACGCGCGCCGGCGCTCGGACGATCGCTCTTGATCCCATGTCGCATCGCGCCTACCTGCCGACCGCGCAATTCGGACCGAAGCCGGCGGGCGACGCAGATGCGCGCCCGCCGATGATTCCGGGCAGCTTCGAAGTGGTCGTGGTGGGTGTGGGCCACTGAGCGGACAGCCAGATAAAGCGGTCGGCGCAGCTGAAACGCGGTCGCGAACGGTCCTGATCCATCCTGCTCGCACCGCCGCAACGCAACAGGCCGCCCGCGCATAGAGCGTGGCACCGCGCGGACGCGTCGGAGTTGATCGACCTGCTAGGCTCTGCTCCCCACAGATCCGTTCTGCTCCGCGCCGCCGCTGGACACTGCGGCCGGGTCGCGCAGGACCGGCCAGGAATGACCCTGAAAGACGCTCAACTCCAGCTCGCCGCCGACTGGCGCTTCGAGGAAAGCGGGCCACGCCGCCATTACGTCATCGAAGCATTAGTCGATGGAAAGCTGGCCGGGCGGGCTTACGGCTGGTTCGAGCCCGGCGAACGGTTCGTGCTCGAGAAGATCGAGATGGACAAGGGCCAGCGGTCCAAGGGCTATGGCACGCGCGTCATCGAACAGCTCCGCGCAAAGGCGCGCGAGAAGGAATGCCGCGAGTTCGTCATCCAGGGTGTGCGTGCGAACAACACGCGCGCCATACGCCTCTATGAAAGCCTGGGTGCACGCGCTCTGCCAAGTTCGACTCAGCTTGTAACGTTCGTGATCGCACCGCCATAAGCGGATAGCGCTGATCCGAATCGGCGTCAATCGCGCCCTGCGCGGACGAATCATCATGGGCGTCACGCGGCCGTCTCCCTGACGCGCCCATGGTGGGCCTGCACCGATTCGCCAGCGACGATCCCGGCGGCACCCATCGATCTGCATTCCCGCCTTTGGGCCCACGCGCTTCCTACGGAAGCACCGGCTTCGGCCACATCGGGCAACACGCCCGCACAGGGAATCATCATGAATCGCAACGAACAGAACTCTCGCAACGGCGAGCGTCAGAGCACTTCGGTGTCCAGCATCCACAGCGAGGCATCGTCGAACGATGCGTCGTCCGGCAAGTCGTCCTCGAGCCGCGAACCGCAGCAGGGCACCGCGATCGACAACAGCGCGAAGAGCCAGGACGCTCAGCGGGGCAGTTCGAGCCCGGACAGCAGTTCTCGACGCTGAGTCTTCGTGTCGACCGACGGGAACGGGGCTTCGGCCCCGTTTTTGTTGTTGAGGACCGCCGGAACCGATGCAACACGGCATTCAACAGGACCCTGCAGTGACGCCGGCAGCGCGAATATCTCGCCAAGCCGTCCCGTAGACGAAGCCGGCACCGCTAGCCCTGGATCTTCCGCGCACCCAACGCCTGCACCGGTCGATTGTTGTCCTGCCCAACGGCGCGATGTACGAGCGCGACTTCCTTCGCGCTGGCGGCAACCGGCTGCTTGAGCACGATCCAGCGCACCTGTTCGGAACAGGGCGGTGTCGTGAGCGAACCGCTGTAGCGGTAGTAGTCGTGGTTCGCGGGCAGCAGCGTTGCGGCGTTGACGGATGTGGCGAGGTCGGCTGCGCTGCCGGCGTTCGACGACACCTTCGGCGCGACATTTTTTTTGGCCACGCGTTGTTGGCACCGTCCTTGAACAGCACGGCGACGACGGCGAGATGGCCCTGCGTATCGGCGTGCACCAGATGCGCCTCCATCGGGAAGCGCCTGCCTTCGACGGTGTGTTCGCTCGGCACGTGGAAGTGCACCTGCTTCAATTGGAAGTCGGTGTTGTCGAGGCGGATGTGGCTGCCAGGCTTGAAGTCGACCTGGATCGCGTGCCCGTTGTTGATCACGCGATAGCCGTCGGGCCGGTAGTCGAAGTCGATGCGCGGCAGCTTCGCCGCGCTGGCATGCGTGACGTTGACGGGCGATTGCTGGTGGCCGGTGCCGCACGTTGCGAAAGCGGGCTCGAGCCTCGACCAGTGCGTCGGGCCCTCCTTGCCGCTGTACGTCCAGTGCGCGTGCTTCGACTCACCCGCAATGCCGGGCATCGCGCCGAGCATGAGCAACGGCAACATCCACCACGTTCGGCATGCCATGGCGTCGACTCCGCGGGCGACCGGTTCGCCCGTTTGCGACGCGACTGCACGCCTCGACGCATTAAGTCGACGTCAAACATTCAGCGGAAGGGCGTCGCGCCGATGCTTCCCACTCGCTTCGCCGACGACCGGCATCGGGAACGGGCTCACACGCCCCACCGGCTCAAACCACTTCACCACCATCATCAGCTTCCGAATACCGCCGCGGAAAGCTCACACGGAACGTGACGACGCCTTCCTCCGCCGTCAACTCGATGCTGGCATCCAGCAATTCGCAGAGGTGCTTGGCGATCAGCAGGTTCGAGCCGTCGCGCGAGGCCACGGGGATGAGTCCTTCCTGCAACGCGGCTTCGAATCCGGTCGGTGCGATGCCGCGTGCCTGGCCGACGCGGTCGCTGGCGTCCGCGATCACCCGCGTGATGGGCGGGCTCGACGGCGTCGATCGCGCCATCAGGTGTTGCCGCACCACCATCTGCCAGCGCGCGGCTTCGCGCGGGTCGTCGCCCCACTCCAGGTCGACCGGCCCCGGTGTGTCCGACAACAGTCCCGTCAGCACCAGATGTTGTGCGATCTGGCGGATCGCGAGTTCATCGCCCTCGACCCGTAACTCCGCGGGGCCGGCGCACGTGAGCTGGCTGTTCGATTCACGCACCTGCGGATCGAGCGCGGACACCAGCGCCGACAGTGCGGCGCCGACGTCGAACGACCGGATATCGCGCTTCTCGAGGCCGGCTTCGAGTCGCGCGAGTAGCGTCATGTCGCTCAGCGATCGGTCGAGCGATCCAATGCTGTCGCGGGCGATCGCATGCACTTCCTCGGCGTCCGCGCCGGACATGCCTTCGGCCATCAGCGAGTTGGACGTCATGAGGGCCGACAGATGATTGCGCAGCGTGCTCGCGGTGCGTGCGAGGGTCTGCGCGCGGGCGTGATGCATCGACCGCAGCCGCTCGAGCATCGAACTCAGTTCCTCCGCTCGTGTCGCAGCGACCGCCTGGTGCAGGCGCTGGTATTCGTGCGCGCTCTCGGTGAGCTGGCGGCTCGCCAGGTCGGCCCAGAGTGTTTCCGCGACGCTGCAATCCGGCTGTTCCGCGGTGTTCGCCTCGCGCAGCTCGCCGAAGGCGAGCACGACCGACGTATTGAAGTGTCCCCACTCGCGGATCAGGTCGCGCAGCGCGTACCCCTGCAGCCAGCGCGTCTTGGCATGCGCGTGCGCGTGCGTGAACTGGTCGCTCTCCGCAGTGCGCGCGGGTTCGGGATGGCTGCGCAGCATGCGGCCATAGGCCTCCAGCACGTCCGGGAAATGATCGTAGAACTGCTTGCGCGTCCAGTCCGATGTGGTGCGCAGCGACTGGTCCCGATGAACACGGTCCTCCCAACGCGCGAGGATCGATCCGCGGCGCGCATCAAGCGCGTCGGCGATCGCGGCAAGTCCCGCGTGACCGCTCGCCATCCAGGCCTCCAGCTGCCATCGAAAGACAGCACGGTGCAGACAATGGCCTCAGTCGAAGGTGACAGCAGGCGGGCACGAGTGTGGCCGCGAGGCCCCGGCTGGCCGCACCACGCGCGCCGCTTCTCGTGGCGAGGCGGGTCGATCAGGCGGAGGCCGGACTCGCCGCGCGTCCGGTCGAATCGCTCGACGCACCCCGCGGCACATCGACCGCATCGGCGGCGTCGTGGTCGGCGCGCAGACGCGAGATCTCCGCGCCATTGCAGTGCGGATGGATGCGGCAGATCCGCTCGAGCGCGTCCAGCACGAACTCGCGATCGCCGGGTCCCGCGAGCGCGAGCAGATCCCTGGCTGCCTCATGGAACATCGCCTGGAACTCGCTATCCGAGCTTTCGGTCCGCGGACTGCGCGCATGCTTCATCGCGGCCGACGAAAAGTTCGCCAGTTCGGCGTGCAGCGCCGAACGATCCCAATACCTCTTACCCATTTCACGCGACTGCCTGAACCACCACCGCGCGCAACTTAGTGATGGCGGAGTTAGTGTCCCGTCAACGCGGCGTGTTCATGTTTCCGGCGCCCAGGTCGGGTGGTCGGCGCGCGACCGCAGGCATCGGACGTACTCCAGCGAATGCCGGGATGGCCTCGTCGAACCCCGATGCCCGCGGCCGCGACTCGCGGACGAGCGACGCATTCCGGGCTGCATACCGAGCGCCGACGGCGTTGAGCATGACCCGCCCACCTTCGCCCTGCCCGCCGCATGCGCGACCATATGCCTATCCCTTGAGGAGACGCGCGGTGCACGAGCCCCATGTGGTGGTGGTCGGTGGCGGGTTTGGCGGTCTTTGGACGGTGCGTGCGCTGGCGCGCGAGCGGGTGCGCATCACGCTGGTGGACCGGCGCAACCACCATCTCTTCCAGCCCCTTCTCTACCAGGTCGCGACCGCCGGCCTCTCCGCGCCCGACATCGCCGCACCGCTGCGCCACATCCTGCGCGAGCAGGCGAATGTCGACGTGCTGCTCGCCGAGGTGACGGACATCGATGCGGCGTCACGCCACATCACGCTCGCCGACGGCCGCATGCTGACCTACGACACGCTGGTGCTCGCCAGTGGCGCGACGCACGCCTACTTCGGTCACGACGACTGGGCCGACATCGCACCGGGTCTGAAAACGCTCGACGACGCGCTTGCGATCCGCCGTCGCGTGCTCACCGCGTTCGAGCGCGCCGAAGCCGCGACGAGCGATGCCGAGCGCGATGCGTGGCTCGACTTCGCGGTCGTCGGCGGCGGCCCGACCGGCGTGGAGCTCGCCGGCACGCTCGCCGAGATCGCGCGGCATACGCTGCGCAACGAGTTCCGCCATATCGATCCGGCGCGTGCGCGCGTGCGCCTGATCGAGGCCGGGCCACGCGTGCTCGCGTCGTTTCCTGACGATCTATCTGCGAAAGCGCGCAAACAGCTGGAACGCCTGGGCGTCGACGTCGTCACCGGTCGCGCCGTCACTTCGATCACCGAAGAGGGCTATGCACTGGGCGACGAGTTCATCGCGTCGCGCACGGTGCTGTGGGCCGCGGGCGTCGCCGCGTCACCGCTGGGTCGCATGCTCGGCGTCGAGACCGACCGCGTCGGCCGCGTGCCCGTCGCGCCCGACCTCAGCGTGCCCGCCTATCCCGATGTCTTCATCGCCGGCGATCTCGCGAGTGTGCAGCAGGACGGCCGGCCAGTGCCCGGCGTCGCACCCGCCGCCAAACAGATGGGCCGACACGTCGCCCGCGTCATCCGCGCCCGCCTTCGCGGCGAAACCGTTCCCGCATTCCGCTATCGCGACTACGGCAACCTCGCGACCATCGGCCGCATGGCCGGCGTCGTCGACCTGCACGGCGTGAAACTCTCAGGCCTGGTCGCGTGGTGGTTCTGGCTCGTTGCGCACGTCTTCTTCCTGATCGGCTTCCGCAACCGCCTGATCGTGCTGATCAACTGGGCGTGGTCGTACTGGAGCTATCAGCGGCATGCGCGAATTATTTTGCGGGGCGAGTCCGAAGACGGCACAGCGTGACGGCGGTCCTCGCCTGAGCGGAGTAACCGAATCGCGTTACGCAGCCAGCTTCGCATTGCGTGCGTAGCGCTCAAAGCGGTCGCTTTCCCGTCGCCGACCTTGACCTTGTCGGCAGCCGGTGAAGAGCCGACATCTGTGTTGCGAAGCAGCCCATCGCGGATCAGACAGGAGCTGCGCCTCTGATATTCGCGATGAAGCGCGCTCAGCACCGCGGCACAAACAAAAAAAGGAAGCGCGCTGCGCCTCCCACTGTCAATTTATATCGCCTGCACCCGCTTGCGGCAAGACTGCACGTCAAAACTAGAATCGCGCCTTGTCGATCAGGCGAGCCACGGGAAGTAGCGACGCGATGACTGCCGACGAGTGGACACCCGTTACTCTCGAAAACTGCGATGCGGTCGCCGGTCCGTTCTTCCACGGGACGCGAGCAGCTCTTTCGGTCGGCGATCTACTCACCGCCGGGTACAAGTCGAACTATCGCGACAATGTCGTGATGAACCATATCTACTTCACGACTCTTGCGAAGGGCGCCGGCCTTGCCGCAGAGGTCGCCCGAGGCGATGGGCGGCCACGGGTTTACGTCGTGGTTCCGACCGGGAGGTTCGAAGACGATCCAAACGTCACGAACAAGAAGTTCCCGGGCAACCCCACACGATCGTTCAGAAGTGCTCAGCCTCTGAAGATCGTCGGTGAGCTTGAAAGCTGGGAGCCGTATGACCCCGCGTTCATCGACGAGTTGAAGAAATTTGTCGCATCGGGCGTCGGCGACATCATCAACTAGCAGACAGTTCGGCTACGACCGCTTCGTGGAGTGGACCTGTACGTGAAGCACCAAACGCTCGCCGACGGCACGGTCCACAAGTTGCCCGCTGATTTCCGCGATGCCATCGAGCGGGATCGCGTCGCCGCAGCCGTCTGGTCCGACATCACCCCGTTAGCCCGAAACGAATGGATCTGCTGGGTCACCTCGCCCAAGCAGGAGGCGACCCGGAAGCGTCGGATCGACGTAGGAATCGACAAGATGCGAGACGGCGCGCGCAGGCCCTGCTGTTGGCCTGGATGTCCGCACCGCTGATGTCATGTCCGAGGCGGTCTGAGAGCCGGACTCGCCACGTCGGGCCGTTAGTGCGCAATTAGTTCGTTGGACCGATGCCCCTCGGCAAGCGTCTTTGCCACGTCGCGACACGGCAATGAAGCGGCGGCCGAGCGCGCGAGCGGCCGCTCGATACCTTTCCATCGGTCCGCGGCGGGGGCCTGACACACCTCACTCGGCTTGCCGTCACAAGTGAGGGCTACGACGCGACGCGACCAGCCCCGTCATCGTCAGGCCCCGTCGCCATGTCGCTCGGCGTGCCGGTCGCAGCGACCGCCCTCCTGCCGCTTGCCGTACGTCACTGCCGAGCTCCCTTGCCGCCGAGCGGTCGCTCAGCGCGTCGCGTTCAGGAGAACACTCCACGCAGCGCCTGGATTCGCTCGTTCGCCGCAAATGGAGATGCACGATGAAGCCGAATGCACACGCATTGCCCACGCCGCCGCTGCGCGCCCTCGCGATCACCGCGTGCACCTTGCTGGGGCTCGCCGCCGTCAACGGTTGCGCACCCGTGCCGACGCGCTCCGCTGATACACCGGGCTCGACCGCATGGGGCGTCATTCCGACCGACAAAGGACAGCCGCTGCCCGGCACCGACCGCGACGGAGATGGCGTGCCCGATGATCGCGAACGCGAGCTCGGCAGCAACCCGGAACAGGCGGACACCGACCAGGACGGGTACGCGGACGGCGTCGAGGATCGCCTGGTCGAGTTCGGTTTCGATCCGACGAAACCCGACACCGATCGCGACCACGACGGCCTCACCGATGCGCGCGAAGCGGAACTCGGCACAGATCCCGCCTCGGCCGACACTGACGGCGATGGCTGGAGCGATTTCGATGAAGTCATCAACGACTACTTCGGCTTCGATCCACGCGACAAGACGGTCGACGCCGACTTCGATGGCCTCGGCGATGCGTTGGAAAAACGACTGGGTTCGTCGCCACGCAAGGTCGACAGCAACGGCGACGGCGTCAGCGACTTCCAGGCGTATTCGGCGGACCAGTCGCCGGTAGGCAAGCCGCTGAAAGGCCCGCTCGCCGACCTGATGGGGACGACCTACAGCCCGGCGATGGGCGAGGCGCTCCGTCGCATGCGCAAGGGCGGCGACTTCCCCGCCGCGCTCGCGAAGCAGTTGCCGTATCCCGATGTCACTGCGCCGCTGGTGACGGCGACCACGCCACGCATCCGGCCCTCCGCCGCGTTGATGCAGCGTGCGCTGTACAACCCGCACAACTCGCCCGGCATCTACAAGACCTATACCGAGATCGAGCAGGAGCTTTCGAAACTCGCGACGTCGTATCCGTCGCTGGTGCGGCTGTTCCACTGGACCGGGCAGACGATCGAGAGCTGCGACGGCAAGCGACGTCCCGGTCGCACGATCTACGCGGTGAAGGTATCCCGCAATCCGCAGCAGAACGATCCCGAGCCCGAAGTCGCGTTCCTCGGTGTGCACCACGCGCGCGAGATGATCACCGCGTACCAGACGATGCGCCTGCTGCACGCATTGACCGACGGGTACGGCAGCAACAGCACGATCACCAAGCTGGTGGACTCACGCGAGGTCTGGGTGATCCCGGTGGTCAACCCCAACGGCTACGACCGTGCGGTCGCCAACCAGTTCGACTGGCGCAAGAACACGCGCCTGGTCGAAGGTCAGAAGCGCTGCGGCATCGACCTCAACCGCAACTACGCGTTCGGGCATCCGTCGACGTTTACGCAGGCGCAGCGCGCGTCGCTGCCCGACATGGGCATGAGCGGCGTCGATGCTGCCGGCAACCTCGTACCCGACAGCGAAACCTACCCCGGCCCTTCACCGTTCTCCGAAGTGGAAACGCAGGCCGTGCGTGGCCTCGCGCACAGCCAGTTCCTGACGCGTAACAAGCGCGAGGTCGACGGCCTGGTCTGCATGCTGTCGTGGCACAGCTATGGCGGCGTGGTCGGGCATCCGATGGGCCACGTCGCAGTGCCGCCGGCGACCAACCTCAACCCACCCGACGTCGCGCCGTTCGACAAACTGACCAAAGCGATGGCGACCGCGGCCAGCTACACCGACGTGCAGGACGATTACGCCACGGTCGGCGTGGTCGACGGCTGCGCAACGCCGCATTACATGGTCTATGGCGATTCCAACGACTGGTTCTACAAGGACGGCCACACGTTCGGCACACTGATCGAGGAGTTCTCGTCGCCGGAGCGCCGCAGCTGCCCGTCCGGCCCCATCCAGAACGACTTCAACCCGCAAACCGCCGCGCTCCGCGACACGGTGGCCGACACGAACGTCAAGGCGGCGATCGCGATGTTGAAGACGTGCCCGCCGTGATGTGATCGCGCGCGTCATCGTCAAAGCAAAAAGGCCCGGTTCTCGGGGCCTTTTGTTTGGTGGATAAGACTGCGCTGCGAAAGGCGTTCGTAATCGGTCGGAGCGTCTGATCGATGCCGGCCTTCTTCATCGGGCTGCCGAGGTGTCGAGGTCGTCCGAGATGCAGCGGTGACTACTTCGGCCGCACCGGATTTCTACAGGACCGGCGCCCGCATCGGCGCGTGCTCACGTGCTGCATGCTGCTCAACGTGTGCTCGGGCATCCATCGCGCGCCGTGCATACTCGCTGCTGACGTCGATCGGCTGGTTTACCGCATGCGAAAGCTCGATGGGTGCCGAGGTGTGATTCGTCGCCCAGTCGTCAGTACCGCCACGGAACTGGACGGCTTGCACCAATCGGCCATCGCGAGACAGCTCGATTCGGTCGACGTGTGCCATTCCCGCCTGCGCTGCTTCCGCCGCCACTACACCTGCGAGTGCGATGGAGTGCGCCCCGCCCCGCACGTTCAAGCGTCGGTCCAAGTCGGTCACGGCATTCAGCGACTCCCGGTAGAGGTTGTGCGCGGGATGCGTGCTGCTAGCCATCGTCCGATCGTCGCGCTCGAGACGCGCCTGCGTGGTCCCATCGAGTGTGCCGGTTGGCGTCAATCCGCGGTCGCGCTGGTACTGCTCGACGGCGTGGTGCGTATTCCGCCCCGCCCGCCCGTCGGCATGGATCAACTTGCCGTCCAGACCCGTGTAGCCGAGATGTGCGAGTTCCTGCTGCGCATGCACCGTCGCCGAGCCATGCGTCGCCGGGTGGTGCGCTGGGTGCTTGGCTGGTGCCGGCGGGGGAGCGCGTTGTGGTTGCACGTCCATTGGCTTCGGCGCGATCCGCTCGGCTTCCGCGAGCTTCAGTAGATCGTCGCGTTCGTGCTGCGCGCGGCGAAGCAGGTTGGCCTGCCACTTCGGAGAACTCGCAAATAACGTGGCGTTGTGCGTGATCTTGTAGTCCTGCACTGCTCCCACGATCTGC
This sequence comes from Cognatilysobacter terrigena, assembly GCF_004361065.1. Classification (GTDB taxonomy): domain Bacteria; phylum Pseudomonadota; class Gammaproteobacteria; order Xanthomonadales; family Xanthomonadaceae; genus Cognatilysobacter; species Cognatilysobacter terrigena. Next base: position 41,023 of record NZ_SELT01000002.1, on the reverse strand, counting down.
GCGTCGGTCAATGCCGTGATGTTGGCGTCCTTACCGAATCGCTCGTGGATTCCCTTCGTGAAGATCGTCGATGTGAGGTTACGAAACTGCACGGACGTGCTCCACACGCAGTCTTGGACGGCGCGTCCGCGATGCGTCATATCGAGCCCGCGATCGTGCAAGCGCTGGAGCTGTTGACCGTAGTGCGAGCGACCAATGAAATCATGCTGGTCATTGCCGAAGGCGGCATCGCGCTGCGCAACCTCACGCCATTTGGCATCGAACGCTGGCGTCGCGGGTGCGAGCCCTTTGAACTCCGCGCCATAGCGGGACTGCGCGAGGTACTCCTGCACGGTGCCTTCGCGGCTGGACAGCTGATACGTGCCATAGGACACGCCGCCGTGGTCGTTCTTGCCGCTGGAGATTGTTCCCGCGCCGAGGCCCGACGACTCGTAGCGCTGCGACGTCTGGCCGAGGTGCCAGCGATTTACTCGGTCTTCCGCTTCCGTGCGTTCCATGTTGATCGATTCCTTTCGATGATGTTATCGGTTCAGTTCATCCGCACGCGCCGCGACGGCTTCGAGCGAACACATATTCGCTTCGATGCGCTGCTGCTGGCCCTCCGTACCCGCGTCCCACTTGCACTTGGCGTCCACGTCGGCCTGCCACGCAGTCTGCTGGAACTGGATCGCGCCGGCCTGGTCGGCGTGTTTTTGCTTGGCGGCTTCCAGCGCACGCGCGAGCCGATCGCGCTGGTAGGCGCCCTCTTCTTCGATGCAGGCCTGTGTCGCCGGGATCACTGCCTCGGCGCGGTCGATACATGCCGAGTAGCTGGCACGCAGACCGTGTGTAAATGCCTCGACCGCCGGGGTACTCGTGCTGGCTGCTGGCTTGTTCGGAGCCGCAGCGCCAACGCTAGTCGCGGGTTGAACAGATGGGGGAGCGGAACACGCACCGACCGTGAGGCATAGCGCGAGCGCAAAGCGATTCATGGGATCTCCTGATCGACCGGCGCTCGCGCCTGATTGGTGCTCAGGACCCACGCGGCGTCCGTGCCGTGGCGGGTGATGGTAGCGGTGACACCTGGGCGCCGCAAACGATGCGCGACTGACTCCAGACCACTTCAGTTCACCGCAAACTGCGCCGCCACCGCTGCGCAGAACAGCAAGCGAGGACGCATGAGAATCGCTCCCCTTTACTGCCGCAACGCCTCCATCGCCAACGCATACGACCGCAGCCGTGCATCGGGATCGAAGATGTTGGCGGTGACGATCAGCTCATCCGGTCGATGGCGTTTGACGAACGCATCCACCCACGCCGTCACCGTTGACGGCGAACCCACCGCCGAGCACGACAGCGCCTGGTCGATGCCTGCCTTCTCCATCGGGTTGCAGAACGTGTCGAGGTCGTCCGCCGACGTGAGCGGGGGTGGCACGAGTCCCGGACGGCCACGACGCAAATTCACGAACGCCTGCTGCTGCGTGGTGAACAGGCGTCGCGCTTCGTCGTCGGTGTCGGCGCAGACGATGTTGATCGCCAGCATCACGTGCGGCGATGCGAGCTTTGCCGACGGCTCGAACCGCGCGCGGTAGACGTGCAGCGCGTCCTCGAGCGCGGCGGGTGCGAAGTGCGAGGCGAAGGCGTAGCGCAGGCCGAGCTTGGCCGCGAGCTGTGCGCCGAACAGGCTCGACCCAAGGATCCACGGCTCGACCTCGACGCCGCCGCCCGGCACCGCCTGCACGGCCTGCCCGGGTTGCACGGGCTCGAAGTAGCCGAGCAACTCGATGACGTCGCGCGGGAACTCGTCCGCACCCGCGTAATAGCGGCGCAGCGCGCGCGTCGCCGCGACGTCGGTGCCCGGCGCGCGCCCGAGGCCGAGATCGATGCGGCCGGGGTAGAGTGTGGCGAGCGTGCCGAACTGTTCGGCGACCTGCAGCGGCGCATGGTTCGGCAGCATCACGCCGCCGGCGCCCACGCGGATCGTCGATGTCGCGCCCGCCACGTGCCCGATCAGCACCGCCGTGGCCGCGCTGGCGATGCCGGGCATGTTGTGGTGTTCGGCGAGCCAGTAGCGGCGGTAGCCGAGCTGCTCGGCATGGCGCGCCAGATCGCGCATGTGCGCGAACGCCTGCGCGACGTCGCGACCCTCCCCCCCGGGGGCGAGGTCGAGAACGGAAAGGGGAATCATGGGCGGTCGATCAGTTGGACTGAGGACAGTGTCCACGCGCGGGCGGAGATGCGGGTCAACGGCTGTGGATTTGTGTGTTTGGAGCGACCGCCGCTAACAGCGTGCACTGCACACGGCTACACTGCATGTGCACTCACCCCAGGGTGCCATGCCGGACGGCATGCATGGACCACTCTCTACAAGGACGCTATGACAAGGTTGTCTAGACGGGTGATTGCGCCCGCAGTGTTGGGCTTATGCGCAGCAAACCTCAATGCCTGCGCCTCTCAGCCTCCTCAACTGATCCAGCTCAAGCCCGGAACCACTCTTCTGGTTACGGAGAGCCAAGTTAAAGGCAGGCTTGAGATCAAGGACGGTTGTTTCGTTCTTCAAACCCCTGTTCGATCGTACTCGCTCGTAGCCACACGGGCCTACGCCATGCGCGGCGGAACGTTGATCAATCAAAAGACGGGTGAGGCGGTACCTACAGGCAAATGGCTCCGCTGGGAAGGCTCGGAACAGGTAGTTCCGGCAACCGAGGTGGCTGGTGACATCGAACGCTGCAAGCCGCCTTATTTCCTAGCCGGCAATAACAACAACGCATGGAGCGAAAAATGAAGTTTGCAAAAGGATTTGCGATCGCCGCCGCGGTTTGGTCGCCGCTGGCTTTTGCTGGTGCACCTCGTTTCATGACCGATGCTCTAGTTCACGACTATGCAGCGACCAACGGAGTTTCTCTTGGCGAAGCCAAGCGTGAGCTAGCCATTCAGGAAGAGGCGGGGCGCCTTCAGCAGACGCTGATGCAGCGCGAAGCCGATAATTTTGCGGGCCTTTACATCGAGCATCGCCCGCGGTATCGGATCGTCGTTAAGTTCGTTCGCGATGCAGAGGTCACACTGCGCCGATACACGCGCGACAAGACGTTTGAATCGGAAGTGGCACCGTACAGTCTTTCCGAACTTCGGGATGCCGAGGCAGCGACTGGAAAGGAACTTATTGCAACGAATATTCCGTTCCAGTCCGGCATCGATTTGCATGCTTCGAAGGTTCGGGTCGGAGTTAAAGCGGATGTCAGCACGCTGAAGCGCAGCTCGGTTGCGCCCAGCATCGTGGAGTTCCACCATCAGGACGCCTTTATCCAGCCCACTATCTATGCGGCGGGTGGCGACTACATAAAGTCCAACGAGCGTCGATGCACAGCTGGCTTCAGCGTGGTTTCCGCAAGCGACCGTCGTGGCCTAGCGACCGCGGCGCACTGCGGCGACGGACTCATGACCACCAACCTCATCCCGTTGGCCAAACAGGACTCGAAGAACGCAGGTTCCTACGATGTCCAATGGCTGTGGAGTTCTCGGATTCAGCCGCAGCCGACGTTCTATACGGGTTCGGCAAACCTGTACGTGCGGGGTACCTACCCTTCAACAATGCTGGTCGTTGGCGCGCAGGTGTGCAAATTCGGCTGGACCACCCGCAACACCTGCGGCCTGGTTGTCGACCTGTATTCGCAGAGCAACTACAACGGCGCAGTCGGCACATACGTTCAGGTGCACCATCCCAACAACTACCAGATGACGCTCGAGGGTGACAGCGGCGGGCCGGTGTACGTCGGCAACTACGCGGCGGGAATCGTTCACGGTCGTGGCGCAGATGGCGAGCCAACGGAGCACGACCTCTTCTTTGAACCGATCGAGACCCTTGGTGCGCTAGGTGTAAGCGTGATGCTCCAGCAGTTCTGATCCAAGCACGGCGGCACGACAGTTCGAACTGTCATGCCGCCCTCGGGTAGCGAATTGCTACCGCGGTGTAAATCTCCTTTGGCAAGACGATGGGGATTTAGGGGGCCAAGCTCGGCGCCCGCCTGTGAACGGGCGGCTCAAGCGCGTCGCCCTGCGGATCAACCGGGTTGGTCACGTTGTTGACACCCGTGGCATCCGCTGATTACTCATGCGACGAATCGGACGCATGGTTCGGCAACATGACGCCACCGGCGCCCATGCGGATCGTCGATGTCGCGCCCGCCACGTGCCCGATCAGCACCGCCGTGGCCGCGCTGGCGATGCCGGGCATGTTGTGGTGTTCGGCGAGCCAGTAGCGGCGGTAGCCGAGCTGCTCGGCATGGCGCGCCAGATCGCGCATGTGCGCGAACGCCTGCGCGACGTCGCGACCCTCCCCCACGGGGGCGAGGTCGAGAACGGAAAGGGGAATCATGGGCGGTCGATCAGTTGGACTGCGGACAGTGTCCACGTCTGCATGGACGCGCAGGTCAACGGCTGTGGGGTGTTGTGTTCGATAGGCGGGCGGCGCCCACGGAACCGCTTCGGTCGAGCCCATCCGTTCGTTACCGACAGGGACGTGGTCGAAACAGCGAAACAGGGGGCGGGGTCGGCTTTCGCGACGAAGCCCAAGAAGACACTGCGACTTCTGTTTCCCTCGCCGCGCGGTACTCTTGGCCCGACGCCGTGGGGACGGCGCCGGTCCACACCAACACGCACCACACAGGGGATACCGATGGAATTGCAGAATCCGTACAGCACGGGCGACGCCGTGATCGCCGCGCCGCCGCAGGACGTCTACACCGCCGCAAACGCCGGCAAGGGTCAGCGGTTCCTGACGATGCTGATCGACTACGCGGTCTACTTCGCGCTGGTGTTCGTCGCCGCGATCGTGGTGGCGATCATCGCAGGGCCACAGGCGCTCGAAGGCGCGCGGTCGTACGCCGTGAGCATCCCGGTCTTTCTGCTCTACTGGACGCTGTTCGAAGCGTTCTTCGGGCGCACGGTGGGCAAGTTCGTCTGCGGCACGCGGGTCGTCACCAATCAGGGCACTGCGCCGTCGTTCGGCCAGGCACTCGGCCGCACCTTGTCGCGGATGATTCCGTTCGAGGCGTTCTCCGTGCTCTTCAGCGAGGACGCCACCGGCTGGCACGATTCCATCGCCAAGACCAAGGTCGTGCGCACGCGTTGAGCACCGCATCGGCTGGCTTCGAAGCCCGCTTCGGCGGGCTTCGTCGTTTTCAAAGGGGACGTTTGGTTACGACAGGCCAGTCGCGCTAGAGCACCGCGCTGGCGATCCCCGGCATGTTGTGGTGTTCGGGGCCAGTAGCGCCGCGCGCATCGCAAAAGCGTCCACTCTGACCGCTGCTTCTACTTCCGGTTTGCGCGCGGGGAAACGTGGCATCCAACGGGGCAAGCACCACCCTGCCCCATGTTTCGCCCCGCCCGTCAGCGGCCCGCCTCGTTCGCCAACGGACGCACGCGCTCCACGAGTGCCTGCAGCACGCGCCCCGGCTCTTCGATCATCGGCAGGTGCGCCGAATGCTCGAACCACAGCACCGCTTTGGACGGCGCGTGCAGCTGGCGCATCCACGCGTCCGCGATGGTGGATGGGGTGGTGTGATCCTGGCGGCCGAGCAGCATCACCACCGGCGTATCGATGCGATGGACATCGGCGAACGTCACGCCCGCGAGCTGCGGGAACATGGTCGTGATCGTGTAGCCGCTGCCCTCGTCCCACGCCTGGATGTCGGCCGGCGTGTACTCGGGCGAAAGGCGCGGCGCGTGGAAGTAGAAGTCGGCGTTGTCACGGCCCGCGGCCAGGCCGCCGTAATGGATCGACCATTTGCGCTGCGTGCCCGTCTTCTCGACGTCGAACGCGCCGTCGCCCGGATACGGCGCGAGCGCTTCGAGTTCCTTCACCGCCGTCGTATTGCCGTCCTGCCGCGCGCGATCGAGCACCCACGCGTAGCCCTGGCGTTCGTTCTCGCGGAAGTCGATGACCTGGCCCATGCCGATGTACGCGTACAGCAGGTCGGGACGCACCATCGCCACCTTCAGCCCGACGATCGACCCCCAGCTGTGGCCGAGCACGAACACCTTGCGCTTCCCGTAGCGCTTGCGCAGCTGCTCGATGAGCTCGATGGCGTCGTCGCGGTAGCGATCGGGCCGCAGCGTCGGCGCGAGTTGCTTGGGATCGTTCAGCGGATACGAGCGGCCCGCGCCGCGCTGATCCCACTGCACCACGGTGAAGAAGTCTTCCCACGGACGTTGGAACGCCCACGCCACCGGCATCTCCACCGCGCCGGGCCCGCCATGGATGAAGAGCAGGATGGGATTGTCGCGATCGGCGCCGCGCACGTTCACCACCTGGCGCGCACCGCCGAGCGTCACCTCGAAGCTCTCCTGCACGCCGTGCGGCGTCACGATGCGGCCGATGTCGGCCACGACCTCGCGTGCGGGCGCGTAGCGATCCTGATCGGCTGGCGCGGCGGCTGCGGTGCCGATCGCAAGGCAGGCGGCGAGAAGTGTCATGGTCTTCTGCATGGCGTCCTCCGGTGAGGTCGCCACGATAGCGGGCGATCGTTCGCGGCGGATGCGCTGACGCTTGATCGAGCCCCTAGTGGTCATTTGGGAAATGGAATCTGACCCCGCTGGATAGCGCGTCCATGAGCACAGAAGACCAACCTGTGCTTGTAGCTGCTAAAGCCGGTAGAGCACCTGGCCATTTAGCTTTATGCAGTATGCGTGCGTAGCGGCAAACGTTCCTATCGTTGCAACCCCGCTTGAGTAGTTTGGGTGATACACGGAGGGTTGTGTGTAAAAGACGCTAGCGGGATTCGACGAGGATCCGGTTGCGCAGGCGTAAAGGCACATGGCCAGCGATATAGGTTTAGGACCGAACGGCGCAAGGACTGAGTAGATCTCGCCACGCCGAGTGATCGCAGACAATGAATCGAAAAGATCAGGGACATTGCGGCCGTCGACCCGGTGGATAGATGTCTTTAATGCCCCAGCCTCTGACTCAAGCATTCGAACGAAATCCCAATTCCTCGAGACGTGCTGCTGCGCAGCGGTTACTGGGAGCAACAGATGCGTCTCAGTCGTCGAAAAATGACCCGCGCTGTACAAGTCCGGAAGGCCCAAAGGTTCGAATCCCAACCCAACAATAAGGGCGCGATCGGGTGGCTCGAGTCGCGGAGCGAGAAAGCCAGGTAGGGCGTGCCACGCCCCCGGGTTTTCCGCTAGCACTCCTTCGTGATACGTCGCTGGCTCCGTATACGTAACTACAACGTTGTCGAACCTCGACCCAGGACCCAGGAGCGTTCTGATCGCATAAAAGAAGAGCTTCTTGGGCATCCCGGATATGTCGACCAAGATGCTTCTGGATTGAGCGACACCGAGAAAGGCCGATAGATCATCCGAGATCTCACCGAAGAGACCGAGCAATGGCTTGGTGACAACATTGGCTGCGTCTACGCCCAGATCTGTCAATTCTGTCCTGCGAACGTCCATGCGCGCATTGACTTCCGACGTAAATCGGGAAGGCGCGTCAACGAAACTGTAGAAGCGACGCTCTCGAACCATTCCCGTGGAATGCAGGTAAGAGAAGGCAGAGATGCTGCGCTCTTCGGTTGACAGGGCGCCTAGGAAAGCAAAGCCTTCAATGCCGAGTCGCGGCGCAATTTTACCAAGCAGGCCCCACGGCCTGTACGTCCCGTTTCTAATCACGCGTTGCCTGACCAAACAGGGAGAGCTGCGCACGATCTGGCGTGGAGGCGTCCGCCTCAAGAACGCGCGGCGCGGTGAAACCCTCCAGCTCTACGCCCGCCTTCCTCAACCATTCACCCACAATAGAAATGTCGGCGTATAGCGGTTCTTTGGTGTGCTGAGACGGAAGCTGAAAGTGAGGGCAGTGAATTGGAAATATGTACCACTTCTTACTCTCACCCTGCCCGGTGTTTTTTGAAGTGTGCCTAGAAGACGTCAACGCTCCGAACGAGCAACATCTATCCAGGAAGCGCTTCAGCGACGGATTCTCGTTGAGAACTTCTACGGGTAGAGAGAAACCGTTTGCTCCCGGATACGACATCCTCTTGTCCTCACGCATCCGGCGCCGCAGATCAAACGCCACTGCGGAGACAAACCTCTGCCTATCGTCACCGCCATTCGAGTCGGCGCGGAGTTTTCGATACCAGTACTCACTCGCCTGCTGGATGCCGAGGTCCTGTGCAACACCATTGCGAATGGCGGGCACATCGGTGGAAGGCGCTGCTTCCGACCGGAGATACTCCGCCCAGATCAACTGGCAAATGCTGAGAAAGACGAGAATATTCGCGCCAGAAAGACTCAAGATGTCCGGCCTACCGTGCCAAATCATGCGTTGCCGCCGTTCTGCAGCGATTTGCAACAGGGCTTGCTCAGTGCGTTCTTTCCGCCACCATTTCTTCCCATCCGCCTCCCATGGACGGCCATGGAGTTTGTTCAAATCGATAGCCTTTCCACGCGCTAGCAACTGACGTACGAATGCCTCGCCAAATTTTGCTGAAAGCGGATCGTCTGCAGCCACCTCAGCTAAAAAACGCGACACATCGTCAGGTATGCCGGCGAGCGGGGCAGCGTGCGCGGAACCTTTTGCGTATTGGCGCGCTCGCAAGCGAGGCTCGGGTCTCTTGCCGAAGACGTAGCTTGTCAAGTCCTCACGAGTACTCGGAAAAGTATAGCCACCAACACGCAGGCGCCGCTTGAAGACGTCTTCAGCAAAGCTCGGGAACAAACCTGTTCTGTGTTCACGCCTTTCCAGGATCTGATCAATCTCAACAACGGTGTAATTTCTTAGCTCTTCGATTGAAGTGGTGCTGCCTAGCATCTGAAAGCTGTCAGCAATCGCATAAGGTCGCGCACCTACTCGATATGAGAGTCGTGAGTCGCGACTGCCGAACATTTTGAATATCGTCGCGCGATATTCCAGTCTCATGCCGTGATCTGCGGATTGCTCAAGTCCTATCAAATCCTCGAACTGATCTATTCGAATGAGGACAGGGAGGTCGTCCGGAATGATCCCAAACTCCCTCAGTAACTCAACAGCGACGCTGATTGGCTCACCCGCGCTGGTCTTCGACTGCAGGATTGATTCGGGCAAAGATGCGCTGTTGAAGTTCAGAAAATTTCGATAGTCGACAATTCGTTGCTCAATGCACGCCCTTAGTCCACTAAATGTTCTTTGCGGAGCGACGCCCCCGAGCCAGCACTTGTTGGCGGAAAACGCGGTCGCGAATTGGTCAAGCCGCCCTTGGTCGAACTGCACCCCGAGGAACGCGGCGACATCACAATCTGACGCGGCTGCGATGGTCTCGAGAGACCGGAATATGTCATCAACAATCCACGCATTGAGAAAGTCCGCGAAGTGAAGCGCCAAGCGCATCGAGTGTCCCGCAGTGCCCGCGTCGATCGATCGCTGGCCAAAATCCATGGCACCGCTTTTCGCGAGATTTATTCCGCCGGACAAAAACTTCGCGCAGCCGGGGGGAAGCGGCCACTCGGCGCCGGATCGCTTGTATGCAATCAGTACTTCCGGCTTGAGCAAGTTCAGCAGAGCTGACTTGCCTGAACCCTGTAGACCGGAAAGGATGACGTTTCCAGGTTGATAGAGAGCTAAGACGTCTGGCTCCCGCAATAGGACGGGGCTAAACACATCCACGAACCGCTGAGCCGAGATGCTCTCGGTTGTGTACAGATCAGTGAACGGGTTTGCAGCGATAGTCACTTTCCTACTCCCGAGAAACCCTGAGAAACAGCGCCGACCAAGGCGTTGAGGAGTCGTGATGAATTAGCGGAAGTGTGTTATCCGGGCAATTGTCATACTTCACAACCAATGCGCCGGTGTCCCGATAGCCGAGCGGGCCGTAGTCGTGGGGCCAGCCGCTCCCGCGAACTTTCGGGTGCACCGTTCTAGCTAGCTGGCGGAATTCCTCAAACACCGCCGGCGACCGCGGATCCAGCAGCGGCGTGATGAAGTCGCGGGATGGTAGAGCAAGGACGGGCTCGTACGACAAGTGAGAGTACTGCGCAGCGAGACTCGTCGCGCTGCGATCACCGGCTGGGCAGATGACCAGGGGACTGAATAGCACCTTTGGCTGCGGTGCACCAAGCTGAGCGGCAAATTGCACGGTGTCCATGACTTGCGACGCGCTTCCGACGAAGTCTTCAAGCAGTACCAGCCGCGACCTTCCCTGTAGGTAGTCGGCTTTGAAATTCTCCGCCGTCGGCGCAGGGTTGATAGATGAGAACGTTATCCGCCTCGACACCCCAGCGATCGCGTTGACGCGGATAAAGTCGCCTAAGTTGAAGCTGTCGGTGACCGCGACGAAGCAGGTTTCCGCGATCTCTTCCGAGATCATCCGGGGCGCGTCAGGGTGCAGCAGATCGATATCGGACGTCGACAATATCCAGTCCATAACGTTGCGACTGTAGACCGTCCGATACATCGACGTTAACTCTTGTTCGCCGAAAAAGCTCATGTGATTCAGTAGTCGAAACATGAGCTTTCGATTCTCGTCGTCGTTCTCCGATGCCAACCATGCCGCCAGCTTGTGTCGAAACGGCGTGGGTGCAGCTCCGGTTCCGGCGCGGTATTGGTTGAACAAGCGATCTCCGAGAAAATCGATTCGTGACTTGGTCTCCCTCATCCTCAAGGCATCGTCAACGTCGTCGCGGATCCATTTCGCGAGTAGGGCTTGAAGTTCACTGAGCGTCATACGTATTCAGGGTGACGAGAACCTGCTGAGCCACGGCGCGTGCGAGTGGAGGGGGAACCGCATTGCCGATGAGACGAAATGCGTGCTGGCCTGAGCTTGGAAAGACATAGTCGTCGGGAAAGCCTTGTATGCGAGCGGTTTCCCGCACCGAGAAGCCACGATGCTCATCGGGATGGAGAAAGTACCGCGGCTGCCCGAATCTGGTGTCCACGGTTGGCGCCGGCTCATCCCACACCAGGCGTCGGTATTTCCCATTGAAGGAGTGCGTTAGGTCGTAACCTGCGCCAACTCTCCTAACGAATCCCTTATTTACTAACGCAGCGAGGATCGCAGCGGTGGGAAATCCCAACTCTCTCGTGAGTCGGGCGGCGCTGACGGGATCAGCGTCTCCGTTGGATCTGACGCGCTGCGTTCGCCGCGCAACAAGCAACCCCTCCAAAACCCGTCTCTCGATCGCGTTTGTTCTGCCGAAGACTGCGGGGATGGCCCATGTATGGACGCAGCCTCGACCGGCTCGGACGTTTGTAAGCTTTTGTCCTGGCCCGATTGCCGTTGCAATGGCAAATTCACGACCGCCATTGGGAAATACATGCGCGGAGGCGGTGTGCGTCTTGTCTAGCCCGTGCAGCGCCCCCCTTAGAGTCACCGGAGGCTGGCGACGAAGATCGAGCGATACGACCCCAACCCGGCTGGCAACAATAAACACCCGCCGGCGGTGCTGAGCGACAGAGTGCTCACTAGCGTTGAGGGTCGCCGTGGTTACGGCGTATCCGGCCTCTTCTAGCGCGCTCTGCAGTCGGTTCAGATATTTTCTGAAGCCAATCCCCAATAGGCCTCGAACGTTTTCGATCACGACCACTCGAGGCCGGTGCTGACAAGCGATCTCTACTGTGCGGAGAAGGAGCTGATTCCGGGCGTCGTTGGGATCGTTCAGCCCTACCGTTGAAAAGCCCTGGCACGGCGGGCCGGCGACAAGGACGTCTGCGCGGCTCACAGAGTCGGCCAGCGCTTCACTGTCGCCTCTAAGATCGATTTGCCGTATGTGGGGACCGATGTTTTGCTTGTACGAACTAACCGCGACGGGATCGTTGTCGAATGCAGCAATTGGCTGGAAACCGGCCTCGATAAATCCGAGATCCATGCCGCCGCCGCCGGCAAACAGGCTGGTGAACTTGTACGCCAAACTGCCTCCCCTAAGACATCAGGCACACGAACGCTAGCGCAGTGCGCGACCTCGACCGGATCCGGACATTTACCGGCAGTCGGCAAGAATACGGCTTATAGTCCCAGCGGATTCGGCTTATCCACATCCAGCCTGTACTGCTTGATCGCCCTCGCCACATCCTTCCCCGTCATCTTCCCTTCCGCCGCCAGCGCGGCGATCGCCGCGTGCGCGATGTGGAAGCGGTCGACTTCGAAGTGGCGGCGCAGGTTCTCGCGCGTATCGCTGCGGCCGAAGCCGTCGGTTCCGAGCACGGTGTAGCGCATGGGCACGTATTCGCGGACCTGGTTGGCGTAGGTGCGGATGTAGTCGGTGGCGGCGATGGCGGGGCCGGTGCGGCCCTGCAGCAGTGACGTCACATACGGGACGCGCTGCGTGTCTTCGGGGTGCAGGCGGTTCCAGCGTTCGACGTCGACGGCTTCGCGCGCGAGTTCGGTGAAGCTGGGGCAGGACCAGATGTCCGCCGTTACGCCGAAGTCCTTGTCGAGCAGTTCGGCGGCGGCGATGACTTCACGCAGGATCGTGCCCGAGCCCATCAGCTGCACGCGCAGTTCGCCCTTTTTAGGTTTAGCGCCGCCCTGCAGCAGGTACATGCCCTTGATGATGCCGTCGGCCGCGCCTTCCGGCATTTCCGGGTGGGCGTAGTTCTCGTTCATCAGGGTGATGTAGTAGTACTCGTCCTGCTGCTCGGCGAGCATGCGCTGCATGCCGTACTGCAGGATCACCGCGACTTCGTACGAGAACGTGGGGTCGTAGCTGCGGCAGTTCGGGATGAAGGCGGCCTGCACCATGCTGTGGCCGTCTTCGTGCTGCAGGCCTTCGCCGTTGAGCGTGGTGCGGCCGGCGGTCGCGCCGAGCAGGAAGCCGCGTGCGCGCATGTCCGCCGCCTGCCAGGCGCTGTCGCCGATGCGCTGGAAGCCGAACATCGAGTAGTAGATGTAGAACGGCAGCATCTGCAGGTCGTTCGTCGAATAGCTGGTGGCCGAGGCCATCCAGCTGGCGAACGCGCCGGCTTCGGTGATGCCTTCTTCGAGCACCTGGCCCGCCGCGTCTTCGCGGTAGTACATGAGCTGGTCGCGGTCGACCGGCTTGTACTTCTGGCCGTGCGGCGCGTAGATGCCGAGCTGGCGGAACAGGCCTTCCATGCCGAAGGTGCGTGCTTCGTCGGCGACGATCGGCACGCAGCGCGGGCCGACCTGCTTGTCGCGCAGGATGATGTTGAGCGCCTGCACGAACGACATGGTGGTGCTGATCTCGCGATCGCCCGTGGCCTTCAGCAGACGATCGAACACTTCGAGCTTGGGCGCCTCGAGCGACTGCGTGGCCTTGCGACGACGCTGCGGCAGCGCACCACCGAGCGCGCGACGGCGCTCGAGCATGTACTCGACTTCCGGCGACTTCTCGCCGGGGTGGAAGAACGGTACCTCGCCGCCTTCGAGCTGCTTGTCGCTGACCGGGATGTTGAAGCGGTCGCGGAACGCACGGATGTCCGCGTCGTCCATCTTCTTGGTGCCGTGCGTGGGGTTCAGCGCTTCGCCCGCGGCGCCCATGCCGTAGCCCTTCACCGTCTTGGCGAGGATGACGGTGGGCATGCCCTTGGTCTGGGTGGCCTCGTGGTACGCGGCGTAGACCTTGTGCGGATCGTGGCCGCCGCGGTTGAGGCGCCAGATGTCCTCGTCCGACAGCGACGCGACGAGCGCGGCGGTTTCCGGGTACTTGCCGAAGAAGTTGTCGCGTGTGTACTTGCCGCCGAACGCCTTGCAGTTCTGGTATTCGCCGTCGACGGTTTCCATCATCAACTGGCGCAGCTTGCCGGTGGTGTCGCGCGCGAGCAGCGGATCCCAGTAGCTGCCCCAGATCGTCTTGATGACGTTCCAGCCGGCACCGCGGAACTGTCCTTCGAGCTCCTGGATGATCTTGCCGTTGCCGCGCACCGGGCCGTCGAGGCGCTGCAGGTTGCAGTTGACGACGAAGACGAGGTTGTCGAGGCCTTCGCGGCCGGCGACCGAGATCGCGCCGAGGCTTTCAGGTTCGTCGGTTTCACCGTCGCCGAGGAAGCACCAGACCTTGCGGTCGGTCTTCGGCATCAGGCCGCGGCCTTCGAGGTACTTCCAGTTGCGCGCCTGGTAGATGGCGGCGATGGGGCCGAGACCCATCGACACGGTCGGCAGCTGCCAGTAGTCCGGCATCAGCCACGGGTGCGGATACGAGCTGACGCCGCGGCCGTCGACTTCCATGCGGAAGTGGTCGAGCTGGTCCTGCGTGAGGCGGCCTTCGAGGAAGCTGCGCGCGTACATGCCCGGCGAGCTGTGGCCCTGGAAGCCGATGAGATCGCCCGGGTGGTCGGCGCTCGGCGCGCGCCAGAAATGGTTGAAGCCGACGTCGTAGAGCGTGGCCGACGACGCGAACGACGCGATGTGGCCACCGAGTTCGCCCGGCTTGCGGTTGGCGCGCACGACCATCGCCATCGCGTTCCAGCGCAGCATCGAGCGGATGCGCCATTCCATCGCGGAATCGCCGGGGCTCTTGGCCTCGAGATGCGGCGGGATGGTGTTGACGTATTCGGTGGTCGGCGAGAACGGCAGGTGCGCGCCGGCGCGGCGGGTGACCTCGACCATCCCTTCCAGCAGCTGGTGGGCCCGCTCAGGCCCCGCCCGATCGATGACGGCGGAGATCGACTCGAGCCATTCGCGGCTCTCGGTCGGATCCGGATCGTCGTGCAGCATTTCGGTGATTGCGCTGGAGAGATTGCCGATCATTCGTCCACGGCCCCTTGGCCGTTGCGTTGTGTGCAGGGGAAGGGTCGATTCTAGCAGTGGGGTTTGAGGCGACTCTCAGCAGTCGTACGCACTGCAATCGATTACCTGAACACGTACGGCGGCGCATGTTTTCGCGGGCGATGCGAGCGCGTTCGGCATCGCCACGGCTTTGCCGACGGACGGGCGTTGACGTCTACTAACTGTTTAGTACTAAATGCGGCGTACACCGGAGAGCCGCATGTCGACCCCCCAACCCACCGAAGGCGAACTCGCGCTGCTGCGCGTTCTCTGGGCCCGCAAGGCGCCCATGACCGTGCGCGAGGTGCACGCCGATCTTTCGAAGTCGAAGGACACGGCCTACACCACCGTGCTGAAGATGCTCACGATCATGGCGGACAAGGGCCTGGTGCATCGCGACGAGAGCGAGCGCAGCCACGCCTATACGCCGGTGCATCCGGAGCCCGTGGTGCAGCGGTCGCTGGTCAAGGACCTGATGCGCCGCGCGTTCGCGGGCTCGGCCGCGACGCTGGTGCAGCGCGCGCTGGATGACGGCGTCGCGAGCGAACAGGAGCTCGACGAGATCGCACGGATGATCGCGGAAGCGAAGGCGCGTCGGCAGGCGAAGTGATCGACATGGCCGCCAGCACGCAACTGCTTGTCGCGTCGGCGCTGTCGTCGGCGCTGCTGCATTCGTTGTGGATGGACGCGGTGATCGCCGGCGTCGCGGCGCTGGTGCTGGCGTCGATGGCGCGCGCATCGGCGGCGGCTCGGCATTCGGTGGCGATGGCGTTTCTGGTCGCGATGGTGCTGGTGCCGGCAGGTTTCGCATTGCGCGTCGCGACGGCCGCCGACGTCGGCACGCCGTTGCCCGTGCTCGCGCCGGTGCAGACGGTGCGTGCGGCAGCGGGATTGGTCGTGCAGGAGTCGACGCCGCTCGCGTCGATGCTCGTCGCGATCTGGTTGATCGGTGTGTTCGCGGTGCTCGTGTGGCGGCTTGGCGGTTGGCGGTATGTCGATCGACTGGATCGCGTGCGGTGGGTCGCATTGCCGGAGCCTTTGCAGGCGCGCGTCGAACAGTTGTGTATCGCGTTGCGCATCACGCGCGACGTATCCGCGCGTCTCGCCGACGAAGTGCTGGTGCCGTTCACCGCGCGATTGGTGAAGCCGGTGATCTGGCTGCCGTCGGAATTGCTGCGTCGCCTGCCGACTGCGCAACTCGAAGCACTGTTGGCACACGAACTTGCACACGTCGCGCGGCTCGACTGGCTGTGGAACGGCGTGCAGTGCGTCGTCGAAGCTCTGCTGTTCTTCCATCCCGCGGCGTGGTGGCTCGGCCGGCGTATCCGGCTCGAACGCGAACACGCCTGCGACGACCTTGCGGTGGCGGCCTGCGGAGACGCCATCGCTCTCGCCGAAGCGCTCGCGCATCTCGAGCACCACCGGCATCCGACGCTCCGCTTCGCGCTTGCAGCAACGGGAGGTTCCCTCATGCAACGCATCACCCGTTTGATCGCTCCACTTCCACCGCCGGCACGCCGCGGCGCGCGCATCGCCGGCCTGTTGTTGCTCGTCGGCGGCGCACTCACGGCCTGGCAGGTGGGCGCGGGCCCGAAGGGCGTGCACATCCAGGTCGAGTCCAGCGGCAAGAACGGCAACGTGCCCGACGTCCGCGTCATCACCGACAACAACGGCACGGTGACGCGCCAGTACCGCGGCCAGCTCAACAAGGACGGACGGCTCGTCGAGACGTACACGGAGAACGGTGTCGCCAAGCCGATCACGCCGGCCACGCGTCAGTGGCTTGCAGATGTCTCGCACATCGCGCCGCCGCCCCTGCCTCCGGCGCCCCCCGCACCGCCACCGCCGCCGCCGCGCCTCGGCGTGCCCGCAGTGCCTGCGCCGCCCGCGCCGCCCGTGTACGACCCTGCACACCACGCGACGGCTGCCGCACCGGCCGCACCTGCAGCGCCGGCGTCGCCGATGACGCTGCCTGCGCCCGTCGCGAGCGCCGCGCCCGCAGCGCCGAACGTGAGCGACGCACCGCTGCCACCGCCCAAGCCCGCGCGTGCGGCACGTCCCGCCCTGCCTGCGCCGCCGGCCGACGTCCCGCCGCCCCCACCTGCGCCGCCCGCACCGCCGGCGATCACCGACAGCGCCGAGTTCAAGTCGCTGCTGCAGAAGGTCAGCGCCGATCGCGGCGTGCAAGCTGCACTCGGCGTGCCGATCACCGTCAGCGGTCGCGAACTGCACGGCGAAATGAATGTCGACGACGGTCGCGGCCATGCCGACATGCGCATGACGCTGCGCGGTCCGAAGGGCGAGCGGCTCGTGCACGTCGTCGCGAGCCGCAGTGGCGGTGCGTGGGCGACGCAGACGGTCAATGTCGAAGGCCCTGCGCGATGAGTTTTTTTGCCCGCGAGTACTAAACCGTTAGTAGTCGAACGGCGGATTCGCCGCCAACAAGGAGAGTTCCACCATGCACAGACGGATTCTTTGCTTCGCAATGTTGTTCGCGCTCGCACCGCTCGCGCGGGCGCAACACGTCGACGACAACGTGCCGATCACCGCCGCGGATCGGCACGACGTGATCGAAAATCTCGCGACGCAATTGCAGAAGCGCTACGGCTTTCCGGATGCCGGCACGAAGCTCGCAGCCACGATGCGCGAACGCGACGCGAGCGGCGTGTATACCAAGGACGCGACGATCGCGGCCTTCGGCAAACACCTGGCGAACGACCTGCGCACGCTCGGCGACGACGGGCACTTCAACATCCACTACGACCCGAACTTCAATCCGCCGAGCGACGAGCGCCCGCCGTTCCCGGATGCCGCGGAGGTCGCGCGCGGTCGAGAGGAAGTCGCGGAGCGCGGCTACGGCATCGACAGCATCGCGCGGCTGCCGGGCAACGTGGGCTACATCGAAGTACGCGGCTTCGGCCCGACGGAACTCGTTGCGGAGGCGATGTCCGACGCGATGACGCTGCTGCAGGGCACGGACGCGCTCATCATCGATCTGCGCCGCAACCACGGCGGCGAGCCGAACACGGTGGCGCATCTGATGAGCCACTTCTTCCCGGTCGGCGACCAGCGTCATCTCAACGACATCTACAGCCGCGCCGACGACAGCACGCAGCAGTTCTGGACGAACCCGAACGTGCAGCCGCGCTACGGCAAGCCGGTCTATGTGCTCACCTCATCGGGCACGTTCTCCGGCGGCGAAGAGTTCGCGTACGACATGCAGACACAGAAGCGCGCGACGCTCGTCGGCGAAACCACCGGCGGCGGCTCCAACCCCGGCGACGTCTATCCCCTCGGCCATGGCTTCGGCGCGTTCATTCCGCACAGCCGATCGATCAATCCGGTGACGCATACGAACTGGGAGCATGTCGGCGTCAAACCGGATATCGCCGTGCCGGCCGCGGATGCGAAGAAGGTCGCGCAGGTGGCGATCCTCAGGGATCTCGTCGAGAAGGCGACGGATCCGGAACGGAAGGCGGAGTTGCAGGAGGCGCTGTCGAACGTGCAGAGCGGGAAAGCCGACGCGCCTGTGTACGCGTTGCGGCGGTGATGCGCGTGCGGCGTCCGTTGCGGGCGCCGCCGTGACTCAGGAAGCGACGGGCTGCGGTTGCGTTGGCGCGTGCCGCGCCGCCTGCGTCGTGAATGCGTCGAGCGCGGAATGCAGGCGATCGGGGAAGGCGGCGTCGTTCTGCAGGAACCAGGCGCGCGCGGCGGCGCCCGTCACGTCGAGCTCCGCGTCGCTCATCGCAAGGATGCGTTCGACAGCGGCTTCGAGCGCCGCTTCGTCGACGAAATAGGTCGTCGCCAGCTGCTGCGTGCCCGTGCGACTGCACGGCACGCAGATTCCGCGGCTTCCATCGACGAGTTCGTTCATCGGTGCACCGTCGGTGGTCAACACCGTCGCGCCCACGCTCATCGCTTCGACGAGGTAGTGGCCGAAGCCTTCGGTTTCCGAACAGCAAACGTGCACGCGGCTTGCGTTCTGCAGGCGGCGAAGCTCGGCATCATCGATGTAGTCGATGCGGTGCTCGATGTTCGCGGCGGCGGGCTCGATCGGCGTCGCGGTGCGCGGGCTCTGCACGATCACGAGACGCGGCCACTCGGGATGACGCTTCCACACGTCGATCAGCACCTGCGTGCCCTTGTTCGTGCTGCGGCCCGCCAGATGGAAGAAGGTCCGTTCGCGAGGCACCGCACCATCGAAACGGTCTTCGCTCGTGAAACCGATGTAGCGCGTCCACACGCCGCGCGCAGAGAAAAGTTGCTCGGCGTGGCGCGTCTTCGCGAGCACGCCCTGCACCTGCGACAGGCGTTCGACATCGACCGGCATGCACCACTCGGGATTCGGAATGAACAGCGTCGCTGCCGCGCTGCCGAGATCCTCGCGGCGGATGTGCTCGAGCATGATGTTGATGTCGTGCGCAGGGCGGCGCATCACCAGCTTGCGCAGACGTCCACGCCACGTCATCACCGTCGGGCGGAACCACTTGCGCAACTTGCCGCGACCGATCGCCGTCACGTGCACCGGATATCCACGCGAACGCAACGCATTGGCGAGGAGCGCGAGATCGCGAGTCAGGCCAACCCCGTTGTTCCATGCAATCAGGTTCAGCCGCGGCAGCATTCCCTAGCTCCGTTTCGCGCCCTGCGCCGCGCGGATCTGTGCATCGACCGCGGCGATCGCGGTCATGTTGACGACGCGGCGCGGCGTGGACGCCGGCGTCAGGATGTGCGCCGGCTTGTCGAGGCCCATCAGGATCGGGCCGATCGCGACGCCGTCGGTCATCACGCGGACCATGTTGTACACGATGTTCGCGGCGTCGAGGTTCGGCATCACGAACAGGTTGGCGCGACCCTTGAGGCGCGAGTTGGGGAACATGCGAAAACGCATGTCCTCGTCCCACGCGGTGTCGGCCTGCATTTCGCCTTCGACCTCGAGCTTGGGTGCGCGCTCGAGCAGGATCTCGCGCACCTTCGCCATCTTGTGCGCCGACGCGTTGTCGTGGCTGCCGAAGTTGCTGTGCGAGAGCAATGCGACCTTCGGCTCGATGCCGAACAGCTTGAGGCGATACGTCGCCTGCAGCGTCGCTTCGGCGATCTGCTCGGCGCACGGATCGAGCTGCACGTGCGTGTCGAGGAAGAACCACGTGCCGAGGTTGTTGATGACCGCCGTCATCGCCGCGGTGCCGGTGACGCCGCGGTCGAAGTTGAACACGCTGCGCAGGTAGCCGAGCTTCTTGTGGAAGCGCCCGACGAGGCCGCAAATCATGGCGTCCGCTTCACCGCGTTCGACCATCAGTGACGCGATCAGCGTCGGCCGCGAGCGCAGCAGGTTCTTCGCCGCCGCGGGCGTGACGCCGCGACGCTCGGTCAGCGCGTGGTACTGC
Source organism: Cognatilysobacter terrigena (assembly GCF_004361065.1). Taxonomy (GTDB): domain Bacteria; phylum Pseudomonadota; class Gammaproteobacteria; order Xanthomonadales; family Xanthomonadaceae; genus Cognatilysobacter; species Cognatilysobacter terrigena. The sequence continues at coordinate 20,961 of NZ_SELT01000002.1, read as the reverse complement.
TGCCAGTAGCTGTCGAAGCGCGGATCCGAATTGATGTTGGTCAGCTCGAAGTCGACGCCCGGGCGCATGCGCAGGCCGAGGCGCTCGATGCGCGTGGCGATGACGTCCGGGCGGCCGATGAGGATCGGCTTGGCGAGTTGCTCGTCGACCACCGTCTGCACCGCACGCAGCACGGTTTCCTCTTCGCCTTCTGCATAGACCACGCGCTTGAGATCGCTGCGTGCGCGGTCGTACACGGGCTTCATGATCAGGCCGGTGCGATAGATGAACTGGCCGAGCTTTTCCTCGTAGGCGCGCATGTCCGTGATCGGACGCGTCGCCATGCCGGAATCCATCGCCGCCTGCGCAACGGCCGGCGCGAGCAGCACGAGCAGGCGCGGATCGAACGGGCGCGGAATCAGGTAGTCGGCGCCGAACTTCGGGATGTCACCGCCGTACGCGCTGGCGAGGTCGCCGGCTTCCATGCGCGCGAGCTTGGCGATGGCGCGCACGCAAGCGAGCTTCATCGCCTCGTTGATCTCCGTGGCGCCGACGTCGAGCGCGCCGCGGAAGATGTACGGGAAGCAGAGCGCGTTGTTGACCTGGTTCGGATAGTCGGAGCGACCGGTCGCGATGATGCAGTCCGGGCGGACCTTCTTTGCGTCTTCCGGCAGGATTTCCGGATACGGATTGGCGAGCGCGAGGATGATCGGCTTCTCGCCCATCGTCGCGACCATCTCCGGCTTCAGCACGCCGCCTGCGGACAGGCCGAGGAAGATGTCCGCGCCGACGACGATGTCGGCCAGCGTGCGCTTGTCGGTGTCGCGCGCGTACCGCTGCTTGTCCGGATCCATGTGATCGCGGCCGGTGTAGAGCACGCCGTCGCGATCGACCGCGAGGATGTTCTCAGGCTTCATGCCCAGCGCGACCAGCATGTCGAGGCAGGCAATGCCCGCCGCACCCGCGCCGGCGGTCGCGAGCTTCACGTCCGCGATGTTCTTGCCGACGACTTCCAGCGCGTTGAGCACCGCGGCGCCGACGATGATCGCCGTGCCGTGCTGGTCGTCGTGGAACACCGGGATGTTCATCCGCTCGCGCAGCTTGCGCTCGACGATGAAGCACTCCGGCGCCTTGATGTCCTCGAGGTTGATGCCGCCGAAGGTGGGCTCGAGTGACGCGATGATGTCGACCAGCTTGTCCGGGTCGCGCTCGTCGACTTCGATGTCGAACACATCGATGCCGGCGAACTTCTGGAACAGCACGCCCTTCCCTTCCATCACCGGCTTGCCGGCGAGCGGCCCGATGTCGCCGAGGCCGAGCACGGCGGTGCCGTTGGAGATCACGGCGACCAGGTTGCCGCGGGCGGTGAGCTCGGACGCGGTGTTCGGGTCGGCGACGATCGCTTCGCAGGCGTAGGCGACGCCCGGCGAGTACGCCAGGGCCAGGTCGCGCTGGGTCACCAGCGGCTTGGTCGGCGAGACCTTGATCTTTCCGGGCGGGTCGAGCCGGTGGTACTCGAGGGCGGCCTGCTTGAGATCGTCGCTGGAGCTCTGGGTCATCGGGACGCGAAACCGGGCGGGCCCTCGATTCTACCCGCCGCCACCGGCCGCTTCGGACGCACGCGCACGGTTCGGGCGCTCCGGCGTCAGAAATCGAGCATGAAGCCGCCTTCGTCGGCGATGCTGTCCAGCCGGATGCGGTTGGCGAAGAGCGAGAACGCGAGCATGCCGGCCAGCCCGTTGATGCGGGTCAGCCACGGCGGCATCCAGCGGGGCGGCAGCAGCGCCCCGGATTCGAACAGCGGCTCGAAGCGCTGGACGTCGGCCAGGGTCATCTTGCCGGCGAACAGGTAGCGGCACAGCGCCAGCTTGCGGTTGCGCAGCGCCCAGCGGAAGAACGTGTGCACGCCGACCAGGCCGCGCACGTAGACGGTGTCCTTGGTGAACGCGTAGCGGCCGGTGGTCGGCACGCCGCGGAAGATGCGCTGCGCCGACGAGAAGCTTTCCTGCGGCGTCTGTCCGGAGTCGACGAAATAGCGGAAGACGTCGATGAAGTCCGCGCCGTCGAGCGCACGCGCCACCGCTTCGATGCGCAGCGAAATGCGCTTCATGCGGCCGATGTCGATGCTGCCGGTGATCTGCTCGGCGAAGGTCGCGAGGCCTTCCTGCGTGGCCGTGGTGCGCGGCGACGACAGCGACAGGCTCGGCAGCACCGGCTGCTCGCGGCCGTTGAGCGCGGTGATCGAATGAACGAACGCTTCGTGGTTGAGCAGCTGGTCGCGGTCGTACTGGCTGAAGTTCGCCGACGCGCGCAGGCGGATGCGCGTCGCGCCGGCCGCGGCTTTCGCGATCAGGTCGGGGTCGAGTTCGACTTCGATGACGCGCTTGTTGAAGAAGTCGTCGAGGTCGTTCTGCAGCTGCAGACGAAGCGCGGTCGCGGAAATGCGGATGGTTTCGGACGGCGACAGCAGGCCGCTGTCGAGTTCATCGGCGATCGAGATGAAATGCTGCGCGGCTTCGCGCGTGGTCGGTCCATTGCCCGGTAGCGCTTCGTTCGGCGCGCCGTACAACTCCATCGAATGCGCGAGCACGCGCGGCGTGCCGAGGGATTCGCAGAGCAACGCGGCAGTGCCCCAGCTGCGTGCGGAGTCGATCAGGTATTGCCCGAGCGGATGCTGCGGATCGGCCTCGCGCACGATCGCTTCGAGTTCGGTGCGCGCTTCGCGGAAGTCGCACTTGGGGTACGCGATGACCGGTGGCTTCGCGGTGCCTGCAGCGAAATCCGCGAGGAATTTCGCTTCCTCGTCGGCCGGCCAGCTCACCAGCGCGAGCACGCGGATGTCGCGGGCGACGCGCACCATGCGGGCATCGAGTGCGGCGTGGTGCGCGACGTCCGCAGGCAGTTCGACCGTCGCCATCAATGCTTGCCGTACTTCTCGTCGAGCCGCTTGTTGAGCGATTTCACCTGCACTTTCGACTCGGCCTTCTGCTGGCGACGCGTCGCAAGGCGGTTCGCCGCGCCTGCGACTTCCTCCGACAGCTTGCGGAAATTCGCGAGCCGTTGCGGATCGAGGGTGCCCGCCTGGACCGCCGCGCGCACCGCGCAACCGGGCTCCTTCTCGTGCTTGCAGTCGCGGAAGCGGCATTCGGCAGCGAGCGCCTCGATGTCGGCGAAGGTGTCGGTGACGTCTTCCTCGCCGGTCGGCTTGAGTTCGCGCATGCCGGGCGTGTCGATCAGGCAGCCGCCCTGCGGCAACGGAATGAGCGTGCGATGCGTCGTGGTGTGCCGGCCGCGCGAATCGTGTTCGCGCACCGCGCTCGTCTTCATCTTCTCGAGGCCGAGCAGCGTGTTGGTGAGCGTCGACTTGCCCGCGCCCGAACTTCCGACCAGCACCGCGGTGCGGCCGGCGCCGAGCCAGGGATCGAGTTGCGCGACGCTCGCCGCGTCCTTCGCGTTCACCGCGACCACCGCGAGCTGCGCACCGACGGCTGCGCGCAGGATGGTCGTTGCCTCGTCGGGATCGCCCTTGTCTGCCTTCGTGAGCACGACGACCGGCTCGACGCCGCCGCCCTGCACGAGCAGCAGGTAGCGCTCGATGCGGCGCGGATTGAAGTCGCCGTCGAGCCCGCAGACCACGAACGCGACGTCGATGTTCGCGGCGATCAGCTGCTGCCGGTAATGCTCGCCGGCCGCGCCGCGCTTGATCGCGGACGTGCGCGGCAGCAGCACGACGGCCTTGGCGTGGCGGCGATCGCCTTCGACCAGCAGCCAGTCGCCCACGCCGGGGCGGTCGGTGGGATCGGTGCGGCCCTCGCGGTAGCCCGGCGGGCGCAGCCAGTCGCCCAGCGATTCGACGCTGAACGGCTCGTCGGGCCCGTCGACCACGATGTAGCCCGTGCGGTGCTGTTCGACGACGCGGGCAGGCCGGGCGTCGGGCCGGGCGGCGATGGCGGCGCGCCAGGTCTCGGGCCCCGCATCGTCGGTGACCGGCCAGCCGATGGCCCGCAGCGCAGCGGGGTCGGAGGTGAAGACGGCCGGGGTTTCGGTCATGTCGCGATTCTAGCCAGACCGGGCCGTCGGACGTCCGGGTACGGCACGTTTTCCGGTAGGCTGGCCGCCATTTTCCGCGTCGTACCGCCGCTTCCATGTCCCACGCCCTCAAGACCCGCGAACGCCTTTCCGAAGTCCGCTACGAAATCCGTGGTGAACTCGCCCGGCGAGCTCGCGAGCTGGAGGCCCAGGGCCGCAAGCTGATCAAGCTGAACATCGGCAACCCCGGCGCGTTCGGCTTCCGCGCGCCGGACCACCTGCAGCGGGCGATCACCGAGCGCATCCACGACACGGATCCGTACACGCACCAGCAGGGCCTGCCGGCCGCGCGCGAGGTGCTGGCCGAGTTCCATCGCCGACGCGGCACGCCCAATGCGTCGCCGGAACGCGTGTTCATCGGCAATGGCGTCAGCGAGCTGATCGACCTGTCGCTGCGCGCGCTGCTGAATCCGGGCGACGAAGTGCTGGTGCCGTCGCCGGACTATCCGCTGTGGACGGCCGCGACCATCCTCAACGACGGCTGCGCGGTGCATTACACCTGCGCGCCGGAAAACGGTTTCCTGCCCGATCCCGACGAGATCGAGCGCCTGGTCACGCCGCGCACGCGCGCGATCGTCGTGATCAACCCGAACAATCCGACCGGCGCGGTGTATCCGCGTGAGCTGCTCGAGCGCATCGTCGCGATCGCGGCCAAGCACAAGCTGCTGCTGATGTCGGACGAGATCTACGACGAAATCGTCTACGACGGCGCCGAATTCCAGCCGCTCGCGCCACTCGCGGGCGACGTCCCCTGCCTGTCGTTCGGCGGCCTCTCGAAGGTGCATCGCGCCTGCGGCTGGCGCGTGGGCTGGGCGGTGCTGAGCGGCGATCCGCTCGCGATCGGCGACCTGCACCACGCGATGGACCTGCTCGGCGCGCTGCGCCTGTGCGCGAACGTCCCGGGCCAGTTCGCCATCGAGGCCGCCCTGTCGGGCGCCGCCACCATCCACGAACTCACCGCACCGGGCGGCCGTCTGTACGAAGCGCGACGCGCGGTCGCCGACAGCATCGCGGCGAGCCGCCACCTGCGCATGAGCACGCCGGCCGGTGCGCTGTACGGCTTTCCGCAGGTCGTCGGCGACGCGGCGGTCGGTTTCGACGACCAGGCGTTCGCGCTCGAGATGCTCGAAAGCGAAGGCGTGCTGATCGTGCCGGGCACCAGCTTCAACATGCGCGATCGCGACCACTTCCGCGTCACGCTGCTGCCGCCGCCGGAGCAGCTGCGCGAAGTCTTCGCGCGCGTGGAACGCGTGCTCGATCGTCGCGCCGACGCCGCGAGCCGCGCGCAAGTCGCGTGATGCTGCGCTACCTCGCCCTCGGCGACAGCTACACCTGCGCCGAAGGCGTCGAACCCGAGCATCGCTGGCCGGTGCAGCTGGCCCGCATGTTGCGCGAGGACGGCATCGACACCGGCGAACCGCACGTCATCGCGACCACGGGTTGGACCACCGACGAACTCGCCGCCGCTATCGCGAGCACGCAACCGCTGGGCACGTTCGACTTCGTGACGCTGGGCATCGGCGTCAACGACCAGTACCGCGGCCGCAGCACCGCCGAATACCGCGCGCAGCTCGGCCCGTTGCTCGACACCGTGACGTCGCTCGCAGGCGGACGCATCGATCGCGTGCTGATGCTGTCCATTCCCGACTGGGGCGTCACGCGGTTCGCGCGCGATGAAGGCCGCGACAGCGCGACCATCGCGCGCGAGATCGACGCGTTCAACGAGGTCGCCCGCGAGATGTGCGAAGCGCGACGCATCGCGTTCGTCGACATCACGCCGGTCAGCCGCGCACAGGGCGACCAGGACGCGATGGTCGTCGCCGACGGCCTGCATCCCTCGCACGCGATGTATGCGCAGTGGGTCGACGTCGCACTGCCGGTCGCGCATCGCCTGCTCGGCGATACGGCGTGACGGCCGTCATCGAGACACGCCCGCTCGACGCCGCACGCGCGCGCGACATCGCCCGTGCGTTCCTGCCCGACGGCGTGCTCGGCAATCGCTGGAACTACTTCTATACGCGCGCCACGCTCGGCAGCGATCCGCTCTATCCGGCCGTCGCCGACGCACTGCGCGGCACGACGGCGCCGCTGCTCGATCTCGGCTGCGGGCTCGGCCTGCTCGCCCACACGCTGCGCGAAGACGGCGTCCACCTGCCGTATCGCGGCGTCGATATCGATGCGGGGAAGATCGCGAGCGCGCGTCGCGTTGCGGAGCGCGTGGGACTGCGCGACGTGACGTTCGACGCCGTCGACCTCAGTCGCGTGATGCCGGACCACACGGGCAGCGTCGCGCTGCTCGACGTGCTGCAGTACGTCGACACGCCGGCGCAGATCCGCATTCTCGATGCGGCGGCGTCGATGATCGTGCCCGGCGGCAAGCTGTTCATCCGCAGCGGACTCGAGACGCCGGGCTGGCGTGCGCGCACGAGCAAGGCCTTCGATACGTTCGCCGCGTTCGCAGGCTGGATGCATTCCGCGCCGCGACGCTATCCAAGCGAAACACTGCTGCGCGATCGCCTCGACGCCGCAGCCCTGCGCTACGCGATCACGCCGCTCAACGGCAACACGCCGTTCAACAACTGGCAGATCGTCGCCTGGCGCGAGTGAGTCGACCTCAGTCGACGACGGAGGGCTCGATGCCGCGCACGCTCGGGCCGGACGTCGACGGGGACGGCACCGGTAACACGCAGCGATAACCGAGTTCGTCGAAGCGCTGCAGCATCAACGCGAGCGTCTCGACGTTGCGGCCGTGCGATGCGCCTTCATGCGCAAGCACGATCACGCCCGGCGCGAGCAGGCGCTCCACGCGGCGCACGACACGCTTGGGATTCGACACCGCACCATCGAAACCGCGCGCCGTCCACGCGACGCGCGCGAGCCCGAGCTTCTGCAGCGGTGCGAACACGAACGGATTCGCCATGCCCACCACCGCGCGGAACCACACGGGCGGCGTGCCGGCGAGCTCTGTCAGCGTCGCCTGCGCACGGGCGATCTCGTCGCGCATCTCGCGCGGACCGAGTGCCCAGAAACGTCCGGTGGGGTGCGAATCACTGTGGTTGCCGACGCCGTGGCCGCGACGCACGATCTCGCGCACGAGATCGGGATGCCGGCGAGCGCGGTCGCCCACGAGGAAGAACGTCGCGCGCGCCTGATGCGCGTCGAGCAGGTCGAGCACGGCAGGCGTTTCGTCCGACGGGCCGTCGTCGATGGTCAGCCAGAGCACGCGCTCCGATGTGTCGAGCCGCGTCAGTGCCGGCCCGAACAGCCGCGAATCGGGCCGAAGCGTGCCCCACACGAGCGCGAGATGCGCCGCCACCAGCAGCGGCACCGCGATGGGCCAGCCGCGATGCCAGCCGTAGTACCACCACAGACCGAGCGCGACCGCATGCACCGCCAGCTGCGCGATCCACCACACGTGGGGATGGCGCGGAACGCGATGGAGGGCGACGGGTGGAGCAGCCATGGCGCCAGCGTAGCGGAAGCCGCGCCAAAAAAACGGCCCCTTGCGGGGCCGTGAGAGAAGTGAATGACGATTGTTTTGGTTATGTCGATCAGAAACGCTGCGTGTAGCGCATGTACCAGAAGCGGCCGATATCGAAGCCACCGTAGTACGACACGTTCGCGCTCGGCTGCGTGTACATGACCGGGCCGATGTGGTTGAACACGTTGTTCGCACCGACGGCGACCGTCGCCTTCCACGGCGCTTCCCAACGCAGCTGCACGTCGTGGAAGGTGTTCGCACCCACGACATGGCGACGCGAGATCGAGCTGGCCGGCGTGGTCGTCGTGCCGACGTAAGCACCGGTCGGGGCGTACGTGATCTCCTCGCACTCGAGGTTCGGCGTGGTCGAGCCCGGCACGACGTACGTGCAGCCTTCCTTCATCGACGAGTAGTAGCGCGAGGTCCACGTCGCGCCCCACGGACCCTTCTGCCAACCCAGGTTGAAGTTGGCGCGGATGCGGAACGTGCTGGTGAAGCCCACGCCCGAGGTCGGGTAGGTCGGATCGTTCGTGCTGACGAAGTAGTCCTTCGCCGTGTACGTGGAGTTGAGGTTCGCGTTGAACGTGCCCCACGCATCCGTTGCCAGACGGTAGGAGAAGTCGACATCGTAGCCTTCGACCTTGCGGAAACCGGCGTTGCGGTTGCCGTAGGACATGAAGTTGATGTATCCGAGCGCCGGATCACGCGTGAACAGCTGCGGCGAGCAGCGGCTCGCGATGCCGCTCACGTAGCAGTCGGCGAGGATCTGCGACGGGCTGTCCGTGACGATCGTGTCGGCGATGCGGATCTTCCACCAGTCCACCGACATGTTGAAGCCGCTCAGGAACGGCGGGCTCCACACGCCACCGATCGTCTGCGACTTCGACAGTTCCGGCGTCAGCGTCGGGTTCGAGCCACGGTTGAACGCCACCGGCGTCTGCGAGTTCGGCGAACCGACCGGCACGAGGCCCTGGCCGAGCTGACGATACGTATCGGCGATGGCGCCCATCGCGTTCTGGCCACCGACGCCGTTCTTGCAGTTCGCACGCGTGGTCGGGTTGCTGCGCGAATCACCGAAGTTCGTATCGCAGGGGTCGGTGAACGAGTCGAAGGTCTGCGAACCGCCACCGTAGAGGTCGGCGATGGTCGGCGCGCGGAAGCCGTCGGCGTAGGTCGCACGCAGCAGCAGCTGGTCGATCGGACGCCACTTCAGGCCGAACTTGTTGTTCACCGTATCGCCGAAGGTGTTGTAGTCCGAGTAGCGCGACGCGATGTTGAGCGTCAGCTCCTTCGCAAACGCAACGTCGGCGAGGATCGGCACCTGCAGTTCGAGGTAGACCTCGTCGAGGTCGTAACCGCCGCGGGTCGGACCCGACGACAGGTTGGTCGAACCGCCGGTGACCGCGAGCGCGTCCGGAACGTACTTGCCGTCTTCCTTGCGGTGCTCGTAGCCGACCGCGAAGCCGAGGTCACCCGCGGGCAGCGTGAAGATCGTGCCGCTGAGGTTGGCCGACATGACGGTCGTCTCGGTGCGGCCCGTCGCGTGCTCGTTCTGGAAGAGGTAGTTCTGGAGGGCGGTGTTGCCCGTCAACCCGCCGTTGCCCACGACGCCGTAGGGGACGAAGGGATTCCAGGTGACGCAGCCGGCGATCACGTTGCCGGGCGTGCCGCAGACGACCTGGCCGTTCTGCAGGAACGACGGACCCACCGCATTGCGGACGTTGGCAAGGTTGAAGTTGCCGTACGTGTCCTGCGTCTGCTTGTTGACCACGTTGACGTAGCCGACATCCCAGTCGAACAGGTGGTCGCCGATGTCGAAGCTGCCTTCAAGGCCCGCGGTCAGGCGGTAGTTGGTGGAGTCCGCCGTCGTGACACGCGGCACTTCCCAGCCGCGACGCCACCAGTTGGAGATCGTCGCGCCTTCCGGGTTCCAGTAGCTCTGCGCCGACATCGGGGTGTTGAACGACGCGGCCTGCATCGGATAGCCGGCGATGTGCCGCGAGCTCTCACGGTCGCCCCACAGGAGGTTCCCGCGGAAACGCACGTTGTCGGTGATGTTCAGGACGCCGTCGAGGTAGACCGCCTTCGTTTCCAGCGGGGTACGCAGGTCGGTCTGCTCAAGCGTGTTGGACTTGTCCTTCGTCGAGCCCGGGGTGCAGCCCGTCGAAGCCGTCGCACCGTTGCAGGTGCCGACGCTCGTGTTCTGCGCGACGTAGTCGTTGCGGTTACGCGGATCGCCACCCGGACGGAGGATCACGCGCGTACCGGTCGGGACGCCCGGAACCGGCGTGGTCGCAGTGGTCACGAAACCGCCGTACTGACCAACCGTCGTCCACTGGTCCGTCGGATGCCAGTTGCCGCGCGGGTACGCGCTGAAGTCGCGATCGGTCGCGTTGACGCCCTCTTCCTTGCCCCACTCGGCGCCCACGGTCAACGAGCCGCGCTCGTTGCCGAAGCCCATGATCATGTCGCCCTTGGTGATGGCGCCATCGCCCTGGTCGTACTGGCCGTAGTAGATCGAGCCCGCCGCGCCCTCGTAGTTCGTGCGGGTGATGATGTTGATCACGCCCGCGATCGCGTCGGAGCCGTAGATCGACGACGCGCCGTCCTTCAGCACTTCGATGCGTTCGATGGCGACCGCCGGGATCTGCGAGACGTCCGACAGACCGCTGGTGGTGATGCCGAGGCGCTTGCCGTTGACCAGGACCAGCGTGCGCTGGGCACCGAGGTTACGCAGGCTGATGTACGTGCCGCCCACGTTCTCGCCCGACGACAGGGGCGCAGCGCGGCTGATCGGCGGGGTGCCGACGGCGCTGATGTTCTGGAGGATGTCGCCGACGGACTGGAAGCCCTGCTGCTCGATGTCCTTGCGGCTGATCATCAAGACCGGCTGGGCGGTTTCGACGTCGACCTGGCGGATGCGCGAACCCGTGACCTGAACGCGGTCGAGGGTCTGCGGGGTGGCATTGGCATCGGCTGGCGCGGTCTGCGCGACGGCCGAGGCGGCGGTGAAGGCGGCAGTCGCCCCCAGCGCGATGCCGATGGCATCGCGCAGCTTGGAACGCTTCAGATACATCGAGTCTCTCCCCAATCGTGAAATAACGCAGGTGGTCGTCACGCGGGTTTAACAACCCGGTGTCGTCCCGATCCTAGATGCACATTAAAAAAAATTAAAGGTGTGTTAAAGAAAACCGACGAACGGTGTCTCTGGGGCCGTGAGACTGTGCGCGCGGACAATTTCCGCATGAATGTCGACCCCGCCCTCCGCTCCCGTATTGATGCACTGCTGCAATCGAACCGCGTCGTCCTCTTCATGAAAGGCGATCCGTCGATGCCGCAGTGCGGCTTCTCCGCCAAGGCCTCCGGCATCCTCAACGGGCTGGGCATCGACTACGCGCACGTGAACGTGCTCGCCGATCCCGAGATCCGCGAGGGGATCAAGGCGTACGGCGACTGGCCGACGATTCCGCAGCTCTATGTCGACGGCGAGCTCGTCGGCGGCAGCGACATCGTCATCCAGATGGCAAACTCGGGTGAGCTGCACACGCTGCTGGGCGTCGCGGCGCCCGACCGCACGCCGCCGACCATCGAGATCACGCCCGCCGCCGCCGAGATGCTGCGCGGCGCGATCGCCGATGCGGGCGCCGGCTACGCGTTGCAGGTGTCGGTCGACGCCGACTACCGCGCGCAGCTGCAACTCGGCCCGATCGACCCGCAGGCGATTGCGGCCGAAGTCGACGGCGTACGCGCGCAGTTCGACCTCGCCAGCGCGCCGCGTGCGCAGGGCCTGCGCATCGACTGGGTGGACGACGAACGCGGCCGCGGCCTGGTGGTCGAGCATCCGAAGACGCGAACGGTGAAGTCGATCAGCGCCGCGGACGCCGCGCGCATGCTCGGCGACGGCGCGCTGACGCTGGTCGACGTGCGCGCGCCCGAAGAGCGTGCGATCGCCTCGGTGCGGGTGCCGTTCTCGGTGCTCGACGGCGATGCCGCGTCGGAAGTCGAGGCGCTCGCGAAGGACACGCCGCTCGCGTTCCTCTGCCACCACGGTCGGCGCAGCGCGGCGGCGGCCGATCATTTCCGTCGCCTCGGTTTCACCAACGTGCACAACGTGGAAGGCGGTATCGACGCGTGGTCGCAGCAGGTCGACGCGGCGGTGCCGCGCTACTGAGTACTGCCCGGTCAAAAAAACGGCCGCATCTGCGGCCGTTTTTGTATCCGCGTCAGCCGGCGAATCCGCCCTCGTCGAGGAACGCCTGTTCTTCCGGTGTCGTAATACGACCGAGTACCGCATTGCGATGCGGGAAGCGCCCGAAGCGTTCGATGATGTCGAGATGCAGCTTCGCCCACTGATCGGCGTCGGGCGCGGCGAGGCGTTCGCGATGCAACGCGAGCGAGCGCTTCTGGTCGTCGAGCGATTCCGAATGCTCGAACGGCAGGTAGAAAAAGATGCGCAGCGCTTCCTCGGTGGCGAGGTCGAGGTCGGCATCGATGGCATGTTCGGCGATCGACTTCGCGAGCGGGTCGGTCGCGAACGCGTGCGCGCTGCCGCGGAAGGCGTTGCGCGGGATCTGGTCGAGCAGGAGCACCAGCGCGAGCGCGCCGACCGCATCGTCGCGCCACGCATCGAGTTCGCGGCGGGCGGCGGCGAAATGGAGGTCGAGCAGGCCGCGGCAGCGGGCGTCGAACGCCGCATCGCGCGCGAACCATTTCGACGGGCCGGCGTCGCGCCAGAACGCGACGACGTCGACGGCGTTGCTGATCGTGCTGGTCATGTTGCGCGAGCCCGCGAGATGGTCGCCGAAGGGTAGCGCCGGGCGGTCGACATGACGTCGCTGGCGCGAATCGGTGACCTCACCACGCGCCATCGACATCCATCGACTCGCCCAGCTGCGTTTCCAGCTCGGCGATCCACGCTGCCGTCAGGCTTTCCAGCGTCACCGCCTGGATCAACGCGCGGATCGGGCCGCGTGCATAGGACTGCGCGATGAACAGCGCATGGCGGTCGCGGAATGCGAGCCATGACGCGTGCGTGCGATCGAATGCCGCCTGGCCGTCGCCATCGAGCTGTTCGCGCAGGCGTGCGACCACGCGATGCAACTTCGCATCGGCGAACAACAACCGCTCGCGCGCCTGCGCGGTGAACTCGTCGTCCTGCAGCACTTCGACCGCACCGCGTTCGATCACTTCCTCGGCGCGTGCGAGATAGCCGTCGGCGAGTTCCACTGCGGTCTGCGCCTTGCCGACGAGCCCCGCTTCGAATCGCTGCAAGTCCCCGAGGCTCGTCTTCGCGCCTTCGAGCCCCTGCTTGAGCGTCAACAACTTCTGGTTGCGCTCGATAGTTTCCGTCGTGCGCCGGCGTTCCACGCGGCGCTGGATGAAATAGAAGGCCCACGTCAGCGCCGCGCCGAGGACCACCAGGAAGGCCTGTTCCATGTCCCGCTCCTGTCTGGTGTGACAGTCTGCGAGCGGGACATCTCAGGGGTCGCGACGTCGAACGCCGCCGGTCGGCGGTTTTCGTGCGCTATTCGTCGAAACGCAGGTGTTTGACGGACTTGCCGTGTCGCCGGATGAGACGCAGCGCTTCGATGCCAACCTGGATGTGGTTGTCGACGAAGTCCGCGGTGACGCGCGCGTCGGATTCCGCGGTTTTCACGCCTTCCGGCGTCATCGGCGCGTCGGACACGAGCAACAGCGCGCCGCACGGAATGCGATTGGCGAAGCCGGCGGCGAACACCGTCGCGGTCTCCATGTCGATCGCCATGCAGCGCAGCTTGCGCAGGTAGTCCTTGAACGCTTCATCGTGTTCCCAGACGCGGCGGTTGGTCGTGTAGACGGTGCCGGTCCAGTAGTCGTGGCCGAGGTCGCGGATCATGGTCGACACGGCGCGTTGCAGCGCGAACGCGGGCAGCGCCGGCACTTCCGGCGGCATGTAGTCGTTCGACGTACCTTCGCCGCGGATGGCGGCGATCGGCAGCACGAGGTCGCCAAGCACGGTCTTGCGCTTGAGGCCACCGCACTTGCCGAGGAACAGCACGGCCTTCGGCGAGATCGCCGACAGCAGGTCCATGAGCGTGGCCGCGTTCGGGCTGCCCATGCCGAAGTTGATCATGGTGATGCCGTCGGCGGTGGCGCTCGGCATCGGCTTGTCGAGGCCCACGATCGGTGCGCCCATCAGGCGGGCGAACGTCTGCAGGTAGCCGCCGAAGTTGGTCAGGAGCACGTGCTGGCCGAAGTCTTCCAATGCGACGCCGGTGTAGCGCGGCAGCCAGTTGGCGACGATCTGGTCTTTGTCTTTCATCGATTCCGTCCTTTTTTCTTTGCATGGTCGCACGAGGCAGGCCGTCGACCCAGCCGTGCGCGCGCGACGATGCGTTGGCCGAAGCGCCACCTGCGTCGATCGCGGCATGACGAAGGGCACGGTGACGATCGGCGGCGCGACGCTACGGTCGTCGGCTACCTCGTCCGCGGAACGTCCATGCTCCGGATCCTCGCTTCCTTCGCCTGCACCGTCGCGTTGGCGTTGCCCCTCGCGGCCGGCGCCGCGAGTTCGCCCTCGCGCTTCGTGCAGGACCCCTACCCCAGCACCTACACCCGCATTCCGTCGGGCGCCGTGCTGATCCGCAACGCGACCGTGCTCACCGGTACGGGCGAACGCCTCGACGGCGCCGACGTGCTGATGCGCAACGGCACGATCGCGGCGGTCGGCAAAAGCCTGGAAGCGCCCGCCGACGCGACCATCGTCGACGGCACCGGCAAGTGGGTGACGCCCGGCATCATCGACGTGCATTCGCACCTCGGCGTGTATTCGAGCCCGGCCGTCAGTGCGGCGAGCGATGGCAACGAAGCCACCGCGCCGACCACGCCCAACGTCTGGGCCGAGCATTCGATCTGGCCGCAGGATCCTGGCTTCCTCACCGCTATGGCCGGCGGCATCACCACGCTGCAGATCCTGCCGGGCTCGGCGAACCTGATCGGCGGCCGAGGCGTCACGCTCAAGAACGTGCCGTCGACGACCTACCAGGGCATGAAATTCCCGGGCGCGCCGTGGGGCCTGAAGATGGCCTGCGGCGAAAACCCGAAGCGCGTGTACGGCAAGAAGGGCGGTCCGTCGACGCGCATGGGCAACGTAGCCGGCTACCGCGCCGCGTTCATCGACGCCGCCGAATACCTCAAGAAGAACCGCCCGCAACCGGCGAAGAAGGCGCACTGGTGGTCCGCCGATCCGAAGCCGGATTCGGAGAAGGACACCGGCGGCAAGCGCGACCTGAAGATGGACACGCTCGCCGGCGCGATCAACGGCGACATCCGCGTGCACATCCACTGCTACCGCGCGGACGAAATGGCCGTGATGCTCGACCTCGCGAAGGAGTTCGGCTTCAAGGTCGCCGCGTTCCACCACGCGGTCGAGGCCTACAAGCTGTCTGATCGCCTCGCCGCCGAAGGCGTCTGCGGCGCGATGTGGGCCGACTGGTGGGGCTTCAAGATGGAGGCCTACGACGGCATCCAGGAAAACATCGCGTTGGTCGACCGCCCGCGGAACAGCTGCGCGATCGTGCATTCCGATTCGGAAGAAGGCATCCAGCGCTTGAACCAGGACGCGGCGAAGGTGATGGCGCACGCGAAGCTCGCGGGCATCGACATCACGCCGGAGCACGCGATCCGCTGGCTCACGCAGAACCCGGCGAAGGCGTTGGGCATCCTCGACAAGACCGGCACGCTGGAGACCGGAAAGATGGCCGACGTCGTCGTCTGGAACGGCACGCCGTTCAGCAGCTACGCGCAGGCCGAACAGGTCTACATCGACGGCGCGCGCGTCTACGACCGCAAGGATCCGTCGCGTCAGCCGATCTCGGATTTCATGCTCGGCCAACGGGCCGCGCCGCAGACGGGAGGTGTGCGATGAGCCGCCGCGTCACCTCACTCGCGGGCGCGCTGCTGCTCGCGCTCGCCGGCTCCGCGTCCGCGCAGGAGCTGCTGATCCGCAACGCCACGGTGCACACCGCGACCTCGCGCGGCACGCTGCAGAACGCCGACGTGCTGGTGCACGGCGGGCGCATCGCGGCCGTCGGTTCGCATCTGTCCGCACCCGCCGGCGTCACCATGGTCGACGCGAACGGCGCACCGGTGACGCCTGCGCTGTTCGGCGGCCTCACGCACCTCGGTGTCGAGGAAGTGTCGGGCGAGGATTCGACGGTCGACGCCTCGCTCGGCATGGGCGAAAACGGGCGCGCGATCAACGTGCGTCCGGAATTCGACGTCACCCTCGCCTTCAATCCCGACGCCACGGCGATTCCGGTCAGCCGCGTCGAAGGCATCGGCGAGTCGATCCTGATGCCGAGCCTCGGCGAAGGCGGCTCGATCATCCTCGGCCAGGGCGGCATGGTGCGCATGGACGGCACGCCGGATCCGGTCGGCCCGCGCGTGCTCTTCATCGCGCTGGGCGACCAGGTGGAGGACCAGTCGGGCCATTCGCGTGCGGGCCAGTGGATGCTGCTCGAGCAGTGGCTGGACGAAGCGCGCGGCCGCATCGCCCCGACCACGAACGCGGCGTCGCTGACGCCGGCCGGTCGTGCGGTGCTCGCGAAGTTCGCGCGCGGCGAAGGCCTGGTGATGTTCCAGGTCGATCGTGCCGCCGACATCCGTCAGCTGCTCAAGTTCGCGCAGCGCCAGCACCTGCGCATCGGCATCGTCGGCGGCTCCGAAGCGTGGCGCGTCGCGCGCGAGATCGCGGCGGCCAAGGTGCCGGTGTTTGTCGATCCGCTCGCCAACCTGCCCGCCAATTTCGACGAGATCGGCGCGCGCATGGACAACGCGGCGATCCTGCGCCAGTCCGGCGTGACCGTCGGCATCGTGCAGGGCGGCGAGAACCCGACGCACAACGCGCGCAACACGCGCCAGCTCGCGGGCAATGCCGTCGCGAACGGCCTGCCGTGGGAAGACGGCCTCGCCGCGCTCACGCGTGTGCCGGCCGAGGTGTTCGGCCTGCGTGACACCGGCACGATCGCGGTCGGCCAGCGTGCCGATCTGGTGCTGTGGACGGGCGATCCGCTGGACGTCGCGAACGTCGCGAAACAGGTCTGGTTCGACGGCCGCCCGATCGTGATGCGCAGTCGCCAGACCGACCTGCGCGACCGCTACCTTGCGCCGCAGGGCCCACTGCCGCGCGCCTACGCGGTGCCCGATCGCGCGCGCTGAGGCCTGATCGACCCGCGGCATCGCCGGTGACCCCGGCGGTGCCGCCTGCGACCGCCGACACGTGGTGATTGTGCGCTGCGTCACTTCGCGTACGCTCCGCGACGGTTCGGCGCCGGGGAGCGCCGCCCTGCCCCGGAACTCCGCATGCCCGTCTTTTCCGCCATCAATCCCTGGGCCGTCCTCGTCGCGGCCGCCTCCGCCTTCATGCTCGGCGGCCTCTGGTACGGCCCGCTGTTCCTGAAGGCCTGGGGCCGCGCCGCCGGCATCGATGTCACCCAGTCGCCGAAGCACCCCGGCCGCACGTTCGGCACCGCCTTCGTGCTGAGCCTCGTCGCCGCGTTCGCGATGGCGCTCGCACTCCCGAAGGACGTGAACGCCCTGCACGGCGCCGGCCTCGGTGCGCTGATCGGCCTGTTGTTCGTCGCCACGAGCTTCGGCATCAACTACACGTTCGCGCGCAAGCCGCTGACGCTCTGGCTCATCGACGGCGGCTACCACGTCGTGCAGTTCCTCCTTTACGGCGCGATCCTCGGCGCATGGCACTGATCGGCCTCGCCCTCGCCGCTGCATACGCGCTGCAGCCCGTCGGCGTCTTCCACGACGGCGAAGCGTCGGCGCGCAACGGCGAGAACTGGCTGGCGCTGCAGGTCACGCCGGCACGCAGCGCGCTGGTGGCGACCGATGCGCAAGTGCGCCGCGTGCACGACGTCGTCGCCGACGCCGACGGCACCGACACCGGCCTCGAAATCAGCACCGCAGTGAACGATGCCGCGTTCCTCGTACGCGGGCCGGGCCTCCGTATCGGGCCGGTGGATACGGCGTGGACCGGCGTCGAACCGCTGCGCCTTCCGACGAAACCGCTCGCGCTCAAGCTGCGCGGCGCGTCGTACCGGCTCCAGCTCGACTGCGCCGCTCGGGGCGACATCTGCCGGCTCGTCCTCACGGGCGGCGCGCGCACGCAGGTGCTGCGGGAGTTTCCGGCGGGCCGTTACGACGACGGCACATTGATGCTCGGCGACGACGCATCGCCCGCATTGCTGTTCGCGGGCGACCTCGATCACGACGGCCGCCTCGACCTGATCCTCGACATGACCGACCACTACAACGCGAGCGAGCCGACGCTGTTCCTGTCGTCCGGCGCCGGACCGAAGGCGCTGGTCCGTCGCGTCGCGTTGCAGCGCAGCACGGGATGCTGAACGGCCGCGCCGCCCGCGCGGTAAAGAATCCGAAGACGGGACCGATAATCCTGTCTGCCAAAAAACAATAAAAGCCACAGGGGCTGACCCATGCGTATCGGACTCGTCGTCGACTCGGCCTGCGATCTTCCGCTCGAGTATTTCTCGCAGCACGAAATCACGCTGCTGCCGATCACCGTGAAGATCGGCAATGCCGTCCTCGCGGACCAGCGCAACGAGCAGGCCACGCTGCAGTTCCTCGACGCGCAGTCGGCCGAACGCATCGCGGAAGCCGAAACGCAGCCCTTCACCGTGCAGCAGGTCCAGGACCTGTTCCTGAAGAAGCTCGTCGTCGAATACGACTACGTGTTCTGCATGACGATCACGAAGACGCGCAGCCCGATCTTCGACAACACGTCGCAGGCGAGCTTCGCGATCCTCAACGAATACAAGGAACCGCGCGCCGCCGCGGGCATCACCACGCCGTTCGCGCTGCGCGTGATCGACACGCAGAACGTGTTCTCCGGCCAGGCGATCTCGGCGGTCGAAGCCGTGCGCCTGCGCGATTCGCAGGAAGGCGCACCGAAGATGCGTGCCCGCATCGAGCAGGTCGCCCTCGCGACGCACGCCTACATGGTGCCGCGCGACCTGAACTACCTGCGTGCGCGTACGCGCCATCGCGGCGACCGCAGCGTCAGCTTCCTCAGCGCGACGCTCGGCACCGCGCTCGACATCAAGCCGATCCTGCACTGCAACCGCGGCGAGACCGGGCCGGTCGCGAAGGTTAAAGGCTTCGAAGCCGCTGCGGAAAAGCTGTTCACGTTCGCCGCGCGCCGCATCCGCGACGGCAAGCTGCTCACGCCGACGCTCGCGATGAGCTACGGCGGCCCGCTCGAGGAAATGCGTCGCCTGGCCGGCTACTCCGAGCTCATTGAAACCTGCCGCACGCATCGCGTCGAAGTGTTCGAAAGCCTCATGAGCCTCACCGGCATGGTCAACGTCGGCCGCGGTTCGCTCACGCTGGGCTTCGCGTCCGACGCACCCGCCTGGGAATGATGGCGACGCGCGTCACGCGCGCATGACGTCCGGCCCGGTCGCGCATCGCGCGGCTGGGCTACCGTCGACGGGTTATCCCGCCCTTCGACGCCATGACTCCGACCCGCACGCTGCTCTACGTCGCGCTCGCCGGCGCGCTTTCGCTCGCCTCCTCCAGTGCATTCGCGCAGGCCGCCAAGGCCGCCGACACGCCGCCGCCGACGCCGCCCGATACGCAGCTCGAGCAGGACGCCCTCAATCCCGCCGGCGTGCCGAAGGCCAAGGATCCGGGCCAGGCGCAGCGCGGTCCGTCCAAGGCGGACGCCGACGACAAGAAGTGGGACGTCAACGCGCCGCACGGCCCGACCAAGACGATTCGCTTCAGCACCGACGAGGGCACGTGGCTCGACGTCGACGTCTCGCCCGACGGTCGCCAGCTCGTGTTCTCGATGATGGGCGACGTCTACCTGCTGCCGATTTCAGGCGGCAAGGCGACGCGCATCACCAGCGGCCCCGCATGGGACGTGCAGCCGCGCTTCTCGCCGGACGGCAAGGAGATCGCGTTCACCAGCGACCGCGGCGGCGGCAACAACCTCTGGCGCATGCGCACGGATGGCAGCAACACGGTGCAGGTGACGAAGGAGGACTTCCGCCTGCTCAACAACCCGGCGTGGACGCCCGACGGCCAGTTCCTGATCGGCCGCAAGCACTTCACCGGCGAGCGTTCGCTCGGCGCGGGCGAGTTGTGGATGTACCACGTCGCCGGCGGCGGCTCGGGCCTGCAACTCACGAAGCAGAAGAACGACCAGCAGGATCTCGGCGAGCCCGCGGTGTCGCCGGATGGTCGCTACGTCTATTTCAGCGAGGACGTCAGCCCCGGCCCGACGTTCCAGTACAACAAGGATCCGCACGGCGTCATCTACGCGATCAAGCGCCTTGACCGGAAGACCGGCAAGGTCGAGACGATCATCGACACACCCGGCGGCGCGGTGCGTCCGCAGCCATCGCCGGACGGCAAGTCGCTCGCATTCGTGAAGCGCATCCGCGAGAAGTCGGTGCTGCACGTGATGGACCTCAAAAGCGGCGAAGTGCGCCCGGTGTGGGACGGCCTCTCGCATGACCAGCAGGAAGCCTGGGCGATCTTCGGCCCGTACACCGACTTCGACTGGACGCCGGATTCGAAGAACGTCGTGATCTGGGCGCAGGGCAAGCTGTGGCGCGTCGACATGGCGAGCGGCAACGCGAGCAACATTCCGTTCACCGCCGACATCGAGCAGACCGTCGCCGAACCGCTGCGCTTCACGCACGACATTGAGACGGGCACGTTCACGCCCAAGATGATCCGTGACGTCGCGACGAGTGCGGACGGTCGCACGCTGATCTTCAATGCCGTCGGCCAGTTGTGGCGCAAGACGCTGCCGAACGGCACGCCCGAACGCCTGACCAGCAACACCGGCGTCTACGAGTACCAGCCGAGCTTCAGCGCGAACGGCAGCAAGTTGCTTTACACCACGTGGTCGGACGAAGGCCTGTCGGCGATCTGGCTGCGCGATGCGAACGGCACGGGCGCAGGTCGCAAGCTCACCACCGAGAAGGGCTACTACTACGCGCCGCGCTTCTCGCCGGACGGTCGTCGCATCGTCTATTCCAAGAGCGGCGGCAGCGGGCTCACCGGTTCGGCGTGGACGCAGGAGCAGGGCATCTACGTCATGAACGCCGACGGCAGCGGCGCGCATCGCATCGCCGACGAAGGCGACGCGCCGCAGTTCAGCGCCGACGGCACGCGCGTCTACTACTTCACCGGCGGCGGCCTCAAGAAGAAGCTGATGTCGGTCGGCCTGAACAGCGAAGAGCCGCGCGAGGTGTATTCGCTGAAGTATCCCGACACCGTCAGCATCAGCCCCGACGGCAAGTGGGTCGCGTTCACCGAGCTGTTCAATGCCTACGTGACGCCGCTGGTGGAAACGGGTCAGTCGGTCGAACTGTCGAAGGACAGCAAGGCGG
>NZ_SELT01000001.1 GCF_004361065.1 Cognatilysobacter terrigena | reverse complement strand
TGCGTCGAACGCCGCGCGCAGTTCGCTGGCCGGACGGAAACGCCCGTCAGCGAGATTCGTCGCGAAGGGACGGTTCAGCGCGCCGGGCATATGGCCGGCCTTGCGATCGAGCGGCTCGACGTCGCCGCGATAACGTTCGGCGGCGCGTGCGTCGACGACGGGATCGTTCGATGCCAGTGCCGCCTCGACGTCGGCGGCATCGAGCAGTCGTGTGTGATCGAAGGCGCCCGCATACGGGCCGACATTCGACGGCGTTGCATCCCCCGTTTCGACTGCGCCATCCGCTGCACGCCACGCGGACCAGCCGCCATCGAGCGCGGCGACGGCCTCGTGTCCCCACGTCTTCAGCATGAACCACAGCCGCGCCGCGGCGAGCGCGCCCTGCGCATCGTCGTAGACGACGACCTGATGCGCCGGCGTGATGCCGAGACGACCGAGCGTCGCGGCGAACGCGTCGTCCGACGGCCATGGATGGCGGCCGGCGCCGGGGTAATGCGGACCGGAGAGATCCGCTTCGAGATCCGCGCGACGCGCATCCGGAATATGACCTTCCGCGAAACGCTTCGCGCCTGCGCTGCGATCGGCGAGGTCGACGCGCGTGTCGATGATGGCGAGCGGTCGATCGTCCGACGCGATCGCGCGCTTGAGCGAATCGACATCGATCAGCGTGGTCCAGGTCATCGGTGCGCCTCCAGCCGGTCGTGCAGGTTGAGCAGCATCGAAGCGGTCGCGCCCCAGATGCGCTGGTCGGGATAACGGTACTCCCACACCGCGCGGCTGCGCCCCTGATAGTCGAAACGACGCTCGACGCGGTTGTCGGCATCCATCAGGTACGCGAGCGGCACCTCGAACACGACGGCCACTTCGGCCGGATCGGGTCGTGCGACGTAGCGCGGGTCGATCATCGCAACGACCGGCAGCACGCGGAACCCGGTGATCGTGGCGAGCGGATCGAGGAAGCCCATCGGTTCGACCTGCGCCGCCGGAATACCGACTTCCTCGTGCGTTTCACGCAGCGCAGCGGCGATCGCGTCGATATCGCCGGGATCGCATGCGCCGCCCGGAAAGCTCACCTGCCCCGCGTGCTGGCGCAGTGCGTCGTTGCGGCGCGTGAGCAGTACCTGCAGGCCGTGGTCGCGCGGTACGAGTCCGACGAGCACCGCGGCATCACGCATGGGTTCGCTGTCGATCAGGCCGTCGAGGTCGACGAGGTTCCAGGCAGGTCCGCGAGGCGGCGCATCCAGCGCATGCAGCGCGCGGCGAAGATGCGCGACGTCGAACTCAGCCATCCGCGCGTTCGGCCTCGCGGGTCGGCAGCACGCCGTCCATGATCCGCAGGCGTTCGTCGTCGCCCATCGTGCCCCATCGCGCGATCTCGTCGAGCGTGCGGAAGCAGCCCGCGCACAGGCCGTCGTCGCGCATCTCGCAGATGCCGACGCAGGGGCTGAGGACGGCGCGGAACGGGGAATTCATGCGGGCATTCTCGCAGAGCGCGGGGGCCGGAAACACGAACGCCGGCGCAAGGCCGGCGTTCGGAGAACCTGCGAAGGTTCGATTACTTGGAGCTGACGAGCTTGATCTCGAACACCACCGCCACGTTCGGCGGGAAACCGGTGCGCGGGTCGGCGCCATAGGCCTTGTCGGCCGGAAGCGCGACTTCCCACTTCGAGCCGACCGGCATCTGCTGGATCACTTCACGCATCGCCGGCATTTCGATCTGGCTGACCTTGATCGACGGGATGCTCTGCGCCGGGCGCGCTTCCTGCGGGCGGTTGCCCCACGGGTACGGACCTGCGACTTCGAGCGCGACCGTGCTGGCCATGGTCGGCTTGGCGCCGGTGCCGTTCTCGATCACGCGGTACTGCACGCCGCTCGGCAGCACCTTCACGCCGGCCTTGGCCTTGTTGGCGTTGATGAAGGCGTCGCTCTTGGTCTTGTTCTCGGCAGCCGCCTTGTCCCACTCGGCCTTCGCCTTCGTGGTGAGGCGCGTCTGCATGTCGCCCAGCACCTTCTGGAGCTGGTCGACCGGCACGGCCGGCTGCTTCTTGGCGTACGCGTCCTGCAGGCCCTTGGTGATGGCGGCCAGGTCGAGCTGCTCGCCACGATCGACGAGCTCGGCGGCGTCGGCGCCGGTCTTGAAGCCGAGCGCGTAGCTGAGCTTGCCCTTTTCGGACGTGATGTCCTGGGCGGACGCAGCGCCCGCGGCAATAACGAACGCCGCAGCAGCGACGGCCATCAGACGAAACTTCATCGGGTGAAACCTCCGGTATGGGGAAAGCCGGGCGCGCTTGGTGCGCAACGGCGTTGGACAACCCTGTGCCGCGTACCGGTCGACAGCCCCGAGTGGCGCGCTAGGATACTGAGGGCAGGGCTTAACCGCCACTGACACCGAACCCTCTGACCGCGCCCCGCCGCTCGAGTTCCGCGGCCGCTTCGGAGCGCGATTTCCCGACGTTTTCCATTCAGGCCCGCCATGACCGAGAGCAGCAGCGCATCGCCGGTGACCGTCGCCGACCGCGACGCCGTCCGCATCATCACCGTCAACCGGCCGGACAAACTCAACGCACTCAACGCCGCGACGCTGGACGCCCTGGACGTCGCGTTCGCCGAAGCGATCGACGCGCCGTCGGTCCGCGCGATCGTGCTGACCGGTGCCGGCCCGAAGGCGTTCGTCGCCGGCGCCGACATCGCCGAGATGAACACCCTCACACCCGCGCAGGGCCGCGACTTCTCGCTGCGCGGCCAGCGCATGATGCGTCGCGTCGAGAAGAGCCCGAAGCCGGTGATCGCGATGGTCAACGGGTTTGCGCTCGGCGGCGGGCTCGAACTCGCGATGTGCTGCCACCTGCGCATCGCCGCGGACAACGCGCGCGTCGGGCAGCCGGAAATCAATCTCGGCCTGATCCCCGGCTTCGGCGGCACGCAGCGGTTGCTGCGCCTCGCCGGACGTGCGGCGACGCTCGAGCTCTGCCTGCTCGGTACGCCGATCGATGCGCAACGCGCGCGCGAGCTCGGCATCGTCAATCGCGTCGTTCCCGCGGCCGAGCTCGAAGCGCAGACCATGGCGATCGCGCAGCAACTCGCATCGTCGGCGCCACTCGCACTGCGTGGTGCGATCGACTGCATCAACGTCGGCGGCGAATGCGGCATCGAGGAAGGTCTCGAATACGAAGCGGCGCAGTTCGGCCTGATGTTCGCAACGCAGGACATGCGCGAAGGCACGTCGGCGTTCCTCGAGCGCCGCAAGCCCTCGTTCAACGGCTCGTGACGCACGCGCCCTGCCCCGTCTGCGCTTGCAATGCGCTGTCGGCGGCGCATGCGATCGCGGGCTGCCTGCAGGCCGACGATGTGGATGCGGCGATCGAGGCGGGGCTTCTCGATGTCGAGCCGTGTGCGGGGTGCGCCGCAGCCAGCACGATGCACGTGATCGCGATGCGCAATCAGCGACGCGTTGCGCTCGCGGCGCGCGAGCGGTTCCGCGCACGCGAACGCCGACTCGCGCGACGAGTTGTCGAGCGTGAGGCCGCACGCAATGCGCGACCAGCCACGGCGGCGAACGTGCCTGCCCTTCCGCCTGCCGCAGCCGCGGCGTTGCAACGCGCACTTGCGCGTGCGAAGGGGCCGGCGCGGTGACGACGGGCACGCGTACCGGTCGCACGAGAGCGATGGCGGGCGACAAATCGAAGGCGGGTGACGCGTCCAAGCCAGCGCGCGTGCCGTCGCGGGCAGCGTCAGCTTCGCAACGCAAAGCCGAACCGATCAGCGCATCGAGCGAGACCGGTCGCAAGACGCCTACGCGCAAAGCGCTCGCGAAAGCGATCAAGAAGGTCGTGTCCAAGACGACCGCGCGCGGCAAGGCGAACGTCGCGAAGAAGACGGCGGCTGCCAGACCGCGCAGCGCGCGTCCCGTCGGCGGCAGCGAGCGCATCACGCCGTCGCGGCGCATGACACCGAAGGAAATCACTCAACTCTTCGAGCGCTTCCGCGAAGCGAATCCTGCACCCACCACCGAACTCGAATATTCGACGCCTTACGAACTTCTCGTCGCGGTCGCGCTCTCGGCGCAGATGACGGATGTCGGCGTCAACATCGCGACGCGCAAGCTGTTCCCGGTGGCGAACACGCCGCAGGCGATCGCGAGACTCGGCGTCGAGCGGCTGCTTCCGTACATCGCGAACGTCAACTTCACTCGCACGAAAGCGGCGAACGTCGTCGCGACGGCGAAGCAGCTGATCGAACTGCACGGCGGTGAGGTGCCGCGCGATCGCGATGCGCTGGAAGCGTTGCCGGGCGTCGGCCGCAAGACGGCGAATGTCGTGCTCAACACCGCGTTCGGCGAAGGCACGATGGCGGTCGACACGCACATCTTCCGCGTTTCCAACCGGACCGGGCTCGCGACGGGGCCGGATGTTCGCGCGGTCGAGGACGAGCTGCTACGCGTGGTGCCGGACGCGTACCTGCAGAACGCCCACCACTGGCTGATCCTCCACGGCCGCTACGTCTGCAAGGCGCGCGTGCCAGACTGCCCGCGCTGCATAGTGCGCGACCTCTGTCATTTCCCGGACAAGACGCCGGGCAATGCTCCGCCGCTCGAAGTCGCGCCGGCGCGGACGCGTCGTAAATGACCGCAGCCGTCCAGCGGCCGCGGAACTGTCACATTTACGCAATCTTCACGTCCTAGCCTTCGCGGCGCTCCTCCTTCCCAGGACCCGCCATGAAACTCTCGCGTAACACGCTCGCCCTCGCCCTGCTGGGCGTGCTCGCCGCGCCGGCCGCCAACGCCGAAGTCGCCATCGACGTCATCCACGACTCGGAAGTGTCGTTCGAAGGCCTCGTCCAGGCCGATGCCAACTGGTACAACGAGGACAAGGCGTTCCTCGGTGCCAACAGCAACGACGGCGTCGACCACGACTTCGACATGCGTCGCGCGGAACTCGTGCTCAAGGGCAAGGGCCCGGGCAATTACGAATGGGTATTGGGCTACGACGCCAAGGCCAACAAGTGGCTCGACGTCAACGCGAAGTACAAGCTCGGCGGCGACGCCAACAAGTTCATCCAGATCGGCCAGTTCAAGATGCCGAACAGCCTGGAAGAACTGTCGTCGACCAAGAACAACGACTTCATCGCCAAGGCGTCGATCACGAACACGTTCGGTGTGTCGCGTCGTCTCGGCGGCCAGTTCAGCTACGGCGACACCAACTGGTCGGTCACCGGCGCATATTTCGAGCGTGAGCTGACCCGCAACCTCGCGCACGGCAATGGCTACGGCCTGCGCGGCACGTGGGCGCCGGTCAACAACGGCGACAACATCGTCCACGTCGGCCTGTCGTACGTCGACATGGACACCGATACGGACACGATCCGCCTGCGCGCGCGTCCGCTCGCCGACCTCGCCGGCACGCGTCTCGTCGACACCGGCGCCACTGGGATCCGCAATGCGGACCGCGAAGCGGTGGTCGGCCTCGAAGGCCTGTGGGCGCATGGCCCGTTTAAGCTGCAGGGCGAATACATGAAGGCGAGCGTCGATCGCTACGCCACGCCTTACGCCGCGCAGCCGGGCAGCTCGTTCGACGCCGACGGCTATTACATCTCGGGCGTGTGGAACATCACCGGCGAGAAGTTCGGGTACAAGGCGGGCGTGCCGACCACCCCGCTCCCGAACAACCCGGCATCCGGCATGTTCCAGCTGGGCCTGCGTTACGACCACATCGATCTCGACGACGGCAGCATCACTCCGCCGGCGGCGCCGACGGGAACGCCCACCGTCAACGGCGTGCTCGGCGGCCGCCAGAACGCGTGGACGATCGGCGCGAACTGGTACTGGCATTCGAACTTCAAGTTCATGCTGAACTACGTCAAGGTCGACAGCTCGCGTTACATCGGCAAGACCAGCGCGACGTACTCCGCGGATCCGGCGCTCAACAACAGGACGTTCAACGCCGTCGTCGACGACAATCCGGACATCATCGAGGCGCGCGTCCAGTTCTACTGGTAATCGCGGCGTCACACTCTCTCCAAGGGTCGAGTCATTGGAGGCGCAGCCAACGCTGCGCCTCCTTTTTTGTTTCTGCGGCGTGTCACGCGAATGTCATCGACGTGCAACCGCCGTGTCATCACGCCGCGATGGAATGCCGGGAGGCGGGTCGTGCCCGTCCCTTTTCCAGGAGTCCTTCCGTGCTGAAGTCCATTCGTTCGCGCACCATGCACGCCCGCGTGCTCGCGCTGTCCCTCGCCGTGGCCGCCTTCGCCGCCAACGCGGCGGACGTCACCGGCGCCGGCGCGTCCTTCATCTATCCCGTCATGTCGAAGTGGTCGGCCGACTACGCCAAGGCCACCGGCAAGAAGGTGAACTACCAGTCGATCGGCTCGGGCGGCGGCATCGCGCAGGCCAAGGCCGGCACCGTCGACTTCGGTTCGACCGATGCGCCGCTCAAGCCCGAGGAGCTCGCGAAGTCGGGCCTGATCCAGTTCCCGTCGGTGATCGGCGGCGTGGTGCCGGTGATCAACGTGCCGGGCGTGGCCTCGGGCGCGATGAAACTCGACGGCGACACGCTGGCGAAGATCTTCCTCGGCCAGATCACGATGTGGAACGACCCGGCGATCGTCGCGCAGAACGGCGGCATCCAGCTGCCGGCGAAGAAGATCACGGTCGTGCACCGTTCGGACGGTTCGGGCACCACCTTCAACTTCGTCAACTACCTCGGCAAGGTCAGCCCGACGTGGAAGCAGAAGGTCGGCGAAGGCACGATGGTGCAGTGGCCGGTCGGCATCGGCGGCAAGGGCAATGAAGGCGTCGCCGCGTACGTGAAGCAGATCCCGGGCGGCATCGGCTACGTCGAGTTGTCGTACGCGCTGCAGAACAAGATGGCGTACTCGCGCATGAAGAACGCTGCGGGCAACTACGTGCTGCCGAGCGACGAAACCTTCGCCGC
This sequence comes from Cognatilysobacter terrigena, assembly GCF_004361065.1. Taxonomy (GTDB): domain Bacteria; phylum Pseudomonadota; class Gammaproteobacteria; order Xanthomonadales; family Xanthomonadaceae; genus Cognatilysobacter; species Cognatilysobacter terrigena. The sequence continues at coordinate 336,006 of NZ_SELT01000001.1, read as the reverse complement.
GGCCGCCGCCAGCGCCGACTGGACGAACGCCAAGGACTTCTACCTGGTGATGACGAACGCGCCGGGCGCGCAGTCGTGGCCGATCACGGCGACGACTTTCATCCTCATGTACAAGCAGCCGAAGAACGCCGCCGGCGCGAAGAATGCGAAGGACTTCTTCCGTTGGGTCTACACCAGCGGCGACGCGCAGGCCAAGGCCCTCGACTACGTGCCGCTGCCGGATACGCTGATCAAGCAGATCGAGCAGTACTGGTCGGTCAACGCGAAGTACTGAGCCGCGATGGCTGAACCGGACGGGCCCCTCTTCGGGGCCCGTTCGCGTTGCGCCGCCCTTGTCATGGTCGTGTAACAAAAACATCATTTCATGGCGGGGCAACGCCGCCATCCGGCGGCACATCCTTATGGAGTCGCCATGCACGTCGCCCGCCTCGCCGGCCTCGCTCTCGCCATGACCGTCGCGTTGACCGCCTGCTCCGGCGGCAACACCGGCGCGGACAAGGCAGCCTCTCCTTCGACCGCCGCAGTCCCGAGCGCCGGCGATAAGGCCGAAGCGACCATCACCGGCGCGGGCGCGACGTTCATCTATCCGCTGCTGTCGAAGTGGTCGGCGGAGTACGCGCAGAAGACCGGCAGCAAGATCAACTACCAGTCGATCGGTTCGGGCGGCGGCATCGCGCAGATCAAGGCCGCGACCGTCGACTTCGGTTCGAGCGACAAGCCGCTGTCGTCGGACGAACTCGCGGCTGCCGGCCTCGGCCAGTTCCCGTCGGCGGTCGGCGGCGTGGTGCCGGTCGTCAACCTGCCGGGCATCGCCGCGGGCCAGCTCAAGCTCACCGGCCCGGTGCTCGCCGACATCTACCTCGGCAAGGTCACGATGTGGAACGACGCGGCGATCGCGGCGCTCAACCCGGGCGTGGCGCTGCCGGCGATCAAGATCAACGTGGTTAAGCGCTCGGACGGTTCGGGCACCACCTTCAACTTCGTCAATTACCTGTCCAAGGTCAGCCCGGAGTGGAAGACCAAGGTCGGCGAAGGCACGTCGGTGAACTGGCCGACTGGCATCGGCGGCAAGGGCAACGAAGGCGTTGCGGCATACGTGAAGCAGATCAAGGGGTCGATCGGTTACGTCGAACTCGCCTACGCCGCCGAGAACGGCATGGCGCATGCGCAGATGCAGAACGCCGCCGGCCAGTGGGTGCAGCCGAGCATCGCGTCGTTCCAGGCCGCCGCCGCGGCCGCCGACTGGAAGAACGCACAGGACTTCAGCGTCGTCATCACCAATGCGCCGGGCGCGCAGGCGTGGCCGATCGCGGCGACGAATTTCATCCTCATGTACAAGCAGCCGAAGGATCCGGCGCGCTCGAAGGCCGCGCTCGACTTCTTCCGCTGGGCGCTGCACGACGGTGGCAAGACCGCCGAATCGCTGAACTACGTGCCGCTGCCGCCGGAAGTGGTGTCGCAGGTCGAGACCTACTGGTCGACCCAGTTCAAGTGATCGAACGCGTCCGCGACACGCGGACCGCAATGACGGCGTCGCGCATCACGGCGACGCCGTTTCCACACGCGACATCCCGACACGCCACGCAACGGTGACATGAGCGCAATTCCCGCCCCCGCCGTCGACACGACCACGCGCGACGCCACCGCGGACCGCGGCTTCCGTTGGCTCGTCACCGCCGCCGGCATCTTCGTGCTGGTGTCGCTGGCCGCCGCCGCGCTCTCGATGCTCTGGGGCGGCCGCGAGACGTTCCGGACGTTCGGTCTCGGCTTCTTCACCTCGCGTGCGTGGGATCCGGTCGGCCTGCAGTTCGGCGCGCTGGTGCCGATCTACGGCACCGTCGTCACCGCATTGATCGCGATGCTCATCGCCGTCCCCGTGAGCTTCGGCATCGCGATGTTCCTCACCGAGATCGCGCCGAAGTGGATGCGCGGGCCGGTCGGTACCGCGATCGAACTGCTCGCCGGCATCCCGTCGATCATCTACGGCATGTGGGGCCTGTTCGTGCTCGTGCCGTACCTGAGCGAGCACGTGTACCCGTGGATCGACGCGCACCTCGGCACGTTGCCGCTGATCGGCACGCTTTTCGCCGGCCCGCCGCTCGGTCTCGGCATGCTCACCGCGGGTTTGGTGCTCGCGATCATGATCATTCCGTTCATCGCGTCGGTGATGCGCGAGGTGTTCCTGACGGTGCCCAACCGCCTGAAGGAATCGTCGTACGCGCTGGGTTCGACGCGCTGGGAAGTCGTATGGGACGTCGTGCTGCCCTACACGCGCTCGGCGGTCATCGGCGGCATCTTCCTCGGCCTCGGCCGCGCACTGGGGGAGACGATGGCGGTGACGTTCGTGCTCGGCAACGCGCATGAACTCACGGCGTCACTGCTGATGCCGGGCAACTCGATCGCCGCGACGATCGCGAACGAGTTCGCCGAAGCCGATTCCGACCAGTACCGCTCCGCGCTGATCGCGCTCGGCTTCGTTCTGTTCCTGGTGACCTTCGTCGTGCTTTCGGTGGCGCGCCTGATGCTGCGTCGCCTGTCCAAGCGGGAGGGTGCGTGATGATGTCGCTCTACGCACGACGCCGCGTCATGAACGTGGTGGCGCAATGCCTCGCGATCCTCGCCACGGCGTTCGGCCTGTTCTGGCTGGTGTGGATCCTCTGGACCACGCTGCACAACGGCATCGCGTCGATCAACGGCGCGCTGTTCACCGCGATGACCCCGCCACCCGGCGAGGAAGGCGGCCTGCTCAACGCGTTCTTCGGCAGCGCGCTCATGAGCCTTCTGGGCATCGCGATGGGCGCGCCGATCGGCGTGCTCGCCGGCACGTACCTCGCGGAATACTCGAACCGCAGCTGGATCGGCGACACCGTCCGCTTCGTCAATGACATCCTGCTGTCGGCGCCGTCGATCGTGCTCGGACTGTTCGTGTACACGCTGGTGGTCGCGCGCATGGGCCACTTCTCGGCGCTCGCCGGTGCGATCGCCCTCGCCTTCATCGTGCTGCCGGTCGTCGTGCGCACCACGGACGAGATGCTGCGCCTGGTGCCGACGCAGATGCGCGAGGCCGCGCTGTCGCTCGGCATCCCGCAGTGGAAGGTGATCGTGCAGGTGCTGTACCGCTCGTCGCTGCCCGGCATCATCACCGGCATCCTGCTCGCGCTCGCCCGCATCTCCGGCGAGACCGCGCCGCTGCTCTTCACCGCGCTCAACAACCAGTACTGGTCGACCGACGTCACCTCGCCGATGGCGAACGTGCCGGTGGTGATCTTCCAGTACGCGATGAGCCCCTACGACGCCTGGCATTCGCTCGCATGGGCCGGTGCCTTCGTCCTGATGCTGTTCGTGCTGGCGGTAAGCCTCGTCGCCCGCGCGATCGTCGTGCGTAACCCAGTGGCCCACGACTGATGAACGCCGCCCCTCCTCCGGACATCGCCATGAACGACGCTCCCCGCTTCCACCTGGCGACCGCGCACAGCGCCGCCACCGGCGCGCCCGTCAAGCTCGCCGCCCGCGGGCTCGACTTCTATTACGACAAGTTCCACGCGGTAAAGAACGTCAACCTCGACATTCCCGAGCGGCAGGTGACCGCGCTGATCGGGCCGTCGGGTTGCGGCAAGTCGACGCTGCTTCGTGTCTTCAACCGCATCTACTCGCTGTACCCGAAGCTGACGGCGAAGGGCGACGTGCTCCTCGACGGCGAGAACATCCTCGACCCGCGTTATCCGCTCAACCGACTGCGCAGCAAGATCGGCATGGTGTTCCAGAAGCCGGTGCCGTTCCCGATGACGATCTTCGAGAACGTGGCGTACGGCATCCGCCATCACGAACGCCTGTCGAAATCTGAGATGAAGGATCGCGTCGAGCAGGCGCTGCGCCAGGCCGCGCTGTGGGACGAGGTCAAGGACAAGCTCGGCCAGAGCGCGTTGGGTCTTTCCGGCGGCCAGCAGCAGCGCCTGTGCATCGCGCGCGCCGTCGCGCTGCGTCCGGGCGTGCTGCTGCTCGACGAGCCGACGTCGGCGCTCGATCCGATCTCCACGAGCCGCATCGAACAGCTGGTCGACGACCTCAAGAAGGACTTCACGATCGTCATCGTGACGCACAACATGCAGCAGGCGGCGCGCATCTCGGACTTCACCGCCTTCATGTATCTCGGCGAGCTCGTCGAGCACGGCACGACGGAAACGATCTTCTCCAACCCCTCGAAGCGCCAGACCGAGGATTACATCACGGGCCGCTTCGGCTGATCCCGGGGAAACGCACATGCACGACCACATCCTAAAAAGCTACGACGCCGAGCAGAAGCGCCTGCTCGACGAAACCCTTCGCATGGGCGAGATGGCCGCATCGCAGCTCGAAGCCGCACTCGACGTGGTGCAGCGCCGCGACGACAAGGCGGCCGCGCGCATCGTCGCTAACGACGAAGCCATCGACGCGCTCGAGCACGAAGTCAGCCACGACGTCATGAAGCTCGCGCTGCGCGGCCCCATGGCGCGCGACCTGCGCGAGATCCTTGCGGCCATCCGGATCGCATCGGATATCGAACGGATCGGCGACTATGCGGCGAACGTCGCCAAGCGCTCGATGGCGCTCAACACGGCCCCGCCGCTGCCGCATGTCGCCGGCCTGCAGCTGATCGGCACGCTCGCCGTCCAGCAGGTGCGTGCGGTGATCGCGGCGTATCGCGACGGCGACGTCGAAGCCGCGCAGCGCGTTCGCGCCGCCGACGCGGAGATCGATGCCGCCTACACCGGCCTGTTCCGCGAGCTGCTGACGTACATGATGGAAGACGCGCGTGCGATCACGCCGTGCACGCATCTGCTGTTCATGGCGAAGAACATCGAGCGCATCGGCGACCACGCGACCAACATCGCCGAGAACATCTGGTTCCTCGAGCGTGGCGAGGAAGCACTGCCGCCGCGCGAGAAGGCCGACGAGAGCAATACGGCGACGCTCTGATCGACGCGCGTTGCAGCAGGGCGGCCTTCGGGCCGCCCTTCGCGTTTGCCGCTCCTGCTGCATCCGGGCGCCAGGTCGGACCGTAATGGAGCTCTGACGCCGGATGAACCGGCGCCCGGTCGACCGGCCCTGCCGGCTGCCGAACCCACCCCGCCGCGCTAGGATCGCGGCTTCGCGCGGCCCGGCCGCACCGACACGAGGTCCTCCCATGTCCCGTTCCCTGAAGACGCCCGCCCTCGCCACGCTCGCCGGTTCGCTCGTCCTCGCCGGCACCGCGTTCGCGTCCACCCCGCTCCCGCAGGGCTACATGCTCTCCGCCGCCGACGTGCCGCAGAAGGCCAGCGCCAAGTCCGACGCGAAGGCCGCCGAGATGAAGTGCGGCGCCGACATGGCCAAGTCGGGCGAGATGAAGTGCGGTGCGGACGCCGCCAAGACCGGCGACATGAAGCCCGCAGCGGCGAAGCCGGATGCCAACGCCAAGCCGAAGGCGCAGCCGGTCGCCGACAAGAAGATGGCCGACGCCAAGATGGCGGAGGGCAAGTGCGGCGAAGGCAAGTGCGGCGGTTCGATCTGATCGCAGATTGATGGCTGCGGCCCGCCCTCTCGCCGCGGATGCCGCAGGTCTCGGCCTGCGGCGGGCCCTGCTGGGTCCGCTGCAGGCCGCATCGGATGACGCGATCGACTTCATCGAAGTCGCGCCCGAAAACTGGATCGGCGTCGGTGGCGCGCTCGGCGATGCGTTCGAGGCGATCGCATCGCGTTGGCCGGTGGTCTGCCACGGCCTGTCGCTCTCGCTCGGCGGACCGGGCGAACTCGATGAAACGTTGCTCGCCAAACTGTGGCGTTTCCTCGACCGCTTCGACAGCCCGATCTACAGCGAACATCTCTCCGCGTGCACCGACGCACGCGGCCAGCTGTACGACCTGATGCCACTGCCGTTCCATCGCGCGGCGGTCGACCACGTCGTCGCGCGCATCCGCCGCACGCAGGACGTCCTGGGCCGGCGCATCGCCGTCGAAAACATCTCCTACTACGCGACACTCGCCACCGGCGACGACGCGGCCATGCGCGAAATCGACTTCATCAACGACGTGCTCCATCGGGCGGACTGCGACCTGCTCCTCGACGTCAACAACATCGTCGTCAACGCGACCAATCATCGCTACGACGCGCGTGAGTTCCTCGCGGGCCTGCCGGGCGACCGCATCGCCTACATCCACGTCGCCGGGCATTACGACGAAGCCGACGACCTGAAGATCGATACGCACGGCGCGTCGGTCAGCACGCCGGTCTGGGATCTGCTCGACGCGACCTACGCACGCTTCGGTCCACGCCCGACGTTGCTCGAGCGCGACTTCAACCTGCCACCGTTCGACGAGCTGCTCTCCGAACTCGGTGGCGTGCGCACCCGCCTCGCGCAGGCGACACGCGGTCGTCGCGATGCCGCCTGAGTCGTTCGATTCGTTGGACGCGCTGGCGGCCTACGTCCGCGATCCCGAGCGCGCGACGGCGCCCGTCGACATCGAAGCGCGTCGACTCAAGGTCTATGCCGACCTCGTCTTCAACAACGTCGAGTCCTTGCTGGCCGGCACGTTCCCCGTGACACGTGCGACGCTCGGCGACGCCTGGCGCGTGCTCATCCGCGACTTCCTTCGCGAGCACGATGCACGCACGCCGGTGTTCACCGAGCTGCCGCGCGAACTGTTGCGCTACCTCGACGCGCGTGCCGACGCCGCCCGAAGCGACCCACCTTGGCTGCGCGAACTCGCGCATTACGAATGGGTCGAGCTCGCGCTGCAGATCAGCGACGAGTCGCCGGCGCGGATTCCGCACGATCCACACGGCGACCTGCGCAACGGCGTGCCGGTGGTGTCGCCGCTCGCCTGGCCGCTCGCCTACGACTGGCCCGTGGAGCGCATCGCGCCCGGTGCCGTCCCCGAGTCGCCGGAACCGACACTGCTGCTCGTGCATCGTCACGACGACGGCAGCGTCGGTTTCCACGCCCTCAGCCTGCTGGCGTTCCATCTGCTGCAGCGCCTCATCGACGTTCCCGCAGCGACCGGCGACACGCACCTCCGAGCGCTCGCGCATGAGGTCGCTGCGCCCGACGTCGAGGCATTCGTCGACGCCGGCATCGCGCTGCTCGAAGACTATCGCCGCGACCGCATCGTGCTCGGCACGCGCGCCGCGGGCTGACGGCCGCGCGCGGGCCTGTCTGCTAGGCTTCCCGGCCGCACCACCGCCCCCGCCTCCCGTGCCCTCACTTGCCACGCGCTTTCGCGGCTTCCTGCCGGTCGTCGTCGACGTCGAGACGGGCGGCTTCGACTGGAACCGCCACGCGTTGCTCGAGATCGCAGCGGTGCCGCTCGATCTCGACGATGCAGGTCGGCTCGTGCCGTGCCCGACCACGAGCGCGCACGTGATGCCCGCGCCGGGCACGGAGATCGATCCGAAGTCGCTGGAAGTCACCGGCATCATCATCGACCACCCGTTCCGCGACGCGAAGAACGAGCGGCAGGCGCTTGACGTCGTATTCGCACCGGTGCGCGCTGCGATGAAGAAGCACGGCTGCCAGCGCGCGATCCTCGTCGGCCACAACGCGCACTTCGATCTCAACTTCCTCAATGCCGCGGTGGCGCGATCGCGGCATCAGCGCAATCCGTTCCATCCCTTCAGCGTGTTCGACACCGTGTCGCTCGCGGGCGTCGCCTACGGACAGACCGTGCTCGGCCGCGCGTTGCAGGCCGCCGGCATCGAGTGGAACGCGAGCGAAGCGCACTCGGCGGTGTACGACGCCGAGCGCACGGCGGAACTCTTCTGCAAGATCGTCAACGCCTGGCCGATGCTCGGCGGCGCAGGCGTCGCGGCGCCCGCACCGTCCGAAGGCTGACGCATTAGAGCGACAGCGTGCCCGCGGCCATCGGTTTCGACGACGGCACCTGCGGCGCCACCGGTTGCACCGGCTCCATGGTGATCGCGACCGTCCAACCGGACTGCATGCCGGCGTGCAGCTCGTCCTTCGGCACGTCGACCCAATGCGACTTCGACGCGCCGACGTAGCCCAACGACTTCGGCTTGTGCCCCGGCGCGATCAGCCACAGCACCGGCGCCTGCTGGCCTTCCGGAACCGTGCCCGGCACCGGAACCAGCCACATGCCGCCGCCGTGCGCGTCGACCGTCGCGAGATACGCGATCTGCCCGCGATCGGTGACCAGGCGGGTGACCGGCATCTCCGGCATCACCGTTGGCATCGCAGGCTTCTGCGTCGACGCAACCGGCGCAGTCGGCGCCGCCGTGCGCGGCACCTTCACCGCGACGACCGCGAGCGCCGCTGCAATGGCGAACCCGGCCGCCGTCGCCGCCTTCCAGAATCCGACGCCCGGCGCCGATGCGCGTTCCACCGGCGACCAGCCCAGGCGCGTGCGCAACCGTGGCCAGACATGCGCGGGCACGCTCGCTGCGGGCAACTCATCGTGCAACGGGTCAAGACGACGCGCCCAGTCGTCGATCAGGCGCGCGAATGCGGTGTCATGTGCGGCGCGCAGGCGCGCTTCACGGCGCGTGCGCGCGTCGAGCACGCCGAGCACGTATTCGCCGGCCAGCAGGTCGGCGGAGGGCGGATCGCGGTCGAGATCGTGTTCGCGCATGGTCATTGCTCCAGGCACGCGCGAAGCTGCAGCAGGCCGCGTCGGATCCAGCTCTTTACCGAGCCCAGTGGCGCGCCGGAGCGCGTCGCGAGTTCTTCGTACGTCGCGCCATCGAAGAACGCAGTGCGGATGAGGCCGCGACGTCGCTCGTCGAGGCGCTGCATGCAGCGCTGCAGGCGTTCGCGGTCGTCGGACGCGACGGCGGCGTCGATCGGGGTTTCACCGTGATCGGGCAATTCCTCGCCGAGTTCGATCGCGGTGGTGCGCACCGTGTGCCCCGGCGAACGCAGGCGGTCGATGCAGCGATTGCGCGCGATCATCGCCATCCACGCCATCGCGTTCGCGCGCGCCGGATCGAACTGCTCGGCCTTGTGCCAGATCGCTGCGAAGACTTCCTGAAGCACGTCTTCGGCCTCGGCACGGTCCGGCAGCAGGCGCAGGCAGATCGAGAACAGTCGCGGCGATGCGGCGCGATAGAGGCGCTCGAACGCGTCGCGGTCGCCCTGGGCGACGTCCAGCAACAGATCGACGTGCGCGTCCGTGTCGCTCGCGGCAGTGAGCATGGGTGCCTCGCGGAATCCGGTGGGGGCGATGACGATCACTGCATCCCTCGCTCGAGTGCCGAGGGCCGGAGCGTTATGCCATCCGTCGCGGGCCCTCGCAAGCACGCCGGAATGGCGCGCGTACGGGGCTGACTACGGACGGAGGCGGCGGGCGGATGCAGCGCCCGCCGATGTCAGCGGCCGCGTTCCCGCAGGGACCGGGCGATGCCGTAGGCGCTGACGGCGATCCATGCGCTCTCGAGCAGCGCGACCGACAGGTTGAACGTGCCGACCAGCGACACCAGCACCGCCGCCGCGCCGAGCAGGTTGAGCAGCTGGTACGGGATGCCGGTGGCGGAGAGGCGCCGCGACTGCGCGAGATAGAACGCGAGCAGAATCGCGAAGGAGCCGCCGAGGCCGACCACGTCGTACCAGTGCAGCGAGATGAGCGCGCCGTCGTCCATCAGCCTGCACTCCGCTGACGCACGGCTTCGAACAGCGTCACGCCCGCCGTCACCGACACGTTGAGGCTTTCGACACCGGTCTGCGCGGCGCCGGGCATCGGCACCGAGACGAGGCCGTCGCAGGTATCGCGCGTCAGGCGACGCAGGCCGTCGGCCTCACCGCCCAGCACGAGGCCGACGTTGCCGCGCAGGTCCAGCGCGTAGAACGAACTTTCCGCTTCACCCGCGAGGCCGTACAGCCAGACGCCGAGCTGCTGCAGGTCCTTCATGGTGCGCGCGAGGTTGGTGACCGGCACGACCGGCACCGCGTCGGCGGCACCCGCGGATGTCTTGCGCACCGTCGCATTGACCTGCACGGACTTGTCCTTCGGGATGACCACGGCGGTCGCGCCCGCCGCCGCCGCGCTGCGTAGGCAGGCGCCGAGGTTGTGCGGGTCCTGCACGCCATCGAGGATCAAGACGAGCGCGCGGCCGTCGGCCGCCTGGATCAGCTCTTCGAGCTCGTTCTCGCTCCAGGTGCGCGCCGCGATGTAGCGCGCGATCGCGCCCTGGTGGCGCAGGCCACCCGCCGCGCCGTCGAGCGCTTGCTGCGCGACGCGACGCACGGGAATGTCCATGCGGCGCGCCTGCGACTCGATCTCCTGGATGCGCGGATTCTTCGCGCCGGCCTCGAGAAGCACCTCGCGCACGTTTTCCGCGTCGTTCTGGAGCGCCGCCGACACCGCGTTGATGCCGGCGATCCACTGGTTCTGTTTGCTCATGCGCCTATTGTGCCGCGGTGCGGCGCGCCGCGACCAAATCCGCCTGCGACGGCCCCTAACGCGTCGCTACGCGGGAGAAGACCCGCTTCCCTGCTTGCCCATCCGTTGGGACGCGTCGGGCCACCATTCTCGGCAGCCCGCCCGATCGATCAATACGGCTGCTTCTTCCGCTTCGCCGGCTGCCCTCGCGGCGGCGGCGGCTTCAATCCGCCGCCCTCCTCGACCAGACGGAAGTCGATGCGCCGATCCTCCACGCTCGCCTTCAGCACAACGATCCGCACCCGATCGCCCAACCGGTATTCACGACCGCGGCGCTCGCCGGTCAGCGTCTTGCGGATTGGATCGAAGTGGTAGAAGTCGTTCGGCAGCTGCGTGACGTGCACGAGTCCGTTGACCTTCGATTCGTCGAGCTCGATGAACAGGCCGAAGCTCGTCACGCCGCTGATGGTTCCATCGAACTCGCTGCCGACGTGCTGCTCCATCCACGCGGCGCGATAGCGTTCGTCGACCTCGCGCGAGGCTTCGTCCGCACGTCGCGAGCGCTCCGAGCTTTCCAGCGCGAGCTGCGCCATCGCACTCGGCGAATAACGGAACTTCTCCGGCTTGGCGCCGCTCAGCACGTGCTTGATGGCGCGATGCACGAGCAGGTCGGGATAACGACGGATCGGCGAGGTGAAATGCGCGTACGCATCGAGCGCAAGACCGAAGTGGCCGACGTTGGTCGGCGCGTACACCGCAAGCGCCTGGCTGCGCAGCAGCACGGATTCGAGCAGCGCTGCATCGGGGCGCTCGCGGATCTTCTTGAGCAGTGCGGTGAAATCCTTGGGGCGCACCTTCGACCACGCCGGCAGACTGAGCCCGAACTCCTTGAGGAATTCGAGCAGGTCTTCGTACTTCTGCTCGGGCGGGCGCTCGTGGATGCGGAACGGCGCCGGCACGTCGCCTTCGATCAGGAACTTCGCGGCTTCGACGTTCGCCGCGATCATGCATTCCTCGATCAGCTTGTGAGCATCGTTGCGCTGGAGCATGCCGGCCTGCACGACCTCGCCCTGCGGGCCGATGACGAAGCGCACTTCGCCCGATTCGAACTCGATGGCGCCGCGGCGCTCGCGTGCCTTGGCGAGGTTGCCGTAGAGCTGGTGCAGGTTCTGGATGTTCGGCAGCAGCGAACCGATCACGCCCAGCGCTTCGGCGCGCGCGTCGTCGGGGATGCCGTCGCCGATCGCGTTCCACACCTGCGTGTACGTCAGGCGCGCATGCGAATGCATCACGGCTTCGTAGAACTTCGACGACGTGACCTGGCCCTTGCGATCGATCTGCATGTCGCAGACGAAGCACAGGCGGTCGACCTTGGGCTTGAGCGAGCAGATGCCGTTCGACAGAGTCTCCGGCAGCATCGGCACGACGAAACCAGGGAAATACACCGACGTCGCGCGCTTCTGCGCCTCCTCGTCCAGCGGGGTGCCGGGGCGCACGTAGGTGGACACGTCGGCGATCGCGACGATCAACCGGAACCCGTCGCGATTCGGTTCGGCGTAGACGGCGTCGTCGAAATCCTTGGCGTCCTCGCCGTCGATGGTGACCAGCGGCACGTTGCGGAGGTCGACGCGACCGCTCGCCGCTTCGGCATCGACGTCAATCGGAATCGACGCGGCCTCTTCCAGCACCGCCTGCGGGAATTCGTGCGGAATGTCGTGGCCGTGGATGGCGGCCTGCACGGCGAGCGACGCGGTGAGCTTGTCGCCGAGCACCGTGAGGATGCGGCCGACCGGCACGTGCTTGCCGTCGGGCATTTCGGTGATTTCGCAGACGACGAGCTGGCCGTTCTTCGCCTCGTTCGCGGCATTCGGCGGAATCAGGATGTCCTGCTGGATGCGGCGATCATCCGGAATCACGAAGCCGACGCCGGCACGCATTTCGTAACGCCCGATCAGGCGCGTCAGTCGGCGCTCGAGGATTTCGGCGATCGCACCTTCGCGACGTCCGCGACGGTCGACACCGGTCACGCTCGCGAGCACGCGGTCGCCGTGCATCACGCGGCGCATCTCGAACGGCGGAAGGAACAGGTCGTCGCCGTGGCCCGGATCGGGCTTGAGGAAGCCGTAGCCGTCGGGATTCGCGATGACCACGCCGGGAATCAGGTCGACCTGCTGCGCCGGCAGGAACGCGCCCTTGCGGTTCTGCAGCAGCTGACCGTCGCGCAGCATCGCGCGCAGGCGGAAGCCGAGTGCTTCGCGGCGTTCGTCGTCGTGGATGCGCAGCTGGTCGGCGATCACTTCGATCGGCAGCGGGCCGTCGGCGGCCGCGAGCAGGCCGAGGATCATCTCGCGGCTTGCGATCGGATTCTCGTAGCGCGCCGCCTCGCGATGCGCCTGCGGGTCGACGGTGGGTGCGTCGCGACGTCCGCGTATCGCGCGTGGTGGCTCGGGCATCCAGGCGGGCCGCTGCGGCCCTTGCTTGCCGCGGGCGCCCGGTCGGCCGGCGGATGAGTTGGAGGGGGCACCGCGGGACGGTGTCGACGGGCCGCGCTTGTCGCCGCCGCCCTTGCCCGCGCCACCGCGGGAGGAGTTCTTTTGTTTCATGAACGGGATCGTCTCACACGTTCATGAAGAGCACGTCGGCTAGTTCGCGCCGCGCCGCAGTCGCCACGCCGCCCAGAGCCCCGATACGAGCAGCACGGCGACGATCGAGCCCGCTGCGATGTAGAAGCCGGTCTTGCCGCTGTTGAACAGCGGCGCCTCGAAGTTCATGCCGAGCACGCCCGCTACCGTCGCCGCGAGCCCCATCGCGACGGTGACGACCGTGAGCGTGTACACGGCTTCGTTCGTGCTCTCGGCCGTGCGCGACGTATAGAGGTCGAAACTGCCATTGACGAGCTCGCGCGCTGCTTCGATCGACTGCATGACGTGGCTGTAGCGCGTGCTCACCAGTCGGCAGTGCTTTTCGGCGGATTCCGACTGCCGCGGGTCGAAGTCCGGGCGGCCGAGCGCGTCGAACAGATCGCGTTGCGACGAGAGATGCCGACGCAGCCGCGACGCGAGATGACGCAGCGCCTGCAACTCGGCGAGGTGCGACGGTTTCGGGCGTCGCAGGATCAGCAGCTCGAGGCGGTCGAGCCGCGTTTCGAAGGCGTCGCGCGCGTCGAGGTAGTCGGTGAGCATGCGATCGAGCAGCGTGGTCGCGAAGCTCGTGGCTTCGAGCCGACCGACGCGCAGATGGTCGGCTTCGTTGTCGAGAACGCTGGAGATGAAGTCGACCGGCTCGCGGTGAACGCTCAGCACGATGTTCGGGCCGACGCCGAACGCGACCGGTATGTGGCTCGGCCGGCTGCCGTCGTGCCAGTTGAGCGCGCGCACGTGGAGGTACTTCCAGTCGCCTTCGATCGCGAGGCCGAGTTCGCCCGATGCATCCGGATCGAGACGGCCGGGATTTGCGCCGAGTGCCGACAGCGTTTCCGGAAGGCCGTCCGAGCGCACGACATCGACCCACAACAGGCGCTGGTCCGGCACCGGTGCGTGCGCGTGCAGGTCGTCAGGCGCGACCTCGCGGCTGGGGTGGTCGCTCTCGAACAGCAGCGCACGCAGCGTGGGGGGCACCGACTTGGCGGTGGCGGCGACAGGAGCGGGCGGACGCGACATGGCCGCAGCTTCACGGGTGCGATGAGTACGCCTTGTTAAAACCGGTCCGACGACGCGTCGCGTCCCCGCCCCACTGGACCGCCATGCAAACCTCGCACACGCCCCCGATTCCCACTGAGAAAGAACTCGACAAGGCCCTGAAGGACACGTTCCCGGCCAGCGATCCGGTCTCCGCGACCGTGCACCTGACCGCCACGCCGACCAGCGACAGCCTCGGCGCGTCCGAGCGCAGCGCGGCGCACCCGGGCACCGTCACCGTCTACCGGATCGTCGGCGAGGACCAGAAGGACAAGCCGTTCGGCGCCGGGCCGAGCAAGGCGGGCCGCTGGACGTCGGAAGGCACGCCGGCGGTCTATGCGTCGCTGTCGCCCTCTGCTGCGCTCCTGGAATTCCTCGCGCACTGCGAGGGCGAGCCGCCGCAGACGGCCTACCTCGCCAAGGCGCATCTGCCGCGCGAGCGCGTCACCGTCGTCCACGCCTATCCGTCGACCTGGCGCGAGCGCCCCTACCGGTCCGACGTGCAGCAGGTCGGCGACGCATGGTCGTCGGCGCACCAGTCGCTGGCCGCGCAGGTGCCGAGCGCGCTGTCGGAGGAGAGCTGCAACATCCTGATCAATCCCGAGCATGTCGACGCCCCGCTCATCCAGGGCGTGCACGTCACGGCGATCGAGATCGACGAGCGACTTCGCAGCGTCACCCGGCACTGATCGTATCGCCGGATGCGAAAAACCCGCGGATCTCCGCGGGTTTTTCGTTCTGGACCGGCGACTCAGTGACTGCGCTGGCGGTCGCCGCGATCGCCCTGGCCGGGGCCCGCGTCGTTCTCGGCGTGGCGCTTGCGGTCCTGCGACAACGAACGGCCGACGTCGTCGGATTCGGTGAAGCGACCCTTCTCGTCGCGACGCACGTAACGCTTGTCGCCGGGATTCGGTTCGATCAGCTCTCGCTTGCTCATGGGGCTCTCCGTCTTACGAGGTGCACGTAACGGACCGTCGCGCGTCGCGGGTGAAGAGCGGGACAAGGCGGACGCATTCGCGCAAATGCGTTCGAAAGGCGTTCACGGCCGGCATTGGGCGGTGCATTCCGATCGCAGGTCGAGACCTCGAGCGACGGGTCGCACGACGCGGAACCCGGAAACGAAAAAACCCCCGATCGCTCGAGGGTTCTTCGTAATGAGTGGTGCCCGGGAGAGGACTCGAACCTCCACGGTTTTACCCGCTAGTACCTGAAACTAGTGCGTCTACCAATTCCGCCACCCGGGCCCGGCCGGAGACGTCGTCACCGGCGAGGGCGCGTATGTTCGCCGCCGGTGCAGGGGATGTCAACGGGAGCGGCGTCGCAGGATTCAGCGCCGGCGGCGGTCGCGGCCGCTGAGACCTTCGCGGCGGATGCTGGCGACGTCCAGCGCGCACGTAGAATCCATGCGAAATCGAACTCCCGCGGGCCGCGCCCGCGCCATCGCGAGCGCCGCTCGCGTCGCCTCCCGGAAATCCATGACCGATTCGCCCCGCTCCACCTTCCACGGCTTCGAGCAGATCCCGCTGCGCGAATACGCCGAGCGCGCCTATCTCGACTACTCGATGTACGTGGTGCTCGACCGCGCCCTGCCCTTTATCGGCGACGGCCTGAAGCCTGTGCAGCGCCGCATCGTCTATGCGATGAGCGAGCTGGGCCTCAACGCGGGTGCCAAGCCCAAGAAGTCGGCGCGCACCGTCGGCGACGTGATCGGCAAGTTCCATCCGCATGGCGACAGCGCCTGCTACGAAGCGCTGGTGCTCATGGCGCAGCCGTTCTCGTATCGCTATCCGCTGATCGAAGGCCAGGGCAATTTCGGTTCGCCGGACGACCCCAAGTCGTTCGCGGCGATGCGCTACACCGAGTCCAAGCTGACGCCGATCGCCGAAGTGCTGCTCGGCGAACTCGCGCACGGCACGGTCGACTGGGATCCGAACTTCGACGGCACGCTCGAGGAACCCAGCTGGCTGCCCGCGCGCCTGCCGCACCTGCTGCTCAACGGCACCACCGGCATCGCCGTCGGCATGGCGACCGACGTGCCGCCGCACAACCTCACCGAAGTCGTCAGCGCCTGCGTGCGCCTGCTCGACGATCCGGACGCCACCACGCGTGATCTCTGCGAGCACGTGCAGGGTCCGGACTATCCGACGACCGCGGAAATCATCACACCGCGCGCGGACATCCTGCAGATGTACGAGACCGGCAACGGCGCCGTGCGCGCCCGCGCCGTGTGGCAGAAGGACGGGCAGAACATCGTCATCACCGCCCTGCCGTACCAGGTGTCGCCGGGCAAGGTGATCGAACAGATCGCGACGCAGATGCGCGCGAAGAAGCTGCCGTGGCTGGAAGACATCCGCGACGAATCCGACCACGCGAACCCGACGCGCATCGTGCTGGTGACGCGCAGCAACCGCGTCGACGTCGACCCGCTGATGGGCCATCTGTTCGCGACGACGGATCTCGAACGCAGCTACCGCATCAACTTCAACATCATCGGGTTGGACGGGAAGCCGCAGGTCAAGGGCCTGAAGGCGCTACTCAGCGAGTGGCTGCAGTTCCGCAGCGACACGGTGACGCGCCGTCTGACGCATCGCCTCGAACGTGTCGAACGTCGCCTGCACCTGCTGGAAGGCCTGCTCGTCGCGTTCCTCAACCTCGACGAAGTGATCCGCATCATCCGCAGCGAGGACGAACCGAAGCCGGTGCTAATGGCGCGCTTCGGCCTCACGGAAGAACAGACCGACTACATCCTCGAAACCCGGCTGCGCCAGCTCGCGCGCCTCGAGGAAATGAAGATTCGCGGCGAGCAGAACGACCTGGCCGCGGAGCGCGAGCGCATCCAGGCGATCCTCGGCAGCAAGGCGAAGCTGCGCAAGCTCATCAAGGACGAACTGCTGGCCGACGCGAAGAAGTTCGGCGACGCGCGTCGCTCGCCGCTGGTCGCGCGCGGTGCAGCGCAGGCGATCTCGGAAAGCGAGCTGGTCGCGAGCGAGCCGATGACGGTCGTCGTCAGCCAGAAGGGTTGGGTGCGTGCGGCGAAGGGCCACGAGATCGACGCCGCGGGCCTCAGCTATCGCGAAGGCGACGAGCTGCTGGCGGCCGTGCGCACGCGCAGCACCGCGCAGGTCGCGTTCCTCGATTCGACGGGCCGCAGCTATTCCGCGCTCGTGCACACGCTGCCATCCGCGCGCGGCAATGGCGAGCCGCTGACGGGCCGCTTCTCGCCGCCATCGGGCGCGTCGTTCCAGGCGATCGCGAGCGGCGATGCCGAGCAGACATTCCTGTTGGCCACCAGCCACGGCTACGGCTTCGTCACCAAGTTCGACAACCTCGTCGGCCGCAACAAGGCGGGCAAGGCGATGCTGTCGCTGACGCCGAACGCCGAGGTGCTGCAACCCGCCGTCGCGCCGACCACCAAGGGTGCGCGCGTCGTCGCGGCCACCAGTGCCGGCCACGTGCTCGCCTTCCCGATCGGCCAGCTGCCGGAGATGGATCGCGGCAAGGGCAACAAGATCATCGACATTCCGAAGGCGAAGCTCGGCACCGAGCGTGTGGTCGATGTCGTCGTGGTGACGCCGGAGCAGTCGCTGGTCGTCCTGTCGGGCTCGCGCTCGATGACGCTGTCCTACAAGGACCTCGAGAGCTACATGGGCCAGCGCGCCGCGCGCGGCGGACTGCTGCCGCGTGGCTGGCAGAAGGTCGAGGGCCTGCTGGTCGAATGACCGGCGCGACGCACGACTAATGGATCGTGGCGCGGTCGAGGGACCGCGCCGCACGACGCAACCGCACGGGATCGCAATGGACGCAGGCTTCTGGCATTCGCGCTGGCAGGAAAACCGCATCGGCTTCCACCAGGACCGCCCGACGCCGCTGATGCTCAAGCATTGGCCGTCGCTGCAACTCGCACCGGGTTCGCGCGTGTTCGTGCCGTTGTGCGGCAAGTCCTTGGACCTCGCGTGGTTCGCATCGCAGGGCCATGAGGTGCTGGGGGTCGAGCTGTCGGCGCGCGCCGTCGAACAGTTCTTCGCCGAGCACGCGCTGACGCCGGACGTCGAAGACACGCGTTACGGCCGTCATTACCGCGCCGGCGGCATCGAGATCGTATGCGGCGATGCATTCGCGCTGGACGAGGACGCGCTGCGCGGCTGCGATGCCGTCTTCGATCGGGCGGCGCTCATCGCCCTACCGGACGCCATGCGCGAGCGCTACGTGCACGAGCTCTACGCGCGCCTGCCGGCGCACTGCCGCGGGCTGCTGATCACGCTCGAATATCCCCAGCACGAGAAGGCCGGTCCGCCGTTCTCGGTCGACGAAGCCGAAGTGCGCGAGCGTTTCGGCCGCGACTGGCGCGTTGAGCTGCTCGAGCGTCGCGACATCCTCGAATCGCAGCAATCCTTCGTCGACGAAGGCGTCACCGCGCTGTCGACCGCCGTCTACCGCCTCGACCGCCGCTGATCCCGTCGCCCCGCGTACAGTACGGCGGGGTCGCAAGGGGAACGGCATGAAACGTTGGATGCGGTGGACTGTTCGACTGGCGATCGCGCTGGTCTTGGTCGTCGTGGCGGCGGCGCTCGCCCTGTGGCTTGCGATGCGCGGCAGCGTGCCGCGCATGGACGGCCAGGTCGCCCTCCCCGGCCTGTCCGCGCCGGTGAACATCCAGCGCGACGCGCTCGGCGTCGTCACCATCGATGCCGCGAACGAAGCCGATGCGATGCGTGCGCTCGGCTACGTGCACGGCCAGGAACGCTACTTCGAGATGGACCTGATGCGGCGCGTCGCCGCAGGCGAGCTGTCCGGGCTGTTCGGCACGCGTGCGTTCGAGATCGACGCGAAGCATCGTCAGGACCGCCTGCGTGCGCGCGTCACCGCGAATCTGGATGCCGCGCTCGGCGACCGCCGTAGCGTGGCCGAGGCCTACGTCGCCGGTGTCAATGCGGGCGCGGACTCGCTGAAGGTGCGGCCGTGGCCCTACCTGTTGCTGCGCCAGGCGCCGCGCGCGTGGGCGATCGAGGACACGCCCCTCGTCGGTTACGCGATGTACTACGACCTGCAGGACGCAACCGCGGCGCGCGAACTCGCGCTGTCGCGCGCGCTGCCGACACTGCCCGCGCCGTTGCAGACGCTGATTCGCCACGACGGCGGCAGCTGGGACGCGCCGCTCGAAGGCGAGCCGCGCGGCGACGCGGCATTGCCGACCGCCGACCAGATCGATCTGCGCCGCTGGGCGACGCAGGCCAAGCGCATCGAACCACTGACGCCGAAGCCCGAGGTCGGCAGCAACAATTTCGCCGTCGCCGGCACGCTGACGCGCGACGGTCGCGCCATCCTCGCGGACGACATGCACCTCGGCCTGCGCGTGCCGGACATCTGGCTGCGCGCGCGTCTGCGCTACGCCGATGCACGCGCGCCGGGCGGGCGCGTCGACGTCACCGGCTTCACCTTGCCCGGCCTACCGGGCGTGATCGTGGGCAGCAACACGCATGTCGCGTGGGGCTTCACCAACAGCTACGGCGACTGGCTGGACTGGATCGTCGTGCCGAACTGCCATCGTGCATCGTGTCCCGTCGGGCGCGTCGTGCGCGAACGCGTGCTGCCGAACATGACGGTGGACGTGATCGAAACACCGTGGGGGCCGATCGATCACTTCGACGGGCAGGATCGCGCGCTCGCGCGTCGCTGGGTCGCGCACCTGCCGGGCTCGCTCAATCTCGGACTGCTCGACATGGCGCGCGCGGGCTCACTCGACGACGCCCTGCGCGTTGCCGACCGCACCGCGATTCCCGCGCAGAACCTGCTCGTCGCCGATCGCAGCGGTCGCATCGCGTGGCGCCTTTTGGGTCCGGTACCGCAGCGTGCAGCCGGATGCGACGCGGCCGGTGTCTCCGACGGCACCACGTGCCCGCCGTGGTCGTTCTCGACCGCCGCAACACCGTCGGTGATCGACCCGCCGTCCGGTCGCCTGTGGTCGGCGAATGCGCGCGTCGCGGATGGCGCGGATCTTCAGCGCATCGGCGACGGCGGCTACGTCCTCGCGGTGCGCGCGCGCCGCATCCGCGACGACCTGATGGAGAAGTCGCAGTTCACCGAACGCGACCTGCTGGCGATCCAGCTCGACGATCGCAGCGTGTTCCTGCAGCGCTGGGCAACCCTGCTCCACGACACGGCTTCGCGCAGCGAAAAGAACTCCGCATTGCGTGCGATCGACCTCCGTCCGCTCGAACCACGTGCGAGCGCCGACGCCGTGCAGTACCGCTTCGTGCGTGCGTGGCGGCAGGCGGTGCTCGACCGCGTGCGCGAAGGCCTCCTGATGCCGGCACGCGTCGCGCTCGGACCCAATGCCGCGATGCCCGAACTGCCCCAGCTCGAGGGCGTTGCGTGGCCTCTGGTGACGCAGCGGCCGCCGCACCTGCTGAATCCGCGCTTCGCATCATGGGATGCGCTGTTCGACGACGCCGCAGCCGACGTTCGCGATGCGCTGGCCAAGCGGGGCCCGCTGCGCGATCGCACCTGGGGCGAGCGCAACACGGCAGCGATCTGCCACCCGCTCGCGGCCGCGTTGCCGTTCGCACGCCGCCTGCTGTGCATGCCGATGGAACCACTCGATGGCGATGGGCTCACACCGCGCGCGGTCGCGCCGGATTTCGGTGCCTCCGAACGCATGGTGGTCGCGCCGGGTCACGAGGCTGACGGCATCACGCACGTGCCGGGCGGGCCGACCGGGAATCCGGCGTCGCCGTACTGGGGTGCCGGCCACGACGATTGGGTGCACGGACGCGCGACGCCGTTCCTCCCGGGCGCAGCAACGCATCGGATGACCTTGCAGCCGACGCGCTGACGGCGCGCCGGTCGAGCCGACTCAGACGATCGCCGGCGCCGCGTGCGGCGTCGCGGTGCCGCCGCGTTCGCGTTCGACGTAGCGCATGAGCAGCGGCAGCAGCTCTTCGAACGGCATCGGGCGGCCGAGCAGGTAGCCCTGCACTTCGTCGATGTGGCGCTCGCGCAGCCAGTCGAGCTGCAGCGACGTTTCCACGCCTTCCGCAACGGTGCGGATGTCAAGTGCGTGCGCGAGGCCGATGATCGAATTGCAGATCGCTGCGTCGTCATCGTCGCTGCCGAGGTCGCGCACGAACGAACGGTCGATCTTGAGACGGTCGATCGGGAAGCGCTTGAGATAGGCGAGCGACGAGTAGCCGGTGCCGAAGTCGTCGATCGAGAAGCTGACGCCGAGGCCTGCAATCTGTCGCATCAGTTCGATCGCGCGCTCGGGATCCTGCATCAGCAGGCCCTCGGTGATCTCGAGCTCGAGCACTTCGGCCGGCAACGAATGACGATGCACCGTCTCCGCGACGTACTGCACCAGCTCATCGTTGAACTGCGCCGGCGAGACGTTCACTGCCACGCGTAGCTGCGGCAGGCCTGCGTCGGCCAGCATGCGGTAATGACGCGCCGCCTGGTCGAGCACGCGACGGCCGAGATCGACGATCAGGCCGCTCTCCTCGCACACCGGAATGAACTCGCCGGGCATGAGCAGGCCGCGCTCCGGATGCTTCCAGCGCACCAGCGTTTCCAGCGCGACCGGGCGCTCGTTGCTGTCGAACAGCGGCTGGAACACCGGCACGAACTCGTCGCGTTCGAGCGCACGACGCAGCTCGGACACCAGCTGCACGCGACGCGAGACGCCGTCGACGAACTCGGCCTGGAACGGCACGGCGCGATTGCGGCCCTGGCGCTTGGCCTGGTGCATCGCGAGGTCGCCGTGCTTGAGCAGCGTTTCGACGTCCTTGCCCGCTTCCGGGAAGCGGCACCAGCCGAGGCTGGCGGTGAGCATGTGCTGCGTTTCGCCGAGGTCGATCGGCCGCGACAACGATTCGGTGATGCGACGGATCACTTCGGTCGCGCCGCTGTCGCCCATCTGCTCGGTGAGGATGATGACGAACTCGTCCCCCCCGAAGCGCGCGACGGTGTCGGTCTCGCGCGCGACGGCGCGCAGACGGTTCGCGACTTCCACGAGCACGGCGTCGCCGGCGCCGTGGCCGAGCGCGTCGTTGACCAGCTTGAAGTCGTCGAGATCGATGAAGATCAGTACGCCATCGCGACCGTAGCGCTGCGCATTGAGCAGCGCCTGCTGCAGGCGGTCCTGCAGGAGCTGGCGGTTCGGAAGGTCGGTCAGCGCGTCGTGCGTCGCACGATAGGCCAGACGCTCTTCGTAGCTCTCGCGCTCCGTCATGTCGAGCATGCCGCCGACGACGCGCAGTGCGCGTCCCGCGCCGTCGCGCTGGATGAACGCGCGATCGATGACCAGCGCGTAGCTGCCGTCGCCGCGGCGATAGCGGTACTGATCACGCCATTCGGCGTCATCGCCTTCTAGCGCGCGCTTGAGCCCGGCCATGACGCGCGGGGCATCGGTGGGATGCACGCGTGCGGACCATTCCTCGATCGGCGAAACGGGCTGCGGCAACGTGCCGAACTGCGTGTAGTAGCTCTCGCTCCACCAGATGTCGCCGGTCTCGACGTCGTAGTCGTAGATCGCGTCGCTGGTTGCGCGCGAGACCAGCCGGAAGCGCTCCTGCGCGCGCTCGCGCTCGGTGACGTCCTCGGCGGCCACCAGCCGCGCGGAACGGCCGTGGAAGTCGATGTCGTGGCTGTAGATCGCCATGCGCATGACATGGCCGTTGCGATGCAGGTGCGTCCAGACGTGGCCCTGCGGGCGGTCGGCCGACGAATCCGCCGCCGCGAGGCGCACCGCCTCGTGTTCGGACTCCGGCCGGATCGACAGCATGCTCGCGCCGACCAGCTCGTCGCGGGAGTAGCCGTAGTGGCGCTCCATCGCGTCGTTGATCGCGAGGATGCGCAGCGTCTCGCGGTCGAACACCCACATCGGCAGCGGGTTGTGTTCGAACAGGAAGCGGTACTCGCCTTCGGCACGCACGGCGCGGGCGCGGGCTTCGGCGAGCTCGGTGATGTCCTGCTGGAACCCGCGCACGATGCGGTTGCCGTCCTCGTCGCGCGCGAAGGTGCTGCGTGCGAGCACCGCACGTTCCTCACCGTCAGGGCGTCGGATGCGGAACTGCATCTCCAGCGGGTCGGGGCCCGGTCGCATCGAGCGGATCTTCTTGCGCAGCGCATCGACGTCGTCGGGATGCACCAGCGCCAGCACGTCCTCGACCGGCAGCTGGCGCGTGCTTTCGGGCAGGCCGTAGATGCGCGCGCCCTGCCGGGTCACGTGGATGACGTCGGTCTCCGGGTCCCACTCGTACTCGCCGAGCATCGCGAGCGTCTTCGCCTGCTCGAGGCGCTCCTCGCGGTTGTTCAGCGCGTGCAACGCGCGATCGAAGCGCGTCACCAGCCAGCCCCATGCCGCGGCGAGCAGCAGCGCGACCAAGCCGATCGCACCCGCCGGACGCGCCCACAGGTCGAGGAGATGCGGCGGCTCGGTGCCGACGACGATGGTCAGGCCGGTATTGGGCAGGCGCCGGAATGCGTGCTCGCGTTCGCGTCCGTCGCCGAGCGTCTTGGAAACGTAGCGACCCTCGCGCTGCGCGATGCGTTCGGGCGCGAACAGCGGGGACTTCGACATCGGATCGCCGATCGACACCACGCTGCGGAACGAACCCGCGACCAGAACCTTCTCGTCCTGGATCAGGCTGACGAATTCGTGCGCGTTGAGGCGATAACCGCGGACGACCGCGATGAGGATCCGCGGGTCGACGGTGGCGCGGATCACGTGATCGCCGACGCGACGCTCGACGGGCAGTCGCCAGACGCCGTCGATCCTGCGCGGCGCATCGACGTGGGCCCAGGTCGACGCCGGTACGTCGTTCGGGCCGGCCGGCGCGACCGCGACGTCGTCCATCGGCACCAGTACGCCCTGGGCGGACGGGGCGACGACGTCCTCGAGCTGCCGGCCGATCAGCGTGAGGCGGTCGAGGAGCTGACGCTGCACCGCGTCCGCCACCAGCCGGCTGCGGACCTCGCGGGCCTGCTGGTAATCCCGATAGTCCGACGCCGCGAGCAGCACGGCGATCACGGGCAACAGCGCGGCGAGCCCCCAGCCCACGGCCAGCAGGCGCAATCTGCGCCTTTCCCGCGCCGGCCGGCCGGCCTGGCGGGATGTGCTAAGGGTCGCCTCGCTGGAAGTCATGCCGCTCCGATCGATGCATCGCGCGGCGTGCGGCCACCGGAGCAGCCGACCGCAGACGCGCGTTCTCCCGCTCGTTAACGGGCGCGATGCGGCCGACCTTGAGTCATGCCGCCGTGACGCGCGTCTCGCTCGACGATCCCAGCACCGCTTCGTGCACCCCCGCGACCGCCCGGCCGGACGGATCGGCGGCCGCGGCGAAGGCGGCGTCCCAGGCGATCGCGGCCGGCGTCGAGCAGGCGATCGACTTGCCGCCCGGCACCGTCCGCGCGCAGGCCTCGCCCGGATACCAGCGCTCGAACAGCGTCCGGTAGAGGTAGGCCTCCTTGGTCTGCGGCGGGTTGATCGGGTAGCGGAATTCGGCGGTCGCGAGCGCGGCATCGGTGACCTCGCGCTCGGCGTGCGCCTTCAGCGAATCGATCCAGCCGTAGCCGACGCCGTCACTGAACTGCTCCTTCTGCCGCCACAGGATCGAATCGGGCAGCGCGCCTTCGAAGGCTTCGCGCAGCACCGCCTTTTCGATGCGGCCCTTGCCCGCCATCTTCGCGGTGGCGTCCATGCGCATGGCGACGTCGAGGAACTCGGTGTCGAGGAACGGCACGCGCGCTTCGACGCCCCACGCCATCATCGACTTGTTCGCGCGCAGGCAGTCGAACTGGTGCAGCCCTTCGAGCTTGCGCACCGTTTCCTCGTGGAACTCGCGGGCGTTCGGCGCTTTGTGGAAGTAGAGATAGCCGCCGAAGATCTCGTCGCTGCCCTCGCCCGACAGCACCATCTTGATACCCATCGCACGGATACGGCGCGCGAGCAGGAACATCGGCGTCGATGCGCGGATCGTGGTGACGTCGTACGTCTCGATGTGGCGGATGACTTCGGGCAGTGCGTCGATGCCCTCCTCCACCGTGTAGGTGAAACCGTGGTGGACGGTGCCGATCGCATCGGCGGCGATCTGCGCGGCCGCGAGATCGGGGGAGCCTTCCAGCCCGATCGCGAATGAATGCAGGCGCGGCCACCACGCTTCGCTCCGGTCGTCGTCCTCGATGCGGCGTCGCGCATAACGCGCGGCGATGGCGGCGACCAGCGACGAATCCAGCCCACCCGAGAGAAGCACGCCGTACGGCACGTCGCTCATCATCTGGCGATGCACCGCGCGTTCGAACGCTTCGCGCAGCTCCGCCTTCGACACCTCTACGCCTTCCGTGGTCTCGAACCGACGCCAGTCGCGCACGTGGTAGCGGCGCAGCTGGCCGGTCGCGCTGTCGTACCAGTGGCCCGGCGGGAACGGGCCGACGTCCGGGCAGTTGCGCGCGATCGCCTTCATCTCCGACGCAACCCAGATGCGGCCGTCCGCATCGTGGCCCCAGTACAGCGGGCAGACGCCGATCGGATCGCGCGCAATCACGAAGCGCTTGGCTTCGGTGTCCCACAGCGCGAAGGCGAAGATGCCGTTGAGGCGATCGAGCCATGCACCGACATCCGCTTCGTGCGTGTACAGCGCACTGATCGGCTCGCAGTCCGAGCCGGTGGTGAACGCGTAGTCCTGCATCGATGCACGCAGCTCGCGATGGTTGTAGATCTCGCCGTTGACCGCGAGCACGACGCGCCCGTCCTTCGACACGATGGGCTGCGCACCGCCGACGGGATCGACGATGGCGAGGCGCTCGTGCACCAGCAGTGCCGCATCGTCGGCATGCACGCCGCTCCAGTCGGGACCGCGATGGCGTTGTCGGGCCGACATGGCGAGCGCGAGCGGGCGGAGCACGCGCAGGTCGGCGTCGGGGCGGAGATCGAATGCGGCGAGGATCGAGCACATGGTGCGAGCCTTCGTTCGTGGGGTGGGATTTCACGGGGTGGAAAACGAAGAAGCCCGCACTTCTCAGTGCGGGCTTCGTGGTCGATGAGCGTGGATGTTGCGCGCGCTAATCGCCGGCCCGCGGGAGGCTGGCGTTATTGCGATTGTTATTGACGCGCGCGTCGACGCGCCCGGAGCGGGCGGCGTTCAAAGCGAGGGCGGGCGTCGAGACCATGCATCGATCCTGCCCGCGATGCGGCACGCAGGCAACCCGGCGCCGCGACCGTTCGTCCGAACGCGCGCCTTCACGCCATCGAGTGCAGGCCGAACATGTTGCCCTCGGTATCCACCGCCAGGGCGATGAAGCCGTACGGCCCGATCGACATCTTCGGTTTGTGGATGCGACCGCCGGCCGCTTCCACGCGCGACGCTTCGACCGCGCAGTCCTCGCAACGGAAATAGACGATGGTCGACGCGCCACCGGCCTTCAGCCCTTCGTAGTGCACCAGCGAGCCGCCGGCACCGGGTTGATCGGGCGTGGCGTCGAACACCCACATCTCGATGTCGGGCGACGGCAGCTGAGAGAGCGTTCGCTTCAACACGGTCTCGTAGAAGCGGCGCGCACGCGCCATGTCGTCGACGTAGATCTCGAACCAGTTGACGGGATTGAACGACATGGCCGGCTCCGGCGGGATGGAACGTCGATGCTAGTGCCGGTTCGCCACGCTCGGTGTTGCGTGCGTCGGCAACTCGGCATCGAGTTCGATGATCCGGCGCAGGTCGTCGACGAGACCGCGATAAGCGGCCTCCTGCTCGTGCGGCGGTTGGCGAAGCACCCACGACGGGTGCACCGTCGCCATCACCGGGACGTCGCTGGCGGTGCGATGCCAGCGACCGCGTTCGCGCATCAGCGGAAATCCCCGACCGAGCATCGCCGTCGCGGCCGTCGCACCCAGGCAAACGACGCGTTCGGGCTGCAGCAGCGCGAGTTCGCGCTCCAGCCAACCGCGACATGCCGCCTGCTCGGCCGCATTCGCGCGCTGGTGGATGCGGCGTTTGCCGCGGAGCTCGAACTTGAAATGCTTGACGGCGTTGGTGACGTAGACCGCGCTGCGGTCGAGCCCGGCCTCCGCCATCGCACGATCGAACAGCCGACCGGCGGGTCCGGTAAACGGACGGCCGCAGAGATCCTCTTCGTCGCCAGGCTGCTCACCGACGAAGACGATGCGCGCATCGCGCGGGCCTTCGCCGGGCACGGCCTGCGTCGCCGGTTGCCACAGCGGACACGCGCGGCAATCGCGCAGTGCGAGATTCAGCGCGTCGAGATCGTCGACCGGCGTCGGTGTTGCGAACATCGGTGCCGGCACGCGACGACGCGCAGGTTCGGGGGCACGCGCGACCATCGCATCGACGCGTTGCGTCGCATCGCGCATCAACAGCGGAAGGTCTCGTGCCTCCGGCAAGTGCTTCCAGAAGCGCACCGGCATCTCGGCTTTCATCGCACGCGGATTCAGCCGTGCCGGGTTGAAGATGCTCGCGTAGTAGCGACGCCACAGCGCTTCGCCGGCGTCGTCATGCGGCACTTCATTGCGATCACCGCCCGGGCCGAGTTCGAGGTGCTCGCCGTCCCAGATCGCGCGGCGATACGGCGTCAGGATCGCCCAGCGCATGCCCGCGAAACGCTTGGCGAAGAACGGCGCGACGAGGTCGGCCACATGGTGGTCGGGCTCGTACCAGGCGATGAACGCGTTGTCCTCGCCGGGAACCTCGCGAAAGCGCACGAAGGCCTTCATCTTGTGCGCGTCGCGATGTACCGCCTTCTCGAGCTGCGCCGCCCGGCGGACATCGATATCCGCATCATGCTCGAGCAGTGACGGCTCGCCATGCGTCAGCCGCCACAGGAGGCGGTACAGCAGCGCATGCCGGTGCGGATCACGATGCGCGATGACGGCCTGCGCGAGACGAAGAAACCCGCCCGGAACGGCGGGTGCTTCGCGCACAGGCTCCGCATCCACGAGCGCCCGTGCACCGAGCAATCCGTCGACGTCACCGTTCCATTCGATGACCTCCGGCGCAATCTCCGCGCGCAGCGCCATCCGCGCCTGATCACGCCACGCAGCCAGCTCCCACGCCGGCTCGACGGTCGCGCGCCACATCAGAACAGCGACGCCTGCACCGGCGGGGCCGCAAGCTTCGCGCGCAGGCGTTCGGGCCGATCGAGAGTGCCGCGCGGGTGGTGATCCAGCGTCTGCACGAACGGCATGACCTTGCGCAGGCTGGCACCGAGCCGCGCGAGGTCGTCGAGCCGCATGCGCGCAAAGCGGCGCGACGACAGCACGCGCTTGACCGTCTTCGTGCCAAAACCCGGGACGCGCAGCAGCAGATCCTTCGGCGCGCTGTTCACGTCGACGGGGAATTTATCGGGGTGACGCAACGCCCACGCGAGCTTGGGATCGATGTCGAGATCGAGCATCCCCGCGCCCGCATCGCGTGGCGCGATCTCGTCGACAGCGAACCCGTAGAAGCGCATCAGCCAGTCGGCCTGGTAGAGGCGATGCTCGCGCACGAGCGGCGGCGACTTCAGCGGCAGCGCGACGGACGCATCAGGAATAGGACTGAACGCGGAGTAGTACACCCGCCGCAGCCGATAGTTGCCGTAGAGGTTCGCGCTGGTGTCGAGGATGCTCCTATCGTCCGCACCGTCGGCGCCGACGATCATCTGCGTGCTCTGCCCCGCAGGCGCGAACACCGGAGCGCGCGTCACCTTCGCGCGTTCCTCCTTCGACTCCTCGATGCGCCAGCGCAACTGGCCCATCGCGCCGCGGATGCTCGTCGCTGTCTTCTCGGGCGCGAGTGTCGACAGCCCGCTTTCCGTCGGGAGTTCGATGTTGATGCTCAATCGATCGGCGTGGCGGCCGGCCGCTGCGAGCAGTTCGGGCGACGCCTCGGGAATCGTCTTGAGATGGATGTAGCCGCCGAACGCATGGTCCTCGCGCAGCGAACGCGCGACTTCGACCAGCTGCTCCATCGTGTAGTCGGCATTACGGATGATGCCGCTGGAGAGGAACAGGCCTTCGATGTAGTTGCGCTTGTAGAAGTCGAGCGTGAGCCGCACGACTTCATCGGTCGAGAACCGCGCGCGACGCACGTTGCTGCTGCGGCGGTTCACGCAATACGCGCAGTCGTAGACGCAGAAATTCGTCAGCAGGATCTTCAATAGCGATACGCAGCGGCCGTCCGGCGTATACGAGTGACAGATACCCATGCCGCCGGTGCTGCCAATCCCGCCCGTGCCGGACGAATCGCGCACTTTGCCGCCGCTCGACGCGCAGGACGCGTCGTACTTCGCGGCGTCGGCGAGGATCGCGAGCTTGTCGATCGTGTTCACGGGCCGCGGCTCCTGAAGGACGGGCCCATGGTGTCGGCGGGCCGTCTCGGCCTGTGAGACGCGGGCTACGGCCGCTTAGTGGCGGCGCTCCAATTCGGTGAGCAGGGCCAGGTCGGCGCGGAACGTCCTGAACGCGGCTTCTCGGTCGGCGTCGCCGCGCTGGCGCAGCACCCATGAGGGGTGCATGGTCGCGAACGCGCGGCGGCCGTCCGGCAGTTCCTGCCATTCGCCGTGCTGCTTCATCAGGGCGAACTTCGATCCGAACACGGCTTTGGCGGCAATGGCGCCGAGGCAGACGACCACCTCCGCCTTCACCGCCTTGAGCTCGCGCTCCAGCCAGACGTGGCAGGCCTTCTGCTCGGCAGGATTCGGCTGCTTGTGGATGCGCCGCTTGCCGCGCGGCTCGAACTTGAAGTGCTTGACGGCGTTGGTGACGTACATGGACTTGCGGTCGAGGCCGAGATCTTCGATCGCCTGGTCGAAGATCCGCCCGGCCGGCCCCACGAACGGCTCGCCGGCCATGTCCTCGCGGTCGCCCGGCTGCTCGCCGATGACGAAGATCCGCGCCTTCGGCGAGCCCTCGCCGAACACCGTCTGCGTCGCCGGTCGCCAGAGATCGCAGCGCTTGCAGGCAGCCGCGGCTTCGCGAAGTGCGCGCAGGCTCGTGCCGGCGGGTTCGGGCGCCGTGCCTTCGGGAACGTCCGGGAAACGCTTCTCGCGTCGGCGCGTCGACGGTGCGCGCGTGCGCGTCGTCGATGTCGGCGTGGACGCGCGCGTCGCCATCAGCCGGCGGTCGCGAACAGCGCGCGGTATTGCGGCGCGACGTCCTGCACGAGCTGCGCCGCCGGCAGTTCGACGGTGTGCGTGCCGTCGGAATACGGACCGACCTGGTACGGCGGGAACACGAAGCGGACCGCGCTGACGTGGCCGGCGTCGTCGAACAGCGGTTCGAACACGGCGAAGTCCTCGGCCTTGGGCTCGGTGCCGCCTTCGATCATCGCCGTCGCCGACTTCATCAGCTGCGCGCGTTCGTTCGGCGCGATGTCGTCGGCCTCCAGTCGCTGCTGCAATTCGGCCTTGAGCTGCGCGCGTACGTCGCTCGAAATGCGCGTCCAGCTCTGCTCCTGCGGGAACAGTTCGGCGGCCGTGAGCTGGCGATTCTGCGCCGGCAGCCACACCCAGCGCTGGATGATCGGCATCGAATGCGCGCCGCCGGTGAACGTGCTGCCGTCGACCGCCAGCACGACCAGCTGCGGGGAGTCGTGGCGAAGCTGGAATTCCATCGACAGCTCGTACGGCCCGGCGGCGCTGTCGGGCGGCCGCTGGCGTTCGGCTTCGATCAGCTGGTCACGCGCCTGCGCCGCGAAACGCTGTGCGAGCGCCGCGAGCTGCGGGTATTTCGCGAGCCCCGCCGGATAGCTGATGCCGATGACGTGCGTCGCCGAGGTGTCGAGCACGTCCTTGAGCTCCGCGCGCTCGCTCGCGGCGGCCGGACGGGACGCACCCGTGCGTGCGGCCGCGGGGGAGGCAGCGTCGGGCTTCTGGCAGGCGGCGAGCAACAGGCAGGCAACCGCGGGCGCGGCCAGCCGGGGCACGCGGCGGGGAACCATCGAATGGGGGGTCATGCAGCGTCGGCGGATTGAACGGGGCGTCGACGCAAAATTAATGGGCGGCGTGTGATGCCCGTATCGACGCGTTACCAGTCGGTGCCGCCGGGGACGAGCCCGTGCAGTTCCGCGTCGGTGAGGTTGCGCCACTGACCGATCTTCAGATGGCCCAGCTTGACCCCGCCGATGCGCACGCGAACGAGCGTCTTGACCCGATAGCCGAAGTGCGCGGCCATCAAGCGGATCTGGCGGTTCAGGCCCTGCACCAGCGTGATGCGGAAACCGAATCGACCGAGCTTGCCGGTGCGGCACGGCAGCGTCATCTGCCCGTGCACCGGTACGCCGCGCGCCATGCCGCGCAGGAATTCGTCGGTCACAGGATTGTTCACCGCGACGAGATATTCCTTCTCCAGCTTGTTCTCGGCGCGCAGGATCTCATTGACGATGTCGCCGTTGCTGGTGAGCAGGATCAGCCCTTCGGAATCCTTGTCCAGGCGCCCGATCGGGAAGATGCGCTGCTCGTGCCCGACGAACTCCACGATGTTGCCGGGCACCGAACTCTCGGTCGTGCACGTCACGCCGACCGGCTTGTTCAACGCGATGTAGACGTGGCGACGCTTGTTCGGCGCCGCCTTGCGCACGGCGAGCTTCTCGCCGTCGACGCGCACCTCGTCACCCTCGCCCATCTCCACGCCGACCCGCGCACGCAGGCCGTTGACGGTGACGCGGCCTTCCGCGATCAGGCGGTCGGCTTCGCGCCGCGAGCAGAGGCCGGTGTCGCTGATGTATTTGCTGATGCGCATGGCGGGATCGGGCCGGCGTGGGGCGCGGATGCTGTCACAACCGCGCCCGTCGTGCAGCCGTCAGCTGGCGAGGACGTCCGCGTAGTCCGGATGCCGCTGCGCCCATGCGGCCGCGTAGCTGCACAGCGGACGCACGCGCAGGCCGTGGGCGCGCGCATAGTCGAAGCCCGCACGCACGAGGTCGCCGGCGATGCCCCGGCCGCCGATTTCCGACGGCACGCCCGTGTGCGTGATCGCGAGGACGCCGTCCTCGCGCCGGTAGCTCATCTCTGCGATGTATCCATCGACCTTGGCGATGAATCGCTCGTTCTCGGGCTCGTGCTGCACGTCCATGGGATCGCTCCGTTCGTCAAACGATCAGGAGACACCGGCCGCGATGCAGGGCCGGTGAGCGTCAGAAATGCGGGGATGCGAGCGCGGCGAGGAAGTGCCGGCCGACGGCAGGATTCATCACCAGCATGAAGAGCACGCCGTAGATCGCGCCGGACAGGTGCGCGTTGTGATTGACGCCGTCCATGCTGTTGCGATCGGCCCACCACGACCACGCCACGTAGCCGATCCCATAGAGGATGCCGGGCACGGGACTCGGGATGAAGATCATCATCCACGGATCGATCAGGATCGCGGCGAACAGCATGGCGGCGACGGCGCCCGACGCACCGAGGCTGCGGTAGCGGCTGTCGTCGCGGTGGCGCAGGTAGCTCGGCAGGATCGCGACGATGATCGCCGAGATGTAGAAGAAGATGAACGTGATCGGCCCGGCCAGTCCCTCGACGACGCGCTCGGTCAGGCGACCGAAGAAGAACAGCGTCAGCATGTTGAAGAACAGGTGCGACAGGTCGGCATGGATGAAGCCATGCGTGAGCAACCGTTCGACCTGCCCGCGCTTCACCGCCGGGGGATAGAGGATCAGCCGTTCGGCGAGGCGCGGTTTCTGGAACGCGAGCCACGAGACGATCGCGGTCACGGCGATGATGAGAAGAGTCAGCATTCGGTCGTCGCAGGTGCGGGCGTCAGGCCCATTCGGTGAGGCCTTCGCGCTCGTACAGCGTCGCGAACGAGGGGCGCGCCTTCATCTTCGCGGCGAGCGCGCCGAGATGCGGCCAGCGGTCGCCCGGCTTGGGCATGCCGCGCGACCAGCGCATCAGCATCGTCAGGTAGAAGTCGGCGACGCTGGGCTGTCCGCCGAGCAGGTACGGGCCGTTCTTGGCGAGGTGGTCGTCCAGGCGCTGCCACGCCGCTTCGATGCGCGGGATGACGTGCTGGCGCACGACCTCGGCATTGCCCTCGCCCGCCGGCTCGTGCGGATACCACCAGATGCGGAACAGCGGCTGCACCGCGTTCGCGAGGTGGAACATCCACTGGTTGTAGTTCGCGCGTTCCGGGGCATCGAACGTCGGGGCGAGACGACCCGCGCTGTGGCGGTCGCCCAGCGTCATCGCGATGGCCGCGGCCTCGAACATCGTCCGGCCTTCGTCCACGTAGGTGGGCACGACACCATTCGGATTGATCGCGAGGTATTCGGGGCTCTTCTGCTCGCCCGCCGCGGTGTCGACCTTGCGCAGCTCGTGGTCGAGCCCGAGCTCGATGAGCAGCCAGTGGACGACGAAGCTCGCGGCACCGGGCGCGTAGTACAGGCTGCGCATCGGGGTCTCCTGCGGAACGGCCCGGCATGATCGCACGGGCGGACGGCTACCATGCGGCGTCCCCTCCCGACCCCGCCGCCGATGAATCGCACGCCGCTTCTTGCCGCCCTGCTCGCCGTCGCACTCCCCGCCTTCGCGCAGGACGCGCTCACTACCGTCGCCGAGCGCAGCGACTTCGTCCGCACGGGCCGCTACGACGAGGTCATCGCGCTCTGCGACGCGTTCGCGGCGAAGTACCCCAACGTCGTGCGCTGCGAGACCTTCGGCACCACGCCGGAAGGCCGATCGATGAAGGTGCTGATCGCGTCCACGTCCGGCGCGCTGACGCCCGAGGCCGCGCGTGCGAAGAACCTGCCGGTCACGCTTATGCAAGGCGGCATCCACGCCGGGGAAATCGACGGCAAGGACGCGGGCTTCCTCGCTCTGCGCGAGCTGCTGGACGGCAAGCTGGCCAAGGGCGCGCTCGACCGCCAGGTGTTCGTCTTCGTGCCCGTGTTCAACGTCGACGGCCATGAGCGCTTCAGGGCCTGGAACCGCCCGAACCAGCGCGGCCCCGAGGAAATGGGCTGGCGCGCGACCGCGCAGAACCTCAACCTCAACCGCGACTACATGAAGGCCGACGCGCCGGAGATGCGCGCGATGCTGGCGCTGATCGAGCGCTGGGACCCGGTCGCCTACGTCGACCTGCACGTCACCGACGGCGCGAAGTTCCAGCACGACCTCGCCGTGCAGGTGGAACCGGTGAACTCCGGCGACGAGAAGCTGCGCCTCGCCGGCCGCGCACTGCGCCAGGGCACGATGGACTACATCGCCAAGCGCGGCGGCATGCCGCTGCCGTTCTATCCCTCGTTCGTGAAGGGCGACGACCCGATGTCCGGCTTCGAGGACGGCGTGTCGACGCCGCGGTTCTCGCTCGGCTACATGCAGCTGCGCAACCGCATGGCGATGCTGGTCGAGACGCATTCGTGGCGGCCGTACAAGTACCGCGTCAATACGACGCACGACGCGATCGTCGCGGTGCTGCAGCAGGTCGCGGCGAACGGCGCGGCGTGGCAGCGCATGGAGCGCGAGGCGGACGAACGCGCGACCAAGCTCGGCGGCACGGCGGTGCCGCTCGACTACAAGGCGACCGACGCGTCGCGCACGATCGACTTCAAGGGTTACGCGTACACGCGGACGATGTCGCCGATCTCGGGCGCGCTGATGACGCGCTACGACGAGACCAGGCCGCAGGTCTGGCGTATCCCGCTGCACGACGTCGTGGTCCCGCGCATCAGCGCCGACGCCCCGCGCGCGGGTTATGTCGTGCCGGCGGCCTGGGTCGACATGGTGAAGCCGACGCTCGACGCGCATGCGATCCGTTACGAGCGCATCGACGCGCCGCTGTCGAACCTCGCCGCGCAGGCTTGGCGCGCGGACACGATCAAGTTCTCGTCGGACTCGTTCGAAGGCCACCAGCGCCTCGACGCGCAGGGCAAGTGGGCGCCCGAGACGCGGTCGCTGGTTGCCGGCACGCTGTTCGTGCCGATCGCGCAGCCCAAGGCGCGCCTCATCATGGGTCTGCTCGAGCCGACGGCGCCCGACGCGATCGCGGCCTGGGGCCGCACGAACGCGGCGTTCGAGCGTAAGGAATACATGGAGGACTACGTCGCCGAGGAAGAGGCGGAGAAGATGCTGGCCGCCAATCCCGCGCTCCGCGCCGAGTTCGAGAAGCGGGTGAAGGACGATCCGGACTTCGCCAAGAGCCCCGACAGGCGCCTCGAGTTCTTCTACCGCCGCCACAGCGCCTGGGACGACCGCTACGGCCTCTACCCCGTGCTGCGCGTCGACACCGCGCCGCGCTGACACCGGACGAACGCGACGGCTGGCAGGCTGAAGGCATGACCGTCCGATCCGCCGTGCTCGTTGCCGCCGTCGCCTCGTTCGTCGCGGCCTGTTCCGGAAAACAACCTCCGCAGCCTGCGAGCGCCGCGGCGCCCGACGCCGCGCCGCCGGCCGCACCGGTCGCGAGTACGTCCAACGCGCCGGTTCGCGGCGTCGCCACGTACCTCGAGCGCATCAAGATGCCGCCCGGCGCGTCGCTGCAGGTCGACCTGCTCGGTGCGGAATCCGGCGCGTCGGTCGGGTCGAAGACGTTGCGCGATGTCGCCGGCGCGCCCTACCCGTTCGAACTGCCCGTGCCGTCGACGCCGCACCCTGCCGGCTACGCGGTGCGCGCCACGCTGATCGGTCCGGACGGCCAGCGCTGGTTCGAGACGCCCGCGCCCGTCGGCGTCATGCCGGGCGGCAACAGTGTCGAAGTCCGCATGCGGCGTGCAGCCGCAAGCGACGCCGTCGCCGCGCCGCCGACCGGACCCGTCGCGCACTGGGAATGCGGCGACCTGGGCGTCATGTCGCGCTTCGACGATGCGCCCAAGCAGGTGCGGCTCGCCTACAACGGCGCATCGGTCACGCTGCCGCTCGCGCGTTCGGCATCGGGCGCGCGCTACGCGGACGCCCGCGGCAACGAGTTCTGGACGAAAGGCGCGACCGGCACGCTGACGCTCGCCGGCGAACCCGCACGCGACTGCGTGCAGGCGTCGCAGGTGTCGCCGTGGAACCAGGCCGTGCTTCGCGGCGCGACGTTCCGCGCCGTCGGCAACGAACCGGGCTGGACGGCCGAAATCGCGGGCACCCCGCCACGACTCGATGCGCTGCTCGACTACGGACAGACGCATGTGACCGCGCCGCTCAAGCCCGCAGCGGACGGGTACACCGGCATCGACAGCACGGGCCGTGCAATCCGCATGACGGTGAAGA
The DNA here is from genome assembly GCF_004361065.1 of Cognatilysobacter terrigena. GTDB lineage: Bacteria > Pseudomonadota > Gammaproteobacteria > Xanthomonadales > Xanthomonadaceae > Cognatilysobacter > Cognatilysobacter terrigena. The sequence continues at coordinate 299,810 of NZ_SELT01000001.1, read as the reverse complement.
ACGAGCGCTGCCGTGATGGCATGAGCGGACAGGCGTTCGAGGCGACCGTCACGCTCGACGTCGGTGGCACGACGTACCGCGGCTGCGGCGCGAAGCTGCAGGACTGACCGCTAGCGCACGTCGGCGAGCATCGCTTCGAGCCGCATCGCGTCGAGCGTCGCGTGGCCGAGCGCGGTGTTGTCCATGACCGCCCAGCAATCGAGGCCCGCTTCGCGTGCGGCGCGGATATCGCCGGCCCACGGGCGCAGGCCTTCGTCGCCGTAGGCGTCGTAGTAGACGCGTGGCGCGCCGTGCAGCCGCCAGTAGCGCACCGGCCCGGCACCGCCGGCGATCGCCGCCTCGGGTACACGCGCGGGATCGGCCGCGACGCGCGCCACGTCGAATCGCTTCCACAACGCGTCGCCCGCCGGCGTGAACCATGTCGGATGGCGCGGCTCGCAGACGAGCGGCCCGTCGAAGTGCTGGCGCATCGCATCGAAAAATACTTCGGCCACATCGCGCTCGAACGCGAGGCTCGGCGGCAGCTGCACGAGGACCGGACCCAGCCGGTCGCCCAGTTCGTGCACCTGCGACGCGAAGCTCTCGATGATCGGCTCGGCTTCGTGCAGCCGCGCGTCGTGTGTTCCCGCGCGCGGAAATTTCACCGCGAAGCGGAAGTTGTCCGGCACGCAGGCGGCCCACTTCGCATACGTCTTCGGCTGATGCGGTCGATAGAACGACGAATTGATCTCGACCATGTTGAAGCGCCGCGCATAGCGCGCAAGATGCGTGCCGTCCTCGGGAAAATGCGCCGCGTGCGCGCCGGGGACGCTCCAGCCCGCGCAACCGATATGCAGATGCTCCGTCATGCGCCCCAAGGCTGCATGCGCGGCGCGTTCACGAGGTGAACGCTCAGGCGCGCAGCGGCCAGCGTTCGAGGATTTCGTAGCGTCCGTCGAAGCCGTACACCAGCACGAAGTCCGTCACCGGCCACGACACCGGCTCGATCGGTGTCTCGGGCAAGCGACCGGCGACGCCACGCAGCACCGTGACGTGCGGCGAGAACTTTGCGTGGTCGCGATGCTCGATGCCCGCGTCGTCCAACGCGTGCCGCAACGCGCACCACAGCGCGTCGAGCCCGGAGTTGCCCGCAGGCGCGAGCCACCCGACACGCGCGCCGGGAAATCCACCGGCACGGTCCAGCACGAGATGGAACGCGCGCGCGTCGACGTTCGCGGCCGCGGCGCGCGCGATCGGCCACGTCGTCCGGCCGCGTCGCCCAACCGCCGAGGAAATGCAGCGTGAGGTGGTACTTGCTGGGCGACGTGCGCCGCCCGGCGCCACGGAACATCGCGACGCTCGCCACGGCGCGCTCGAGCGCGGCGCGGGTTTCGTCATCGGGCCACAACGCGAAGAACAGTCGATGACCGCCGGCGACCGTAGAAGGAATGGGATCCGTCATGTCGCGAGTCTAGGCGGGCCGATGCGACGACCGCTTCATGCCGCGGCCACGGCCGGCCGCCGACGATCGCGCATCGAAGGAGACCGACCATGGCCGCACGCAAATCCGCAAACGCGATCAACCGACCGGGCCACCAGCGCGCGATGCGCAAGCAGCCGGAAACGATCCGAGCCACGTATCGCGGCAGCGGCAAGCTCGAAGGCAAGGTCGCGCTGGTCACCGGCGGCGACAGCGGCATCGGTCGCGCCGTGGCGGTGCACTTCGCCCGCGAAGGCGCGGACGTCGCGATCCTCTATCTGTCGGAAGACGAGGATGCGCGGGACACCGAACGCCTGGTGACGGCCGAAGGGCGCCGCTGCCTGCTGCTGCGCGGGGACGCACGCAGCGAATCACGCTGCCGCTGGGCCGTGGAGCAGACGGTCGCGAAACTGGGCGGGCTCAACATCCTGGTCAACAACCTCGCCGACCACGTCTCGCAGGATCGGCTGGAGGACGTCAGCGCGAAGCAGCTCAGGACGACGTTCGAGAACAATGTCTATCCGTTCTTCTTCATCACGCGCTTCGCGTTGGAGCATCTCGAAGCCGGCGACGTCATCATCAATACCGGTTCGGTGACGTCCTTCCGCGGCAGCGAGCACCTGCTCGACTACGCATCGACCAAGGGCGCGATCGAGACGTTCACCTATTCGCTCGCGAAGAACTTGGTGAAGCGCGGCATCCGCGTCAATGGCGTCGCGCCCGGCCCGATCTGGACGCCGCTGATCACGTCGACCTATGACGCGAAGGCACAGCGCGAATTCGGGAAGGACACGCCGATGGGCCGGCCGGGTCAGCCGAGCGAACTCGGCCCGGCGTACGTCTTCCTGGCGAGCGAGGACAGCAGCTACATCACCGGGCAGTTCATCCACGTCAACGGCGGCAGCTTCATCGGTTGAGTCAGCCGGCGGGACGATAGCCCCTTAGCAGATCGCCGCCGGGTTGCCGCGCGCGGAACGCGAGGCTGATGCGCGGGCCGACCTTGTCGCGCGTTTTCGGAATGCCGTGATCGTGCGTCGACTGCGACGCATGGCTCATGACGAGCAGGCTGCCCGGCTCGAGCGGTAGACGAATGCGTCGGCCGCGCGTGCCGGGCTTCGGCGTGATCACCATGTCGCGCACGTCGCCCAGCGAAACCAGCGCGATCGGCTGGCGCGGCATCAGCGCATGCAGGGTGTCGTTGTGCGGCGCGACGCTGTCCCGGCCGTCGCGGTAGAGATTGCAGCCGACCGTATCGAACGGTGCGTCGACGACGCTGCGGACCGCTGCCAGCACTTCGTGCAGCGTTGCGGGGAGCGCCGCCGAATCCAGCGGATACGACCCGATCAGTCGCGGCACGTCCACCGTGCGTTCGTACATCTCGCGCTGCAGCGACCGCCATTCGACATCGCGCACGAGTTCCTCGAACCAGCGCGCGGCCGTGCCGGTATCGACCAGGCGCGGCCGATAGCGGATGCCGCCTTCGGCGTCGTCGAACAGGACGACGTCGCCGGTGTCGAACAGGGAGGGCTGGCCGGTGGACATGCCGCGAGCTTGGCGCGCGGCCGTCTCACGGGCGGTGAATGTCAGTGCTCGGGCTCGACGACGACGGCCGTGCCGTAGCACAGCACCTCGGTCAGCCCCGCCATCAGCTCGGTGGCGTCGTAGCGCACGGCGATGATCGCGTTGGCGCCGAGTTGTCGCGCGTGCACCATCATGTCGCGGTACGTCTCCATTCGCGCCTGCTCGCAGAGCTGCGTGTAGATGGTGATGTTGCCGCCGAAGATCGTCTGCAGGCCGCCGAGGAAGTTGCCGACGACCGAGCGCGAGCGCACGGTGATGCCGCGCACCACGCCGAGGTTGCGCACGACGCGCAGCCCGGGCAGTTCGAACGCGGTGGTGACCATCTGGTCGTTGAGGGTGAGCGCGCCGTTCGAATGCGGCGGCGGCGTGGCGACGCTGTTGTACGGGTCCATCTGCAGTCCTCCGGAAAGCGCCATGATTCCACGGCCGCTTGGAGGCGAACGCCCGCCCGTCGCGTGCGCGGAACCGCCCGCGTCAGGCGCGGCGACGGAAGTCCATCGTCCAGTTGGTTTCCCACGTGCGGCCGTCGTCGGCGGAGAACGCCTGCTCCCAGCGCAACGTGTCGACGTCCGACGTCGACCAGATGAAGCGGATCGTGATCGGCATGTCGCCGAACGTGTCCTTGGCGAAGAACGTACCGACGCCGTTCTCGAAGCGCCCGACGACGGGCACGTCGACGCGACCCGGGAAACGACCGTCAAGCCACCAGATCGACCACGTGCCCGCCGATGCGTCGTACGAGCGCAGCGCGACCGCGCGGAACTCGCCCTCGGGAAACATCAGCCGGTTGTCCTCGACATTGCCGAAGCCGCCGAGCACGTGCCGTGTCGACATCTCGCCGTCGAACTCCACCCACTCGGTGCAGTTCGCGAGCCGATCCTTGAGCCGGCGATGGGTGACGCGCCAGTCGCCGATCACGAAGTCGAAATCGGTCGGTGCGTTCGGAAGCCGTTCGAGCGCCATGCGTCGTCCTTGCGGGGTTTCGGGTCAGTGCGCGGCGCGCGGCGCGGTATCGACGGCCGCCTTGCCCATGGGATTGCGCGGATCGGTGCCGCCTTCCAGCGTGTTCGCGCGCTTGTCCCACGCGACCGTCTGCAGGTTGCCCCAATTCGCCTCGGCGGCGTTGACCTTGTGGCCCATGGCCTCCAGTGCGGTCACCGTCTGCGCATCGAGCGCACCCGCCTCGGCGGAGATCAAGTCCGGCAGCCATTGGTGGTGGATGCGCGGCAGCGCTGCGACCTGCTGCGCCGACAGACCAGCGTCATAACCCAGGATGCCGATGAGCACCTCGGTGATGATGCGGCTGCCGCCCGGCGCGCCGATCACGACCAGCTTGTCCTTCGACTCCATGAAGCTCGGCGTCATCGAACTCAGCATGCGCTTGCCGGGCTTGGGTGCGTTCGCCTCGAAGCCCATCACGCCGAATGCGTTCGCCGTGCCCGGCTTCAGCGCGAAGTCGTCCATCTCGTTGTTGAGCAGCACGCCCGTGCCCGTCGCGACCATGCCCGAACCGTAGGTGAGGTTGACCGTCTGCGTCGTCGACACGAGGTTTCCCTGCGCGTCGATGATCGAGTAATGCGTGGTCTCGTCGTCTTCCAGCGGCGCGGGCTGGCCCGGCAGCAGCTCGCTCGGCGTCGCCTTGTCCGGGTGGATCGTGGCGCGCAGGCCCGCCGCGTAGTCCGGCGACATCAGGCGCGACATCGGCACCTTCACGAAGTCCGGATCGCCGAGATAGATCGTGCGGTCGCGGTACGCGCGGCGCATCGCCTCGGTGAGGATGTGCGTGCGATGTGCGGGGTCGAGCTTCTGCAGGTCCCAGCCGGAGACGGTCTGCAGGATCTCCGCGAGCGCGACGCCACCGGACGACGGCGGCGGCGCGGTGGTGATGTGCCAGCCGCGATAGTCGAACTTTAGCGGCGTGCGTTCGCGCACGCGGTATCCGGCGAGTTCGTTCGGCGTCCAGCGGCCGCCCTCTTCCTTGACCGCCGCGAGCAGCTTCGTCGCGGTCTCGCCACGATAGAAGCCGTCGAAACCCTTGCTCGCGATCAGTTCGAGCGTGTGCGCGAGTTCGGGCTGCTTGAACGTTTCGCCGACCTTCGGCGGATCGCCGTCGGCGAGGAACACCGCACGCGTGCCACGGTAGCGCTCCATCACCGTGCGACGGCTGGCGTAGCCCTTCTCGAGGCGCTCATACACGGGGAAGCCGTCGCGCGCGATGCGGATGGCGGGCGCGAGCGTGGTCGTGAGCGGAAGCTTTCCGTACTTCTTCGCGATGTGGACGAGCGCCGCGGGCAAGCCCGGGATGCCGGCCGACCACGGCCCGTTCTGCGCGCGGTCGCGGTCGAGATCGCCCTTCGCGTCGAGGAACGAGGCCGGCGTCGCCGACTCGGGCGCGGTTTCGCGCGCGTCGACGAACACATCGCGACCGGTCTTCGCATCGTGCAGCAGGAAGAAGCCGCCACCGCCGATGCCCGAGCTCACCGGCTCGACGACGGAGAGCACCCCCGACACCGCGACCGCGGCATCGAATGCATTGCCGCCCTTGCGCAGCATTTCGAGCCCGGCATCCGTGGCCAGCGCGTGGGCGCTCGCGATCGCGGCACCCGGCGGATGCGATGCGTGCGCAGCCGTCGTCGCCGTCTTCGCTGCTGGGGTTTTCGCGGCCGTCGGCATGGCGACGACGAGCGACAGAACAACAGCAGCGAAGACGTGCAGAACTGGACGCATCAGGGGGTCTCCAGCGAGCCGCCGGCGAGCGCGATCGCCTTCGCCAGCAACTCGTCGCGGGATTCGGGATGGGTGGGATCCGGGTCGATGCATTCGACCGGGCAGACGACGACGCACTGCGGCTCGTCGAAGTGGCCGACGCACTCCGTGCAGCGCGCCGGATCGATCACGTAGATGACCTCGCCCTGCGATATCGCCTGGTTGGGACAGGCGGGCTCGCAGACGTCGCAGTTGACGCAGAGGTCGTTGATGCGAAGGGACATGCCACGGCGGATCGGGAATCGAGCGGGCATTGTCGCACCCGCGATCACCGCCGGCGCCGACACCCGCTGCACGCCGGGTTGCCTGTCGCGGAACGCCGGGCCGCAAACGAAATCGGCCGGCGCTAAGGCCGGCCGTCGTGACGGGGCGAAGCGCCCGCGTCGGATTACTTGGCTTCGACGAACTCGAACTTGGCGCCCGACGGCTTCACCGCCGCCTCGGCGCGATCCTTGTCGGCCGCGTCACCGATGAACATGACGCGCACGCCCTTCATGGTGTCTGTGCCGACGCCCTTGAAAGCGGCTTCGATCATGTCGGCGGTCTTCTTCGAATCGGCCGAGCCGAACGCCATCAGCGTGCCTTCGACACCGCCACGCGACACGTCTTCCTTGGCCTTGTCGGTCGCGCGCTGGAAGGCGTCGTCGTAACCCTCGGAGCCCGGCATCGGCAGCGTGTACGCGAAGGTGCTGGTCGCGCCTTCGAGGTGACGGGTCACCTGGTCCTGGATGTACGCATTCCAGGCGTTCTCGTCGGTGGTGTTCGCCGGCTTGGCGACGGCCGGCTTGGAGCTCTGGGCGGTCTGCGTGTCGTCTTCCTTCTTGCACGCCGCCAGGACCGGCAGGGCGAGCACGGCGAGCAGCAACAGGCGGGTCGTGGTCTTCATGTGTTTCCTCGGGGTTGACGTCAAGTGCGCCGCCAATGGGCCTGCAGCGCGGAGGCCACCGCCGGGGGCACGAAGCCCGAGACGTCCCCGCCGAGGCGGGCGATCTCACGGACCAGCGATGAAGAAATGAAGCCGTACTGCTCGGCCGGCGTCAGGAACAGCGTTTCGACTTCCGGGATCAGATGGCGGTTCATGCTGGCCATCTGGAACTCGTATTCGAAATCGGACACCGCGCGCAGGCCGCGCAGCAGCACGCCGGCCTGGATGTCGCGGACGAAATGCGCGAGCAGCGAGTTGAAGCCGCGCACTTCGACGTTCGGATGGTGGGCGATCGCTTCCTGCACGAGCCCGACGCGCACGTCGAGCGGCATGGCCGGGCCCTTGGACGGACTCTCCGCGACGCCGATGACGAGGCGCTCGAACAACGGCGCCGCGCGATCGACGAGGTCGATATGACCATTCGTGACCGGATCGAACGTGCCGGGATAGACGGCGGTGCGGTGTCGTGCCGCGCTCATGGACTCTCGTGCGGGTTCGACGGCTCCCCGGCCGTCGCTTCGGGGCCGAGTGTAGCAGTGGCGATCGCGGCCGCAGGCACGCGGTACAGGGCATATCGGACGTCCCGCGTGCGTCCTTCGCGATGCAGCTCCCAGTTCGACGGTACGCCGGGGTCGACGTCAGATGGGCTCTCGACGTGGACGAGCGCGTCCGGGGCCAGCCGCGGCGCCAGGGCCGGCCACACGCGGGGCCAGAGCCCGCCTGCGAAGGGCGGGTCGACGAAGGCGATGTCGAAAGTGGCCGTGGACGCTGCGAGCCAGCCGAGCGCATCGCCCTGCACCACCTGCCCTCGCGCGCCACCTTCGAGACGGTCGAGCGTGTTGCGAAGTGCTGTCGCGAGGCTCGCCTCACGTTCGATCAGCACGGCCGACTCCGCGCCGCGCGACAACGCCTCGAGCCCGAGCGCGCCCGTGCCGGCGAACACGTCGACGACACGTGCGCCCGGCAACCACGGCATCAGCCAGTTGAACAGCGTCTCGCGCACGCGGTCGGACGAAGGCCGCAGCCCCGCCACGTTCGGCACCTCCAGGCGCGTTCCGCGCCATCGCCCGCCGATGAGACGGACCTTCCCTGCGGGCGTGTTCATCGGGGCGTCGTGGGGGCCGGTGCTAGCATGTCGCGCCCATTTTCCCCCAATTCCGACGCCTGCCGATGCTGAGTTTCCTGCGCCGCAAGAAGCCGACCGAGCCCGAGCGGCGCATGTCCGTCGAGGAGCTCGCCGCGGCGTTTCCGGACGCGCAGCCCGCCACCTCGGAATCCGCCGACGCGACCGAAGCCGACGTGGAGCGCGGCATCGATGCATCGATCAACGATCCGGCGGCGGTCGACGCCGCGGCGGAAGCGCTCGCGCGCGAGACGCTGCCGTCGACCGCGGATGTCGCCGACGACGTTTCGGCTCCGGCACCCGTCGTCGAACCGGAAATCACCACGGCGTGGCCGAGCGCGCCCGAGTTCACCGGCCCCGCGGCCCGCGGCGATCTGCTGAACGCGACGCCCGCCGATGCCACGGCCGACGAGGTTCCGGGCGTCGTTCCGACCACGCCTGCGGCACCCGCCGGCAAGCGTGGCTGGTTCGAGCGCCTGCGCGGCAATGCGTTCACGCGTTCGCTCGGCGGCCTGTTCTCGCGCAATCCCAAGCTCGACGACGACCTGCTCGACGAGATCGAGACGGCGCTCATCACGGCGGATGTCGGCGTCACGGCGACCACCGAGATCGTCGGCGACCTGCGCAAGCGCATGAAGTCGCGCGAGTTTGCCGATGCGAACGCACTACTCGGCGCGCTGCGTGCCGACCTGCTCGCGATCCTCGCGCCGGTCGCGAAGCCGCTGGTCATCGATCGCAACGCCAAGCCGTTCGTGCTGCTGACCATCGGCGTCAATGGCGTCGGCAAGACCACGACCATCGGCAAGCTCGCGCGTCGCTTCCGCGACGAAGGCCGCACGCTGATGCTGGCCGCGGGCGATACCTTCCGCGCCGCGGCGGTCGCGCAGTTGCAGGCCTGGGGCGAACGCAATGGCGTGCAGGTCGTCGCACAGGGCCAGAATGCGGACGCCGCATCGGTCGCGTTCGATGCGCTGCAGGCGGCGAAGGCGCGCGGCACCGACGTGCTCATCGCCGACACCGCGGGCCGCCTGCACACGCAGCAGGGCCTGATGGCGGAACTCGGCAAGATCAAGCGCGTGCTGCAGAAGCTCGACACCGCTGCACCGCAGGAAGTGCTGCTCGTCATCGACGGCACGACCGGGCAGAACGCGATTTCGCAGGTGCGCCAGTTCAATGCCGCCATCGGTGTGACCGGCCTCGTCGTCACCAAGCTCGACGGTACCGCCAAGGGCGGCGTGGTGTTCGCGCTCGCCCGCGAGTTCGGCATCCCGATCCGCTTCGCCGGCATCGGCGAGCGCCCTGAAGACCTGCGCGTGTTCGACGCGGCGGCATTCGTCGACGCGCTGCTTCCGGAGTCGCTGGGCGCCGGATGACGGACGCCGCGCCGGCCGAGCCGACGCCATCCGCCGCGCCCGCGCGGTCGCGCCGTCGCGCGTGGTGGATCGCGCTTCTGGTCGTCATCGTGCTGCTCGCCGGACTCGCCCGATGGGCGTCGCGGCCGCAGCAGGTCGCCTCGCTGGTGCTTTCGCAGGCGAGCCGCGCGCTCGGCCTGCGCATCACCGCCAAGGGTGTCAGCGAATACACACTCGGCGACACGCCGCGGCTCGTCCTGCGTGACGTGACCGCGCAACGCGACGGCGACGCCACGCCCGTCCTGCGCGCGGACCGCATCGCGCTCTCCGTTCCGATGTCGACGATCAGGTCGCGCGGCGCGGACGTCGTCGTGCATCGCATCGAACTCGATCATCCGCAGCTCGACATCGGTGCGCTGCAACGCTGGCTCGCGACGCGTCCGCCGACGCCGCAACGCCCCACGCCCACGCTCACCGACGGTTTCGTCGCGACGAAGGGCGTCGTCACCGGCGACGGCTGGATCATCGACAGGCTTGAAGTCTACGTTCCGAAACTCGCGCCGCATCGCATCGTTCGCGGGACGCTTCGCGGCCGCATGGTGGCCGGCTCCACGCGCGTGCCGTTCGACGTGGCAGCAACGCTGTCGCAACCGGAAATGCCCACGGGCCTCGGGGTCGCGGGCAAGGTGACAGTGCAACGCCCCGACTGGTCGCTGCCGATGGACCTGGTGCTGCGCGGCGTGCCCGACCTGTCGCATGGCATCGCCGTCGACCGGCTCGCGATGGGCGCACGCGCACGCTATGTCTCCCCAACGACGACGCTGCCGTTCCGCCTCGGCATCGGCGGCCGCGCCACCTATGCGCAAGGCGTGCATCTCGCGCCGTTCGGGCTGGCGTTGCGTCAAGGCGACGCGATTCCCGATCTCACCGCGTCGGGACGTCTCGACTGGACGAACGCGCTGTCGCTCGACATGGCGGGCACGATCGCGAAGTGGCCGTCGGCGTGGCCCGAGCTTCCCGCGCCATTGCATCGTCCGCGTGGCCCGCTGCCGATGCGCCTTGCGTACACGGGGCCGATCGACTTCTCCGGTGAAGCAGCCCTGCATCTCGCGTCGGGCTCAACGACGTTCGACGGACGTTTCAGAACGCCGCGCGTGCTGGCGTGGCTCGATGCCTCGTCCAAAGGCACGCCGCTGCCGCCGCTCGTAGGACGCGTGTCGACGCCGCGTCTCGAGTTCCCGGGCGTGACGATGGACGGCGTCGAGGTCGAGTTTTCCGATGGCGAATGAGGGGTTCGCCGCGCGCCTGCTCGCGTGGTTCGATGTCAACGGCCGCCACGACCTTCCCTGGCAGCACCCGCGCACGCCGTATCGCGTCTGGCTGTCGGAAGTGATGCTGCAGCAAACGCAGGTCGCGACCGTCATCCCCTACTTCCATCGCTTCGTCGACGCACTGCCGACGCTGCGCGATCTCGCCGACGCACCGCTCGACCGCGTGCTCGCGCTGTGGTCCGGCCTCGGCTACTACACACGCGCCCGAAACCTGCATGCCGCCGCGCGGCTGTGCATGGAGCGGCACGGCGGCGAACTGCGACGCGACGTCGAAGCGCTTGCCGCGCTGCCGGGCATCGGTCGAAGCACCGCCGCGGCGATCGCGGCGCAGGCGTGGAACGACCGGCACGCGATCCTCGACGGCAACGTCAAGCGCGTACTCGCGCGCTACCACGGCGTCGAGGGCTGGCCGGGCGCGCCGAAGGTCGAACGCGTGCTGTGGCAGTTCGCGAACGCGCACGTCGCCGAAGCGGGCCTCCCGGACGATCGACTCGCCGACTACACGCAGGCGCAGATGGATTTCGGCGCGACGCTCTGCACGCCGCGCCGTCCGGCGTGCGTCATCTGCCCGCTGCAGGACGACTGCGTCGCGCGCATCGAAGGCCGCCAGGACGAACTGCCGACGCCGCGCCCGGCGAAAGTGCTGCCGCAGCGCCAGGCCGTCGTGCTCGTGCTGCGCGATGCCGACGGCCGCGTGCTGTTGCGTCGACGCGACGCGACCGGCGTCTGGGCATCACTCTGGTCGCTTCCGCAGTTCGAGGATGAGGCCGCTGCGGACGCGTGGCTGGCCTCGCAACCGCTGCGTGGCGATGCGCTGATGTGGCTCGACGACGTCGCGCACGGCTTCTCGCACTACCATCTGACCTTGCGGCCGCGCGTGCATCGCATCCAAGCGGCGACGCGCGTTGCGGACGACGATGCCGCGGCGTGGGTGGCCCGCAACGATCTCGTATCGCTCGGCATTCCCGCACCCGTCCGCACCCTGCTCAACCGCCTGTTCGAGGACTGAAATGGCCCGCACCGTCGACTGCGTCTGGCTCAAGCGCGAGGACGAAGGCCTCGATTTCATCCCGTGGCCCGGCGAACTCGGGCGGCGCGTCTATGTGCAGGTCGGCAAGCAGGCATGGGCGGCATGGCTCGCGCACCAGACGCTCCTGATCAACGAGAACCGGCTGTCGCCGATGAACCCGAAGCACCGCGCGTATCTCGCGGAGCAGATGGAGAAGTTCCTCTTCGAAGGCAACGCCGACCGCGCGCAGGGCTACACGCCGGAAGCCTGATCAGGGCGATGCCGTGCGCGGCCAGCAATGGCCGACCAGATGACCCGCCTTCTCCAGTGCCGCCGCGCGCGCCGGAGACGCCCACAGCACGCAGCTCAGGTCGCGTTCGTTCTCGAAGCGCGACAGCTGCGTCGCGACCACGCCATCGTCCAGATTGGTCAGTACTGGCGGCAGCTGCTGAAGCACACGCCAGGCGTCCAGGCCGTAATACGGCAGGCTGACGATGCGACGCTGCGACTCGAGCGTCATCAGCGCATCGCCGCCCTCCGGCTGCTGATGCACGGCGAGCATTTCGAGTTGACCGAGATCGACGCGCTGCTCGACCCCATCACCCGTTCGCGCAACGAGCAACCTGTGCGGAATGTCGACGTCGACGCGCACCGTAATGGCACGCGCACGCTGTGCGGCGACGTAGGCCGCGTGGTCGTGGCGACGCTTCAGCTGCCAGCCCCACGCGACGGCACCGGCAACCACCAGCACGATCACCGCAACGACCCACGTCCTGCGCATGGCGATTCCTAGCCGTCGAGTTCCGACCACCGCGCATAGGCCGCGTCCAGCTCGGCCTGCGCACGGGCGAGCTCGGCATTGTGCGCCGTGATCGCGGCGGCGTCGCGTGTGTAGAACGAGGGGTCGGACAGCGCGCCGGTGAGCCGCGCGACATCGCCTTCAAGCGTCTCGATACGGCCCGGGAGTGCTTCCAGCTCGCGGGTTTCCTTGTAGCTGAGCTTGCGCTTGGCGGGCGCAACGGCGGACGTCGATGCGACCGGCGCCGCCTTGGACGCTTCCGGCTTCACGCCTCTCGATTCCAAGGTGGGCTTCTGCCGCAGCCAGTCGGTGTAACCGCCGACGTAGTCGCCCACGCGCCCGTCGCCTTCCATGACGAGCGTCGACGTCACCACGTTGTCGAGGAAGTCGCGATCGTGGCTCACCAGCAGCAGCGTGCCCGCGTAGTCGCCGAGCAGCTCTTCCAGAAGCTCCAGCGTTTCGACGTCGAGATCGTTGGTCGGTTCGTCCATCACCAGCAGGTTGGACGGCTGCGCGAACAGGCGTGCGAGCAGCAGGCGATTGCGCTCACCGCCCGACAGCCGTGTGATCGGGGCGCGCGCGCGTTCCGGCGTGAACAGGAAGTCCTGCAGGTAGCCGATGATGTGCTTGCGCTTGCCGTTGAACTCGACGAACTCGCGGCCCTCGGCCACGTTCTCGATCGCGTTCCAGTCTTCGCGCAGCGTCGCGCGATACTGGTCGAAGTAGGCGATCTGCAGGCCGGTGCCGGGCCGCACTTCACCGGTGTCGGGCACGAGGTCGCCGAGCAGCGTGCGCAGCAGCGTCGTCTTGCCGCTGCCGTTCGGGCCGATCAGGCCGATTCGGTCGCCCCGGAAAATCGTCGTCGAGAAGTCGCGGATGATCGTCCGGCCGCCGAGTTTGACGCTGACGTCCTTGGCTTCGATCACCTTGCGGCCCGAGGCGTCCGCCTGCGCGGCTTCCATGCGCACCTTGCCAGTGAGATCGCGACGCTGCGCGCGTTCCTCGCGCATCGCCTTGAGCCGTCGCACGCGGCCTTCGTCGCGTGTGCGCCGCGCCTTGATGCCTTGGCGGATCCACACCTCTTCCTGCGCGAGCAGCTTGTCGAAGCGCGCGTTTTCCTGCGCTTCCGAGTGCAGGCGCTCTTCGCGGCGGCGCAGGTAGTTGTCCCAGTCGCCGGGCCAGCTCGTGAGCGAACCCCGGTCGATCTCGACGATGCGCGTCGCCAGCGACCGCATGAAGCGGCGATCGTGGGTGATGAAGATCAGCGTGCCCCGCCACGACTTGAGGAACCCTTCCAGCCAGTCGATCGACTCGATGTCGAGATGGTTGGTCGGCTCGTCGAGCAGCAGCACATCCGGCGCCGACACGAGCGCACGCGCGAGCATCACGCGACGTCGCATGCCGCCCGACAGCCCGGCGAACGGCAGGTCGCCGTCCAGCGAAAGGCGCGTCAGCGTCTCCGTGACGCGCTGATCGAGCGACCACGCACCTAACGCTTCGATGCGCGACTGCACCTCGGCCAGCGCGTTCGCATCGACGTCCGCGGCATGGCTGAGGTGGTGGAACTGCGCGAGCAACGCGCCCTGCTCGCCCAGGCCACCGGCGACGACGTCGAACACGTCGCCCGCTGTGTCGATCGGCACTTCCTGCTCGAGGCGCGCGACGCGCACGCCGCCCTCGTAGCGCACCTCGCCGTCGTCGACATGCAGGTCGCCCGAGATGAGCTTGAGCAGCGTCGACTTGCCGGCGCCGTTGCGGCCGATGACGGCGATGCGCTCGCCGGATTCGATGGAAAGGTCGACGTGGTCGAGCAGCAGCGGGCCGCCGACGCTGAAGTCGACGGACTGGAGAGTGATCAGGGGCATGCGCTCATTCTACGCGGCGCGCCGCCGCAGCCCGGTTCACGAACTGCAGGACAGCATCGAGCAACCGGCCTTGTGACGCGCCCAGTCGGGGCGGCGCTGCGCGAACGCTTCGCGACCGGGCTGGTCGTCGTACGGATGGCGCATCACGTCGAGCAGTTCCTCGATGCCGGACGCATCGCCTGCCGTCGCGCGGTCGATGACCTGCTGCACGACGTAGTTGCGCGGCACGTAACGCGGGTTGGCACGCCGCATCTGTTCGCGGCGTTGCTCCGGCGATGGCCCGTCCGCCAGCCGCGCGGCGTAACGCGCGAGCCATTCACGCAGCGCAGGCAGGCCTGCCTCGCGCTTGGCATCGTCGTAATAAGCGTTGTCGAGCGGCGCGAGGTCGGGCGACACGGGATCGACGTCGATCAACCCGCGGAAGAACAGCGTTATGTCGACTTCGGTCTCGCGCATCCACTGCTGCAGCGAGTCGACGAGATCCAGGTCGCCTTCGCGGAACTCGCCAAGGCCAAGCTTGCCGACGGCGTTGTCGCGCTCGGTGCGCTCGTACGCGTCGACATACCGCGCGAGCCCTGCCTGCAGCGGCGCGACGTCGGGATCCATCGCCGCCAGCGCCGATGCGAGCCGGCCGAGATTCCAGTACGCCACCGCAGGTTGCTGACCGAAGCGGTATCGACGGCGCTGCGCGTCGGTGGTGTTGGGCGTCCAGTCGGGATCGTAGTTGTCGATCCACCCGTATGGGCCGTAGTCGATGGTGAGCCCGAGGATCGACATGTTGTCGGTGTTCATCACGCCGTGGACGAAACCCACGCGCATCCAGTGGCCGATCATCACGGCGGTGCGTTCGCAGATTTCGCCGAACCAACTTGAGACGACGTCGGGCGCATCCGGATCGAGGTGCGGGAAGTCCCGTCGAATACAGAATTCGACGAGCTGCCGCAGCAGGTCGATATCGCCACGCGATGCCGGCAGCTCGAAGTGCCCGAAGCGGATGAACGACGGCGCGACGCGACAGACCACCGCGCCGGGCTCGGGCGCGGCGTGGCCGTCGTAGAACATGTCGCGGACGACGTCCTCGCCGGTCGCGACCAGGCTCAACGCGCGCGTGGTCGGCACGCCGAGGTGATGCATCGCCTCGCTGCACAGGAATTCGCGGATGGACGATCGCAGCACGGCGCGGCCGTCGGCAGTGCGCGAGTACGGCGTGCGACCGGCGCCCTTGAGCTGCAGCTCCCAGCGCTCGCCGGCCTTGTTGACCGTTTCACCGAGCGTGATCGCGCGGCCGTCGCCCAGTTGGCCCGCCCAGTGACCGAACTGATGGCCGCCGTAGTTCGACGCGTACGGCTGCATGCCGGTGAGCAACGCATTGCCGCCGAAGATGGCGGCGAACTCGGGGGTCGCCGCGTCGCTCGCGTCGAGCCCGAGCGTTTCCAGCATCTCGCGCGACACCGCCAGCACGCGCGGCGCGGCGACCGGGTCGGGTTCCACGGGCGACCACAGCGCGCCATGCACCTGTCGCACCACGTTCTCGCGCGACGGGTCGCCGGGCAGCTCGCGCACGAAACGGTTGTCGAAATGCAGGTCGGACAGGCTCATCGGTGATCTGGAAACGGACGCGGCACGCGCGTCGGGACGGCATCGTATCCGGCGGGACGTCATGCACCGCGCGATGCCGACCGTCGTTTTCGCCCCGCAAATCCCCTGAAAACGTCGCCATCGACGGTGCGGTCGCGTACGGGCCTGTAGACTGCCGCCCCCGACCGGCCCGCCCGGCGCCGACGTTGAGCTGCCATGAGCGCCGAAAACGAACCGTCCGCACTGACCTTCAACGACCTCGCGCTGGGCGCGCCGCTGCTGCGCGCCCTCGCCGACGTCGGCTACGAAACGCCCTCGCCGATCCAGGCCGCGACCATCCCGCCGCTGCTCGAAGGCCGCGACGTCATCGGCCAGGCGCAGACCGGCACCGGCAAGACCGCCGCGTTCGCGCTGCCCGTGCTCGCGCGCATCGATCCCGCCAAGATCAAGCCGCAGGCGCTGGTGCTGGCGCCGACGCGCGAGCTCGCGATCCAGGTCGCCGAGGCCTTCCAGAAGTACGCGCACTACCTGCCGCAGTTCAACGTGCTGCCGATCTATGGCGGCCAGGGTTACGGCCCGCAGCTGGCGGCGCTGCGCCGCGGCGTGCAGGTCATCGTCGGTACGCCGGGCCGCGTGATCGACCACCTCAACCGCGGCTCGCTCGATCTCTCCGAGCTGTCGGTCGTCGTGCTCGACGAAGCCGACGAAATGCTGCGCATGGGCTTCATCGACGACGTCGAGGCGGTGATGAAGGCGACGCCGGCGACCCGCCAGGTCGCGCTGTTCTCGGCGACCATGCCCCCGCCGATCCGCCGCATCGCGCAGACGTACCTCAAGGATCCGGTCGAGATCGCCATCAAGGCGACGACCACCACCGCGGCGAACATCCGCCAGCGGTACGTCCCCGTCAGCCAGCACCACAAGCTCGACGCGATCACGCGCGTTCTGGAGGCGGAAAGCTTCGATGCGATGATCGTGTTCGCGCGCACCAAGATCGCGACGGAAGAGCTCGCCGACAAGCTCGCGGCACGCGGAATCGCCGCCGCGGCCCTGAATGGCGACATCCAGCAGGCGCAGCGCGAGAAGATCGTGCAGCAGCTGAAGGACGGCCGCGTCGACGTGCTGGTGGCGACCGACGTCGCCGCGCGCGGTCTGGACGTAGACCGCATCACCCACGTTTTGAACTACGACATTCCGTACGACACCGAGAGCTACGTGCACCGCATCGGTCGCACGGGCCGCGCGGGCCGCACCGGCGAAGCGATCCTGTTCGTGACGCCCCGCGAGCGCGGCATGCTGCGTGCGATCGAGCGGGCGACGCGTCAGCCGATCGAACCGATGGAGCCGCCGAGCATCGAGTCGGTGAACGCGCGTCGCGTCGACAAGTTCATGGAGCGCATTTCCGATGCGCTGGAATCGGCCGAGCTTCCGATGTACCGGGATCTCATCGAGCGCTTCGAGAACGAGCGCAACGTGCCGGCCGTGGAAATCGCCGCAGCGCTTGCGCACCTGCTGCAGGGCGAGTCGCCGCTGTTGATGCCGACCGGCCATGATCCGCTGCTCGACGCGCAGCGTCGTGACCGCATGGATCGCGAGCGCCAGGACCGCGGGCCGCGACAGGAGCGGCCGCAGCGCGACGATCGCGGCGGGCGTCCGGCGCGCTTCGATCGAGGCGATCGTCCGCAGCCGCGTCAGGATCGCGACGGCAAGCCTTACCCCGACCGTTTCGCGGATCGTGGCGAACGCCCGGCCCGTGACGCCCGCCCGCCGCGTGATGACGCCGGCGACCGCGCCTACGGCCGTGCACCCCGCGCGGAGCAGAGCGATCAGGCGCCTCGCATCGAGCGCGGCCCGATGGGTGACGACGCGCGTCCGCAGCGTTTCGAGCGCGACGACAGCCGTCCGCGCCACGAACCCCGTGACCAGGATCGCCCGCCGCGCACCGGCAGCGATTTCGAATCGCGCGGCCCACGGTTCGATCGCGAGCGCCCACGCAACGAGGCCGAGCGCGCGTTCGACGACGCACCGCGTCGCGAGCGCCCGCAGCGCGGGCCGGAAGCCGGCATGGAGACGTTCCGCGTCGAGGTCGGCCACGTGCACGGGGTCAAGCCTGGCAACCTCGTCGGCGCGATCGCGAACGAAGCGGATCTCGAAAGCCGCTTCATCGGCCGCATCGACATCCGCGATCACTTCACGCTGATCGACCTGCCCGAGGGCATGCCGCGCGAGACGATGGAACACCTCAAGCGGGTTCGCGTCGCGGGTCAGCAGCTCAAGTTGCGTCGCGACGACGGCGCGCCGCCGCGCGATGGCGATCGGACTGATCGCGGTGACCGCGGCGGACGTGGAGATCGCGGGGATCGCAGTGGATATCGAGGTCCGCGCCGCGATCGCTGATCACGTGTGAGATACGAAAGGCCCGCGAGCGATCGCGGGCCTTTTTGTTTGCGGAGATCGACGTTGCACCGCTGATCGACCGCGACGCGCGCGAGATGCAACAACACGACGGTCGACAGCGACGGCGACTGCGAAGTCGTCGCAGTCGAAGTGTCGGCGTCGACGCCGCCGCAACCCAGCGCGATTACTGCAGATTCATCCGCTGGTTGTCGGTCAGCTTGCCGGGGTCGTTCGTTACCGCGGTCAGCAGGAAATGCAGCGCCTTGCCCGCGATCGTGCCGGGGCCGTCCCAGTACTCCGCGCTCTCCGCTTCGACGCGGATCAGGCAGAGGTTCGGATCGTCCTTGCCGCCCTGGAAGTACGGGGCCATGTACGGCTTCCAGCGGCGCTCGATCTCCGCGCGGTCGCGCGTCGCCACGGCGAAGCCACTGATCGAGATATAGGTGCCGTTGTCCTTCGATGCGAACGCGACATTGACCTGCGGATTCGCTTCGATCTCGCGTACTTTCTCGCTGTCGGCGCCCGTCGCGAACCAGAGATCACCGTCGAATTCGATCTCGGCGACGCCGAGCGGGCGGCTGAAGAGGCGACCGTCCTCGCCGCGCGTAGTGAGCATCGCGATATGCAGGCCCTTGGCCAGGTCGCGAAGCTTCTCGATGTTCTCGTCGCGGTCGGGGGCGGCGGTGCGGCCGTCGTCGCGCAGGTCCATGTCGTCTCCTTGGCAATGCGGCCCTGTGCCGCCACCGCCTAGGAGACCTCAGCGGCCGCGCACGGCCGGTGAAACGCGGCGACGCTTCAGGCCGCGTCGTCGACCAGCGGCTGCAGCTGCGGATCCAGCGCGACGCGGCCATCGAACACGAAGCAGCGACCGTCGTAACCGAAACCGCCCACCTGTTCGAAGTAGCCGAGGATGCCGCCGTCGAGCTGCAGCACGTTGTGCATGCCGTCGTCGTGCAGCCACAGCGCGGCCTTTTCGCAACGGATGCCGCCGGTGCAGAAGCTCACGACTGTCGCGTCGCTCAGCGATTCGCGATGCGGTTCGAGCGCAGCCGGCAGATCGGTGAAGTTGTCGATGGGCAGCGTCATCGCGCCGTCGAACGTGCCGTAGTCGAACTCCTCGCGATTGCGCGTGTCCAGCAACACGAGGCGACGGCCGTCATCGTCCGCTCCCTGCGCGATCCAGCGCGCGAGCGTGGGCGGATCGACTGCGGGTGCGCGGCGATCGAACGGCGTGGTGCCGTCGCGGCGGAACGTGATGATCTCGGGCTTGCGTTTGACCTTGAGGCGGCCAAACGGCTGCGCGCGGCTCCAGCTGCGCTTGACCTCGAGACCGGCGAAGCGTGCGTCGGCGCGCAGCACGTCGAGCACCGATTCAACCGCGGCCTCGTCGCCCGCAAGGAAGAGGTTTACGCCTTCGGGCGCAACGAGAACCGTGCCGCGCACGTCGCCCGCCTCCGCCGCGGCATGCAGCGTGGCGGCGAGCGCGTCGGCATCGTCGAGAACGGCGAAATGGTAGGCGGCGACGTTGAGCGGCATGGTCGCCATTGTACGAAGCGGCCCGGTCCGGCCGCCCCGGACTCAGGCGGGCTGTTCAGCCGCGACGAGCGCCGCGAGGTGCGGAAGCGGCTGTGGGCTGGCGACGAAGGTCGCGCCGTTGTGGTCCTGCTTGAAGACGAAGCCGTGCGCCATCTGCAGGTCGTCCGGCACCCAGACCACGCGCGGCTCGAGGCGGAAACCGCCTTCCCAGCCGGCGGCCAGCGCGGCTTCCTTCGCCGACTCCCAGCTCTTCAGGAACGCCAGCGTGGCCGAGGTATCGACGCCTTCGCGCGGGTCGCTGCCCTCGCAGGGCACGGCCGCGACTTCGAGCGTTTCGCGCACGGTGCGCAGATGGTGCCAGCCGTAATCGATCGGGCCGATGGAATAGACGTGCCAGTTCATGTGCGGTCCCCTTTCCGCGTATTCGCGATCAGCCCGGCATCGGCAGGCCGAGATACGGCGCTGCCAGCCAGTAGATCGCGCCGAGGACCACGGCCCAGATCAGCAGGCGGACGATCATCCCGACCGCCTTGAAGGCGAGCCAGATGCCGAGGATGACGATGACGATCGCGACGATGCTCATGGGCGGGTCCTGTCGGTTCCGGCCAGCATAGACCGGAACCGTTGAACGTTACGGCGTGGCGACCGGCGCGAGGCGCAGGTCCTGGAAATCGAAACTGAAATCCGTGAGCGGCGACACGGGCTCCATGCGCACGCCGCGGATCGCGCCGTCGTGGTCGAGGTCGAAATCGACGAACGCATCCGCGTTGAGCCAGCGCTGGTCCCAGTGGACGATGAAGCTGTCGTGCTGCCAGTGGTCGAGGCGGCCGACGAGCTCCGGCGTCTTCGTGAAACGCAGCCGCAGCCCGTTGCCCGCGCGTTCGACGACGACATCGCCGTACCACGGATCGCGATACGTGCCGACGTACTTCGCGAGCGGCAGCGACGGCCTGGACGATGCATCGCGCGACGCGAGGTGCTTCTTCCAGCTTTCGTCGGCATCGCCGCGCTGCTTGTCGAGCGCCGCGCCATACGCCGCGACCCAGTCCGTCTTCGGCGCGCCCGTGTAGGCGTCGATCACGCGGTAGGTGATCGAGTTGAACGCGCCGCCCATCTCCGCATTCGTCAGCACGACCACGCCGACGCCGAGGTCCGGCACCATCGTCACCTTCGACACCATGCCGGGCCAGCCGCCGGTGTGCCAGACGAGCTTGTGGCCGCGGTAGTCGGACAGGAACCAGCCTTCGCCGTAGCCTGCGTAATTCGGCTTCAGCGGCTCGAGTTGCGGCACGGACGGCTTCGACACCGGAATCGGCGTGACGAGCTGCCACTGCGCATCGTGACGCTTCTCGCTGACGAGCCGCTTCGCATCGTCACCGCTTCCGCTGATCACGCCGCCCGCGAGCTGTACCTCCATCCAGCGCGTCATGTCGTGCACGCTCGAATAGATGCCGCCGGCGCCCGCGACGTTCGACCACGTCATCGGTGCGGCGAGCGGCTTGACGTCCTTGAAGTCGAACGCGGCGTGGCCGATCGCGACCTCGTCGCCTGGCTTGAGGAAATCGCTGTTGTAGCGCGTCTCGTTCATGCCGAGCGGGCCGAGGATGCGCGCGTCGAGGAAGCTCTGGAAACTCTGCCCGCTGACCTGCTCGACCACCTGCTGCGCGACGCCGAACAGGATGTTGTCGTAGGCATACTGCCCGCGGAAGCTGCCGTTGATAGGCACGTTCTTCAGACGCGCGGCGACTTCGCGTCCGCTGTAGGACGTGCCGGGCCAGTAAAGAAGATCGCCGGCGCCCAGGCTCAGGCCCGAACGATGCGCGAGCAGATCGCGAATGCGCATTTCGTGCGTGATGTACGGGTCCGACATGCGAAACCACGGCAGGTGATCGATGACGCGATCGTCGGGCGAGAGCTTGCCTTCATCGGCGAGCATCGAGATCGCCATCGACGTGAACGCCTTGGTGTTCGATGCGATCGCGAACTGCGTGTGTGCGGTGACCGGATCGTTCGTGCCCATCTTGCGCACGCCCCAGCCCTTCTCGAGGACGATGTGGCCGTCCTTCACGATGGCGACCGCGATGCCCGGCACGTCGAAACGCTTGCGTGCGGAGTCGACGTAGGCGTCGAAATCGGCGAGCTGTGCGGGAATGGCGGCCGCGGCGTCGGCAGTGGGCGCAGAAGCGCTTTGCCGCGCACTGACGGGCGCGACGTGCAGGAGCGGAAGCACGAGCAGGCAGGCGGACAGGCGCGGCGTCATCGGGTCGGATCGAAGGGACGAGCGGCGGACGATACCGTGTCGGCCGTCGCTGCAGGCATGCTGTGCGCCCCACGTCGTATTCCGCACCGCATGTCGTCCGAACGACTCGACCTTCCCGGCATCGCCATCATCGGCGGCGGCCCCGCCGGCCTGATGGCGGCGGAAATCGCACGCACCGCGGGCGTCGAGGTCGATCTGTTCGATGCGAAAGGATCGGTCGGGCGCAAGTTTCTGATCGCCGGCAAGGGCGGGCTGAACCTCACGCATTCCGAGCCGCGCCCTGCCTTCGACACGCGCTACCGCGAGCGTGCGGCGGAGGTCGGGCGCTGGCTCGACGATTTCGATGCGGACGCTCTGCGCGAGTGGGCGCGCGGGTTTGGCATCGACACTTTTGTCGGCACGTCAGGCCGCGTGTTTCCGACCGACATGAAAGCCGCGCCGCTGCTGCGCGGCTGGGTGCGGCGTTTGCGCGAATCCGGTGTGCGGTTCCACGTGCAGCATCGCTGGAGGGGATGGAGCGAGGACGGTGCGCTGTGCTTCGACACGCCCGATGGCGTCGTCGAAGCGAGCGCGCGTGCGACCGTGTTCGCGCTGGGTGGCGGCAGCTGGCCCGAACTGGGGTCGGACGGCGCGTGGGTGGCACCGTTTCGCCATGCGGGCGTCGACGTCGCATCGCTCGTGCCGTCGAACTGCGGGTTCGACGTGGCGTGGACGCCGTATTTCGTCCAGCGATTCGCGGGCGAGCCGTTGAAGCCCGTCGTCGCGCACTGGGCGGATACCGCAGGTGCGCATCGCTCGCTGCAGGGCGAATGCGTGGTCAGCGCCTCGGGCATCGAAGGCAGCCTGATCTACGCGCTGTCCGCCGACCTGCGCGATTCGATCGCGCGCAGTGGCTCCGCCGTGCTGGAACTCGACCTGGTCCCGGGCCGCGACGAGGCCGCCCTGCGCGACGCCCTCGCCCGCCCACGCAAGGGCCGGAGCCTGAGTGACCACCTGCGCCGGCAGGCCGGCGTCCACGGCGTGCGCGCAGGGCTGCTGCACGAGGTGCTGGGCCACCCGCTGCCCGACGATCCCGCCCGCCTCGCCGCCACGCTGAAGCGGCTGCCGCTGCGGCTGCTCTCGCCCCGCCCGATCGCCGAGGCCATCAGCTCGGCAGGCGGAGTGCGCCTCGAAGACCTCGACGACGACCTGCAGCTACGCGATCGCCCGGGCGTCTTCGTCGCCGGCGAGATGCTCGACTGGGAGGCGCCCACCGGCGGTTACCTGCTCACCGCCTGCTTCGCGAGCGGGCTGCGTGCCGGGCGCGCCGCCGCCCGTCACGTGGCGCGTTGATCGCCCTCAAGCTTCCTCCATACGCGCCGTTACGGAGTTCCGAGGGTCGATGCCGATCGCCCACGGAACGCGCGCGCCGGATGCGTGCCAGGACACCACGATGACCGCCCGCCCGAAGGTTCTTCTCTGCGACGATTCCCGCGCGCTGCGCATGCTGACCGCGCAGCAGATCGACGCCTGTGGCTACGAGCTCGCCGGTGAGGCCGACAACGGCGTCAAGGCCGTCGAGCAGTACCTCGCGCTTAAGCCGGATGTCGTGCTGCTCGACCTCGTGATGCCGAAGGTCGACGGCAAGGCCGCGCTCAAGCGCATCCTCGAGCTCGATCCTATGGCGAAGGTCATCGTGCTCAGTTCGCTGGGCGCGCAGAACGACATCGAGCAGTGCCTGAAGATGGGCGCGAAGAGCTACCTGCAGAAGCCGATCGACCGCGACACGCTCGCGCGCGTGCTGGCCGAAGTCACCGCCACCGCGACCGCCTGAGGACTCGACGATGGCAGCCAAGTTCTTCGGCCAGTTCCTGCTGGAAAAGGGCGTCATCGACGCGCAGCAGCTCCTGCGCGCGCTCGAGATCCAGCGCATTTCCAATCCCGCCCTCGGCGAGCTCGCCTGCGAGAAGGGCATGCTCACCGCCGACCAGGCGATGGCGATCAACGAACGCCAGCGTCGCGAAGACAAGCGCTTCGGCGACCTCGCGCAGTCAATGGGGTTGCTCACCGGCGACGAAGTGAACATCCTGCTCGACGAGCAGAAGTCGCGTCGCAAGATGTTCGGCGAGATTCTCGTCGACGAAGGCTTCCTGACGCGCGACCAGCTCGACGCCGAGCTGCGTTCGCACGCCGGCGAACGCGACGATGCGATGCGTTCGCTCGACACGATGGTCGCGTCGCACAAGATCGGCCGCCGCGTCGGCAATTCGATCGCGACCTGCAACAAGCTCTTCCCGCGCCTGATGCGCACGCAGTGCCAGTTCTCCGCGGTGGTCGACGCCAAGAACCCGCCGCCGACGGATGCGATGGCACTCGTCCGCGTAGCCGCCGAACGCCCGCTCGCGATCGGCATTGCCTGCGACCGCGCGACCATGCATGCGATGGCGCAGGCCTTCCTGTCGATTCCGCCCGAGGCCTGCGACGAAGAACTCGCGCTGGACGCGCTGGGCGAACTCGTCAACGTGCTGATGGGCTACGTCGTCAAGGACAGCCTGCCGGAGGACGCGACCTATCGCGCCTCGCCGCCGGACTTCGAAACCCCGGTTTCGGCGCTCGATGACGGCATGCACGTGCTGGTTTCGATGACGTCGCAGCTCGGCCCGTTCCTGCTGGTGCTGGGCGACTGACGTCGCCCTACGGCCGGTTCGACGCCGCCTGCACCCCGGCGTCGACCGCCCAGCCTGAAGGCGTCAGCGAGCGGCCGCAGGCTTCACGTGGCCTTGAACTCGGCGCCCCGCAGACTGGCTCCCGTACCACCCGGGGAGCCCGCGCCATGAACATCCAACCGCACGCGACGATCATCAGCCCGCGCGAACTCGCCGCCCTTCGCCTGCTCGCGGTCGACGGCCGCGCCAAGATCGACAAGCAGCTGGAGGACGAGTTCTACGCCAAGGGCTTGCTGCAGGTCTCGTGGGACCGCTGCCTTTCGCCGGCCGGTCGCGACGCCATCGATCCCAGCCCCGCGTTCGCGCACAGCCCGTCCTTCGCGCCGCGTCGCGCACACGGCTGACGGGCGACCGGCCGAGCCGGCCGCCCGTCAGCATCAACCGTTCTTCGAACCGCCCGCAGGCGCCGCGCCTGCGGGCGTCGTCGTATTGGGGGCCGTGGCGGCGCCGGCAGTGCCTCCGCTCGGCATGGCGACGTGCCAGCTGCCGAACTTGTCCTTCACGCCATCCCCGTTCGCCTGGCCCACGCCCGCATCGGCGGCGTAGCGGTACAGCGGGTGGCCTTCGAAGGTGACCTGGCGCGAGCCGTCCGCCCGGCTGACCGTCGCGATCGACGCGCCCTGCAGCCCGGCCGCACCGGTCGGCTGCTGTGCGTCGATCGTGACCGGCGGCCACGCCTGCGTGCACGGGCCGGTGCACGTGCTGCCGTCGCGATCGCCCTCGACCCAGTACAGCGCGTTGCCCGCGGCGTTCGTCAGGTAGGGGCCGTGCGGGCCGTCCGGCACCAGCACGAGCGTCGGGCCGGCCGCGCCGCCCGGCGGTGCGGATGCCGCGGGCTGCGACGCGCTGTTGCCCATCGCCGGGCTCGCGGAATCCACCGGCGGTGCGCCCGGGCCCGTCGACGTCGACCCGTTGTTCGCGGTGGGCGCGTCGGTGGTGCCGTCGGCGAGCGTGTCGTTGCTGCCCTTGCCCTTGCAGGCCGCGAGCGCAAGCGCGGCGACGACGGCGAGCCCCAGCGTGCGGGCGGAAAGATGACGGGACATCGGAACCTCCGTGACGATGCGCGGCATCAGCGCCGCATGCACGGATGAATAGCCCCGCGCGCGTGAGCGCAAGGTGGTTCAGCGCTGTCGGCGCGCGCGCTTCTGCTCGTACATGCGCTCGTCGGCGGTATGCAGCACCTGCGATGCATGCGCTTCGCCGTCGTGGATCACCCAGCCGACGCTGCACTTGATGCGCAGCCGCACACCGTTGACCACGCGCGGGCGGGCGAGCTCGTCTTCCACGGCGGCTGCAACGGACCGAACGTCGCGATCCGCATCGCGCAGCGACGACAGCAGCACTACGAATTCATCGCCGCCGAGGCGCGCGACGACATCGGTATCGCGCAACGTTTCGCGCAGCACGCCGGCGGCGGCGCGCAGCACGGCGTCGCCCGTCGCGTGGCCGTGCGTGTCGTTGATTTCCTTGAAGTCGTCGAGGTCGATGAACAGCAGGCCGAAGCGATGCGGCTGGCCGTCGTGCGCGGCGCAGACGGCCTCAAGCTGGGCTTCGAACGTCGCGCGATTCGGCAGGCCCGTCAGTGCATCGAGGGACGCCGCGTCCTGGTACATCTGCGCAGTCGCTTGCGTATCGAGCAGCGCATCGTGCAGGCGGCGCAGAAGGCGGGCGTTCTCTTCGAGTGCGAGCTGACGGCCGAGCGCGGCGCCCATCGCGTTGCCGATCAGCGCGATCGCCTGCGCGTCGATGTCGTCGAACGCATGGGTGACGGACGAACAGATCTCCAGCACGCCCTGCGCCGTGTCGCCGTAGCGCAACGGTGCCGCGATCAGTGCATGCAACTGATGGCGACGGCGTGCATCGCCCTGGATGCGGCTATCGGCCCCCGTCGCGTCGCTGCGCAGCGAGGTCGCCTCCTTCAGGCAGGCACAGGCGAGCGTCTCGCCGCCGTTGAACGCGTCGATGTCCAGGCGCGCCATCTGCCCGCGCGCGCACGCCACCGTCAGCCCCGCTTCGCCGCTGTCGAGCAGCACCACGCCGCCCGTGGCGCGCGTGATCTCCACGACCTTGTCGAGCGCGTATTCGATGAAGGATTCGGTCGTGCCCGGATGCTCGGCGATCGACGCCAACGCAGCCACGAGGCCGCGCAAGCGAAGGATTTCGCTGTCCTTCGAGGAGGAAGCGATCCAGGGTAGGCCCCGCTCCGTCCGGGGTCGACCGGGGGTCAGCACGTTCTGGAATTCCGCTGTACGACGAGAGCGACCGATCCTCGTCGAGCGACCATAAAGTGCATGTGATCCGCGTCTGTGCATCGGTCACGCTTACGACGTCACGCGTTGCGTCGACCCTGTCGTAACGCCCGCCTGCGAGACTCGTGTTTGCTGAATGGGAGGGTCTCACATGCGTCTGTTGCGGTGGTCGGTGGTCCTGCTTGCCGCGAGCGCATTGCTCGCCTGCGTTCCGACGCGCGTCGACCTGTCGCGACCCGTGCCTACCGCGTTGCTGCCCTCGAAGGAAGGCTCCAAGCGGCTGGTAGTGGTGTTGCCAGGGCGCCGCGATCGGCTGGAATCGCTGCGTCGCAGCGGCGTGGGCGAAGCCATCCAACGCGTCTGGCCGGACGCCGACGTCCTCTTCGCCGAGCTGTCGATGCCCTACTCCGTCGACCGCAGCGCGCCGCAGCGCCTGCATGACGAAGTGCTGCTCCCGGCGCGTCGCCGCGCCTACACCGAGATCTGGCTCGTGGGCGCGTCGCTCGGCGGCATGGGCAGCATCCTTTACGACGGCATGTACCCCGAGCAGGTCGACGGCATCGTCATGCTCGCGCCGTACACCGGCGAGCGCGAGATCCACGACGAGATCCGCGCGGCGGGCGGGCTCGGCGCGTGGAACCCCCGCACGTCGTCGCTCGACCAGAAGGTGCTCTGGCAGCGCGACCTCTGGGCGCAGATGAAGACCTGGCGCGCCGCGCCGGAACGCACGCGCAACGTCTGGCTCGCCTACGGCGACAACGACTACCTGCGCGAAGGCATGCCCCTCGTCGCCGAGGCGCTGCCGTCGAACCACGTCCTCGTGCGCCCCGGCAAGCACGCCTGGAGCACGTGGACGCCGATGGTCGAAGAGATCTTCCACGCCATCGACGCCGAGCATTCACACACCGCGCAGACGCGCTGAACCTTTTGTCCACGGCCGGTCGTCTACGGTGGAGACCGACCCACAGAGCGGGATGTCGCCATGCACATCGAAATCAATCACGACAACCACATCCAGTACGACGAGTCCGTCGAGCGCCATGTTCGGCAGACGCTGGACAGCACGCTGTCGCGGTTCGCGGACCAGGTGACGCGCATCGAAGTGCACCTGCACGACAAGAATGCCGAACGGCGTGGCAACGGGGATCGTCATTGCCTGCTCGAAGCCAAGGTCGAAGGCCGCCCGCCGCTCGCGGCATCAGAAGATGCGGACACGATCGCGGCGGCGATCACGGGCGCAGCGAAGAAGCTGCAGCGCCGCCTCGACAGCGACCTCGGTCGCCTGCACTGACGGGCATGCGCCTTCCAACATGGGCCTGACGCCGCCGATCCCGACGTTCGACGCGCAACCGCTGCGCGGGCGCGTCGTGCTCGTCACCGGCGGCGCGCAGGGCATCGGCCGCGGCATTGCGCACTGCGTGCTCGCGGCCGGAGGCGCGGTGGTGATCGGCGACAGCGACGACGATGCGGGCGCCGCCTGCATCGAGGAGTGGGACGCCGGCGCCGCCGCGATGTTCGTTCATCTCGACGTGTCGAAGGAGCGCTCGGTGCGGCGCTTCGTCGACGCGGCACGGCGCGAATACGGGCGCATCGACGGCCTCGTCAACAACGCCGCGAACGCCGATCCGCACAGCGGAAAACTCGAAGCGCTGTCGCTCGCCGATTGGAACCGCTATCTCGCGACCAACCTCAGCAGTGCATTCCTGTGCAGTCGCGACGCACTACCGGCACTGCGCGAATCCAAGGGCGCGATCGTCAACATCGCCTCGACCCGCGCGATGCAGTCCGAACCCGATACCGAGTGCTACGCGACGAGCAAAGGTGGCCTCGTGGCATTCACTCACGCCCTCGCCATTAGCGCCGGGCCCGACATACGCGTGAACTGCATCAGCCCCGGCTGGGTGCCGACGGAAGCGTGGCAGAAGCCGGCGTCGCGACGCCGCCCCAAGCTGGGTCGCAAGGATCAACAGCAGCATCCTGTGGGGCGCGTCGGCACGCCCGAAGACATCGGCATGTTGGCCGTGTATCTGCTGTCCGACGCCGCGGGCTTCATCACCGGCCAGAACTTCGTCGCCGATGGCGGCATGAGCCGCAAGATGATCTACGCCTGATCGCCGCCCTTCGGCTGGCGCATTGCCCACATGTTGTCCACGAGGTTCGGGTAGCGGCGACCCGCCGCCTCCGCGCGGGCCTTCGCCGCCTCCTTCTGCGCTGGCGTGAGGTGCCCGCCCGCCCCGCCCGTCCCCTTGGGCGCGGGCTTCTTCCACGGCGGTCGGCGATCGGTCGGCATCGCGTCATCTCCATGACAGGCTCGGCCGCTAGGATGCACGCATGCACGTGATCGCCGACGTCGACGCCGCCTCCGAGGCCCGCCTGCTGCGCGACTGGCTCTCCGCGTTCGACCGAGTCTTCGTGCTGACCGGGGCGGGCTGCAGCACCGCGTCCGGCATCCCGGACTACCGCGATGAAGCCGGCGGCTGGAAGCGCAAGCCGCCCGTCACGTACCAGGCCTTTACGCAGGACGACGAAACGCGACGTCGCTACTGGGCGCGCTCGTTCGCCGGCTGGCCGGTGTTCTCGACAGCGCAGCCGAACCGCGCGCATCGCGCACTCGCGGAGTGGGAGGCGACGGGCCGCATGTCGATGCTGCTCACCCAGAACGTCGACACGCTGCACCAGCGTGCGGGCAGTCGCCATGTGATCGACCTGCATGGCCGCCTCGACACGATCCGTTGCCTCGACTGCGGCGACCTCACGCCTCGCGAGGCGATGCAGCAGCGACTCGCCGATGCGAACGCGGGCTGGATCGATACGATCGCCGCATTCGCGCCCGATGGCGACGCCGATCTCGAACGCACCGACTTCCGCGACTTCGTCATTCCCGCCTGCACGTGCTGCGGCGGCATGCTGAAGCCGGACGTCGTGTTCTTCGGCGAGAACGTGCCGCGTGCGCGGTTCGAACATGCACGTGACGCGCTCGCGGCGAGCGATGCGCTGCTCGTCGTCGGCTCGTCACTGATGGTGTATTCCGGCTTCCGTTTCGCGCGCATGGCGCACGAAGCGGGCACACCGATCGCGCTGCTCACGCGCGGGTCGACACGTGCGGACGAGCTCGCGAGCCTCGCCCTGCGCGCCGATTGCACGGTGGTGCTGCCCGACGCACTCGGCTGAACGGGCCGCTGTCACGGCGCGCCGACCCCGGCCTTGCCAGCCTCGGTCACGTCGTGGCGGGCGGGCGTGACCATGAAGATCCATCATCTCAACTGCATTTCGACCTGCCCTCTCGGCGGCCGGTTGATGGACGGCTTCACGCGTTCCATGGTCGAGCGCGGCCATCTCACCTCCCACTGCCTTCTGCTCGAAGCCGACGATCGCCTGATCCTCGTCGACACCGGCATGGGGCTGCGCGATGTCCATGACCCGCGCAGTCGTATTTCCGGATTCTTCCTCGGCCTCGTCGCGCCGGATTTCCGCGAGGAGATGACCGCGATCCGCCAGGTCGAACGCATGGGTTTCGATCCGCGCGACGTCCGCGACATCGTGCTGACGCATCTCGATTTCGACCACGCCGGCGGTCTCGACGACTTCCCGCATGCGCGAGTGCACCTGACGACGCGCGAGCGCGAATACGCCGAACAGCAGAAGACGTGGATGGACCGGCAGCGCTTCCGTCCACAGCAGTGGTCGACGCGCGGCCAGTGGCATACGTACGCCGGCTCGTCGGGCGAAAAATGGATGGGTTTCGACTGCGTGCGCGAACTCGAAAGCCTGCCGTCCGACGTGCTGCTCGTTCCGCTGCACGGGCATACCCACGGGCACGTCGGCGTCGCGGTACGCAGCGAAGGGCGCTGGAAACTCAACGCGGGCGACGCCTACTTCTATCACGCGGAAATGGACGCGGTCCGTCCGCACTGCACGCCGGGCCTGCGCTTCTACCAGTGGATGCTCGAGAAGGATCGCCGCGCGCGCCTCGACAACCAGAAGCGCCTGCGCGAGCTGCGACGCACGCACGGCTCGGACATCGACATCTTCTGCTCGCACGACGTGCTCGAGTTCGAGCGCCTCGCCGGCCGCTCGGCGCGCATTCCGGCCGACCG
Organism: Cognatilysobacter terrigena; assembly: GCF_004361065.1. Classification (GTDB taxonomy): domain Bacteria; phylum Pseudomonadota; class Gammaproteobacteria; order Xanthomonadales; family Xanthomonadaceae; genus Cognatilysobacter; species Cognatilysobacter terrigena. The sequence continues at coordinate 268,778 of NZ_SELT01000001.1, read as the reverse complement.
CATGCGCGCAGACACGCCGCGAAGCCGCGCCACGGTCGATCCGCGTTGGTCGCCCGACGTGCCGCCGGTGCATCGGCGGCCCGGTGACGACTCCTTCGACGACTCGCGCAGTCGCCCGCACTGACCGACGCACACCCGGCCACCACGGCCGGTCCCGCAGGCTGTGCCGATCGTCCAACGGGAATCGACCATGCCTGCACGCACCGTCGTCATCACCGGCGCCTCCAGCGGTTTCGGCCGCGGCGTGGCGCTGCGCCTGGCCCAGGAAGGCTTCAACCTGGTGCTCGCCGCGCGCCGCTCGCACCTGCTGCAGCAACTCGCGGACGAATGCGGCCCCAACGCGATCGCGGTGACCTGCGACGTCGGCGATCCCCATGCCGTCGAGAAGCTCGCTGCCGCGGCGATCGCGAAGTTCAACCGGTTCGACGTGTGGATCAACAACGCGGGCGTCGCCGCGCTGGGTGCGTTCGAGCGCATTCCGCTCGAGGATCACATGCGCGTCGTGCAGACCAACCTCGGCGGCGCGATCGCAGGCAGCTACGTTGCGCTCCGCCACTTCCGCCAGCTCGGCGACGGCACGTTGATCAACGTCGCGTCGATGCTGGGCCGCACGCCGGCGCCGTACTACGCGAGCTACTGCGCGACGAAGTACGGAATTATCGGCCTCTGCGATGCGTTGCGTCAGGAGGTCGCCGCAGTGGGCGCGAACAACATCCGCATCTGCGCGGTGCTGCCGATGGCGGCGGATACGCCGTTCTTCGACCACGCGGCGAACTACACGGGGCACACGCTGCATCCGTTCCCGATCACCGATGCCGAGGAGATCGTCGACGCGATCGTCGGCGTGGTGAACGCGCCCCAGGACGAGGTCACCGTCGGGCTGTCCGCGACCGCCGCCGTCATCGCCGAGCGCATGTCGCAAACGATCACGCACGGCATGACCGGCGCGATGCAGCAGCTGCTGCAGGACGAAGCGCCGGAAGCGCCGATCGAAAGCGGCAACCTGCATCGCCCGCTCGCTATCGGCACCGGCGTGCACGGCAGCATCCTGCAGCGGCTCGACGTCGAGCGGAACCAGCCGCGTCATTGATCGCGACGCACGGGTCACGCTGCGCACGGCACGCTGACGCCAACACATCGGGAGCACGACGATGAGCAACGACAAACGCGTCCACGACGACGGCGGCTACGGCAACAGCAACCTGGTCGGGAGCAACCACAGCGGGCTCGACTCCGCCATCGAAGGCCGCCGCGCCCAAGACGCCGCCCGCGAACGTGCGGAACGCGAGGGAACCGGCCAGACCGCGACGTCGCGTACGTCATCGCAGCAGGCGCCATCGCAGGACGACAGCCTCGGGCGTCTCGCCGATCGCGATACGGGCCGCCGCATGGAGGGCGCGGATTCGAGCGCAGGCATCGGCACGGGTGCATCCCTCGGCGAGCGGACCGATCTGTCCGGCCGCGGCGGGCAGGACGGGTTGGAGCACTGACGCCCGCGCGCTACGCCCCTCGCGCCGCGATGCGCGAGGGTGCAGACTGCGCGCCCCATCGCCCGCGCCACGCCATGCCCGTTTCCTCGCGCCCTCGCCATCCACGCCGCCGCTCCGACGGCGACAGCGGCCGCAGCATGCCGGCGGTCGCGCATCTGCTCGCCGCCGACGATCGCATCGTCGGCGGGGTCGCGAAGCGCGATGACGAATACGCGCTCGTGCTCGGCGGTCGCGTCATCGCATCCACCGACAGCGCGGGCATGGCGATCGCGATGCTGCGGCACGCGCGAGCCACGCTGTCGAACGACGACACGCCGCTCAGCATCCGCGTCGCGCCGGCACTCGAAACACCCGCGACCCTGGAAGCCGAGGCCGCTGGCCTGACCCTCGAGGCCTATCTCGCAGTACTCGAAGCCGAACGCGTCGAGCGCTCGGACGATCGCGACGCCGCATCTCGCCCGCAGTAACGTTCACGCTGTCGACGCGTCGACGCGGCAAGACTTCGCCGCGGTTCATAAGCGACGTCGCATGCCCCAGGAAAGCGCCGGCATCCTGCTCTACCGCAAGGAACGCGACGGGTTGCATGTGCTCCTCGCGCATCCCGGCGGCCCGTTCTGGCACTCGCGCGACGACGGCGCGTGGAGCATCCCGAAAGGCGGCCCGAATCCCGGCGAAACACCGGAGGAAACCGCGCGGCGCGAGTTCGAGGACGAGCTCGGCATGCCGGCGACGGGCGATCTCGCACCGCTGGGCCGGCTGCGTCAGAAGGGCGGCAAGTGGGTCGAGGCGTTCGCGATGGAAGGCGACTTCGATCCCGCCCAGCTCAACAGCATCATGTTCCGCATGGAGTGGCCGCCACGCAGCGGGCGCTTCACGGAGTTCCCGGAAGTCGACCGCGCGCAATGGTTCCCGCTCCAGCGCGCGCATACGAAGATGCTCGAAAGCCAGCGCCCCCTGCTCGACCGGCTCGACACGCTGGTCAACGGCGGCCCGCTGATCTGATCAGCGCAGCTGGCTGTCCTTGCTGCCGCGGCGGTTGTAGCCGGTGAAGGTGCGCTCCTCTTCGTCGAGCGCTTCCTGGCAGGCCACGCAGAGGCGGACACCCGGCAGTGCATTGCGGCGCGCCTCGGGAATCGGCGCCTCGCACTCCTCGCAGTGGCTGCGGCCCGGTCCGCTCGGAAGGCGGCTTCTCGCACGGCGGATCGCATCGCCGACCGTCGCGTCGATCTGCTCCTGCACCGCACCGTCGCCTGCCCAACCCGTCGCCATCGCCACGTCCTCCTGGGTGGAAGCATAGGGCCGACGCGATGAATCCTTCGACGACAGAGCCCGGCCGGTATCACGCCGTGTTGAGCCACGCGGGCCGCAGTCGTGCAAAATCGCTTCACCGACTTGGGGAAGACGGATGGATCGGCTGCTCGCCCAGCTCTCGCAATCGCTCGAAGGCGCCCGCTCGCTCGACCAGCTCGTGCGGCCCCTGCTCGACATGCTCCAGACCGTCACCGGCCTGGAGTCCGCCTACCTTACCGAGATCGACGAGGTGGCGGGCGAACAGCACATCCTGTATTCGCACAACCGCGGCGCGCTGCAGATGCCCGAAGGGCTGACCGTTCCGTGGAACGACACGCTCTGCAAGCGCGCGCTCGAAGAAGGCCGGACCCAGTGCGATGACGTGCCGGACCGCTGGGGCGATTCCGAGGCCGCGGCCGCGCTCGGCCTGCAGACCTACGTGAGCGTGCCCGTGCGCACTGGTGACGGCGCGCTGTTCGGCACGCTGTGCGCCGCCAGCGCCGAACGCCACGTGCTCGATACCGACTCCGAGAACGTGCTGCGGCTGTTCTCGCGACTCATCGCGTACCACGTCGAACGCGAGCGCCTGATCGACCAGCTGCGGCGCGCGAACTCCGAACTGGCGACGTCGGCGCTGTCCGACCCGCTCACCGGCCTGCCAAATCGTCGCTCGCTGGAGCTCGAACTCAATCGCATGCTCGCGCGCGTGCAGCGCGACGACCGATCCCTCGTCGTCGCCTTCATCGACCTCGACGGCTTCAAGGCGATCAACGACCGCTACGGCCACGACGCCGGCGATCGCTTCCTGATCGCGATGGCGCGCGTGCTCGAAGGCGCGCTGCGCGGCGGTGACTTGATCGCGCGCATTGGCGGCGATGAATTCGTCGTCGCCGGCACGATCCCGCGTGAGAACGCGGCGGCCTCGGCCGAAGTGCTGTGCAACCGGCTGGCCGACGCGACCGCGGGACGATTCGATCTCGGCGAAGGCCGCCATATCGACTACCGCGGCGCGAGCGTCGGCGTGGTGCTCGCGCGCACCGGCGAGATCGATGCCAACGCGGTGATCAGTCGCGCCGACGACGCGATGTACAAGACCACGCGCGAACGCCGCGGGCTGCGCGCCTAGGCGGCGATGCGCTCGACCCGCGCGGCGAAACAGCCGGGCCGCGCGTAGTGCACGTGGATGTAGGCGACGCGGGCGTCGGCGAACATCCCGGCGAGGCGTGCGTCGGCATCGGCGCCGTCGACCACGTCCGCCTCGATCATCATGTGCTCCGCATCGAACGCGCGCAGCGACAGCAGGCGTCGACGCATTACCTCTGGCACCGCGCCGTCGACGGTGCGCGCGGATGTCGCGCCTTCCAGCACGTAAACGGCATGGCTCGCGCGATACGGCGTGTTGGCGGGCTGGTGCGTGTGGTTGACGAGCAAGGCGATCTCGCCTTCGCGGAGGTCGCGAAGTTCGACGCGATCGGGCACGCCGCCATCGGGCCCAACGACGACGCGACGTGCGCCGCGCGACGCGAGTTCCTCGTCCGACAGCCCGTACAGCGATACGAAAGGCGACGGGTCGAGACCGTAAATGCGGAAGGTCATAGCGAAACTCCTGCGGGACGATGCGTGCAGCATCGGCGCCGCGCGCGCGGCGTGCTATCCGGATCCTGCGCTGCGTCGCGGGCGGCGCTCGGCTACCCTTCCGCATCCCCCGTCGCCCGCCGCTCCCGTGCCCCGACGCCCCGTTCGCCGGACTGATTCTTTCGTTCGCCCTGGCAGCGCACACGCAGGCGCAGCAGGTTCGTCGCCGCGCCCGAACTCGCGCTAGCCGACGATGCGCCGTCCACACCGCGACACCTCTAGGCTGATGCCGATGCGTTCATCCGTGATTTCCCGCTCCACGTGGCTAGCCGTCGCGCTGGTGATCACCACGTTGTTGGTCGGCTGCCATGAGAAGCCCAAACCGCGGCCGAAGACGCCCGCCGAGGTCCGGGCTGAACTGGCGCGGCTCATTCCACGTGGCGTGCGGGATCGCACCGGTTGGGCCGCCGACATCCAGGCCGCGTTCCAGTCGCTGAAGATCGATCCGGCGACGGCGAATCTCTGCGCGGTCGTTGCGGTGACGGAACAGGAATCCGGATTCGCGTCCGATCCCAGCGTGCCGGGGCTGGGTCGCATCGCGCTCGAGGAAATCGATCGGCGGATGTCGTCGCACCACATCCCGCCGCTGGTCGCACGCGCCGCGCTGCAGATCGAGTCGCCGGACGGCCGCACATGGGAGCAACGCATCGCCGCGGCGACCACGGAACGCGAACTCAGCGACATCTACGAGGCGATGATCGATCGCGTGCCGATGGGGACGCGCCTGCTCGCGAGTTCCAATCCCGTGCACACCGGCGGACCAATGCAGGTGAGCATCAATTTCGCGCAGGAACTCGCACGCGACAAAGACTATCCGTATCCGGTGCAGGGTTCGATCCGGCACGAGGTGTTCACCCGTCGCGGCGGCGTCTACTTCGGTACCGCGCACCTGCTCGGTTATCGCGCGTCGTACAAGCAGCCGATCTACCGCTTCGCCGACTACAACGCCGGTTGGTACGCGAGCCGCAATGCCGCGTTCCAGAACATGGTGTCGGTGGCGACCGGCATTCCGCTGGAACTCGACGGGGACCTCATCAGCGGCGACGGCGGGCCGAGCAAGACCGAGAACGCGATCGACACCCTCGCGCCCGAACTCGGAACGGATAGCGCGACCATCCATCGCGCCCTGCTCAAATCGCGTTCGCTCGACTTCGAGAAGACCGATCTCTATCGCGACATCGCGCAACTCGCCGAGCGCGCGGCGGGCCACGCGTTGCCGCGCGCGCGGCTTCCCGAGATCAGCCTCGAAAGCCCGAAGATCACGCGCCGCCTGACGACCGCGTGGTTCGCGCAGCGCGTCGACCAGCGCTATCGGCGCTGCATGGCGCGGGCGAAGGGCTGACCTCCGCCCGCGACCAACACATCAACCGCGCGGACCGCCCATCACCGGCAGGATCGCGCCGTTGACGTAGGAGCCGGTCACCGGCGACGCGAGGAAGACGTACGCCGGCGACAGCTCCTCCGGCTGCGCGGGACGCTTCATGTCGCTGTCCTGGCCGAACGAGGCGACGGATTCGGCGTCCTTGTCGGCGGGATTCAGCGGCGTCCACACCGGCCCCGGCGCCACCGCGTTCACCCGGATGCCGCGCTCCAGCAGGTTGCTCGCGAGCGACATGGTAAATGCGCTGATCGCGCCCTTCGTCGCCGAGTAATCGAGCAGTTCCTTGCTGCCGAAGATCGCGGTCTCCGACGTCGTGTTGATGATGCACGCGCCCTGCTTCATGTGCGGCAGCGCGGCGCGCGCCATGTGGAAGTAGCCACCGACGTTCGTCTCCAGCGTCATCATCAGCTGCTCGTCGGTGATGTCCTCGAGCTTCTTCGCGTGCTGCTGAAATGCGGCGTTGTTGACGAGGATGTCGAGGCGGCCGAACTCGTCGACGACCTGCTGCACGGCGCGATCGCAGAAGCCCGCGTCGCGCACGTCACCGGCGATCGTGATGCAGCGACGGCCTTCAGCTTCGACGAACTCTTTGGTGGTCTCGGCGTCCTCGTGCTCGTCGAGATACATCACGGCGACGTCCGCGCCTTCGCGCGCGAACAGCACCGCGACGGCGCGACCGATGCCCGAATCGCCGCCGGTGACGATGGCGACCATGTCATCGAGCTTGCCGCTGCCGATGTATCCCGGCGCGAGGAAACGCGGCTCGAGCTCGAGGTCGTGCTCGTTGCCGGGCTTCTTCAGGTGCTGCTTGGGCAGCGGGTTCTCGGGCTTGTCGTCGAGGCCCGCCTGCACGGCCTTCTTGTCGTCGCCCGACGACGTGCCGCCCTTGGCGGCTTCTTTACCGTCGATCTTCGACTGGATGCGGCGCTGGGCGTCGGCGGTACGCGCGCCGTCGCCCTTGGGGTGCTGGCTGGCCATGCGGTCGTCCTGTGCGGGTTGTGCGGAAGACGCCACCCTGCCCGGCGCCGCGCAAAGCGCCGGTGAGCGGCGGCTCACGAAACCGTGAGGACGACCGTGTCATCAGGCCGGCGCGTTCGGACCGGCGATGAAGTCGGTCTTGCCCAGCGGCGCGCCTTCGCGACGCAGCAGCGCATACGTCGTCGTGACGTGGAAGTAGAGGTTCGGCAGCACGAACTGCAGCAGGTAGTCCTGCCCGTTGAAGCGCAGCTCGCCCGAACGCATCTTCAGCACGATCTCGCGGCCTTCACTGCCGTCGATCTTCGACGCATCCACGCCTTCGATCAGCTCGACCGTCTTCTCGATGCGCGCGTAGAGCTGCTCGAGCGTGGTCTCCTCGTCGGCGAGCGGCACCGGGTCCTGCCCGGCGAGACGCGCAGCGCCGTTCTTGGCCATGTCGCAGGCGATCTGGACCTGGCGCGACAGCGGAAGCATGTCGTCGACGATGCGCAGCTGCAGCAGCGAATCGGCATCGACGCCGCGCTCGCGCGCATGCGCTGCGCCCTTCTCGAGGATGTGCCGTAGATTGCGCAGCGCACGAACGAACACCGGGATGGACGCCTGGGACAGGGAGATCGTCATGACCGCCTCACGTGGGGAAGAACGCAAGCGTAATACGTCGGCGCGACGAGCGGCCAAGCCCGTCGGCGGAGTGACGCGTGACCCCTGAAACCCGCCACTACGCGCCCCTCGCGCGCCGGGTGCTGATCCTCGTTGCGGCGGGCTGCGTCGCGGCGCTCATCGGCGTCTGGGCCTGGCGCCAACCGTTCATGGCCGTGCCGCGTGCGATCGCGGCGCTGCAGCGCGAACCGGCGCCGATGCATGTGCCGGTGCCGGTCCTCGGCGTAGCGCCGCGTAGCATCGCGGATACGTGGAACGCGGCGCGTCCACCGAATCGCCACCATCAGGGCGTCGACATCTTCGCGCGCCGCGGCACGCCGGTGACGAGCGCGACGCGCGGTCTCGTCATCGCGATTCGTGACCAGGGGCTCGGCGGCCGGCAGGTGTGGGTGCTCGGCCCGGGCGGTGAGCGCCATTACTACGCGCACCTCGATGCGTGGGATCGCGACCTGCACGTGGGCGACCTGATCCGCGCAGGCACACAGCTCGGCATCGTCGGCGATACCGGCAACGCGCGCGGCACGCCGCCGCATCTGCATTACGGCATCTACACCGCGAACGGCGCGGTCAATCCCTGGCCACGGCTGCAACCAGTCGCATCAGCCCATCGCCCGTAGCACGACGATACCGACGAGCACGAGCGCGCCCAGCACGCGACGGAACGGACTGTCGCCGTCAGTGAGTTCCAGCCACGCCCAGGTGAATGCGAGGGCCGAGCCCACGAAGCCGACCACGTCGCGCGTATGCGACGGCGGCATCAGCCGGGCCGCAATGGCAAACGCCGCCCACAGCACAAGCGGCAGATTCGGCCGTTGCGCGATGACCAGGCGGCCGTTCGCGTCGGAGAAGAAGCGTCGGAGCGCGGAAGGCATGCCGCGATGGTCGATACGCGCGGTGAGCGCGCCGCGACGATGACCACGTTCACCCTTCGAAAACGACTGCGGCCGGCAATATCGGCCCATGCGGCCGTGGGCCGCGACGTCGCGAGGTGCTGGCCATGCAGGAACGGATCGAAGTCGGGCAGATGGTGTTCGTCGCGGATGGCGGCGTCGGAATCGGCGCGGTGCGCGAGACGCGACGCTCCGAGTTCGTCGTCAACATCCAGAACGCCGGTGACTTCGTGCTGCCCAACAGCGCGGTGCGCGACGTGCACTCCGGCAAGGTGGTGCTGGACGTCAGCCGTCTGGCGCCCGAGGTGGTCGAAGCGCTGCGCCATGTGCACGACGCCGAATCGCCCGAGTACGTCGTGGTCGATCCCAAGGACGGCACCCCGGACGACATCGGCCGCCTACACTGACGCTCGGTTCAGCCGGCTGCGCGCGGGCCGCACTATGCTCGGCATCCCTCGACCGGATGCCGACCGCATGACCACGACCCGCACCCTGCTCGCGACGGCGATCGCCCTCGCCCTCCCGCTGTCCGCCGCGGCCAGCAGCTTCGCCGGTTCGTCCGCGGGCTCGTCGGCCGGCGCGTCGTCCAACTCCAGCGGCAGCTCATCGGGCGACGACAAGGTGGTGATGCAGGCGCGCGACGATGCGGCGCTCTTCGTTGCCACGGACGGTCGCGTGCGCGGCGCGCAGCTCGAGGCGGCGCTGCGACTGATGCGCGAACACCGCGCGGACGCGCAGTCCGCGAGCGACTTGCAGCTCGCGATGGCGATCCTCGCCCGCTGATCGCTTCACCCTTCGCATGACCGCAGCGCGGACCCTCGCGCTCGTCGCGGCCTTCGCCGCGGCGCTGCTCGCGACACCGGCCTGCGCGGTCGAGCTCGCGAACGACACGCAGAACCTGACCGATGCGCAGCGCGCGGCGAGCGACGCGGTGCTCGCCCGCGCGACATCGCTCCTTCCGCCCGCATGGGCGGGCGCGCTCGATGCGCCGCTGCGCGTGCAGTGGCGCGACGACCTGCCCGCACACGTCGACGGCCATTACGTCGCAAACACGCTGCAGCTTCGGCGCGGGCTGCTCGATGCATCCACCGTCGACGCGCCATCGCGCAACGCGCTCGCCGCGGTGCTGCACGAACTAGCGCATGCATGGGATCGCTCGCCGCGCGGCGGGCTGTCGCGCGAAGCTCGATTGCTCGACCTCGCCGGCTGGTCCGTGGCGCCGCTGCACGCGCGCGTTCGGCGCAACGATTTCCACGACCGCAGCCCGGATGCGTACGAACTCACCGATCCGCGCGAGTTCGTCGCCGTCAACCTCGAACACTTCGTTCTCGACGCCGACTACGCCTGCCGCCGTCCCGCGCTCGCACGATGGTTCGCTGCGCGCACGGGCGCCACGGTCCACGCGAACGACTGCGCAACGCCGACCTTCGTGCAGGCCCGTAGCGACGGCGCAGCCGATCCCTCGTCGCTGCTCGCGCTCGATCCGTCGCGCGTCTACGCGATCGACTACCTGATCGCGGGCGCCGATCGACAGCCAATGAGCCGCTGGGGCCATTCGATGCTGCGGCTGGTCGTCTGCGCGCCGGGTCGCGCCGTCGGCCCCGATTGTCGCCTCGACATCGCGTGGCACGTCGTTCTGTCGTTCCGCGCGTTCGTCGACGACGTTCAGCTGTCGAGCTGGCGCGGGCTGGCCGGCGGCTATCCCTCGCGCCTGTTCGCGCTGCCGATGCCACAGGTCATCGACGAATACACGAAGGTCGAACTGCGCGACCTGACGTCGATCCCGTTGAAGCTGTCGCGCCAGGAGATCGCGTCGCTGATGGAACGCGCCGCGCAGGTGCACTGGTCGTACGACGGCCGCTATCGCTTCGTCACCCGCAACTGCGCGGTCGAAACGTGGACACTGCTGCACGACGGCGTACCGCGGCTGGCGTCGCTGGATCTCTCGAGCCTGACGCCGACCGGCCTGCAGTCGAGGCTCGTTCGCGCGGGTGTCGCGGACATGTCCGTGCTTGCGGACATCGACGAGGCACGTCGCCTCGGCTATCGCTTCGACTCGCAAGGCCAGCACTACGCCGAGCTGTTTGCCGTCGCCACGTCGACGCTCCCCTTGCCGGCGCGCGACGTGGTCTCGTGGCTCGACCTTCCCGCATCCCGTCGTACCGAATGGCTCGACCGGGGCGACCTCAAGCAGACCGCCGCCCTGCTCGTAATCGAGACGGCCGCACTTCGACGTGCCGAGCTGCGCGCCACCGATGCGCTTAAGCGTCGGCTCCTGGACGACAACGATCGCGATGCTTCCGCACTGCGGTCCGACACACGCGATGCAATCGCGATCGCCGCGCGCCTCGCACGCCCGGCGTCGTTCGCGCCGTCGGGTTATGGCATACCGACCGCCGACGAACGCCCGGCGATCGCATCGCGCATCGCTGTCGACGCGGCCTCCGCGGCCGAGCACGAGGCGGCACTGCGTGCGCTCGCGGAGTCCATGCTCGACCGCCCGCAGGCCGACGGACTCGCCCTCACCCGCGACAACGTCGACCGGCTCGGACGCCGCCTGCGCCGGCTCTCGGCCTCCGCTGGCGGGGCGCTGTAGCCGCGGCGTACCGCCGTTCCTACCGCGCCGCTAAAGGTCGGCGCGGCCGGGTCGTTCACGTACGGGACCACCCTGGAACGTTCGTCTCGATGATCCGCTCGACCGCCTGCCGCCTCCTGCTCGTCGCCGGCCTTGCTGCCGCACTGCCCGCCTTCGCGGAAGACCCGATCTCGACGGATCGTCCCGACTTCGTCGAATCCAGCGCCACCGTTGGCCGCCACGTGCAGCTGGAAACGAGCGTCGCCGCGAGTGCGGACGCCGGCTCGCCGCTGGAGCGTTCGACGCCCACGCTGCTTCGCGTCGGACTGGGCGATGCCTGGGAGCTGCGCTTCGAGACCGAAGGCCGCGTCACCGCCGTTGGTCAGTCCGACTGGAGCGATCTCGGCATCGGCGTGAAGCATCACCTGCAGGATCGCGACGGCATGCCGTCGATGGCGTGGATCGCTGGCGCGGAGCTGCCGACCGGCGTCGGCGCCGACCATCGCGGCGTGCGACCGTCGCTGGAGTTCGTCGCCGAATGGGAGTTCGCGCACGACATCGGCGTCGGTGTCATGCCGGGCATTGCGTACGAACGCGGGGATGGCGACGACGGTCTGGCCGGCCTGTTCGCCGTGGTCGTCGGCAAGTCGTTCGCCGACGGCCGTGCGCGCGTGTTCGGCGAAGTCGCGGCGCAGCGCATCCCGATGCACGGCAACGGCGGCCCGGAAACCACGTTTGACGCCGGCGCCAGCTGGCGTTTCGGCGACAGCACGCAGGTCGACATGGCCTTCAGCTACGGCCTGAGTGACGCCGCCGTCGACCGCGCCTGGACGGTTGGCCTGTCCCAGCGCTGGTGATCGACGGGCGGCGCGATGCCGCCGCGTCGTGCGGCTAGTCTGCGCGCATGCGCACCCATCGCTCGCTGCTCGTTATCGCCCTGCTCGCCTGCGTCGCCTGCACGCAGGTGCGCGTGCGCGAGGATGCGTTGATCGCCAAGGCGATCGATGCGGCGGGTGGGCAAGCCGCGCTGCAACGCGCGCAGTCCTTGCACTGGACGGGTGACGCGACGGCGTTCGCGGGCGATCGGCGCATCGAGTTGGGTGTCGACAGCACCGTCGTCCCGTTCGAACGCGCATCGTCGACGACGTGGCTGCGCGACAAGCGCGACACGACGCAGCGTCGCATGGTGATCGACGGTGACAGCGGCTGGATCGAACGCGACGGTCGCCGTGAGCCGATGGCGGCGGACATGCTCGCGAACGAACGCCCGCAGTACGCGACCTACGGCCTGATGCGACTCGTGACGCTGCGCGACCCCGGTACGCGCGTCGAGCGACGTCCTGATCGCAATGGCCTGCAGGTGCTGCACGTCGAACATCCGAAGGCAGCGCCCGCCGATCTGTTCTTCGACGCGACCGGTCGGCTGGTCGCCCTCGAAGACCGCGTGCCCGACGCGGAACCCGGCGTGGCTATCGCGCAACGCTTCACCTTCGATGGCGTCATCGAGGACGACGGCGTGCGCTGGCCGCGCGTGCTGCGCATCGACCAGAACGGCACGCCCTTCTTCGAACTGCGGCTCGCGACGCTCGACGTCGCGCCCGCGCACTGACTCAGTACGGCGTGCCGTCGCGGTGCAGGTAGCGGCCGGCATCGCCGGACCAGACCATGTCGATATCGGGGTAATGGCACATCCGCGTCGTGGCCTGGCCGATCGCGACGAACATGCAGTCGGCATCGCTGTCGTTGCGGATGCAGTGGCCGTTGCCGTCGTTCTTCGGGAACGCAGCGACGTCGCCGGGGCGCAGCGGCGTCTCGCCGCTGTCGTCGACGAGCACGGCTTCGCCGGAAATCATCACGACGAGTTCGTCCTCGTCCTCGTGCCAGTGGCGTTGCGCCGACCACGCGCCGGGCTTCAACACGACATGGCTGGCGCCGAAATCGGTGAGGCCGGCCGTCGGCGCGAGACGACGATACCAGCGGCCCGCGACGTCGGCGGCGAACGGCGCGGGATAGCCGGTGGTGTTCACGGCAGGAATGGCGTCGAGATCGATGCGGGGCACGGCGGGCTCCGAGGGTTTCCGACCGGCAACGATGCCGGTTCGGCAATGCTAGTGCCGATCGGGCGTCGATGCGTTTCGCCGGATTCGCTCGAGGTGGAACACACATTGCTGCCGGCTGGTCGACGTGGCAGCCGACCTGAGTGCACGTCGAGACGTGAGGTGCGCTGAAGCAGACTGCACCGCACCTCGCCGCCGGCGTCAGACTTTCGACCACACGAGACAGCGGTTATTCGCAGGCATTGGGATGTCGTCGATCGCACGCAGGCCCGCCTGCTCGGCGAGGGCGTGGATCACCTCGATATCGCGAATCCCCGAGCGCGGATCGCGCGCCTTCAGCCACGCATCGAAGGCCCGGTTGCTTGCACTGGTGTAATTGCCGCCTTCATTGAACGGGCCGTACACGACGAGCACGCCTTCGCGGCTCAGCACGCGTCCGACACCCGCAAAAAACGCCTCCACCGTGGGCATGTCGACGATGTGCAGGACGTTGGCGCTGAACACCGCGTCGTACGGCCCGGTCGGCCATTGCCCGGAAACGTCGAGCGGGAGCGGCGGCGGCGTGTTGGCGAGGCCCGCTTCGTCCAGCCACTGTCGAATACCGGACAACTGCTCAGGAAGATCGCTGCACTGCCACCACAGCCACGGAAGCGCGGCAGCGAAGTGCACGGCGTGCTGCCCGGTGCCGCTCCCGACTTCGAGCACGCTGCGACGGTCGGCGAACCGCGTGCGCAGAACCTCGAGGATGGGTTCGCGATTGCGCTCGCACGCAGGTGCGAAAGGCTTGGTGTCCATGTCGACAGCATGCCGCAGCGACGCTTGGAGGGCGATTGCGCCGGCCAGGGGATCGACCTTCCGCCGCCCGGATCGCCTTACGTCGGAGTGTCAGGACCACACCACCCGTAACGTCGCCACCGAAGCGCGCACCGCACGCAACGCACGGATGCGCTCGTCAGCGGCCAGACGACCGCGCGCGCCGTCCGTCCTTGCGCTGCGCACTGGTGCGACTCTGCGCGAAGTCCGGGAACGCCTCCGCTATCGGCATCACATCCGGCAGCACGTAGAACACCCCGCCCCGCTCGAACGTCGGACGGATGACCTGATCGTAGAACTCGGGCGAAACATTGATGCAGCCATGCGTGACGCGATTGTCGTCCGGCGACGGCGATGCGAGACGCTCGGGACGCTTTTCGGACGGCACGCCCGTCGCGGTCGGGTGGATCGAGACGGCGGAGTCGTAGTCCACCCACAGCACGCGTCCGGCGTCGATCGACGGGCCGAAACCGCCCACGAAGCGGCCGGCAGGCGTCGTGCGGTCGCGGCCCGGAATCTCGCGAAGGGCGAGGCCGGCGACGCCCGGCGCAATGTGATCGCCTTTCGCGGAACCGAGAAGCGCAGGTGCGGCGCCGCGAAGCCGGCCGTCGCCACCGAACACGAGGATCTGTGCAGCCGCCTTGTCGATGACCGCGAACGGATAGCCCTGGCTGTCTTTGCTGGCGACAACCCAACCCGCAAGCTCGACCACCGTGTCGGAGACCTCCTGGCCTTCCGGAAGCTGATCGACCGCGGAGGCGCTCTGCTCGTCCGCGTTCGCGGCGAACGCAACCGTTAAGCTCGCGAAGGCGAGCGACAACATGGCGGCCCGTAGGGCGGAGTGCGTGGACGTGCGGATGGGATAGGTCCTTGAAACGGAATACTGGATGGCATCAAAGACACCGATGACCAGCGATGGCCACCGGTGTCCCGGCTCACGCCGTGTGTCGCGAACAGCGCAAGCGATCAGCCGCGCGGCTTGCGACGAGGCGCCGTCTCGAGCTGCTGGACACGGCCTTCGATCTGATCGAGGCGCTGATTCGCCCGCTGTGCGGACTGGTTCGCCGCGTCGGCGCTCTGCGCCGCGCTCTGGACCCTCGTGTCGAGTTGATCGAGGCGTGAGTTGATCCGCGCGAAGTCGTCATCGTAGGTGGCGCAGGCGCCAAGGCTCAGCGTGGCGATTGCCAGAGCGAGCGTGCGGGCCATCGTTTGATGTTGCTTGGTCAGAATCATTTTCAAACCTCCTTCCTCTGGGGGGTCTTCGAAATATAGCGACCTTGCGGCCGCATTCATGATGCGCATACAGCTGGCGTTGGACTACGTCGATGAGCTGTGAAAATGCTGTTACCGATTCGGTAACAGCATCAATCGCAGTCCGTTCGGGGACTGGCATCGCCTATCGCGGCGCGGTTCGACGCCCTCCGTCGGAGTAGGCATCGTTGGAGCGAGTGCTGCTTGTGGTGACCTGCGAGGTCCATCGCTTTCGCGACTGCTCACCAACAAGTAATGAAAACTGTGGAGCGCCGCTACGCGACGACGTTCCTCCTCATCCTTGGCCCACGTCGGGCGCGACGGCTGTCGAGTGAAAGCAGCTACATTGGGTCTGCAGAGCCGACAGCGAATGAGGACCTTCGATGAACCCCCCCGAGAAGATCCGCGTCGCGCTCATCGGCTACGGTTTCGCCGGCCGCACGTTCCACGCGCCGCTGATCGCCGCCGTGCCGCAGCTGTCGCTCGTTCTCGTCGCGTCGCGGTCGCAGGAAAGCGTTCGACAGGCATTGCCCGATGTGGCGATCGAGCCCGACCCGATGCGCGCAGTCGCCTCGCCTGAGGTGGACCTCGTGGTCATCGCGGCACCCAACGAGGCGCATTACCCGTTGGCACGCGCGGCGTTGCAGGCAGGCAAGCATGTCGTGGTCGACAAGCCGATGACGCCTCGGCTCGAAGAAGCGATCGAGCTGGCGCGCTTGGCGGAAGCCAACGAGCGCGTGCTCGCGGTTTTTCATAACCGTCGGTGGGACAGCGACTTCCTGTCCGTACGGGACGCGATACGCGAGGGCGCCGTCGGCGACGTGTGGCATCTTGAGTCGCGCATCGAACGGTTCCGCCCGGAGGTGCGCGACCGTTGGCGCGAGCGTCCGGGCCCCGCAGGTGGCCTCTGGTGGGACTTGGGACCGCATCTCGTGGACCAAGCGCTGCTGCTTCTCGGATGGCCCGATACCGTGCAAGCGAGTCTTGCGATGCAGCGCGCCGGTGCGTCGACGGACGATTGGGCGCACGTGGTTCTCGGTTTCGGCGAGCGCCGCGCGGTGCTGCACACCAGCATGACGGCTGCTGCACCGGGCGCGCGATTCGTCATGCACGGAAGCGCCGGTACTTTGATCAAGCAACATCCCGACCGTCAGGAAATGCAGCTGATCGCGGGGCGACGTCCAGGCGACAGCGACTGGGGCATGGATCCCGACCCGTTGCTCTGGCACAACGCGGACGGGTCGACAGAGACCGTGCCCGCGACGCGCGGCGACCAGACGCAGTTCTATGTCGAACTCTGCGATGCAATCGCGGGAAAAGCGGCGAATCCGGTGCCGCCGGATCAAGCGATTCGTGTCATGCGCGTGCTCGAAGCGGCCATCGATTCGGCGACGCTGGGTCGAACGATAAGGCTCGCTGAACCCGACTGATGGGTCCTAAATGCAGTCGACCGGCAACTGCGGTCGTGTCATCGAGTGCATCCAGAGCGACCTTGCGCGCCAGCTACTCCTTCAACTTTTCGTCCTCGTTCGGCTCCTCGCCGGGCTTGTAGCGTGGCCTGGGCTGTGGGAGCAGGAAGAACGCGATGCACAGCAGTGTGACGGCGACTCCAACACGTGGCGCGACGATCGCGACCGGTACCGCGGCGATCTGGATGAGGGTCGCAATGCCGTAGCGTCGCGTCATCTGCCGGAGAAAATCGGGCGCGAGCCGCTTGTCCATCACCCGGCGGCCGGGCATTCCGTAGAACCACTTCGCCATCCACGCGCACGCCGTCACGGCAAGAGCGGCAACGAGAGTCACCGACGCCACCTCTTCGAAGCGCGTGCCAAGGTGAAAGCACCAGACACGAACGGGATACGGAATGACGACGATCGCGAGCAGGAAGACGAGGTTGATCACACCGAACCAATGATCACTCTTCGCGTAGATCCGGCCGGAATAATGGTGTTGCACCCAGTACGCGCCGATCACGACATAGCACAGGCCCAGTGCAAGAAATTCGCGCCATTGCTCGGCCATGGCGCGCAGCAGGTCACTGTAGCCATGCGCGCCCTCGGGAGATCCCGGCACCTTGATCTCGACGATCAGCAAGGTGAGCGCGATGGCGAACACCGCGTCGCTGAAGCCTTCGAAGCGGCCGAGGCCACGCTCCGCACCGTGCGTTTGCGTGTCTGCAGGCTGACGACCTTGCGTGCGCACCATCATTGGAATCGCATCTCCGATACACACGCGATGTGTCGCGGCGCAGCGATCGCGAAAGTGCCGACGTCGATCGATCGTGTCGGACGCGTGCAGTCGTGAGACGAGAACGACAGACGCGCACGCGTCGTCGCCACCGACGCCGCATCCGCGCGATTCAAAGCCGACTCAGTCGCACCTGCATTGGCGAAGCGGACCCACCACGTCCGCTTCGCATGCACGGTCAGCTTCACGAGCCCGGCAGTTTCGCGGCGAGCACGTCGACCTTCTCGATCGCCGGCGGCGAGGAAAATAGATCGCTCGCCTGGGCCATGAGCGCTGCGGCGACCTTGCCCGTCAGATGAGCCTGGCGGCCCGCCTCATCGGGAAACGCGTCGAAGATGCCGAATGTCGATGGCCCGAGACGAATACCGAACCATGCGGTCGTCGCGGGTTCCTCTTGCACCAATGGAAGCCCGCCAAGAAGGAACTGCTCGACGTCCTTCTCTTTTCCGGGCTTCGCTTCCAAGCGGACGAACAGGGCGACTTTGACCATGGTGCGTCTCCTCGGGTTACGAGCGACTCACCATACGCCCTTCGTCTGTGAAGTTGACGGACGCTTATGCGCTTGAGCTGGCGCTCGCTACGCACGGTCGCTCTTGCAATGTCGTGACCCGCAGCCCGCCAGCTGCCGCTGCAGTCACGCACTTCGGCCGGTGGCCACATTGACTGTGCTGATCGAGTCGGCGTCTTGATCGAAAGCTCGCGTCGCTCTCGCTCAGTGCCGGACCGTGTCCACGACTTCGCCAATGAACTGGTTGACCGCGGTCGCAGTGGGCAGCTCATCGTAGGCACCCGCCGTCGTTGCAACAGCGAGATCAAGCTCCGGTACGACGAAGAGTCGTTGCCCGCCATTTCCGAACGCGGCGTGCCACGTGATCGGATGCCCGTGTCGATGCACGGTCCCGGACCACCACTGCGCGTGATAGCCGAAGTCGGCAACGCCGGTCGGCAGTCCCGGTGCCCATGAATCGCGAATCCACTCGGCCGGCACCAGTTGGCGACCATTCCAGCGACCGTCCGCGAGCGTCAGTCGCCCGAACTTCAGCAGGTCGCGTGGGCGCAGACGCAATCCGTTGAAGGCCATCGGACGCCCGTGCACGTCCTGCACCCAGCTCCACTGCGTAATTCCGATCGGTGCGAACAGGCGGTCGTTGGCGAACCGGTCGAGAGATTGACCGGTTCCATCCGTAATGAGCTGCGCGAGCAGCGCCGTGCCGCCGCCGTTGTAGTTGAACGTCGTGCCGGGCGCCGCGCTCATGCGGCGGTCAAGAACGTAGGCAGGGACGTCCCGTCGCCAGAACAGGCGCAACTCGTCGTTGAGGCCGGGCTCGCCTTCCGTCCATTCCAGTCCGCTGCTCATGTCCAGAAGATCGCGGACGCGGATGCGGCGTGCATTCTCGGACGCAACGCCACCTAGGTGCGGAAGGCTTCGGTCAAGGGTCGCATCCGGGGCCGGCACCCTGCCCTGCGCCAACGCAACGCCATACAGGAGCGACGTGACCGTCTTTCCGACGGACCGGACATCGTGCAACGTCGTCGGGCCGAACGACCGACGCGTTGAAAGTAGCGAATAGACCGAACGATCGCGACCGCCCTGGTACATCTCGAGTACGAGTCGGCCGTGACGTTCGATCACGACCGAATGCACGTTCAACGGCCTGTCCATCAGGCGCCTGGTCGCCGCGACGAGCGCCTGCCGGTCGAATCCTTCGGCATCGGGCGTCGAAAGCGGCCAGCCGTCGCCCAGCGCAGTCGGTATCGGGCCAATTCGATCGTCGACGGGCCGGAGTCTGGTGATCCACGTCAGCCACGTCGACGCCGGCAGTAACAGGACGGCGAGCACGACGACTCGGCGGTTGCGAAGCTTCACGATGACCCGGCGAATGGAGAGCGATGCCGAGCAGTCTAAGCGGGCGGAATGGACGCCACGGGGCGACACCAACGCGGCGTCTGCGGCCGGCCATAAGGGGCGTGCGTCGACGCGCTACGCCGTCGTTGACTCCGTGTCGTCAGCTCTCCACGGAAGATCCGCCGATCGCCCGTTGGCGCCCGAGTCACCAATCCCGCATGCGCGCCATCCTCGAATTCCTTGCCGGACTGGTGATCGTCGCGATCACCTTTCGTGACCTGGTGCAGACCGTCGTGGTGCCCGGTGGTGCGCGCAACTCGCTGCATGTCTCGAAACATCTGGTCGACCTGGCATTGCCGCTGTGGACGCGCGGGCAGCGTCGGGAGATCGCGGTTAGTTTCGCGCCCACGATCCTGATCACGTCGTTCGCCATCTGGGTGCTGCTATTGATCCTTGGATTGGCGCTCATGGCGCACGCGCTGGCGGGCCAGTTCGATCCGGCTCTCACCGGTTTCGGGGAGGCCCTCTTCGCGGCGGGTGGCGCGTTCACCACGATCGGCACGGGCCGCGCGCAGCCCACGGCGTTGGCGGCCTTCGTCGTCGTCGGCGGCGGTCTGACCGGGTTGGCCAGCATGACGATGGCCGTGACGTACGTGCTTGAAGTGCAGTCGTCGATCCACGAGCGCGATCGGGGCGTCCTCAAGATTTCCACGTCGGCGGGCCGTCCGCCGTCCGCGCTGGTGCTGCTCGAGCACTACGCGTCGCTCGGCTGCCGCGGCGAGCTGGACAACGTGCTTCGCAACGGTCGCGACTGGTGCGCTGCCGTGCTGCAGACGCATTCCTCGCATCCCTGGCTGATCTACTTCCGCACGCCGTCGGTGGGCACGGCGTGGCCGACATCGCTCGGCGTCGTGATGGACGTGGCGCTCATCTACGAGCTGCTGATCGACGATGACGCGCTGAGCGGCCTCGGGTCGCTGACGCGTCGACAGGCGTCATCGCTCGCGACGGAACTCAGCAAACTGCTGAAGCTCGATACGACCGACATCGATGCCAGCGACCAGGAGATCGCCGACCTGCTGGAACGCCTTCGCGGCGCGGGCTATCGGCTGCGCGCGGATGCGAACGGCGACGATTTCCGTCGGGCCCGCGCGCGGTGCGCGGGCCCCATCGAGTCCCTGTGCCGCCATCTCGGCGCCGATGGCGCACCCCTGACGATGCCGGTGACGCCACTCGACCCGCCGTGATCGACCTGCCTTAGCTTCAGTGCGGCCGCGCTGCCGAGGCGTCGTCCGGCGTGAAGCGGAACAGCGTGGTCGACAGGCGCGGCGGTGCGTCGGGGTCGTGCCAGATACTGTCCATGATGCGCGACGCGGTGACGTACATCGTGCCGTCCGGACCCTGCGAGAACGTGTCCGGCCACCGCAGGCGCTCGTCCTGAAGGAACATCTCGACGCGTTCACCGTCGCGCACCCTGATCGCATCGTCCTCCAGAGCCGAGATGTACATGCGGCCCTGCGGATCGATCCACAGGCCGTCGGCGACGCCGTTCTCGCCGACTCGCTGCACCGCGTCGGCCACCTCATCCTCCGACAATGACTCATCCTGCAGCACGCGCGTCGCGATGCGATACAGCGTGCGACCGGTGACCGCCTGCCAGTAGAGCGTTTCGCCATCGGGCGACAGCGCGATGCCGTCGGAACTGAACTCCACGCCGCGGCCATCCGTTCGCCTTATCTCCCGACCGTGGTGCTTGACCACCACATCCTTCTCGAGTTGCGTGCTCGGATGCCCGTCGAGCACGCGACGCGCGCGGCCGGACTCGATGTCGACGACGACCAGCGCGCCGCGCGTTCCCGAATCGGTGATGTACGCGTAGCGCCCGTCGGAGCCCAAGCGCACATCGTTGAGGTACGAACCCTCGCGCGCCACCTGCTCGTCGAACGCGATCGTCTGTGCGATCGAGTCGTTCGCGAGATCGATGCGCACGAGCTTCGGGCCGCCCTGCACGAGAAATGCGGCGGCCGGTGCCGCCGGGTCGATCACCCACAGCGAGCCGCGGCCGTCGGCCACGACACTCTGCACGCAGACCCAGCGGTCGTCCGGCGACAACGCGTTCTTCTTCGCGTTGCGCCATGAGTTCCAGTGCGCATCCGGGTACGGACGCAGGCTGCCATCGGGCAGAAGCTCGGCGACGGAGACCTCGGTGTCCTCCGTCCATCGTGGGAAGTTGACGAAGATGCGCCCGTCCTCGGTGACGCTGACGCCCGTCACCTGATGGTCGAAGTGCGCGACCTCGACGAGGCGGACATCGATGTCGGCCGATTGCATCGCGCCGTGCGCGGTGGACGCGGCGGGCTCGGATCGTGGTGTGGTCATGTCGATGGCACTCCCGTCACGTGCCCGGCTTCAGAACGACCTTCGTCCAGCCATCATTGCGCTCGTCGAAGTTCTTGTAGCCTTCCGGCGCCTGCTCCAGCGGCAGCTCGTGCGAGATGATGAACGACGGTGTCGCCTTGCCGCTGTGGATGAGGTGCATCAGGTAGCGGTTGTAGCGCTTGACGTGGCACTGCCCACTCGCGAACTGCTGACCCTTGTAGAAGAACATGCCGATGTCGAACGGGATCTTGCCCTCCTTCGCGAGGTCGGTCGCACCGCCCGGATCTTCCGGCATGAACACGCCGACGGCGCCGATACCACCAGTCGGCTTCACCGCCTGGATGAGGTTGTTCATCGTTAGGCCGGGCGTTTCGCGACGCGCGCAGTTGAAGCACTGATAGCCGACGCATTCGCAACCACGGTCCGCGCCCTTGCCGTTGGTGAGCTCGAGCACCTGATCGACGCCGTCCTGTTCGGTGTCGTCGATCGGGATGGCGCCGATCTGTTCGGCGAGCGCGAGGCGATCCTTCTGGGTGTCCACCACCATCACCTGGTAGGCGCCACGGAGGACGGCCGAGTACGCCGCCATCAGGCCGACAGGGCCGGCGCCGTAAATCACCACGCTTTCGCCGGGCTGCAGGCCTGCGAGTTCGGTCGCGTGATAGCCAGTGGGAAAAATGTCGGCGAGCATCACGTAGTCGTTTTCCCGCTCCGCCGCGTCGGCGGGCAGGATCAGGCAATTGAAGTCCGCATACGGCACGCGCAGGTACTCGGCCTGGCCACCGGCGTACGGGCCCATTTCGGCGAACCCGTAAGCAGCGCCCACGCCGTCGGGGTTCGCGCGCAGGCAGGCGCCGGTGAAGCCGCGCTCGCAGTTCTCGCAGCAGCCACAGGCGACGTTGAACGGCACGGCGACGCGATCGCCCTTGCGGACGCGTTCGACCGCATTGCCGACTTCGATCACTTCGCCGAGGTTCTCGTGGCCGAGGATGCTGCCGCCCGGCATTGACGTGCGGCCCTCGTACATGTGCAGGTCCGAGCCGCAGATGTTCGTGGTGGTGATGCGGACGATCGCATCGGTCGGTTTTTCGATTTTCGGATCGGGTCGGTCAACGACGCTGACGTCGCGGGGCCCGTTGTAGACGAGTGCGCGCATGAAGCCTCCAAGGTAAGTTGACGTGCTACGGACGGGCAGTGGGTGCGACGCGGGAGGTGCACGCTACGCTCCCAAAAGTTCGCTTCATGCATAAGCGACTACGCATCGACGCGAGGAATTTCGCGTGTTTGCTGGAGCTCGTTCGCTTGACGGTTGGACTGCACATCAGCGGATTCTTGTCGTGGTTGTCTGGTGCGTTGCGCGATGCTCTACAGCACGCCTGCTCGACTTCCGACGCCGCTTGCCGTCGATGTGGCAACAGCACTGGTGTAGCGACGTGCGACGCGGGTTGTGCACCGCGTAAGCAGACGCGTTAGCGAATGGATGAGTCGCATTAGCGTGCGAGCTCTGCCCTTGCCTCGCGCGACCGCACCAGCGGCAAATGGTGGAGGCGCGTAAGCGCCCGGAGATCGCCCAACCGATCAGCCAGCCAGCGCTCCGTCGACCAACACGACGACCACGCCGGCGCACTTCGATCGAACCGTGCCGCGCACTCAGTCGATATCGTCTTCGTCGTCGAGCCACGACTCGTCGTCGGGCGCTTGCGGTATACCGTCGTCGCTCGCTGATGCGGGCTCGAGCAGCGTGTAGTCATCGACGTCGCGATCGCGGATCGCGCGGGATACCGCGTACGCCTCCAACGCAGGCTGCTTCATGCCCGACAGGAAGCGCTGCGGGAACCACGGCCCGGCGATCCAGTCCTCCACCTTCGACGCGGGAATGAACACCGGGCCGTCGGGCACGAGCGGCGGCGGGATCGCACTGTTAGGCATGGTGAGCACGGTGAACGTCAGCATCTCGGGTGCATCCGCCGGCCAGCGGTCCCACAGGCCGGCCGCGAACAGCACCTCACCCGCTTTCGACTGGATGAAGTACGGGCGTGCCGGCTTCACGGTGCGATCCCACTTGTAATAGCCCGTCATCGGCACCACGCAGCGCCGCTTCTCCCATGCGCTGCGATAGATGCGGCTCGACGGTGCGCGGTCGAGGCGCGCGGTCACCGTGGTGTATTTCGTCTCGGGCGTTTTCGACCAGCTCGGCACCAGGCCCCAGAGCGCATCGCCGACATCCGGGCCGTCGCCGATGTCGAGGATGATCGCTGCCGGCTTGCGCACCGCAATGTTGTAGCGCTCGGGCGACTGCGGCAGCGCGGCCGCCACGCGTGGCGGCAGGCCGGCGGGTAGCGCTTCGGGCAGCAGGGCCTGGGCGAATCGGCGCATGGCGTGTCCGCGACGGAAAGCACGCTGATGCCACGACCCGCGTCGCGACCACGTGCGCGTGTGAAGGATCGCCCTTCAGATTCGCGACGACCGGCCGATAGCCGCTTCGAGCCCGGGTCGCCGCCGGGAGGAAAGCCGCCTGCGTGGAACCGTTACGACGCTTCGTCCTCACGCTCCTGCTCGCGATGCTTCCGGCGCTGGCCGTCGCCGCGCCGCACGCGCCGCGACCGCGCGTGGTCGACCTTGATCCGGCCACGCTGCCGCTCGAGCCGATCGCAAGTGTCGTCATCGACAGCGACCACGACACGGTCCCCGACCGCAAAGGCGAGCGTGTGCGCGTGCGCGGCACCGTCCTGATTCCGACCGGTGTATCGCGACGCGTCGGCCTGCAGGTCTTCGTGCAGGACGCCACCGGCGGCCTCGGCCTCTTCAACCCACGCGACGTGCGCGTGCAGCTCGCGGCCGGCGACGTCGTCGAGGCCTGGGGCGAGGTCAACCAGTTCAAGGGCTCGATCCAGCTGCAGGACGCGCAGGTCCGCCGCGTCGGTCACGCAGCGCTGCCCAAGCCGCTGCCGCTCACCGTGGAAGAAGCGGACGACTGGACGCACGTCGGCAAGCGCGTGCGCGTCGAAGGCGTCGCCGGCGCGGTGAGCCTCGACAGCTTCGCGATGCTGCGCATCACCGGCGACGACGGCGTGCCGATGCAGCTCTTCATTCCCGCGCCGGTCGTCGATCGCTTCGACTGGAAGCGCTATCCGCGCGGCACGCGCATCGCCGCGACCGGCGTGCTGTCGATCTACAAGCCGACGTGGCCGTTCGATGGCGGCTTCCAAGTCGTGCTCGCAGACCCGGGCGACATCCAGCTGCTGCAGCCCCCGCCGCCGGAATGGCACCGCTGGATCGCCTGGGCGCTCGCCGCGGCGCTCGGCGTGATCGCCGTTGCCGGCCTGATGCTGCACGTCATGCATCGCCGCCAGCGCGCCCGTGATCGCGAGCTGTCGACATTGTCCGCATTGTCCGCCGCGCTGGCCGATACCGACGTCGGCGAGGCGCAACTCGCGCGCAACGCCTGCGAAATCCTCACGGCTTACGACATCGTCGAGGCCGCAAGCGTGCATATGGTCAGCGATGGCCAGCGCCTGCATCGCATCGCCGATGCCGCGACCGACGCGCGACTGCGCGACGCCTCGGCGTCGCCCGAAGACGGCGACGACGGCCCCGATGCGCTGCGCGCGCGGCTGGCCGCCAAGGGCGTGCACGTGCTGGCGCTGTCCCCGCTGCCCGGTGCGACTGCGCCGCTCGGCGTGCTCGCCGCACTGTCGCCGCGCACGCGCCGGCCGTCGCAGCGTCAGGAACGCACGCTGCTGTCGGCGGCCAAGCTGCTGGCGATGGCGGTCGAGAACCATCGCATCCGCGAACGCGCCAAGCAGGAAGCGCAGGAGCTGCAGAAGCTCGTCATCACCGACGAACTCACGCGCCTGTACAACCGTCGCTTCCTCGACGAATACCTGCGCGTGCAGATGCCGCTGGCGGAGCGGCGTGGCGGCGGGCTCGCGTTCGTCGCGCTCGACATCGACCACTTCAAGCGCATCAACGACACCTACGGCCACGAGGCCGGCGACCGGGTGCTCGCAGGCATCGCAGCGCAACTGCGGCAGGCGAGCCGCAGTTCCGACCTGCCGGTGCGGCTGGGCGGCGAGGAATTCCTCGTCGTCATCGCCGAGCACGACATCGACAGCGCGATGACGTTCGCCGACCGCCTGCGCGTCGCGATCGCGGAGCAGGCGTTCGACGGCATCGTGCCGGGCGAATCGCTGCGCGTCACCGTGTCGATCGGCGTCGCGCTCTACGGCCTGCACGGCTGCGACGCCGCCACGCTGATGCGCGCGAGCGACGAAGCCATGTACGCATCCAAGCGTGCGGGGCGCGACCGCGTCAGCCTGTCGACCGCGCTGGCCGCGATCGCGCCCTGATCGTCACTTTGCGAGCTGGTACAGGTAGTCGACGAACGACATCACCGCGCCGTCGTAGCCCTGCACTTTCGGGTTGCTCGATTCGATGACGTAGAACTCGTCCGGCGCGTGCGCACCGCCGCCCGTGCCAAGGCCGAAGTGGCCCGACGCCAGACTCAGCGGCGGGTCGGTGAACACGAAGCCCGGATACGAGCCGGCGCCGCGCGGCCACAACAGCGGCTCGATGCCGAGCGATCGCAGCGTCGCCACCTGCGCCTGGATCAGCGGCGCCTTCGAATCCGTGCTCGTCGGGTTGTAGCCGCCGCTGACGTTGACCTCGATGTCGCCGAAGCCGTGCTTCGCGAGATGCGACTTCAGCGCCGCGACCGCTGCATCCTTCGTCATGCCCGGCACGAGGCGCATGTCGATCTTCGCGACGGCGCGATGCGGCAGCACCGTCTTGCCGCCCGGCCCGGTGTAGCCAGCGACGAGCCCTTCGATGTTGATCGTCGGCTGCGAAACCAGGCGTTCCTGCGCCGCCTGCCACGGCAGATCGCCGATCCAGTGCTGCACGCCCAGCTGCTTCTTCGACATGGCCTCGCCGTCGGGCGACGCCTTCACCGCCGCCGCGATCATCGCGCGGTGTTCGGCGCTGATCGGCGGCGCCTTCGGATAACCCTCGACCGTGATCGTGTTGCCGTCGGCCGACACCAGCGTGTCGAGCGCCTTGATCAGGTGCCAGCTCGGGCTGTCGACCATCGCCTTGAGCGACGAATGCACGTCCTTCGACGGTCCGCGGCCCCACTTCTCGCCGCTGCTGACGAGTTCGAGTTCGACGACGCCCTTCGCGCCGAGCGTGACCGTGACCGTGCCATCGGACTCCTGCTCGGCCGACGGCATGAACACGCCGACGGTGTTCTTCATCGCCGCGGCGACGTCCGGGCGACGCACGATCTGCGCGATGTGCGGCGAGCCGATTTCTTCCTCGCCTTCCGCCACCAGCACGAGGTTCACCGGCATCGTCTTGTTCGCACCGCGGATGGCGTGCAATGCGGCGAGGAACGCCGACTCCGGCCCTTTCTGGTTCACCGCGCCGCGGCCGACGATCGCCTTGCCGTAGTCGGGCTTGTCGACGATGCGCGCTTCCAGCGGCGGCGACGACCACTCCGACGGATCGAACTGCTTCACGTCGTACATGAAGTACAGGCCGACGGTCTTCTTCGCGCCGGCGTCGAGCGTCGCGAACACGCCGGGCTTGCCGTCGGTCTTCACGATCTCCACCTTCTGAAAGCCCGCATCGCGCGCGAGCTTCGCCATGTACTCGGCACCTTCCTGCGAATTGCGGTTCTCGGCCGCGATCGAAGGCAGCGCGATCCAGTCCTGCAGGCGCTTCACTGCCTCGTCGTGGCGTCGCGTGACTTCCGAGCGGATGTCGCTGCGATCGTCGGCGGACGCCGTACCGGTGATGGCGCCGAGCGCGAGTCCGAGGGAAAGCGCGAGGATGCGCGGCGTGCAACGGTGGGGCATGGCGGGCTCCATGGGTCAGTGGCTGCCCGATCCTACGACGCGCCATCGCGCGCCTTGCGACCCGCCCGATGTGCGGTTGTGGACGACCCGTTTTCCTTGGATGCAGACGCGCGCACGAGCCGATCGATGCGGCGGTGCGTCATCGAGATGCGAGTCGGCCCCCGGTACGTTGTGGTTCGCGACCACCCGTCATCGGTGTTGCTGCGCGACTCTGGAGGGCCGCGCCCGCGGTACACCATTCCGCAGCACGAACCTCAGTCGAGCTTCAAGCGCACGAAGCCCATGACGGCGGTCGGATGCCGACCGCCGTAGACGTCCCGCAATTCCTCGGGCACGAAGTTGACAGACACCAGTCCACCCACGCCGAACACGAGATGCGGACTGATGGCGACGTCACGCAGCGCGCCGAGCGACATCTTGCTCACCGAATACGCCGGGCCGTGTCCGTCGTCCGCCTCCACCAGCTCGCGGTTTTCCGTGTTCTCCCCTCGCGCGAACACGGTCCAGCCGTTGTGCTTGACCGAGCCTTCGAGCGCGAAGGCGTCGTCGTCGAGTCGTTCGCCGTGGTGCTTGATCGACTTGCGGCCCCAGGCGAACGTGCCGGCGAGACGCCATCCCGGCGCGACATCGCGCGCATAAAGCGCACTCGCGGACCAGCGATCCTGGTCGACACCCGGCTCCAGCTGTTCGGGATCCTTGAAGCGACCCCAGCTGGCCTGCAGCGCGAGCGTCGGCACCGGATTCCACGATGCGCGCACGGCGGTCGAATCCAGTGCGCCGGTTTCGATGTTCCAGCGGCGCTCGTCCGGCTCGCGCGCATTGAAGCGGCTCACTTCGAGCTTCGCGTTATCGACGACGACGCCGGCGGTCAGCACGCCCATGCTGATGTGCGTGGAATCGAGCCAGTGATGCGTAATCGGCGCTTCGGGTGAATCGAGGATCGCTTCGCGGTGCATGAAGGCCGGCGGCCCGAATGCCGGCTCGCCCGGAAGGCCGCCATAGAGAAACACGCTGCTGCGCTCGCCGATGTCGTGCGACGCGGACGCGGCGAGTTCCATGAAGAAGTCGTGCGGATGCTGGCGGTCGACGAGCCGGTCGACGCCGTTCGCCGTCTCGCCGCTCGCGAGCAGCAGCGGATAGCCGCGCGCGCCCATCAACGGATCCGGACTCAGCATCGCGCGCAGCTGCAGCGTGCCGCTGCCCAAGGGCCGTTGCGCCATGCCCATCAACCTGCCGGAGGCGAACGAGCCACTGTCGCCGCGCGGGCCCGACTGGTCGTCGTACACGGCGTTGAGCACGCCGTGCGCCATCAGCATCCAGTCGCCCTGCATGGCATGAAGGCCGCCGTGCGTCGATGTGTCCGGCTGCCACGACGTGCCCGATGCTTCGCGCGCCGACACATACGGCCCGAGCGCGCCCTGCATCGCATGCTCCGGCATGTCCATGCCGCCCATGTCGTGCATGCCGCTCATGCCGGTGTGGTCCATGCCCTCGTGGTCCATCGCGCCGTGATCCATCGGCGGTGCGGTGGTGTTCGGGGTCGTGGGCGGCTCGGTCGAGGTTGGGGTCGATGCCGCCGGCGGTGGCGACGCCGCCGTCATTGCATGGTGGTCGTGTTGCGCGGATGCGGAAAAGCTGGCGACCGCGACGATCGTCGCGAGGAAGGGAGCGAATTTCATACGGCAAGTTTCGCCTGATCCCGCGACCGACGCTATCCGAACGCAGTCGCCGAGTTGGATCGGTTCACGCTGGGCGTGCGACGCGGCGACGTCTGCGCGGCGGTCGTCCGCTCACCCGCAACGACATCGGCCCGCCGCGGCCGAAACCGCTCCGCAAACATCGCGACCAATTCTCAGGGCGGACATCACGACACGGGCGACGCAGACAACCATCGAAACCGCACGGCCCTACAAGGCCTGCCCGGTTTCCCGATCGATATCCCCGGCGGTCCACTTCGTCTTTTCCATGACGCCCCACATCAGGCCGGCAAATGCGATCAATCCGCCGATCGCGACCGTCCACCAGATCCAGGTGCCGCGGCCGCGCTTCGTCGAATAGCGGCGACGCTCGCGTTCGCGCAGGCGTGCAGGATCGGTGCGGACCGCCTCGCCATAGCGAGCGGCGGGATCGTCGTCGCGGGGCTGCGTCACGCGATCAGGACGCCATCGGCACCGGCGGATGGCCCAGCAGCGCACCGAGGCGCTTGCCGAGATCTTCCACGCGATAGGGCTTCGGGATGAAGTCGCAACCCTCGGGAATCGTCGGCAGCTGCCCGCGCGCGTAACCGGATGCGAGCAGCACGCGCAGCTCCGGTCGGATACGCCGCGCTTCGCGGAACAGGTCGACGCCGCTCATGCCCTTGGGCATCACCACGTCGGTGAACAGCACTTCGATCTCTGGATCGCGCGTCAGGATCTCGAGCGCGGCGGTGCCTTCGTCGGCCGTGAGCACCGCATAGCCGAGGAACCGCAATGATTCGATCGCCATCGCCTGCACGTCCGGATCGTCCTCGACGAGGAGGATCTTGATCGGCGCACCGCTGTCGCCCTCGCCCAGGCGCGTGTCGCCATCGCGCACGGGCAGGTAGAAGCTGATCGTGGTGCCTCCGCCCTGCGTGCTGTCGATGGTGACGTCGCCGCCGGACTGCACGGCAAAGCCGTACACCTGACTCAGGCCGAGGCCACTGCCCTTGCCCACTTCCTTCGTGGTGAAGAAGGGCTCCATCGCGTGTTCGATGACCTCGGGCGACATGCCGGTGCCCGTGTCTTCCACGGTCACCACCACGTAGCGGCCCGCGGTGCGTCGGCCTTCGCGCTCGCGCTGTGTGTGTTCGCGCGAGCGAATGGTGATGCGCCCGCCGTCGGGCATCGCGTCGCGCGCATTGACGACGAGGTTGAGCAACGCGGCTTCGAACTCCGGTGCATCGATGTGCACTTCGCCGAGGTCCCGGCCCAGCGAGAGTTCGATCTCGACGTTCTCGCCGACGCCGCGTCGCAGCACCGACTCCGCGCCGTAGATCAACGCGTTGAGGTCGTGCGTTTCCGGTCGCAGCGTCTGCCGACGCGAATACGCGAGCAGCTGGCGCGTCAGCAGCGAGCCACGCTCCGCCGCGCGCTGCGCGCCGGCGATCAGGCGACGCACGCGCTGCGGATCGCTGCTGTCGACGGCAATCAGGTCGAGGCTGTTGGTGATGACCGTCAGCAGGTTGTTGAAGTCGTGGGCGACGCCGTAGGTCAGCTGGCCGATCGCTTCCATCCGATGCGCCTGCAGCATCGCCTGCTGCGCCACTTCCAGCGCGCGCTGCTGTTCGCGGCGCTCGGTGATGTCGCGGGTGATCTTGGCGAAGCCGATGTGGCGGCCGTCCTCGTCGTACACCGGATCGATGATGACGTTCGCCCAGAAGCGCGTGCCATCTTTCCGCAGCCGCCAGCCTTCCTTCTCGTAGCGGCCCTGAGTGCGCGCGGTTTCGAGCGCGCGGGCAGGCTCGCCCGTCGAACGGTCTTCGTCGGTATAGAACCGCGAGAAGTGCTGGCCGATGATCTCGTCGGCCTTGTAGCCCTTGATCCGCTGTCCGCCGGCATTCCAGCTCGCGATCTGCCCGTTGGTGTCGAGCATGTAGATCGCGTAGTCGGTCACCCCCTGCACCAGCAGGCGAAATTGCCGTTCGCTTTCGCCGAGCCCGATCTGCTCGTGCCGCGGCGGGAAGGGATGCACGTTCGCGTCGACCGTGCTTTCGGACATCGTTTCGCCCCTGGATATCGGTTCCTGCATGTGCCGCGGATTCTGGTGACGAATCCGTGAAAGCCCCGCGACGATGCGCAGTATTACCGAATGCGCGGCACGGGCGCTCAGGCCGCGTTGCCGCCCGGCCGAAACGCGCCGTGGATCAGTGCGGACGTTCGATCTTCGCGCGCGCCGCGCCCACCACTTCGCGCAACTGCTCGGGCTTCTTCAGCACGGTGCAACCGTAGCGCTCGGTCAGGCGTTCGACCGAGGTCAGGTCACCGAGGGAGCTGAAGATGATGACGTCCGGGCGATCGGGCATCTGCTCGACGGCCGCCAGCACCTGCCAGCCGTCGACGTCCGGCATCATCAGGTCGCACACGATCAGGCGCGGCTGCAGGCCGCCCTGCAGGAGTTGAAGGGCCACCTGGCCCGTTTCCGCCTGGTAGACGACATGGCCGTCGAGCTCCAGCAGGTCGGCCAGCATTTCGCGCACGCGCGCGTTGTCGTCGACGACGAGGATCCGCGTTTCCATCGGGGTCCGGGGTGGTGGAGACGCGCCCTGTCTAACCGGCCGGACATTCAACCGGCGTGAGGCAGCGTCGGCCCGGTCGGACATCCGTCACGGATCCGCGGCGTGCCGACCGCTCAAACGACGATCGGCGCCCGCAGGCGCCGATCGAAGTGGAACCCGACGAGGAGCGGGTTACCAGATGCGCACGCGGTCTTCCGGCGCGATGTACAGCGGATCGCCCTTGGTGATGCCGAACGCGTCGTACCAGGCGTCGACGTTGCGCAGCGGCGCGAACGCGCGGATCTGGCCGGGCGAGTGCGGGTCGCCCACGAGCTGCTGGCGCAGCGCGTCGTCGCGCATCAGCGTGCGCCAGACCTGGCCCCAGCCGAGGAAGACGCGCTGGTCGCCGGTGAAACCGTCGATCACCGGTGCCGGCTTGCCGCCGAGCGAACGGTGGTAGGCCTCGAGACCGAGCGTGATGCCGCCGAGGTCGCCGATGTTCTCGCCCATCGACGCCTTGCCGTTGATGTGCACGCCGGGCAGCGACGCGAAGTCGTAGCCCTCGTACTGCGCGCCGAGCTTGGCGGCCTGCGCTTCGAACTTGGCGGCGTCGTCCTTCGTCCACCAGTCGCGCAGCACGCCCTTGCCGTCGGACTTGCGGCCCTGG
Organism: Cognatilysobacter terrigena; assembly: GCF_004361065.1. GTDB lineage: Bacteria > Pseudomonadota > Gammaproteobacteria > Xanthomonadales > Xanthomonadaceae > Cognatilysobacter > Cognatilysobacter terrigena. The sequence goes on along the minus strand of NZ_SELT01000001.1, from coordinate 236,527 downwards.
TCGTCGAAGCCGTGCGTGATCTCGTGGCCGATCACGCCACCGATCGCACCGTAGTTCACCGCCGGATCGGCGTCCGGATCGAAGAACGGCGGCTGCAGGATCGCGGCCGGGAACACGATCTCGTTCTTCACCGACGAGTAGTAGGCGTTGACTGTCTGCGGCGTCATGCCCCACTCGAGCTTGTCGGTGACCTTGCCGAGGCGCGAGACGTCGTAGGCCCATTCGAACTGCGACGAACGCTCGGCATTGCCATAGACGTCACCCGCGGCGACCTTCAGGCCGCTGTAGTCGCGCCACTTCTCGGGGTAGCCGATCTTCAGGCCGAAGTTGTCGAGCTTGGCGAGGGCTTCCTTGCGCGTGTCGTCGCTCATCCACGAAAGCTGGTTGAGGCGCGCGCGCATGGCTTCCTTGATGTTCGCGACCAGCGCGTCCATCTTCGCCTTCGATTCGGCCGGGAAGTATTCCTTGACGTAGTCGCGGCCGATGGCCTCGCCCATCGCACCGTCCGCGAACGCCACGGCGCGCTTCCAGCGCTCGCGCTGCCGCGGCTGGCCGGACATGAACTTCGAACGGAACTCGAAGTTCGCGTCGGCGAAGTTCTTCGACAGCACCGGCGACGCCTGGTCGATGACCTGGAACGCTTCCCACGCCTTCAGCGTGTCGAGATCCGTCTCGTTGTAGATCTGCGCGAGCTTGGGCAGCGCGGTGTCCTGGCGCACGACGGCGCGCGTCGCGCTGTCGACGCCCGCGGCCTTGAGGAACTGCGCCCACGGGAAGCCCGGCGCCTTCGCGTCGAGTTCGGCGACCTGCACCGGGTTGTAGGTCTTGTCGCGGTCGCGGCTCTGCGCGCGCGTCCAGTGGACGTTCGCGATCTTCGTTTCCAGCACCATGATCGCCGCGGCGTGTTCGGCGGGCTTGTCCCAACCGCCCAGCTGCAGCATCTGCTCGATGTACTTCTGGTAGCGCTCGCGCTGCGGCGCGAACTTGGGATCGAGATAGAGCTCGCGATCGCCCAGGCCGAGGCCCGACTGGCTCATGTAGAGCGCGTAGTGCTCGGGATCGCGCGCATCGTCGCCGATCGACAGGCCGACGAAGCTGCGACCGAAGCCGCCCATCGAGCGACCCATCACCTCGGCCATCTGCGTCTTGTTCTTGACGCCACGGATGCCGTCGAGGGTCGGCTTCAGCGGCTTGGCGCCGAGCTTCTCGATCGTCGCCTCGTCCATGAAGCCGCGATACAGCGCGCCGATCTTCGAGGCGTCGTCGCCCTTGGACGGATCGGCCGGATAGCTCTCGACGAGCTTGCGCACGCGCGCTTCGGACAGATCGCGCAGGACGGCGAAACCGCCGTAGCTCGAACGGTCCGCCGGGATCTGCGTCGTCTTGGCCCAGTTGCCGTTGACGTAGCCGAAGAAGTCGGCGCCCGGCTTGACGCTGCGGTCCATGCCCGCGGTGTCGATGCCCCAGGTGCCGAGCTTCGGCGCGACGGTGGCATCGGCGGATGCGGACGGCGACGCGGTGCCGCTGTCGGCGGGCAGAAGCGCCTGCAGGCTGCAGGTCTCGTCGAGGCAATGCGCGTCCTGCGCGTGGAGCGTGGGGGCGATCGCGAGCGCGAGGGCTGCGGCGAGCGGAAGCAGCGTGGTCTTCAAACGGGTTCTCCGGCGAGCACCGGAAAGTGCCGGTGCGGTTCTACCCCGGAGCATACGGCGGGCCGGCCGGGCGGCTTCTAGGCCGAAAGTCCCGGTCGAACGCGGCCGAAGGTGACCGCGTTCACGCGGCGCATCAGCCGGCTCGCGTTCCGAAGATGCGGTCGCCGGCGTCGCCGAGGCCCGGAAGGATGTAGGCGCGCTCGTTGAGGCGCTCGTCGACCGCCGCGGTCACGATGTCGACGTCCGGATGCTTCGCCTCCACGGCGCGCAGCCCTTCCGGTGCGCAGACCAGGCACAGCGCCTTGATGCGCGTCGCGCCCGCGGCCTTGAGCAGATCGATGGCGGCGATGAGCGATCCGCCGGTCGCGAGCATCGGATCGAGGATCAACGCGATGCGGTCAGCCATGTTGCCGGCGAGCTTCTCGTAGTAGCCGACCGCGAGGTGCGTCTCCTCATCGCGCTGCAGGCCGACCACGCTCACCTTCGCACCCGGCACCAGTTCGAGCACGCCGGGCAGCATGCCCAGCCCCGCTCGCAGGATCGGCACCAGCGTGACCTTGCGGCCCTTGATGCGATGCACCTGCACCGGCCCGGCCCAGCCGTCGACGGTGATGCTCTCGGTCGGCAGATCGGCCGTGGCCTCGTAGGTGAGCAGCGTGGCGACTTCGGACGCCAGGTCGCGGAACTCCTTGGTACTGAGGTCGGCGCGCCGCATCAGCCCGAGCTTGTGCTGCACCAGGGGATGGCGGACTTCGATGACCTTCATGGCGGTTCCGGGATCGGGGCGACGCGACAGTGTGACCGATGCGCAAACACGCGCGCGACCGTCGCGTCACCCGCGCTGCCGCAGGCTCGTCGTATGTCGACCTCGCCATGCAACGCAACCACCAGTGACCTGATCGATGCCGCGGACTACGCGTACTCGCACGTCGTAGTGGAACCGCGGCCGGATCCGGCGCGCGCCCTGCTCGTGTTGCTGCACGGCGTCGGCGGTGACGAGCACCAGCTGGCTGCGCTGGGCGAACGCATGCCGCCGGACACGCTCGTCGTGCTGCCGCGTGGCCACCGCACGATCAGCGGCGGGCGACTCGGCTGGTACCGCATCGGCCTGAGCGACGACGGCCTGCAGGTGGTCGAAGACGAGGAAGCCGAGGCGCGCGCGAAGCTCGTCGACTTCATCGCGCAACTCCAGTCGCGCTACGACGTCGCGCCCGAGCGCACATGGATCGGCGGTTTCAGCCAGGGCGGCATCCTCGCGGCGACCACCGCGTTGACGACGCCGGCGTCTATGGCCGGCTTTTTCATGATGTCGGGCCGCCTGTTGCCCGAGATGGACTGTGCCGACGGCGAGGCGGCTCATCTCGAAGCGCTCGTCGTGCATGGCCACAATGACGACACCCTGCCCGTCGATGACGCACGCGATGCGGCGTCGCGGCTCGAAGCCCTCGGCCTCACCACGCAACTCGAGTTGTTCGACACCGGACATGAGGTCGACGACGCGATGGTCGACGCCGTCGCACAGTGGCTCGAGGCGCGCTTGGCGCACACATAAAAAGCCCCGGACCCGAGAGAAGTCCGGGGCTCAAGCCCTCATTGGAGAGACGCGACCTCGACCCAGTTGGTACGCGCTGCGACCCGTCCCGGGACGCACGCTGAATACATCAGGTTCGTCGTTTCGCCGTCGTGATGTCTTCGTATCGGATGCGTGGCGCCATGCGGATGCCGATGAACGGATCGCCGCCGACGGCGAACGGACGAACGCGCGATGCCGTGTCCGCCCGGCTGGCGTATAACGGTCGCCTCCGTCAGAGGGCCTCCCCATGAACGTCCTGCATCGCGCCACGCTCGCCGCCATCGCCACCCTCGCCCTTGCCTCGCCGGCCGTCGCCGCGCTGAAGGCCGGCGACAAGGCACCCGACTTCAAAGCGCAGGCCTACCTCGCCGGCAAGCCCTTCACGTTCGAACTCGCGAAGGCGCTGAAGAAGGGGCCGGTCGTCGTCTACTTCTTCCCGGCCGCGCACACGCCGGGCTGCAACCTGGAAGCGCACCTGTTCTCCGAGGCCAGCGACAAGTTCAAGGCCGCGGGCGCGACGGTGATCGGCCTCAGCGCCGGCAACACCGACCAGCTGTCGGACTTCTCCAAGGAAACCGAGCATTGCGGCGGCAAGTTCGCCGTCGGCGCCGACCCGGGCGCGCAGATCGCGAAGCAGTACGACGCGGTGCTCGAAAAGAAGCCGGAATGGTCGAACCGCACGTCGTACGTAGTTGCGCCGGACGGCACGATCGCGGCGGCCTATTCCGACCTCAATCCGAACCAGCACGTGCAGGCGATGCTCGACGGCGTGAAGTCGGTCAAGCCGGCCAAGGCCGCGAAGGCGAAGTAACCGTTACACCGGTTTCGACGCGCTCACCCACGGCAGTGCGGTGAGCGCAGCAACCCGCGATGCGAGTCGCGGATGATCCAGCCGCGCGACTCCGTAAAGCGCGAGGTGGTCGCACAGCGCGACCAGATGCAGGCCGAGATACGACGGCGCCGACGGAAACACGTCGGCGTTCTGCTCCAGCCAGTCGATGCCGGCAAGCAGCGATGCACGCATCTTGTCGAAGCGCCGATGCGACGTGTCGATGCCGGTGCGCGCGGCGAGCACGAGTTCGACCTCCGCCGCCATCATCCCGTTCATCACCGCGCGTGCGTTGAGCACGTCGACATCGCGTGTCATCACGTCGAAGCGATCGGACGGATCGTGCGTGCGCACCAGCCACGCGGCGATGTGGTCGGCATCGAACACGACCTGCTTGCCGTCGATGAGCGTCGGCACCTTCATCAGCGGATTCGGGCCGAAACGCGCGGCATCCGAGTCGGCGACGTTACCGGCGTCGACGAGATCGAGTGCGATGCCGAGGCCGTCCGCGAGCAGGCGAACCTTGCGTGAGAAGTGCGACCGCGGGGTGTAGATGAGGCGCGGCGTCATGCGATGCGCGCCTCGGGATCGATCAGCCGATGACGGCTAGTTCCGACCACAATCCCTGCAGGTAGCGCGGCGGCACGCGATAGAACACGCCGGCCTCCATCGTCATGCGCAGGCGCACGCCCCACTGCGCGGGGTCGATGCTCGCCAGGCCCACCCAGTCGAGGTCCGGCTCGTGCGACGAACCGCCGGCGTGCAGGCGCAGCAGGTAATCGCCGTGCGCGGTGACGAACACATCGGCCAGCTGCACCTGCGGGCGACGCCGCGGCGCCGGCGCCACGCGCTCGATGACCGGCATCGGCTGCAGGAAGCGCAGCGCTTCTTCCGCGCTCGACGGCTTGGCCAGACGCGGGCGATCGCGGAACTCGCTCGGCAGCGTCCAGCTTTCATACGCCGTCCAGAACACGAACGGGATGCGCCGCGCCTCGAGCGCCGCGGCGACCGGGAACACGGTGTCGCCCGCCAGGTTGATGTCGAGGATCGCGCCGTCGATGGCGTCTTCGTCCCCGAGCAGGGCGATCGCGGACGCCACGCTGCCTACCGGGCCGAGCACGCTCGCTCCGAGGGCTTCCAGATCGCGGCGCATTTCGTCGGCGACGAAGTACTCGTCTTCGACGACAAGCAGCCGTCCGGGAGCGCGGGGTCGTTCGAGGAGTGCGGTATTCATCGTCCCAATCTATCGATGCAGCGCGACGATGTCGACCGGCCGCGTTCATCGTGCCGGCGTGAAGCAGCCGTACACAACGATGAGCCGTTCAAGTTCGGGGGTCGCAGCCCGATCCGCAAACGCGTCGACAAGTCGATCGCCCACGAATGACGCGCTTCATGCGGCGAATGTCGCGTGCACCTGCGTTTCGCTTCGCGCTAATGCGCTGCTGAGGAGCATCGATCCCGTTCCCCGGGCTGCGCGGCGGAAGGACGTGGTGGAAGGCGGACCCGAGCGGGGTTCATTGCGCAGCCCGGGGAACATCGACCCGAAGAAGACCGAAGCGACGCGCGGGAATGCGACGTCGGCGGTCGCCCTCAACCCGGAGAACCGCATGACCCTCGAAACTCAGAACCGCCCCAGGGGCGGATTTGGACGCATGAATCCCGACCGCCAGCGCGAGATCGCCTCGATGGGCGGACGTGCGGCGCATCGCAGCGGCAATGCGCACGAGTTCGACTCGAGCGAAGCCCGCGCCGCCGGCCGCAAGGGCGGCGAGGCCGTGAGCCGCAACCGCTCGCACATGGCCGAAATCGGCCGCAAGGGCGGCGAAGCCGTGAGCGGCAATCGCGACCACATGGCGGCGATCGGCCGTCGCGGTGGTGTAGCCAGCCGCGGTGCACTTCGCGCCGCCGCAGCCGCAACGTCCACCGTGCAGTAACAACGCGGCAGAACCGGCGTCGACGGGGAGCGGCATTGCCCTCCCCGTGCGGCCACAAGGGCGCTCCGACGCCGGTTCGACCGTTTCAAGACCGCCTGCGCGTGCAAACACGCGCGGGCGTTCGGATCAGACGACGATCAGTTCGACGTCGATGTTCCCGCGCGTGGCGTTCGAATACGGGCACACCTGATGCGCCTTCTCGACCAGCGCTTCGACCTGCTCCCGCGGCAGGCCGGTCACATGCACGCGCAGCGTCGCGTTGATGCCGAAGCCATTCGGAATCGGGCCGATGCCGACGCTTCCATCGATGCGCGTGTCCGCCGGCAACGCAATCTTCTGTTGGCCGGCAACGAACTTCATCGCGCCGAGGAAGCACGCCGAATAGCCGGCCGCGAACAACTGCTCGGGATTCGTGCCCTCGCCGCCCGCACCGCCGAGCTCGCGCGGCGTCGTCAGGCGGACGTCCAGCACGTTGTCGGATGACGTCGCGCGGCCATCGCGGCCGCCGGTGGCCGAGGCGTGGCCGGTGTAGAGAACGTTGTCGAGGGACATCGAAGTTCCTTTAGGGTCGACGCGACCTGCGTCGTTGGGATGCGAAGCCTGAGCCCGCTCGCGCGCCGTGTCACGGCGTTTGTCCGAATCGCTGCGATAGAAGCGATCTATGCGCGACGCCGCCGGCCTTGCCCCGCAACGGTTTCACAGGAGCCGCCGGAGCACTCGCGTCGCAAATGCAACAAAGCGTGCACGCCACGTCGCCTGTGACGTGACGTCCGCATCCCCAGAGTGGCTACCCCGATCCACGCAGCAGGCCCGCGCATGTCCAGTTCCGCCGCCGTCGCATCGCAGCAGCCACCGTCGTTGTTCGATCCCGTGCGCATCGGCGCGATCGACCTCGCCAACCGCATCGTCATGGCGCCGCTCACACGCAGCCGCGCGGCCGAAGGGCTGGTGCCCTCGCCGCTCGCCGTCGAGTACTACGGTCAGCGCGCGACTGCCGGGCTCATCATCACCGAAGCGACGCAGGTGAACTGGCTCGCGCAGGGCTACATCAGCACGCCCGGCGTGTTCACCCCGGAACAGGTGCAAGGCTGGAAGAAGGTCACCGACGAAGTGCATCGCCGCGGCGGTCGCATCGTCGTGCAGCTGTGGCACGTGGGCCGCATCTCGCATACGAGCCTGCTGCCGCCGGGCGAAGTGCCGGTGGCGCCGAGTGCGATCCGCGCGAACACCAAGACGTTCACGCCGGAAGGGTTCGTCGACGTTTCCGAACCGCGCGCGCTCGGCATCGAGGAGATCCCGGGCATCGTCGAGGATTTCCGCAAGGCCGCGCGCCACGCGATGGACGCGGGGTTCGACGGCGTCGAAGTGCATGCCGCGAACGGCTACCTCATCGACCAGTTCCTGCGCGACAAGACCAACCATCGCACCGACGAATACGGCGGCAGCATCGAGAACCGCACGCGCTTCCTGCACGAGGTCGTGCAGGCCGTGGCGAACGAGATCGGCGCGGATCGCACCGGCGTGCGCATCGCCCCGGTGACGCCGTCGAACGACATCGCCGATTCGAACCCGCAGCCGCTGTTCGAGCGTGCGGTCGAACGCGTGAACGCGCTCGGCATCGCCTACGTGCATGTGGTCGAAGGCGCGACCGGCGGCCCGCGCGACGTGCAGCCGTTCGATTACGACGCGCTGCGCTCGCGCTTCGACGGCGCGTGGATCGTCAACAACGGCTACACCTTCGAGATGGCGCAGGCCGCGATCCGCGAAGGTCGTGCCGACGCGGTCGCGTTCGGTAGCCTCTTCATTTCCAACCCGGATCTGGTCCGGCGCTTCCGCGAAGGCGCGCCGCTCGCCGAGCCCGACCGTTCGACGTTCTACGGCGGCGACGCGAAGGGTTACGTCGACTACCCGTCACTCGATCCGGCCTGACCGCCGATCGGCGCACGCCGCGGCCGCCCGCCTTGCGCCGGCGGGCGCGGCGTATCGTCGTTTCGTTCCCCACGGACGGAGCGATGCGATGGGCCGACAGGACGCCAACTTCGCCGCCGGCATCGCGGACGTCTATGCGCGGCTGCTCGTGCCCATGCTTTTCGCGCCGTATGCCGTCGACCTCGCCGAACGCGTCGCCGCGTTGAAGCCGCGCGACGTGCTGGAGACGGCGGCTGGCACCGGCGCGGTCACGCGCGAACTTGCGTCGCGGCTGCCGGGCGCGCACATCGTCGCCACCGACCTCAATGCGCCAATGCTCGAAATGGCGCGACACACGCTCGATGCGCACGTGAAGCTTCGCGTCGTCGACGCGCAATCGCTGCCGTTCGATGACGCGTGCTTCGACGTCGTCGCCTGCCAGTTCGGCGTGATGTTCTTTCCCGACCGCGTGCGCGCCTATGCAGACGCGCGACGGGTGCTGCGCGGCGGCGGCCCGTTCCTGTTCAACGTGTGGGACGCACTCGACGCCAACCCGCTTGCCGCGACCGTCGTGCAAGCGCTGGCTGCGCGGTTTCCCGATGACCCGCCGCGATTCACCGCACGCGTTCCGCACGGCTACCACGATGCCGCGCGGATCGAAGCGGACCTTGCCGCCGCGGGTTTCCGCGACGTGCGCATTCGCCCGGTCGACGCCGTGGCAACGGCACGCGACGCGCGCGAGGCCGCCATCGCGTTCTGCAGCGGCACGCCGGTACGGCACGAGATCGAAGAACGCGATCCGGGCGGTGTCGATGACGCGATCGCCGCGGTGACGCCGGTGCTGCAGGCGCGGTTCGGCACCGGCGCGATCCAAGCGCAGATGCGTGCGCTGGTCGTCGAGGCGCGCGTCTAGCCGTCAGTCGCCCGAAGCGTCGTCGTACAGGCCGTGCCGACGATGCCAATCCTCGAGCGATTCCTCGGGGTAGTCGTCGAAATGGATCTCGCCCTTGCCGGACGGCACCTGCACCCAGTTCGCCTTGGAGCCCAGCATCATGTGCACGCGTTCGGGCGGCACCGGCAGCGGCGTGTCGATCGCCGACGCATGCGGGTGCACGAGCTCGGGCCACTCGGGGTCGAACAACCACAACGCACTGCCGCACCCCGTGCAGAAGTGGCGTTGGCCGGTGCTGGTGCGGCATTCGTCGTCGTCACGGATGCGTGCGCGATAGACGCCGAGGTGTTCGCGACCCTCGATCTCGAGTGTCGCCATCCGCGCGCCCAGGTTGATCGCGCCGCCGCTGCCGCCCGCGGTCTTGCGGCAGATCGAGCAGTAGCAGATCTGGTAGGGCACGGGCGACGGCGCGTCGCAGGAGAAGCGCACCTGTCCGCAGTGGCACGAGCCTTCGATGCGCATGGCGGTCGTCCGCGGGGAAAGGCGCATGCTGCCGACGTCGCGTTCAACGGCGCGTCGACATCGCACCTTCGCTCGCCGCTAATGCCGCCGGGGCTAGCGTGGTGGCGTCGCCGGGATCCGCCCGACGGCCTGTCGCATCCGGAGGCTCCCCATGCGTCCGCACCGCCTGCTCCTGCCCGCCCTGCTCACCGCCCTCGCCGCCTGCGCCACCGCGCCCGACACCACGTCGAACCTTACGCCCCCGGCGTCGAACCCGATGACCGGCGCGAACGCGCGACCCACTCCCAGCCCGCTCGCCGTCGGCGCATACAGCGCGATCGGCACGTCCGACGACGTACGCGGCCGTTCGAGCGGTGGCGGCACCTCGGTACTGACCGGACGCGCGAACATGGCCGGCGCCGACAGCGGCACCAGCGACGTCAACGGCGACACCGGCGCGACCTCGTCCAGTTCGTCGAGCGGGAGCGACGAGGGCACCACGACGGGCAAGAAAAAGACGCCGCCGTACTAGCGCCGCGCGGTCCGCGCACGCGCGACCCTGCACCACGCGTCGCCCCGGAAGCGCTCGAACGTCGCGCAACGCATGTCGCGCATCCGGGTTGACGCCGCATCGATTGACGACGATGCCGCGCTTCAGCGCGTCGACCGCCGCCTGAACCCGAATGGGAGGGCCCGGTTCTGTTCAGTCGCGATACGGCCGCTCGCGACAAAGCTTCAGTCGCGACCCCGCACCCAGAGACAACAAGACCCATGAGCAAGCTCACTGCATTGGCTGCGACGCTCGTTTTCGCATCGGCCACCGCGTTCGCCCTCCCCGCCGCCGCCCAGCAACACGATCGGGGCAACGATCGCCACGAGTGGTCGGGCGACCGCGATCGTGACCACGACCGCGACGACCGACGCGACCACGATCGCGACGATCGCCGCCACGACGACCGTCGCTACGGTGACAACAACCGCTACGACAACGGCCGCCGCGACGACAACCGCTACGACCGGCGCTACGACCACCGCGATGGCGGCTACCAGCCGCGCTACAACCCGCCGCGCGTCGTCTATCGCCCGGCCTACATCTACGCCCCGCCGCGGGGCTATGCGGTGCAGCGCTGGCGCGTCGGCTCGCGCATGCCGCCGCCGTTCTACGTGAGCCAGTACTACGTCGACCCGTACGCCTATCAGCTCCGCATTCCGCCGCGTGGCTACCACTGGGTGCGCGTGGACCGCGACGTCTACCTCGTGCAGGCCATGTCGGGAATCATCGCGGACGTGCTGTACGGCGTCTTCCGCTGATCGTCTGATCCGATGCGCCACCGAAGGGCCGGCCTGCCGGCCCTTCGTCGTTTCCGAGGCTCGGTGGAATGCAGCGGCGCGACGGTGTCGCCGCCGGGTAACGCCGGGCGGCGTAGGCTCGCGGGCTCCGTCCCGCCTCTCGCCTGGAGCCCTGCCCATGTCCGTGAAAGCCTACGGCGCCCACGCCGCCGATCAGCCCCTGGTCGCCCTCGACATCCAACGCCGCACGCCCGGGCCGCGCGACGTGCAGATCGAGATCGCCTACTGCGGCGTCTGCCACTCCGACCTGCACACGGTGAAGTCGGAATGGGCGGGCACCCGCTACCCCTGCGTGCCGGGCCACGAGATCGTCGGCACCGTCAGCGCGGTGGGCAGCGACGTCAACGGTTTCGCCGTGGGCGACACGGTCGGCGTCGGTTGCATGGTCGACAGCTGCCAGCACTGCGCGGCGTGCGCGGAAGGTCTTGAGCAGTACTGCGAGAACGGCTTCACCGGCACCTACAACGGTCGCACGCAGGACCCGCCGGGCCACACGCTGGGCGGCTACTCGCAGCGCATCACGGTCGACCAGCGCTTCGTGCTGCGCATCAACCACCCGAAGGAACAGCTCGCCGCGGTCGCGCCGCTGCTGTGCGCCGGCATCACCACGTACTCGCCGCTGCGCCACTGGAACGTCGGCCCGGGCAAGAAGGTCGGCATCGTCGGCATCGGCGGCCTCGGCCACATGGGCATCAAGCTCGCGCATGCGATGGGCGCGCACGTCGTCGCGTTCACCACGTCGGAGAGCAAGCGCCAGGATGCGCATTCGCTGGGGGCGGACGAGGTCGTCGTGTCGCGCGACGCGAACGCCATGGCCGCGCACGCCGGCAGTTTCGACTTCATCCTCGACACCGTCGCCGCGAGCCACCAGCTCGACGCGTTCACTTCGCTGCTCAAGCGCGACGGCACGTTGTGCCTCGTGGGCGTGCCGGAGCATCCGCATCCGAGCCCGAATATCGGCGTGCTGATCTTCGGTCGTCGCTCGATCGCGGGCTCGCTGATCGGCGGCATTCCCGAAACGCAGGAGATGCTCGACTTCTGCGCGAAGCACGGCATCGTCTCGGACATCGAAATGATCCGCGCCGACTACATCAACGACGCCTACGAGCGCATGCTGCGCAGCGACGTGAAGTACCGGTTCGTCATCGACATCGCGTCGCTCGCGGCGTAACGCCGCGGTCGGCGGGTCGCGGGATCCGCCGGCCTTCGCGTCGCCATCAGGCGGTTTCGGCCGAGCGCCGCCGCTCGCGGCCCGCGCGGCCCGACAGTTCGCGGCGCAACTCGTCCAGGCCCAACGCGCCGCCCGAGAGCTTGATCAGCGCATAGCCCTCGAACGCGGAATCCATGACGTCGCTGCCGAGCGCGGCGACCGTGTCGTCCAGGCGCGCGGCGAGCTGTTGCACGCGCTCGAGCACGGGGCGCAGTCGTTCGACCGCGCGGAGATCCGCTTGCGCGCCGGCGACGTCGAAACCCGGCGGCACGATCTTCGGGTTGTGTTCGAGCACGCGCAGCGTCTGCCGCGCGAACGCTTCGGACTTGGCGCCCATGGTGGTGAGCAGGCGTCGCTCGTGCGATTCGAGCGTGACCAGCATCGGCAACGCGGCTTCGATGCGGTCCAGTGCGGAACGCACGACATGCAACTGGTCGTCGCCCAGGTCCATCGCGATCGGGGAATGCGACACGTCCATCTCCTTATGTGTCCATGTGCCTGCGCGGATCCGGTCCGCGCCTCCGAGCTCGCCATCCGGGCGGGCGCGCCGAGTGTGACAGACGTGGACGCGGCCGCATCGCCGTTCGACGGCGGCGGGCCGTGCCGCGCTGAAGCGTCTTCACAGCGGGCGTGACAGCTGACGCCGTGTCGCCCGCGCCGCGCCGCACAAGCGCCGAGCAACGTGCGATAGGGAGAAGCGTCAGTGCCGCGAACGCAGCCAGCGTTCCAGGTCGTCCGACCCGCCGATTTCCTCGTCGTCGATGATCACCAGCGGCGTCGTGTCCAAGCCGCGTTCGGCCTTGAACGCATCCGTCTCCTCGCGCGACCTCAGCGGGCGGTCGTCGATCTCGAAGCCGGCGTCCTCGAGCATCGAAAGCGCCTGCAGGCCGTAGGGGCAGACGTGGTCGGGAAGGACCATGCGGTACAGCGTGGCGCGTGGGGTCGAATGATCGGGGTTGGACATGGGCACACCTCTCGAGATGCCGCCACGCTGTCATGTCGGCTGCGAGCGCGGAGTCACGACGCGACGGGGACCTTTTTTCGCGCATCGAAATCTGTCAATAGCGGCGCGCGCGCGACTGGACAATTTTTGACCATCACAGCCGCTCACCAAGCGGCCGCTGGCGTGGAACACGTTGCCGCGCGTTCGATCCCCAGAGTTGTCCACATGGCCTGTGGAATAACTCGGGGCTTGACGAATCGCCGTGCATCGCGCATCCGCCTGGTGCGCGCAAGTGCGCAACGGTCGCGCGTCGAACGTCACTGACGCGCGCCTCGGCGAGCTGGCATCGTGGCTCAATTGCGGAGAGCACGATGCACACGGCCCTGCCCCAACGCTATGCCCGCTTCGCGGGCCTGCTCTATCTCTTGATCATCGCGGCCGGTGCGTTCGGCGAGCTGGCGGTGCGTGGTTCGCTCGTCGTCGCGGGTGACGCGGCGGCAACGGCTTCGCGCATCGCCGCAGCGCCGGGGCTGTGGCGCGCAGGCATCGGGCTCGACCTGCTGATGCACGTCTGCGACGTCTTCGTCATGTGGTCGCTGTACGTGCTACTGCGCCCGGTGAGCCGCAACGGCGCGCGGCTCGTGCTGCTGCTCAATCTCGTGCAGACGGCGGTGCTAGTCGCGAACAAGTCGCTGCTGCTCGTACCGTTGTTCCTCCTCGACCCCGGCGCTGCCTACCTCAAAGCGTTCGACGCAACCCAGCTTCAGGGTCTCTCGTACGCGGCCATCCGCCTGCACGAACACGGGTTCGGAATCGGCCTGGTGTTCTTCGGTTTCGTGCTGCTGGTCGAAGGCGCGTTGGTGCACCGCTCCGGCTACCTGCCGCGCGTTCTCGGCGCGGCGTTGCAGGTCGCCGGCGTCTGCTATGTCGTCAACAGTGCGCTGATGCTGCTCGCGCCGGACCTGCAGGGCCGACTGTTCGCCGTCCTGATGCTGCCCTGCTTCCTCGCGGAAACCTCGTTCGCGCTCTGGCTGCTCGTGCGCGGCGTCGACCGCGACGGCTGGGCCCGGCGCACGGCACCGGGCGCCGCGATCGCCTAGTCGTCAGTGCAGCTTCTGTTCGATCGCCTGCACGAACGCCGGAATGTCGTCGGGCTTGCGGCTGGTGATGAGCTGGCCGTCGACCACGACTTCTGCATCCCTCCACTGCGCGCCGGCGTTCACGAGGTCCGTGCGCACGGACGGCCACGACGTCACTTCGCGATCCTTGGCGATCCCGGTTTCAACGAGCAGCCACGGCGCATGGCAGATGGCGGCGAGCGGCTTGCCGGCGCGGTCGAACGCACGCACGAAGTCGAGCGCAGCCGCGTCCTGGCGTAGCACGTCGGGATTCATCTGCCCGCCCGGCAATACCAGTGCGTCGTAGTCCGCGGGTGACGCCTTCGACAGCTCGACGTCCACCGGCACCGACTCGCCCCACTCCTTGTGGTTCCAACCGCGGATCTCGCCGCCCTTGGGCGAAATCACGTCGACGTCGTGCCCGGCGGCCTTCAGCTGTGCCCGCGGCTCCATGAGTTCGGACTGCTCGAAACCGTCGGTGGCGAGGATCGCAATGCGGGACATGGCGGGCTCCGGAAATGAGGGCCCGCCATGCTGGCCTCGCCGCGGTGAAACGCAGGTCAGTGAACGACGAAGCGGCCGTGGTGCCGTGGGCATGCGGCGCGGTCGCTTCGTGCGCTAACGTCGCAGTCCGTGCCGGGTGCCGCCGCACGACCCGACCGGACGTTCATGCCCTTCACGATGTTGTCCTCCCTTCCTGACGAATCCGCCGGCTTTCCGTTGCTCGGCAATTTGCAGGCGAGTCCACGCGACATCCGGCTCGCGCGCGCGCTCGTCGCGCTGCTCGTCGTCGCGTTCCTGGCGACGGCGCCGTTCGCATCGCGTCCATGGCCGGCCATCCCGGCATTCGTGCCGGTCTACGACACCGCCGTCGCGGCGCTCTGCCTGTTCACCGTCGTGCTGCTGCACGGCCAGTACCGCGGGCTGCGGTCGCCCGCCTATCTGTGGCTGGGCTGCGGCTACGGCTTCGCGGGCATCACGGCGATGGCGCACGGCCTCAGCCTGCCGAATGCGTTCGTGCCGGGCCAGCTGTTCGGCGATGCGCAGACGACGGTATGGCTGTGGATGACGTGGCACACCGTGTTCCCGCTGTTCGTGCTCGGCTTCATCTTCAGCGTGCGACGCGAGACGCCCGCCGATCGCGGACGCGGCAAGTACGCATACGGCGCAACGCTCGTCTTCGCACTCGTGGTGGTCATCGCGGCGAGCAATGCCTCGAAGTGGTTGCCACCGCTCATCGACGGCACGCACTACCGGCGGATCACCCTGCAGATGCTCGCCGGCGCGTGGCTGGTGCATCTCGTCGCGATCGCGTGCATGGCGCGTCGCGTGCAGCGTCGGCGCCTGATCGACCTCTGGATTGCAGTCGCGCTCACCGCCGATGCCATCGACCTCGGACTCAGCGGCCTGCTCGTCACCGGCCGCTACCAGCTCGGCTTCTACGTCGGCCGCATGTACGGGCTGATCACCGCGGTGGCGGTGCTGACCCTGCTGTTGCTGTACGCGGCCGAGCTGCAGCGCCGCTACCTGCGCACCCGAAGCGACATCGACCTGCACGAGCGCCGCTACACCGACCTGTTCGAGAGCATGTCCGAAGCGTTCCACGTCGTCGAAGCGCGGCGCGACGACGACCGCGTGGTCGACCTGACCTTCGTCGAGGAAAACCCGGCCGCGCAGCGTCTCGTCGGCATGTCGGCGATCGGTCGTCACATCGGCGAGGTGCATCCGGGGCGCGAGACGCAGTGGCTGGACATGGCGACGCGGGTGCTGGAGAGCGGCACGCCGGAAGAGTTCGAATGGCCGGCGACGAACGGGCGCATCTTCGCGTATCGCGTCTTCCGGGCCGGACGTCACGCGGACCAGATCGGTGTGCTGTTCAACGACGTCACCGACGCACGCACGGCGGAGGCCGCGCTCGCCGACAGCGAGACACGCCAGCGCATCCTCGTGCAGGGCGTACCGCAGCTGCTGTGGCGCACCGACGCGCAGGGCCAGAGTACGTGGGCGAGCCCGCAATGGTTCGCATACACCGGGCAGTCGCCGTCCACCGTGCTCGGCACCGGCTGGATGGACGTCGTGCACGCGGACGATCGGGAGCTCACGCACAGGCAGTGGGTCGCCGCGCATCGCACGGGTCGCCTCGACGTCGAACATCGTCTTCGCGCGCGCGACGGCAGCTACCGTTGGCATCGCAGCCGCTCCGAGCCGCACTACGCTAGTGACGGGCGGATCGAATCCTGGCTCGGCTCGAGTACCGACATCCACGACCTCAGGTCGCTGCAGGATCGGCAGTCGGTGCTCGTCGCCGAGCTGCAGCACCGCACGCGCAACCTCCTTTCGGTGGTACGTGCCCTCGCCGACCGCACCGCGCGCGACAGCGAGGATCTGGAGGATTTCCGGCCGACGTTCCGCGACCGCATCGATGCGCTCGCGCGTGCGCAGTCGCTGCTCTCGCGCCTCGACGACACCGATCGCGTGACGTTCGAGGAGCTGCTGGAGTCGCAGGTCGCCGGCATCTCCGGCGTGCGCGCCGCGCAGGATGACGGGCGCATCGTGCTCGACGGGCCGCCCGGCGTGCGCCTGCGTTCCAGCACGGTGCAGACGCTCGCGCTCGCATTGCACGAGTTGACGGTGAACGCGCTGAAGTACGGCGCGCTGTCCGACCCGAACGGTCGCCTGGAAATCCGCTGGACGGTGCAGCGCGATGCGCAGGGCGTTCCGCGTCTGCACGTGATCTGGAAGGAAAGCGGCATGCGCATCGATCTGGACACGCCGGTCCAGGGCGGCGGGTACGGGCGCGAACTCATCGAACGCGCGCTGCCCTACCAGCTGGGCGCGAGCACGTCGTATGCGATCGAGCCCGACGGCGTGCGCTGCGCGATCGTGATGCCGGTGTCGGCGAAAACGTCGCTCGAAAATCGCATCGCCAGCGATCGCAGCGCCGCGGCGAGCTGACGCCTCAGGCGGCGGTGCCCGAAGGGGAAACGGCCGGTTCACCAAGTGTCAATGGCGCCCCTATCGGGCTTGCGCGAGGCTCCTGCTGCGTCCCCGCCCGGCTGCGGGCCGGTCGGCATCGCCACATCCGATGCCGCAGCGACCGGTGCGCGGGACACGCCTCCCCGACTCCGCCAGAAGGCAATCGCCATGACTTCCGCAACGCGTTCGAATCGAAAGACGATGCTTGTCGCCGCGCTCGTCGCCCTGCTGGCCTCGACGCAGGCGTTTGCTGCCGACGGCGACAAGTCGACCATCAAGGGCTGGATCATCGCCATCAACGGCAATGACGTGACCGTCCGCGACGACGCCAAGGTCGACCACCACATCGTGGTGACGCCGCAGACCACCTACAAGCAGAAGAAGGGCCTGACCGGCGTGGTCTACGAGAAGTCGCAACAGGGCGCGCTGCTGCCGGGCCTGACGATCACCGCGGACCTCGTCGCCACGGGCAAGGAGCAGCATGCGACCGGCATCTCGTTCACGTCGGAAGACCTCAAGACCGCCCGCCAGGTGCGCGCAGGCACCGGCAAGGAAATGGAAGGCATCCACAACCGCATGAACGACTTCGGCACGTACGAAGCGTTGCAGACAGTGGACGTGCTGTTCGATACCGGCAGCAGCAAGCTGTCGGCGAAGGCGCAGACGGACCTGCAGGGCCTCGCCAAGAAGGCGAAGGAAACCAAGGGCTACCAAGTCGTCATGCAGGGCTTTACCGATTCGACCGGTGACGCGAAGAAGAACGAGCGGCTCAGCATCGCGCGTGCGCATGCCGTCGCGCAGTACCTGCAGACCAAGGGCGGACTGATGCCGGGCCGCGTGCGTGAACCGGACGGCATGGGCGTCGCCGCGCATGCGGGCACGGGCAGCAACGCGAACGCGCGCAAGGTGACGGTGAAGCTCGTCGTCGACAAGGGCGTGAACGCCGGCGCGAAGTAACGGCTGGCCGCGATGGACTCCCTTGGAACGCCCCGCTCCGGTGGGGCGTTCCGCGTTCGGCGGTTGACGCGCTCAGCGATGCGCGAGCGCGTAATCCAGCGCGGCGCGAACGGCCGCGACCTGCGCTTCGTTGCATTGCTCCGGCGTCGCGCGCGGGCTGTCGGGATAGACCTCGGTGGTGGTGACGTACGGCGCATCGGTGATGCCCGCGCACAGGCCGAGCTGCTTCAACGGATAGTTGATGACGCCATGAGCGGCCACCGGCGAGCCGATGATCAGTCCGTTCGCGTCGGCCGGCGCGATGTGCGTGACCCCGGCGACGGCCGCGATGATCGCGTTCTGGAATTCCGGCTGCGGATTCGCCGTGTCACCAACGACGTAGAAGCCATCGGGCACGCCATCCGGTTCGAACGGCTTGCCGTCGCGCGCGGCAAGCGCAGGACGGAACTCGCTCTCGTCGCTGTCGGTGGTTTCGTGCAGGTCGACGTGCACCAGCACGCGATCGCGGAGCGGTGCGACCAGCCGCATCAACGCGGTCGACTCGTCGGCCTTGCCATCGACGCGGAACGAGCGGTTCGGATCGATCGCATGCAGGTTCCAGCGATGGATGCGCTCGTAGGCCCATGGGCTCACGCACGGCGCGACGAGCAGATTGATGCGCCCGGCGTAATCCTCGCCATGGCGCTCGACGAACAGCAGCGCGCCATGCACGCCACTGGTCTCGTACCCATGAACACCGCCGGTGACGAACGCGACCGGCAGATCCTCGCGCCAGTCGCGGCTGCGGATCGCGAGCAACGGGAACGTCTCGCCGTCGTAGTCCAGCGTGCCGTACTGCTCGACGTCGAAGCGGTCGCGCAACCGGTCGATGACGCTGACGACCTCGCCGGCATAGCTACGCTTGCGGCTCTGCGTACTGCGCCACGCGGCGAATTCGGGTTCGCCCCAGGGCTGTCCCGGCGTGCCGATCGGATACGGCGCGTTGCTCATGTCGACGATGCTCCTGCTGCGGTCTGTCGATCGACTCTAGCACCGCGTGCCGCGTCGATTCCGGCAGGCCGGCGCGGTTCACGGTGATGGACGCGCGGCGCCGGTCCGTCGTCGTCCTGTTCGCGCTCGCCGCGATGTGGACGCGCGCCGGACTCGCGCAGGACATCGAGCCCCGTGCGTATTCGAACGCGCCCGTCGGCGTGAACTTCGTCATCGTCGGCGACGTGCTCGCGCGCGGCGGGCTCTCGTTCGATCCGTCGGTGCCGCTCGACGACGCGCATCTGGACACCCGGACCGTCGTGCTCGCCCATGCGCGCACGCTCGACCTCTGGGTCGCTCCGGAAAATTCGACGCGATCGTGCCGTATTCGCACATCGACGGCACCGCGCGGTTCATGGGCGATACCGTGTCGCGCGACATCAGCGGCTTCGCGCGCCCGGCATTGCGCGTGTCGATGAATCTCTACGGCGCGCCCGCGCTTGATGCCCGCGAGTTCCACGGCCGGAAGCAGGATCTGATCGTCGGCGTGAGCCTGCAGGTCGCGCCGCCGTGGGGTCAGTACGACGCGACGCGACTGGTCAACGTGAGCAGCCATCGGTGGTCGGTGAAGCCGGAGATCGGTGTGTCGAAAGCCTGGGGCGCGTGGACGCTGGAGGTGCAGGCGGCCGCGACGCTGTTCGGCGACAACGATCGCTTCCTCGGCGACAACGTGCGCTCGCAACGACCGGTGTACGCGCTTCAGGGCCATGCGATCTACGGATTCGCGTCCGGCACGTGGCTGTCGCTGGACGCGACGTGGTTCACCGGCGGGCGCACGGACGTCAACGGACGCGTCAACAACGACCTGCAGCGCAACGCGCGCATCGGGTTCGTTTTCGCGATGCCGGTCAACCGGCGCAACTCGGTGAAGTTCACCGCGAGCAGCGGCGTGGTGACGCGCACGGGCAGCGATTTCGACGCTGTCGGTATCGCTTGGCAGTACCGATGGGGCGGCGGGTTGTGAGCGCGCGGCCTACCATTGCGCATCTGTCCGTCCCGTCGTCCCTGCCGATGCTTTGTCGCGTTGCCCTGCCCGTTGTCGCGTCTCTCCTGCTCGCCGCGTGCGGGCGCGATGCAACGCCCGTGGCGGCGCCGGCCGCGCGTGCGCAGAAGCCGTCGCGCACGAACGTCACCAGGCTGTCCGACGCCCAACGGCTCGCACGCATCCTCGACGCCGACAACATCGGCCGCCGCCTCGACATCTTCGAACGCGTCGCTGGCGAGCCCGACGACGCCACGGCGACCACGTCCACCTACACCGTTGGCGGTTGCACGGTCGACGTGGAGACGGCCGATCGCGCCATCGTCTGGATCAACGTCGAACTGGACGGCCCGGCGTGCAGCGTCGACCTCACGCCCGTCCTCCATCGCAAGCGCGTCGTGCGCGCGGGCGCGCCGCTGACGTATGCCGAACTCGAGCAACTGGTCGGCGCTCGCGCGGAGTACAAGGTGCTGTGCCTGGCGTCGACGTGCGGAGCCGACGGGCAACCGGATTTCGAGGCGGTGTTTCCGGGTGTCGCAGCCAACAACTTCATCGCGGTCGCGGGCGCCTCGGATCCGCTCAGCCCGGGTGCGCAGCGGCAGGTCAACGCTTGGGTCCACGCGCTCACGGCGGCCAACGGCGACTTCAACGTGCTCACGGAGTTGCGCTGCACGCGTGCGTACGATCCGGTCGCACGCAAGGCGCTGGCGAGCGCCGTGGTGCAGAGGATCGGCTTCGGCGAGAACGAGGATGCCGACTGCGAAGCGGACGACAGCGGGGACGAGGACGTCGCGCCGACCGTCTCGAATGCCGGTGTGGTCCGCGCCTGACCAGACTATCGGACCGGCGCACATGCGCAGATGCCCGATAGACCGCAAGCCTGGAAAAAGCGGGCGAGGCCGCCCTGCCGTGCCGAAGACTTCACGCTCACCGGTCCCACGACACCGCTCGTCGGGCAGAGCCGCTTTCAAGCCTCATCTGCCTAAACCGCCGCGGACGTTTACGCCAGACTGGGCCGGGGGCGACGCGCGAGCCGCAATCTGCAGGCAACGCGGACGCAGCAAGCTAGGGACACCACCGATTCGGGGGCGGGCTGTGCTTCTGCCGGAAGGACGACTTCTTCCGCATGTCACCGACCTGGGCGGCTGCATCGCCAGCC
This sequence comes from Cognatilysobacter terrigena, assembly GCF_004361065.1. Lineage (GTDB taxonomy): Bacteria > Pseudomonadota > Gammaproteobacteria > Xanthomonadales > Xanthomonadaceae > Cognatilysobacter > Cognatilysobacter terrigena. The sequence continues at coordinate 215,517 of NZ_SELT01000001.1, read as the reverse complement.
ACCGGGTGATGGTCGATCGCGCGCCGATCCGCTGGATGTACCGCTCGCACCCGGTCTGGCCCGGCGATTCCGGCTGGCGCTTCTTTTCCGGCGACGAGGACGACGCCGACATGGTCGACCCCGACTGCTTCGGCATCTACGCGGTCGAGGCGATCACGGCGTTCGATCCCAGCATCGTGCCGTGGCTGTTCCAGCCGATCGGTTCGACACTGGAGCGCGACGAGGCCACGCAAGGTTTCGTCGAAGCGGTCGCCTGGCGTTCGGTGGGCCTGCGCTGATCGATCGCGCGCTTCGAGGCGACTCGCGACGTCGCGCATCGCGTTGCCGGTATCGTGTCGCTCCCGCTGCGCTAACCGACACCGATGCCCCGCTACACCGGCCCGCTCCTCACCCGCCCCGACGCCGACGCGCTGCTGCGCGCGCGCGATGCCGGCGCACGAGAATGGATCGGCTCGCTCGACCTCGGCCGTTCGACGGGCACCGCGATGCTCGCGCCCGAACAGTGGACGTGGAACGGCGCCGCCTATCCGTACCCGGGCCGACTCAAGGACCGCACGATCCACTACTGGGACGGCGACGAGTTCGCGGCCGTGTCGCGCTACGCCGGCTCGTTGATCAAGCTCGTTCCCACCGACTGGGGCGTGCCGACGTTCGAGATCGACGGCATCAAGATGCTGCCGACGTCGAAGGCCTCGCCACTGGACGATGCGCGTCGCAAGGTCGCGCTCGTCGAGCCGCGTGGCAAGGTCGTGCTCGACACCTGCGGCGGCCTCGGCTATTTCGCCGCGTGCTGCCTGGATGCCGGCGTTGCGCGCATCCGCTCGTTCGAGAAGAACGAAGACGTGCTGTGGCTGCGCACGATCAACCCCTGGTCGCCCGATCCTGATGCACCGGAGGCCGGCGGGCGGCTCGAACTCACGCACGGCGACGTGTCCAAAGCGATCATCGAGATCGCCGACGCCTCCGTCGACGCGATCCTGCACGACCCGCCGCGCTTCGGCATCGCCGGCGAGCTCTATTCGCAGGCGTTCTACAACGAGCTCGCGCGCGTCATCCGTCGCGGCGGCCGCCTGTTCCACTACACCGGTTCGCCGAACGCGCTGACCAGCGGCCGCGACGTGCCGAAGGAAGTGGTGAAGCGACTTCAGGCCGCGGGATTCAAAGCGGAACCGGCACTGGACGGCGTGTTCGGCGTGAGGCGCTGATCGGGCGCGTTCGCTCCACTTCAAGTTCGCTTCACGCGTCGCCCATCGGGGCTTTGCACGCGAGCCGCACGCTCGTTGCATCGTCCTCCAGCGCGGCCGCATGTCCCACTCCACCCATTTAGACGTCGACCTCGTCATCGTCGGCGCCAGTTTCGCCGGCGCAGCGTGCGCGTTGGCGGCCGTGCAGCGCGGACTGCGCGTCGTCGTGCTCGAGCGCAAGCGCGACCCCGGCGCGAAGCTGCATACCACCGGCATCATCGTGAAAGAAGCCGCGGAGCAGACGCTGCTCAACCGCTTGCCGCCGTCGATGACGCGCCGCATCGAGCAGGTGCGGCTGTATGCGCCCAGCCTCAAGCAGGTCGCGCTGGCGGCACCTGGTTACTACTTCCTCACCACCGACACTCCATCGGTGATGCGTTGGCTTGCCGACGAACTGCGCGCGCACGGCGTGGACCTCCGGCTCGGTTGCGCATTCACCGATGCGCGTCCCGTCGACGGCAGATGGGACGTCGACGGCGTCGGCCGCGTGCGCTACCTCGTCGGTGCGGACGGCGCGCGCTCGCGCGTCGCGCAACGCTGCGGACTCGGCCAGGTGCGGCAGTTCCTCTACGGCGTCGAATACGAGTTTCCGGGCGCGCGGCTGGCGCAGCCCGACGCGTTGCACTGCTTCATCAGCAAGCGCTACGCGCCCGGCTACATCGGATGGATCGCGCAGAGTCCGACGGGCATCCAGGCCGGACTCGCGCTGCGCCATGATCCCGAGCACGCGCGCGTGCCGGACATCGAAGGTTTCCTGTTGCGCGTCGGCCACGCGGGCGGATTGCCGCGCCACCTCAAACCAGGCGCGACGCGTGCGGGCCTGATTCCCTGCAGCGGACCGGTGCTCGACATGGCGCGCGACGGCGCCATCCTCGTGGGCGACGCGGCGGGCATCGTGTCGCCCGTCACCGCGGGCGGCATCCATTCGGCGTGGGAGCACGGCTGGGCCGTGGGATGCGCGATCGCGGCGCACGTGCGCGATGGCGGCCCGCAGCCGGAAGCCGTCGCCGTCGAGGCGGCGCCGCGGTTCCGCACGAAGCGCGCCTTGCGCTGGGCGTACGACCGCCTCCAGTTCGACTGGCCGTTCGACCTGTTGCTGCATTCGCCGCCGCTGCGCTGGGCGGCCGAGCAGGTCTACTTCCACAAGCGTCGCGCCTAACGGCCTCCGCCGTGCGACAGCCGGTATCGACGGCAGCGCGCGGCCGTAGCGCGCCGCCGCATACTGGGGGAAACGGCGCAGGACGCGGCCGCCTTTCAGGGGAAGGCCATGACCGCAACGATGCCTCCGCTCACCGAGATCCTCGACCTGCTGCCGGACGCGATCTGCGTGGTGGACGCCGACGGTCGATATCTCCACGTGAGCGCGGCCTACGAACGCATCTTCGGTTACGCACCATCCGACGTGGTCGGCCGCGCGATGATCGAGCTCGTGCATCCCGACGATCGCGAGGCGACGCTCGCGGCCGCGCAACGCATCATGGACGGCACGCTGCAGCGCCACTTCCGTAACCGCTACCTGCGCAAGGACGGACGCGCGGTCGACGTGCAGTGGTCCGCGCGGTGGCTGCCGCAGTACGGCGTGCGCGTCGCGATCGGACGCGAGGTGACGGAGCTGCGTCGCGAGGAAGCCGAGCTCGAACATCTCGCACGGCACGACGCGCTCACCGACCTGCCCAACCGCTACCACCTGCAACGCGAGCTTCGCCTCGCGCTCGAACGTGCAGCGGAAACCGGCACCGGCCTCGCGGTGCTGTATCTCGACCTCGACGGCTTCAAGGCGGCGAACGACCGCTGCGGCCACGCCGCCGGCGACCGCGTGCTGTGCGACGCCGCGCATCGCCTGCTGGAAGGCCTGCGCCAAGGCGACCTGCTCGCGCGGTTCGGTGGCGATGAATTCGTCGCGCTGCTGCCCGGTTGCCGGGATGCAGCGTCCGCACACAACGTCGCCGACGCATTGCGCACCCGGCTACGCGCACCGTTCGAACTGCCGGACGGGCCGATCCAGCTCGACGTCAGCATCGGCACCGCCTGCTTCCCCGACGACGGCGCTTCGGTGGAATCGCTGCTGGTGCAGGCCGACCGCGCGATGTACGCCATCAAGCGCACGCGTCCGCATCATGCGGCCGACATGCCGATCGGCGCCGCGCTGCCGGACTGAATACTCACGCGGCATGCACGTCGCTGTCGCCGACCGCTGACGCGGTCTGGACATCGGGCTGGCTACGTTGCGGCGGTCGGTTCGCGCGGCCGAATGCGTCGACGCGCACCGTAATGTCCCCCGCCCTCCGAGGCCGCGTCCATGCGTTCTTCCCCCTCGTCCCGCTCGCCGGTAGCGGACGCGCTGTACGGTCTGCTCAATCCGATTCCGTTCGGCTGCTTCGTCGCCGCGCTCATCTTCGACATCACTTACGCGCGAAGCGCGGAGATCATGTGGACGAAGGCCGCCGCCTGGCTGATCGTCATCGGCCTGTTCGCCGCGATCATTCCGCGGCTGGTGAACCTCGCGCAGGTGTGGTTCACCTCGCGACGCGCGTTCACTCGCGCGCACCGCATCGACTTCTGGCTCAACGTCGTTGCGATCATTGCGGCCATCATCAACGCGTTCGTGCACAGCCGTGATGCCTATGCCGTGGTGCCCGAAGGCGAGTGGCTGTCCTTGCTGACCGTCGTGCTGATGGCGATCGGCGCGATCGTCGTTGCGACCGCTCGCCCGACTGTGGAGGTGACGCCGTGATCCGCGCACGCACGCTCCTGGCCGTTTCGCTCGTCTCGGTGCTCGCGGCCTGCAGCAACCGCGCATCGCTCGACCCGTCGCAGCAGTCGGGCAGCGCGCCGCCGCTGCCGTCGCCGCGCGATTTCCTGCTGCCACCGATGCAGGTGCCGAACGGCGTCGGCTGGTCGCAGGGTCAGGCGCCGACCGTGGCCGCGGGCCTGCGCATCGACAAGGTCGCAGACGGTCTGAAGCATCCGCGTCAGCTGCTCGCGCTGCCGAATGGCGACTTGCTCGTCGTCGAATCGAATGGCCCCGGCACCGAAGCGACGACGACGCCGAAGCAATGGATCGCCGGCAAGATCAAGGCGAAATCCGGCAAGGGCGGGAAAGGCGGCGATCGCATCACCTTGCTTCGCCCCACCGCGTCGGGCCCGTGGGAGCAGCACGTCCTCGTCGAGCATCTGCATTCGCCATTCGGCGTGCAGCTGATCGGCGACGCGCTGTACGTCGCGAACACCGACGCGATCGTGCGTTTTCCGTTCCATGTCGGCGAAACGCGCATCAACGCGCCGGCCACGTACTTCACCGACCTGCCCGATACCATCAACCATCACTGGACGAAGGCGCTGCTCGCGAGTCCCGATGGATCGAAGCTGTATGTCGGTGTCGGCTCCAACAGCAACGTCGGCGAGAACGGCCTTGAAGTCGAATATCGCCGCGCGGCCGTGCTGGAAGTGGACGTCGCCTCCGGCGGCAGCCGCATCTATGCGGCCGGCATCCGCAACCCCACGGGCCTCGATTGGAATCCGTGGACGCACCAGTTGTGGGCGATCGCGAACGAGCGCGATGAGATCGGTGCCGATCTCGTCCCCGACTACCTGACGTCCGTACGCCCGGGCGGTTTCTATGGCTGGCCCTACAGCTATTACGGGCAGCACGAGGATCGGCGCGTGGTGCCGCAGCGTCCGGATCTCGTCAGGAAGGCGATCGCGCCGGACTACGCGCTCGGCTCGCATGTCGCGGCGCTGGGGCTGCACTTCTCCGAAGCGAACGCGCTTCCGCCGCAGTACCGCAGCGGCGCGTTCGTCTCCGAGCACGGCAGCTGGGACCGCTCGCCACTGAGCGGTTACGCGGTCGTCTTCGTGCCGTTCAAGGACGGGCGACCGACGGGACTCCCGCAGACGCTAGTCAGCGGCTTCTATTCGAAGGACGAGAAGCAGCTCTACGGCGCGCCGGTCGGTCTGGCGCAGGATCGCGACGGCGCACTCCTCGTTGCGGACGACGTCGGCAACACGGTCTGGCGCGTCAGCGCGCGTTGATCGACGCGGCGGCGTTGTGCGTTCTCACGCTCGCGCAGCGCCGTTTGCTCCCTTATCGACCCTCGACCATCACGATGGCCTTCGTCGCTACCCGAGGTGCACCATGCTGCAGACCGCCGCGATCCTCCTTCTGATCACCGCGCTCGGGGGCCTCGTCATGGCGGGTATCCGCTTCGCCGGCAAGCGCAATCCACCGGCGTGGCTGGCGATGGTGCACGGGCTTCTCGCGGCGTCGGGTCTCACGCTGCTGCTGTATGCGGTGCTGACGGGCAGCGCGCCACCGCTGGCGTCGCTCGCGGTCGTACTGCTCCTGCTTGCCGCCGGGGGCGGCGCAGTGATGAGCCTCGTCTACAAATGGCACGATCGACTGCTGCCGTCGTGGCTCGTCGTCGGGCACGCGGTGCTCGCGATCGGCGGCTTCCTGTGCGTGCTCGCCGCTGCATTCGGTTGACGGAACGATCGGGCGACGGAACAAGCCGCCGCCCGATGGGACATCGCCTCAACGCGCTGCCGCCTTTCTCGCAGGCGCCTTCTTCGCAACGCTCTTGCGTGCCGGCTTCGACTCGTTGAGCGCGATCGCGGCGCGAATCAGCGCCTTCAACGCCCTCTCGTCGAGACGATCGTCCTTTCGGATATCGATCGCGCGCCGCGTATTGCCGTCGAGGGTCGAGTTGAACAGCTTCGACGGGTCCGGCAGCGAGGCGCCCTTCGCGAAGGTGAGCTTGACCACCTCCTTGTAGGTCTCGCCGGTGCAGACGATGCCGGCATGCGACCACACCGGCACCCCGCGCCACTTCCACTCCTCGACGACGTCGCCGTCGACCTCGTGGATCAGGCCACGTACGCGCGCGAGCATGGCGCCGCGCCAGTCACCGAGTTCGGCGATCCGGCCGTCGATCAACGCCGACGGCGCATCGCCCGTCGGCACGTCCGAGAACGTCTTCGCGTGCATGGTCGTCTCCTCGATGCGGCTCAGGCGGTGGCGCGGTGCGACTGGATCATCTTCCAGCCGTTGCCGGACGGATCGCGGAAGCCGGCGTCCACGGTGCCGTAGCGTTCGACGGGCTCCTGCGTGAACTCGACGCCGTGCGCCCGCATGCGTTCGCAGGCGGCGAAGCAGTCGTCGACCACGAGCACCAGAGGCGGCATCGCGCCCTTGGCGACGAGTTCGCGCATCGCCTTGGCGGTGGCTTCGTCGAGTGTCGGCGCCTGGGGCGCGAACAGGCCGAGCTGGAACGACGGCTGGTCGGGATGCTGCACCGTCAGCCAGCGGTAGTCGCCGTTGCGCGCGTCGGTGTGCACGCGGAACCCCAGCTTGTCGACATAGAACTGCAGCGCTTCGTCCTGGTCGCGGACGTAGAGACCGACGACGGCAACTCCCTGGCTCATTTCGATTCCTCGTGGTGGGTGGCGCCATTAGACGCCTGCGCCTCGCGGCGGCGCTTCTCCGAAACTGCGATGGTGAGGCCGGGCCGTTCGGCCGCGCTCAGGTAGCACCCCGGCACCGGCGCGCGCTGCTGCGGCATCGCCTGCACGCGCTCGCGCACGGCGGTCGGGCTCTCGCCGGTGATGTCGCGAAAGGTGCGACCGAACGTGCCGAGGCTGTTCCAGCCCGTCTGCAGGGCGATGTCGATGATCGGCAGGTCGGTATCGCGCAGCAGCGCCGTCGCGCGTTCGATGCGGCGCGTGAGCAGGTAGCGGTGCGGCGGCAGGCCGAACGCGTCCCTGAACGAGCGTGCGAAGTGGGCTTCGGACACGCCACTGACTTTCGCCAGCCGCGTGATCGGCCAGGCCTCGTGCGAGGCGGCGTCCATGCGGTCCTTCGCGCGGAGCAGGCGGCGCAGCAGGCGCGGGTCGGCGGACGTGCCAGTGCCCGTATCGGCCGAGGCGGCCAACCTCGATCTGACAGCGCGCGGCGCCATCAGCTCAAGCTCGGGCACGCCGACGCACCCACCATCCCGCCACCGACGAACTCCGGCCCCGCAACCGGAGACGGGTTGCCCGCAAAGCGTCGCGACGCGAAGGCGTCGACCTGGAACAGGAGAAGGCGCATTGCGCCGGACCATATCGCGTCCGGCCGCTCGCCGCGCGTCCGGTGTCGCATCGCTGTCATCCGCTGCGCGTCGATCTGAAACATTCGCAGACGACGCTCCCGCGATCCCCCACCCGAGCTCGCCCATGCGCCCGATCCATCGCCTGTCGTCCGCCATTGCCCTGCTGCTCGCCGCCGGTGCGGCGTCCGCCGAAGTCCGGCTCGTCGCCATCGACGGCCTGAGCGCGCAGGACGGCGACCGCAACGCCGCCACGGCCGCCCCGTTGGAGAACGGGGTCGCCGGCAACCTGTTCGGCGGCATCGGATCGGGCCTTGCGTATGCGGGCAACGGTTTCTTCCTCGCCCTGCCCGATCGCGGCCCCAACGTGGTGCCGTACGACAGCGCGGTGAGCGACACCACGACCTACATCCCGCGCTTCCACACGCTGCGGCTCGACCTGCTGCCCGCGCGCCGCGGCGATGCGATGCCGCTGCGCCTGATGCCGCGCCTGCTCGCGAGCACGCTGCTGCACTCGTCGCAGCCGCTCGTGTACGGCGACGGCCGCAACGTCGGCGTGCCCGATGGAACGCCCGCGCTCAACCGCAAGAACCGCACGTACTACTTCACCGGCCGCAGCGATGCGTTCGATGCGAACGCGCTGTCGACGAATGCGCGCGATGGCCGCCTCGATCCCGAAGGCATTCGCGTCTCGCCGGACGGCCGCAGCGTCTACATCACCGACGAATACGGCCCGTTCGTCTACCGTTTTGATCGCGTGACCGGCCTGCGCACGCGCGCTTACGCATTGCCCGCGTCGTTCGCGGTGCCGCACAAGAACGCGGTGGGTGACGCCGAGGTCTCCCGCAACACTCTAGGTCGCGTCGCCAACAAGGGCATGGAAGGACTCGCCATTTCGCCCGACGGCCGCACGCTGTTCGGCGCGATGCAGAGCCCGCTGCTGCAGGACGGCGGAACGAACGCGCCTTACGTGCGCATCGTCGTCATCGACACCGTGAGCCGCGCGACGCGGCAGTACGCGTATCCGCTGACGAACATCGGCACGGCGGCCAAGCCGAAGTACCCGACGGTGAGCGAAGTGCTCGCGATCAATGACCACGAAATGCTGATCGACGAACGCGACGGCAAGGGCTTTGGCGATGGAAGTCCGGCGGCGTTCAAGCGCATCTATCGTGTCGACCTCGCGGGTGCAGCGAGCGTCGACGCCGTCACTGGCGCCGCCAACCTCGCGCCGCGCGCAGTGACCAAGACACTCTTCCTCGACGTGGTGCAGGCGCTGACCGCGCACGGCATCCCGGCCATCGATATCCCCGCCAAGCTCGAGGGCATCGCGTTCGGCCCGGACGTGCGCGTCGACGGCCGCATGCGCCACACGCTGTTCATCGCGAACGACAACGACTTCCTGCCGTCCGTCACCGATGCCGGGCATCCGTCAGGCGCGGCGAACCCGAACATGTTCTACGTGTTCGCCTTCGACGGCACGGACCTGCCGGGCTACGTGGCGGCGCGTGAGCACTGAGATCGGAACGCGTTCCTGCGGCGCACGGACGCGCCGCGTGACGCATGAATCGCGATACGCCAAAGCGTCGCTTAGGACGCCATCGCCGACGTACGCGCAAGCTCGGTGTCGATCGCGCAATTCTCGAGCGCGCAGGCCGCGACGATGGCCAGATCGCGCACCGCCGCCATTTCCACGGCCGACGGCCGCCGGATATCGCGGTAGTACGTTCCGAAGGTGCCCAGCACGCGATCGTTGAGCAACGACTTGATCGGTCGGCTCCAGGCGCCGACATAACCCAGCGCGAGCGGAAGATGGCGCAGCTCGCGCCATTTGCCGCATTCCATGAAGTTGGGCGTGAACACGTCTTCGCCCGTGGCCGCCGCTGCCGCGCACGTACCCACCTCGGCGTCGGGCCGCAGCCCGTCGATCGCGTCGGTGTACTCGCGCGGCAACTGCGGCGCGACTGCGCTCCGCAACACGCCACTGCGATTGATCACGAGGATCGACGACGCCGCGCCGTCGCCTGCCACCTGCTCGGCCGCACGGGCCAGCTCATCGAGAATTTCCAGGACGGGAGCGCCGGAACGAATCCGTTCCAGACTCGCGTCGCATACCGCCTTCACCGCCGTCACAGGGTCCGCCCCGCTGGAAAACGCGGCCGGACTATAGCGAACCCTGCCGCGCTGCCGCGTCAATCCCGGTCCGGCGCCCCCAGCGGAAACAGCGGGCGATACGGACGCGCTTCCTCGACCGCCCGGGCGAACGACGGCCGCTGCAGCAGGCGGGACCGGTAGGCCCGCAGCGTCGGATACGCATCGCCGATCGGGTGCACCCAATCCGCGTAGAAAAGGGATGGGGCGGCGGCGCAATCGGCCATGCTGAACGTGTCGCCGGCCGCCCATTCGCGCCCCTTCAGGCGCGTTTCCAGCCAGCCGTACGCGGCTTCCAGCGCCTCGGACGAGCGACGACGCGCGTCCTCCACGCGGCCGTCCGGCCGCAGCGCTTCGGCCACCGGCTGTTGCATCGGCGTCATGACGTGCTGGTCGAACACGCGGTCCATGAAACGCACTTCGAGCGCCTCGTCCGGATCGTCCGGCAACAGCGGCACCGGGCCGCGATGATGCAGGTGCAGGTGTTCGATCTGGATGCTGGATTCGACGATCGTGCGGCCATCGTCGACGAGCACCGGCATGCGCTTCATCGGCCACAACGCGATCCATTCGCCCGCGACATCGGGATCCGATACCACGCGGTAGTCGAACGGCAGCGCGTTCTCGTACAGCGCAATGAGGACCTTCTGGCAGTACGACGAGAACGGATGGCCGTAGAAGACGAGCGACATGCGGGATCCTCGGGGGGCGTAACGCGCCTGGCATCAGGTCGATGGCAGGAATCTACCTTCAGCCGCGCCAGTTCGCGTGCGTGCGCCAGAACTCGACGCTGCGCAGGTAGGCCTCGCGATCGAGCGGAACGCCGGAGCCGCCCTCCTCGACGCCCAGCGCATTGCGCATGATCGTGATCGGCGCCATGGGCGTTTCCGCAGGCTCGGCCGTGTACATGCAGCCGACGACGCCCCAATCCGCATCGATGCGCGTGCCTTCCTTCTCCAGCTGCTCGCGGCTGTAGAGGATCGGGATCAGGTACGCCGCGACCGGCGGCTCCAGGCCTTCGAACCAGCGCACCAGTACGGGGAGTTCGTCGCGGTTGCGTGCGTCGTAATCCGAGCGCAGCAGATGACGATTGTCGTCGGTGATCGGCACGGCGAGACAGCTCGTCGATGTCCAGTTGCGATGCACGTGCAGCTTGCAGAACGGCGCGTAGCCGTCGAGCACCCTCAGCGGCGGCACCTCGTTGAGATGCGCCTCGAACTGCTCGGTCGTGATGTCCTGGATGGTGTTGCGCCGCGGCTCGCGCGGAAACAGTCGCGGGCGGGCGAATTCGGTGAGAACGATGGACATGGCCACGACGCGTCGGAGGTCGCCTGGATTATCCGCGAGTGGGCGTCAGTGGCGCAGGGGCTGGCTGGACGCCGTGACAGCGACATCCGCGCACGACGTGTCGATCGCGTGCACACGATGCTCGGGATTCATTGACGGCGAAGTGGCGCTCGCTGCCGTCATCCCTTGCCCCGCCATTCACCGCCCCGCCTCTATACCGGCGGCTCGCCGCTCCGGAGCTGCCCATGTCCCGTCCCGCACCGCCGACCGTCGCCTCGCTCGATCTCACCCTTTATCTCGGCACGTGGTACGAGATCGCACGTCTTCCCATGCGCTACGAACGCTCGGACTACACCGACGTCAGCGCGACCTACAGCCTCGACGCCGACGGGAGCGTGCGCGTGCAGAACCGCGCGTTCGATGGCAAGGGTGAGCTTCAGGAGTCGATCGGCCAAGCCAAGCCTGTCGATGCGAACGACAAGAGCCGTCTGGGGGTCACGTTCCTGCCGGAAGGCCTGCGCTGGATTCCGTTCACCAAGGGCGACTACTGGGTGCTGCGCATCGACGACGCCTACCGCACCGCGCTCGTCGGCAGCCCGGACTACGAGTACCTGTGGCTGCTGCATCGCGAGCCCACGCTCGATGCCGCCACGCGCGACGACTTCCTCGGCACCGCGCGCAGCCTCGGCTACGACCTCGCCAAGCTGATCACGACGCCGCATACGGGCCGTCGCACCGCATAGCGTAGTTTCCGACATACGGTCGACGTCATGGACGGCATGCGAACACGCGCTGTGCGAGCGTCGACGGCTTCGATGCCGTCGCCGACCCGCATGCCCCGTTCGCGAACCCGCGCCCTCGCCGCCCTTCTCCTCGCATCCGCGTTCGCCGCGCGCGCGCATGCAGCCGACGTATGCGCGGATCCGTCGGCGTCGACGACCGGGACGACTGCGTCGCGCATCGCCGCCGTCGCCTGCGCGGAGCACGACCTCTGGTACGCGCCCTTCATCGACGAGAACGGGCGCCTCGCGAACCTGCGCATCTCCGAAGCCGAAGGCCTTCGTCTGCGCGACGGCGCGACGCCGGCGTGGCGACGCGTCGCGAACTACTGGCAGGGCAGCGGCGCACAGTGGCCGGCGTCGTCGATGCCTGCCGGCGCGGATTGCAGCGGCGCGGGCGGCGACGTCGCATCGGCGCTATGTCGCACGTTCCTGATCGACACCCCGTGGTCGGCGGTGTTCGTGTCCTACGTCATGACGCGCGCGGGCGTGCCGGGGTTCCAGCCGTCCGCACGCCACGTCGACTACGTGCGCGATGCCTTCCTGCACGGCGACACCGGCCCCTATCGCCTCGCGGATCCCGATGCCGTCGCGCCTGCGGTGGGCGACCTCATGTGCTTCGCGCGCACCTCGCAGGTGTTCGGCGTGCAGGGGTTCCGCCAATGGCTGGACCGCCCATTCGCCGGCAGCCTGCCGATGCATTGCGACATCGTGGTCTCGACGTCGAACGGCCGCGCGCGCCTCGTCGGCGGCAACGTGCTGCAAGGCGTGACGATGCGTGTGCTTCCGCTCAACCGCCTCGGCCAGTTCTGGTCCCTGCCCCGTCGCGTCGGCGGCGAGCCCGACTGCGATCCCGGCAACCCGTCCGCCTGCAACTTCAATCGACAGGACTGGGTCGCGCTGCTCAAGCTCAACCCGTCGGCGAACGTTCCCGCGACGAGCCCGCTGACGCCGACGGCGCCGACGAGGTGCTGCGTCGTCTGCATGCTGCCGATGGCGCCCGACATGAAGCGGTGCCCGGCGCCCGCGACGGAGCCCGTGCAGCGGACGCCGGCACCATAGTCGCCATTACGTTAAACGGACGAGCCAATCGTCCCCGCGTACGAGGTGCGACACGTCATCGAGCCGCGTGTCGTCCGCCCGTACTTGAACGCCTGCCTGAGTAGACGGCCAGCAAGCGCCCGGGCATCGCGCTCCTGCGGACCGCGTCTCGACGACACGATCCGCAGAAGCCTCATGCATCACCAGATCCGCACCCGATCCCCAGGTGCGCGCCACATCGGCTGGCCCGGCTTCACGTTGAACGCCTGGTAGAACTCGGGGACGTTCGACATCGGGCCGAGCACGCGCCACTTCGCGGGTGCGTGCACGTCGGAAAGCAGGCGCTGGCGCAGCTTCTCGTCGCGCTGCTGGCTCATCCAACCCAGCGCGTACCCGAGGAAGTAGCGCTGCGTCGGCGTCAGGCCGCCGATCGACTTGCCCTGCTTGTACTGCGCGGTCTTCTCGAAGGCTTCGAGGCCGAGCAGCACGCCGCCGTAGTCCGCGATGTTCTCGCCGAGCGCGGCCTTGCCGTTGATGTGCAGGCCGGGCAGCGGCTCGTACGCGTTGAACTGGTCGACCATCTTCTGCGCCGCGGCGTTGAAACGCGCGGCGTCCTCGGGCGTCCACCAGCCGGAGAGGTTGCCCTTCGCGTCGAACTGGCGGCCTTCGTCGTCGAAACCGTGCGTGATCTCGTGGCCGATCGTGCTCGCGGCCACGTAGCCGTACGCCACCGCGTCGTCGACCTTCGCGTCCGGCACGCCCGGCACCATAAAGATCGCCGCCGGCAGCACGATCTCGTTGTTCGACGGGTTGTAGTACGCGTTGTACGTCTGCGGCGTCATGTCCCATTCGGTGCGATCGACCGGCCTGCCGAACTTGGACAGGTTGTCCTGGAACTGCCAGCGCTCGGCGTTCATCACGTTCGCGGCATACGAATCACGGCCGACCTGCAGTGCGGAGTAATCCTTCCACTTGTCCGGATAGCCGACCTTCGGCGTGATCGCGGCCAGTTTCGCGAGCGCCTTCGACTTCGTTTCGGCGCCCATCCAGTCGAGGCGTTCGATGCGGTCGCGATACGTCGTGCGGATCGCTTCGACCATGTCCGAATAGCGTTTCTTCGACGCCGCCGGGAAATAGTCGCGGACGAAGATGCGCCCGAGCACCATGCCCATCGCGTCGTTCTCTTCGTCGAGCACACGCTTCCAGCGCGGACGCTGCTCCTGCTGGCCCGACATCGCGCGGCCGTGGAAGTCGAAGTTCTCGGCGTCGAACGTACTCGAGAGGAAGGGCGAGTACTTGTCGACGAGGTGATAGCGCAGATAGTCCTGCAGCACGCTCACCGGCGTCTCGCGAACGAGTTTGTCCTCGGCGGCCAGGAACTCCGGCTGCCCGACGATCACGTAGGTCGGATGCAGGTTCCAGGCGGCGAGGCGCGCGGTCCAGTCGATCGACGGCGTGTACTTCGACGTCAACTCCGCCGGCGACATCTTGTTGTAGTTCTTCTCCGGATCGCGCAGGTCCTCGAGCTTGCGCGACGCCTGGGCGAGCGCGGTCTCGAACGCCATCACCTTGTCGGCCGCGGCCTTCGCATCGTCGGGCTTGCGGCCGAGCAGCTCGAAAGTCCGCGCGATGTGCGCGACGTACGCGGTGCGCAGCTTGGCGACGCCCGCCTCCGGGTTGAAGTAGAAGTCACGCTCCGGAAGGCCCAGGCCGCCCTGCGAGACGTGCACCGCCATCGTCGCGCTGTCCTTGCTGTCCTGCCCGACACCCACGCGGAACAGCGCGCCGACGCCGATCGGTTTGAGCGCGAACACGCCGTCGAGGACCGCGCCGGTCGTGTCCATCGCGTCGATGCGCCCGAGTTCGACGTCGAGGGGACGCACGCCGAGCTGGTCGGCCTTCGCCGTATCCATCGCCGTCGCCCAGAAGTCGCCGATCTTCTGCGTGTCGCTGCCGGCGGCGGCCTTGGTCTTCGCTGCCGATTCGCTGATGGTGCGCAGCCGCGCGTACAGCTCGTCGTCGACCTCGTTGCCGATGCCCCAGCTCGACTCCGACTTCGGGATCGGATGCGCCTTCAGCCAGCCACCGTTCGCGTACTGGAAGAAGTCGACGCCCGGGTCGACCGAGCGGTCGAGATGCGCAGCGAGGAAATCCTGCGGCGTACCCGCGGCGACGGCGCCGCCCGTGGACAGCACGAGGCCAGCGGTGAACAGGGCAAGACGCACGGAAGACGCAAGGCGACCCATCGGGCACTCCGGGGGAAGGAATGAAGCGCGGACTTTGTCGAAGTCCGCAGCCCGCGCCAAGCCCCGAAGGTCACATCCCGCCACAGCGCAGCCAGGCGCGACGCGCACGGGACAACGACGGTTCAGATGACGACGCGCGACGGCGATGCCGCGTGCCGCTGCACGGCGAAGGCAACGTCAGGCGGGAACGCCCTGCACCGCGCGATCGAGCGTCGCGATGTCGATCTTGCCCATCGTCATCATCGCGCCGAATGCGCGCGCGGCGGTTTCGCCGCCCGCGGCCATGTATTCGGTCAGGCGTCGCGGCGTGATCTGCCACGACAGGCCGTAGCGATCCTTGCACCAGCCGCATTCACTCGCCTGACCGCCGTTGCTGACGATGGCGTTCCAGTAGCGATCCGTTTCTTCTTGGTCGTCGGTCGCGACCTGGAAACTCACCGCTTCGTCGAATTTGAATTGCGGGCCGCCGTTCAAGAGCATGAAGGGCATGCCGAGGATGGTGGCCTCGACCACCAGCGGATCGCCCTGCTTCCCGGCCGGATAGTCGCCCGGTGCGCGATGCACGGCATCGATGCGGCTATCGGGAAATGTCTCCGCATAGAAGCGCGCGGCGTCTTCGGCATTTCCATCGAACCACAGGCAGGGGCGGATCTTCGGGATCATGGCGGGGCTACCGGGCGGGTGGGACGCCACGATGGCCGCTCACCGGGCGGGTCGCAAGCGGCCATGGGCCCTGTCGCCGATCAACCGGAGGCCGGCTCGCGCTGCGTGACCTCGCGATACACCCGCAGCATCGCGTCGGCACTGCGCTCGACATCATCGGCCGTCGTCGCCCAGTTCGATACCGAGATGCGCAACGCCGCGAGCCCATGCCACGTCGTGCCACTCGCCCAGCACGTGCCGTCCCGCTGGATGCCTTCGACGACCGCACGCGTGGTGGCGTCGTCGTCACCGAAACGCACCAGCACCTGGTTGAGCACGACGTCGTTGAGCACACGCACGCCCGGCGCATCGCCGAGCAGCTGCGCGAACCTCCGCGCATGCGCGCAACAGCGATCGACCAGGTCGGCGACACCGGAGCGACCGAGCGCTCGCAGCGCCGCATACACCGGGATGCCACGCGCACGACGCGAAAACTCGGGCACCCAGTCGACCGCGTCGCGCTCGGCGCCGCGTGTCTGCACGAGGTACGCCGCCGATACCGTCATCGCCGCGCGGTGATCCTCCGCATTGCGCACGATGGCGACGCCACTGTCGTACGGCACGTTGAGCCACTTGTGCGCGTCGGTGGCCCATGAATCGGCGAGTTCCATACCGTCGGCGACCTCGCGCACGGCGTGGCCCGCGCGTGCCCACAGCCCGAACGCGCCATCGACGTGCAGCCACGCATCGCGCGAATGCGCGATCTCCGCGATTTCGCGCAGCGGATCGAATGCGCCGGTATTCACGTTTCCGGCCTGCGCGCAGACGATGACCGGGCCGTCGAGACGCGCCATGACCTCGCGCAGATGATCCACGCGCATGCGGCCCTGCTCGTCGGAATCGACTTTCACCATCGATCGCGTGCCGAGACCGAGATATCGAAGCGCCACGTCGACGGTGACATGCGCTTCCGCCGAGGCGACGACGTGCACGCGCGGTGCGCCCATCAACCCGTCGGCCTCGACATCCCATCCGACGCGGCGCAGCACGCCGTGTCGCGCTGCCGCAAGGCAGGTGAAATGCGCCATCTGGCAGCCCGTCACGAAGCCGACGCCGCTCTCGCGCGGCAGATCGAACAGGTCGAGCAGCCAACGCGCGGCGACCTCCTCCACCGCGGCGGTCAGCGGCGAAATGACGTGGATGCCGGCGTTCTGGTCCCACGTCGACACGAGCCAGTCGGTCGCGAGCGCCACCGGCACCGCGCCGCCGATCACGAAGCCGAAATACCGCGGGCCAGCACACGCCTGCGCGCCGCGCGGCGCGCTCGCGGCGAGGCGATCGAGCACCGCGGTGCCGGGCTCGCCGTCGACCGGCAGCGGCGTATCGAATGCCGCGATCATTTCGTCGCGCCCCGCACGCGCGCCGACAAAGCGCTCGGGCAACGCGTCGAGAAACTGCGTCGCGTGCGAATGCGCACGCGCGAGCAGCGGTCCGAAATCGTCGAACGTCATGGCGGACTCCGAGGACTCGCGGGCCGTCGATGGCCCGTCGCGATTATGCGACGGGTTGGTCGACCCAACCGCAGCCGCTCGGTGTCCGCGGTGACTCGATCAGCGCGCGTCCGGCGCCAGTTGCGACGTCGCCGGTCGCGCGCCTTCGACCGTTCGCCACCACGCCGCTCCCGCGTGCGGCGCGTCCATCTGCAGGCGTTCGCCGAATGCGGGCGTCGTGAGCGCGACACCGCGCGCGTGCGCGAGCTCGTGGACGCGCTCGAACGGCTCGTACCAGGCATGCATGGCGAGGTCGAACGTGCCGTTGTGTATGGGCAGCAGCCAGCGGCCGCGCAGGTCGATGTGGGCCTGCACCGTCTCCTCGGGCTGCATGTGCACGCCGGGCCAGTTGACGTTGTAGGCCCCGGTCTCGATGCACGTGACGTCGAAGGGGCCGAAGCGCTCGCCGATGGCGCGGAAGCCGCTGAAATAGCCGCTGTCGCCGCTGAAGAACAGGCGGAAGTCGCCGTCCTCGATCACCCACGACGCCCACAGCGTGCGGTTGCGATCGGACAACGTGCGACCGGAAAAGTGCTGCGCGGGCGTCGCGGTGAGGCGCAGGCCGTCGACGCCGATGCCCTGCCACCAGTCGAACTCGTGAATCGCCTGCTTCGGTACGCCCCACGCGGCGAGGCGGTCGCCGACGCCGATCGGCATGTAGAAATGCACGCCCGTCTTCGCGAGCCGACGTACCGCGGCGCGATCGAGATGGTCGTAGTGATCGTGCGAGAGCAGTACGCCGCGCAGCGGCGGCAGGTCGCGCAGTGCGATGGGCGGTACGTGGAACCGGCGCGGGCCCGCCCACTGCACGGGTGATGCGCGCTTCGCGAACACGGGATCGGTGATCCACCACCCGCCGCGCAGTTTCAGCAGCAGCGTGGAATGGCCGAGTCGATACAGACTGCGATCGGGCGCGGCGTCGAGTTCCGCGCGCGAGAGCGCACGAACCGGGATCGGCGCGGCGGGCACCGTGTTCTTCGGCTTGTTGAAGAAGAAGTCCCACATCACGTTGCGATCCGTTGCCGGCGCGCGGCGCTCGGGATCGAGATTGCGGAACCGGCCGTCGGTGCGCTGCGCTGCGCGGCTGCGATCGGAATTGGACATTGCCAAGAGGTCACCCATCGAAAGCGGGGAAAGCCCGGCGGCCGGATCCTGCGTCACGTTCGTGACAGCGGGATACCCGCTCGCGGTCCGACCGACGTGGGGACGGGCCGGGTGAACGCAATAGGCCGGGAATCGCTTGATGGCGGGCCGTCAGCCAGGTGACGCGCATGGATGGACGCTTTGCGGCAGCCGTTGCATCTCGACCGTGGCCCGGTCGCGGCGCGGCCGATAGCGGGTCGATGCGAGCGCATCGCCCCGTCACGCGCAATTCGGCCGACGCCGCTTACACCCCGCCCGCCACGCGTAGCGCGAACTCGCGAGGACGCCACTGGTCGACGCCCTGGCAATCCAACCGCGCGAAAAGACGCTCGATCCCGTCCGGCTCCTCGAGCAGCGCGGCCGGAATCGCACCGTCCTCGCCGTTCGCGTGCGTCATGAACCACTCGACCGCGTCCAGCGTTCCGAACGCATCGCCCAGCGCGCGATGCAGGCGGACGAGGCGCAAGGTCCGCAGTCCTTCAGGGCTGGACGGGCGCAGCAATTGATGTCCGGCAAGCAACTCGGCCGCATCGCCTTCGTCCATCGCCAGTACGCGCGCCAGGCGGCGTGCGTCGAGGCGGAACGTGCGGACCACTCGCCTCAATTCATGGGTCAACAATTCCGACGCTGCAGTGCAGTCGAAAAACTCGGTCTGCGTCGGAATCCCCATGGCGCCAAATTACGAGCGCGACACGTGAGCGTCGTGTCAACGTGAAGCGAGTTGCGAACGGCGTCGCAACAACGCGTTCATCGAGAGTGCGGATATGCGAAGGAGCGTCTGTGCGCGTCGCCGAATAAGAGCGGCTTCGTGCGCGAGCCGTATGTCGACCTTCTGCCAACACATGTCGCTCAGCATGGGCCGGATCAACTTTAGTCAGTCGAATCCCGGTCGCGAACGTCAGCCTCCGCCGTCGCACGCGCAGAACCATCAGAGCTTCAACCGTGCCGCGCGCGATGCCGATCGAGCGTGCGCGACACCTTCGCCAGTGCGCCCTCCATCTCGCGCTGGAGACCGCCCGCGGGCAGATGGCGCACCGCCGAGTGCGCCGCGCAGACGACAGGCGTGTCCGCCCAGCGCGCCGCCAGCCCACGCGCCCATGCGACGTAGTCGTCCGCCGCGCCCGCTTTCGGCTTGAGCGCCCTTGCGAGCAGCGGATGCATGCGCAAGGACGACTGCGGCAGCATTCGACGCAATGCACCCTGCGGCGCAAGAACGTTGAGCGTGTCGTCGACATGCACGATGCCGGACGGGCGATGACGCACCAGCACCGACGCGACGTGCACACGCTCATCCACGCAGACGAAATCGACGCCAGCCGGCACCGAGAACTCGAACACGTCTGCGAACGCCTGATCGTCCGCCCACTCCTCCACCGGTGCGCCCGACCACGGCAGGTTCGGGAACCGCTTGCGATGACGCGCCGTGCCATGCAGCGTGGCCTTCGGCAGGAGCCGATGCGTCGCCTCGACGTGCATGGTGTGGAACGGGTGGACGTGGATCACGGTGTCGACGAGCGCACCGTTGTCGGTCAGCGCCATCAACGCATCGCGCTGCGCATCGTCGAGGCCGCAACCGTCGAGGACGACAAAGCGACCGTCGTCGCGCTGCACGAGCGACATGTGCGTGCCGATGTTGAGCACACCGGCAACACGATACGTGCCGCGGATATTCCAGAAGCGGTCGGCGAGCTTTTGCATGCGTCGAGGATAGACCGGTGGCGCGGGCGACGCTGTCTTGCTTTTGCCCGCCGGTCGGCTCGCCGTGCAAGTCATGAATGCAGGAACGCGCGGGTCGGCACCCCACAGAACAATTCCCGGATGCCGACTCACTGGGGCGACTCGCGCGGTGGCGCCAAGGCGGCGGCCGCCTTGTTGCGCCCAGCTTCGCTACATCACTGAACTCCGCATTGGGGCGTGCTGATGCGCGAGCTGTTCCGCAGTCCGCCCGTGGGATTCGATGGCCCGTGCCGCCTGCCGACTGCTCTCTTCGAGCGACTGGTTTACGGCGATCGCCACATTGATCGGCGCGGAAATCCGATTGGTCGCAGCATCGTCGACGCCGCGCGCGAATTGAACGGCCTGCACTTGCACGCGATCGCGACCGATCTCCACCCGATCTATGTGCTTGAGGCCCGCGCGCGCCGCCTCGGCGGCCCTCGCACCCGCAAGCGCGAGGGTGTGGGGTCCTCCCGGAATTCCCATGCGACGGTCCAGTTCCTGCACGGCGCTGAGGGACTGCCCATAGAGTTCATGTGCCGGATGCGTGCTGCTGGCCATCGTGCGCTCCGCCTCGGACAGGCGCTGCGCGGTTTGCGCGTCGAGCGCACCGGTAACGACGAGGCCATGGTTCCGCTGGAATTCGCGAAGGGCGTGACGCGAGTTCGCGCCCACCACGCCGTCGACCCGGACGACGTGCCCGTCTTCGCCTGTATAGCCGAGGTGGGCCAACGCCGACTGCGCGCGTCGCACCGCGGCGACGTCGGTGGCCGTCCCGGGTGCGTGAGCCCCGCGATGTGCCTGCGAATGCGCGACTTCGCCGCCGGATGTGGGCAGCGTCTGCATCTGCGGCGTCGCCCGCACGTGCGGTACCCCACCGATCGTGATCACCCCGCGGTCCAAGTCGGCGAAGTAGCGCTTGAAGTCGTCGAGCCGCGCCGTGTTGAAATCGATATGCGTGTGAACGCCATAGGCATGCGGATTGCCGCCACCATAACCACCCTGGAAGCCGAGCGGCTGCCCGTAGGCCACCGTTTGTCCTTCGTGGACGCCGGACCCGTGCAGATCCATATGGCGCACCTGGGCGATGAGTTCTCCGCCTTTCCGGTCGTAAATGCAGACCAGACCGTTACGCGCATCCACTTTTCCGACGTAGCCCGCGGCAGGCGACGGCACCGGGACACGGGTCGATCCCGCTTCGTCGGTCAGGATGAAGTCCTTCGAAACCATCAGATGCCCGGCCGAAGTCGGCGCCTTCAGAACCTCTTCTCGGCGGCCGTCGACGGTCGCGTAATGGCGGCCCGGCTGGTGGCCGTGATGACTCGGGTGATGGATCTCCAGATCCGCATAGCCATGCACGCGCTCGATGCCGTGCTCCGCGCTCTCGATCAGTCTGTAGCGGCCCATGTGCCCTCCCTGGCAGTTGTTGTCATTGGACGGATGCGAACTTCCAGCAGCCATTCACGTATCGGAACGTGTAGGTGCGTGTCGGGCCGAGCACTTTGACCACCTCATCGTCTTCGTTCCGTTCGACAGGCTTGGCGCTCACGGAGAACTCGTCGCCTGATCGGTGCTCGTCGATATCCAGGAGCGTGTCCGGCTTCGACGCGAGCACCCAGCTGTAGTCACGCATCGCGATGTCGAGGTCGGCGACCGGTGCGCCGGGCAGCGCAAGCGCGGCGCGATGCCCCGGCTCGCGGACGAATGCTTCGAAAAACGCCTCGTACCCTTCTCGCGCGCACGCCTGCGACGGCAGATGCACCGCAACCGGTGCAGGCCGAGCAGCCGGTGCGGGCGCAGGTACGGCTGGCGCACGTGATGGCGTTTGCGTGGCGGGCGCGACAGAACCCTGCGGCGAAGCGCTACAGGCGGTGAGCAGGAAAAGACCGATACAGGCCAGACAACGCAACATGCATTCCACTCCTTGGCACTGCACGGCATACGGACCGTCCGTGGCCCATGCAGTCGTTCGACGACCGCGGCAGGTTACGTCGGACGTGAACAGGCCTCAAGGCACGTGAGGCGACTCGATACCGACTCCGTCATCGGACGACGCGCGCGGCGCGAGCGGCGCGAAACGCTCGCCGGACGGCCCATCGGCCCGCCGCAATACCGAAATGCCTCCTGACCCGAACTGCCCCAACCGAACAGGACCGGCCGCGTCGCGCCTCTTTGGGGGTAGGATGGACGCATAGCTCCACTCGTGCGCCACGCCGGCTCCGGCCCCCGTTCCGCTCCTTCTCACGCGATACCGCGACTGCGGACGCCCTCCTGGGGAGCGTTGTGTACCAACCCGCCCGTTCATTGGCCGACGCCCCCGTCGGTCCGTCGCTGCCTTTTCATCCGTCGGCCAATCCCGTCGAACAGCATGCCGACGAGGTCGACGCATCCGTTTCATGTAGCAGTTGCGACGCTGTCTGCTGCCGCCTCACCGTCGTCGTCCAACCGGAAGACGGCATCGCCGAGCACCTGATGGAGCATCTCAACGGATTGCGCGTCATGGCACGCGATGCGGAAGGCTGGTGCGTGGCACTCGACAGCGCGCGCATGTGCTGCTCGATCTACGACGCCCGCCCCGACGTCTGCCGCCGCTTCCGCATGGGCGGCCCGTACTGCTGCGCAGTCCGCGAGGACTACACGCGCAGGGTCCATCCACCCATCCCGTCGGTGTTGATCTAAGGAGTTGCCATGACTGCGAAATCACCCTCGTCCACGTCGCCTGCACCCGCCACGTCCGCGTTCGCGCGCCGTGCGGACGTCGGCCGCCAGATCACCAGCGAACACATCCGCGATCACGTCGCGGCGTTCGAGGCCTCGGGCGGTATCGTCGAGCGACTCGGCAATACGCCGCTGCGGGCGCCGCAGCGCGAGCCCGCAGGCGCCAAGTCGAAGCCGTCCGCCACCTGACGATCGCCCTCTTCCAACCAGGACTACCGATGCCCAAGCCGAATTACGCCTTCGAAAAGCGCCAGCGCGAACTCGCAAAGAAGAAGCAGAAGGACGAGAAGGACGCGCGCAAGCGCGATGCCCGCGCGACACGCCCGACCGAGACGCCGACGAACGGCTGAGGTACACCGCATCGCTCGCACGGTCGAGCCCTGCAGCGAATCCGGTTGAAGTGACGAAGGACATGAACGCGCTTGCGAGTTGAACTCGCGAGGCGCGTTGCCGTGCGTTCCGTGGCGGCGCCTAGTGCTGCGGCTCGCCGTTCGGCGATGTCGCCACGGCACGCGCAACCGGCAGCGCGAGAAGCGCACCCGCGAGCTGCGCGACGACGAATCCGATGACGTCATCCAGGCGGATGCCTGCGAACGTGCGCGTCATCGATCGCGCTAGCGTCACGGCGGGATTCGCGAACGACGTGCTCGCGGTGAACCAGTACGCCGCGAAGATGTACGCGGCGACGAGCACGGGACTCGCTGCAGGCCGACGTTGCGCGCCGACGAGGATCGTCAGCAGCAGGCCGAACGTCGCCACCGCTTCGCTGAGCCACTGGGCAGCGCCGCTGCGCACGTGATCGCCGGGCTGCACCATGTCGAGCCCGAACATGAGATGCGCGAGCACGACACCCGCCGCGGCGCCGGCCACCTGCGCGACGACGTAGCCCACGAGCTCCAGGCTGCGTAGCTCGCCGCGCACGCGCATTACCATCGACACCGCTGGATTCATGTGCGCGCCCGACACCGGGCCGAGCAGCACGATCAGCACGTAGAGCATCGCCGCGGTGGCGGCCGCATTCGCGAGCAATGCGATGCCCGCGTTGCCGCCCGACAGCTGCATGCCCATGACGCCCGAGCCCACTACGGTGGCGAGCAGCAGCGTCGTGCCGAGAAACTCTGCGACGAGTCGACGCGGAAGCGGCGTCACAGCGACGCCAGCAGGGCCTTCACCCGCGCCTCGATCTCGTCGCGCACGGCGCGGTAGCCGTCGTCGTCCATATCGCGCGGATCGGGCAGCGCCCAGTCCTCGCGACGTTTGGCCGGCACCCATGGGCAGTTGTCGCCGCAGCCCATCGTGATTACAGCATCGAATTCACCCGTGACGTCGTCGAGCGATTTCGATGCATGCGTCGTCAGATCGACGCCGCGTTCGGCCATGAAGCGGATCGCCTTCGGGTTGATGCGCCCCGACGGCTTCGAGCCGGCGCTCATCGCCTCCACGTCGTCACCGCCATGCAGGCGCGCGAAACCTTCGGCCATCTGGCTGCGGTTCGAATTCTCGACGCAGACGAACAGGATGCGGTGAGCCATGGGGCGATGAAGGTGGTCGTGGACGGCGCGCCATTGTCGGCGGCCGACCGACGTCTTGCACGCCCGCGGTACGGCCGGCCCGCGCGAGGCAAGCCGACCGCTGCGTCATTGCGACTCGACGAACGCCTTGAGGCTTCCGAGTGCGACGTCCCACTGCCGGCCGATGACCTCGAGCGTCTGCCGCGCGGCCTCGATCTGCGTGGGATCGAGTTGCCACAGGCGCTCGCGTCCCGCCCGAACGTCCTGCACGACGCCGGCCTGCGCAAGCACTTCGAGGTGCTTGGTGACGCCCTGACGGCTGATGTCGGTGCTGGCGGTCAGCTGCGCGATCGACAGCGCACCGCCCGCGCACAGCAACATCACCAGCCGCAGGCGCGTCGGGTCGCCGAGCGCGGCGAACACGCGCGCGAGCGTGTCGTTCGCACCCGGAAGTGCGGGCGATGCGCCCGCGCCCGGCTCGTTCGGATCAGGCGTTGGTGACATGGCGAGCGAGGTTCTCCAGCTGCGCGGCCCATCCGCGATCGTTCATGCGGAACGCTTCGAGGCGACGCTCCGGCGGCACCTGGTCGAAGCCCGACTCCACCACCGTTACGCGCGTACCGCCCGGCACTTCGCTGAGGGCGAAGGTCACGAGCGTCGGCGTCTCGGCGTCGTAGTCGACCGTCGGGTCGACCGGATACGGATGCCAGCGATAGGCCAGCACCGTCTGCGGCTCCACGCGCTCGACCACCACGTCGAAGTTGACGTGCTCGTAGCCGCAATGGGTGATCGGCCCGCGCACGCGCTGCCCGGCGGTGAAGGTCTGTCCCTTGAGGCTGGCCCCGAACCACGTGCTGAACTCCGTGGTGTCAGTGAGCGCGCGCCAGACTCGCTCGCGCGGGGCGTTGATGATGATGCTGCGTTCGATGGCGTCGGTGGTGGCCTGGATGTCCATGCGGATTCCTGAGGTTGGCGCGACCGGTGCGCCGGCGCGGCGGGAGTGTTTGGGCAACCTTTTGGTTGCGCGTCGACTCTACGCCTGACAGAACGTCTTATGCAACCTTTTGGTTGCCGTTGGTCGGAGGACCGCAGATGGGACCACTGCACCCGCATGGGGCACCCCGCCCGCCTACGTCAGCCGCCGCGGATCGATGAAGTCAGCAATTGAGTCGAATGGCTTGCTCAGGCCTGCGGCGCCTGCGGCGACGAGGCGAGTTCTCGGGCAATTCGAGTGAGGAGCGCGATCGTAAGCAGCGCGAACACCAGCCGCGTCAGTCTTTCAGACTCTAGCGCGGGTTTCGCGCCGCTTCGGCCGCTGCGCGAAGCACGTTGGCGTACTCGACGCGTCGTGGAGGCGCATCCGCCGCCGCCGACTCGAGCCCGTCGATGTACGCAGCGATCAGCTCCGGCCCGTTGAACAGCTCGCGCAGCTCGCCCACCGTCCGGCTCACCGCGGCACGCACGTGCCAGTCCACGTTGACGCCCTTGTCCGCCTGATTCGCGAGGTCCACGAGGTGCAGGAGGTGGGGCGTCACCAGACCCACGACGGTCGTTCGCATTGCTTCGTCCCTGTTTCGGTACGTCGCAAGGTTAGCCCGTAGGGCGAGCGACGGAACGGGATGCGATCCCCAAACCGGGGCCGACCGGCGACGGCTCTGGATACGACGCGTACCAGCCTCGATCGCTTGTCGTCTCATGCGCACGACGCTGCGATTCGTGCCGCGACGACTTGGATTCGCGCCGCAACAGACATGCCAGAGGCGCGGCGATGACATACGTGCCGGCCCGATCGTCGACCGCGCCCGTGCAGAACTCCGCTGCGGGCCTTTGCGTGCCGGTATCGAGACGGCAACGCGAACGGGCTTCGCCACCGTCATGGCGAAGCCCGCATCGAATCAATGCCGCGTGCTGCCGTGCATGCGCCCCAGCATCACCGCCAGCGCCATGCCGCCGAGCGACTTCACCAGCGTCGGATGCTGCGCATAGAACTGGCTCATCTGCCCGACGATGCCCGGGTTCTGCTGCTGCGCCTGCTGCGCGATCTGCTCGACCTGCTGCGGCGTCGCCTGTGCAGGCGCACTCGGATCGATGCCGGCCTGCTGCACGACGGGATGTTGCGCACCGCCGAGGCCGCCGAGCAGCGCGCCCAAGATGCCCCCTTTCTGCTGCTCGTTCGCGTGACCGAAGAGCTGGCTGACCATCTGCGCGAACGGCGGCGTCTGGTCGGAATTGAACGCGTCCTGCAGCCCCGTGCTCAGCGCCTGCGGCGGCGCCTGCTCGACGATCTGCTGGACCTGCTGACGCGCTTCAGGCGACACCGGCGCATTGCCATGCGCGGAAAGCTGCTGCGCCAGGCTTTCGAGATTGTTGTTCATCGCGTGTCCTCCTCCGCGGGGCGCGGGGTGCGCGCAGCATTGGCCGATGTGCGTCGATACCGTGCGAACCCGTCGGCCTGCATTTCGGGCGCACTCGCTTCAATGCGCCACCACGGCGCGCATGCCGCAAGATCGGTCGAGCATGGCTTGGCGGCACGCGGCAGTCTCATGCGGCCACGGCAAAGGACCCCAATGACCGATCTCGATCGCTATCGCGCCCGGATGGAAAAGGTGCTCGACCACATCGAGCGCAACCTCGATGGCGACTTGGACCTCGACGCCTTGAGCCGCGTCGCCGCGTTCTCGAAGTACCACTTCCACCGGCAGTTCGGCGCGTTCTTCGGCGTCTCGCTGCACCGGTACGTGCAGCTGGCGCGTCTGCAGCGCGCCTCCAAGCAGTTGGCGGGTTCGCAAGGGCCGAGCATCACCGAGATCGCGCTCGACGCCGGCTACGAGACGCCCGATGCGTTCGCGCGCGCCTTCCGTCAGCGGTTCACGCAATCACCTTCGAGTTTTCGCAAGTCGCCCGATTGGGTGCCGTGGCTCCAGGCCTTCCGACCTCTCCATGACGCGAGGAGCAAAATCATGACCACGACATTCAGCGCAGATCAGGTGACCATTCGCGACGTCGCGCCCACGCGCGTCGCGATCTTCGAACACCACGGCGACCGCCGCACCATCGACGCGACGATCCAGCGCTTCATCGCATGGCGAAAGTCGGCTGGGCTGTCGCCGCAGACAAACCCGACGTTCAACATCTGGTATTCGGAGCGCGACCCCGTCGACCCGGCCGATTACCGCATGGACCTGTGTGTCGGGCTCGATGCCGACCACGCGGTCGATCCGAACGACGGCAACGTCAAGCTCGGCGAGATCCCCGGTGGGCGATGCGCGGTGCTGCGCGTGACCGGCGACACGCACAACCTGGAGCCCGCCGCGCTCTACCTCTATCGCGACTGGCTACCGCAGAGCGGCGAGGAGATGCGCGACTTCCCGATCTACTGCCAGCGCTTCTTCCTCGACAAGCCCGAACTCGGCACGGCGGCCGAGCTATTTCTGCCGTTGCGTTAGCGGTACTGAGCACCGGCGTCTTGGGGAGTCCTTTTCAACGAGAAGGGCTGGTGTGCATTTCCTACGAAATGAACCTGACCGGTTTGTCGAGCGACGACAGTGCCCACCCGAAGGCGGCCTTCGACAATTCGATGCGCGCCGCTCAAATCCAGCCGGCGTGAGCGGCCCGCGCCGCGCTAGTGAAGTAAGGGGGCGCCCCAACTTTGCAAGAAGTGAAACTGACCCACTTTTCTTGGTTCACAGCAAGCTGGGTGCGCGATCGACGCTCCGTTCGTGAGGTCAACAGTCGGACCACGCACCATGACGTGTGCCGGATAGGCGCCGCGATAGTCGCCCGCGGATCGCCCGGCCGACTGTGCGAAGCCGTCGAACGGCGCCGCTACGAAGCGCGCTGCGCTGGAAGAGGCGTGCTCTTGATACGTCTGGGGACGAGGCAGTCGCGGCCATAGAACACGCGCAGGGAGGTGGTGGACTCGGCCAGCACCACGTCCTTGCACCCGTCGCGATCCAGGTCGACGATCTCGAACGCTTTGTTGTTGTAGAAGCCGCTACTCCACGGGTTGTCGTCCACCGACACGCGGACCATCGGTGCAAAGCCCTCGGCGTTCTGGAGGTAGTAGCCCATGCCGTCGCTGCTGTTGAGCATAACGACGATGTCCGGATAGCCGTTGCCGTCGATGTCCGCGACATCCACAGCGCCCGGATAGTCGTAGTAGACCGACGTCGGCAGCTGCAGCACGCGGCTGAAGTCATCGCCTGCGCCGCGATAGAAGACGCGGACGCCCTTGAACTCGATGCTCGATCCCTCGTCGGCGGTCACGAGATCCGGTCGGCCATCGCGGTTCACGTCCGCTACTGCGATTCCGCTCAGCGGACGCGGCTGGGCCGGGCGTAGGTCAAATTCGACCTGCGGGCGCAGCCCCAACACCGGGTCGAAGGGATGCACCCAGAACTTCGGCCATCCCTGCCCATTGGTCACGACCACGTCCTTGCGACCGTCGGCGGTGAAGTCCGCGGCACGCACGATGTTGTACCCCGCCGCGCTGCTCGTGACGTGCGCGACGGAGCGGAAGCCGCCCTGTCCATCGCCGTAGAAGAGGTCCGCACCGCTGCTCCAGCTCTGGGCGAACACGTCCAGATGGCCATCGGCGTCCGCGTCGATCGACACCATGTAGCGGGTTTCACCCGGCAGTGCGTACTCCTTGCGCGCCCACGCCCCATCGACCCATCGGAACACCGTCAATCCGCTGCGGTTGCCCACGATGATCTCGGCACGCCCGTCATCATCCAGATCGACGACCTCCAGGCCGTGTCCCGCGTTCACGTTGTTCGATACGTCGAGTTCGACCGGCGACGCGAGGCTGCCGTCCAAGTTCGACGCGTGGATGCGGACGCGGACCCACCCCTGCGAGCCGTCCGTCCCGCCGTACGTCAACGACAGCACGACGTCGGCCAATCCGTCCCCCGTGACATCCCGGACCATGACGTCCTGCGGGTACCAGCCTGTACCCAGCGGAGTCACGATCACGCGTTCGAAATGAAACGTCGTCGTCGACACTGCATTCGCCGAACCCGTGACCGTGCGGGCGACCTGCGCGGATGCGCGCTCAGTAACGTCGGCTCGCGCCTGCGCAACTACGCGGTCGCGCGGCTGCGGCGTGCAGGCAGTGAGCATGAGCAACGCGGCAGCCAGACGAATTGGATTTCGAAACACGATCATGTGAAGCCTCGGTTCCCCAAGGTGCAAGCCTAGCGCCACACAGAACTTGCGCGAAACATCAATCGACTCGCCAGCCAACGGACCGGGGCCGGAGTGGTGTTTTCCGGCAGTGCGTAGGTCGACCGGATTCAGAACGGCGTTTCCGCGCACTCAGGCGCGCGACGTCGACTCACGATGGGCGTCTTATGGAAACCCCTTGCTACGCCCACTGCAGATCCCTGGCCCGCATCCCGCAGCAGGCCGTCCCTTCTTGTCGATAACCGATCGCCGCAGGACCCGACCAAGCCCTTCTTGACTCACAGCGATGTCAGGTTTGTCCGGCCGCCGACGTGGACCACGTACTCGAAGTTCTGCACCATCGTTCCATAGCCGCGATCGCGTCCGGAGTCGTAGTTCGCGCCGACCGTAATGACGTGGCGCCCGCGGGGCAGCGGTTTGAGGAACAGCCAGTAGCCGTCCGCGGCGGCGTTCGCGTTACGCGCCGCCACTTCGAAGCATCGCCTGCTGCGAACGCGGAAGCCGGAAACATCGGGCACCTTCACGCCGTCGATTAAGACGACCGCACTCACCAGGTGATCGTTGTTGACCGCCGCGGATTCCCGCAGATCGTCACAAGCCGCTCGATTCAAATGTGTTGTCGCAGGCATCCGCATCTGCACCATGTTGATGACGGGGATCAGCAGGTACTTCCCCTCCGGTACGACGCATTCGCGGTGTGCGTCGAACGAGCCGTCGGTTCCGGCCAGATACCACACCGGGCCGCCCTGACCTTGATCACAGACACGCCCGTCGGGATCCAGGTACGGCTCGATCGGCTGCGACAGCGCCCAGTTCCACCAACGGCCCGTCCATTCTCCGAAGCTCGCGCCTTCGACGACGGCGTCTGCGGGCAGCAGCGAAGTGCTTGCGGCGGGCGGCGGCGCGCTGTCGCTCAATGGCACGGGGATTGCGGACGTTGCGCCAACAGCTGCCATCGCACCGAATGCGGCACTCAAAAGTCCTGCACGTCGACTCATTGCTTCTCCTAGGCGGCACGTCGCCCGACCGCATCAATGCATCCAGCGACGGACGCGGGGCTCGTTCGTCAGCGCGACGGATCCTGCACGAAGCAGCCCGCGTCACTGAACCAGTGCACCGTCTGCTGCAACGGTCTCGTCGCGCCGTCCTTGAGGGTGAGCGTGCATTGCAACTCCGTCGCATCGCCCGACAGGCCCGGCACCACGGCGCTGGCCGGTCCGGTGCGACCGACGACGCAGCGATAGGACGTCGCCGTCGAGATGTTCGTGGCGCCGCCATCCGTCGTGCGCAAGCTGGTGGTGTAGCCGAAGGTGCGGCCTTCCACGAGCGGGAACGGCTGGCCCTGCAAGGAGTCGATCGACGTGACCTGCGAGCGGAACTCGTGCGGGCCGACTTGGCTCTGCGATCGCATCGTTCCGTCGAGCGCGAGCAATCCCGCCCACGTCGTACCGTCGTACTGGGTCTCGACGCTGCCTGCGCTCGATGTCGTGTGGACGCGACAGAGGTTGGACCCGGCCTCGCGCTGCGCACGCAACGTCAGGTTCACCGCCAGCGCTCCGTTCTTGTGCGAGCCCGATCGCTCGACGGTCGCGGTTCCCGACGGCGGCAATTGGAAGAATGGATCCTTCGCGATGCGCGACGCGAGCGCGTCCGGCACGCCTGCAACGTTCGTCGAGGCGACGGCCGGGGTCGCCGCACCGCCGGATTCACCGCGCAGACGACGCGCCTCGAGCCGCGCGATCGGTGCATGGCGGCCCTGCGGAAATGAAACCAGATACTCGTCGAAATCCGCGGCCTGGCTGCTGCCGCTGATGCGTCGCCAGAATTCGGCTTCGACGTCGTCGTCGGCAGCCTTTGCGCTATTGGCGGACGGCGGGGTCTTCGGTGCTGCGGACGTAATGCTCAGCGGCGCAACCTGCGGCGCGGCGGCCGGTACCGATGCATCGGCCGCATCCGGCACCCACGGCATCTCGATGTTCTTCACTCGCGAGAAGCGGAACGCCTTGCGGTAGTCCTCGAGATCCTTGGTGGCCTCCGCCGCGGTGTCGCTCGCGATGCAGTTGGGCGACTCGCTGACGCGATAGGCCGCCGCGGCCTGCGCACCGAACGCCTTCTGCCAACGCTCAAGCGTGCTGAAGTGCGCCATGTCCTGACGCCCCGGCATCTGCACGGGGATGACGGCGCTCGTCACCATCGTTCGCGTTTCGACGTCGACCATGCGGCAGTACACGTACTGCGTCGATGCGCCGCGCGGCGCGGGCGACGCCGCCGCGTAACGCGACGCGTCCGGAGTCCACGGCACGTCGTGCCAGGTGTACACGCGCATGCCGAATACGCGCTTGCCCATGATCTCGGCCACGCGCGCGCGGGTCGCATCCACCGTGGCCCGATCGGCTACGACGCACTGCTTCAGGCCCGCACCACCCAGTGTGCCGACGTACGTGTGGAAGTCCGTGGCGAGGTCCTGCGCGTTCGCCGACGGCGGCGGCGTGAATACCGACGACACCCAGATCTGTCGCGCGCCGGAGTCATCGACCGTGCAATAGGCGGACGAGGCCTGCGCAAAGGCGGCGAGCGGACAGGCGCCCAGCGAAGCGAATGCCAGCAGCACGGCGCCGGTACGTGTCCTGCCCTTCGCGCCCAATAGGCCGCGATGTTCGTCGCTGCGCATCACCGTTTCCCCTTGAACGATTCGCGACGTCGGCCGTCGCAGCGGGCCCCCGCCCGCCTTGCATCGCATCTTGCCACCCGCGGGCGACGCGCGGCACACGCGCGGACAGACGTCGAAAGGCCATCGAAGGAGGAGCGGCTCCCAGTTCGCGAGTAGCGCGTCGGCCGCCCATCCTTTCGTCGGACAGCACCTAACCCGGCCCAACGTTGCCAAGTGGTCAGCATTTGACATGCGTGAGGACGCTGCGTGACGCCCGCGTCGGGCGTGGCCAGCGAGCTCCGCCGCAGTCCGCGCCACGCAACAAACAGCCCGCCCCGTCCGCGGCCGTTACACTGCGGACCCTTCTTCCGGTGCACGCCCGTGACCGAACCGGTCCGCCTCGCGCAACGCGTCGCGATGCTCCTGCAGTGCTCCCGCGCCGAGGCGGAGCAGTACGTGCGCAACGGCTGGGTGTCGGTCGACGGACGCGTCGTCGAAGCGCCGCAGCATCGCGTCACCGACGAACGCATCGACATCGATGCGGATGCGCGCATCGAAGACGTCGAGCCCGCGACGATCCTGCTCCACAAGCCGGTGGGCGTCGACGCGATCGACGGTCCGAAGCCGGCGGTCGCGCTCGTCACACCCGAAACGCACTGGGCCGACGACCCGTCCGGCGTGCGGCTGCTGCAGCGTCATTTCCACCGCCTCACGCCACTCGTGCCGCTGGAGCGTGACGCGAGCGGGCTGATGGTGCTTACGCAGGACGGCCGCGTGTGGCGTCGACTCACCGAAGATGCGGACGAGATCGAGCACGAATACCTCGTCGAAATTTCCGGCGAACTCGCCCCGTACGGCATGGCGAAGATGCGCCACGGGCTCGAGTACCGGGGCCGCGCCCTGCCCCCGTGCAACGTGAGCTGGCAGAACGAGAACCGCCTGCGGTTCGCGATCAAGGGCGTCCGCGACGGACAACTGCGCTGGATGTGCGCACAGGCCGGCCTGGACGTCGTGTCGATCCGGCGCCTTCGGATCGGACGCATCGGCACCGGCAAGGGGCCGAACGGCGCGATGCCGCCCGGAGCGTGGCGCTATCTGAAGGTCGGCGAGAAGTTCTAGCGCCAGACGTGGCGATGACGGTGAAGAGAGCGCTGCTCGCGCGCACCCAACCGCCTCGCCCGACGACTTGGTTCTTCGAGCGAAAAGTCTGCAACAGCACTCAAATTCGGCGCTCGCGGAAATCGGACGGATCGGATCGGTGGTCACCCGCTGGCGTCGGCTCAGGCGACACAAAGCGCGCGCACTTTCCGACGTCGATTACCGCGAGCATCAGCCCTTGCCGAGCAACCCGATCATGGCCTTGGCCGCGTCGGCGGACGATGCCGGGTTCTGCCCCGTGATCAGGTTGCCGTCGATCACGACGTGGCTCGCGAAGTCGGCGCCCTTCTCGTAGTGGGCACCCCTCGCCTTCAGCATGTCCTCGACGAGGAACGGCACCACCTTGGTGAGGCCGACCGCCTCCTCTTCGCTGTTCGTGAAGCCGGTGACCTTGCGGCCCTGCACCAGCGGCGCCTCGTCCATGCCCGTCGCGTCCCGCAGGACACCGGGTGCGTGGCACACCAGGCCGAGCGGCTTCACCGCCGCATACGTGGATTGGATCAGCGAAATCGAATGCGGATCGGACGCGAGATCCCACAGCGGGCCGTGGCCGCCGGGATAGAACACCGCGTCGTACTCGCTGGCCTGCAGGTCGGCGAGCCTCGCCGTGTTCGCCAATGCCTGCTTCGCCGCATTGTCGCTGCCGAAACGACGGGTGGCGTCCGTCTGCGCGTCCGGCGCATCACTGCGCGGATCCAGCGGCGGCTGACCGCCCTTGGGCGACGCCAATGCGACGTCGAAGCCGGCGTCCTTGAACACGTAGTACGGCGCCGCGAATTCCTCCAGCCAGAACCCCGTCTTCTCGCCCGTGTCGCCCAGGCGGTCGTGCGACGTCAACACCATCAGGATCTTCATGGCCGGCGGTTGCGTGAGGTTGGACCGCGCACGTTACGCGTACAGGCGCTAAGCGGTCGTGAGGTGCCCGTCGCGCCGACGGTGCGTCGCATCTCGCATCGCCTATCCGGGAGTCTGAATCAGACTCCCGCGCCTGCGCAGCACAGGTCAGGTCATTTCGCAGACGTGGGACTTGGCCCTCGTTGCCCGCCGTCGACGCCGCGGTTTCATAAGGCGATGAGGCAAGCTGCGATTTCGCAAGCAATGAACCCGTTCGACTGCCACCGTCCCCTTCTCGCGACACATCACACGTGAACAGGCACGGATCGCATCAACCTATTGCCGCATCCCGCACGCGATCACGACCGGCGACCTTCGCCGTGTACAGCGCACGATCGGCGCGCGACAGCGTCTGCGCGATTTCATCGCCGCGCTGATGGGTCGCAACGCCGATCGATGCGGTCAGGCCGAACGTCGACGCGCCGAAACTCACGGGTGACGCCGCGACGCTCGCCCGGATACGTTCGGCCGCGGCCACGGCGTGCGCCGGATCCACGTCCCGGAACAGCAGTACGAATTCCTCACCGCCCCAGCGCGCCACCGCGTCGCAGCTGCGGATCGTCGTCGCGCAGACGCGAGCGACGACACGCAACGCCTCATCACCCGCGGCGTGTCCGTGAACGTCGTTGATGCGCTTGAAGTGGTCGATGTCGAGGATCGCTACGCACCATGCATGCCCCGCGCGATCCGATCGCTGCCGTTCGCGTTCGAGAAGTTCGGACATCGCGCGGCGGTTCGGCAGCCCGGTCAAATCGTCGGACGTCGCCAGCAGGCTGATGCGCTCCAGCGCCGCGGCGAGTTCGGCGCGCTGCGCGCGGAGCCGATCGCGCATCGCCGCGACGCGCTGGCTGACCGCCGTCAAACCGCATACGAACAGGATCAGGCAGATGAAATACGCGAGTTGCACGCGGGGGTCGTAGATGTCGGGGCGCGCGCGGACGCCCGAATACATGGCGAGCCCGAAGGCCAGAACCGAATAGCCGCCGATCAGCCACGCCTGCACCGCGCGCAGTCCGAACATGCCGAACATCAGCACCACCGAGACCATCAGGAGCGGCGCACCGTGCCCCGCGCCCGCGACCCCCGATAGGCCGACGCACTGCACGCCACGGCGAACAGCAGCTGCACGACCGTCAGCGATGGATCCTTGAGACGCGCCGACCAGCCGAATCGGATCGCCGCAAACAGCGCGACGATGCAGGTGATCGACACCGCCGTCCACGGCCACAGGCCCTTGCCATCGTTGACGCCGAACGCCGCCATCCCATGCATCGCCGCGACGGCCGCGAGCAGCAAGACCGACGCCAGGCCCGAATGCGCGAGGCGGATGCGCTGCTTGGGATCGCGCGTCAGCACGAGGTCTTTGAGGGCGCTGAGCATATCGAGGGGCCTCGTCGGCCCCATCTCCGGGACTGCGTCGCGTCCGTTAACGGTCGCCTGCGGGCGGCCTTGAGCCGGCCACCTCATACGGGCGGAGATTCGCTTCGAGTCGAGCTGTCGTCGTCCGACACGCGGGCGCGGCGAGGCCGGATGTCCTGATCGCCCAAGCCGCCGGACCCTATGTTCGTGCCCCGCCTACTCGATCTCGATCTGCGTGATATGCCGCGACAGGTCGTGGTGCGCGGCAACGACCGACCTCGCCGCCAACAGCGTCGACCTGCAGCAGCAGTGCGACTACTCAGGTTGAGAGCCTGACCTCTTCCCCTGTCCGGCCCTTCCACCATTCGCTATCCGAAGATGGATCACTCGCCCGCTGCTCCGAGTTCGCACGCGCTCAACGCGGCGGATGATCCGCCATGAAACTACCGACCGCCGCGCTCCGCGCCGCATCGTTCTGCGTGGACGCCACGCTCGATGTCGACGCCACATTGCGCGAGTTCGACGGCGCTGCACCCGCCGACGACATGCGGCCATCGACGGTCGATCGCGCCCGATACGTCGCCGATGGCGCGGTGGACGTGTGGACGTGAAAGCGCCTTGCAACCCGCGTCGCCGGTCGCTCGATCACCACTTCGCGGAACAGCCGCAGCCGATGCTTCCATCCGCCGTGCTTCCACGCCTTGGCGTGACCATGGCCGTGACCGTGACCGTGCTTCCCGGGCTTGGCGTCGACGACGACGGGCGTGCACAACGCCGCCGCAAACAGCACGGCGACGATGCGAGGAAAGAGAGACGGGGTTCGAGTCATCGCACGACCCTGCACTGCCGCGCTTCAACGCACCGTCGAATCCGCAGGGGTAGCGCATCGCCCGGACGGTCTTCGTTCGGTTTGGCCGAACGCACGTGAAGAGGATTGGCTGTGCGAGCGACGTGCGAGCGATAAGAGGCAGGCTCGAATTTCCGGACGAGCCAATGAACTTTACCCCGTCGCCACGGTGAACACTCCAGGAGCGGCTCTAACCGCAGGCCCGTCGCTTGAACCCTCCTTCGACCGCACGATCCTTACGGTCGGGCGCATGGACATCTCCCCTCGCGCCACGCACGCACCCGTCGCCCTCGCCTTCGCCCTGGCGGCGGCGCTCGCCGCCGGCGGCTGCCAGTCGTCGAAGTCGGATTCCGACGATTTCTTCCATGTCTCCGACGCGCCGGGCTCGCCGAGTTCCGTTGGCGATTCGACGCCTGCGGTCGCCGAGCGCGTCGTGGTGGAGGCCCCGTCGCAGGAGGCCATCGAGCAGGACGGGGACGTTGCGCTCGACGACGATGTGCCGCGCGACGAAAGCCCCGGACGTTCGGCGGCCGAGGCCTACATGCGTCGCGATACGACCGCCGCCAGCGCGCCCGCCGCACCTGCGCGCAGCGCCCGCACCGCGCCGCCCGTGACGGACGCCCCCGCGCCGCGCGTCGCCACCACGCGCGACATCGCGCAAGCGCCACCGCGTGACGTCACGCCCGAACGCGCGCGCGACACCGCAGCGCAGCCGCGCGCACCCGCCACCGCCGCGACGGCGATCGACGGCGATGCACGCAGCCTCAATGCCCGTGCCATCGCACTGATCAACGGTGGTCGACCGGAGGCCGCGATCCCGCTGCTGGAACACGCGCTCGTGCTGCAGCCGCGCGACGCCGAGATGCTGGGCAACCTCGGCTACGCGTACATGCTGGTGGGCGACCATGACCGCGCGCGGTCGCGCCTCGTGGCCGCGCTCGATCTGTCGCCGACGCGCTCGGCCACGTGGCTCAACCTCGGCCAGACCTATGCCGAGCTCGGCCGTCAGGACGCCGCGCTCGACGCGGTGCTGAAGGGCTACCGGTACTCCACGCGCAAGGCATCGGTGCGCTCGGCGCTGCAACGCGCCGCGACGCAACCGCAGTTCAGCCCCGCTTGGCGCGACACCGCCGGCGCGGCGCTCAGCCGCATCGAGGCGGGCGCCTGACGAGTTGGGTCAATGTGGAAAAGGCGACAGGTCCGATCTCCCGCGGAGTGAGCCTGACCCCGCTCTTCTGTCGAGGACGCAGGCCGCGGCCCCGACTACCACTTCGAAGGTCTCATCTTCGAAGTGATGATCTTCGACGCGCTCTCGAATTCGACTACAACCGCGTCAAGGCGGGCTGAAGCGGAAGTACGGCATTTGACGTCGCGAGATGTCCCCCCGCCTGGGCCATCGGAGACTCCCGGCGGGTCGTGCAGGCGTAGCGGATCACTGAACCTGAGCCGTTTACCACAGGCGGTTCCTCGTCAGGCCGGCTTGAACGTCTCGGGTGTGGAAACCCACTCCATTTCGCGTCAAATTGGCCGCCAATTTAGCGACGGACTACGCGCATGAAGTGGCAGGCATTCATGGGGCACTTCATCTTTATCGGCTCGTTATTCATCACGGCGGCCATCACCCTGACCATTAAGTGGCTAAGCCAACGTCGGCAACGGCGCTCACCACTTTATGGGAAACAAATTGGCCACCTGCCCGGTCAGCAGCTATTGGAGCGAATCGATAGCGAAAGCTTTGAAGCCAGCTTCGGCGTTGACGTCATGATCATCGCAGCGCCACTTCTTACGCTCGTTTGGGCAACCATGAGAATCAACTGGGGCATGGTCCGCCTCGGTGTGGGCGAACTCATCTTCATTGCGGGATGGCTCGGCTGCCTCATCTTTGGCGCATGGAAATATCAGCGTCACGCAAAGCGCAGGCAACAGGCGCGAGACGGGCTTCTCGCTGAGCGAGTGACGGGCATGCAGCTCAACCGTCTCATGTCCGAAGGGTGTTTGATTCTTCACGACCTACCCTTCGGCAGCTTCAACGTGGACCACGTCGTCGTAAGTCCCCGAGGCGTCTTCGCGATCGAGACCAAATCGTTCCGCAAGCCAAAAAATATTTCTGCTGGCAAGCCGGCGGTCGTTGCCTTCGACGGCTCGACACTACGGTTTCCAGATTTCGCGACAAGCGCCCCTCTTGAGCAGGCACGCCGTCAAGCACAGTCCGTGGCCGGGTTCTTGCGGGAGACTCTTGGAGAGGGCGTCTACGTGCAGCCGGCGGTTGCACTACCCGGCTGGTGGATCGAAAAAAACCAAGCTGGCAAGGCGGGCGACATCTTCGTGTTCACGCCGATGGGCCGCGGGTGCGAGTGGTTCGCCCGTGGCGATGAGACCGTTTCGGCGGCGAAGCGCGGCCTAATCGCCCAGGCCCTCGCCACGAAATATCCGATAGCAAGCGAATAATGCGAGGCGCTCGCCGCGCCGTTCGGGGTGATTGAACCTAACTCCCTTTCGCTACTCGGCAACGTGTTCCAGGCGACGGCCGAAGCAACGACCCGGGCCGTCGCCAGCGTGCGGCCGGCCCGTGTGCCGGCTCATGCGACCGCCACGCCGGGGAACGCAAACCCGACCCCGTTATTCCGTTCGCTCCCGCCTCCTTGCCGTTAGTCTTCTGCTCACACGGGGAAAGGCAGCACACATGGTTCGCATTCCAACTGGGCTCTCACGGTTAGGGCTTCACCTTCATCAGAAGGAGGCTGTGGAAAACGTCATTAGATTTGTCCAGCATCGGACAGCTAGCGACGATTCGTGCGCACTGGTTCAAATGCCAACCGGTTCGGGAAAAACTGGAATCATCGCCACCCTGACTCGCCTCTGCCCCGGAATCCGACGTGCACTCGTGATAGCCCCCAGGGTCGCTATCCGCTCCCAGTTGATCGAGGAGTTGAGCGGCGCGTTCTTTTTGAAAGCGGGGATAACGGTACCAGCGCGGCTAGTCGCAGAGCTTTCCGCGAAAGCAGCATTGAGCACAGAGCCAGCAGTGCTGGTCACCACGGTACAGATGCTTGATCGATGGCGGAGGCTAGAGCCAGGAAAATATGAAGCTCTTCGCGCGAACCTAGACATTGTGCTCATGGACGAGGGTCACTACGAACCCGCGTCTTCATGGAGCAAAACGGTTCGCGACCTACGCTGCCCGACAGTACTGCTAACGGCGACGCCCTATCGGAACGACCTGAAGACCTTCCGAATTAGCGAGCAGGGCGTATCGACACTTCGGTTTCGAGACGCCGTTTCCCGCGGCGTAATACGCGATGTGCAAGTGCTGAGACGCGGGCAATTTAGTGATCCCGACGCCTACTGCCGAGATGTCATCGCCGCATTTGAGAGTCATGTGCCGGCAGCGAAGCGTGACGAAGCGAAGATCATCATTCGTTGTGAGGACGCGGCTTCCATTCGTCGATTGTGCAATGCGTTTCGCGGCACCGGACGGTCGGTTATTGGAATTCACGATCGCTTTACTGACGCGCGGGAGACATGGCTTCGGGATTCCGTTCCTGCACGCGGAACTGAACGCGCGCAAGTGTGGATTCACCAATTCAAGCTGTTAGAGGGCGTTGACGAGCCATCGTTTCGCATGCTCGCAGTGTTCGGCCCGGCAATGAACGTCCGCGCGTTCGTCCAGCAAGTCGGCCGCGTAACCCGGAACCCCGGCAACAGAACAGGGGAAACAGCTTTCGTGCTCGACCACCACGAGGGGCGACTTGAACAGACGTGGCACC
Organism: Cognatilysobacter terrigena; assembly: GCF_004361065.1. Taxonomy (GTDB): domain Bacteria; phylum Pseudomonadota; class Gammaproteobacteria; order Xanthomonadales; family Xanthomonadaceae; genus Cognatilysobacter; species Cognatilysobacter terrigena. The sequence continues at coordinate 175,547 of NZ_SELT01000001.1, read as the reverse complement.
AGTTTCTTGAGTACGACGCGGCGGTCACTGCAGATAGTCTCGCTAATTCCCTTGCGAAGCAGGTAAACGAGCTGCTGCGTACTGGGTTCTCCGGCCTCCAATACTTCGATCGAGAGTTCAAAGCTCCCTTTTCGTTCGATCGCGTGGCATCGCCTCTCACGGAATTTAGGCTTCCAAAGGACGCATACATCCTTCGAACGGACCACAGCACCGTTGAGCGTGTTCGTCGATGGGTCGTCGATCAACTGGGGGCGGGAGACTGCGAGTGGCGGGAATACGATTCGGGAGAGTCACATCGCCTACTCCTCGCCTACACGCGCGCGTCCAGCTCCCGCCTGCTGTCAGGCATGTATTTCCTAGAACCACGATTGGGCCTGGTTGCAGCGACGCTGTATTCCAGCGAGAACTTGATCGCGTTTCATGACTCCGGTGGGATGTTGCCCGTAAACGCGCTCGAAGCTGGTATCTGCGGGGCGCCGCCGCAAGCGAGCTTGAGCAAGGTCATAAAGCTAGGGCCTCGGACCCGCATATCGGAGGTTGCAACGCGCAACAGCAGTGCTGCACGCGGCACATCGAGGACGCGAACCACCACCGCGCCGTCCATGGATGATCTCAGCCCCTACCTAGACGACTTCCAGCACGTAGTCACGGCGGTCACCGGTTACTCAGATGAAAGCGCGACGGACACCATACGTCGGTACGTCGGCTACCGCCGGGGCCGAGTGTCGCAGAGCAGCAAGTCGACTACCGTTGACGAATATTTCTCGTGGTCGGATGACATCGTTGCCAAGGTTGCGAGTACCAGGGCACGAGGCCCTACCCTGCTATCGCGTTATTCGCGCGAACTTCCCGACGGCCCAGCGAATACCGCACCCAGAAACGTGCTCGTCGACTTCGCAGAGGCATCGACGGTGTTCGCACTGAGGGAAGATTTGAGGGACGCGGGCGAACCGCTAGAGGTCGACGATGCCTGTGTTGATTGCGTCGCTCACCCGTCGAAGCCCGGCACATGGCAGTTCGAGCTTGTCGCAAACGGGCAAGTCACGGAGTGCGAGATCACCTATGACGCGCGACGTCGCCAATATGTCATCGCGTCAAAAAGCCTGGACGATCGATATGTCCAAAGCGTCGGCAGCGAAGGTTTGGTTTCGTGGCTAAACCGACGGCAGTCGTTCAATGTAGTCCCAGCTTCGCGCAGCGCGTTGTACGTCCACGGTAGCTTCTTCGATCCACAAATCCCGACCGGCCGCCGATTCGATCCGTCAACATCACTTTTGTCGGGGATCTTGCATCCCATATCTGGCTTTCGGGCGATCAATTCCGAAAAAGGAGCTACTTGCGCCGCGGACGGGAGCGGCTGGGAGGCCCACTCCCTGTTTGGACGGATTGATGCGATCGGCGACGGAACCTCGGAGCTCGCGCCTTTTCTTCCAAGCCCTGACGTCATCATCTGCGATGACTTGAACAAGGAAACGTGCGACTTCTTTTTGGCAAATAACGAAACAGTTGTGATGGCGCACGCGAAGGCTGCAGCAAGCTACAAGCCCCTGTCAGCTAGCGCCCTTCAAGAAGTGGTCGGCCAAGCCGTGAAGAACGCATCGTTCTTGAGCATGCTGAATATGCGCAGCCCACCAAACCTGAAAAACTGGGGCGCACCGTGGCGCACGGGAAAGACTCCGACGGGCCAGGTACTCAATCGCATTCGCCGAGGGCCCGCGGGCGCGAGGGATGCCTGGTCCCTACTCGATAGAAGAATCCGGGCGCCCGACACTTCGCGGGAAGTCTGGCTGGTACTGGGAGCGACCATGTCGAAGTCCGCACTGGTCCAGGAACTCGCGAAGGAAAGCCCTGCCGCGCAAGCGTTTCAAGCAGCTCATCTCCTGCACTCGTGCTGGGCAGCGGTGTCAGCCTCTGGGGCAAGACTACGGGTCTTCTGCAGCGATTGATTCCCGATCCGCGGACGACCTACGGCGCAGTTGGGGCGGCGCTCGGTTACATATTTCGCCTGTACTCCCCACCCACCTCATACACCGCATGGCTGATCTGCCCCAGCGAATGCGTCTTTACCGCCTCCATCAGCGCCTCGAACACGTTGCGGCGTTCGCGGGCGGTCTTCTGCAGGAAGCGTAGGCCATCCCCTGCCCGCGCGTTGCGGTTGCCCTGGTAGCCGGCGACGTTGCTGATCTGCTGGCCCTTCTCTTCTTCGGTCGAGCGGATCAGTTCGATCTCGGTGGCGACGTCGGAATGGCCGTCCTTGCCGAGGAAGGTGTTGACGCCCACCAGCGGCAGCGAGCCGTCGTGCTTCTTGTGCTCGTAGTACAGCGACTCTTCCTGGATCTTGCCGCGCTGGTACATGGTGTCCATGGCGCCCAGCACGCCGCCGCGCTCGCTGATGGCCTCGAACTCCTTGTAGACGGCTTCCTCGACGATGTCGGTGAGCTTGTCGACGATGAAGCTGCCCTGCCAGGGGTTCTCGTTGAAGTTCAGCCCCAGCTCCTTGTTGATGATCATCTGGATCGCGACGGCGCGGCGCACGCTTTCTTCCGTCGGCGTGGTGATGGCTTCGTCGTAGGCGTTGGTGTGCAGGCTGTTGCAGTTGTCGAACAGCGCGTACAGCGCCTGCAGCGTGGTGCGGATGTCGTTGAACTGGATCTCCTGCGCGTGCAGGGACCGGCCGCTGGTCTGAATGTGGTACTTCATCATCTGGCTGCGCGGCGAGGCGCCGTAGCGCTCGCGCATGGCGCGCGCCCAGATGCGGCGGGCGACGCGGCCGATGACCGTGTACTCCGGGTCCATGCCGTTTGAGAAGAAGAACGACAGGTTCGGCGCGAAGTCGTCGATGTTCATCCCGCGCGCGAGGTAGTACTCGACGATGGTGAAGCCGTTGCTCAGCGTAATGGCCAGCTGGCTGATCGGGTTCGCGCCGGCTTCGGCGATGTGATACCCGCTGATCGACACCGAGTAGAAGTTGCGGACCTTGCGGTCGACGAAGTACTGCTGGATGTCGCCCATCATGCGCAGGGCGAACTCGGTGCTGAAGATGCAGGTGTTCTGCGCCTGATCTTCCTTGAGGATGTCGGCCTGCACGGTGCCGCGCACGGTCTGCAGCGTGTGCGCCTTGATGCGCTCGTAAACTTCGGGCTCGACGACTTCATCGCCGGTGACGCCCAGCAGGCCAAGGCCGAGGCCGTCGTTGCCTTCCGGCAGCGGGCCGGCGTAGGTCGGGCGCTCGCGGCCCTCGAACATCCCGTCGATCTTCTCGCGCGCGGCGAGCCAGCGGGCGTCGTCCTCGCGCAGGTACTTCTCCACCTGCTGGTCGATCGCGGTGTTCATGAACATCGCGAGGATCATCGGCGCGGGGCCGTTGATCGTCATCGACACCGACGTGCTCGGTGCGCACAGGTCGAAGCCGGAGTACAGCTTCTTCATGTCGTCGAGCGTGGGGATGTTGACGCCCGAGTTGCCGATCTTGCCGTAGATGTCCGGACGCGGCGCCGGGTCTTCGCCGTACAGCGTGACGCTGTCGAACGCGGTCGACAGGCGCGCCGCAGGTTGCCCGACGCTGAGGTAATGGAAGCGGCGATTGGTGCGCTCCGGCGTGCCCTCGCCCGCGAACATGCGGATGGGATCCTCGCCCGTGCGGCGGTACGGATACACGCCGCCGGTGTACGGGTACTCGCCCGGCAGGTTTTCCTTCTGCAGGAACGTGAGCAGCTCGCCCCAGCCCTGGTAGGTGGGCGCGGCGATCTTCGGGATCTTCTGGTGCGACAGCGACTCGCGGTAGTTCTCGACGCGGATGACCTTGTCGCGAACCTTGTATTCGGTGATGTCGTCGGTGATCGACTTCAAACGCGCCGGCCACTCGCGCAGCAGCTTCAGCGCTTCGGACGTGAGCGACTGCACGGCATCGTTGTAGCGCTGGCGCAGCGTGAGCAGCGAACGGTCGACGGTGGTGTCGGCCGGCACGGTGACGACCGGCGACGGGCTGTCCGGCACGTTCGATGCGGCGGGCTGCACGGTGGTGCCGAGCAGGTCGGCGCTGTCGTACAGGTCGAGCGCCTTCGGCAGCTTGGCGTCGCCGAGTTCCTTCAACGCGTGCCACAGCGACTGCGCGCGGTCGGCAATTTCCGCCTGCGTCTCGATCTGGCGATTGATGCCGCGCCCCTGCTCGGCGATCTCCGCGAGGTAGCGCACGCGGCTGCCGGGGATCAGCACCGTGGCGCGCGGTTCGCGCAGGCTCGTGTCGATCTCGGGCGTCCACTTGTCCGCCGGCAGCTGCAGCTTCTCGCGCAGCAGGCGGCAGAAGTTGGCGAACATCCAGCTGATGCCGGGGTCGTTGAACTGTGAGGCGATGGTCGGATAGACCGGCACGTCCTCGTCCGCCATCTGGAACGCGACGCGGTTGCGCTTCCACTGCTTGCGCACGTCGCGCAGCGCATCTTCCGCGCCGCGCTTGTCGAACTTGTTGAGCACGACGAGCTCGGCGTAGTCGAGCATGTCGATCTTCTCGAGCTGGCTCGGCGCGCCGAAGTCGGACGTCATCACGTACATCGGGAAATCGACGAGGTCGACGATCTCCGAATCACTCTGGCCGATGCCAGCGGTTTCGACGATGACGAGGTCGTAGCCCGTCGCCTTGAGGAAGCCGATGCAGTCGCGAAGCACGACATTCGTCGCCGCGTGCTGACGGCGCGTCGCCATCGAACGCATGTAGACGCGGTTGCTGCGCAGTGCATTCATGCGGATGCGATCGCCCAGCAGCGCGCCGCCGGTGCGGCGACGGGTCGGGTCGACCGAGATCACCGCGATGTGCATGTCGGGGAAATGCGCGAGGAAGCGGTTGAGCAGTTCGTCGGTGACCGACGACTTGCCTGCGCCGCCCGTACCGGTGATGCCGACGACGGGCGTCTTGCTGCCGGCGAGCTGCCACTGCTTGCGCAGGTGCGCGAGCTGCGCCTCGTCGAACGCGCCTTCTTCGATCGCGCTGAGCATGCGGCCGAGCGCGATCTCGTCGGTCATCGCCGGGTGCGTGGTGTCGGGCTGGCTGTCCAGGCGCGCGGCCGCGGCGCGACGAATCACGTCCTCGATCATCGCGACCAGGCCCATGTGCATGCCGTCGTTCGGGTGGTAGATGCGCTCCACGCCGTAGGCCTGCAGCTCGCGGATCTCCTCCGGCGTGATCGTGCCGCCGCCGCCGCCGAACACGCGGATGTGGCCGGCGCCGCGCTCGCGCAGCATGTCGACCATGTACTTGAAGTACTCGACGTGGCCGCCCTGGTAGGACGACAGCGCGATCGCGTCGGCGTCTTCCTGCAGCGCAGCGCGGACGACGTCCTCGACCGAGCGGTTGTGGCCGAGGTGGATGACTTCGGCGCCCTGCCCCTGGATCAGGCGGCGCATGATGTTGATGGCGGCGTCGTGCCCGTCGAACAGGCTCGCGGCGGTGACGAAACGCAGCGGCGTCGCGGTCTCCGTGGCGGTGGCGGTGGTTTCGGGCAGGCGGTCGGCAGGCGAACTCATGGCGGTCGCACATCTATTTCTAAGGATGGGCCGATTGTAACAAGGCGTCCGTACGCGACCTTAAGACGGCGTAGGGTCGGGTACCCTGCGCGCCATGACGGATTCACACGACATCGGCGCCCTGCGCGCGAAGGCCGCCGGCGGCGCGCCCGACGACCTGCATCGACTCGCCGCCGCACTGGTCGCGGACCTGCAGATGGAGGAGGCGCACGCCGTCCACGCGACAGCCGCGGACGCCGGCCATGTCGGCTCGCTGATCGAGCTGGGGCGCATGCGGATGTACGGGGTCGGCACCGACACCGACCTGCCGGGCGCGGTGCAGGCGTTTGAACGTGCCGAAGCGACGGGCCAGCCGGTCGCGGGCTACTTCCTCGCGCTGATCGGGCTCGGGAACAAGGCGCTGCCCCGCGACGAAAAGGTCGCCGCGCGCCTGCTCGCCGCCGTGCAGGCCGGTCACCCACCCGCGTTGCGTGCCGCGGCGATCCATTTCGGCCGCAAGCCGAACCTGCAGGACCAGGCGCTCGCGGTGCAGCTGCTCGACCACGCCGCCGGTCGCGGCGATGCCGTCGCGGCCCAGCTGCTCGCCGAACGCCTGCGTCGCGGCGAAGGCGTGACCGCGAATCCGGAGGCGGCGTCGCAACTCAAGGCACGCCTACGCGAGAGCGGTTTCCCCGATCTGCTCGAGATCATCGCGGTGCCGGCCGCGCCAAAACATCTGGTGCCGCCGTCGACGCTGGCGCTCGAGGAAGTGCTGGATCCACCCGCGCCGACGATGCTCGCCACCGATCCGGACATCGCGCAGTTCGATGGCCTGTTGTCGGTCGACGAATGCCGACTGCTCGTCGCCAGCGCGCAGCCGATGCTGCGCCCGTCGCAGGTGCATTCGCCGGATGGACGCGACGTCGGCCGCGAGTCGCTGCGCACGAGCAGCGATGCGTCGTTCGATCCGCTGATGGAAGACTTCGCGCTGCGCCTCGTGCAGTTGCGCATGGCGGCCGCCGCCGGTTCGGAGCTCGTCGACGCCGAGCAGCTCATCGTGCTGCGCTACGAACCGGGCCAGGAATACCGCCGGCATCGCGACTACCTGCCGCCCGACGCGATCGAACGCGACGGACCGCAGGCCGGCAATCGTCGACGCACCATCTGCGCGTACCTCAATACGCCGGCCGAAGGCGGCGCGACGGATTTCCCCGCGCGCGAGGTGCGCGTCGAACCGCAGGCGGGACGCGCGGTGGTGTTCGACAACCTCGATGCCGACGGTCGCCCCCAGCCGGATTCGCTGCATGCGGGCCTGCCCGTGGAGCGTGGCGAGAAATGGCTCGCCACGCTGTGGCTGCGCGAACGCGCCTACCGCGCGTTCTGACGCCACCGCACCAAGCGGCCGTACGCCTGCGAAGGGTGGCGCGGACGGTTCCGTCACTCCGGGCACACAGGCTCGCGCCGCAGGAGTGGGCTAAAATCCCGCTTCTGTCTCGGGCCGTTTGCGCCGGGCATGTCGCAGCACCCCTTGCCGTATCAACGACTTAACCAACCCAGTCGGCCGGAAAGCGCGGAGCGCGTTTCGTCGGTGCCGGCGCGGAGCCCGAGATGATCTTCGAAACCCTCGACACGACCGGCCACGAGCAGGTTGTCTTCTGCCACAACAAGGACGCGGGCCTCAAGGCCATCATCGCGATCCACAACACCGTGCTCGGCCCCGCCCTCGGCGGCCTGCGCATGTGGCCGTACGAGAACGAGCAGGCCGCGCTCAACGACGTGCTGCGCCTGTCGCGCGGCATGACGTACAAGAACGCGGTGGCCGGCCTGAACATCGGCGGCGGCAAGGCGGTGATCATCGGCGACCCGTCGACCGACAAGTCCGAAGCCCTCTTCCGCGCGTTCGGCAAGTTCGTCGATTCGCTGGGCGGCCGCTACATCACGGCCGAAGACGTCGGTATCGACGTCAACGACATGGAATACGTCTATCGCGAAACCGAATACGTCACCGGCGTGCACCAGGTGCACGGCGGTTCGGGCGACCCGTCGCCGTTCACCGCCTACGGCACGCTGCAGGGCCTGATGGCCACGCTCAACCGCAAGTACGGCAACGAGGAAGTCGGTAACTACTCGTACGCGGTGCAGGGCCTCGGCCACGTCGGCATGGAGTTCGTGAAGCTGCTGCGCGAGCGCGGCGCGAAGGTGGTCGTCACCGACATCAACAAGAGCCTGATCGCGCACGCGGTCGAAGAGTACGGCGCGGAAGCGGTGTCGCCGGACGCGATCTACGACGTCGACGCCGACGTCTACTCGCCCTGCGCCCTCGGCGGCACGGTCAACGAGCAGACGCTGCCGCGCCTGAAGGCCAAGATCATCTGCGGCGCCGCGAACAACCAGCTCGCGAACAATGCGATCGGCGACGAAGTGCAGAAGCGCGGCATTCTCTACGCGCCGGACTACGCGGTGAATGCGGGCGGCGTCATGAACGTGTCGCTCGAGATCGACGGCTACAACCGCGAGCGCGCGATGCGCATGATGCGCACGATCTACCACAACCTCTCGCGCATCTACGAAATCTCCGACCGCGACGGCATCCCGACCTACAAGGCCGCCGACCGCCTCGCCGAAGAGCGCATCGCCGCGATCGGCAAGCTCAAGCTGCCGATGGGCCGTACCGCGCCGCGCTTCCACGGGCGCATCCGCGGCGGTCACTGATCCGCAGTTCGTTCGACATGACGGGGCTTCGTGCCCCGTCGTGCTTTTCGCCAGCCTGACACGGAGCTTCCATGCGTCCTTTCCCTCTCGGTGAGGAGGTCGATGCCCTGCGCGACGCGGTTCGCCGCTTCGCCGAATCCGAGATCGCCCCGCGCGCCGCGCAGATCGATCACGACAACGTCTTCCCGCAGGACCTCTGGCCGAAGCTCGGCGAGATGGGCCTGCTCGGCATGACCGTGCCGGGCGAATACGGCGGCAGCGAGATGGGCTATCTCGCGCATCTCGTCGCGATGGAGGAGATCTCGCGCGCATCCGGTTCGGTCGGGCTGTCGTACGGCGCGCATTCGAACCTGTGCGTCAGCAACCTTTACGCGAACGGCAACGAAGCGCAGCGCCAGAAGTACCTCCCCAAGCTCTGCACCGGCGAATGGAAGGGCGCGCTCGCGATGAGCGAGCCGGGCGCGGGTTCCGACGTTGTCGGCTCGATGAGCTGCCGCGCGGAACTGCGCGACGGCGTGTGGGCCGCAAACGGCAACAAGATGTGGATCACGAACGGCCCCGAGGCCGACGTGCTCGTCGTCTACATGCGCACCGCGGGCAAGGACGCGGGCAGCAAGTGCATGACCGCCTTCATCGTCGAGAAGGGCATGAAGGGCTTCAGCACCGCGCAGAAGCTCGACAAGCTCGGCATGCGCGGCAGCAACACCTGCGAGCTCGTGTTTGAGAACTGCGAAATCCCGCAGGAGAACGTGCTCGGCGAGGTGAACAACGGCGTCAAGGTGTTGATGTCGGGCCTCAACACCGAACGCCTCGTGCTCACCGGCGGCCCGCTCGGCCTCATGCAGGCCGCGCTCGATATCACCCTGCCCTACGTGCGCGAGCGCAAGCAGTTCGACGCCGCGATCGGCACGTTCGGTTTGATGCAGGGTAAGGTCGCCGACATGTACACGTCGCTGCAGTCGTCGCGCGCATTCGCCTACCAGGTGGCGCGCGACTACGACGCGGGACACAAGTCGCGGGTCGATGCGGCGTCGTGCCTGCTGCACGCATCGGAAGCCGCCGTGCAGGTGACGCTCGAAGCGATCCAGGCGCTCGGCGGCAACGGCTACATCAACGAGTACCCGACGGGCCGACTTCTGCGCGACGCCAAGCTCTATGCGATCGGCGCCGGCACCAACGAGATCCGTCGCATGTTGATCGGCCGCGAGCTCTTCGCCGGCAACAGCTGACCCGTCCGAGGCAGCACCTCGCAGCGGGCGGCTTCGGCCGCCCGTTCGCGTTTCAGGCCGACGCGCCGGCAGCCCGACTGGCCCGCTCCGCATCCGCAATACGCCTGCAACAGTCTGGTCCCCGGGCGTTTGCCGCACCGCAACACGCCGCCGCATAATCGGACGGTTCCGGCCCCGCGCCGGCTGCCTTTCTGGAGTTCGCCATGAGCGACGTCGTCATCGTCGGTGCCAAGCGCACCGCCATCGGTTCCTTCCTCGGCCAGTTCACCGGTGTCCCGACGCCGACGCTCGGCGCCGCCGCCATCCAGGGCGCGATCGAGCAGGCCGGCATCGCCAGCGACGCCGTGCAGGAAGTGATCATGGGCTGCGTACTGCCGGCCGGCCTCGGCCAGGCCCCCGCCCGTCAGGCGGCGATCGGCGCGGGCGTTCCGACGTCCGCCGCCTGCATCACCATCAACAAGGTCTGCGGCTCGGGCATGAAGGCCATGATGCTGGCGACCGACATGATCCGCGCCGGCTCGGCCGAAGTGATCGTCGCCGGCGGCATGGAGTCGATGACCAACGCGCCGCACCTGCTCAACAACTCGCGCACCGGCATCCGCTACGGCTCGGCCGAGTTCCTCGACCACATGGCGCACGACGGACTCACCAACCCGTACGACGGCAAGGCCATGGGCGTTTTCGGCGACGCGACCTGCTCGACGTACGAGTACACGCGCGAAACGCTCGACGCCTACGCCGCCGAGAGCGTCAAGCGCGCGCAGAACGCCGTGCAGTCGGGCACGTTCAAGGCGGAGATCGTTCCGGTCACGGTCAAGGGCCGCAAGGGCGATGTCGTCGTCGACACCGACGAAGAGCCGGGCAAGATCGATGCGTCGAAGATTCCTTCGCTGCGCGCGGCGTTCGGCAAGGAAGGCCTGCTCACCGCGGCGACCTCCTCCAAGATCTCCGACGGCGCCGCGGCCGCGGTGCTGATGTCGTCCGACACGGCGCAGCGCCTCGGCGCGAAGCCGATCGCGCGCATCGTCGCGCACGCCGGCCACGCGCAGGCGCCGGAGTGGTTCACCACCGCGCCGATCGAAGCCACGCGTCGCGTGCTGGAAAAGGCCGGCTGGACGGTCGATGACGTCGACCTGTTCGAAGTCAACGAAGCGTTCGCGTGCGTCGCGATGGCGCCGATGAAGGACCTCGGCATTCCGCACGAGAAGCTCAACGTCAACGGCGGCGCGCTTGCGCTGGGCCATCCGATCGGCGCGAGCGGTGCCCGCCTCGTGGTAACGCTCGTGCACGCATTGATCGCGCGCGGTGGCACGCGAGGTGTAGCATCGCTCTGCATCGGTGGTGGCGAAGCCACCGCGATTGCAATCGAAATCATTTGAAGTTAAAGAATCGTGATAAGCCGCTCGTCAAGCGATCGCTTGACATGGCGCAGCCGCTTGTCATCATGTTTAGGGCGCGCAATAGCGCGTTGCCAAACCTACGACGAGGAATTGACCCGATGAACATCAACAAGGCGCTGATCGCCCTGGCCCTGGGCCTGGCTCTGACCGCTTGCTCGAACAAGGACCAGGCTGCCGACTCCGCCGCCCAGGCGCAGCAGGACGCCGCGACGGCCCAGGCCGCTGCTGACGCGACCGCCGCTACGGATCCGAACGCCGCCGGCGCCGCTCAGGCCGCTGCCGACACGGCTGCTTCGGCCGCTGACGCCGCCGCCACCTCGGCCGACGCCGCTGCCGCTGCTCCGACCGCTGGCCAGGCTGACGCCGCCGCCGACGCCGCCGACAAGGCTGCCGACGCTGCTGACGCCGCCAAGGACGCTGCCCAGGCTGCCAAGCCGGACACCGCCCCGGCTGCGACCCCGGCTGCTCCCGAGAAGAAGTAATTCTTCGACGGCTGCTGTAGTAGATTTGGAAAAGCCGTCGGTTCTCCGGCGGCTTTTTCCATTGTCAGTGAACGATAAGCCGGCTCAGCCGGAGTGATGCGCGCACTGGCGTTGCCTGACTGTAGTGATATCTCGTTTCAGACAACTCCTAGGAGACTTCCATGAACACCAAGCTCTACGTCCTCCTCGTCGCCGCTGCTCTGTCGCTGTCGGCCTGCAAGAACGACACCCCGACCGCGCAGAACGAAGCCGACCAGGCCGCCGCTGCCGCCGCGAACGCGGGCGACAAGGCTGCTGACGCCGCCGCCGCCGCCGGCAACGCCGCCGCTGAAGGCGCCGACGCCGCCGCTGCCGCCACCGGCGAAGCCGCCGCTCAGGCCGGCCAGGCCGTCGACAACGCCGCCAACACCGCCGCCGCCGCTGCGAACGACGCTGCGGCCACGGCCGCGAACGCGACGGCGAACGCCGCGCAGGACGCCGCCAATGCCGCGCAGAACGTCGCCAACAAGGCCGACGCTGCTGCGGACGAAGCCAAGACCGAAGCGAAGAAGTAATCGCTTCTGCTCGACGCTCCACGGAAGGCCCGCGAAAGCGGGCCTTCTTCTTTTTGCGCACTCTGCAACGCGCGACCCGAGCATCCGACGCCCCGATGACTGGTGGCCCGTGCCGCCGTGTGGTTTGATCGCGCGTCCCGTTTCGCCCACCTGCCCCATGCCCGTCATCGAAAGCCATCTCGACCCGCGTTCCGCCGATTTCCTGGAGAACGCCGAGCACCATCGCGCGCTCGTCGAGGAGCTGCGGCAGCGGCTCGCGCGCGCGGCCGAGGGCGGCGGCGAGAAGGCGCGTGCGAAGCACACCTCGCGCGACAAGCTGCTTGCGCGCGATCGCATCACCACGCTGCTGGATGAGGGTTCGCCCTTCCTCGAGATCGCGCCGCTCGCCGCCGAAGGCATGTACGACGACGCGGCGCCCGCGGCGGGCATGGTCTGCGGCATCGGACGCGTGATGGGGCAGGAAGTCGTCATCGTCGCCAACGACGCGACGGTCAAGGGCGGCACCTACTTCCCGATGACGGTGAAGAAGCATCTTCGTGCGCAGGAAGTCGCGCTCGAGAACAACTTGCCCTGCGTCTACCTCGTGGACTCCGGTGGCGCATTCCTTCCGCTGCAGGACGAGGTGTTTCCGGACAAGGAGCACTTCGGTCGCATCTTTTACAACCAGGCGCGCATGTCAGCGCTCAACATTCCGCAAGTTGCGGTGGTGATGGGCAGTTGCACGGCGGGAGGCGCCTACGTGCCGGCGATGTGCGACGAAAGCGTCATCGTCAAGGAACAGGGCACGATCTTCCTCGGCGGTCCGCCGCTGGTGAAGGCGGCGACGGGCGAGGTGGTCGATGCCGAAGCGCTCGGCGGTGCGGACGTGCACACCAGCGTGTCCGGCGTGGCCGATCATTTCGCGCAGGACGACGACCACGCGCTGCAGATCGCGCGCGACATCGTCAAGAACTTCAACCGTCGCAAGGTGCTGCCGGTCGCGTCGATGCCATCGCGCGAACCGCTCTACGCCGCCGACGAGCTCTACGGCATCGTGCCGAAGGATGCGCGCCGTCCGTTCGACATCCGCGAAGTCATCGCGCGCATCGTCGACGGCAGCGAATTCCAGGAATTCAAGGCACGCTACGCGAAGACGCTCGTCACCGGCTTCGCGCATCTGCATGGTTATCCGGTCGGCATCGTCGCGAACAACGGCATTCTGTTCGCCGAGAGCGCGCTCAAGGGCGCGCACTTCATCGAGCTCTGCAACCAGCGCGGCATCCCGCTGGTGTTCCTGCAGAACATCACCGGCTTCATGGTCGGCCGCAAGTACGAGAATGCGGGCATCGCGAAGGACGGCGCGAAGATGGTGACCGCCGTGGCGTGCTCGCACGTACCGAAGTTCACCGTCGTCATCGGCGGCAGCTTCGGCGCCGGCAACTACGCGATGTGCGGCCGCGCCTACGGCGCACGCTTCCCGTGGATGTGGCCGAACGCGCGCATCAGCGTGATGGGCGGCGAACAGGCGGCGAGCGTGCTGGCGACGGTGCGTCGCGACGCACTCGAAGGCGCCGGCAAGACGTGGAGCGTCGACGACGAGGAAGCGTTCAAGGCACCGATCCGCGACCAGTACGAATCGCAGGGCAACCCGTACTACGCAACCGCGCGCCTGTGGGACGACGGCATCATCGATCCGGCCGACACGCGACGCGTGCTCGGGCTCGGGCTGTCCGCGTCGCTCAATGCGCCGATCGAGGATCGGACGCGTTTCGGCGTGTTCCGGATGTAGTGCTTCGGGTCGGTGGGCACGCGATCGTTCCAAGCGACACGTGCCAAGCCTGAACCCTCGGAAACGCAAGTCCGATCGCGTGACGGCAGGTGACGCGCAGCGTCAGATCGCGGCCGTGGGTCACGGTTTTGAGGTCAAGACCGCGTGATAGGCTCGGCCTTCCCATCCCGCCCCCGAGGGACACTCCAATGGCGATCTTCCCGAACACCACTCCCAAGCGCGACACCCCTCAGCCCGAAACGGCGCTGGGCAAGGATCCGTCGCCGAACGAATTTTCCTTTGCCACCAGCCCGGCGAACACGCCGGTCGCCGCGCCTGCTCCGACGCCGACGCCGTCGCGCGCTCCGGCGCGCCAGGTGCAGGAATCGCTGATCGCGTCCGACCTGTCCATCGAAGGCAAGATCAACGGTGCGGGCAGCGTGCGCGTCGCGGGTCGCTTCACCGGCGACATCGCGGTCGAAGGTGACCTTACGATCGAAGTCGGCGCGCGCGTCAACGGCGGCGTCAAGGCGCGTCGTGTGGTCGTCGCGGGTGAGCTCGAAGGCAACATCGAATCGGCGCAGCGCGTCGAAGTCGTCGAGAGCGGTTCGATGGTCGGCGACGTCAAGGCCGGCACCGTCACCGTGGCGCCGGGCGCGCGCATGCGCGGCATGGTGGAGTTCGGTTGGGACGACGCGGCGAATGGTCGCAAGCCCAAGTCCGACAAGACGGATACCGACAGCGCCGCATGAGCGCTGTCCGGCCCGGCACGCCGGGTGCGACACGGACCTGTCCGCACTGCAGGACGACGATTCTCGAAACCGCGAGCGTCTGCCCGGGGTGCAAGCACCATCTGCGCTTCGACGCGCCGAAGGAGCAGGAACGCACGACGTCGTTGTCCGTCGAAGGCTCGCTGCGGTCGGATCGACCCGGCGAGGCCGTCGAGTACACGATGGTGCTCGTGATCCGAAACGAACGCGGCGATGAAGTCGATCGCAAGGTCGTGGGCGTCGGCGCGCTCGAGGGCACGCAAACTCGCACCTTCAGCGTGACTGTCGAAACGAACGTGGTGCCGGCCGGCAAAGGCCGGCGGCGCTGATTTCGCGCGGGTAACTCAGCGCTTCGGTTCGCAGCCGTCGCAGCTGCCGCAGGCGTCCTGTGCACGCGGCGCGGGCGCCAGTCGACGACCGATCTTTCCGAACATCGGCGAGCCGCTGTCGACGAGGCGGATCGCGATCCAACCGCGCAGGCGACGCGCCGTCCCCGGAAAGCGCGTACGGAACACGTAGACCGCGCTCGCGATCACCGCGAGTGCGACGACGACGTCCTGCAACGCGCGGCCGGCGTCCACGCTCAGCCTCCGAGACGCACGGCGATCTGGTACGTCAGCAACGACGCGACGTACGCCAGCGCGAACAGATATCCCGCGGCGATGCCGACCTGCTTCCACGAGTTCGTTTCGCGACGGATCGTGGCGAGCGTCGAGATGCACTGCGGCGCGTAGATGTACCAGACGAGCAACGACAGCGCGGTCGCCAGCGACCAGCCGTGCGCGATGATCGGCGACAGCGAATCCGCTGCATTGGGATCGTTCGCGTTGGCTAGCGCATACACCGTCGCGAGCGACGCCACGGCGACCTCGCGTGCGGCAAGACCCGGCACCAGCGCGATGCAGATCTGCCAGTTGAAGCCGAGCGGCGCGAACACCGACGTCATCGCATGGCCGATGCGGCCCGCGAAGCTGTAATCGATCGCAGAACCCGTAAAGCCGGCCGGCGGCGACGGGAACGTCAGCAGCACCCACAGCAGGATCGTCAGCGCGAGGATGATGCCGCCGACGCGCTTGAGGAAGATCGATGCACGCTCCCACAGGCCGATCGCGAGATCGCGCGGATGCGGCACGCGGTACGACGGCAGCTCGAGCATCAACGGATGCTCGCCCTTGTCGCGACGCCACTTCTTCATCACCCAGGCGACGGTCAGCGCGCTCAGGATGCCCGCGACGTACAGCGCGAACAGCACCAGGCCCTGCAGGTTCAACATGCCGAACACCTGGCGGCGCGGAATGAACGCGCCGATCAGCAGCGCGTATACCGGCAGACGCGCCGAGCACGTCATCAACGGCGCGACGAGGATCGTCGCGAGCCGGTCGCGCGGATCCTGGATCGAACGCGTCGCCATGATGCCGGGGATCGCGCAGGCGAAGCTCGAGAGCAGCGGAATGAACGAGCGGCCCGATAGTCCCGCGGCGGACATGATGCGATCGAGCAGGAACGCCGCACGCGGCAGGTAGCCCGACTCCTCAAGCGCGAGGATGAAAAGGAACAGGATGAGGATCTGCGGCAGGAACACGACGACGCTGCCCGCACCCTTGATCACGCCGTCGGCCAGCAGGCTGGTGGCGGGACCCGGCGGGAACGTCGTGGTCACTTGCGTCGCGAGCCAGGTCGTACCGGCGTCGATGAGGTCGGCTACCGGCGTCGCCCAGACGTACACCGCCTGGAAGATCAGGAACATCACCGCGACGAACGCGAGCAGCCCGACCACCGGATGCAGCAGCCAGCGATCGAGTGCGTCGTCGATCTCGGCGGTACGACGCGGCATGCGCACGGCGGCGGTGAGGATCGCGCGTGTTTTCGCGTGCAACGCGTCGACGTCGGTCGCGGTCGGGCCGGCGTTGTGGATGTCGATCGGCGGCATCGCCGCGCCGTTGCGATCGATGACGTCGACAAGATCTTTCGCGCCACCACCGCGCACCGCGATCGTCGGCACGACCGGCACGCCGAGTTCGCGTTCGAGCACGGCAAGATCGACTTCGATGCCGCGTCGCCGTGCAACGTCCATCATGTTGACTGCGACGATCATCGGTCGGCCGAGCTCGCGCACTTCCAGCGCGAATCGCAGGTGCAAACGCAGGTTGGTGGCGTCGACCACGCAGACGATGACGTCGGGCGCGGGTTCGCCCGGATAGAAGCCGCGGCAGACGTCGCGGGCAACGGCTTCGTCGAGGCTCGCGGCTTGGAGGCTGTATGCACCCGGGAGGTCGAGCACCACGTATTCGCGGCCGGACGGCGCGGAGAACCGGCCTTCCTTGCGCTCGACCGTCACGCCCGCATAGTTCGCCACCTTCTGGCGGCTGCCGGTGAGCCGATTGAACAAGGCGGTCTTGCCGCAGTTCGGATTGCCGACCAGCGCGAGCCGCAGGGTGCCGGCCTCGGCGTTCATGCCTGCACGGCCTCGGGTTCGGCCTCGTGGTGGTGACGCGTGCCGCCTGCGATCGCCGTCGGCAGGCGAACGGTCACGCGGTCCGCCTCGCGACGACGCAGGGCGAAGCGGGTGAAACCGATCTGGACCAGCAGCGGCTCGGCACCGATCGGGCCCGCCGCCATCACTTCCACGGCTTCCCCGCCGACGAATCCGAGCTCGCGCAGGCGGCGCGCCACCGCATCGTTCGGCATCGCGTCCTCGACGGCGAGCACCGTCGCCGCGGTGCGGAAAGGCAGCTCGGAGAGTTTCACGACGGGGCGCCGACCCAAATGGGAATTGTTCTCATTCTAGCACCGGCACGGCCGCCCCGATGCTGAAGGGACGCGCAAGCGACCGGCTATCATCGAATGCTCTCCGTCGATCGCCGCCCATGAGCCATCCCCTGCTCCATCTGCGCGAAGGCGCCGTCGCGCGCCTGAGGCTGAACCGGCCGCAGCTGCACAACGCGTTCGACGCGACGGTGATCGCGGCGCTCACGGGCGCGCTCGATGCCGTCGGCCGCGATACGGACGTACGCGTGGTGGTCATCGAGGCGGAAGGCGCCTCGTTCTCGGCAGGCGCGGACCTCAACTGGATGCGCGGCATGGCGGCCGCCAGCGAGGCCGAAAATCGCGCCGACGCGCTCGCCCTCGCCCGCCTCATGCGCACGCTCGACGAGCTGCCGAAACCGACGATCGCGCGCATCCAGGGCGCGGCATTCGGTGGCGGCGTCGGGCTGGTGGCCTGCTGCGACATCGCGATCGCCACCTCCAACGCGAAGTTCGGCCTCACGGAAAGCAAGCTCGGCCTGCTTCCGGCGGTGATTTCGCCGTACGTCGTCGAGGCGATCGGTGCGCGCGAGTCGCGCCGCTGGTTTGCCACCGCCGAGCTGTTCGACGCCACGACGGCGCATCGCATCGGCCTGCTGCACGAGGTGGTCGACGACGAGACGTCGCTCGACGCCGCCGTGCAGCGCCAGATCGACCTGCTGCTGAAGGCCGGTCCGGTCGCCGCGGCGGAAGCGAAGTCGCTGGTGCGTCGCGTCGCATCGCACACCGACCGCGATCGTCACGACGCCGACAACGCCGACCTCATCGCGCGACTGCGCGTCTCGCCCGAAGGCCAGGAAGGCCTCGGCGCGTTCCTCGAAAAGCGCCGCCCTTCGTGGTCCAGCTAAGGAGCCGCACGTGTTCGACCATCTGGGTATTCCCGTCAGCGATTACGCGCGAAGCAAGCGCTTCTACGAGCAGGCGCTCGCGCCGCTCGGCTTTAGTCTGGTGATGGAAGCCACCGCGGAGCAGACCGAGAGCGGCAAGCCGGCGGCAGGCTTCGGGCCACCGCAGACGCCGGGCTTCTGGATCGGCGAGGAGGAAGGCGGCATCGCGTCGTCGCACGTGGCGTTCCAGGCCGATTCGCACGCTGCGGTGCAGGCGTTCCATGCCGCGGCGCTCGCTGCAGGCGGTCGCGACAACGGCGCGCCGGGCCCGCGCGAGCACTACGGTCCGAATTACTACGCCGCGTTCGTTCTCGATCCGGACGGACACAACATCGAAGCCGTTTGCCATCGCGGCGTCTAACGCCGTACTGCACCCATCCGAGACTTTCTGCGCCGATGTTCGAAAAGATCCTGATCGCCAATCGCGGCGAGATCGCCTGCCGCGTCATCCGCACCTGTCGCGCGCTGGGCATCCGCACCGTCGCCGTGTATTCCGACGCCGACGCCGACGCGCAGCACGTGCGCCAAGCCGACGAGGCCTACCGCATCGGCGGTCCGCGCCCGCAGGAGTCCTACCTGCGTGGCGACGCGATCCTCGGGGTCGCGAAGAAGTCCGGCGCGCAGGCGATCCACCCCGGCTACGGCTTCCTCAGCGAGAACGCGGACTTCGCCGACGCGGTCGAAGCCGCGGGCCTCGTCTTCATCGGCCCGCCCGCGGCATCGATGCGCAAGATGGGCAGCAAGGCCGGCGCAAAGGATCTGATGCAGGCGGCGGGCGTGCCGGTCGTGCCCGGCTACACGGGCGACGACCAGTCGAACGAGACGCTGCAGCGCGAGGCCGACCGCATCGGTTATCCGCTGATGATCAAGGCCGCGCACGGCGGCGGCGGCAAGGGCATGCGCATCGTGCGCAGCAGCCACGAGTTTCTCTCGAACCTCGAAAGCTGCCAGCGCGAGGCGCGCAATGCGTTCGGGCGCGATCGCGTGCTGCTCGAGCGCTACATCGAGAGGCCGCGTCACATCGAGATCCAGGTGTTCGCCGACACGCACGGCAGCACGCAGCACCTGTTCGAGCGCGAATGTTCGGCGCAGCGTCGCTACCAGAAGGTGCTGGAGGAATCGCCGTCCCCGTTCCTCACGCCCGAACTGCGCCGCGCGATGGGCGACGCCGCGGTGCAGGCCGCACGTGCGATCGACTACGTCAACGCCGGCACCGTCGAGTTCATCGTCGGACAGGACGGCGGTTTCTATTTCATGGAGATCAACACGCGCCTGCAGGTCGAGCATCCGGTCACCGAGATGGTGACGGGGCTCGATCTCGTCGAATGGCAGCTCCGTGTCGCATCGGGCGAGCCGCTGCCGGTCGCACAGGAGGCGTTGCGTCAGAACGGCCATGCCATCGAAGTGCGCCTCTACGCGGAAGATCCGAATGCGGGCTTCCTGCCGGGCTCGGGTCGACTGGAGCGCCTGCGCTTGCCGATCGCAGCAGAGGGCGTGCGCGTCGACTCCGGCGTCGTCGAGGGCGACACGGTCACGATCTTCTACGACCCGATGATCGCCAAGCTCATCGTGCACGGCGCCGATCGCGCGCAGGCGCTGGCGCGGTTGCGCGCCGCGCTCGCGCAATGCGAGATCGCCGGGCCGAAGTCGAACATCGAGTTCCTCGAACGCCTCGCGCGTCATCCGGCGGTGGTGAACGGCACGATCGACACCGGGTATCTGGACCGTCATCTCGACGAGTTCCTGTCGACGTCGACGACCGACGACGCTCGACTGTTCGTTGCTGCCGTCGTCGCGCGGCTGATCTCGCACGAGCGCGGCGCACGCGGCTGCAACGCGGCATCGAGCGATCCGACGTCGCCGTGGGCGATGCCCGACGGTTGGCGAATTGGCGGTCCCGCGTTGTCGCGCATCGCGGTGACGCATCGCGGCGAGCGCGTGGTGCTGCGCGCCGGCGGTTACGGCGGGCATTACGGCATCGAGCATGACGGGCGCACGTATGCCGTCGAATGCGCGCGCATCGAGAACGGTGCGCTGAGCCTGCGCGTCGATGGTGAGGCGATGCGGGTCACCGTCGGCGGCGAACGCGGGCATTGGACGGTGCACGACGGCACGCACCGGCTCGCACTCACCGCCGCGCCGTTGCACGACGAACACCGTGGCGCGGCGGAAGGCAGCGCGGATCGCCTGGTCGCACCGATGCCGGGTCGCGTCGTGGTCGCGCGCGTGCAGCCGGGCGACACCGTCACGGCCGGCCAGGAAGTCATGGTGATCGAAGCCATGAAGATGGAGCTGAGCCTCATGGCGCCGCGCGATGGCGTGGTCGCCGAAGTGCGCGGCGCAACCGGTGACTTCGTCGAGGCCGACGCCGCGCTCGTCGTGCTGGAGCATGTCGAATGAGCGACGTCGTCCGCATTGTCGAGGTCGGCCCGCGCGACGGGCTGCAGAACGAGAAGGCGATCATTGAGACCGCCGACAAGATCGCGTTGATCGATCGCCTGTCCGCCACCGGCCTGCCCGTGGTCGAGGCGACCAGCTTCGTCAGCCCGAAGTGGGTGCCGCAGCTCGCCGACGCCGCGGACGTCTATCGCGGCATCACGCGCCGCGCCAATATCGACTACCCCGTTCTCGTGCCGAACCTTCAGGGCTACGAGCGCGCGCGCGAAGTCGGCGTCACGCATATCGCGGTGTTCACCGCGGCGTCGGAAGCGTTCAACCGCAAGAACATCAATGCCTCGATCGAGGAATCGCTCGAGCGCTTCGCGCCGGTGATGGAACGCGCGAAGGCCGACGGCGTGCGCGTTCGCGGCTACGTGTCGACGGTGCTGGGTTGCCCGTACCAGGGCGAGGTGCCGGTCGCCGACGTCGTACGCGTCGCGAAGGCGCTGCATGCGATGGGCTGCGAGGAAGTCTCGCTGGGCGACACCATCGGCGTCGGCACGCCCGCGAAAGCGCGAGACATGCTGCGCGCGGTGGCGGGCGAAGTACCGATGTCGGCCCTCGCCGTGCACTTCCATGACACCTACGGCCAGGCGCTCGCGAACATCCTCGCTTGCCTCGAAGAAGGCGTACGCGTCGTGGATTCGGCGGTCTCCGGCACCGGTGGATGCCCGTACGCGAAGGGCGCGAGCGGCAACGTCGCGACGGAGGACGTCGTCTACATGCTGCACGGCATGGGCATGACGACGGGCGTGGACCTCGACGCGCTCGTCGATACCGGCCGCTGGCTGGCCGCGCTGCTCGGCCGCGAGACGTCGAGCAAGGTGACCCGCGCGAAGGGAGCGAACGAGTGAAGCCCGCCGAGTACACGATCCGCCCCATCGAGCCGCGCGACGACGCGGCCATCGCACGCATCATCCGCACCGTCATGCCCGAGTTCGGCGCCTGCGGTTCCGGCTTCGCGATCAACGATCCGGAAGTCGACTGGATGCATCGCGCCTACGGTGCGTCGCGCAGTGCGTATTTCGTCGTCGAGGTGAATGGCGAAGTCGTCGGCGGTGGTGGCGTCGCGCCGCTGGAAGGCGGGGACGCGTCCGTTTGCGAATTGCGCAAGATGTATTTCCTGCCGACGGCACGCGGCCTTGGCGCGGGTGCTGCGGTGATGAACAAGTGCCTCGACAAAGCGCGCGAGTTCGGTTTCACCACGTGCTACCTCGAAACGCTGACCGGCATGGACGCGGCGATGCGTCTGTACGAGCGCAGCGGCTTCCGCCGCATCGACGCGCCGATGGGCGCCACGGGCCACGGCGGCTGCGACATCTGGTACCTCAAGGATCTGTGACATGAAGCGTCTGCTGGGTGCGGTGCTGTCGATGGCGTCGCTCGCGACGATGCCGCTGTCCGCGGAGACGCTGCTGCTCACGCCGGCGCGCGTCTGGATCGGCGAAGGCGTACCGCATCCGAATTGGGTGGTGCTCGTGCGCGACGGCGCGATCGCTGCGGTCGGCCCAGCCGCATCGGTCACTGCGCCCGTCGATGCGCGTCGCATCGACCTGCCCGGCGCGACGCTCACGCCCGGTCTCATCGAACTCCACTCGCATCTGTTCCTGCATCCGTACAACGAGGAAAGCTGGAACGACCAGGTGCTGAAGGAGCCGGAGGCCTACCGCACGCTGCAGGCCGCGAAGTTCGCCGGCGATACGTTGCGCGCGGGCTTCACCACGCTGCGCGACCTCGGCACCGAAGGTGCGGCGTTCGCCGATGTGTCGTTGAAGCGTGCGATCGACGAGGGCGTGGTCGTGGGTCCGCGGCTGTTCGTGTCGACACGCGCGATCGTCGCAACGTCGAGCTACGGCCCCGGCCCGCGTGGGTTCCGCCCCGACGCCGAACTCCCCGGCGGTGCGCAGGAAATCAGCGGGGCTGACGAAGCGATGCGCGCGGTGCGCGAACAGGCGGGTCGCGGCGCCGACTGGATCAAGTTCTACGCCGATTACCGAGTCGGCCCGGGCGGCACGGCGGAGCCGGCATTCACGTCAAACGAAATGAAGGCGATCGTCGAAGCCGCGCACACGGGCGGTCGTCCCGTCGCCGCGCACGCGGCCACCGACGCCGGCATGCGCATGGCCGTCGAAGCGGGCGTGGACACCATCGAGCACGGCTACGGCGGCACCGCGCAGACGTTCAAGCTGATGCGCGAGCGCCACGTCGCCTACCTGCCGACGCTCACCGCGGTCGAGGCGACCGAGACCTACTTCAACCACTACGTACGCGGCCAATCCGCGCCGACACCGAAAATCGAGGAATCGCTCAAGGCGTTCCGCACCGCGATGGCGCAGGGCGTGACGATAGGCTGCGGCAGCGACGTCGGCGTCTTCCGTCACGGCGACAACTGGCGCGAGCCGGCGTTGATGGTGAAGGCCGGGATGGCGCCGCTCGATGCGATGCGCGCCTGTACGTCGACCGCCGCCGCGATCCTCAAGCAACAGGACCGCATCGGCCGCATCGCGGTCGGCCTGCGCGCGGATCTCGCGGCGTTCGAGGGCGATCCGACGGCGAACATCGAGAACCTGCGCAAGCCGGTGTTCGTGGCGAAGGACGGCGTGCCCTACCGCGAGTCCGCCTCGCCCTGACGTCCGGCGGCGGGCGTCGCCTCCGGCCCAGCCGGTAGAATTGCCGGCTTTCCGGCTCTCCGAGGAACCGCCATGCAGATCTCCAACGCCCGCGCCGTCATCACCGGCGGCGTTTCCGGCCTCGGCTTCGCCGTGGCGCAGCGCATCGTCCGCGACGGCGGCCGTGTCGCGCTGTTCGACGTCAACGAGGACAAGGGCGCCGCCGCGGTCGCCGAACTCGGCGCGGACAAGGCGAAGTTCTTCCGCACCGACGTCACCGACGAAGCCGGCGTGGTCGCGAACGTCAACGCTGCGAACCAGTTCCTCGGCGGCCTCAACGTCGCGGTGAACTGCGCGGGCATCCTCGGCTCGGGCCGCGTGCTCGGCAAGGACGGCCCGATGCCGCTCTCGCAGTTCCAGACCACGGTGATGGTGAACCTCGTCGGTTCGTTCAACGTCGCCAAGGCCGCCGCACAGGTAATGCAGGCCAACGAGGCCGGCGCCGACGGCGAGCGCGGCGTGATCATCAACACCGCGTCGGTCGCGGCCTACGAAGGCCAGATCGGCCAGGCCGCGTATTCGGCGTCGAAGGGCGGCGTGGTCGGCATGACGCTGCCGATGGCGCGCGAACTCGCGCGTTTCGGCATCCGCGTGCTGACCATCGCGCCGGGTGTGTTCTGGACGCCGATGGTCGACGGGATGCCGGAGTCCGTGCAGCAGTCGCTCGCGGCGTCGATCCCGTTCCCGTCGCGCCTGGGCAAGCCCGAGGAATTCGCCGACCTCGCGGCCTACATCCTCGGCAACACGTACCTCAACGGCGAAACCATCCGCCTCGACGGCGCGACGCGCCTCGCGCCGAAGTAAGGCATGTCGCCCGCAACCGACACTCCGAAGCGCGCGCATCGGCTGCGCGCCCTGGGCCGGACACGCTACGTGCTGCTCGTCGGCGTGGCCGGCTGGGCGTTGCCGGTTTTCGTCTGCTCGAGACTGCTGCCTGCCTGGCTCGCGGGCCACCTTGGCGAAATCACGATGCGCGAGCTTGTTGCCAGCGCAGCCATCTGGGCACTCGGTGTTGTCGCATTCGGCCTCTTCATGTGGCACGTCGGCGACGTCGCGCCACGACTCCGTCAGAACAACGAGCGAACCACGCAATGAAGGCTTACGACATCAAGAAGGGCAACGTCGTCGAACACAACGGCGGCGTGTACCAGATCCGCGACATCGAGCGCAGCAGCCCGCAGGGTCGCGGCGGCAATGTGCGCTTCCGCTTCACCATGTACAGCGTGCCGGGCGGCAACAAGCTCGATGCCTCGTTCGACGGCGATGACGACCTGCGCGAAGTCGACCTCGCGCGTCGTCAGGCGACCTTTTCGTACAAGGACGGCGATGCGTTCGTGTTCCTCGACGACGAGGACTACACGCCGTACACGCTCGACGCGGACGTCGTCGGCGACATGGCCGGCTACATCGTGCCGGACCTTTCGGGCTGCTACGTGCAGGTGATCGACGATGCACCGGTCGGTCTGCAACTCCCGCAGACGGTGACGATGGAGGTCGTCGACACCCCGCCGGAGCTCAAGGGCGGCACGGCGACGAAGCGTCCGAAGCCGGCGAAGCTGTCGACCGGCCTCGAGATCATGGTTCCGGAATACATCGGCAACGGCGAGCGGGTGCTGGTCAATACGACGACGGGCGAGTTCGCCGGCCGCGCGGACTGATCGCGACGTCGCTGCAATGCGAAGGGCCGGCAGATGCCGGCCCATTTCGTTCGAGTGATCGATCGACGGATGCGTCGATCAGCTAGCCGCGTCGCGCTCGGACTGCCGCACGCGCCACTTCATCGACATGCGCTGCACCGATTCGTCGGACGCCGGATCGCTTTCCAGCGTAGCGACATCGCGCCAGGCGAGATCCAACGACTCTTCGCTGACGACGAAATTCTCGTCATCGCCCGCGCGCACGACGTAGCGCACGTCGTAGTGCCAGTGCGCGGGGACATCGCCGCGTTCCGGAATCCAGTGGCGGTCGAGGTCGAACAGGCCAGGCTCGAGCGTCAGCCCGCCCAGGCCCGATTCCTCTTCCGCTTCCTTCAGCGCGACGCGGCCGAGGTCGCTGTCGCCGTCCGCGTGCCCCCCGAGCTGCAGCCAGCGTCCGAGCTTGCGGTGATGCGTGAGCAGCACCCGCGTACCGGCGCGGTCGACGAGCCATGCGGAGCCGGTGAAATGCCCCGCGAGGCGCTCGCGCGTGAACGGTGCGCTGTCAAGGTCGTCGAGCAGGTCGACGAAGTGCGCGACGACATCGCCCTCCTCCGGCCAGCGCTGCGCGTACGCGTGCAGATCGCTCCGCAGGCGAGCGGTGGCGGCGTGGTGCTCGAGGGCATCGTCCATACGTGACCGTCTTCAGCTGTGCAGTGCAGCATTATCCCCGTTCATTGTCTCGCCCGGCGAAACGTGACTTGTGTCCGGACTGCGGCAGCGGCTAAGGTCGGCGGGTTCCCGGGCTGCGACGTCCGGGCCTTTTCCGGGGAGTGCATCTCTAATGCTGTTCGAGCGTAGAAAGCCGCTAGACCTGATCCTCGAGACCGCTGAAAAGCGGTCGCTCAAGCGCCAGCTCGGCGCGTTCGACCTCACCATGCTGGGCATCGGCGCCGTCATCGGCACCGGCATCTTCGTGTTGACCGCCGTGGCGGCAAACAAGGCCGGCCCGGGCATGCTGTATTCGTTCGTCATCGCCGGCGTCGTCTGTGCGCTGACGGCGCTCATGTACTCGGAGATCGCGGCCATGGTGCCTGTCTCGGGGTCTGCGTACACGTACTCGTACGCCGTGCTCGGCGAGCTGATCGCGTGGATGGTCGGTTGGGCACTGATCCTCGAATACGCCGTTGCCGCGGGCGCCGTGGCCGTCGGGTGGTCGGGTTACGCGAACGGCTTCCTGCATGCGCACGGCATGGGATTACCCGCCGCCTTGCTGTCGGGTCCGTTCGACCCGGTGAAGCTGCCCGACGGCACGACCGTCACCGGTAGCTTCAACCTGATCGCGTTCCTGCTTTCCCTGCTCGTCACCTGGCTTCTCGTGATCGGCACGAGCAAGTCGGCGAAGGTGACGGCGGTACTGGTGCTGATCAAGATCGCAGCGCTCACCGCATTCGTGCTTCTGGCGTTCCCGGCCGTGAAGTCGACGAACTTCGCGCCGATGCTGCCGAATGGCTGGGGTACCCCGCTGTCGGGCGTGGGCGTACTGGGTGCGGCGGCATCGATCTTCTTCGCGTATGTCGGGTTCGACGCCGTCTCGACCGCCGCCGAAGAAACCAAGAACCCGAACCGCAACATCCCGATCGGCCTCATCGGGTCGCTCGGCGTCTGCACCGTGTTCTACCTGCTGGTTGCCTACGCCGCGGTAGGTTCGATGGGCGCACAGCCCGGCGGCGCGCTGTCGATGAGCAAGGAGCCGCTCGCGTTCGTTCTCCGCACGATCGGTTGGCCCCGCGTGGGTGACCTCGTGGCGGCGGCCGCGATCATCGCGTTGCCGTCCGTCGTGCTGATGATGATGTTCGGCCAGACGCGCATCCTGTTCACCATGGCGCGCGACGGCCTGATGCCGTCGATGTTCGCGAAGGTGCATCCCCGCTTCCACACCCCACATGTGGTGACGTGGACCACCGGCATTTTCGTGGCGTTCTTCGCCGCGCTGTTCCCGGTAAGTGCGCTGGCCGACATCTCCAACGCGGGCACGCTCTTCGCGTTCTTCATGGTGTGCACGGGCGTGATGATCCTGCGCCGCACGGAGCCGGACCGTCCGCGTCCGTTCCGTACGCCGATCGTCTGGATCGTCGGCCCGCTTGCCCTCGCCGGTTGCGTCCTGCTGTTCTTCAGCCTGGGCTGGAATCCGACCATCAAGTTCTTCTGCTTCTGGGCAGTACTGGGCCTGATCGTCTACTTCCTGTTCGCGCGCTCGCGCAGCCACCTCGCGCCGGGCAATGCACCGCTTCACGGCGGCCCGAAGCTCGAGCCGACGCCGCTCGTGCACGAGGGTCCGGAACCGGGGCCCTGAGGCCACGCGGAACCGGCACTACCGAAACGGCGCGGGCGACCGCGCCGTTTTCTTTTTGTCGACAGCGGGGCGCGGCAGCGTTGCGCTCTCGTTGGGCGCCATCGACGCGAGCTGCCCTAAACTGCGCGAATGACGAGCACCCTTCCCTACGACGCCACCCGCCTCGCGCAATGTGCGGACGAGATCATCGTCAACGTGCGTGAACTCGCGGCCCGCGGTTGGACCCCTGCGACCAGCAGCAACTTCTCGCGTCGCATGGACGCCGAGAACGTCGCCATCACCGTCTCCGGCCGCGACAAGGGCCGGCTGGTCGAAGCCGACATCATGGTCGTCGACCTCGACGGCCAGCCGGTGGCCACGACGCAGAAGTCGTCCGCCGAGACCCTGCTGCACACGCAGCTGTACAAGCGCTTCCCCGACATCGGCTGCGTGCTGCACACGCATTCGCTGAACCAGACGGTCGCGTCGCGCCTGTACGCCGCCGACGGCGCGATCCGCCTCGAGGGCTACGAGCTGCTCAAGGCCTTTGCCGGCAACACCACGCACGAAACGTCGCTCGACCTGCCCGTCCTGCCCAATTCGCAGGACATGCCCGAGCTCGCGGCGCAGGTCGAGCGCCTGCTCGACGAAGGCCCGATGTGGGGCTATCTCATCGACGGCCACGGGCTGTATGCGTGGGGCCGCGACATGGCCGAGGCGCGCCGCCACCTCGAAGCCTTCGAATTCCTGATCACCTGCGAGCTCGAGCTGCGCCGCCTCGGCACCTCGTCCGCACAACTGTCCCGGAGCGCACCATGAGCCGCCTGCGCATCTTCAACGAAGCCACGCCCGACCAGCCCGAATTCGTCGCGACGGAACTCGAGGCGATCGCTGAGAAGCTCGCGCCGATCGGCGTCGGTTTCGAACGCTGGGAAGCGAGCAAGCCGATCAAGCCCGGTGACGCGCACGACATCATCCTCGACGCCTACCGCAGCGACATCGACCGCATCGTCGCCGAGCGCGGCTTCAAGACCGTCGACGTCGTGAGCATCTCGCCGGACCACCCGAGCCGCGAGGACATGCGCAAGAAGTTCCTCGACGAGCACTTCCACAAGGAAGACGAGGTGCGCTTCTTCGTCGCGGGCTCGGGCCTGTTCACGCTGCACGTAGACGACAAGGTCTACGAGATGAAGTGCGAATCCGGCGACCTGATCTCGGTGCCGGATTCCACGCTGCACTGGTTCGACATGGGCCCGGAGCCGAGCTTCGTCGCGATCCGCTTCTTCACCGAGCCGGACGGTTGGATCGGCCATTTCACCGGCACCGACATCGCGCAGAAGTTCCCGCGCTACGAGCCCGGCCAGGCCGGATAATCGCCGCCGCGTCGCCGACAGGCCCGGCCCTGCGCCGGGCCTTCGCGTTTCACCACGGAGTTCCGCCATGCCCGTCCGCGCGATCCTCACCGACATCGAAGGCACCACGAGCAGCATCTCGTTCGTCAAGGACGTGCTGTTCCCCTACGCGCGCCGCGCCCTGCCGGGCTTCGTGCGCGAACACGGGCAGGAACCCGAGGTGCGTCGGTGGCTCGATGCCGTCGCGACCGAACAGGGCGGCGTCTGCGGCGACGACACGATCGTGGAAGTGCTGCAGGGCTGGATCGACCAGGATCGCAAGCACACCGCACTCAAGGCGCTGCAGGGCATGGTGTGGGACGCCGGCTATCGCAATGCGGACTTCACCGCGCACATGTATCCCGATGCGGCGGTCGCATTGCGGGAATGGCATGACGCGGGGTATCCGCTGTACGTCTACTCGTCGGGAAGCGTTCCGGCGCAGAAGCTGTTCTTCGGCCACAGCGATGCCGGCGACCTCACGTCGCTCGTCTCGAATTGGTACGACACCGAGATCGGCGGCAAGCGCGAGGCGGACAGCTACCGCCGCATCGCCGAATCCATCGGCATCGCACCGGGCGACCTCGTGTTCCTGTCGGACGTCGTCGAAGAACTCGACGCCGCGCGTGACGCCGGCCTGCAGACGGTGCTGCTCGATCGTCGCCAGGACTATCCGCAGCCGCGCGATGGCGAGGCGACGCATGGGCATCGCCGCGTCGAAACGTTCGCCGACGTCGGGCTGTAAACGCCGCTCAGTGCAGCGTTTCGCCGCGCAGCAGCATCTCGACGAACTGCTTCGCGCGCGCGACCCGCGTCTCCGGTCGCTTGGCGGTCTGCACGCGCCAGCAGAACGCATAGCGATTCGCGCTGGAGAGCGCTTCGAACGCGCGGCGCGCCTTTGCGTTCTTCGCCAGCAAGGTCGCAAGTTCCTCGGGCACATTGCCCGCTGACGGACCGGCATAGGCGCGTTCCCAGCGACCATCCGCCTTCGCCGCGTCGATTTCGCGCTGCCCCGCGGGACGCATTCGGCCTGCTGCGATCAGCGCCGCCGTTTTCTCGACGTTCCGCCGCGACCAGAGGCTGCGCGGGCGCCTCGGCGTGAAGCGCTGCAGGAACCAGTCGGCATCGAACGCGCGCTTCTGCCCGTCGATCCAGCCGTGGCACAACGCGACGTCCAGTGCTTCGTCGTACGTCACCGACGCGATGCCGCGACCGGCCTTCGCGATGCGCAGCCAGAGGCCACGGGCGTCCGGTGACGACTCGATCCACCGCTCGAACGTCGCGGCGTCTTCGAACGCGAGGATCGGAAGGTCGTCCGAAATCACGGCGCCGCGTCGTCGAGACGGTACGTCGTGTTGGCGTGCTGTTCGCCCTGCCACCGATCGAACGTGCGCACTTCGACGCGGTGCTCGCCCACGGCGAGGCTGGTGGGCAACGCCCCGCGCCAGAGATGCGTCGACGGTTGCGCTTCGGGCGAGCGGTCGTAGCCGCGCAGTGCGGTCGCTTCGTCGTCGCGTACGTTCTCGGCCAGCAGCCAGGGATCCGGCTGTTCGACGCGCTTCATCGGCATCCAGTCGCCGCCGTCGACACGGAATTCGGTGCGCTGCTGCGGCGTTCCCATCCAGACGTTCGCGTAGACGCCCCAGGCGGGATACGCGCCGTGGCGAAGCACTCGCGGGGCGTGCAGGTGCATCGCGCGCGTGAGTTCGCCGGACTGGGCGGTGACGCCCGCCCGCTGCCACGCGAGCTTGTAGGCGCCATCGCGTCCAACGGCGAGTCGCGCGGTACCGTTCGGCGTACCGTCCGGCATCGTCGAATCCGGCACCCCCTCCGCGTTCTTGACGCCCGACCAGTACGCGCCGCAGGCCGCGCCGGCGTTGTATTCGTGCAGCGGAGACGCGCCGTGCCAGCCGGTCGCCGCGTCGTGGAAGAACTGGCGTTGCACGTGTCCGTGGCCGCTGAGCACGAGCACGTGCGGCACGTCCTTCAGCAGCGCGAAGAGACGTTCGCGGTCTGCGGTGCGGAACGTCTCGCCGCCGTCGGGAAACAGCGGGATGTGCACCGCGATCACGAGCAACCGCTTCGGATCGTGGGTGGGGATGTACTGCTGCAGGAAGGCGAACTGGTCGTCGCGCAGGCCCCCGACGTACGCCGGCTTCTGGCCGGGCCGCGAGATCACGTCGTCGAGCACCACGAAATCCGCGCGCGGCTCCTCCCACGCGTACGTGTCGGGTCCGAACTGCTGGCGGAACGTGAGCAGCGCGTCTTCGTCGCGCGTCGCATCGGTGTCGACATCGTGATTGCCGGCGACGTGCAGCCACGGCGCGCCGAGGCGCGTCGTCACTTCAGTGATCGCGGGATAGAGCGAGAGATCGTCGCTGGTGACGTCGCCCAGCGTCACGCCGAGATCCGCGGCCGGCTTGCCGTCGCGACGACGCAGCGGCTCGACGATGTCACGCGCGTAATAGCCGACGTCGACCTGCGACTTCGTCTGCGTGTCGGCGAACACCAGCACGTCGAGGTCCGCATCGCGACGCGGCGTGCGGCGCAGGCCGAACGACGGACAGCGCGTCCCCGCATCCCGCAGTCCCCCGTAGCGCAATGCGGGCGACTCTGGGTGAGGCGCGTGTGCCCAGAACAGCGGCAGGCCGTCCGCGCGACGCGGTGCGTCGTAACCGGCTGGCTTGATGACGAACAGCGTGCGGCCGGTCTCGGCGGGCAACGCGAATCGGCCGTCGTCTGCGCTGGTGACGATGCGCACGCCATCCGACACGCGCACGCCGGCGATTCCGGGCTCGTTCCCATCGCGACGTCCGTTGCCGTTGCGGTCCTCGTAGACGGCGCTGTCGCAGGTCGCAGGCGTCTGCGCGTGCGCGCTCGCCGCGGACACGAGCAATGCGAGCGCGAGGATCGTACGGGTCATGGTGGCCTCCGGGAGCAGCCGGAAGCCTAGCAGTTGCCGTCGCTTCGCCGTTTACGCGGCGGGCGCGTGGCGGGCCCGCAGCACGTCGACGGCATCCGCCAGCGACAGACCCCGCGCGCGCAGTAGCACGGTGAGGTGGTACAGCAGGTCCGCGGACTCGCCGAGCAGCGCTTCGTCGTCCTGCACAACGCCTGCGAGTGCGGTTTCCACGCCCTCCTCGCCCACCTTCTGCGCGATGCGTCGCACGCCGGCATCGAACAGCTTCGTCGTGTAGCTGCCTTCGGGGCGTTGTGCCTCGCGCTGTTCGATCAGCGCATCGAGCTGCGCGAGGAAGTCGCCGGGCGCGTCCGGGAAGCAGCTCGTGCGTTCGAGATGGCAGGTTGGGCCGTGCGGGTGCGCGAGCACGAGCAACGTGTCGGCGTCGCAGTCCAGGCGTATGTCGACGACATCGAGCACGTGTCCCGAGGTCTCGCCCTTCGTCCAGCGGCGGCCGCGCGTGCGGCTGAAGAAGGTCGCTTGGCGCGTCGCCAACGTGTGCGCGAGTGCATCGCGGTCCATCCAGCCGACCATGAGCACGCGCAGGGTGCGCGCATCCTGCACGACCGCCGGCACCAGCCCGTCCTGCTTGGACCAGTCGACGGCCTCGATGTCGAAGGTGACGGGCTCAGACACGCCGCACCTCGATGCCGGCGTCGGCGAGTTCGCGCTTCAGTTCAGGAATGCGCACCGCGCCGGAGTGGAACACGCTGGCGGCGAGCGCACCGTCGACGTCGGCGTCGCGGAACACACCCGCAAAGTGCGACGCCTCGCCCGCGCCGCCGGACGCTACCAGAGGCACGCGACACGACGCGCGCGCCGCCTGCAGTTGCTCGATGTCGTAGCCACGACGCACGCCATCGCTGCCCATGCAGTTCAGCACCACCTCGCCTGCGCCGCGGTCCTGCGCCTCGGCGATCCAGTCCAGCGTTCGGCGAGGCAACGCGCGCGTTCGCGACGGATCGCCGGTGTACTGCCGGACTCGCCATTCGCCGTCCTCGTCACGCAGGCTGTCGACGCCGACCACGACGCATTGCACGCCGAAGGCTGCCGCGAGTTCATCGATGAGTGCCGGTCGATCGAGTGCCGGCGTGTTGACCGACACCTTGTCGGCGCCGGCGTGCAACACCGCACGCGCATCGTCGACCGAGCGAATGCCGCCGGCGACGCAGAACGGAATATCGATCAGCGGCGCGACACGCTCGACCCAACCGCGGTCGACGCTGCGACCTTCCGGGCTTGCCGTGATGTCGTAGAACACGAGCTCGTCCGCACCGTCGTCGCGATAGCGCAGCGCGAGCTCGACGATGTCGCCCATGTCGACGTGGTCGCGGAAGCGCACGCCCTTGACGACGCGTCCGTCGCGCACGTCGAGGCACGGGATGATGCGGCGGCTCAGCATGCGTCGGCCTCGACCGGGCCGAGCGCATCCGCGAGTTCGAAGCGGCCGTCCAGCAGCGCCTTGCCGAGCACTGCACCCGCGCAACCGGCGGCGCGTGCGGCGCGGATGTCCGCGACGTCACGGATGCCGCCCGAGGCCTGCAGCGCGACACGCGGGGCGTGCGTCAGGATCTCGCCGTACAGCGCGATGTTCGGGCCAGCGAGCATGCCGTCGCGACCGATGTCGGTGCACAGCAGGTGGCGCAGGCCGGTGCCGAGGTAGAGCGACAAAAGGAACGGCAGCGATGTGCCGTCGTTGTGCGTCCAGCCCGCGGTTGGCAGGCGCCACTCGCCTTCGACCTCGCGCGTGTCGAGCGCCACCGTGATGCGATCGCTGCCGTGCCGCTCGATCCAGCTTGCGACGGTCGACGGCTCGCGCACGGCGAGCGAGCCGACCACC
The DNA here is from genome assembly GCF_004361065.1 of Cognatilysobacter terrigena. Lineage (GTDB taxonomy): Bacteria > Pseudomonadota > Gammaproteobacteria > Xanthomonadales > Xanthomonadaceae > Cognatilysobacter > Cognatilysobacter terrigena. The sequence goes on along the minus strand of NZ_SELT01000001.1, from coordinate 142,195 downwards.
ACGCGATCGGCACCGGCGTCGAACAGACGCAGCAGATCATCTTCGCTGCGCACGCCGCCACCGGTCTGCACGCGCAGCGAGGTGTCGCGCTTGATGCGGCCCAGCAGGTCGCGGATCGAGTAGCCGCCATCGCGTGCGGCATCCAGGTCGACCAGGTGCAGCCACGCCGCACCCGCGGTCGCATAGCGCTGGGCAACGACGATCGGATCGTCCGCGTAGCGCGTCTCCTGGGCGTAGTCGCCCTGGCGCAACCGGACGACGCGCCCGTCGCGCACGTCGATCGCCGGGTAGACGGTGAAATCGCTCATGCCGACACCTTCAGGAAGTTCTCGAGAATCCGCGCGCCTGTCGTCGCCGAGCGCTCGGGATGGAACTGCGCACCCATGCGATTGCCCGATCGCACGACCGCGGCGAATCGCTCGCCGTGCGTGCAGGCGGCGAGCGTGTCGCTGGTGACCGGCGCGGCGTAGCTGTGCACGAAGTACGCGCTGTCGGTGTCGTCAACGCCGTTGAGCAGCGCATCGTCACGAAGACGCTCCAGCGTGTTCCAGCCCATGTGCGGCACGCGAACGCCGTCGCCACCCGCGAGTCGACGAACGCGGCCGCCGAGCAGCCCGAGGCATTCGACATCGCCCTCTTCCGACGATTCGAAGAGCAATTGCATACCCAGGCACACGCCGAGCAACGGCTGTCGCAGCGAACGGACGCACTCGACGAGGCCAAGTTCACGCAGCCGCGCCATGCCCGCTGCGGCAGCGCCGACGCCCGGCAACACGACGCGCTCCGCGGACGCGATCTCACTCGCATCGGCACTGAATCGCGCGGTCACGCCGAGGCGCTCGAACGCATAACGCACGGAGCCGATGTTCGCGCCGCCGGCATCGATCAGCACGACGTCCATCAGAGAGCGCCCTTGGTCGACGGCAGCTCGCGGCCGCTGCGCGCCAGCGCGGGACGCAACGCACGCGCGACCGCCTTGAAGCAGGCCTCGACCTTGTGGTGATCGTTGTCGCCGCGAACGCGCAGGTGCAGGTTGAGCCCCGCCGTCTCGCACAGCGAACGGAAGACGTGCGGCACGAGCTCGGTCGGCAGGTCGCCGACGCGCTCGCGGCGGAAGTCGCCGTCGAATACGAAGTACGGACGGCCGGAGAAGTCGAGCGCGGCGGTCGCGAGCGATTCGTCCATCGGCAGCGTGAACGTGTAGCGCGTGCTGTCGGTCGCGTCCACGTCGACGCCCGCAGCGCCGTAGCGACCGATGCCGCGCTTATCGCCCAGCGCCTCGCGCAGGGCCTGTCCGAGCGCCAGTGCCGAGTCCTCGACCGTGTGATGCTCGTCGATATGCAGGTCGCCCTCGCACGTGAGCGACAGCGCGAAACCGCCGTGCTTGCCGAGCTGCTCGAGCATATGGTCGTAGAAGCCGAGGCCCGTGCGCACCTTAGGCTCCGCAGCGCGGTCGAGATCGACCTCGACGACGATGCGTGTCTCCTTGGTGGTGCGTTCGACCCGCGCGCGTCGCGGCACATCGACGAGTTCGTGCGCGATGCCCGTCCAATCCCACTCGCCGCCGAACTGTGGCGTGCGCAGCTGGAACGCGCGGATGCCGAGGTTGTCGGCGAACTGCACGTCCGTCGGCCGGTCGCCCACCATCGCCGAGCGCGACCAGTCGATCGAGCGGTCCTTCAGGTACGACGTCACCAGACCGATCTGCGGCTTGCGCGTGGGCGAGTTCTCCGCGGGGAAGCTCGTGTCGATCAGCACGTCGCGGAATCGGATGCCTTGGCTTTCGAACAGCTGCATCATCAGGTCGTGCGGGCCGTCGAACGTCTCGCGCGGGTATGCGTCCGTGCCCAGGCCGTCCTGGTTGGAGACGATGACGAACTCGTACCCGGCATCGCGCAAGCGCAGCATCGCCGGCACGACATCGCGCACGAAGCGCAGTTTGTCGAAGCGGTCGATCTGGAAGTCCGAAGGCTCTTCGATGAGCGTGCCGTCACGGTCGACGAACAGGATCGGCGTGCTCATGCGACCGCTCCCACGAGGGCGGCAATCACGCGATCGTTCTCGTCCGGGCGGCCGACCGTGATGCGCAGGGCATCGCCGAGGCCCGGCTGTGCGCGGACGTCACGCACCACGACGCCGGCGGCGAGCAGTGCATCGAAAGCGGACTGCGCGTCATCGAAGCGCGCCAGTACGAAGTTGGACGACGACGGGTAGACGCATCGCATGCCGGGCGCTTCACGAAGGGCTTCGGCGAGGCGTTCACGTTCCCGCACGCTTGCGGTGACGCGTGCGCGGGTCGTGGCCAAAGGTTCATCGGCCAGCGCACGCTCGACCAGCGTCACGCAGGGCGCGGGCAATGGATACGGCGCCTGGCAGCGTCGCAGCACGGCGATGAGGTCCGCATCGCCGATCGCCACGCCGAGCCGAACGCCCGCGAGCGCATGCGCTTTCGACAGCGTGCGCAGGACGACGATGTTTGACCGCTCAGCCTGGAGCGTGATCGCGGACGGCGCGGAGGCGAACTCCTGGTAGGCCTCGTCGACGACCACGATCGCGCGGCCGTCGAGGCGTTCGGCCAGCGTGCGGACGGCGTCGAGCGGCACGATGTCGCCCGTGGGGTTGCCGGGCGAGCACAGGAATACGAGCGTCGCGTTGCTCGCGAGCGCGGCGTCCGCGACGGCGTCGATATCGCACCGGAAAGCGCGGCCGTCGTCCACCAGAGGCACGTCGACCACGCGTGCGCCGTGCAGCTTCGCGCTGACGGCGTACATGCCGAAGGTCGGCGACGTGATGACGATCGCGCCCTGTCCCGGTGTGCAGAACGCGCGGACCAGGAGGTCGATCGCTTCGTCGCTACCCCGCCCTGCGAGCAGCTGCTCCGGGCGACAGTCGTAGAGCGCGGCGAGGCGCGTGCGCAGTGTTTCCGGCTGCGGATCCGGGTAGCGCCGAACGCCGCCGTCATCGGCCGCGTTCGGCCATGCGGCTTCATTGGCGTTGAGCCAGACGTCGCCGACGAGGCGATCGCTGCGCGCGGAGCGATAGCCCGCGAAATCGCGCAGGTCGGCGCGAATTAGGTCGACGGGCGCGCTCATGCGAGTGCATCCAACCGCAGCGCGACGGCATTGCGGTGCGCGTCCAGTCCTTCGGCGCGCGCGAGCTCAACGGCGCACGGCCCGATGGCGGCCAAACCATTCCGCGCGACTTCCTGCACGGTCATCGCGACCTGGAAGCTCGCCACGCTCAGCCCGCCGGTGTAGCGCGCGGCGCCGCCGGTTGGCAGCACGTGGTTGGTGCCGCTGCAGTAGTCGCCCAGCGCTTCGGGCGCCCAGTCGCCAAGGAACACCGAACCTGCAGCTTCGACGCGATCGAGCCAACGACGCGACTCGCGCAAAGCGAGGATGAGGTGCTCGGGTGCGTACGCGTTGCTGACGTCGAACGCATCGTCGAGCGAGTCGACTTCGATCAGGCGCGATGCAGCGAGCGCGCCGCGTGCGATGTCGGCACGCGGAAGATCGGCCAGCTGACGTTCGATCTCGATGGCGACGTCGGCGAGAACGGTGGCGTCGTCGCTGACGAGGATGACCTGCGAGTCACGGCCATGCTCGGCCTGCGACAGCATATCGGCGGCGACGAACGATGCATTGCAGCCGCGATCAGCAATGACCAGCACTTCCGACGGGCCCGCTGGCATGTCGATCGCCGCGCCGCCTTCGGTCATCGAGACCTGTCGCTTGGCTTCGGTCACCCAGCCGTTGCCGGGACCGAATAACTTGTCGCACTTCGGAACCGAAGCCGTGCCGAAGGCCATTGCAGCGATGGCCTGCACGCCGCCGACGGCGAATACGCGGCGGACGCCGCAGCGTCGCGCCGCGTACAGGACGGCCGGATCGACGCTTCCGTCGCGACGCGGCGGCGAACACAGCACGACCTCGGCGCATCCCGCGAGCTGCGCGGGTACGCCGAGCATCAGCGCCGTCGACGGCAGCGGCGCGGAGCCCGCGGGCACGTACAGGCCGACGCGGCGGATCGGCCGCAGGATGCGTTCGCATCGCACGCCGGGCGCGGTGTCGAGCGCGACCGGCTGCGCCATCGAGGCTTCGTGGAAGGCGCGGATGCGTTTCGCGGCTTCGTCGATGGCGCGCTTGAGCTCGACGGGCAACGCTGCCTCCGCTTCGTCGAAGGCAGCAGCATCGACTTCGAACCGATCGAGCTCGATGCCGTCGAAGCGCGATGTCAGCGCACGCAACGCGACGTCGCCATCCCGTCGAACCTGCGCGATCAATGCGGCGACCGACGCCGTGACGTCGTCCGCGACGATCTGTGCGGGACGACGCAGGAGTTCCCCGCGCGCCGCGGCGTCGAGGTCGGACCAACGCACGCGCTTCATGCCAGCATGCTCTCAACCGGCAGGACCATCAGGCCCTGCGCGCCGGCGCGCTTGAGATCTTCGAGCCGCTGCCACGTCAGGCGTCCGTGGCAGAGCGCCTGCAACGCGAGGCGATCGGCGCCGTCGACCTGCAGCACCGTCGGCGATTCGGCGTCCGGCAGCAGCGGAAGCAGACGCGGAATCGCAGCGCGTTCGGCCTGGAACATAAGCAGCCGGCTGTGACGCGTGCGCAGCGCGCCGTCGAGGCGGCGCAGCAGAAGTTCGGCCAGCAGCGCGCGCTCACCCTCGAATTCGGCGACCGGGCCCGCCAGGACGGCTTCGCTGTCGAGCAGTGTCGTGACGGGCTTGAGCTGGTTGGCCGCGAGCGTCGCGCCGCTGGATACGAGGTCGCAGATGAGATCGGCCTGGCCGAGGCGCGGCGCGATTTCGACCGAACCGGACAGCGTGACGACATCGGCGTCGATGCCCTGCTCCGCAAGCCAGTTGCGCAACAGCGCGGGATAGCTCGTCGCGATGCGTCGATTCGCGAGCTGCCCGGCGCCGCGCCACTCCCAATCGTCCGGCACCGCGAGCGCGAGGCGGCAGCCGCCGAAGCCGAGCGGCACGAGTTCGCGGAACGCGGGCGCGACGCCGTTCTGGCGGCGGTCGAGATCCTGCTCGGCGAGCACGTTGCGCCCGACGATGCCGAGATCGCACACACCGTCGGCGATGAGGCCCGGAATGTCGTCGTCGCGCACGAGCAGCAGGTCGATCGGCAGTGCTTCGCCGTAGCAGAACAGGCGATCTCGACTCTCGCGCCAGCTCAGGCCGCATGCGCCGAGCAGTGCACGCGCGGGATCGGCGAGCCGCCCGGACTTCTGGATAGCGATGCGCAGGCGATCGCGGGATTCGGTGGAAGCGCTCATGCGTTCTCTTTGCGGGGCTTGCGGGCGAGGCGTTTGGTGGCGATGCGATAGCCGCCGGTGCCGTGTTCGAGGGTTCGGGCGACGCGTCCGATCGTGGTGACGCTGACCTTCGTCTCGTCGTGGATCTCGCGATACGGCACGCGGTCCTGCAAGTAGGGCACGACGCGCCAGCGGTCGCTCATCGCCTCGAGTTCGGCGGGCGTGCAGAGGTCTTCGAGGAACGCGAGCACCTCATCGCCGGTCCGCAGCGTGGCGAAGGCTTCGGCAAGGAGTTCCAGGGACAGCTGCTTTTCGGCGTCATCGAGCGGCGGGCGTCGCTTCATCGGTCGCTTTAATGTGTTAGCGTGTTAATACATTAAAGCGACGGTCGGCCCGGGTCAACCGGCGAAAACGCGAACGGGCCGGAGGTCGTCCGGCCCGTTCAGGGAAAGCCCAGTTGGATCGAGGCGTCAGGCCGCGACGTCGCCCAGCACCGCCTGACGCGCGGCTGCGAGTACGCGCCCCTCCTTCACCAGCCGCACGGCGACCTGCACTTCGGCGTCCATCGCGCGGTCGAAGCCCATGAAGGGAATGGCGTCGCGGATCGCCTCGTGGGCGGCGCGGACGGCGCGGCCCGGACCGAATTCACCCGCATCGGCCAGCTCGGCACGCAGGCCTTCGACCTCGGTCATGAACGTGTCGCGGTCGCCCGTCGCCAGCAAACCGCAGGCGACCTTCGCCGCCAGTTCATCCGCACTGCCCTGTCGCGCCAGCGCACGCGCGGCGTTGATCATGTCGCGACGCAGATCCAGCGCCTGCGCCGCCGTGTATAGCTCGAGGCCTAGAACCTTGCCGAGGTCGTCGGCCATCGCGAGCACGTGGCGCGCTTCGTTCGCGCCCATCGACACGTGGTCTTCAGCATTTGCGCTGGTGGGAATCGAATACACCGACGCCGGCATCGCGCGGCTCGCGAGGTCGTTCACGATCGCCGCCGCGGTGTACTGCACGATCATGAAGCCCGACTCGGTGGCGTCCTCGTTGCCGATCAGGAAGCCCGGCAGACCGTCGTTGGTTGCAGGGTCGACGAGCTTGTTGAGGCGACGCTCGGAGATGCTCGCCAGCACCGGAATCGCCGCTTTCACGTAGCTCATCGCGAGCGCGAGCGGCATGCCGTGGAAGTGCCCGGCGGAGACGACCTGGTCCTCGACGTGCGCCGCATCGGCATCCGGGAAGACAATCGGGTTGTCGGTCAGCGAATTGAGTTCGACGTCGAGCACGCGCCCGGCCTGCGCGAGCGCGTCGCGCACCGCGCCGTGCACCTGCGGAATGCAGCGCAGCGAATAGCTGTCCTGCGGCTGGTGCTTCTTGCCGCCTCGGAAGGGACGGAAGCGCGTGTAGAACTTCTCGCGCCCATGGCGCTGCGACAGCGGCACCCAGTCCCAGCCGATGTCGAAGCGCAGTTCGCGTGCTTCTTCGGTCGCCCAGCTTTCGGGCAGCCACGGGCGAAAGCGCGGCACGAGATGGTACGGAATGTCCGCGAGCGTCGAGCCGTCGAGCAACTGGCGCAGATGCGCCGCGACCGCGACCTGGCCCGGATGCGGGCGAAGTTCGTGCACCTCGGGCTTGAACGCGCCGAGTCGGCCGGCAAATGCGTCGATCGTCATCGCTGCGGCGACGTCGGCGGTATCGACGAGATCCTCGAGTTTCGCGAGCGCTAGAACGCCCGTGGCAAGCATCTGCGCGGTGCCGTTGTTGAGCGCGAGGCCTTCCTTGTACGACAGCGTGACCGGCTGCAGGCCCGCGCGCTTGAGCGCTTCGCTGCCCGGCAAACGTTCACCGCCGAGGAACGCTTCGCCACCGCCCAGCAGCACGATCGCAAGGTGCGACAGCGGTGCGAGGTCGCCACTCGCACCCACGGAACCGAGCTGCGGCACGACCGGCACGATACCCGCATTGAGCATCGCCGCGAGCGCACGAAGCGTCTCGACGCGAATGCCCGAGTGCCCACGCATCAGCGTGTTGATGCGGATGCACAGCATCGCGCGCACGACTTCGGGTGCGAACGGCTCGCCCACGCAGACCGCATGGGTGACGATCAGGTTGCGCTGCAGTTCCGCATGCAGCGATTCGTGCGGATTGTTCGCATCGCTGCCGGCGCCGTTGCGCAGCCGGTACGAACCAAGGAGGCGGTCGGCGTTGCTGCCGAATCCGGTCGAAACGCCGTAGATCGGCTCCTCGCGGCTCACCTGCTCCGCGAGAAAATCCGCGGCGCGTGTGACCGCCGGCAGCTGGCCTTCGTCGAGCTCCACCGGCGCGCCGTAGGCGACGGCCAGCACCTGCGCGCGCGTCAGCGAACGGCCGTCGAGATGCACCGGCTTCATGCGCGCACCACCGGCTGCGCGAGTTCCACACGCAGCGTCGATGCGAGTTCCGATCGCGCGACCTGGAACTGATCCTCGCGACGCAGATCCTTCACCGTCACCTTGTTCGCTGCGATCTCGTCGTCGCCGAGCACGACGACGAAGCGAATGCCCGCACGGTCGGCATACCGGAACTGCTTGGCGATCTTCGAGGCTTCCATGACGACTTCCGTGTTGAAGCCGGCCTGACGCAGATCGTTCGCGACCGCCAGGCAATGCGGAAGATGCGTCGCATCCATCTGCGTGACGAGCACCTGCACCGTGCTTTCCGCTGCACCGAGAAGCCCTGCCTCGCGCAGCTGCCAGAACAGGCGCGTCAGGCCGATCGAAATGCCGACGCCGGGGAGCTTGGACTTCGTATAGTGGCTCGCGAGGTTCTCGTAGCGGCCGCCCGAGCAGATCGAGCCGATCTGCGGATAGTCGTTGAGCGTGGTCTCGTAGACCGTGCCGGTGTAGTAGTCGAGACCGCGCGCGATCGAGAGGTTCAGCGCGTACGCGGATTCGGGCACGCCCATCGCACGCACGAGTTCGAAGACTTCGCGCAATTCGGCGACGCCCGCCGCCAGCGACTCGTTCACGTCGCCCTCGGACGCGAGGCGATCGAGCGTGGCGATCGCATCGGCATGCGACGTCGAACGGATTTCGACGAAACGCAGGATGCGGTCGACCGCGTCCGCGGCGAGACCGAAACCTTCGCCGGTCAACGTCTCGCGCACGTAGTCGGCACCTCGCTTGTCCAGCTTGTCGACCTCGCGCAGCACCAGCGCCTGCAGCGACGGATCCGCGACGCCCTGCTGCTCGAAGAAGCCGCGCATCAGCTTGCGGTTGTTGAGCTGGATGGTGAATGCGCCGATATCGAGTTCGGAGAACACTGCGTGGATTGCCGCCGGCAATTCGGCGTCGAAACGAACGCTCAAGCTGTCTTTGCCGATGACGTCGATGTCGCACTGGTAGAACTCGCGGAACCGGCCGCGTTGCTGACGCTCGCCGCGGTAGACGCGCTGCATCTGGTAGCGACGGAACGGGAACGCGAGATCGTGTTCGTGCTCGGCGACGTAGCGTGCGAGCGGCACGGTGAGGTCGAAGCGAAGCGCCATCTCGGGCACGCCGTCGCCCGCCTTTTCGAGCGCGCCGGTCGACTGCACGAAGTAGACCTGGCGCTCGGTTTCGCCGCCCGACTTGGTCAGCAGCACCTCCGACAGTTCCATCACCGGCGTTTCGACCGGCAGGAAGCCGAAGCGCTCGAAATTGCGGCGGATGACGTCGAGCATCCGCTGGAAGGCGATCTGGTCGGGCGGCAGGAGCTCGAGGACTCCGGCCGGCGTGCGTGGCTTGATCAAGGGGTTCCCCGGAACGGGCGGATCGGTCGTCACAGTTTAACGGCGGACGCCTGCCGCCCCACTCCGCGCTTCACGCCCCCTTGTCGCGGCCATGACCGCCCGCTAGACTTTGCGGCTCGGTGTCGGGGTGTAGCTCAGTCTGGTAGAGCGCTACGTTCGGGACGTAGAGGTCGCAGGTTCGAATCCTGTCTCCCCGACCAATCGAATTTCGAAAAAGCCGGCCTTGCGCCGGCTTTTTCTTTTTCCGCGACCCGTCTAGCGCTCGTGTCGCAACAGCAGCGGCATGTCGGCGTGGTTGAGCACGTGCCGGGTCACGCCGCCGAGCGCCCACTCGGTCAGCCTCGCGTGGCCGTAGGCGCCCATCACGAGCAGGTCGGCCTTCAACGTGCGCGTCGCGTGCAGGAGTGCTGCGCCGGTGCCCTCGCCTCCGTCGCCCGCTGCGATCGGTCGAATTTCGGCGTCGGCACGGTGGCGCGCGAGCCACCGGTGCAGGTCGATGGTGGGCAAGGTCGGCTCCACGACGTCACCCGCGCCGTCGAGCACGATGACCTGCGTCGCGCGCTGCACGAACGGGCGGCCCGCATGCAGCGCAGCCGCCGCGCCGGGCGAACCGTTCCAGGCGACGACGACCGTGTCGAACCGGAGTTCATCGGGCACGTTCGCGGGAAGCACGAGCGTCGGCAGGCCGGTCAGCGACGCGAGCCGGCCGACACCGGACGGCGCGTCCCAGGGATCGTCGGAGTTGCGATCGGGCACGGCGACGAGCAGGTCGTGCGAGCCGGCGAGATAACGCAGCGCACGCGCGGCATCGCCTGCGCAGGACAGCCATGCAGGCCCGTGCACGCCAAGCGACGTCGCCCACGCATCGAAGGCCGGCGCGCGACCGTCGCAGGCGTGGCGCTCGCGCGCGACTTCAAGGGCCGCGGCGGCGACGAGCATGCCGGGGTCGTACGGCGACAGCGGCGGAAGGCCCACCGGCACCACGTGCACCGCGGTCACCGATCCGTGCAGCATCGCGCCGACCTGCGCGGCCGCACGCACACCGGCATCCCAGTGGTCGATCGTCCGGGCGCGAACGAGTACGTCGTGCATGGCTACCTCCTCGGGCCGTCGCCCGGTTGGCTCGCGGATCAGTACATGCGGTTGCGATCGTCGACTACGGGGCTCACGGCGCAGCGTCCAGCACGCCACTGACGTGCAGCGCGATCAACGGAAAGAGGAAGAACACCATCAACGCCAGCTTGAACGCGCCGATCAGGACGAACATCAGCGTTTCGTAGGCGGGGCGTTCGATCGCAAACCAGCGACGGTGCAAGCGGTAGATCGCGTCGCGCATGCCGAGCCAGGCGAATGCCCATGCGAACAGCGTCGCGTAACCCATGCCGGCGCACCACTCGAGTACCCGGGACCAGTCGTGAGCGGTCATGCCGGTCTCCGCAGTCGGGACATCCGAAGTATCCGCCCTTGCGGACGCGCTGGCCTTCCCGCGGTCGCCGCGTGGTCCGGCGTCGCCTCGCCCGCCGCGCCATACGAACTCGACGCGGGGCCGGGCTCGACCGCCGACAACTTCACCGCACCGCGAATCGCGGCCTGCCACGCTGGCCCCATGGCTGAAGACGACACCCAGGACCGGATCGAAGCGCTCGAGGCGGACGTCGCGTTCCTCAAGGAACAGATGTCCCTGCTGGCGCAGTACCTGGCGATCATGATCGGCCGGGCGCAGGTCAACGACTGCATGCTTTCCGCGCTGATCCTGTCCCACCCGGACCGCGAGGCGCTCAATGCCGTCTGGCGCCAGTCCTCCGCCGCGGTAATTCCGAACGTGGTCGTCCGCGGCCCGTCGCCGTGGGATTCGGAGATTGCCGACACCGCCAAGCAGCGGGTCGACCACCTGAACGAGCTCGCGGACCCGCGCGGGTCCTGACTTTCGCACCCCAAACGTCGCGAACGGCCGCTCGTCGGCCGAGGTCGGTTCGTCGGCCGAACGGCCGTCCATGTGTCCAGTCGGGCCAATAAATTGTGATCGGCTTCTCGATTTAGCCTACGTTGCCTTCACATTCGGGGCGGAAGACTCGTCGTCGTTCAGCCCCGATTTCGACTCCACCGGACCGACTCGTGCGACCCATCCGAAAAACTGCACTGGCGCTCCTGCTGCCCTTGGTCTGGACGACCGCCGTGGCTCAGGACCGTCAAATGCCTCCCAGCGCGGCGTCGACGCCGGACGCGACCGTGGCGCTGCCCCCGGTCACGAGCCGCAGCGTCCGCGACAACCTGCTCGCGCAGGCCGAGGCCGCACGCAAGGCCGAGCAGTGGGCCGAGGCGCTCGCGATCTACCAGCACCTGTTGGCCGCGAACCCCCAAGACGACGTCGCCTACCGGATGCAGGCGCTCACGCTGACCGACCTCGGCGCGTCGTACCGGGCCGACGAACTCCGCGCCCGCTGGGCCTCGGACTTCGCCGACTACGACCGCGACCGCATCCAGGGCGACCGCGTCGCCCGCCAGATCGGCTGGGGCATGGCGTATCCGGAAGACCTCGACGACCCCAACGCCGAGATGCGCAGCGCATACGACGCCGTGCAGGAGCTGCAGTCGCACCCCGACCGCACGAATTGGGAGAAGACCCGCCTGCGCATGGATGCGCTGAGCGCGACGAACGCGCTCGGCATGTACCAGAAGACGATCGACGAATACGAAGCGCTGACGCGCGAAGGCGTCGACCTCCCCGCCTACGCACACGGCCCCGCCGCCGATTCCTACCTCGCGCTGCATCGTCCGCAAGAAGCGCAGGCCGCGCTCGAAAAGGCGCTGGCGAAGGATCCGAACGACATCGACAACCGCATCCTGCTCGCGTACGCGTACATCGAGCAGGAGCGTTTCGACCTTGCGCTGCCGATGATGAAGCAGCTCGTCGATTCGCAGCCGGCATGGATCGAACGCCCGGGCGCGGACTTCGACCAGGCGAACTGGAAGCGCTACCGCGCCGAAATGGCCTACGCGCAGATGGTCTCGTTCGGCGACGAAAACGCGCGGGCGCAGGAGATCATGGAGCCGCTCGTGCGCATGGGGCCGAACCGCTCCAATACGCAGGCCGCGTGGGGCGCATTGATGTATCGACGCGGCCATCCGACGTCCGCGCTCGAGCACTACGACATGGCGCTGACGATGGATCCGCACAACCGCGACGCGGAGATCGCGCGGGTGTCGGCGCTGTACGAACTCGGCCGCGTCGACGAAGCGATGGCCGCGAACGACCAGGTGCAGAAGCGCTATCCGAAGAACCTGCATGCCGAGCGCCTGCAGGAGGAAGTCTGGCTGCGCAACGGGCCGATCGGCCGCATCGCGTACGTCAGCGGCCGCAATACGCCGGAAACGAATGTCACCGGCCCGCTCGGTATCCGCGACCACCGCCTGAACTACGAAACGTGGACGCCGCTGCTCGGCTATCGCTGGCGCGTCGGCATCGTCGGCGACACGATGGACGCCGAATTCGTGCCGGACACCGTCACCTATCGCCGTATCGGCGCGGCGGTCGACTATCGCTATCGCGACTTCGGATTCCGCGTTTCGGGCTACACGGTCGAGCAGCCGAAAAAAGACAACGCGTGGACGCTCGACGGCGCCTGGTACATCAACGACGACTGGACGCTGCGCGGACAGGTCGCGAAGAACGACGTCGATACCTCGCTGCAGGCGCGTCGCGCGGGCTTCGATGCCGACTCCTGGCGCATCACCGCGAACTGGCATCCGAACGATTACGCCGCGGTCGACTTCAACTACAAGCACCTCGACTACAGCGACGGCAACAACCGCGACCAGCTCTACGCCTACGGTCGCCTGCGCCTCTACACGAATCCGCGCCTGATGATCGACGGACTCGGGTCGCTGTGGACGAGCCGCGGCTCGCGCGACGATTCGCCGTATTTCAACCCGTCGCAGGACGCGATGGCGACGGTGGGCGTGCGCTTCAACCCTCTGATCTGGCGTCACTACGACGCCTACCTCCGCCAGCGCCTCACGCTCGAAGCTGGGCCGTACTGGCAGGAAGGGTTCGGCACGAAGTGGGTGCCATCGATTTCCTACTACCAGGAGTGGCGCCCCGCGATGGGGCACACGTTCACGTATGGCGTGTTCTGGGCACGCCCGGTGTACGACGGGGGCCGCGAGCGCCGCGTCGGATTTGAAGCGGCCTACCGCTGGGGGTTCTGATGCGATCGGTCGCTCTCTTCTTCGCGCTCCTGCTCACCGCGGCGATGCCGCGTCCCGCGCACGCGCTGGTCGTTCTCGGCTGGCACGACATCCGCCCCACCACGATTCCCGACGGCGAACCCGATACGGAAGCGGTCACCACGCGCAACTTCGCGATGCAGCTCGACTGGCTGCGCGCACACGGCTACGTGCCGGTCACTGCGCAAGCGGTTCGCGACGCACGCGCCGGTCGCGGCACGTTGCCGGCCAACGCCGTGCTGCTCACGTTCGACGGCGGCTACCGCAGCGTCTACACGCAGGCGCTGCCGGTGCTGCGCGCGTTCAACTATCCGGCGCTGGTCGCGTTGCCGACCTCGCGCCTCGATGCATCGGCCGACGTACGTGTCGGCACGCGTGACGTTCCGCGCAGCGCGTTCCTCGGCTGGAGCGAGGTCAAGGCGTTGCAGGCCAGCGGGTTGATCGACTTCGCGACACAGGGCCATGACCTCGCGACGCCGATCGCCGGCGACCCACAGGGCGACCTGCTTCCGGCCGCCCTCGTGCGCCGCTGGAACGGCGGCTACGAGACCGAGGCCGCGCAGCGCGAACGCATCCGTGCGGACCTCGCCACCAGCGTCGAACGCATCGAACGTGCGACCGGCCGTCGCCCGCAACTCGTCGTGTGGCCGAGCGGCGGCGCGAGTGGTGCGGCACGCGCAGCCGCCGACTCGCTCGGCCTGGCGACGATCGTCGGCCCCGACGGTCGCACGAACACCAGCGAGTTGCGCTATGCGGGCGGTGCACGGGTGGGCGATCCCGCCTTCCCCGGTGCGCGCCTCGTGATGTCCGAAAACGCCGGCGCCAGCGACGTCGCCTACGAGCTGCGCCGCGACCCGCGCCTCGACGGTATCCGTGCGGTGCGCGTGTCGCTGGACGACATCGCGGCCGCCGGCCCGTCGGGCGTCGACGCGCTCGCCGAACGCATCCGTGCGATCCATCCCAGCCACGTGATCGTCGATGCCATGACGAGCGACGGCGGCGCGTGGTTTGCGGGCTCGAGCGTGAGCACGCGTTCGGATGTGCTGTCGCACGTCGCCGCACGCATCAAGGCACGCTCGGGCGCACAGGTCCTCGCATGGATGCCGGCGAACGCGTCGTCGAATGCATATGCCGACGTCGCGGCGACGGCGGTGGATGGCGTCGTGGTCGCTGACGGCGGCGATGCGGCGGTGGCCGCGGTGGACGCCGTGCGGCCGGATTTCGTCAAGGTGCGTTCGATCCCGATCTCGACGAGCGATCCGTCGGCAACGGCGGGCCAGCTGCCGGCGATGACGTCGAATTACGACTTCCTCGCGGTGATGCTGCCGCCGGACACGCGCGCATCGCGCGGTGCGGTCGATCGGACCGTCCGCGCGGTTGCGGCATCGCCGGATGCACTGGATCGCACGGTGTTCGTGATCGACGCCGGCGACGCGACGAATCCCCTGCCGCCGGACGAACTGGAAGCCCAGGCACGACGTGTCGTCGCCAGCGGAGGCCGGCACGTCGGTTACAGCCGTGACGTGCCCCTGAAGGACGTACCGCCACTCGACCCGGCGCGCGCAGCGATCAGCGCCCGCGCGTTCCCCTACCAGGAGCGCTGACATGAGCTTCGACGTGCTCGGCGTCCTGTTCGGCTTCGCCTTCTTCTACCCGATCGTGATGTCGCTGATCTGGATGGCCGGTGGCCTGTACTACTACTTCCGCCGCGAGCGGAAGAAGTGGACGCCGGACGACCTGCCGCCGCTGAAAGCGCATCCGATGACGTCCATCCTCGTGCCGTGCCACAACGAGGGCGCGCACGTCGAAGACACCATCGCGTGGCTCGCCGCGCAGAACTATCCCGAATACGAAATCATCGCGATCAACGACGGCAGCACGGACGACACCGGCCCGCGCCTCGACGCCCTCGCCGAGCAGCACGCGAACATGCGCGTGATCCATCTGGACCGGAACCTCGGCAAGGCGAACGCACTGCGCATGGGCACGCTGGCCTCGCGCAGCGAGTACCTCGTCTGCATCGACGGCGACGCCCTGCTGCATCCCAACGCCACGCAATGGCTGGTGTTCCATCTCACCAGCGGTCCCCGCGTCGGCGCGGTGACGGGCAACCCGCGCATCCGCAACCGGTCGACGCTGCTCGGCAAGATGCAGGTCGGCGAGTTCAGCTCGATCATCGGCATGATCAAGCGCGCGCAGCGCAGCTACGGCCGCATCTTCACCGTGTCGGGCGTGGTGTCCGCATTCCGCAAGACGGCGCTGCATCGCATCGGCTACTGGGCCGACGACATGGTGACGGAGGACATCGACGTCAGCTGGCGCCTGCAGATCGACCATTGGGACATCCGCTACGAGCCGAACGCGCTCGCCTACATCCTGATGCCGGAGACGTTCCGCGGCCTCTGGAAACAGCGCCTGCGCTGGGCGCGCGGTGGCGTCGAAGTGATCACCCGCCATGCCAAGTCGCTCAATGCCTGGCGCAAGCGCCGCATGTGGGGCGTGGTGCTCGAGTACATGCTGAGCGTCGTCTGGTCGTTCTCGATGCTGCTGTCGATCGTCCTCTGGCTGCTCAGCTACTTCTTCGACATTCCGCCGGGCCTGCAGACGGGTGGCCTCATCCCGCACTGGCATGGCGTGGTGTTGGGCGTCACCTGCCTGTTGCAGTTCGCGATCAGCCTCTTCATCGACCGACGCTACGAAAAAGGCATCGGCTGGAACTACTTCTGGATCATCTGGTACCCGCTGGCGTACTGGTTGCTGAGCATGCTCACCACCATCGTCGCGGTACCGAGCGTTCTCTTCGCCAAGCCACGCGGCGTTGCCACCTGGACCAGTCCAGACCGAGGTTATCGATGAGCACCACCCAACCGACCCAAGACCCCTTCATCTACGCTCCGAAGGAACCCGCCCCGCAGGCGATGCGCACGATGCACAGCGTGCTCACCCTCGCCGCCTGGGTGCTGTACGCCTACCTCTGGCTGCCGCTCATCACGGTGATCGCCTGGCTGCTGGGCGTCCGCACCAGCTATGTGGAGCTGTACGTCCGCAACAACCGCATCGACGAGATGATGCTGCTGACCATCGCGATCATCGGCGTGATCGCCACGGTCGTGCTCGTCGCCTGGGCGGAGTGGAACCGGCACCGCTTCAGCGGGCCGGACCGTCGCTCGAATCCGGGCAACGTGCAGCTGCCGGAAGTGGCGGAGTCGCTGGGCGCGCCGATGGAACTGTCCGACCGCCTCGCCGGTGCGAAGTCGATGACCCTGGCGATGGGCGAAGATGCGCGTCTATCGGGCATCCACCGCTCGACACCGTTCGCGCTGTAACGGTCAACACCGTGTGAGCCGCGGCGGCCACCGCGGGCTCACACGGTCGAGGCAACACTGGCGCCCGGTCGATGCCGGGAGGTTCCGTGCGGCTGGGTTCTGTTGCGTCGTATCGATGCGCCTTGCACGGACGCGGGGATCACCAAAACGAGACACGTGACGCACGTGATGTCGAGGGCGCCTGATGATCGGCGTCCTGTTCGAATGCACGTTCTTCTACCCGATGCTGATGTCGTTCGTCTGGATAACGGGCGCGCTGTATTACTTCTTCCGGCGCGAGCGCCACGCACTGCACCGCGACGAACCGCCGGCGCTGCTGCACTACCCGCTCGCCACCATCCTGGTGCCGTGCCACAACGAAGGCCCGAACGTCCGGGATACGATCGGCGCCGCGTTGGCGCAACGGTCTCCGGACTATGAAGTCGTCGCGATCGACGACGGCAGCACCGACGACACCGCCGAGCAGCTGAACACGCTGGCCCGCGCGAATCCGCGGCTTCGCGTGCTGCACCTCAGCCGTAACCTCGGCAAGGCCAATGCGCTGCGCATGGGGGCGTTGGCCGCGCGCTCGGAATACCTCGTCTGCATCGACGGCGACGCCGTGCTCGACGAGTACGCCGTGCACTGGATGGTGTGGCATCTCACCGACGGTCCGCGCGTCGGCGCGGTGACGGGTAACCCGCGTATCCGCAACCGTTCGACGCTGCTGGGCCGGCTGCAGGTCGGCGAGTTCTCCGCGATCATCGGGATGATCAAGCGGGCGCAGCGTGTCTACGGCCGGGTGTTCACGATCTCCGGCGTGATCGCGGCATTCCGCCGCAGCGCGCTGCATCGCATCGGCTACTGGTCGGACACGATCGTCACCGAGGACATCGACATCAGCTGGCGTCTCCAGCTCGATCACTGGGACATCCGCTACGAGCCGAATGCGATGTGTTTCATCCTCATGCCGGAGACGCTCAAGGGACTGTGGCAGCAGCGCCTGCGCTGGGCGCGCGGCGGCGTCGAAGTTCTGGTCCGTCACATCGGCGACTTCTTCTCCTGGCGGAAGCGACGGATGTGGGGCGTCGTGCTCGAATACGTGCTCAGCGTGCTGTGGGCCTATTCGATGGCGCTGATGTTCGCGCTGTGGGCGATCGGCAAGTTCGTCGCGCTGCCACCGGCCTGGCGCGTCGACACCCTCATTCCGTCGTGGCACGGCGTCGTGCTCGGGCTGGTCTGCCTGCTGCAGTTCGCGACCAGCCTGATCATCGATCGCCGCTACGAGACGCACGTCGGCCGCAGCTACTACTGGGTGATCTGGTATCCGGTCGCCTACTGGATGCTCAGCTTCGCAACGACCGTCGCCGCCGTACCCGCTACGTTGCTCGCGCGCCGACGCGGCCTGCGACGCGCGACGTGGGCCAGTCCGGATCGGGGGCTGCGATGAAGCGACGTCGCCGCACACCGAAGAAGCTCGACTCGCGGCTGATCGTGCGGCCCCGCGCGCAACCTCCGCTTCATCGCGCGACGTGGAGCCTCGTCACGTTGCTCGCGTGGCTGTTCTACGCCTACCTCTGGCTGCCACTGGCCACGGCGGTGGTCTGGTGGTTCGGGCTGGCCGACATCTATGGCGAGCTGTATCAACGCAGCGAGCAGGTCGACCGGTTCGTCGTCTTCGCCCTGCCCGCCGCGGCGGCGATCACGGGCTTCGCGCTGATCGGCTGGGCGGAGTACAACCGGCTGCGATTCCGAGGCAACGAGCGTCGCGCACCGTTCCGCGACGTGCCCATCGACGAGATCGCCGCGGCGCTCGGCGCTTCTCCCGGCGTGCCGCATGCGCTGGCCGAGGTCCGCGTCGCGATCCTGGACATGAACGAGGATGCCGAGCCGATGGCCGTGATCCCGGTCCTCCCCGTCGACAGGCGATCGCCGGCCTAGTCGCGGTGGGCAGCGCCCCGCGGGACCGGTATCCTGCCCGCACGCGCGCGATCCGGGGGGACCGCCGCGCTTCCGTCGACGCCAAGCCATCCCATGCCCGAACGATCCGTCTCTTTCGCCGTGCGCGCGTGCCGCGGCGCACTCGCCCTGCTGTGCGCACTCGTCGCACCGGCCGCGTTGGCCAATGGCAACGTGCAGGTCGGCGCCGACTACCACCGCCTCACGGACGGGTTCGGCGAGTGGAAAGGCCTTTACGTCCGCGGCAGCGAGTGGCGCGACCCGGCGCGCGTCTACAGCTACGAACTGGTGACCGCCGAACGCTTCGGCGATCGGGGCCAGTTCGCATCGTTCGGCATCCAGCAGACCTTCTCGCCGAAGTGGTACGCGACCGCGACGGTCGGCTTCGGCGCCAGCGACTTCATCTTCCCCGAGTGGACGGCCGACGCCGCGATCAGCCGAAAGTGGCTCGCGAACGGCCAGCTCGTCACCACGCTCGGCGTCGGCGGCAATCGCGCAACCGACGGCCATCAGGACACGCGCGCGCTCGTCTCTGCAGCCTGGTACGCGCCGCATTCCTGGGTGCTGGAGGCGGGCTGGCGCCCGAACCACAGCAATCCGGGCGACGTGAACTCGCATGCGAGCTATCTCGCCGCGACCTGGGGACACGAAGGCCAGCAGTACTGGATCGCGCGTCACGACGTCGGCCGCGAGGCTTACCAGCTGATCGGCGACGCGACCGCGCTCGTCGATTTCCCGAGCAACTCGACGTCGCTGGCGTGGCGTCGCTGGTGGACGAAGCGCTGCGGCACGCACATGCAGGTCGAGCACTACGGCAATCCGAACTACGAGCGGAACGGTGTCCAGCTCGCCGTCTTCTGCGACCACTGAGCGCCTGACTGCGCTCGACGCCGCACCCGCGGCGGGCGCCGTCGTGCCTGCCGACGATCTCGGACGTCTCGCGCAACTCGGTTATCGCGGCACCACCATTCCCCGCCACCGCGCGGTGCGCTGGCTCGACCGTGTCGGCATCCGCACCCTCAACGCCTTCGCGCTCGCCGCCGCCGTCTGGCTGGCGCTGGTCGCGGCGATGCAGCCCATCGCGGCGCTCTGGGGCGCCACGCTCAAGTCCGTCCTCGTTCAATGCCTGCCGGACATGCGCTTCGTGTCGACGGCCGCAGGCGTCCTGTTCGCGCGGGTCCCCGAGCCCCGCCTCGATGCGGGCGCACCGTCGCCGACGCAGTGGCTCAACATCACCGCGATTACCGTCGCGGTGCTGCTCGCCACCGCGCTGTTGCCGCGGCGCCTGCTTCCCGCGATCTACCTGCTGCGCTTCGCCGCACTAGTGCAGCTCAGCGCCTGCGCGTATTTCGTCATCGCACCGGCCTCGTATCCGTATGCGGGCGGTGCGCACGCCACGACGATGCTGCATTGCGGCTGGGCCAGCATGCTGCTGCTGCCGTGGATCCTCGCGTTCTGCTACTACCCGCTCGACTTCGGCTGGTGGCGGCGCATCGCGCTGACGCTCGTCGGCGAACTGTATTTCTTCGTCGTGACGCCGCTGCTCGCGGCGTTCGAAGCGGTGCTCATCCAGCACGGCTCGCTGCTCGTGCACCCGCTCATCTACCTGCTGCTCGGCCCGCCGCTGTTCGTGTTCTGGTTCGTCTGCCTCTACGGCTGGGGCATGAGCTGGCGTGACGCGCGCCCGGGTGCGCGCAAGTGATCCTCGCGATCGAAATGCTGCTGTACGCGATCATCGGCCTCGTGTCGGTGTACGCGTTCCGCCATTACGTGTTCACGTGGATCCGCCTGTTCCGCCCGCCGCGCGATCCGTACCGCGACATCGACGCCGCGGACTGGCCGACCGTCACGGTGCAGATCGCCGCGCACAACGAAGAGCGCGTGATCCGCTATTGCCTCGATGCGTTGCTGACGGTCGATTATCCGCTCGACCGCCTGGTGATCATGCCGGTCAACGACCGCTCGGTCGACGCGACGCGCGAGATCATCGACGCCTACGTCGAACGCTATCCCGGCCTGATTCGTCCGTTCCATCGCACCGGCGGAAAACCCGGCAAGGCGGCGGCGCTGAAAGACGCTGCGGCGTTCGTCGATTCCGACATCCTCATCGTGTTCGACGCGGACTACGTGCCGTCGCGCGGCCTGATCCGCCAACTCGTCGCACCCTTCTTCGACCCTGAAGTCGGCGCCGTGATGGGTCGCGTCGTACCACTGAATGCCGATCGCGGACTGCTCACGCGTCTGCTCGACATCGAGCGTTCGGGCGGTTACCAGGTCGACCAGCAGGCGCGCATGACGCTGCAGCTCGTGCCGCAGTACGGCGGCACTACCGGTGGCGTGCGCCTTGCGGCATTGAACGCGATCGGCGGCTGGAGCGACGACGTACTCGCCGAGGACACCGAGCTCACCTACCGCCTGCTGCTGCGCGGCTGGAAGACGGCGTACCAGAACCGCGCCGAGTGTTACGAGGAAGTGCCGGAGAACTGGCAGGTGCGCTCGCGGCAGATCGCGCGCTGGGCCAAGGGCCATAACCAGTCGCTCGCGCGTCACTTCTGGGGCGTGATCGGCAGCCGCCGACTGCGCGGCATCGAGAAGATCGACGCCGTGCTCCTGCTCTGCGTCTACCTGATGCCGGCGCTGACGTTGTCCGCGCTGACGCTCATCATCCTGCTGTTCTATCTCGGCCGCCCGCTGCCCTTCGACGGCCTGCTGCTCGGCCTCGGCGTATTCCTCTACGGCAGCCTCGGCAACTTCGCCGCGTTCTTCGAACTCGCGGCAGGTTGCTACCTCGACGATAAGCGCGCGAGCGCGCGCCTGCTGCCGCTCAACCTGCTCGGCTTCGTCACCAGTGTGGTCGCCGTGACGCGCGCGACGCTGGAGCAGTTGCTGTTCGACCGCCTGTTCCGCCGCGAGTTCGTCTGGCACAAGACCGTCCGGTATCGCGCGTCATGACGTCGCCCCTGCTCTCTACGGTGTTGCTCGGTGCGAGTGTCGCGCTGCTCGGATTCGCGCCGCTATTGCCGGCACTGCGCGAACTGCGACGCGGCACCGGACGTCCGCTGCATATCCCCGGCGACGACGAAGCGGGCGCGGGCTTCTTCGCGGCCCGCATGCGCGAGCGCCTGCGCGAGGAGTTCGGCGACGGCGATCCGCTCGCGAAGAGTCCCCTGCCTTCGGGATGGATCGCCGCCGACGACGCGCCGGTCGAAGGCGCGCGCGGCCGTGCGGACGTTCCCGCTCCAACGCTCATCGGGCGGCGGGTCGCACTTGCCGCCGGCTGTCGCTATCTCGGCGACGTCGTTGCACGGGAACACGCGCATCTCGGCCGCGACGCGGTCGTCCGCGCGGTGCTGGTGGAATCCGGCGATGCGGACGTCGCCGAACGCGCGACGGTTCTTCGCTGGATCGATGCCGACGCGATCGACGCCGGCCGCGATGCGCGCCTGCTTGGCCGCACGACCGCGCGCGAGCATGTTCGCCTGAGCGTCGGGGCGGAGTTCCATCGTATTGCTGCGCCGACCATTGTTTTCGGACGCGAACTCGTGCGCGTCTCGCCCGTCGACGTACGCGACGCCCGTCTGGACGAAGTCACCGACGGCGACTTCATCGAGCGTCCCGACGAACAGGGCCGCTGGGTCTGCCGCGGCGCGCTGCGCGTTCCGCGTGGCACGCGTGTGCTGGGCCATCTCGTCGTCGAAGGCGCGCTGCACATCGAGGACGACTGCGAGATTCTCGGCAGCGTCAAAGCGCACCGCGGCGCGCGCTTCGGCGATCGCGTCCATGTCGACGGGAGCGTGTTCGCGGGGCCGCATGCGGTGCTCGGCGAGCACGTGACCGTGCACGGCATGCTGTCGGCCGAGGCGACCATCGACTGCGGGCGCGGGCTGCGCGTCGGGCGTCCGGATCGGCCCGCATCGTTGCTCGCGCCAGTGATCCGCGTCGGTGACGGCAGCTGCGTACATGGCGCCGCATGGGCGTCGCGCCTGGGCAAGGTGGTCGAGTGATGCGTCCGACGCGTCTGCGGTGGCGGCGTTTCGCGATCGGCCTGCTGGCCGTGCTGGCGCTGTACGCGGGCTTCGTCCTCCGGCAACGCGAACGCACGAGTCGTATGCCCACGCCCGACATGGTGTTGCTGCTGCCGGCGGATGCGGATCCCAGCGATCCGCTGGTGCAGGTCTGGCGCGATGCTGCCGCCGAAACCGGCACGCAGCTGCGCGTCCAGCGCGCGTCGGATTTCCTGCAGCCCCTGCGCACGCAACGCCGACCGGTCGCAGTGGTGATGCCCGACTCCGTGCATCGACGCGCATCGCCCGCGCTCGTCAGCGGACTCCAGGACTACGTGCGTTCGGGCGGCTCCCTTCTTCTGACGTTCGACGCCGCCGCGTTGTCGCCGCGCGGCACGTACGACACGCAGAACGCACCGCTGTCCGCGTTGGTCGGCGTCGAGTTCGCGATGTACGACCGTCTAGGCACGCGATCGACCGCGCGCGGCGCGATCTCCGGCACGCCGGCGGCGATGCAGGCGCTCGGCATTCCGCCCGGAAAATATGTCGAGGGCCCGCGCGGCGCGGAACTCAGCACGTATTCGTACGGGCGGGTCAACTATCCGCATTACGTCACGCGCGGCCGCTACGACGGCACCGTGCTCCTCCGGGCCGAAGCCGATGGAAGCGTCATCGCTGGCGTGCATGACGCCGGCGCCGGGCGCGTGATGTTCGTGAACCTGCCAGTCGGCTATCTGCGCACGCGCAGCGACGGCGCACTGCTGCACGGCGTGCTGACCTACTTCAACGACGAGGTCGCGCGGCTTCCGCGCCTGCTGCCCACGCCGAACGGCGTCGGCGGCATGGTGCTGAACTGGCACATGGATTCGAACGCGTCGTACGCCGCGCTCGCCGTCATCGAGCAGCACACGCGCCTGCTCCAGGGCGGGCCGTTCTCCGTCCACATCACTGCCGGTCCGGACACGTACAAGCCCGGCGACCACACCGGCGTCGGCGTCGACACCGATCCGCGCGCAGCGGCATGGATCGCACGCTTCATGCGCGAAGGCCACGCGATCGGCAGCCACGGCGGCTGGATCCACAACCTGTTCGGCACGGGCGTCAACGACCATAACGAAGCCGAGTTCTCGAAGTACCTCGATCTCAATTTCGCGTCGCTGCAACGCGCGACGGGCCGTCCGATCGTCGAGTATTCGGCGCCCAACGGTAACCAGCCGCAGTGGGTGACGGACTGGCTCGATCGCCACGGCGTGCTCGGCTACTACTTCACCGGCGATACCGGGATGGCGCCGACGCATACGTATCGCGATGGCCATCGTTCCGATCGACGCACGTGGGCATTCCCCATCACGACGTACGGCGCCGCGGGCTCGTTCGAAGAAGCGATGGAAGCCGGCATTCCGCTGCCGACGATCCGCACGTGGCTGCACGGCGTCGCCGATTTCACCGCCGCGCATCGCAGCGTGCGCCTCATGTATTTCCATCCGCCCGGCGTGCTGCTCTATCTCGAGCCGATGCAGGAGATGGTCGACTACGCGCGTTCGCTCGGTCCGGAACGCTTCCGCTGGTACACGATGAGCGAGCTCGCGCGCTTCCTCAATCGGCGTGAGGCGGTGCGTTGGTCGTTGACCGCCGGAGAGCGCGATACCGAGGTGCTCGACGCCAACGGGGATCTCGCGCAGATGACATGGACGCTGCCGAAGTCGCGCTACGCGCGGCCGGTGGTCACTTCAGGAAACGCGACCGTCGTCGACGATCGCGCAACGTGGCTCGTCAGGTCAGCGCCGGGACGTGCGCTTCGGCTGCGCCTGACGCATGTCGCGCCGCCCACCACGCCTTGATCGCCTGGATGATGCGGCCGGACGCCGCGCCGTCGCCGTAAGGGTTGGTCGCGTGCGCCATGCGCGCGTAGGCTGCCGGATCGTCGAGCAGGCGTGACACACGCGAGACGATGCGATCGGCATCGGTGCCAACGAGTTCGACGGTGCCGGCGGTGACCGCTTCGGGCCGCTCCGTCACGTCGCGCAGCACGAGCACGGGCTTGCCGAGCGACGGCGCCTCTTCCTGGATGCCGCCCGAGTCGGTCAGCACCAGCGTGCAGCGCTCCATCAGCCACACGAACGGCAGGTAGTCCTGCGGTTCGACGAGGTGGATATGTGCGTGGCCTGCAAGGCGCTGCTCGACGACGTCGTGCACGCGCGGGTTGGGATGCACGGGGAAGACGATCTCCACGTCGTCGCGTTGCGCGATGCGGTCGAGCGCGTCGGTGATCGCCTCGACGCCGCCGTCGAAATTCTCGCGACGGTGTGCCGTGACGAGGATGAGCTTGCGCGCGGGATCGAGAAACGGAAACGCGCATGCCAGTCGCGTCGCGAGCGGTACGTCATTCTCGATGCGACGCACGGCACCCAGCAGTGCATCGATCACGGTGTTGCCGGTGACGTGCACGCCGCCGACGATGCCTTCGCGTGCGAGATTCGCCGCCGCGCGGGGCGTCGGTGCGAAATGCAGCGTCGCCAGCGGTCCCGTGAGCCGACGGTTCATCTCTTCCGGCCACGGCGCCTGCATGTCGAACGTGCGAAGGCCCGCCTCCACGTGCCCCACCGGCACGTGCGCATAGAACGCGGCGAGCGATGCAGCGAGCGTCGTGGTGGTGTCGCCGTGCACCAGCACCATGTCGGGCCGGAAGCGCGCGAACTCCGGGCGCAGCGCATTGAGCGAGCGCGTCAGCACGTCGGTGACGCGCTGGCGCGGTCGCATGATGTCGAGGTCGGCATCCGGCACGATGCCGAACACGTCGAGGACCTGGTGCAGCATTTCGCGGTGCTGGCCGGTGACGACGACGGTCGTCTCGACGTCCGGATCCGCCCGCAGCGCCTGCACGAGCGGCGCCATCTTGATCGCTTCGGGGCGGGTCCCGAAGACCAGCATCAGTCGGAGGGGATTCGGCTTCATCCCCTCCATTATCGGCGGTCCGTCACACTCCTTTAACGCCTTGCCGGAAACGCATCGAGCCGGGCTCGTAGGGTTTCGAGCCGCAGATCCCCCGCCCCGCCGGGCGAAATCCGGGCGGCGAGGCTGGTGGCCGGGTCTCGGGCGGCCCAGCGGGCCGGGTCCGCGGCCTCGCGGTAGGCCTGCCGGAACGGCATGCCGTCGCGGGCGAGTTCGATGGCGAGGTCCGTGGCGTACATGGACGGGTCGAGCGCCGCCGCCAGCGCCTCGCGCTTCCACTCGAGGCTGGCCATCAGGTCCGGCAGGAGCGCCAGCGCGCGGAGGCCATGCCCCACCCCGCGAACCAGCGGGCCCTTGGTGAATTGCAGGTCGCGGTGGTAGCCCGACGGGAGCGCGACCACCTGGTCGATCTCGGCGCGGGCCGCGCTCACCACGGCATGGCTGGCGCGCAGCAGCTCGACCACGTCCGGGTTGCGCTTGTTCGGCATGATCGAGCTGCCGGTCGTATAGCGCGCGGGCAGTGCGACGAAGCCGAACTCGGCCGTCGTGAACAGGCTGAGGTCCCATGCCATGCGGCGCAGGTCCATCGTCGCGGAGCCAATCGCCTCCAACGCGGCGATCTCGAACTTGCCGCGCGAGAGCTGTGCGTAAGCCGGGTTGACCTGCAGGCGGGCAAAGCCGAGGTCGGATGTCGTGGCGTCGCGCGCGAGCGGAAGGTTGACGCCATAGCCGGCCGCCGTGCCCAGCGGATTCGCGTCGAGCCAGTCGCGCGTTTGCGTGGCACGTTGCGCGTTGTCGATGAAGGCTTCGGCGAACCCCGCCCACCAGTGCGCGGTCGACGACACGACGGCGCGCTGGAGATGGGTGTAACCGGGCATCGCGATGTCGCGCTCGGCGTCGGCGCGAGCAAGCGCGACGCTGGCGATCTCGACGCAGCGGGCCGCCAGCTCGTCCATCTTCGAACGCAGCCACAGGCGCGTCGCGACCAGCACCTGGTCGTTGCGACTACGACCCGTGTGGATGCGACGTCCCGCATCGCCAAGTCGTTCCGTGAGCACGTCCTCGATCGCGGAGTGACCGTCCTCATAGCGCGCGTCGAGGACGAACGTTCCGTCGCCGTAAGCATTCGCTAGCGCGGTGAGCTCGCGATCGATACCGTCGAACTCGTCCTGCGGGAGAATTCCAATCGCGGCGAGGCCTCGCGCATGCGCACGCGACGCTTCGATGTCGTGCAGGAAGAACTCGCGGTCGAGCAGCACGTCGTCGCCGGCGAGGAATGCCTGGATGCGCGCGTCGACTTCGACGCCACCCTTCTGCCAGAGCAGACTCATGCGGAGATTTCCTTGCAGGCGTCGAGGCCGGCCAGGCCGTCGAGGCCGAACGCGAGGTTGAGGTTCTGCACGGCCTGCGTGGCTGCGCCCTTGAGCAGGTTGTCGAGGATCGCAACGACGACGAGGCGGCGACCGTCGTCCGACAACGCGAAGCCGCCGACCGTCGCGCCGGCGCAACCAGCGATGTCGCGCACATGCGGTGGCTCGTCGATGACGTCGACCAGCGGCGCATCCGCGTAGAACGCGCGATAGCGGCTGCGCACGTCGTCGAGCGTAGCGGGCGCAGCGAGATGCAGATTGCACGTCACCGTGAGCCCACGAAAATGCGGCGCGACATGCGGCATGAACTCCACCGGATGACCAAGATGACGTGACACCTCGCGCTCGTGCACATGGCCGGTGAGCGTGTACGGCATCAGGTTGTCGCGCAGCGCGTCGGGGTCGTTGCGCGGCGATGGCGTCGTGCCCGCACCGGAATAGCCGGACACGCCGAAGCATTGCACCGGTCCGTCCAGCATGTTCCCCATCGGCGCGATCGCCAGCTGCATCGCCGTCGCGTAGCAACCGGGATTGGAGATCAGGCGACGCGGGGCGCTGTCGGCAAGTTCGGGCAGGCCGTAGTGCCATGCCGGATCGAAGCGGTAGTCCGCCGACAGGTCGATGATCACGGCGGTCGGTGCGATGCGCTGGATGGCCTCGACGTACGGCCCCGCCATCCCGTTGGGCAGCGCGAGAACGTAGGCGCCGTCAGTGAGCACGGGCAGCTCGTCAGGTAACGGCGCGCTGTAGCGCAGCCCGGGCGATGCACCGGCGACCTGCTCTGCAACCGGCTGCCCTGCACGCTCGCGCGACGCCGCATGCACGAGATCGAAGCAGGGATGGTCGACGATGAGGCGCATGAGTTCCGCGCCGACGTGGCCACGTGCGCCGATCAGGCTGACCGGAATCCGGCTCATGCCGGCTGCTCCAGCCGCGCATCCAGGCGCGCGCGCACATCGGGCCATTCGTCGCGAATGATCGAGTAACTGTGCGTATCGCGCAGGCTGCCATCCCGATGCCGCATGTGGGCGCGCAGCATGCCTTCGGGCTTTGCGCCGAGGCGCTGGATCGCGGCCTGCGAGCGCAGGTTGAGGTGGCTCGTCTCGAACACGACCGCTTCGCAGCCGAGCGCATCGAAAGCGTGGCCGAGCAGCAGACGCTTGGCTTCGGTATTCAGCGCCGTGCGCTGCACGCGTTTCGCGTACCACGTGTAGCCGATGTGCAACCGCGGCACGCTGCGATCGATCATGTAGTAGCGCGTCGTGCCGACGACGTCGCCACGCGCATCCAGCACCGCGAACGGCATCGAGTCGCCGCTGTCACGCGCGGCGAACGCGGCCTCGATGTAGTCGACCTCGGTGCCGGGCGACGGAACGCTCGTGTACGTCAGCGTCCACAGCTCGCCGTCTGCCGCTGCGCGTACCAGGCCGCCGGCATGGGAGTACTGCAGGGGCACCAGCTGCACATGGCGGCCAGTGAGCGTCGGTGCACTCCAGTTCACGTCGTTCACCGCGGGTCCTCCAGCGATGGCGGGTGCGAGCCGCAATATTCGATGCAATGCGCGATGGTGGCGAAATCCTCAACGCCGTACCAGAACACCTGCCACGGGCCGCGACGCACCGAGCCGTCGGCCTCGGCCATGTAGAACGCATTGACCGGGTTGTCGCGACGCGAACGCCAGAACAGCGTCGGCGTCTCGTCGCGCATCACCTGCCATACGGCGCGGCCCAGGCCTTCGCCCTGCGCCTCGTCGAGCACCGCGAACTTGTCGAGGTACGGCATGCCGTTCTCGAACGTCAGGATCACCGCGGCGCGATAGTTCTCGCTGACGTAGGCGCGGTGCAGCGTCTTCCTCTCGAAGTAGTCGGGCAGCAGACGACGGCCGAACGCGGATTCGATGAGGCCGCGCAGGCGGTCGAGGTCGAGGTCGCTCCATGACTCCGCACGGAGTACGCGCTCGCCGCGGCGCACCAGCGTGCCCGAGCCGCGGTGCGTGAAGAGCTCTTTGGCCAGCTCGGCTGGCCGCGTGATCGATACCGACGACGCCAACGGCAGCACTTCGAGCAGTTCGCGGATCTGCTCGATCTTGAGGCGCATGCCACCAGTCAGCCACGGCTGCGCGAGAAGATGTTCGTACTCCGTGGACAGGTTGATCGAATCGATCACGTTGCCATCGCCGTCAAGCAGACCGCCAGTACCGGTCAGGAACACGATCTTGTACGGCTGCAGCTCGCGCACGAGTTCGTTGGCGGCGTAGTCGGCGTTCACGTTGACGATCTGGCCGTCGACGGTTTCGCCGAGGCTCGCGATGACCGGGATCGAGCCGACGCGCAGCGCCGCCTTGATCGGCGCGAGTTCGACGCGCTGCACTCGGCCGACGAGTCCGAGGCGCTCGCGATCGATGAACTCGGACTCAAACACGCCGGACACGATCGACGTCGACCGCGCACCGGCTTCCTGCAGCGCTTCCGCCAGACGCAGGTTTTGCGCCTGCATGACCCGGCGCACGATGGCGAGGCCTTCCGGCGTCGTGACGCGCAGGCCATCGACCGTCTGCTTGGTGATGCCGGCTGCCGCCATTTCCTCGTCGAGTTGCGGACCCGCACCGTGCACGACGATCGGCGTCAGGCCGACGTCCTGCAGGAAGGCGAGCGAGGACGACAGCGCATCGAGGTCGTCGCGCAACACCGCACCACCGACTTTCACGACCGCGAAGCGTTCGGCGTCGAGCTGCGCGAAGCGGCGCAGGTACTGGTCGATCTCCTTCGCGCTGCCCATGCTCGAGAGCAGGCGCACGATGGTCTGGCGGGTCTGGATGTCTTCGATCGGCGTCATGCCGGCGTGTTTCCGATGATGCGGGCCGCGTGCGCGGCATAGGTGTCGAGCTGGTCGAGGGCGACCCATTCGTCGGCGGTGTGCGCCTGCGCGATGTCGCCGGGGCCGAACACGAAAGCGGTCAGGCCGGCCTGTGAGAACAGCGAGGCTTCGGTCCAGAAGTCGACGGCGTTGCCGATCGGCAGGCCGAGCTCGTCGGCGAGGTCGCGCGCGGCGAGACGCTGGCGTTCGGCTTCGTGCAGCACGCCTGCAGGCAGCGGCGGACCGCGGAAGGTTTCCTCGTAGGCGTCGAGTTCGCCCTCGCCGGCCAAGCCCTGCAACGTCGCGTGCATCGCGTCGATGTCCATCGAGGGCAGTGGGCGGAAGTTGAAGCGCAGCTCACCACTGGGCGCGATCACGTTGCCCTTGATGCCACCCGCCATGGTGCCGATGTTGAAGCGCAGCCCCGTCAGCCCGCCGAAGCGCTCGTGCGCGAGCGACTGCGCGTGGTCGAGCGCGCGAACGCCCCAGCGCATCGCGCGATGCACGGCGCTGAGCTGCATGGCGTTCGGCGAGGACGCGTGGCCTGCCTCGCCGCGGAAGACGATGCGTGCGGAGCTCAGCCCGCGATGCGCGAGCACGGCTTCGCAGTTCGTCGGTTCCGCGATCAGCGCTTCGCTGAAGCCATGGTCGCTCGCAAGGAAGGCGGCGATGCACCGCGGGTCGTTCGCTTCTTCGTCCGTCGAGAACAGGAACGCGGCATCGCCCGTCGTCACCGCGGCCGCAGCGACCAGACACGCAGCCGCACCCTTGATGTCGCATGCGCCGAGCCCGATCGCGCGGTCACCCTCGACGCGCAGGCGCAGCGGATCGCCCGACCACGCGGCCGACGATGGCACGGTATCGAGGTGCACGTTGAACAGCCGCGCCGGGCGACCGCGCACGACGAGCATCGACACCGCACCCGCGCCGTGATCGTTCACCTGGACCTCGAACCCCGGCAGCTGCGCGCGCAGGTAGTCGAAGACGCCGCCGGTGCCGATCGCGCGCGGCGGATTGCGCGTGTCGAACGCGACCAGCGCCTCCAGGTGGCGGAGCACCGCCTCACGCATCGGTCGTCGCTCCGTTCACTTCTGCCCACAACGTGCTGCTCATGCCGAACAGCTTGATGAAGCCTTCCGCTTCCTCGACGCCCCAGTCGGCCGACTGCGCATAGGTCGCGCCCTTGGCGTTGAGCAGGTGCGGCGACTTCACGGCGACGGCGTCGACGCGCGCGCCATGCGTTTCCAGCACGACGTCGCCGTTGACGGTGCGCTGCGAACTCGCGAGGAACGCTTCGAGGTCGGTCTTGAGCGGATCGTGGAAGAAGCCTTCGTAGACCAGTTCCACCCACTTGCGCGCCACCTCGGGCTTGAAGCGGTTCTGCTGCTTGGTCAGCACCGCTTCCTCGAGCGCGCGGTGCGCGGTGAGCAGCGCGGTGATGCCGGGCGCCTCGAACACGATGCGGCCCTTGAGCCCGATCGTCGTATCGCCGGTGTACATGCCGCGACCGACACCGTAGGCCGCGAACATCGTGTTGAGCTTGGCCAGCATGGCGTGCCCCGGCATCGACACGCCGTCGAGCGTCACCGCCTCACCATTGCGGAAGCCGATCGCAACGCGCAGCGGCTGCTCCGGCCAGGCCTCGCGCGGCGCGCACCAGCCCCGCGCGCCCTCGCCCGGCGCCTCCCACTTGTCGATCTCGCCGCCCGACAGCGTCACGCCGAGCAGGTTCTCGTTGATCGTGTAGCTCTGCTGCTTGGCGCGCACGCCGAAGCCGCGTTCCTCGAGGTACTTCTGCTCGTAAGCGCGCGTCTGCGTGTGTTCCTTCTGGATCTCGCGGATCGGCGCCACGATGCGGTACGTGCCCTGCGCCTTCACCGCGAGGTCGAAACGCACCTGGTCGTTGCCCATGCCCGTGCAGCCGTGGGCGATCGCGTCGGTGCCAAGTTCCTTGCAGCGCTGCAGCGCGGCGTCGACGATCAGGTAGCGGTCCGACACCAGCAACGGGTACTGGCCCTGATAGCCCTCGCCCGCCTGCACGAACGGCTTGACGAAGCCGTTCCAGATCGCGGGGCCGCCGTCGACGGTGACGTGACTCGCGACGCCGAGCTCCTTCGCGCGTGCCTCGATGAACGCTCGCTCCTCGGCGTCGACGCCGCCGGTGTCGGCGAACACGGTGTGCACGTTCCAGCCGCGCTCCTTGAGGTACGGAACGCAGAAGCTGGTGTCCAGCCCGCCGGAGAAGGCGAGGACGATGTCGCGGGAGGCCGACGGCGCAGTCGATTCGGTGGTCATGGAGAGGCTCGGAAAGGAAATGCGGAAATCAGGCGCGTTGCTTGATGAGCGAGGCCATCACGGCCTTCTGCACATGCAGGCGGTTTTCGGCTTCGTCGATCGCAATGCACGCGGGCGAATCCATGACGGCATCGGTCGCCTTCACGTTGCGGCGCAGCGGCAGGCAGTGGCTGAAGACGCCGTTGTTGGTCAGCGCCATCTTCCGTTCGTCGACGATGAAGTGCTTGTACTGGTCGCGGATGGGCTTCTCGTCCTGCCAGCGCCCGAAGAACGGGATCGCGCCCCAGCTCTTGGCGTAGACGACGTCGGCGCCCGCGTAGGCGCTGTCGATGTCGTGGCTGACGGTCAGCGAGCCGCCGCTCTCGGCGACGTTCTGCTGGGCCCAGCCCATATAACGCTGGTCGAGCAGGTAGTCCGGCGTCGGGCACAGCAACGTCACGTCCATGCCGAGGCGCGTCGCGATCGTCAGCGCGGAGTTGGCGACGGCGGTGTTGAGCGGCTTGGGGTGGTAGGTCCACGTCAGCACGTACTTCCTGCCGCGCAGGTCGGTGGTGCCGAAGTGCTCCTGCAGCGCGAGCGCGTGCGCGAGTTCCTGGCACGGGTGGGTGATCGTCTCCATGTTGATCACCGGCACCGTGGAGTACTGCGCGAACGCCTTGAGCACACGGTCGTCGCGGTCCACGGACCAATCGACGAACTTCGGGAACGCGCGCACGCCGATCAGGTCGACGTAGCGCGCCAGCACGCGCGCGACTTCGGCGATGTGCTCCTCGGTGTCGCCGTCCATGACGGTGCCGAGGTCGAACTCGATCGGCCACGCATCCTTGCCCGGCTGCAGCACCACGGCGTGGCCGCCGAGCTGGAACGCGCCCAGCTCGAAGCTGGTGCGCGTGCGCATCGACGGGTTGAAGAAGACCAGCGCGATGGACCTGCCCTTGAGCTGGTCACCGAGCTTGGAGCGCTTGAACGCAGCCGCATCGGCGAGCACCGCGTCGAGTTCGGCGCGGGACCAGTCCTGGGTGTTGAGGAAGTGCTTCATGGGGTCTCCGGGAAGGATCGCCGGGCCCCAGAAACGAAAAGACCCAGCGCGGGGGCTGGGTCGAGTCTGCGCCGAAAAGGCGTAGTGCCGCGTTACCCAGCCGTGTGGTGGGTGCGTCGGCGAGCGCGCGAGGTCATCCCCGCCGCCATGTAGGCAGAGGTCAGGATGTCGGCGTCGGCGTAGTTGGTACGCATGAGGGCGGCGATTCTGCGGCCTGGGGCGGGATGGCGCAAGCCGGCTCAGGGGACCGGCATCACGGAAACGCGGATGCGCAGCAGATGGCCGGGATCGTCGGAGAGCCGCGAGCGGTACTTCGCGCCGCGGTAGGTGTAGTCGACGTCGTACGCGATCGGGCGCTTGAACTGGCGTTCGACCGGCACCGGACGGCAGCTCGTGCTGCCCGTCGACTGGTCGCGCTTGAGGACGTTGCGCACGCTGCCCACGATCTTCGACAGGCGGGATTCGTCGTCGCAGCGCGTCTCGACGCTCGTGGCCGTCAGCGTCTGGTAGACCGGAGTGACCCGCAGGACGCGCGCGTACTCGTAGCTGACGTTCTCGCGCTGGACCACCGTTTCGGCCGACACGCCCGTGACGAGCGACCACAGCAGCAGCGCGGCCAACGGCAGCGTTCGACGTCGCAAGGGCGGGACTCCGCGGGGATCGGACCCGAGAGTGTATGCGGCGGAGCGGCCGTGGCGATGAATGCCCCCTGTCGTGGACGGGCTGCGGGCAGGTCGAGCGGCCGTCGCCGCTACAATGGCCGGCTCGACCGTATGCGTGCGCGAGCCGCCATGAGCCTGCATCTCTACAACAGCCTCACCCGCCGGCTGGAAGCCTTCGAGCCGCTCGATGCCGCGTGCCCGACGATGTATGTCTGCGGCCCGACGGTCTACAACTACGTGCACATCGGCAACGCGCGCCCGTACGTGGTGTTCGGCGTGCTGGCTTCGCTGCTGCGTCGCCGCTACGGCGCGGTGCGCTACGTCCGCAACATCACCGACGTCGACGACAAGATCAACAACGCGGCGCGCGAACAGGGCGTACCGATCTCCGCCATCACCGACCGCTTCGCCGCCGCCTTCCGCGACGACATGGCCGCGCTCGGCGCCGTCGCGCCCGATGCGGAGCCCGCAGTCACGGCGCACATCCCGCAGATCATCACGATGATCGAGCGCCTGATCGAATCGGGCCATGCGTACGCGGCCGAGAACCACGTCCTGTTCTCGGTCAACTCGTTCGATGGCTACGGCAAGCTCTCGCGTCGCGATGTCGACGAGATGATCGCCGGCGCGCGCATCGACGTCGCGCCGTACAAGCGCGATTCCGGCGATTTCGTGCTGTGGAAGCCGTCGACCGACGACCTGCCCGGCTGGGATTCGCCCTGGGGCCGCGGCCGTCCGGGCTGGCATATCGAATGCTCCGCGATGGCGGAAGCGCATCTCGGCGAGACCATCGACATCCATGCCGGTGGCGTCGACCTGCAGTTCCCGCACCACGAGAACGAGATCGCGCAGAGCGAATGCGCGCACGGCGGCAAGGTGTTCGCGCGCTACTGGCTGCACAACGGCATGCTGAACTTCGGCGGCGCGAAGATGAGCAAGTCGCTGGGCAACATCGAGAAGATCCACGACCTCGTCGCGCAGCATCCGCCGGAAGCGCTGCGCTATGCGCTGCTGTCGGCGCATTACCGGCAGCCGCTGGAGTGGTCGGATGCGGTGATCGAGCAATGCGTGCGCACGCTCGATCGGCTGTACGGGACGCTGCGCGATCTTGCGCACATCGCGGTCGAGCCGCGGATTCCTTTCCGGCTTGAAGAGGCGCTGGACGACGATCTGAACACGCCGCAAGCGCTGATGATCGTCAACGCGCTCGCCAGCAATGCGCGCGGGGTCTTGTCGCGAGCAGCGGCAGACGACCAAAAAACGATCGACGAGTTGGCGAACTTGAAGGCTGACCTGCTTGGCGCGGGGCTGGCACTGGGCCTGCTCCAACAGTCGCCCGCTGAATGGTTCGCGCGCGGGGCCGATTCGAGCGACGACGCTCGCATCGCCGCGCTCGTGGAAGAACGCACCGCCGCCAAGAAGTCGCGCGATTTCGCACGCGCCGACGCGATCCGCGACCAGCTCGCGGCCGAAGGCGTTCTCCTCGAGGACACGGCGGCGGGCGTACGGTGGCGTCGCGCGTGATGCATCGGCATCCACGTCCGCACCTGCTTGCTGTCGACTGATCCAATGACCACGACGTTTCCCATCGAACCCACCGCCGCCGAGGCCCAGCAGGCCATCCGCGACGAATTCGCCTTCTTCGGCGATTGGGCCGAGCGCTACCAGTACCTCATCGACCTCGGCCGCAAGCTGCCGCCGATGGACGAGGCGCTGCGCACCGAAGACAACCGCCTGCTCGGTTGCCAGTCGAAGGTGTGGATCGTCAGTTCGGGTGACGCGTCGAAGCTCGACTTCATCGCGACCAGCGATTCGGCGATCGTCTCCGGCCTGATCTTTCTCGCCCTTCGCGTCTACGCAGGGCGCAGCGCCGCGGAGATCCTCGCCACCGAACCGACGTTCGTTGCCGACATCGGCCTCTCGAAGCATCTCTCGCCGACGCGCAGCAACGGTCTCTCCGCCCTGCTCGCCCGCATCCGCGAGACCGCCCAGGCGGCGCAGGACGCCGCATGACGGAGACCGCCGCACCGGCCCCCCTGCGCGTTCCTGCGTTCGTGGCGCTGATGGGCTATCGAATCCTGACGATCCTGTCGTACCAGATCGTCTCGGTCGCAGTGGGCTGGCAGATCTACCAGCTGACGCGCGATCCGCTGAAGCTCGGCCTGATCGGCCTGGCGGAAGTGATTCCGTATTTCTGCGTCGCGCCGTTCGCGGGCTACCTCGTCGACCACCTGCCGCGCCGCAAGCTCGGCATGGCGGCATGCTTCGGTCTCGCTGCGACGCCGCTGGTTCTGATGCTCGTGTCGACACACGCGGTGCCCGGCGCGCGTCTCGCGCTGATGTACATCGCCGTTGGTCTGACCGGCACCGTGCGCTCGTTTCTCGGCCCCGTCTACAACGCGCTGTTTGGGCGCGTGCTCGTGCGCGAGCAGTACACGCGCGGCGCGAGTATCGGCAGCATCGTGTTCCAGTCCGGGCTGGTCGTCGGGCCCGCCGTCGGTGGTGCGCTGGTCGGCGCAGGCAGCGTGGTGGTCGCGTATTCCGTGGCGATGGCGCTGGCAGTCGGCGCCGCGCTGTCGGTGATTTCGTTGCGCGTCACCGAGCCTGCGCCGCAGATGCAGCGCGGCCCGATCTTCCGGAGCATCGGCG
Organism: Cognatilysobacter terrigena; assembly: GCF_004361065.1. Taxonomy (GTDB): domain Bacteria; phylum Pseudomonadota; class Gammaproteobacteria; order Xanthomonadales; family Xanthomonadaceae; genus Cognatilysobacter; species Cognatilysobacter terrigena. Next base: position 105,846 of record NZ_SELT01000001.1, on the reverse strand, counting down.
AAGGCATCCGCTTCGTCTTCAGCCACCAGATCCTGCTCGGCGCACTCGCGCTCGACATGTTCGCGGTGCTGCTGGGCGGCGCGATCTCGCTCGCACCCGCATTCATTCACGACGTCCTGCATCGCGGCCCCGAAGCACTCGGCATCCTGCGCGGGGCGCCGGCGCTCGGCGCGGTATTGGTCGGCGTCTACCTTGCGCGGCGCCCGCTCGAGCGCCATGCCGGCCGCATCCTGCTGTGCGCCGTCGCCGGCTTCGGCCTGTGCATGATCGGCTTCGGCCTGTCGAAGTCGTTCTGGCTGTCGGCGGCGATCCTCATGCTGTCGGGCATGTGCGACGGCGTATCCGTCGTGTTGCGCTCGACCATCCTGCAGCTCGCCACGCCGGATGAAATGCGCGGCCGCGTGTCGTCGATCAATGGCATCTTCATCGGGTCGTCGAACGAACTCGGCGCGTTCTGGTCGGGTGCGATGGCCCGCCTCATGGGGCTGGTGCCGTCGGTGGTCTTCGGCGGCTTCATGACGATCGCGGTCGTCGCCACCACAGGCTGGCGCGCGCCCAAGCTGCGCCGGCTGGACCTTCGCGAGCTACGCTAGCCCCGCGGCCGCCACCCGGCGGCACACGACGGGGAGACGCGCATGGCCGTTCGACCGAAGTGGCTTCGTCCCGTGGCGATCGCCGCCACGCTGTGGAACCTGCTGGGTTGTCTCGCATTCGCGGCCGATGCCCGACTCACCGCGAGCGACATCGCGCGCATGCCGATCGAGCAGCAACATCTCTACGCCGCGCGGCCGGGTTGGTCAGTCATCGGGACTGCGGTGGCAGTCGGCGCCGGATTGCTCGGCTCCGTCGCACTCGGCGTTCCGCATCGCATCGCGTGGCGCTTGCTGCTGGCGTCGCTCATCGGCGTCGTCGTGCAGGATGTCGGCCTGGTAATCGCATCCGGCGGCCTGCCCGAGGCGACCGCCGTTGCGCTGCAGGGGCTCGTGCTCGTCATCGCGATCGCACTGGCCCTCATCGCACGCCGGTACGCGGCGCACGTCGCCGACGACTGAGCCGGCGCCAGAAACGCGAAGCCCCGCACGCAGCGGGGCTTCGTTGCCGAGGTCGACGATGGATCAGTCGCCCATTTGCTTCTGCAGGTGCTCCCAGCGCTCCTGCGCGTCGATCGTGCGCTCGGCGGTGAGGCGAGCCTCGAGACGATCCAGGCCGATTTCCTCGCCCGTGTCGGCGCAGTAGCCGTAGTCGCCCGAATCGATGCGCTTGAGCGTGCTGTCGATCTTGCTGATCAGCTTGCGGTAGCGATCGCGCGTGCGCAGCTCAAGCGAGTTCTCGGTCTCGCGCGTGGCGCGCTCGGCCTCGTCGCCGACGTCGCGCACTTCCTCGCGGAGGTTCTCGATCGTCTGTTTCGACTCCTCCACCAGGTCACCCCGCCACGACAGCAGGCGCTGGCGGAAGTACTCCAGCTGCAGCGGATTCATGTACTCCTCGTCCGCCTTCGGCTTGTAGCCATCGGGGACGATCGGGCGACCTGTCGCCTCGTCGGTGCGGTATTCGGGCATGCGACGCTTGCCCGTGTTGGACGCGGCGCTGCCGCGATTGGTGGCCACGGCGACGGCCACCTTGCCAGGGGATGGGCGCTCGACCACGGCGGCGGTGCCACCGACGGCTGCGGCGGGGGCCGCGGCGCTCTTCTTGTTCGTGCTCTTGCTCATCGACTCCACCTGCGGGGACGGGCGCGCCGCGGTGCCCGCGGTCGACGTCGTCCCGTTCTTCAACGCGCCCGCCGCAGCGCCGGTGGAACCGGACTGCGTCGGACGTTCATTCGTACTGGCACGCGCCGCCGGCGCTGCTGCGGCGGGCTTCGCGGCCGGCGTGGGCTGCTTGACTGCGGGCTGCTTCGCTGCAGGCTGCTTGGCCGCGGCCTGCTTGGTTACGGGCGCGGCCTTGCTCACCGGCGCTGACTTCTTGGTCGCCGCCTCGACGACGCGCGACGGCGTCTTGGCAACGGTCTTCTTGACCGGCGCCTTGGCGACGGGAGCCGCCTTCTTCGCCGGTGTGGCCTTCTTGACCGGCGCCGCCTTCTTCGCGGGCGCAGGCTTCGCCTTCGGCGCGGGCTTCGCCGGCGCCTTTTTCGCTACGGCCTTTTTCGCCGCCGGCTTGGCCGCGGGTTTCGCAACCTTCTTCGCCGCGGGCTTTGCTGCGGACTTCTTGGCCGGCGAGGCGGCCTTCTTCGCGGTTTTCTTTGTCGCCACGAGCGCCTGTCCTTCTTCCCTTGAGGCGGGAAAGCGCGCTGTTATACCCTGCCCGCAACTGCTGCGGCAACCGCACGGAATACGCGTTCCGACAGGGCCTTCAAGCGTGCTTCGACGCTATTGCATGGAGTTCCGCGATCGCTCCGGAGCAGCGAACCATCGCGACGATGTGGCCGCCATCATGGTGAGCCGGAGCATCAAGATTCCGTGATCGACCGCGCCCTTATCGCATTGCTCCGCGGCTACAAGCGATGGATCAGCCCGCTTCTCGGCCCGCGCTGCCGTTTCCATCCCACGTGTTCGGTCTACGCGATGCAGGCGATCGCGCGGTTCGGCGCGTTGCGCGGCTCGTGGCTGGCGGCGCGGCGCGTATTGCGTTGCCATCCGTTTCATCCGGGCGGGCACGATCCCGTGCCGCCACGGTGACTCAGCCGCGATTGGGTGATCGCGCGCGACGATGCCTCCGACACCTGCGGAGGTATTCGATGGCGCGTCACGCATTGCTCGGCCCGGCCCTCGTGCTCCTCGCAGCCTGTTCGATCGCGCCGCGCGCGGCCACGCCGAAGCCCGCACGCACGGCACCGACGCCGCTGACAATTGCCGCCACGGCATCGCAAGGCGCACTCGTGATCGGCCAGACGGTGCGGGGTGCCCACGCACGTTTCGGCGGCCGCGACGTGCGCGTCGGCAGCGACGGACATTTCGTCTTCGGCATCGCGCGCGACGCGAGCGGCATGGCGCCGGTGACGGTCGATGCGCCGGGCATGGCGCCGACGAAAGTCGTACTCACCGTCGCGCCACGCGATTGGCCGATCGAACGCATCGACGGCGTGCCGCCCGCGACCGTCAATCCGCCGCCGGAGATCGCCGCACGCATCCAGGCCGAACAGGCGCGCGTGGCGGCGGTACGTACGCGCGACGACGAGCGCCTCGATTTCCTGCAGCAGTTCCAGTGGCCCGTGCAGGGAAGGATCAGCGGTCGCTTCGGAAACCAGCGCGTCTACAACGGCAGCGCGGGCACGCCGCACTCCGGCATGGACATCGCGGCCGCGAAGGGCACGCCGGTGCACGCCCCCGCCGCAGGCACGATCACCTTCGCCGACCCCAACCTGTATCTCACCGGCGGCACACTGGTGCTCGACCACGGCCACGGCGTCAGCTCGAATTTCCTGCATCTTTCACGCATCGACGTGCGCGTCGGCGATCGCGTCGAGCAGGGCCAAGTCATCGGCGCGGTGGGTGCGACCGGTCGTGCAACCGGCCCGCACCTGCACTGGGGAATGAACTGGTTCGACGTGCGGATCGATCCGCTGCTGGTGCTCGAGCCGCAGCGATCCGGCGCCACTATCGCGCGTTGAAGCGACGGTGCACCCACCGTCGATCGCGGCGCGGTTCGACATAAGGGTTGATCGCTGCTGGGGTTCGAATTGCGGGTGAGATCGTCGACGACGGCGGGTTGCGACGCTCTCGACATCCAAGATCAAGCGAAGCGAGGCCGTTCCAAAGCCCGCCGCTCAGCACCGCTGACGTCTCAGCGTGCCCCGCCCTCGCCGCTCACCGACGCCACCGCATCGTGCGCGTGCAGGCTTTCGATGTGTTCGACGCGCGCATCGAAACGAACCACGTGCGGATCATGCGCGAGTGCATGCGCGACGCGGCGGGCCGCGTCCTCGCAGAACATCAGGTTCTTCGCGTTGAGCGCCGCGAACGCTTGCTCGTCCTCGCGCTTCACTGCGGTCTGCACCGGCGTGCCGAGTGCGCTCTCGATGCGATCGATCAGCTCGACGATCGGCAGCGACGACAGGCCCGGAGCCAGTCGCACCCGTACGTCCGCACGACTGCGCTGCGCATGCGGGGTCGCGACCATGCCGGCTTCGGAGCGCAGCCAGTCGCGCACCGCAGCCGCATCGACCGACCCGTCCGCGCCGAATTCGCGCGCGAAGGCCTCGGCACTCATCTGCCGCGACAGCGCGGCGGATGCGGGGCACGTCGACGAGTAATCGACCGCGACGGCGAGATCGATCGATACCTCGCCATCGACGATGTCCGCGATCACTTCGACCGGATATGCCTTCCAGCCCGCATTTGCGCTGGCGAGTGCCGACCGCAGAAGCAGATGGTCGAAGCGGATCACCAGGTGCGCCGAACGCGACAGCTCGCCCTGGGTCTCGACCAGCGCATGCAGCACGCGCGCGAGGCCGTCCGGCGTCATCTCTTCGGCGGCGAACGCATGCTGCAGCCGCAGATACAGGCGCGACATGTGGATGCCGCGCGCGTCCGGATCACGCAGATCGACGAAGACATCGACCTTCGCCGGCACCTGCATGGCCTCGCCGGTCGCCGAGCGCGTGCGCACCGGCAGCGCGATGCCGGCCATGCCGACGCGATCGAGCGCGCGCGCGGTCGCGGCACGGTCGAGTGCGACATCGGGCATGACGCGGGGCTGGGTCATCAACGGACGAGCTTCGGATGTGAGGCTGCGCATTCTACCGACGCGGGGTTTCACGCCTCGGACCGCTGGCGGAACGATCCGTGGCGCGTCAGCCGCGTGCGCCGCGCCAACCCGCCCACAAGGCGGACCACGGCGACAGCGGCGCTCCGGGTCGGCCGCTTGCGAGGCGTGCGCGTGCGAGCGAGAGCGCGATGCCTCGAGATGGCGTCAGTGCGCGGGCGACAGGCCACTGCGCCAGGAGCGCGCGCGTCCAGTGCGCATCGGCGGCATCCTGCGAGGCGAATTCGGTCGGAACCGCGTCGCCCGGATGTCGCGCGAGACGTGCGTGCAGCCACGTCGCCACGATGGCTTCGGCGTTCGATGCGCCGACCAGCACGGCCTCGGCGGACGCCAGCGCCGACGCCAACGGGAGCAGCTGTTCGCGCGCTCCCGATGCATCGCGCGGGCGAAATCGCGCGGCTGCCAGCGCCGGCAGCGCAGTCGCAATCGTCTGCCACTCCACCGGCTGCTTCTGCAGCACAGCGCCGAGCGGATGGCGGCGAATGCCCTTCGACCATCCGATCAGCTCGTCCATCCACCAGCGCAGCTTGGCCTCGCCCGGGCGCGCGTCATCGCCGCGCCATGCGGCTTCCTGCCATTCGAACTGCAGCGCCTGCCACGCATCGACGATGTCGCGCTGCGATGCCGGCAGGAAGCACTCCACCAGCGACCACTCCGGCCACGCGCCGCGCCACTTCGCGACGAACGCCGCCGCGTCGTCCGCGGGATGCGGGTCGTGCTCGCTCACTGCGGCATCCAGCGCGACACGTCCAGCATGTCGCGCGGCGATTCGAGCATGACGTCGCCCTGCCACGACACCGGATCGTCGTCGTCCAGCCGATAGCCCCACAGCGCGACGACCGAGCGCATCGGCGCCGCGCGTGCGGCGACGATGTCACGCTCGTCGTCACCCACGTAGACGCAGTCGGCGACATCGATACCCATGCGTTCGGCGGCGACGCGCAGCGGCAACGGATCCGGTTTCCGCGCGGGCAGCGAATCGCCGCCGATGAGCACGGCGCAGCGCGCGTCCCAGCCGAGCAGCGGCATCAGCGCGACGGCCAGCGACTCGGGCTTGTTGGTGACGATCCCCCAGCGTGAGCCAGAAGCTTCGATCGCGGCGAGGAACTCCTCGATGCCGTCGAACGGCTTGCCGTGGAGGCCGAGTTCGCGCCGGTAGTGGTCGAGGAACTCGGGGATCCACGTTTCGCGCGTCGAGGCGTCGACGTGCGGGAACGCCGCGCCGACCATCGCGCGCGCGCCCTTCGACACATGCGGCCGCAGCGCCTCCAGCGCCATCGGCGGTTCGTTGCGCGCGGCGCGCATCGCGTTCACCGCCGCGAGCATGTCGGGTGCGCTGTCGAGCAGCGTGCCGTCGAGGTCGAACAGCACGGCCTTCGGGAAACGCGGATCGCTCATGCCGGCTTGCGCGCGCTGACGATGTAGTTGATGTCGGTGCGGCTCGACAGCCGCCCCGAATGCAGCATCGGCAGATACATCAGGCCGCTGACGTCCTCGAGTTCGAGACCGGCGGCGCGCAACCATGCCGCCAGCTCGGACGGACGCACGAAATCGCGGTACTGGTGCGTGCCCTTGGGCAGCAGGCGCGCGACGTACTCGGCGCCGACGATCGCGAACGCGAATGCAGCGGGCGTGCGGTTGATCGTCGACACGAACAGGCGACCGCCCGGTTTCAACGCCTCGGCGCAGGCGCGAATCACGGCGGCGGGATCAGGCACGTGCTCGATCATCTCCCTGCACGTCACCGCGTCGAACGTCGCAGGTGCGGACGCTGCAACCTCTTCGACGGGTTGCACGCGATAGTCGACCTTCGCGCCGCTTTCGAGCGCGTGCAGGCGCGCGACCTTCACGAGTTCCGGCGCCAGGTCGATCGCGGTCACGTTCGCACCGTCGAGCGCCATCGCCTCGCTGAGCAGGCCCGCGCCGCAGCCGACGTCGAGCACGTTCGCATTCGCGAGCGGCACGCGATCGGCGACGTACTTGAGCCGTACGGGGTTGAGCGCGTGCAGCGGCTTCTGCGGGCCCTGCGGGTCCCACCAGCGCGCCGCGAGCGCGCCGAAGCGGTCGAGTTCGGATTGGCGGACGTTGCCGGCGGTGGACGTGGTCATCAGGCGGTCCGGATCTGGCGGATGCGGTCGCGCCACTGGCGGGCGTTCGCGCGGAGGGCGTCGCGGTCCATGTCGACGAGCTGGCGGTCGCTGAGCTTGCGGCGGCCGGCGATCCACACGTCGGTCACCTGATGGCGGCCGGTCGCGTAGACGAGTTGCGAGATGACGTGGAACAGCGGCTGGCTTTCGAGGTCGTCGAGATCGATGCAGACGAGGTCGGCCTGCTTGCCGACGCGGATCGAACCGATCTGCGAGCCGAGGCCGAGCGTGATCGCGCCGCCGAGCGTGGCCGCGCGCAGCGCGCTGGCAGCGTCGAGCGCGGACGCATCGTCCGCCACTGCTTTCGCGAGCAGCGCGGCGGTGCGCGTCTCGCCGATCATGTCGAGATCGTTGTTGCTCGCGCAGCCGTCGGTGCCGAGGCCGAACGTCACGCCTGCATGCTGCAGCTTGCACACCGGGCAGAAGCCCGACGCGAGCTTGAGGTTCGACTCCGGGCAATGCGCGACGCAGACGCCGCGTTCGGCGCAGAGCGCGATCTCGGCGTCAGTGAGCTGCGTCATGTGCACGGCGATGAGGCGATCCGTGACGATGCCGAGCGCATCGAGCCGCGCGAGCGGGCGGACACCGAACTGCGCGATCGAGTCGCGCACTTCCTGCGCGGTCTCATGCGTGTGCAGGTGGATGCGGACGTCGAACTCGTTCGCGAAGTCGCGCACGCGATGGAAGTTCGCATCGTTGACCGTATACGGCGCATGCGGCGCGATCGTCGTGCCGACCAGCGCGTGGCCGCGCCACGCGGCGTGCACGTCGGCGGCCTTGGCGAAGTATTCGTCCGACGTCTTCGCCCAAGCGGTCGGGAAGTCGATCACCGGCAGGCCGATCAGCGCGCGGAAGCCGTAACGCTTGTACGTCTCGGCCTGCACGTCGGGGAAGAAGTAGTTCTCGTTGGCGCAGGTGGTGCCGCCGCGGAGCATTTCCGCAATCGCGAGCGACACGCCGTCGCGCACGAAGTCCGGCCCGATCACCGCGCCCTCGACCGGCCAGATGTGGCCTTGCAGCCACTCCATCAGCGGCAGGTCGTCCGCGATGCCGCGGAGCAGCGTCATCGGGTTGTGGGTGTGCGAATTGACGAGACCCGGGATGAGCGCGGCGTTCGGTCGCGACACCACCTCGCGCGGCTCGAAGCGCTCGCGCAGTTCGCGCCGCGGGCCCACGGCAACGATGCGGTCGCCGACGATCGCGACGGCGTGGTCGTCCCAGACTTCCGCATGCGGCTCGACCGGCACGACCCAGCCGGCCTCGATCAGTACGTCGCAGTGTTGCTTGCCCGCCTCGCCCATTCCCGACCTCGCATGCATTGCCGAAAGGCTAGGCGTTTGCGCGTTACCGCTGCGAAAGCGCCCCGCCGATACGACAAAGCCCGCGGAAGGCCGCGGGCTTCGTCATGTCGACGACCGGTCTCCCGGCCGTCTGATGACTCACTTCACGCGGCTGACGTATTCGCCCGAGCGCGTGTCGACCTTGATCATCTCGTCCTGGTTCACGAACAGCGGAACGCGCACGACCGCGCCGGTTTCAAGCGTCGCCGGCTTGCCGCCGCCGCCCGAGGTGTCGCCGCGGACGCCCGGATCGGTCTCGGTGATCTTGAGCTCCACGAAGTTCGGCGGCTGCACCATGATCGGCGTGCCGTTCCACAGCGTGACCACGCACTCTTCCTCGCCCTTCAGCCACTTCTCGGCGCCGCCCATGCCGTTCTTGTCCGACTGGACCTGCTCGAACGACTCCGGGTTCATGAAGTGCCAGTACTCGCCGTCGGAGTAGAGGTACTGCATGTCGGTGTCGACGACGTCGGCCTGCTCCACCGAGTCGGTCGCCTTCATCGTCATTTCGACGACGCGGCCCGACTTGATGCTGCGGTACTTCACGCGGGTGAAGGCCTGGCCCTTGCCCGGCTTGACGTACTCGGTCTCCGTGATGACGCACGGGTCGTTGTTGACCAGGATCTTCTGCCCGGTCTTGACGTCGTTCATGCCGAGGGTGGCCATGCCTGAAACTCCTGCGAGGTGACGGGCCGACGCATCGAAGGCGCCGGCTAGAATGGTTGGCCCGGACCACACTGGCCCGGATGTCCGGATCGAAACAGCCCGCAATGATACCCGCTGCCCTCACCCCGCCGCACGCGCCGGGCGCCGTGCGCTGGCAACAGCTCTGGCGCGAGGCCGTGCGCGATCCGCGCGAGCTTCTGGCGCTGGTCGGGCTGGAGGACGTCGCGACGGGCATGTCGGAGGCCGCGGCCCAGCAGTTCGCGCTGCGCGTCCCGCGCGGGTTCGTTGCCCGGATGCGCCGCGGCCACCCGACCGACCCGCTGCTCCGCCAGGTGCTTCCGCTCGACGAGGAACTGCGTCCGACGCCGGGATTCGCGATCGACGCGGTCGGCGACTCGCTCGCCCGCGCCGGTCAGGGCGTGATCCGCAAATACCGGGGCCGCGCTCTCCTCGTCGCGACAGGCAGTTGCGCGGTCAATTGCCGGTACTGCTTCCGCCGCCATTTCCCGTACGGGGACGAGACCGCCGCCGCCGCGGGCTGGCGCGATGCGGTCGCGCTGATCGCGGCGGACCCCGCGATCGACGAGGTCATCCTCTCCGGCGGGGACCCGTGGTCGCTGTCGACGCCGAAGCTCGCGGAGCTGACGGCCGCACTCGCCGACATCCCGCACCTGCGCCGCCTGCGCGTGCACACCCGCCTGCCCGTCGTGCTGCCCGAGCGCGTCGACGACGAGCTGCTCGCATGGCTGGGCGGCCTGCGCTGGCCGGTGACCGTCGTGCTCCACGCGAACCACGCCAACGAGTTCGACGCGACCGTCGATGCCGCCCTCGCCCGCCTGCGCGGCGCTGGGGCCACGCTGCTCAACCAGGCCGTGCTGCTTCGCGGCGTCAACGATTCGGTCGACGCGCTGGCCGACCTGGCCGAACGCGGCTTCCAGGCCGGCGTGCTGCCCTATTACCTGCACCAGCTCGACCGCGTGCAGGGCGCCGCGCATTTCGAGGTCGACGACGCGCGCGCCCGTGAGCTGCACCGCCAGCTCGCAGCCCGGCTGTCGGGCTATCTGGTCCCGCGACTGGTCCGCGAGGTCGCCGGCGATCCGGGCAAGCGTCCGCTCTGAAGTTTCGGCCGGGCCGGCCGATGGATATCCGTACGCCGAAGTAGGTGACCCGGTCACAGTCCGGGTCCCGGCCATACCATTCGTCGTCCGGGAACGACCGCTCGGGGATGACGCGAACACGCCCGGCATGTCATAACTGGGTGCGACCGCCAGGAGATGGGAATGCAGTTCGGGAAAGACGCGGCCCTACGACTTGTGATCGTCGACGACAGCGTGGAGGCGGCCGAGGCCGTCGTCAGCACGCTTCGCAATGCCGGCATCGCGGTGCGTCCGTCGCGTCCGGAGAACTCCGACGAACTGACGCACCAGGTCGGCCAGCAGTCCCCGGACCTCGTCCTCCTCGCCCGCAAGGCGACGCTCGTTTCCGCCACCGACGTGCTCCAGCGCGTCGCCACCAGCGGCAAGGATCTCCCCGTGCTCCTGCTCGTCGACCAGATCGACGAAGCCGGCGTGCTCGAAGCCATGACGATGGGCGCGCGCGGCGTCGTGCTGCGCCATCGCAACGACCACATCGTCAACGTGGTGCAGACCGAGTGGCAGGACCTCGAAGCCCGCCGCGCGCTGCGCAAGCTCGAGTTCCAGGTCCGCGAGACCGAGCGCCGTTGCGACTCGCTGATCGAGTCCTCGCGCGACCCGATCGCGTACATCCACGAGGGCATGCACATCCGCGCGAACAGCGCGTACCTCGAGATGTTCGGCTACGAGTCGTTCGAGGAAGTCGAGGGCATGTCGCTGCTCGACATGATCGCGCCGTCGCATGTCGAGGCGTTCAAGGCGCTGCTGAAGAAGCTGTCGAAGGGCGAGCAGCCGCCGCCGCGCGTCGAAGTGGAAGCGCGCACGCTCGACGGCAACCAGTTTCCGGCGGTCATGGAATTCACGCCGGCGATGTACGAAGGCGAGCACTGCCTGCAGCTCGTGCTGCGCCGACAGGAGCTCGACCCCGACCTCGCACGCGAAGTCGAGGAGCTGCGCCAGCGCGACCAGGTCACCGGCCTGCTCAACCGCGCGACGTTCCTGCGTGCACTGGAAGACGCGGTCGCCGACGCCGCGCAGAACTCGACGCACAGCGGCTTCCTGCTGATCGAGCCGGACTATTACGCCAAGCTGCTGCAGGACATCGGCCTCGACGCCGCGGACGATCTCGTCGCGGCCTGCGCACGCCGCCTGCGCGAAAGCGTGCCGGAGGACGTGATCCTCGCCCGTTTCGGCGAGCACCAGTTCGCGGCGCTGGCGCGCGGCGCCAACCACGAAGTCACGCAGATGCTCGCCGAGCAGGTGCGCAATGGTTTCGCCGACCACGTCGTCGAAGCCGGCAGTCGCTCGCTCAACGCGACGGTGAGCATCGGCGGCGTGCAGATCGGCGAGAAGATCGCGAGCGTCACCGCGGTGCTCGCGCGTGCGACGCAGGGCATCCAGTCGTCGATCGGCATGGGCGGCAACCGCTCGGAAGTGTTCGACCCCGGCGCGGCCGATCGCGCCGAGGAAGAGCGCGTGCAGGCGTGGGTCGACCGCATTCGCGACGCGCTCGATTCCGACCGCTTCACCATGGCCTACCAGCCACTGGTCAGCCTGCACGGCGACCCGGGCGAGATCTACGAGGCCTACCTCCGCATGAAGGGCGACCAGGGCGAGCTCGTCGCGCCGCTGGCCTTCCTGCAGATCGCCGAGGAAAACGGGCTGCTGTGGGAGATCGACCGCTGGGTCGTCGGCCGCGCGCTAGAAGTCATCGGCGAGCGCATGCGCGGCGGCAAGCGCACGACGCTGCTGGTCAAGATCACCGAGAGCTCGCTGCAGGACGACAGCCTGATCAAGCACATCGAGGAGCAGATCACGCGCCACGGCTCGGATGGCAGCCTGCTCGTCGTGCAGCTGCCGGAATCGAAGGTGTTCACGAACCTGCGTGCGGCACAGGAGTTCCAGGCACGGGCCGCGCGATCGGGCGTTCGCGTGGGTCTCGAGCACTTCGGCGCCGGCCTCAACTCGTTCCAGCTGCTGGCGCACTTCGACGCCGACTTCCTCAAGATCGACCGCACCTTCATGGAAAGCCTCGGCACCAGCGCCGAGCACCAGAAGCGCCTGCGCGAAATCACCGACAAGGCCCGCGCGCTCGGCAAGCGCACGATCGCGGAGCACGTCCGCGACGCGCAGAGCATGACCGTGCTGTTCGGAGCCGGCGTCGACTACGCGCAGGGCTTCTTCCTGGCCGGCGTTAGCACGACGATGGATTACGAATTCGGTTGATTGCGCTGTCACCCCGCGCACAAAAAAAGCCCGCCGGATGGCGGGCTTTTTCGTTGCAGCGAGCGGGCGTCAGGTCACCACGCGCACCGACGGATCGGCCGCGGGCAGACGACGCAGCGCCTCGATGCGCTCCTGCAGCGGCGGATGCGTCATGAACAGTCGACGCAGGCCGTGAGCGACGCCGCCGCTGATGCCGAACGCCTGCACCTGCTTCGGAAGCGTGGTTTCGCCGTAGGTGCGCGACAGCTTCTCGAGCGCGGAGATCATCTTGTCGCGACCGGCCAGGCGCGCGCCGCCCGCGTCGGCGCGGAACTCGCGGTAGCGCGAAAAACACATCGCGATGACGCTCGCGAGCAGGCCGAACACCATGTCGAGCACCATCACCGTCATGAAGTAGCCGAAGCCGCCGTTGCGGTTGTTGCCGCCGAGGTAGCCGTCGACGATGCGGCCGACGACGCGCGCCAGCACGATCACGAAGGTGTTGAGCACGCCCTGCACCAGCATCATGGTCACCATGTCGCCGTTCGCGACGTGGCTGACTTCGTGGCCCAGCACCGCTTCGGCCTCGTCGCGATCCATGTTGCGCAGCAGGCCGGTCGACACGGCGACGAGCGCGTCGTTGCGGCTCGGGCCGGTCGCGAACGCGTTGATTTCCGGGCCTTCGTAGATCGCGACTTCCGGCATGCGGATTCCTGCGGCCTCTGCCTGGCGGCGCACCGTGTCCACCAGCCAGCGTTCGGATTCGTTGCGCGGCTGTTCGATCACGTACGCACCGGTGGTGCGCTTGGCGATCCATTTGGACATCATGAGCGAGATGAACGACCCGCCGAAGCCGAACAGCGTTGCCACCACCAGCAGGCCGCCGCTGGTCTGCGGATTCACGCCGAGCACGCGCATGACGATGCTCAACAGCACGAGCACGGCGAGGTTGGTGGCAAGGAACAGGGTGATGCGCTTGAGCATGGCGTGGAACTTCCGCGGCAGGTCGTTATATGGCGTTGAACGTGGCGTACGTACGGCCGCTTTTCAATCCCTCGCCGCCGTGACATCCAGCGTCGCTTCAGCCGCATGACCGGCAGCGGGTATCGCGGCCGGTTCGCGCCCTCGCCCACTGGCGACCTGCACGCCGGATCCCTGCTCGCCGCGCTCGGCAGCTGGCTGTTCGCGCGCCGCGCGGGCGGACGCTGGCTGGTCCGCATCGAGGACGTCGACACACCGCGCGAGGTCCCGGGTGCCGCGACGCGGCAGCTGCACGCACTGCGCGCCTTCGGCCTGCATGCGGACGAGCCTGTCGTCCGGCAGAGCGATCGCTCCCCGCTCTATCGCGCCGCGCTTGAGGACCTGGCCGATCGGGGCCTCGCCTTCCCGTGCTGGTGCAGTCGGACCGACCTCGCAGCAACTGGCGGCGTGCACCGCGCCTGCGTCCGCGCGCCGGATCCCGACCGCAGCCCCGCGATCCGCCTGCGCGTCGCCGCTGGCACGCGCGTGCGCTTCGACGACGACCTGCTCGGCCCGCAGCTGCAGGACGTCGATGCCGAGGTCGGTGATTTCGTCCTCTATCGCGCTGACGGCCTGTGGGCCTACCAGCTGGCCGTGGTCGTCGACGACGCCGAACAGGGCATCACGCATGTGGTGCGTGGCGCCGACCTGCTCGATTCCACGCCACGGCAGATCCTGCTGCAGCGCGCGCTCGGGCTGCCGACGCCGGGGTATGCGCACCTGCCCGTCGTGGTCGACGACGAAGGCCGCAAGCTGTCGAAGTCGCTGGCGTCGAACCCGGTCGACTTCGCGGATCCGCTTCCTGCACTCGATCGCGCATGGGGGGCGCTCGGACAGGATGCACTGCAGCATTCGGATGCCGACACCGTGACCGCATGGCTCGCTCGCGCAGTTGCGGCGTTCGATCCCGCGAAAATTCCGCGCGCTGCCACACGGCCGTGAATCTTCGCGCCTAGAATCGGGCGGAGGGCGCAGGTCGCGCCGGCACGGAGCAGCTCATGCAGAGTCGCGTAGCACTGGTCACCGGCGGCACCGGTGGCATCGGAACCTCGATCATCGAACGGCTGGCCTCGATGGGCCACAAGGTCGCGACCAACTACCGTGACGAGGCCAAGGCGCGCGCCTGGCAGCAGAAGCTGCGCGACAAGGGCCTTGAGGTGCATCTGTCGAAGGCGGACGTCGCCGACCCCGACCAGTGCGAAGCGATGGTGCGCGACGTCGAAAGCGTGCTCGGCCCGGTCGACATCTTGGTCAACAACGCGGGCATCACCCGCGACACCACGTTCCACAAGATGACGCCGCAGCAATGGAACGAGGTCATCGCCACCAACCTCGGCTCGGTGTTCAACGTCACGCGCCCGGTCATCGATGGCATGCGCAGTCGCAAGTGGGGCCGCATCATCCAGATCAGTTCGATCAACGGCCAGAAGGGCCAGTACGGGCAGGCGAACTACGCGGCATCGAAGGCCGGCATGCACGGCTTCACGATTTCGCTGGCGCAGGAGAACGCGAAGTTCGGCATCACCGTCAACACGGTGTCGCCCGGCTACATCGGCACGGACATGGTGATGGCGGTGCCGGAAGAGGTGCGCAACAAGATCATCCAGCAGATCCCGACGGGGCGCCTGGGCAACCCGGACGAGATCGCCTATGCGGTGTCGTTCTTCATCCCCGACGAAGCGGGCTGGATCACGGGCGCCAACCTGGCGGTGAACGGCGGCCAGTACATGGGCTGGTGATCCGCGTCACTGAAGCGGTCAGCCCCCGGGCTGGCCGCGACGGGGGCGCAGTTGCGTGGCCTGCCGCACTGCGTCATTCTCGGGACATCCCGCTTTTTCCGGTGTTCCGCAGATGGCTTCTCCGCGTGTCATCAAGAAGTATCCGAATCGACGGCTCTACGACACGGAAATCTCGAGCTACATCACCATCGAAGACGTCCGCCAGCTGATCATCGACGGCGAAGAGTTCGAAGTGCGGGATGCACGCTCCGGCGAAGACCTCACGCGGCAGGTGCTGCTGCAGATCATCGCCGAGCACGAATCCGACGGTGAGCCGCTGCTCTCCACGCAGCTGCTTAGCCAGATCATCCGCTTCTACGGCGACTCGATGCAGGGCTTCATGGCCAGCTACCTCGAGAAGTCGATGCAGCTCTTCCTCGACCAGCAACAGCAGTTCCGCACGCAGATGGGAGGCCTGCTCGGCCAGACGCCGTGGACGCTGATGAACCAGCTCACCGAGCGCAACCTGCAGATGTGGAAGGATTTCCAGCAGAACCTGTCCGGCACCATGGGGGCGCCAACGGGACGGAAGAGCGAAACGCAGAAGTAATACCCGCGGCCTGCGCGGCCGCGACGAGTCGACGAGTCAATGAAAAAAGCCCGCGCCGGTGTCGACGCGGGCTTTTTCGTTGCGCGGGTGGCGCGTCGTTACTGCGTCGCCGCGACCTCCGCCGGCGCCGCGCCACCGCAGAACTTCTTGTAAAACGCCTCCGCCTGCGGCATCAGCGCCTGCAGGTGTGCGATGCGGTTCTCCGGGTCCGGATGGGTCGAGGCGAACTCGGGCGGGCGCTGCCCGCCACCGAGCTGTTCCATGCGCTGCCACAGCGGAATCGCCTCGTGCGGGTTGAAGCAGGCCGCCGCCGCAAGCATCAGACCCACCTGGTCCGCCTGCGCCTCGTGGTTGCGGCTGTACGGCAGGATGAAGCCGTATTGCGCACCGGCGCCCAGCGCGCCCATCACCGCGCGTTGCTGGTTCGGATCCATGCCGCCGAGTGCGACGCCTGCGGCCATCTGCCCCATCTGCACCAGCTTCTGCTGCGCCATGCGCTGCGAGCCGTGGCGCAACAGCGCATGCGCGATCTCGTGGCCCATCACCACCGCCATCGAGTCCTGGTTCTGCGCAATCGGAATCAGGCCGGTGTAGACGGCCATCTTGCCGCCCGGCAGGCAGAACGCGTTCGCCTCGTCCGACTGGATGACGGCGACGTCCCACTGGAAATTCTTGTAGTTCTCCGGCGCGGCGGTGCCATTGGCCTGCGCGAGATCCTGCGTCACGTCCGGCACGCGCTTGATCAGGCGTTCGGCGATGCCACGGATCTGCTGGCTGACCTGCGCATCCGCAGGGACGAGCGCGTTCTGCGACTGCGCATCGCCGACCACCTGCTGGAACGCCTGCGTCCCGAGGTCGACTTCCTCGTCGGTCGACGCCCCGTAGTGCGCGGTCTCGCCCGTGTAAGGATCTTTCTGCGCACTGCCGAACCACGACACCGCAGCGTAGATCGCGAAGCCGATCAGGATGATCCAGCGGATTCCGCCGAATCCGAAGCCGCGACGCGGGCTGCCCACGGACTGGCCCAACGGGTCGATGCGCATCGATTGCACTCCACGGTTGCGACGGCTAGAGGTCGCGCACCACCCGGAAGCCGATGCGCGCGTTCGTGGTGTCGGCATCCGTGCCGCTGCGCCAGGCCGAACGGGCCTCCGCCGGCGCGCTGGCCCACGAGCCACCGCGCAGCACGCGCTGCCGGCACCCCGGGTTCACCCAGGCGCGCTGGTCGCGCGGCGCGCGCCGGTAGCTGCTATGCCAGCAGTCCGCCACCCACTCGCTGACATTGCCGGCCATGTCGTGAAGACCGAATCGATCGGCCGTATAGCGCCCCACCGGTGATGGTCCCCATGCGCCGTCGGCATAGCCCGCGAACGCGTTCTGCCAGGTGCGGCCCGCAGGCGAACGATCGCCGGAGCCGGTGAAGTTGCCCGTCCCCGCAGGCGGCGTCCCCGCGCCCCACGGATACGGCGTTTTCGTGCCGGCGCGCAGTGCGTACTCGAACTCCGCCTCGCTGGGCAGGCGATAGCGATGCCCCGTCTGCTCCGCGAGCCACTGCGCGTAGGCGGATGCGTCCTTCGCGCTGACGTGTACCACGGGCAGATCGTCGGACGCAGGCCTGCCGAGATAGTCGTGCTGCCAGTCGACGTTGCCGTGGCGCACGAAGTTGCCGCTGCGCAAGTCGTAGACCACCGAATATCCGCGACGCGTCGAGCGCGCGCGATAGCCGGTCGCCTGCACGAACTGCCGGAACTGCCCGACGGTCACTTCGTTCATCGACACCGCGAGGCCGCGCTGGAACTGGATGACGCGCATGGGGCGCTCGGCGTCGGTCGCCCCGCCCTCGCCCGCCGGCGCGCCCATGCGGAAATCGCCGTACGGGATGACCACCATCGTCGGCGTACGCCCGCCACCCTGCAGCGCATCGGTGAAGCGCTGGCCGGGCTGGAACAGGCCGTAATGCACGGCGAAGTCGATGCGACGACGCAGCTCGGCGGCGGTCGGATCAGCCGTCGGCGCGATGCGCAGGATGTGCGCCAGATAGCCGCGCGCCGTGTCGATGCCACGCGGTTGTGGGAGCGCCGCGATGCCGGCATCGCGCAGTTCACCGATGCGCGCGGCGCGTTCGAACGCGATGCGGGCGCGCGCTTCGGCGACGACGCCGGCCTCCGGGCGCACCTTCTGCGCAAGCGCCAGCCAGTGCTCCGCGCCCGCGTAATCCTCCTTCGCCGCCGCGTCCTCGGCGCGACGGATCAACGCACTCTCCGCCGCCCCGAGGCCCTGGCGGGCGCGCGCGTCCGTGGCCCGCAACGCGAGCGCGCGGCGGAACCACGCGATCGCACCGTCGCCGCCGTCTTCGCCTACGCGCCCACGCGCCAGCTCCGCTTCGCCGCGTTCGCTGTCGCGCTGCCCGTCCTCGACCCGATCGACCTGCTGCAGGAAACGCTCGACCTCGGGTCGATCCAGCGCCACGACGCGCAACACCGACGCCGCATGCCGCACGCGACGCAGCGCATCGGGATCCACGTCGATATCCGCAAGCGCTTCACGCGCCTGCAATAGCAGTCCCGCGATCGAATGCTCGACGCCGGCCTCGGCACGCGCGTGCATCGGCGGATAGGTCCGCAATGCCATGAACAACGGCAGCGACGAGGTGTCGTCGTCCGCGAAGCGACCGGCCACGAGCGCTTCGTCGGCTTGCTTCGCGAGTGCCTGCGCGTTGCGACCATCGACCTCGATCTTCGGTGCACGCCACGTCGAGACCTGCGCATCGGACTGGCCGATCGTCACCTTCGGCGCGGTGCGCGCCTTCGCGGCGGCATCGTCGCGATCGCCACGGCAGCCCCCGAGAAGCAGCGCGGCGCCCATCGCGACACTCAGCGCGATGGCGTTTGCGGGCTTCGTCCGGGCCTTCGTGCGCAAGACGCCTCCTGCCTGCGGCCGCTGCCGCCGGGTCCACGGAAAGTAGGCTATTGTCGCCCGCAACCGCAAACCCGGCACCCGCTTTGGCCCACTGGATCGACCGTCCCGACGCGCTGCGCGCGCGCCTCTCATCGCCGCCTTCGCGCGTCGGCCTCGACACCGAATTCGTGCGCGAACGCACCTACTGGCCCAAGCTCGCGCTCGTGCAGATCGCACTGCCGACGGACGATGGCGGCATCGACATCCTGCTCGTCGATCCGCTCGTGCCCGGCATGAACGAAGCGCTCGCGCCGCTGCTTGCGAACGAGGCGGTGCTGAAGATCATGCACAGCCCGAGCGAGGACCTGATCGCGCTGCGCGAGACCTGCGGCGAAGTGCCGCGCCCGCTGTTCGACACGCAGGCCGCCGCCGCGCTCGCTGGCGTCGGCGCGGGGCTCGGCTACCAGAAGCTCGTCGCCGAGATCACGGGCGTTGCGCTCGAAAAAGGCGAAACGCGGTCGGACTGGATGCGTCGTCCGCTCTCCGCATCGCAATTGAAGTACGCGGCGGAAGACGTTGCGCACCTGTTCGAGATCCACGACGCGCTCGTCGAGAAGCTCGACACGCTCGGCCGCCTCGACTGGCTCGACGCCGACATGGCGCGCACCGTCGCCCTGGCCATCGAAGACCCCGTCGACCGCTGGCCGCACCTGTCGATGCGCAGCGCACAGTTCTTCGACCGCGACGCGCAGGCGCGCCTGCTTCGCCTGCTGCGCTGGCGCGACGCGCATGCGCGTACCGCGGACCTGCCGCGCAGCTGGGTGCTCGACAACGAACTCGCCGCCACGCTCGCCCGCTCCGTGCCGACCGATCGCGATGTCATCGCCGAAGCGATCCGCGCGCATCCCAAGGGCCCGCGCAAGCTCGTCGACGCGATCTGGAACGCACTGGTGACGCCGCTTTCGGACGAAGCCGAGGCGCCGGACGCCGCGCAGGCCGAACGTCGCGACAAGAACCGCATCAAGGCGATGCAGGACGCCGTGTCCGAGCGCGCGACGGAACTTGGCGTGGCCGACGCGGTGCTGGCGTCGCGTCGCATGCTCGAGCCGCTGCTCGATACGGGTGAATGGCCGGAGTCGTTGGCGGGCTGGCGCCGCGAGCAGCTGGAACCGGCCTTGACGCCGTTGCTAACAAAGCGCTAAGCCATCGGTCAACGCAAACAAAAACGGCGCCCACTGCACCGTCACTGTCCCGGCGGGAAGGTCGGCGTCAGGCGAGAACGACACCACATACCGGGGCATGCACCTGGCTCGAAACCGAATACACAGCTGCCCGAAAGGGGGGGCCAGTCGACGCTTTCAAGTACGAGGCAAGCCACGGTGATTTAGATTCGCCCTAATTGAAGATCATAGGGTGAAATCTTGCAACGATAGCCCCGTCTCGGAAAAGACCATAATAGTACCCGCCTCCCGCGCTTTTCGATCCGAGACAATTTACTAGTCGAAGCTCATCTCGCCGCGTCATAACGGAAACCATTGCAACCCACTCGCTGTTCGATTCTGGTTCCGGGTTCCCGCTCTTCTTCGAATTTTCGATTACCTCAGATGGACTTAATGGTACCGACACCGTGCAGCCAGTCAGACCCAGGCGCGCGACGACGGCGCGAGATTCGAACTGCATTGCCGCCTCCTTAGCGGAGGCGCAACCTAGAGTTGACGCGGCGGCGCAAACGCATAAGAAAAGGAAATTAAGCGGTGGAAGACCGCCCCACCAGTGCCTACTACCTGATTCCGTCGGATGCTTCATCGAAGGACGCCTGATGTTGCAGCTGAAAATCTGCGTTAGCCCAACCACGATTAGGTAGGGCGACACCTGAGTAGATGGTGTGAAGCATTTCGTGCCCAAACGTGCGACTGACGTCGATTCCACTTCCGTCGCTGTAAAGATTCATCGGCCCCTTAGACGGGGAGCCATCAGGGGTTACAGGCACGCCGCCCAGAACCGTGTAGCCCGGTCTGCTAGCGGCTGACGGGCCCTCGTAGCTGATCACTTGGATCGCTTCCATGCTGCTCACGATTGATGAGCCGCTTACCTGGGTATCTGGTATTCCGAGCTCTTGATTCCCTTTTATGGTTACCTCGCCATTACGAGCTGCCAGTGCCTTAGCGGCGGCGTACTTGGCAGTCATGGCCGCCTCAGCGCGACTTATGCGACTGCCCCGGTCCATGTGGAGCAGCTTGGCAAGTTTGCTGCCACCCGACGTGGCTTGCTCTCTGGTAACGACATTCCCGTTCTTATCGCGGAACTCGTCAACAGTGCAGCTGTACTTCCCGTCCGCCGTCGCACAGCGACGGCCATCTGGATCCTTAAAACGGTACGGGTTGCTGTTGGCGTACGCATAACGGTTGAAATTCGCTCCAGTGCGGACGCTAGTCGCCACAGGATCGGAACTCAGGAACCTGCCGATACTCGGATCGTAATATCGTTGCTGCATGTACGCTAAGCCAGTTGCCGCGTCCATTGAGTGCCCTGTGAAACCCGGCCCATCGACCGACTTGCCAACGGTTGCACCGTAGGGCTCGTATTGCGTTCGATCGATGACTTGGGCGTTCGAGTTAGTTACAGCGACAGGCGAACCCAACGCATCGGTATGCTGGTATTTGGGCGTCCAGACATTCGTAGTGTTCAGCCACTCGCTGACCGCAATGAGGCTTCCGCCTAGATAGACGTAATGCTCAGTCGTGGTGCCGGTATCGCGACTCTTTTCGTCATACATCAGCTGTCCGTTGTTACTGTACAGCTCCACCGTCTGGGACGGCGTCGCGCCAAAGATGCCTGCGGGTCGGCCTTGGAACACCCGGCGGCCCGCGGCGTCGTAACGATACGTTTCCTTGTCCGCGGTATATCGCAGCCGATTGCCGTAATCGAATCCGTAGGCTTGGCCGTTCTTGTTCGATAGGTTGCCCTGTGGGTCGTACCCGAACCCGACGACACTTGCCCCTGCACTGTTCTGCAGGTTCATAAGGCGCTGGGTGGCCGGTTCGTAGTAGTAGTTTGCGTAGTCCTTGACGCCCGCCAGCTTCCACGACTTCAAGTTGTCGAGCGCGTCGTACGTGAAACGATGCACCCCATCGCCGCCGAAGCTGGGCGAGGACGCGGTGATCAGTCGATCCGCGTCGTCGTACGTCATGGTCCGGTTGTAATTCACCCCTTGGGCGGCGTCGGCGATCGAGGAGACGTTGCCATTCTTGTCGTAGACATACGTGTAGTCGAGCGGCGTGCCGGAGCCACCGATGTCGGACGATCGCGCGGGGAGCTGACGCGCGTTCTGCGCCATCGAATGCACGATGCCATTGCCATACGTGAATTGTCGGATCGCACCATTCGGGTAGTACTGGACCCCGCTTGCCCAGGTGTAACCGTTTACATCGCGCACCTGCGTCGCCTGACCCATCGCGTTAGGCGCATACGCCAGCACGCTGCCCGTCGGGTACGTTTGCGTACTCAGGCCGCCATTGGCGTCGTAGCCATAGCCCAGGCTCCAGATGGCGCCATTGGCATGGGTAACGCTTTCGCCCGACAGAAGCCGACGAGTGTTATAGCTATACGCATTGATGATGGAGGTCGTGCCGCCATCATTAAGCGTCGTAACACGCTTCGGTGTGCCGTCCGGCCAATAGGCCCAGCCCTGATCACCGTTTTTGTCGGGAAAGCTCAGGGTCGATAGGCGGTTACGGGAATCATAGGTCCGGCGCACGGCTCGACCCGATGCCAGCGCCGCATCGCGATCGCAGGACGTTGTCGAAAGGTACTCAAGACCCGCCACGGACCACGTCAAGTTACCGGCGCCATCGTATGCGTAGGTACTGGCGCGCGTCTCCGGCTCGATCGCCTTGCAAAGCGTCATGCCACCCACCGACGACGCATCGTAGACGTACTGGCGGGTCGCCACGACGGAACTGTCCGCGCTTCTTTTGCGGATCGCGAAAGGCATCCCCAGCGAGTTGCGCGCGATCTCGACGACCGCGCCCTCGGGCATTTCGCTCCGCAACAGGACTTCGTACGCCGGCTGATCAAACGCCTGGTAGGTGTTGACCGTCGTCTTCTGGCGCGGATTGGTGACGAGGGTCTTGCTGTTCGCTTGGTACTCCGTCGTTGTCGTCAGCGTTCCGAGTTCGGAGCTCTGATCGACACGTGTAGCGCGACCTAGCGAATCATACGTTGTGGAGAGCCCAGGCATCGCCGCACTCCAGGCGAGCGAGCCGTCCTGGAACGGGTTCCGAGGATACGAGGAAAAAACGACATGCCCGTCGTCATCGTATCGCTTGACGCTCCAACGATTGGTGCCGGCCATGTTCGACGTATCGACATCTTCCTCGACAATAGGCTGGAGGAAGGCATCGTAGTAGGTCAGCTTGCGGTAGTTCCCTGTCTGCTCCAACCGACGCCAATGGCCAGCGGGAATGCCGTACTCGACAATTCCCATCGGCTCGTAAGTAACCGTCGTCTGCGACCATTTGTCGGCATTACAGGTGTGCAAAGCCGACTCTGACGGATAGGTGATGAGGTTGACCCTCATCATCCGATCGTAGCCGTAGCACGTTCTGGCTCCGATCTCGTCGTCGATCCAATCGATCGCCCCGTCGTCGTTGACTTGCGCAGCTTTCGTCGTTGAATCGGCGAACGTCACGAGCTGTGGTATGCCGCGCTTCCATCCGGACAACGACATCACATTGTTGTTGCCGTCGGTCACCGTCGCAATCGTGCCGTCTGCGTTGTAGGTCACGGTGCTCTGAAGCTTTCCGAACTTGTACGTCCGCCACGGCAACGAGCGAGCATCGAAGTCCACGCGGTCGGTTTCGACGGAGACACCCGCGTTGTCCCGCAATACGCCGGTCGACGATTGCGTTTGGACCTGACCAATGACCCAGTTCGTCAGGTCATCGCGGTAAAGCGTGGAGTCGGTACGCGCTGTCTGTGCCGCGGCGCCAGGCGCCCACTGCGCGAACGCCATTGCCACCGCCAGCGCCGACACTTCGCCGAAAAACGACTTCTTGCTGCTTCGCATTACCCATCTCCGGTCGCGAGGCGTCATGAACGCACGCGGAAGGTAGATCTTTGAATTGCTGGCACAGCGTTTTCCAGCTGCGCCGCACCGAGCGCGCCGGCCGTATCGTGGCCGGCTCGCGACAACAGTCAGTCGAGTAGCAACTGCAATATCGGAGTGAGGTCGATCGCCTTGGCAATCACCGTTACTGTCTGACTTACCGAGCAGGCCCCGTAGAAGCTGCACGACTTAACGCGAAAGTTATTGGTCGTTGCCGCGCTCAGGGAAGCGGCCCACTGCGTATCCGTGCCGCGGTAGACCTCGACCCACTGACCGTCGGCGGACTGCTGTTCGACAACGTAATGGTCGACGCCGGTCTGCGCGGCCCACGTAAGAACATATGCGCCGGGTGACACCGGGGCCGGCGGGGCCACCACGCTGGTCACAGCAGGGGCCTCTCCGGGAGCGGACGAAAACTTGACCACGGAAACCGGCCTAGCGAACGAGTCGAATGCGTTCACCAAGGATGTGAAATCCGTGCCGTCCTGACTGACCACCGTCTTTTTCACAGGGCGGTTGTCAGTCGACATGAACCGATTGTCATGCGGTGCCATGCTTTGGCCCACCGTCCCGGCAAACGGGTACGCACCGACTTCCGCATCGGACACGTACTCGTAACTGACCGCTCGCGTCACCGTGCCGCCACGACGCGTTTCTTCGCGAAACAGAAGACCCTCATTGAGGTTTGAATCACGTCCAAACACGGAGACGTGTTGATCACCATCCGGATCAGTTAGCGTCACGGTCTTGAAGTGAGGCGTCGGCGTGGCGTTGATCGAACTGTTCCACGTCGGATCCGACGTCATCTCGTAGCCGGGATCCAAACCGGCGTACGAGTATGTGTAGTTGCGGGCCTGAATTCCGGGACCTGAGATCGCCTTGCCCGTGATCGACAGCGCGTCGTGCTGGAGAGGGAACAGGTTCGTCCCCCCCTTCGAGTAGTCGCGCCCATCGATACAGCGCTCCCTAACGTTCTGGCGACCATGTCGCATGGGCGTGAACGTATAGGCCGCCTTCGCGCCAGATGGCTGGGTAACGGTATAGACGCCGCCGCCGCCGATGATGACGCGATCGAAGTTGCAATAACCGCCGTTCTGGAGGAGATAGCCGTCTCCGTCCCGCATGTCGCTCGTACTACCCTTGCGGTAAAGAATCCGCCGCACGAAGTTCGACGTGTCGTACAGCCACTTGTTGCCGTCGGGCTGTTCGACTTCGCTCAGATAAAATTGGTCAACCTGCGGGATGGCATACGGCTTATATCGGTAGTACCAGGTTCGCCCGTTCGCAGACACAGTCGCAAGCCGGCCATCTTCGCCGTAGCTGAGGGTGATTTCGCGGCTGTCGCTCGAGTAGATGCGCATGAGGCGATCGCCGGACCAGCTGTAGCGGACCCAGTTGCCGAAACGATCCTCGACCTTGGTCGCGTAGATGCGAATCATGGTGCGCGGGATGATCCACGCGAAGTCAGCCTGCACGCCCTTCTTGAACATCGGGCGCTGGCTATCGGTCACGGTCCAATCGAACGTGTAGCGCTTTCCATCAGGCGCGAAGCCGACGAAGCCCTCGCCGGCACCGCGCTGCAAAGAACTTAGGCACGAGAAATGCCAGCTGTCCTTCGTCGTCCATGGAGAAGTTGCACCCAGCGAGGCGGCAGGAACAGGCAGCTTGGCATTCGTCGTCTGCACAAGCAGCATGCTGTCTCGCGCGCCATTTACCTCGACGTGATAGCCGTTGAAATAGTTCGACGGCGGTAGGACAAGGTAATTGGGCGGACTCGAGAGCGTGATCGTCGGAGGCGCTGCAGCTTGGGTGCAACGCTGCTCGGGCCAACCATTCGTTCCTACAAATAGACCGCTGATGTTGGGAGCATCGATCGTCCAGTCTCCGACCACCTGTTGCGACAGGCCTTGGTTCTGCGGATCCCAAGTCCTGCGGAACTCTACCGGGAGGCCGTTATTCCCTGGAATCGACACATCCGTGACGCCGAAGCGCGTCGAGCCGTCAAACAGGCTTACCTCGTCACCAAAACTGGCGTCGGTCAGGGGCGCGAGCAGCTCTCTGCTTCGGATCATTCGCGCGTAATCTTCACCCCACGACGTGCTATCGGCCCAAGCAGGACCGCAAACAGCTACGCACAGCGTGCAGATCAATGCACGGCCTGAGAGGGCGAGCGCTTGGACATATCCGGTTCTAGTATTTGGCATACGATTCTTCCGCGGCCGGGGCCACTTTCGACTGCGATTGCTCAGATTGGTCGAAAACGACCGGTGCGATTAGAGACGATGCGTTGAGACGGGCGAACGTCAGCTACTCGATCCAAATTGCCGACGCTACTGCGTAGCCACCGGAGCAACTCTCGAGATATGCGCGCACTCGCTTGCCGTTGGACTGCGCGAAATACACGCTCGCCAGCGCACGGTCCGCAAGCTTCTCATTCGTCGACGGGAACTGTACGTAGTTGTATGTCGTCGCGGGATTGCATCCAGGCAACGAGAGGCCGGAAAGTGGCGTAATCAGATACACACCGCTCGGACCGATCTCCTCGCGCGCAGGAACAAAATACGGCGACCAGTCAGCCGCCTGCGCGATGTTTGACGCCGCGAGCAGGGCTAGCGAGATAAAGGTTGTCCGCAGTGCATTGGTCACGGCCAGAACTTTCCTAATTGTTGATTGCTACTAGCTGGAGCGCATGCGCGACAGGAAGCGCTAGGGGCTCGGTGTCCCCGCTTCGACGTCGATGTAAGAGATCTCGCACGCACCCGCGCGAATCGGCAGCGACTCATCAACATTGATCGTGACCTTCTTGCCCTTAGTAAGCGCAAGGTAGGAAGCCACGACCAATTGGCTCTTCTGAGCGTTCGCATATACACGGTAGGTGGTGGTGCAAGGGCTTCCCGCCGGCATCGCTAGCGGCGCACTGAACCAGAGCTCGAGCGTGTCGTCGAACGTAGTGCCGTTGTAATCGCCGACAGCGCGGATCTTCGAGATCGTTAGTCCTTGGAACTCGGTTGCGGAGGCAACCGTGGCAGCTAACGCGAAAGCGACGCAGACAAGCATGCGCGCGACTAGTAGTCGCGCCGCCGCACCACCGATCATCTTCAGTCCCCTTTGAAGCCGCATGCAATGCGACCCTATGCGTCAGTCCTAGACGCTCCCCGAGGCGGAGTCTAAGATCGCCACCGGGGAAAGCGCAACCGCATCGACGAGGACGCAGGACACACCTGCGTGCCGCGATGCGACGTCATTGACGACTTGGGGATCGACGGATCATGAAGGGACGCCTTGCAACAGCCGTACTGGCCTTGCTCATCGCCTCACCGGCATACGCGTGGAACTTCTTCGGAAGCGCACGCATTCAAAGCATTATGACGTGGCAGGACGGCGGGCCGATCTTCATCCGTGTGACTGCGGATACCTGGTGCTACGTGCCGCCGGAAGAGAAGAACTTGATTGCCCTGCTCTACACGATTCACGCGTCTGGCAAGACAGCGAACTTCCACTGCGCCGATGTTGCCGACACATTCGGTGGCGTACCCGCGTATCGACTGCATCGTGTCTCGACAGAATAAGTATTGCCGGCGTTTAGGCCGGCGAGCAGACACGAAAATCAGGGGGGAATCACGGGGTGAAGATTCGCGCGGGTCTACTTGCTGTCCTCGCCCTCGGTACAGCACCCGCTTACGCCGCATTGCAAGAGGTTTCGGTAACGAACCCGACGGTGTGGGCGACTACTGGCAGCAACGTTATTCGCGTCATAACTCCGAACGTGAACGTAGTTAACGCTGATGGCTGCTCCGATCCTGATAGTTATATGGTTCTTCAGACACTGCCACGCGACGCGCAAATGCGGATCTATGCTTTGCTGCTGACAGCCAAGGTGAACTCAAAGTCGATGACACTCCGCGTCAGCGGCTGTGAGTCAAATCGACCCGCAATCATCGACGCCTACTTCTGACAGCCGCACTGCATCGCACGCGGCGGGACACTCCGGAGACATGACTATGCGTATTCTTCCTTTGCTGGCGAGCTTGGCGCCTTTGCTCTTAGCGCCAGCGATCTCGCACGCCGGAAGCACGCAGGGCAAGATCACGATACTGATGGCGCATTCCCACGACATCGTCATCTTTCGAATCGACGCACCGCACACGGGCAAGCCAGCGTGCTCCTCCGACGAGTGGGCACTGAGCCTTGCGAATCCGGGTGGGCGCGGGATGTACGCGTTGCTTCTTAGCGCCCAGGCGCAGGGTAAGTCGGTCACGGTCTACGGCAGCGACGCGTGTGGGGCATGGGCAGATCGCGAAGAGCCCGTGTACTTGTTCATCACCAACTAGGCGCTGCGACACACAACAGCAGAGCGGCCAATGCTCGGGGAGCATCCAATGTCTTATCGTCGACTTGTCTCGCTAGCGCTGGGTCTAGTTGTTGCGACCGCGCACGCACAGAACGTCGAGGCAATCACCGGTCACGTCAGGCTGGTCGAAGCCACGTATATGCCCGGCACGATCACCTTCATGCTGGACACCGGCACGACGACCTGCCCGACCGGTCGCTATCTGACGTGGTCCAAGGACGTGGAAAACAACAAGGCCGTCTTTGCGGCACTGCTGTCTGCACAGGCGACCGGGCACAAGGTGAACTTCTACTACGCCGCAGGCGACACCACGTGCAAAGGGACGTTTCTCCACGTCCTGAACGACTGACCAGCGTCGCCGATCATCTCCAGGCAAAGCACCACTATGGTGACGAAGACATTTCTGGGTCAGCGGCGACTGCGCGCATTTTTGATTGTTCTAGCGCTCAACCTGTTTAGCAGCGCGGATGCCGAAGAGGCGGTTCGGGGCAAGATCCAAATGATCCAGCCCACACTCGTGCAGTCACTTGTGTATGTCCACCTACAGGGCTATCCGACCGTTGACGGCGGTGGCTGTCGAAGCCAGTTCATGGTCGGCAAGATGGATGACACCAACTTCAAGTCATATGTCTTCTCGACGCTACTGGCGGCGAAGGCAGCAAATGGCGAAGTCGTCATGCGCGTCAATGGTTGCTATCTCGGCTATCCATTGATTAGCGGTATCGAGTACTCGCCGCGCGAGTAGACATCGCGCCCAGCCCGAGGCGAAACGCGCCCATCTACTTTGCGAGGAACGTTGATGCATTACCCGAAAGGCCGCCGCAAGCGCGGCTCATTCACATTTCCGACCGCTTGCGCTTTCCTGCTTGCCCTCGCGTTGGCCACACCGCTCGCATCACATGCATCGAGCCAAAGCGGGCAGGTCATCAAGATCCAGGTACGCGCGTCCGACGGGCTAATACTTTTCTACCTAGACGGCGCGCCAAGCGCGAAGCCAGCGTGTACCAACGGTCACACCTACTGGATGATCAAGGACGAAAAGTCTGAGACGGGTAAGCGCCAGCTCGCGATGCTGATGGCGGCGCGAGCAGCGGGTTTGCCAGTTACCGTTCTGGGGACCGGTGCATGCACGCGCTGGCCAGACGGCGAGGACGTCGACAGCGTCGAATACTAGGTCGTCGGACTTAGGTGGCACCTGACGACTGCAACCGGGTCGCAGAGTCGCTCTGCGATCTGCCATTTGTTCCGGCCGTGCCACCTTCGCGTTCGTGCGGCGCAGCGGAACAAGAGTCTCTAGCGAGGTACCGCTAGTTCGACTGCTCCACGAAATATGCCGACGGCTGCACGCTCCACGCACCGATCTGAGTGCAAGAGGTCAGCGCCGGATCGTTGTAGTAGATCGACACGGGGCGATCTGCAAGGCGAACCGCAAGCAACGTGGCATAGAAGATCTTGCATGCCTGCGGATTAGCCTGGAAATTACCCTGCGTTACGGTGTTGCATATCGTGTGCATACCCGAGCCGTTAGCGACGACGACGCCCCCGGCCTGATCCACTCCGAGATAGGTCACAGTGCCCGTGCATCGGACATTGGCGGTTGCTATCGCAGGCAGCCCGACAAGGACGACGGCCACCGTCAGAAGCTGCGCCACCGCTGTCCAGCGGTGCAGAATGGTCTTAAGGCTCACAAAAGCACCTCTTCACGAATGGGTTGGCGTAGTGCATCGGCTTGGCGCAAGCGCGCCAGCAGTGTAATGACCGTTGAAGTTGCCGAGTAGCCTTCCTTCGCGGGCGCGTCCCTCGGCCCGTACTGTCCCGGCTCATACATCCTTGCACCCTCAGGATGCGTCTCGCGCGGCAAGCAGTGCATCGCTCGAGAGCCTCGCGAGAGGTCCGCGCCTACTGGGCCGCTTGCTACCGAAGGTAAATCTCCGTGATGTCACATCCCTCGTAGCGCACATCGATCTTGCGCTTGTTAACCAGCGCGGTAATGAGTGTCGCCATAAGACTCTTTCCGCCAGGCTGATTCTCGTCAAACGACAGCGGCGTGGTGCACTGAGCAGCAGGTGGCGCAGCCGTAAATCAGACGAAGTGCGCGGCGGCATGTTGGTAGGTGCCAATCTGTACAACTTCGACGTTGTCGAGCGTCACGGCGCCGGCGTCCCGGACTGCGAGCAGCAACAGCAGTGTGGTAGTGAAAAGTGTCAATCCGACCTTCATCGATCCCCCTGTAAGACTTCAATGGATTTGCGCGATTATTGCTTTACGACGTAGATCGACCGAACAGGCATGCCCCACCCAGCACACCCCCTTTGACGAGCTCGGCCTGAACGATTCGATTGCCGTCGAATGCCGTCACGGCAGCGGCGAGCAGCGCTCTGGAACCCTCCGAGCACAGGTCGATTTTGTACGCATCGTTCGCGCACCGGAAAGGTGATACGACCTGGAGAAACGCCATCGCCCCGGATCCCGGCACGTGATATGCACGTAGGGACTTGATCATAGTCGGCACGCCTATCGGCTCAGCAGGCACGTACGGCGCAACGATCAGGAGAAAGCGATAGTTCGATGTGACGGCGCGGCGGATAGAACACGGTCGGACCGGGAGCACTGAGGGCCATCGGCCGCCACCCCCGCGTGACTGCCGCTCAGAAACAGAAACGGCGCCCGAGGGCGCCGTTTCCTTGTTCGTGGTGGAGCGGAGGGGGATCGAACCCCTGACCTTCGCGATGCGAACGCGACGCTCTCCCAGCTGAGCTACCGCCCCACGAGGACGCGCAGTGTACCGGCGCAGCGGCGGTCCTGCCAAGCGGTCGAGCGTCCGTCGCCGTCGTGTCGCGTTGTGATTACCGGCACAGTCCGGGTCCGTGCGAAAATCCGCCGCTTGGGGCCCCGTAGCTCAGCTGGATAGAGCGTCCCCCTCCTCAGGGGAAGGTCGCACGTTCGAATCGTGTCGGGGCCGCCATTGGAACCCTCGCCGCCTTGCCGTGTCCGCCATGCGACGTCGTCGCGGGCGCGGTCGATCATGGAGCACCACGATGACCCACCCCGTCCTCACCGCCCTCGGCCTGACCGAGCTGGAATCCGGCACGTACCTCGGCAGCGGCCAGTGGTCGCAGACGCGCGACGCCGGCGTGCTCGAGTCCGTCAGCCCCACCGACGGCACGGTGCTCGCGCGCGTGCATGCGTCATCGCAGGAGGACTACAACACCATCGTCGAGCGCGCGCAGGCCGCGTTCAAGGTGTGGCGCACGACGCCGGCGCCGCGTCGTGGTGAAGCGATCCGTCTCTGCGCCGAAGCACTGCGCCAGCACAAGGACGCGCTCGGTTCGCTGGTCGCGCTGGAGATGGGCAAGTCGAAGCCGGAAGGCGACGGCGAGGTGCAGGAGATGATCGACATCGGCGACTTCGCCGTCGGTCTCTCGCGCCAGCTTTACGGCCTCACGATGCATTCCGAGCGTCCGGGTCACCGCATGTACGAGCAGTGGCATCCGATCGGCCTGGTCGGAATCATTTCGGCGTTCAACTTCCCGGTCGCCGTGTGGGCGTGGAACTCGTTCGTCGCCGCGGTCTGCGGTGACATCGCGATCTGGAAGCCGTCGCCGAAGACGCCGCTGTCGGCGATCGCGTCGATGAAGATCTGCAACGAAGCGCTGCGCGCCGGCGGCTTCCCCGACATCTTCTTCCTGTTCAACGACGCCGGCTCGGACCTCGCGCAGTCGTTCGTCGACGACGCGCGCATCCCGCTGATCTCGTTCACGGGTTCGACCAAGGTCGGCCGCATGGTCGGCGAGCGCGTCGCGCGCCGCATGGGCCGCTCGCTGCTCGAGCTCGGCGGCAACAACGCGATCATCGTCGACCCGTCGGCGGACCTGAAGCTCGCGATTCCGGCCATCGTGTTCGGCGCGGTCGGCACCGCGGGCCAGCGCTGCACCACGACGCGTCGTCTGTTCGTGCACGAATCGATCTACGACGACGTGCTCGCGCGCCTGGTCAAGGCGTACAAGCAGGTCGAAGGCAAGATCGGCGATCCGACCGATCCGGCGAACCTGATGGGCCCGCTCAACAGCCGCGACGGCGTGCAGGCGTATCTCGACGCGATCGAGGCGGCGAAGGCGGCGGGCGGCACGATCGCCACGGGCGGCACGGCAATCGATCGCCCCGGGACCTTCGTGCTGCCGGCGATCGTCACCGGCCTCACGAACGACGCCGCGATCGTGCAGCACGAAACGTTCGCGCCGATCCTGTACGTCATGAAGTACTCGACGCTCGACGAAGCGATCGAACTGCAGAACGCGGTGCCGCAGGGCCTGTCGTCGTCGATCTTCACCACCAACCTGCAAGCCGCGGAGAAGTTCCTGTCGGCCGCGGGTTCGGACTGCGGCATCGCCAACGTCAACATCGGTACGTCCGGTGCGGAAATCGGCGGCGCGTTCGGCGGCGAGAAGGAAACGGGCGGCGGTCGCGAGTCGGGTTCGGATGCGTGGAAGGCGTACATGCGTCGCCAGACCAATACGATCAACTACTCCGACGCGCTGCCGCTGGCGCAGGGCATCAAGTTCGACCTCTGAGGCGATGGCATGAGCTCCCAGCCGATCAACCTGCCCTCCAGTTCGCTCGCGGTCGGGAGCCTCGTGCTCGGCATCCTCTCCTGGGTGATGCTGCCGGTGATCGGCGCGATCGGCGCGGTGATCTGCGGGCACATGGCGCGACGCGAGATCCGCGCGTCGCACGGCGCGCTCGGGGGCGACGGCATGGCGTTCGCCGGCCTGCTGCTCGGCTACGCGCACCTCGCGGTGATGTTGATCGCGCTCGTCGTCGTGATGCTGTTCTTCGGCGGCCTGCTGGCCGTGCTGATGCACGCCGCGCACTGATGTACGGCCTGCTCCGCTCGCTGCTGTTCCGCTTCGACGCGGAGACCGCGCACGGCATCGGCCTGCGCGGTCTCGACACGCTCGAACAGGCGGGCCTGCTCGGCCTGGTCGCGCGTCACCCTGCGCAGTCGCCGCACCCGATCAATGTGTTCGGGCTCGACTTTCCCACTCCGGTCGGCCTGGCCGCGGGCCTCGACAAGAACGGCGAGCACATCGACGCGCTGTTCGGTCTTGGCTTCGGGTTCGTCGAAGTCGGCACGGTGACGCCGCGTCCGCAGGCGGGCAATCCGAAGCCGCGCATGTTCCGGTTGCCGCAGCATCGCGCGATCATCAATCGACTCGGCTTCAACAACCTCGGTGTCGATGCGCTGGTGCGCAATGTCGAAGCCGTGCGCAATCGTCGCGGCATCCTCGGCATCAACATCGGCAAGAACAAGGACACGCCCAACGAGTCGGCGCAGGACGACTACCTGCACTGCCTCGAGCGCGTGTACCCGCTCGCCGACTACATCACCGTCAACATCTCGTCGCCTAACACCGCCGGCCTGCGCGAGTTGCAGGAAGAACAGGCGTTGCGACGCCTGATCGGCACGCTGCGCGACGCGCAGGAACAGCTCGGCGCAAAGCACGGTAAGCGCGTGCCGATGCTGGTGAAGGTGGCGCCGGACCTGTCGGACGACGACATCGAAGCCGCCGCGCGCGTGCTCGCCGACCTGCAGGTCGACGGCGTGGTCGCCACGAACACCACGATCTCGCGCGAAGGCGTCGAGGACTCGCGTTACGCGGACGAGCCGGGCGGTCTGTCCGGCGCACCGGTGATGCAGCAATCCACCTACGTGCTCCGTCGCCTGCGCACGCGCCTGCCGGAATCGATTCCGCTGGTGGGCGTCGGCGGCATTCTTTCGGGCGCGGACGCGGTGGCCAAGATGGCGGCGGGCGCGAGCCTCGTGCAGTGCTACACCGGCTTCATCTATCGCGGCCCGATCCTCGTGCGCGAATGCGTCGCGGCCATCCGCCGACGCAAGGAAGCGCCCAGCCGCGGGCACATCTTCCCGACATGACCGATCCGATTCCCGGCGTACGCATCACGCGCGACGCCGACCTGCGCGGCCTCAATACCTTCGGCGTCGATGTACGCGCCGCGTGGCTGGTGGAGGTCGATGACGCATCGCGTCTGGCCGACGTCTTCGCCATCGAACCCGTCGCAGGCAGCACTCCGCTTGTTCTCGGCGGCGGCAGCAACGTGCTGTTCGTCGGCGCGCCGGGCGACCCCGTGTTGCGTCTGACCGGCACCGCGATCGACGTCCTCGCCGACGACGGCGACACCGTGCAACTGCGCGTCGACGCCGGCGTCGAATGGCATACCTTGGTGATGCGCGCGATCGAGGAGGGGCTGTCGGGCCTGGAGAACCTCGCGCTGATCCCGGGTACCGTGGGCGCCGCGCCGATCCAGAACATCGGCGCGTACGGCGTCGAGGTGCGCGAGCTGATCGACGCGGTGCACGCGTTTGAGCCCGCCACCGGCCGGCACGTGCGGATGTCCAACACCGACTGCGCCTTCGCCTACCGCGACAGCGTGTTCAAGCACGCGCCCTCGCGCTACATCGTCACCGCCGTCGAATTCCGTCTGCGCCGTGGCGGCGCACCCAATCTCGGTTACGCGGGTATCGCGGATGAACTCGCCGCGCGCGGAATCGAATCGCCAACGGTTCGCGACGTCGCCGACGCTGTCATCGCCATCCGCCGCCGCAAGCTGCCGGACCCGGCGGTGATCGGCAACGCGGGCAGCTTCTTCAAGAATCCGATCGTCCCCGCCGACGTCGCGGACACGCTGCTCGCGGCGAACCCGCGCCTGCCGGTCTTCGCGGCCGGTGACGGGCTGCGCAAGCTGTCGGCGGCGTGGCTAATCGACAACGCGAGCCTGCGCGGCTATCGCGACGGCGATGCGGGCGTTTCGCCGGGCCACGCCCTGGTGCTGGTGAATCATGGCGGCGCAAGCGGCGCGGACCTGCTGCGCGTCGCGCGGCATGTCGCGGCGACGGTGCTCAATCGCTTCGGTGTCGCGCTCGAACCCGAGCCCCGCCTGATCGGTGCGACCTGGGCGCAGTGATGCCCGCACGCATCCCGCCGCGTCGCCAGTGCGCCGCGGGCTGCGCACGTCGCACCCATCAACGCAGCCCTATCGTCCGCAGCGTGACGCACCGTCACGATCACAGCGCGTCGATCGGCGATCCTTGTCCGCGATGACCTCCCCCGCTCCCCACGCGACGGTGATGCGCGCCGCGTTGCTCATGCTCGTGAGCACGCTGTTCTTCGGCCTGATGGCCATCACCATCCGCTATGCGTCGCACACGCTGCCGTCGTTCGAGATCGCGTTCTGGCGCAACGCCTTCGGCCTGATCTTCCTGATGCCGCTGCTGCTACGCAGCGGCGCGTCGATGCGGACGCAGCAGTTGCCGAAATACCTGGTCCGCAGCGCGATCGGCATCGGCTCGATGCTCTGTTCGTTCTGGGCCATCGGGCATCTGCCGCTGTCGCAGGCGATCTCGCTGTCCTACTCGACGCCGCTGTTCGTGACGATCGCGGCGGTGATCTGGCTCGGCGAGATCGTGCGCCGGCGTCGCTGGACGGCAGTGCTGCTCGGCTTCATCGGCGTGCTCGTGATCGTGCGGCCGGGCACCAGCGGTTTCACGCATGGATCGCTCGTCGCGCTCGCGGCGGCGGTGCTCAGTGCGGTCGTCGCGATCCAGATCAAGCAGCTTTCGCGCGTGGATTCGCCGGACACGATTGTGTTCTACACGTACGTGTTCTGGGTGCCGCTGTCGCTGGTGCCCGCACTGTTCGTCTGGGTGTGGCCGGATCCGACGACGTGGATCTGGCTCGTGCTGACCGGCCTGTTCGGCACCGGCGGCCAGTTGCTTTGGGCGAGGGCCCTGCGGATCGGCGACGTCTCCGCGCTGACGCCGATCAGCTTCATGCAGCTACCGGTGGTGAGCGTCGCGGCGTACTTCCTGTTCGGCGAGAAGATCGACGCCTACACCATCGCCGGCGCGCTGATCATCTTCGCGGCGAACGCTTACATCGCGCATCGCGAAGCGCAGCTGGCGAGGCGCGCGGCCACGACGGCGCCGATCGAGGCCGCGCAACCGGCGGAATAACAAACGGCCCGGTTGCCCGGGCCGCTCGCTACTGCAGACGGTCGAACTCAGAGATCGACGCCGAAACCTACACCTGCGGAG
Organism: Cognatilysobacter terrigena; assembly: GCF_004361065.1. GTDB lineage: Bacteria > Pseudomonadota > Gammaproteobacteria > Xanthomonadales > Xanthomonadaceae > Cognatilysobacter > Cognatilysobacter terrigena. The sequence goes on along the minus strand of NZ_SELT01000001.1, from coordinate 69,774 downwards.
CTGTCGTCGCTCGAGAACGCGGCGCCGATGCTCATGGAGATGTTGTTGCCGAAACGACGTCCATAGCCGATGGAGACCGCGCTTTCGCCGTGCTGGGTACCGACGCCCATCGACAGACGACCGCGGTCCGGTTTTGCGTAGGCGGCGTTGGCAGCCATCTGCATCATCGCTGCGGACATCGCGCCGTTGCGGTCGATGCGGCGATCCTGCTGTTCGAAACGGTCATTCATCTCGGTCCGCAGGCCGCCGAAGTCGAGCACGAGACCGTTGAGCTTCGCATCGGTGTAGGCGTTCGCCGACGCGAGAGTCTGCGTGCTCTTCTGATCGGTGTACGTGTTGGCCGAACCCAGCGTCGCCGTCGCCTTGGTGTCGGAGTACGTCTTCGCCGACTGCAAGGTCGCGGCGTCGCCGCTGTCCGCATGTGCGTTGGCCGCAGCCACAGCGTTGGATGCGGTAGAAAGTGCGGTGTTTGCTGTGGTCTGCGCCGTGTTCGCCGTGGTCAATGCGTTATTGGCGGTCGTCTGGGCCGTGGTCGCGGCAGTTTGCGCGGTATTGGCAGTCGTCAGCGCGGTGTCGGCGGTCGTCTGCGCATTGTTGGCCGCAGTCAGCGCCGAGTTGGCGGTCGTCTGCGCCGCACCCGCTGCGCTGAGGGCATTGTCAGCCGTCGTTTGCGCCGTCGCGGCGTTGGTAAGCGCCGTGTTCGCCGTTGCTTGCGCCGTGGCGGCGTTGGTAAGCGCCGTGTCTGCGGTCGTCTGTGCAGTCGCTGCGTTAGTCAAAGCCGTGTTGGCCGTGCTCTGGGCAGTTGCCGCGTTGGTCAACGCCGTGTTAGCCGTTGTCTGAGCGGTCGCCGCATTCGTCAGCGCGGTGTCCGCTTTGGTGTCCACGACCTGCAGCTGCTGCAAGTTCACCGCGTCGGTTGCCTGCGTGCCGTTGGCGACGTTGACGAGCTGCCGCTCGTTGCCCGTCGAGCCGATCGAGACCGTATTTGCACGGTTCGCGAGCGAATTCGCGCCGAGCGCAACGCTGCCGTTGGCCAACGCGGCACTCTGGAAACCAAGTGCAATGGCATTGTTTGCCGCAGCATTGCTCTGGAATCCAACCGCCAAACCGTTGAGGCCGGATGCCTGCGCGGCGTTGCCGAACGCGGAAGCGCCGACGCCGCTCGCCGTGGTCGCCTCATTTGTATCGGTGATGCCGTTGCCATTGAGGTCCGTCCAACCGCCCACGGCGGTGCTTGCGTCGGCACTGGCGACGCTCCGCGAGCCCGTCGCGAGTGAGCCGATGCCAAAAGCCTGTGCGCTGAAACCAATCGCGGTCGCCTCGTTCGCGGTCGCCGCGCTGAACGTTCCGAAGGCACTCGCGTTTGCGCCGGCTGCGTATGACGACGCTCCGAACGCGGCGGAGGAATCGCCGCTCGCCTCGCTGGACGTGCCGAACGATGACGAAAATAGACCGGATGCCAGCGCCGAGCTGCCGAACGCAGCGGTGTAATCGTTAGACGCGGTGGCACCTTGCCCGACGACCGTGCTTTGTGCTCCGGTGGCCGATGCGCTTTCACCCACGGCGGTGGCGCCGTCGGTGGTGGCGCGCGCGTTCGCGCCCACGGCGACGCTGACATTGCCGGACGCTGTAGCGTTGCGACCACAAGCCGTGGCGTCGCCGCCGGTCGCCGTCCCGCCGTCCGTGGTCGTCCCGCCCAAGCCATCACTGAAGAGGCAGGCGTTGCCGGCGTAGACCGGAGAGATGGCCGCGAGCGACAGAAGGAGCGCAGCGGCGAGGGTATTGCGATGGATGGTGTTCACGAAAATTCCCCGAATTGATGCGGGGCGGACCCAAGTCCGCCCGTCGATGCAGTTGAATAGACGCCGGGGCGACCACGACGTGGTCGCCCCGGTTGCCGCTTACGGCGTGATGGTCAGCGCAACGCGCACAGCCAACTTCGGTCGCGCCGGATCGCTCGTGCTCACGCACGCGTAGCCGATGTAGTTGCCTGCGGACATGCCGGCAGCGTTGAGCTGCAGCTGCACGTTGGTCGACGTGCCTTGCGACAGCGTGCCGTTCGGCGGCGTTGCCGCACCGATCCACGGAGCACCACAGGCAACAGCGCCATCGGCCTGCCACGACAGACCCGCGAACGCGCTGTTCGCGGCCCATGCGGGCGTGCCGGAAACGGTGATGCTCGCGAACGAGCCGCTGCCGGTGTTCGAGCCGTACCAGGCCCAACGGTTGGCGAAGGTCGACTGGGTGTTGACCACGAACCAGTACTTGCCCGGCGGCAGGTTGACGGTCTGCCCTGCAGCCGACAGGTTCAACCCGATCGTTCCGTTCGCGGTCGTGACACCGGCGCCCAACGGCGACGATGAATACGTCCACACGGCGCCGGTCGGATTCGTGTTCGGATAGCCTGCCGGCAGGTTCGACGCATCGGAGTAGATCGTCCACGTGATCTGCGACGCGACGCTGGTGAGCGCCGAACCGCTGACGACGAAGCCGTCCGCCGTGAGCGACGTAATCCGCGTGGTCGAGTCGAGCGTGAAGTCGTCCGCCGAGTACTGACCGTTGTTGCCCGCCGTCGCCGGATCCGTGAAGCGTGTGCTGCGGAACCCGCTGGTGACGCCAGTGGACAACGCCTTGACGATGTTCGCAACGCCCGTGCCGGTGTTGTCGACCGCGAACGTCATGCGAGAGCCGCCCAGGTTACCCAAGGAGAATGTCGCCGTTCCGGTCGCACCCGCCGCTACAGTCGCATTGACCGACGCCGGTGCTGAAGCGATCGCCGGCTTTACCGCGATGGCGACCGGCATGCGCAGCACCGGCTGGTTCGGGTTGCCCGCCGACTGTGGCGTCAGAACGACCGTACCGAAGTTGAACTGCGAGTTCGCCGGCAACTGGTAGGAGTTGATGGTGAACGTGACCGCCTTGCTCTCACCCGGATTGACGGTGAACAACGCCGGCGACACGGTGGCGCTGAGGCCTTCGACCTTCACCGACCACGCCTGACGGAACGAGAGCGTGTTACGGAACGTACGGGTGAACACGCAACGCTCAAAGCACGAACCGTTGATCAGGCTCGGCTGATTGAGTGCCATCGGATTGCCACCGGTCGCCGGATTGGCCGCGACGTAGTTGGCCTTGGTCTCATTGAGCACGAGGCCAGCGCGGATGGCCTGATCGACCTGGATGCGGCCCGCACCGCGTGCGAATGGATTCGCCTGCGTCACGCCATCTTCCATGAGCACGGTCTGCTTGGCCGTCATCGCCAACGCCGACCTGATCTCGGCGGGTTTCCAAGTCGGCTGCGCCTGGTGGATCAGCAACGCGGCGCCCGCGTTGTGCGGGGACGCCATCGACGTGCCACTCAGCAGGCCGACCGCATTCTCGGATCCAGTCACCGTCGTACCCGCGATGGTCGCGAGGATGTTGACGCCCGGGGCCGTGAGGTCCGGCTTGAGGAGGTCATACGTTCCGGCCGGGCCGCGCGAGCTGAAGTCCGCAAGCTGATCCGGCGTGTTCGACAAGGCAACCGGCGCGACCGGGATGGTGGCCGTCGCGGATGGATTGGCAACGCCGAAATTACGAATCGAGTCGCCGACCACCTGCGTTACCGAGAACGCCGGAACGGTGGTGCCCGGTACAGACGGCGCGAGCGTGCCCGCCTGGTTGTTGGCGATGATGACGGCAACTGCGCCCGCGGCCGCGGCGTTGTTCACCTTGATCGAGAAGCTGCACGTGCCGCGGCGGACGACGGCGATCGCACCGTTGAGCGAACCCGCCGGCAGCGCGCTGCACGCGTCGCTCGTGGTGTCGATGCCGGCGCTGATCTTCAACGGCGTCGTCGCGGGGAAGGTTTGCGTCATTGAGACGCCACCCGACCCTTCCGTGAGGTTGATGCCCTGCATGCTGGCGGGAACCGGCGTCGGGCTCGTTGCCGAAAGCTGGTAGGCGAAATCCCCGCGACCGTGCTGCGCGGCAGCAGTCGACGCCGTCCAAGGCTCGTGGTGACCCATCGTGTTCGGCCCGGGACCACTGTTGCCGGCCGACGTCGCGACGTAGATGCCGGCGTCGCTCGCATTGAGGAACGCTTGCGACACCGCGTCCGTCCACGGATCGATGCCGCCGCCGATCGAGAAGTTGATGACGTTCACGACGCCATCCGCGACCGCCTGGTTCACCGCCTTCACCGACGAGGTGTTCGGGCAGGAGCCACCACCGGTCGAGAGGTTCGTGTAGCAGACGTCGTACGCGATGATGTTCGCATGCGGCGCCACGCCGGAGATGCGCAGCGTCGCGCCCTTGTAATTGACGTCGCGGCGATTGCCGACCGCAGTCGACGCGGTGTGGCTGCCATGGCTATTGGTGTCGCCGAAGCCCGGTTCCTCGCGGTAGCTGGCCGTTGCCTGGCAGAACGTCTGCGTGGCGTTGGCCATCTCATCGCAGACGAAGTCGTAGCCGCCGATCAGCTTGTCGTTGCATCGACCTGCATCGACACCACCGGGCGCGCACGTGCCGAGGTAGTGGCCTGCGCCGAGCGGATTGATGTGCTGGTAGCCGTCGACGGGGCCGACCGCTGCGAACGACGGACTGCCGAAGTTGATGCCCGTATCGATGTCGGCGATCACCGTGCCTTCGCCCTGGTACTGCGTCGGGAAGCCCGGCGCCTGTCCCAGCCACAGCGTCTCGGCGCCGATCAACCGCGGACCGACGTCGGTGTCGATCTGCATCTCTTGGTATTTCTCGACGATCTGCGCAACTCGCTGCGCCTTGACCTTCTCGGCTTCCGCAGGCGTGAGCTCGACGATGATCGCGTTCAGCGCGTGCTGCATGCGGTCGCGCACGCGCAGGGGGCGACCGATCGCGCGCGCGATGTCGGCTTCATGCCCGCCCTGCACACCCTGCAGATAGCGCACGTAGCGCGTTGCTGCGGCACTGTGGACGTCGAGACGGCCACGCGCGGGGCCGGTCGTGAGCGTCGACGGCGCGGCGTAGCCCTGCGTCTGGCCGCGATAGGTCGCAAGCGGCGCCTCTCCGAAGACGATGATGTAGGGATCGCGCCGCGTTTCCATCGAGTCGTTCACCGACCCTGCGGCTTGCGTAACGGGCTGCGACACCGCGATCGCACGCTGCGCGCTGGAAACGATCCGGGACGGCTGGATGCCGGCCATGTGCATGACGGTGGCACCCGCCGCGGCTGTGCCGAGCGCAGCCGCCACCCAGACGGCAATGCGCCTTTGCTTCAAAGACATTGGTTTTCCCCTGAAAGATGAGTACGCCTCGCGGCGTCGGTCCCCCGACCAGACCGAACGGGCAACGCATTTCGCGTGGCGATCCGGTCACGCCGAAAATATGACGTCATCCAAGGAATTGCTTGCTGCGTCGCAACAACCGAGACACAGCAAGGCGCGGCGGGCCTGAACAGCGCGGCGTTCAGTCAGATCTGCGCGCTTCCCGTCATCAACCCGCGCCGGAACGCGATCAGCCGCACGCCCAAGGTCCATGCGAGCGCCGCCGCCCAGCCCGCGAGCACGTCGGACGGGTAATGCACGCCGAGATAGACGCGCGACAGGCCGACGCCCAACGCGAACATCGCACCTGCGATCACCGCCGGCCAGCGCCAACGCGTATTCCACGCGAGGCATGCGACGACGCAGGCGAGCGTCGCCGATCCCATCGCGTGACCGCTGGGAAAGCTGTACGTCGACTCGGGTGCGATCGAGATCCACACCGCAGGCCGTGCACGGGCGAACACATGCTTCGCTGCGAGGTTGAGCAGCGCGGACCCGCCGAGCGCGATCGCGGCGAACGTCGCGCTGCGCGAATGGCGGCGCAGGGCGAGCGCTAGCACGAGCACGATGTCGACCGGGATCACGCCGCCGGAATAGCCCACAGCGGAGAACGCGAGGAATACCGAGTTGAGCAGTGGGCTGGCGTGCGCGTGCAGGCTCTCGAGGAGCGGCGCGTCGAAGAAGAACGGTTGGCCCGCGGCGACGTCCTCGGCCAGCTCGCCGAAGCCCCACAGCGGTAGCGCCACGCACACGAACACCAGCGCGAGCGCCACGCCGTAGCGATGGACGACGCTCTTGCCGACCTGCGCCTGCTCGGCGACGACGGCCGCCGGCGTGCCCGCGTCAGGCCGTGCTGTTGGCTCCATAACGACGCTCCACGTATCGATCGATCAACTCGACGAAATCGTCGGCGATGCGATCTCCGCGAAGCGTGACGGTCTTTTCGCCGTCCTCGAACACCGGAGCGGAAGGCGCCTCGCCCGTACCCGGCAGCGAAATGCCGATGTTGGCGTGGCGCGATTCGCCCGGCCCATTGACGACGCAGCCCATCACCGCAAGGGTCAGGTTCTCCGCGCCCGGATGCGTGATCTTCCACTCGGGCATCTTGTCGCGCACGTGCGCCTGCACCTTCTGCGCGAGTTCTTGGAAGAACGTACTCGTCGTGCGCCCGCAGCCGGGACACGCAGTGACCATCGGCGTAAACGCGCGTAAACCCATCGTCTGCAGAAGCTCCTGCGCGACGATCACTTCGTTCGTGCGCGACTGGCCGGGCTCGGGCGTCAGCGAGATGCGGATGGTGTCGCCGATGCCTTCCTGCAGCAGCACGCCGAGCGCCGCGCTCGAGGCGACGATGCCCTTGCTGCCGATGCCGGCTTCGGTGAGGCCGAGGTGCAGCGCGTAGTCGCCACGCGTCGCGAGTTCGCGATACACGGCGATGAGTTCCTGCACGCCGCTGACCTTCGCGCTGAGCACGATGCGCTCGCGCGGCAGGCCGAGTTCTTCGGCGCGTACCGCCGAATCGAGTGCGCTGCGGATTAGCGCCTCGCGCAGTACGTGGCCGGCGTCCCACGGATTCGCACGCTGCGCGTTCTCGTCCATCAGCGTCGCCGCGAGGGACTGGTCCAGCGAGCCCCAGTTCGCACCGATGCGCACCGGCTTGCCGTAGCGGATCGCGAACTCGATGAGCTGCGCGAACTGCGTGTCCTTCTTCTTGCCGAAGCCGACGTTGCCCGGGTTGATCCGGTACTTCGCCAGCGCCTCGGCGCAGGCCGGCTCGCCGGCGAGCAGCTGGTGCCCGTTGTAGTGGAAGTCGCCGATCAGCGGAACGCCGACGCCCATCATGTCGAGGCGTTCGCGGATGCGCGGCACCGCGGCGGCCGCTTCCGGCGTGTTGACCGTGACGCGTACGAGCTCCGAGCCGGCGCGCCACAGCTCGGCCACCTGCTTGGTGGTCGACGCGACGTCCGCCGTGTCGGTATTCGTCATCGACTGCACGACGACCGGCGCACCGCCGCCGACATGCACGCCTCCGATCACCACCTCGCGGGTCATGCGGCGGGGCAAGGGTCCGAAGCGGTCCTCGTCGGCGGGCGACGGCGGCTGGAGAGCGGCATTCATGAGGCGAATTGTAGGCCAGCGCCGGCGCCCGGCCCCTGAATCGACGGCGTCGTCGCAGGGCGTGAGGCCCGCTGCCGCCACCCTCGCACCGACTGCGCTACCGTACGCGCCCGCCCCGCCCCGCCGCCCATGTCGACCGAGTCCCCGCGCGACGTCTTCACGCCCAGCCAGCTCAACACGCTGGCGCGCGACATGCTGGAGACGACGTTCGGGTCGGTCTGGATCGAGGGCGAGCTGGGCAGCGTGTCGAAGCCGGCGTCCGGGCATCTGTATTTCACGATCAAGGACGCGCGCGCGCAGATCCGCTGCGCCATGTTCAAGCCCAAGAGCAGCTGGCTGCGCTTCCAGCCGCGCGAGGGCCTTCGCGTGCTCGGCCGTGGCCGGTTGACGCTGTACGAGGCGCGCGGCGAGTACCAGCTCGTGCTCGACCACATGGAGGAAGCCGGCGAAGGCGCACTGCGCCGCGCGTTCGACGAACTCAAGGCGCGCCTCGCCGCGGAAGGCCTGTTCGATGCCGAGCGCAAGCGTCCCCTGCCCGCGTTTCCGGCACGCATCGGCGTCATCACGTCGCCGAGCGGCGCGGCGATCCGCGACGTGCTGAGCGTGCTCGGGCGGCGCTTTCCGCTGGTCGAGGTCGACGTGCTGCCTGTGCAGGTCCAGGGCACGGGCTCGGCGCCGCAGATCGTCGACATGCTGCAGCGCGCCGGCGCGAGCGGTCGCTACGACGTGCTGATGCTCACGCGCGGCGGCGGCTCTCTCGAAGACCTGTGGTCGTTCAACGAGGAGATCGTCGCACGCGCCGTCGCGGCGAGCCCGGTGCCGGTCATCTGCGCGGTCGGCCACGAAACCGACTTCTGCCTCGCCGAATTCGCGTCCGACCGTCGCGCGCCGACGCCGTCGGTGGCCGCGGAGCTGCTCCTTCCGAATCGTGACGACCTCGCACGTCATCTCGAAGCGATGCGTCGTCGCCTCCACAGTCGGCAGATGCACATCCTGCGCGACGCCATGCAGCGCACCGACCGCGCGGCGTTGAAGCTCAACGCGCTGCGCCCGCAGGCGTACGTGCAGATGCTCTGTCGACGACAGGCCGATGCGTTTCGCCGCCTCGATGCCGCCTGGCAGCGAAAGCTCGAACGCGAACGTGCGCGGCTGCGGCATGCGGACGCGATCCTGCGGGCGCGCCATCCCGAGCGTCGGCTCGCGCGATTGCGGGAGCGCGTTGCGGCGGTCGCCAACCGACCGCAGGCGGCGATCGTGCGTCGCGTCGCGCACGAGGCGCTGCGTCTGCGCGGGTTGGCGCGTTCGCTCGAAGCCGTCAGCCCGCTGGCGACCGTGGCGCGCGGCTACAGCATCCTGCGACGCGCGGACGGCGCGATCGTCCGGCAGATCAACGACGTGGCGGACGGCGATGCCGTGACCGCCCGAGTCCGCGACGGCGAGCTCGGCCTGCGCGTGGAACGGCGCATCCCGCGCCGGTAACCGCGGTTTGACGTCGCGTGACGGCGAGGCGGGCATCATCGCGTTCTCCGCCCCGAGCCCGTCGCCATGTCCGCTCCGCAGCTTCCGATCTACGTTGCCGGCCAGCCCGTTACGACCGGCGACTGGCTCGACGTCACCGACAAGTACAGCGGCAAGGTCGCCGCGCAGGTGGCGCATGCGAACGCCTCGCACATCGAGGAGGCGATCGCCGCCGCGCATGCGTCGCGGGCCGAGACGGCGGCGTTTCCACCGGATGCGCGTCGCGACGTGCTTGAGCATTGCGTGCGCCGCTTCGGCGAGCGCCGCGATGAACTCGCCGACTTGCTGTGCACCGAGGCCGGCAAGCCGATCCGCGATTCCCGCGGCGAAGTCGATCGACTGATCGACACGTTCCGCATCGCCGCCGGCGAAGCCACGCGCATCGGTGGCGACGTGCTGGAATTGCAGGTCTCGCCACGCGCGCACGGCTTCCGTGGGATGACGCGACGCGTGCCGATCGGCGCGTGCAGCTTCATCACGCCCTTCAACTTCCCGCTCAACCTCGTCGCGCACAAGGTGGCACCGGCGATCGCGGCAGGTTGCCCGTTCGTGCTGAAGCCGTCGGAACGCACGCCGCTCGGCGCACAGGTGATCGGCCAGATCCTTGTGGAGACCGATCTGCCGCGCGGCGCGTGGTCGGTGGTGGTCTGCGACACGAAGACCTCCGCACCGCTGGTCGAAGATCCACGCATCGCGTTCCTGAGCTTCACCGGCGGCCTGGTCGGCTGGGATCTGCGTGCACGCGCCGGGCACAAGAAGGTGACGCTGGAGCTGGGCGGCAATGCCGCGTGCATCGTCGACGAAGATCCGGGCGTTCCGCTCGAACACCTCGTCAAACGACTTGTTTTCGGTGCGTACTACCAGAGCGGTCAGAGCTGCATCAGCGTGCAGCGCATCATCGCGCATCGCGCGATTGCCGATCGGCTTTCAGGCGCGCTTGCCGATGCGGTGCGTGCGCTGAAGTGCGGCGATCCGCACGACGAATCCACCGACATCGGCCCGGTGATCGACGCCGCTTCGGCGGATCGCCTCACCGAGTGGATCGACGCCGCGCGCCAGTCCGGCGCGCGCGTTCTCGTTGAAGGTCGTCGCGACGGGACGATGATCGCGCCGTGGCTGCTCGCCGACGTGGCGCGCGACGCCAAGCTTTACCGCGAGGAAGCGTTCGGGCCGGTCGCCCTGATCGAGAGTGTCGATTCCTTCGACGACGCAATCGAGCGCGCGAACGACTCGCACTTCGGCCTGCAGTGCGGTGTGTTCACTGCGCGGCTCGATCACGCGATGCGCGCGTGGGACCGGCTCGAAGTCGGCGGTGTCGTGGTCGGCGACGTGCCCAGCGTGCGCGTCGACAACATGCCGTACGGCGGCGTCAAGGATTCCGGCGTCGGACGCGAAGGCGTGCGCGCGGCGATCGAGGACATGACCGACGTGCGGCTGCTAGTGATCAAGGATCCGCCGGCGGGCTGATGCGCGATCGGGCGAGCAGCGATCACAGAACCCGGCAGGTCGACGGATGCAGCGCTAGGCGCGCTCAGCCGACGAGGCTCGCCACCGCATCGATGCCGCTGACCAGCTCCGGCATCGGTCGACCGTAGAGATAGCCCTGCCCCAACGTGCAGCCGAGCTCGCGCACGAGTCGCTGCTGGTGCAGGTTCTCGATGCCTTCCGCCACGGTGTGGATGCCGAGCGAGCCGGCGAGCGCCTGGATCGCGCGCACCACGGCTTCGCTCTCCACACGCGTTTCGCTGCCCAAGCCGGCGATGAAGCTCTGGTCGATCTTCAGGCATTCGATCGGGAAGCGATGCAGGTACGACAGCGCGGAGAAGCCCGTGCCGAAGTCGTCCAGCTGCGCCAGGACGCCGTGGCCGCGCAGGTGGTTGAGCATGTTCATCACGCGCGGCGCTTCTTCGAGCAGCGCAACCTCGGTGATCTCGATGCGCAGGCGGCGTGGATCGGCCTTCGCCTTGTCGAGCATGCGCAGCAGGCGATCGGCGAACGCGCTGTCGCGGAAATGCCGCGGCGACACGTTGACGGAGATGTAGCCGCCCTCGGTGTGCGCGATGCGATCGGCGACCTGCGCGTATACCAGCCAGTCGACTTCCTCGATCAGCGAGCTGTTCTCACCGACGTTGACGAACGACGCCGGCGTCAGCAGGCCGCTGCTCGCATGGCTCCAGCGCAGCAGTGCCTCGTGGCCGACGATGCTGCGATCGGCAAGTCGCACGATCGGCTGGTAGAACGCGACGAAGCCATCGCCGTTGATCGCACGACGCAGGTCGGCTTCGAGGTCGAGGATGCGCATCGCCTCCTCGCGCATGGCCTCGTCGAACGTCGCCCACCGGCCGCGACCCGCGGCCTTGGCCCGATACATGGCGGCGTCCGCATCGCGCAGCAGTTCGCTGCCGCTGCGATAGCGCGGATGCCAGAGCGCGATCCCGACGCTGGCCGACGGGAACACTTCGCGGCCCGCGACCCACCACGGCTGGCCCAGCGTTTCGAGAATTCGGCCCGCGAGACGTTCCACGCTCGCGACGCCGTCGAGTTCGTGCACGAGCACGGCAAATTCGTCGCCGCCGAGTCGCGCGACGACGTCGCCGGGTCGTACACAGGCTGCGATTCGACGCGCAGCTTCCATCAACAGCTCGTCGCCCGCGGAATGGCCCGCGCTGTCGTTGACCAGCTTGAAGCGGTCGAGGTCGAGATAGAGCACCGCGAACAGCTTGTGCGGGTGCGTCTGCGTCATCTCGATCGACTCGGTCAGGCAGTCGACGAGATGCGTGCGATTGGGCAGGCCCGTCAGTGAATCGTGGCGCGCCTGGTGAGTGAGCCGCTGCTCGGCGCGCAGGCGTTCGCCGATCTGCGCCACGAGTTCGCGGTTCGCACGCGCGAGTTCGCGGGTGCGTGCGTCGACGCGTTCCTCCAGCTCCGCATGCGCCAGCATCAGCGCCTCCTGCGAGCGCTTGCGCTCCAGGCCGATGCCGATGTGGTGCGCGACGAACATCAGCAGTTCCTGGTCGCGCCGGCTGAAGGTGATCTGCTGCGAATAGCTCTGCACCGCGATCACGCCGACCACCTGGTCGTCGCGCCACAACGGCACGCCGAGCCAGCAACACGCGAGCGCGCCGCGGCTGATCAGTTCGCCGTCCTGCGTGAGCTTCTCGATATCGGCCCGTTCGACGAGCAGCGGCTTGCGCCGCGTGAGCACGTATTCGGTCAGGCCGAAGCCGAGCGGACGCGACTTGCGTCGGCCGTCGCGTTCGTCGATGGAGTACGGGAATTCGAGGCGCTCGCCGTCCTCGGAAATCATCGCGATGTAGAAATTCCGCGCGTACAGCAGCTCGCCGACGATCGCGTGCACTTCGCGATAGAAGTCGTCCAGCGACGGCGCGCTCATAGAAAGCTCGGCGATGCGGAACAGCGCGCTCTGCAGCTGTTCGGCGCGCTGGCGCTCTTCGATCTCCGTCTGCATCTCCGCGTTGAGGCGTTCGAGCGCATGCGTGCGTTCGCGCACGCGATGCTCGAGCTCCTCGCGCGCGAGGTGGCGTTCCAGTGCCGTGAGGATGTGCTGCGCGACGAACGCGAGCAGCGCGCGTTCTTCCTCGCCGTAGACGCCGGCGCGGTCGTAGCTCTGCACGACGATCGCGCCGCAGACGCGGTCGTCGCGGCGCATCGGCACGCCGAGCCAGTCCTCGCTGTCCGGGCCGTGCGCCGCATCGCGCACGACGTTCAGCTGGCCGCGCACCGCGTCGGACGGACCGCGCACCGGTTCGCCGTGGCGCAACAGGGCGACGGTCAGGCTGTTCGGCAACTCGGCCGTGGGGATGTCTCGGTCGGGCTCGGCGACGTAGTCGTCGCGCTCGTCGGCGAAGTAGACGAAGCGCAGCGTGTCGCGCACATCGTCGTACAGCACTATGTAGAAGTTGGCGGCGTACATCAGGCCGCCGATGACGTGATGGATCATCCGCAGCATCGCGGACAGCTCGAGGCCGGAGCCCGCGAGGTCGGCGATCTCGTACAACGCCTGCTGCAGGCGTTCGGACTTCTCCAGCGAGTCGGCGCGACGCTGCACGCGGTCGGCGTCGAGATGCGTGGCCAGCAACGCGCGCGCCATCTCCGACCAGGTCAGGCGCACGTCGGGATCGAGCGCGGCCTGCAGGCGTGCGGCAACGGCGCCGTGGCGGCCGCCCGGTCGTGGCCACGTTTCGATCAGGCAGTCGTGGGCGTCGATCGGCGTCGCGCCGAGCAGCGCGTTGCGGACGGCGTTCGTGAGCGTGTCGTCGGCATCTTCCGTCGCGCAGACGGTGACGCCTTCGCGTTCGCGCCAACCGGCCGCGACATTGGCTTCGACCGGCAATCCCGCTTCCAGGGCGGCGACGAGCTCGCGCCGACGGGCGCGCCGCATCGCACTGTCCACTGGCTCGGGCTTCCGCAACGCCGACTCCCCCTGTCGCTTCCGCAGGCGAGAGCCCGCGTCCGTGCCGGCGCGATGGTCTGCGTCCGACTCTGGACCCGCCGCCTGGGCGGGTTCGGACGAGAATACGTGATCGGTCCGCGGATAAAAGAGCCCCGACGGGCAAGCGAACCGGCCGGGCGGGCTGTACCGCGACCGCCCCGGCCCGTACCCTGCCGCCGGTGAACGGGCCGGCCGCTGCCACCGACGACGAGCTGATGCGCGACTGGTGCGCCGGTGACGTGCGCGCGTTCGAGCAGCTCTACGCCCGGCACAAGGGCCCGCTGTACCGCTTCGTGCTGCGACAGCTGCGCGATCCGGCGACGACCGACGAGATCTTCCAGGACGTCTGGCAGCGGGTGATCGCGGCGCGCGAGACGTGGCGCCCGGACGCCGCATTCAGCACGTGGCTCTACCGCATCGCCCACAATCGGCTCGGCGATCACTGGCGCGCCGCCAAGCATCGCCCGGCCGCGCCGGCGGACGCCGAGGCCCGCCTGGAGGCCCTGGCCGACCCCGAATCCCCGGAACGGACGTTAAGTGACTTCGAGCAGCGCCGTCGCCTGCGCATGGCGCTGGACGAGTTGCCGCCCGAGCAGCGGGAAGTGGTCCTGCTGCGCCTCGAGCAGGAGCTCACCCTCGAACAGATCGGGGACATCACCGGTGCCGGCCGCGAGACCGTGAAGTCGCGCCTTCGATACGCGATGGACAAGCTGCGCGCGAGACTTTCGACATGACCGCCCGACCCACCGAACCGTCGCACGACGCCCTGTCCGCTGAAGAGCGGGAGCTGGCTGCGCGCCTGGCGCGGCTGGATGCGTCGGCGGGTCCGTCGTCGGCGCTGGACGCGCGCATCCTCGCGGCCGCCCGTTCGGCTGCGGCGCCGGCATCCACCTCGACCTCGACGATGCGTCGCACGCGCCGCTGGCCGAGCGCCGTGGGCGCGGCGGCGGTGCTCGTCGCGGCGGTCGGTCTCGCGTGGCAATTGCGGCCGATGTTCCAGCTGCCGCCGCCTCCGATTCCCAGCGAGCACGCCGGTCAGGGCAAGGGTGCGGGCGCCGAGGCCGACACCGTGGTGCAGGTCGAGACGGTGCCGCGTCGATCGGCACCCGCGATGGCGCCTGCGCCGAGCGAGGTCGTGGCCCAGCCGGTTCCGCCTGCGGCCGCACGCAAGGCGACGCCGGCGGTTGGCGGCGGTGCGCCCCGCGTCGAGCACCGCGCGCCCGTGGCGACCGCGGCACACCCGTCGTCGCACGACTTCGTCGATGAGGCCGTTCCCCCGCCTCCGCCGCCAGCCCCCGCTGCGGCCCCCGAACCGCGCGCGTTCGCGGCGCAGTCCGCCAAGGTTGCTGCCGATGCGGCTGCGGGTAATGCCGCGCCCGTCGCGGATGCCGCCGCCAGCCGCGTGCAGCGTCGCGAGGCGGTCGCCGCGGCCAGCGCGCCCCTGCCGGACGTCTCCGCCGATGCCCGCCTGCCCACGCGCGACTGGCTCGTCCGCATCCGCGCACGCCGCGATGCCGGTGATGTCGCCGGGGCGCGCGCCAGCCTCGCGCGTTTCGTCATCGCGCACCCGCGCGTGGCGGTGCCCGCCGACCTGCGCCCGCTGCTGCGCGACGACGACCCGTGGTCGCCGTGACGCATCGATGCTGACGCTGGCCGGCCCCGCGTCCGCCACGCTCGAGGTCAAGCACAGTCGGTTCGTCGCGCAGGCTGCGCCGGTCGCCTCGCCCGACGCCGCGCTCGCCTTCCTCGCGCAGGTGCGCGACCCGGCGGCGACGCACAACTGCTGGGCGTATCGCATCGGACAGGACTACCGCAGCAGCGACGACGGCGAACCGTCGGGCACGGCAGGCCGCCCCATCCTCGCGGCGATCGACGGGCAACGCGTCGACGGCGTCGCGGTGGTCGTGACGCGCTGGTACGGCGGCATCAAGCTCGGCGCGGGCGGACTGGTGCGCGCCTACGGCGGATGCGCGGCCGAGTGCCTGCGGCTTGCCGACAAGATCGAACGCATCGAAACCGCAGTGCTGCGCTTGCGCTTCGGGTTCGCCGACACCGGCGCCGTGCACGCTGCGCTCGCCGCAGCGGATGTCGCACGCACCGATGAACATTTCGACGGCGACGGGGTCGAACTCGCCCTCCGCCTTCGCGCCGATCGCGTCGAGGCCTTGAAAGCGCACCTGCGCGACGCCACCCGGGACCGGGTCCGCCTGCTGGAAACCTCCTCCGATGCCTGACGCCGCTGACGGCGCTTCCCCCGCCTCGCGCCTCAAGGGGCTGCGCGCGCTCTGGCCGTTCGTGCAGCGTCATCGCGGGCTGCTTGCCAGCTGGCTCGTCGCGCTGGGCATCTCGTCCGCGGCGACACTGACGTTGCCCGTCGCGTTCCGTCGCGTCATCGACCACGGCTTCGCGAACGGCACGCCACATGCGATCGATGTCGCGTTCCTTCCGTTGATCGGCGTCGTCGCGGTGCTCGCGCTCGGCACGGCGGCGCGGTTCTATTTCGTGTCGCTGCTCGGCGAACGTGTCGTCGCGGATCTGCGCGATCGCCTCTACGGCCACCTGCTCGCGCTCGACGCGGCCTTCCACGACCGCACGCGCTCCGGCGAGCTCGTTTCGCGCCTAAGCGCCGATACCGAACTGCTGCGCACGCTGGTCGCATCGACGATGTCGATCGCGTTGCGCAGCGCGGTGACCGTGGTCGGCAGCGTCGTCATGTTGTTCGCGACGAGCCCGCGACTCGCGGCGTACGCGATGGTCGGCATCCCGCTCTCCGTCGCGCCGATCGTCATCGGCGCGCGGCGCATGCGGAAGATCGCGCGCGCGAGCCAGGATCGCGTCGCCGATGCGAATACCGTCGCGGCGGAAACGCTGGGCGCGATCGCGACGGTGCGTGCGCATGCGCGGGAGTCGTACGAGCGCACCCGCTTCGGCGACGCACTGCGCATGGCCGTCGCGACCGCGCGCAAGCGCATCGGTGCGCAATCGATCGTCACCGCAGTGGCGATCTCGCTGGTGTTCGGCGCGATCACCGTGGTGCTGTGGCTGGGCGCGCACGATGTCGTCGCCGGCCGCATGACGGGCGGCGTGCTCGTCCAGTTCCTCATCTATGCCGCAGTCGGCGGCGGCTCGATCGGTGCGCTCGCCGAAGTCTGGAACGAGCTGCAGCGCGCGACGGGCGGCATGGGCCGCATCGCCGAACTGCTGCACGAGACGCCGCAGGTGGTCGCGCCAGGCACGCCGCGTGCGATGCCCGTGCCCGTCGCCGGTGGCATCGAATTCGACCACGTCGACTTCGCGTATCCCGCCGAGCCCGGCCGCACGGTGCTGCGCGACTTCAGCCTCCGGGTGCGCCCGGGCGAAACCGTCGCGCTGGTCGGCCCGTCCGGCGCCGGCAAGAGCACGGTGTTCTCGCTGCTGATGCGCTTCCACGACGTGAGCTCCGGCGCGATCCGGATCGACGATGTACCGATCGACAGCGTCGACCCCGTCGACCTGCGCGGTGCGATCGCACTGGTCGCGCAACATCCGACGCTGTTCGCGACGAGCGTGCGCGAGAACGTGCGCTACGGGCGACTCGATGCCGACGATGCGGCGATCGAGCGCGCACTGCGCGCCGCGCACGCGGCCGACTTCGTGCACGCGCTTCCGCAGGGCCTGGACACGACGGTGGGCGAACGCGGCGCACGCCTGTCCGGTGGGCAACAGCAGCGCATCGCGATCGCACGCGCGGTGCTGCGCGATGCGCCGATCCTGCTGCTCGACGAGGCAACCAGCGCGCTCGACGCGCAGAGCGAAGCCGCGGTGCAGGCGGCGCTCGACGAGCTGATGGACGGCCGCACCACGCTGGTCGTCGCGCACCGCCTGGCTACCGTGCTCAAGGCCGACCGCATCGTGGTCATGGAAGGCGGCCGCATCGTCGCCGAGGGAACGCATGCGGACCTGATGGCGCAGGGCGGGCTGTACGCAGAACTGGCGCGCCTGCAGTTCATCGACGACTGAGCGTTACGCGGCGTCCGCATTGCGGCGACCGCTCGAACGCATTTCGACCGCACGACACGTGACGCGGCGACGTGATGTCGCGAAGTGCGACATGCATCGGACAAGGCGCGTTGGATGCGCACGTGCCACGTCCATCGTTGAGAGCCCGTGCGCCGCAGGCCGCACGCCTTACAGCGCCCGACCCACGTCCAATAAAAAGGCCCCGCCGGAGCGGGGCCTTCGGGAAACGGTACGCAGCGGACCGTCAGGCCGGAACGACACCCGAAGCCTGCATGCCCTTCGGTCCCTGGGTGACCTCATAGGACACGCGCTGGCCTTCCTGCAGGCTGCGGAAGCCCTTGGAATTGATGGCCGAGTAATGCACGAACACATCGGCAGTGCCGTCTTCAGGCGAAATGAAGCCGAATCCCTTCGCATCGTTGAACCATTTCACGGTGCCGTACTGCATATCCTTGGTGACCTCATGCTGGGTGCGTGGGCGCGCCGCGATGCCCACCGGGTCGCAGCCGCGCGGCCGAGTATGCAAAACGGTTCAGGCTGTTGACAATCGTCCTAGCGGGACGCGTCGGACATGCGGTCGAGCAAGGCGCCGAGCAGCGCAGGCAGGTGCGCCGAGGCCGCGGCGACGTTGTCCAGCACGTCCTGCAGCGTGATCACTTCGTCGACCTGCGGACCCGCGCCCGCGGCCCAGTTCGCGACGATCGCGAGGCAGGCGTAGTCGAGCCCCAGCTCGCGGGCGAGCCCGGCTTCGGGCATGCCGGTCATGCCGACGAGGTCGCAGCCGTCGCGCCGCATGCGCGCAATCTCGGCGCGCGTTTCGAGGCGCGGGCCCTGCGTCGCGCCGTAGCAGCCGCCGTCGACCAGCGGGACGCCGGACGCCTGCGCGGCCGCGAGCACCGCGGTGCGCAGCGACGGCGTGTACGGCTCGCCGAAGTCGACGTGCAGCACCTCGCTTGCCGCGACGCCAGTGGCGTCGCCCTCGCAGATGGTCGAGATGCGGCCCCAGGTGTAGTCGATGACCTGGTCCGGGCACGCGAGCACGCGCGGGCCGAAGCGCTCGGTGATGCCGCCGACGGTGTTGAGCGCGAGCACGCGCGTCGCGCCGACGGCCTGCAACGCCGCGAGGTTCGCGCGGTAGTTGACGAGGTGCGGCGGCAACGAATGGCCTTCGCCATGGCGCGCGAGGAATGCGACGCGATGCCCGGCCAACGTGCCGATCCGGATGGGCCCGGATGCCCGTCCGAAGCGCGTTTCGGGCTCGTGCGATTCCACGTCGTGCAGCTCGGCGAGTTTGTAGAGGCCGGTGCCGCCGATGACGGCGAGTGCGATGTCGCTCATGTGCGTATCTGTCGGTTTCGATGCGACGCGCGGCGGCGCGACGCGTGGCGTGGCGTGGCGTCGATGCGATCAGAGTTCGGCGAGTGCGGCGTCGGTCAGCGCATAGATTGCCGGCAGGTTGCGGCCCTGCTCCTGGAAATCCATGCCGTAGCCGAAGACGTAACGATCCGGCACGTCGACGCCGAAGTAGTCCGCGCAGACGCCTTCGACGCAGCGGTCGTGACGCTTCACCGCGAGCGCGGCGATGCGCACGTCCGCAGCGCCCTCGTCGCGGCACCACTGCACGATGCCGCGCAGGGTGTGGCCTTCGTCGAGGATGTCGTCGGCGAGCAGCACGCGGCGACCCTTGAGCGACGTCGCCGGACGATGCTTCCACGTCAGCTCACCGCCCGTGGTGCCGCTGCGATAGCGCGTCGCGTGCAGGTAGTCGAACTGCAGGTCGACGCCGAGCGCGCCCACCTCCATCGCTAGCCGACCCGCGAACGGCAGGCCGCCGTGCATGACCGTGAGGAACAGCGGCACGCTGCCCTTGAAGTCGTCCGCAATGGGTTGCGCCATGCGCGCGATCGCGCCGTCGAGCGTGTCGCGATCGTGGATCAGGTCGCTGTTGGCCAGCGCCCAGGCGAGGTCGCGCGCCATGTCAGGCGAGGCCTTCGATGCGCTGCTTGGTCGTGCTGTAGCGATCGTCGGCGAGCAGTTCGCGCCAGCCGAACGGGCCGCGACCGACGAGCGCGGCCATCGCCGCGGTATTGAGCTTGCGACCTTCGACGGCGGCCAGCGATTCCGGCACCAGCTCCGGATGGCAGACGAGCACGACGTCGCAGCCGGCGTCGAGGTGCGCGTCGATGCGCGCCTTGATGCCGCCCGCGGAGAACGCCGCGGCCATGCCGATGTCGTCGGAGAACACGACGCCGCGGAAGCCCATCTCCTTGCGCAGGATGTCCTCGATCCACCGCTTCGAGTAACCCGCCGGATCGGGATCGACGGCCGGATATTTGACGTGCGCCATCATCACCGCGTCGGCGCCGGCATCGATGCCGGCCGCGAACGGCACGAGGTCGAGCGCGCGGATTTCCTCGAGCGGACGCGGATCGACCGCCTCGTCGAAATGCGTGTCTTCCAGCACCGAGCCGTGGCCGGGGAAATGCTTGAGCGTCGCGGCCATGTCGGCGGCGTGCATGCCGTCGATGTAGGCGCGGGTGAACTCGGCGATGACCTGCGGATCCGCCGAGAACGCACGATCAACGATGGCGCGGTTGCCGCGGCCGAGATCGACCACCGGTGCGAACGAGAGATCGACGCCGGTCGCGCGCACTTCGCTGGCCATCAGCCAGGCGTGCTCGGTCGCGAGCTTGAGCGCGCCTTCGGGATCGCGGCGGTAGAGCTCGTCGAACTTCTCGAGCGGCGGGAAGGCGGTGTAGCCATCGCGGAAGCGCTGCACGCGGCCGCCTTCCTGGTCGACGCAGACCAGCTGGGGCCGCGGCGCGGCCTCGCGGATCGCCTGCGACAGCTCGGCGACCTGCTGCTTGGACGCGAAGTTGCGGCTGAAGAGGATCACGCCGCCGCAGGCGTCGTGCTGCAGCCAGTCGCGCTCCTGCGCGGTGAGTTCGGTGCCGGCCACGCCGATCACGAGCATGTGGGGACACTCCGGTTGCGGATTCGGGCCGGCATTGTGCCCCGGACGGCGTCGACGCGCAGCGGCGGGGTTACCAGGTCGAATACGGCCGGCTGGCGAGCGCGAGGTTGTAGTAGCGCGGCTGGTCGGTGACCTCCTCGCCGAGCCAGTCCGGGCGCTCGTAAGCGGCATTGGCGTCGTCGAGCTCGAGCTCGGCCACGACCAGCCCGGCGTTGTCGCCGAGGAACTCGTCCACTTCGAACGTGCGGCCGCCGAGGTCGACGTAGTGACGCACCTTCTCGATCTTCCCGCCGACCGCGAGCTTGAGCAATGCGCGTGCGTCGTCGACCGGGACCAGGTAATCGAACTCCTGGCGCGTGGTGCCGAGCTCGCGCGATTTCATGTTGAGGTAGGCCTCGTCGCCCTGGATGCGGACACGAACGGACACGTTCATCGCACCGGCGTCGAGCGTGGCGAGGTCGTTGAGGTAGGCCTGCGCCATCTCGACGCTTCGGTTGGCCTGCGCGCGCCAGGCGTCGGAGGTCACCAGGAACTTGCGTTCGATTTCGAGGGGCATGGCGAAGTCTCCGTAAACCTGAAGCCAGGAAGCGGGTGTTTCTCCCGCGTTGCGACGCGTTGAAATTGACCGCGCTGCGGATTTATCCACGGCGCGGTTCGAATACGGCGATCGATTCGACGTGCGCCGTATGCGGGAACATGTCCATCACGCCCGCGGCCTTCAGCGTCCAACCCTTTTCGTTGACGAGGAAGCCCGCGTCGCGCGCCAGCGACGCCGGATGGCAGCTCACGTAGACGATGCGCTTGAACTGCTTCAGCGGCAGGTGCGCGAGCACGAAGTCGGCGCCTGAGCGCGGCGGATCGAGCAGCAGCTTGTCGAACGATTCGCGCATCCACGGCTCGCCCGAGAGATCCTTCGCGAGGTCGGCGGCATGGAACTCGACGTTCGTGATGCCGTTGTGCGTGATGTTCTCGCGCGCGCGGCGTACGAGGCCGGCCTCGCCTTCGACGCCCACGACTTCGCGCGCATGGCGCGACAGCGGCAGCGTGAAATTACCCCAGCCTGCGAACAGGTCGAGCATGCGCTCGTCGGGCTGCGGATCGAGCAGCTGGATCGTGCGACGGATCATGTGGCGGTTGAGGCCTGCATTGACCTGGATGAAGTCGAGCGGACGGAAGTTGAGTTCGACGTTCCAGTCTTCGAGACGGAACGCGAGCTTCGGCTCGGTCGGATCCAGCGGATGCACGCTGTCAATGCCGCCGGGCTGCAGGTAGATCGAGAACCCTTGCTCGCGAGCGAACGCCGCGAGCTTCTCGCGATCGCCCTCGGTGAGCGGCACGAGGTGACGGAACGTCAGCGCGATCGCGTCGTCGCCGGCGATGAATTCGATCTGCGGGATTTCGCGGCGCGTATCGAGGCTGTCGACGAGCGCGGAGATCACGCCGATCCTCGAACCGATCGCCGGAATCACCGTGTGGCATTCGGCGATGTCGGCGACGAAGCGCGGATCGGCTTCGCGGAAGCCGACCAGTGTCTTGCCCTTCTTCTCGACGCGACGCACCGACAGGCGACCCTTGCGTCGATAGCCCCATGCGGCGTCCACGAGCGGCTCCAGCACGGTCTTCGGCGTGACGTGGCCGATGCGCTCGAGGTTCTCCATCAGCACGCGCTGCTTGGCGACGATCTGCTTGGCTTCGTCGTAGTGCTGCAGCGCGCAGCCGCCGCAGGTGCCGAAGTGGCCGCAACGCGGCGCGACACGTTCGGCCGCGGCCTCGACCACTTCGACCGCACGCGCTTCGTCGAACGAGCGATGACGCGCGGTGCGCACGGCGACCACCTTCTCGCCGGGCAATGCGCCCGCGACGAAGACGGCCTTGCCGTCCGGCAGGCGCGCGACGCCGCGGCCGTCATGGGTGAGGTCGGTGATGTCGACGGGGAACGGAGTGAGATCGAGACGGGCCACGGCACACGCAACGGAAAGTCAGCCGCGCATTGTCCCAGAAACGCCCCGCCCGCCCTGAACCGGTTCCGCAAAAGGCGACGGCCCGCCGAAGCGGGCCGCCGTTCGGCGCCCCGGGGCGCCTCCCAAAACCGTTACTTCTGCTTCCAGCCGCCGCCGGACTGGTACCACCAGCCGCTGCGTGCGCTGTCGATCCACTGCTTCGCGAAGACCTCGCGGATGCGTGCCTCCCACTCCGGGTGGCCGTTGGCGACCGCGACCTCGCGGTACACCGCGGCGCGGTCGCGGTTGTCGTCGGCCACCGCCTTGTTCATCGACACGCGATCCGGCAGCGCGAGCTTGGACGCGTCGCGCACGGTGATCATGCCGTCGGCGGTGAAGCCGAGCGCTCCGGCCTCGAAGCCCTTGCGCAGGTCGCTGTCGAAGCGCTGCTCCATGCGCGCCTGGATCGCCTGGATCGCGGGCGTCTTGATGGTGATGTCCGGCGACGACTGCGCGTACGCGCTGCCGATGCCGACCAGCGAGGCGAAGTCCACGCGCGCCAGCGTCGCGGCGGCGCGCTCGCTCCACGGCGTCTCGATCGACGCGCTGCCACCACCCGGCTTCACCGGCTCGACCGGCTTGGCGTTCGGGTCCGCGATGACCTTCTCGACGAACTGCTTCGCCGCTTCGCGCGCCTCCGCGGCGGGGAAATACACATTGATCGTCACGCACGCGGTGAGCGCGACGGCGAGGGGCGGCAGCATCATCCAGCGGCGCATGGGACGGTCTCCAGTCGGTTGAGGCGATCGTGCAGAAGAATGCGTGAAGCGGGGCGAAACGTGAACAGGGGTCAGTGGACGACCGGCTTGGCCTCGCCCTTCCCCACCGCGACCAGGCGCTCGACCAGCGTCGGCCAGTCGACCCGGCGGTTGATGCCGATCACGGTGAGCCACGGTATGCCGCCACCTTCGACGATGCTGAAACTGTTCGGCCCGCGCGGCGAGAGTCCGCCCATCTCGCAGACCTCGTCCGCGAGCCGGCAGTCGATGCCGATCGCCGAGTACGCGAAGTCGTCGAACAGGCCGATCAGCCGGGCCTGCAGACCGCCCGCGAACGACGAGTCGCCGACGCTCGAGAGGTCCTGCACGGCGCGCTGCGAAATGCGCTGGCGCACGCCCACGTGTTTGTCGGTGCGCAGGTGCGCATCGAATGCGACCGGCTGCCAGTCGACCAGCCGCAGGCCGTTGAGATGGCCGTCGAGCTTGCCGGTGATGCTGCCGAAGCCGAGCACGCCGGTGAGCGATTCGAGGTCGAGATCGTCGAACGCGATGTCGGCGCTGAGTGTCGGCGCGACGCCGAACGGGCGCTCCATCGACAGCGCGGACACGTCGAGGCGCCCACCGAACAGCGCCATCGACAGGCCACCGTCGAACACGAGTTGCTGCGCGGCGTAGTGCGCGTTCGGAATGCGGCCGGACAGCTGGCCGGTGAATGCCGGCAGACCGAGCGCTTTCGCGAGCTCGCCGATGTCGAGGTTCTCGACGTCGAGGCCGAACTGCGCGTTCGCGCCCGCGTCGCCCGTCGGCGGCTGGATGGACAGGTGGTCGAACCGGACGCGCCCGCCGAGCATCGGCACGTCGACGGGCTGCGCGAACGCGATGCGCCCCGCTTCGCTGCGCATCGGCAGCGTCGACGCGCCGAAGTCGAGGCCATAGACGTGGCCCGAACTCCAGCGCAGCGCACTGTCGACCGGCACATCGGCGGAATAGCGGATGTCGCCCTCGAGGCCACGAAAGGCGAAGCGCCCCTTGGGGTCATCGACGTCGACGGCGGCGAGTCGTGCATCGGCTGCGCGCAGCCCCTGTTCGCCGAGGTCGACATGCGCGTCGAGACGGCCCCGCAGCGCGAGGTCGTCGAGGCCCGCGGCATCCAGCCAGCCGGTCAGATACGGCGCCTTCAGCCCCGCGAGGTCGGCGCTGTGCACGTCGGCCTGCAGGCTGCGCAGTGCGGCGTCCGGGCCGAACGCCGCGCCTCCGCTCGCCTGCAGCACGCCGTCGTCGCGCCAGTCGAAACGCGGGATGCGCCAGCAGCAATCGCCGCGCTGCTCGGCATCGATCGACAGATCGCCCATGCGGCCCGCGAGTGCCAGATACGCGGTGCCGAACAGCAGCTCGCCGTCGCCGAGGCGCCCGCGCAAGGCGACGCGATCGGTCGCGCCCAGCGTCATGTCGAGGTCGAGTTTCGCGTCGAGCCCCTGCGCCGCGATCGTCCCGTCCGGCGTGTCGAACCCGACGTCGCGCAGGGTCAGCGGGCCCTTGATGCGCAGGTCGTGGTTCGGCGTCGTCACCATCAAGTGCGCATCACCCGAGCCCGATTTGAGCTGCCCATCCGCCCACGCCTTCGCGAGCAACGCATGCATCCATGCGAGCGGAATCGCGGAGAGATCGACGCGCGTCGCCTCGCCCGTGGTGCGATCGCGCTCGACGTGGATGGTGCTTGCGCCACGCGCCAACATCGCGTCCACGCCGCTGTCGGACAGGTCGATGCGCAGGCGCATGCCGCCCTCGCGCGTGACGGCCGGCCCGTCGCAATGCCAGCGGCTCCAGCCGTCGCGCCGCAGCACGCAGCGCCAGTCGAGCGACGAGAAGCGGTAGCCGAGATCCGGCGCATCGACGCGGTCGGCACGCAGGCGTAGTGCGCCTCGCGGTGCATTGGCGGGCCAGTCCACGTCGATGCGGACGCCGGACATCGTGCCCGTCGGCAGCGTAATGCGTGCGATGCGTGCGTGCGCCGACCGCGCGTGCGCAGGCGCGGCCGCCAGCAACGTGGCGGCCAGCAGCACCGCGACGATCGCGCGTACGATGGGCATCGCCACGAGGATACCGACAGGACGCCGAACCCCGATGACGGACCATCGACACCCCCGCGCGCTGCTCGTCGAGGACGACGCCGTCAGCGCCGCCTTCCTGGAAGCCGCGCTCTCGCGCGTCCCGCTGGAGGTGGACGTCGCCCGCGACTGCGCCCGCGCGCGCGAGTTCGCGCACACGTCGATCTACGCCCTCTGGGTGTTCGATGCCAACCTGCCCGACGGCCGCGGGGATGCGCTGCTCGGCACGCTTCGCCGGAACGGGCTCGCGACGCCCGCCATCGCGCACACCGCCGCGCGCGAAGCGGAGGAACACGAACGACTGCTGACCGCGGGGTTTCTCGAAGTTCTCGTGAAGCCGTTGTCGACGTCGGAAACGGTCGCCGCCGCGCGCATGGCGCTGGGCATGGATGCATCGCTCCAGGCGCCCGTCGCGGCGACCAGCGACTCACCGCTTTGGGACGACGCTGCCGCGCTCGCGGCGCTGATGGGCGATCACGGCCACCTCGATGCATTGCGCGGCCTGTTCCGCACCGAACTGGATGTCGTGCACGCGTCGCTGCAGAAGGCGATCGACATGGACGATCGCACCGAGATCCGCTCGCATCTGCATCGGCTGCGGGCGAGTTGCGGCTTCGTCGGCGCGACCCGCCTGGGCCAAGCCGCCGCGCAGCTCGCCGCCTTGGAGCCGCGCGACGGATGGGCTGCCTTCGATGCGGTGATGCGTGCGACGGTGGAGACGTTTCCATCTCCGTGATTGCGCGGGCGCCCGTCGGTTTGCGCGCTATTGGCGAAGCGCGCGCCGCATCGGGCGGCGCCAAGCGCGCTATCGGTTGGCTACACAACGCGCCGCGACGCGGTCGTTGATTGGCCGCGGCGTTGCGGGGGTTCAAGGCTCCGCTGATGTCCCGCCTACGCCGGCGCGCGACAACTCACCCAGCATCTGCCACGACGTCAGTCCACGCGGCCCGACGTGATGCTCGAGCACACGACGCATCGCACGCCTCAGTGCCGCGAGATCGCCTGGCGCCGGCATCTCGTCCTCCGCGAGGGCGAGCAAGGCCTGCCCCGTCGGCGCATCACTGCGGTCCGCAGCGCCGCGATCGATGAGCATTCGCCGCGCACCGTGCTCGGGATCGAGGCGATACCGCGCCGCGGCGTCGACCGGCTGCCCGTCGCCGTCGAACGCCCAGTCGAAACCGAGACCTAGCGACTGCAGCAGATCGCGTTCGTAGCGACGCAACGTCCATGCGAGCGGCTCGCCCGCGCGCAGACGTTCGCGCGTGCGCGCGTAGGCGGTGAACAGGTCGGGTTGCGGATCGTGGCGCGGTGCGAGCCGGAGCGTGAGTTCGTTGATGTAGAACGCCGCGAGCGCGGCATCGCCGACCAGGCGCGGCGCGGCGTCGACCGCTTCGGCATTCGCGAGTTGCGCGAGTTCTCCGCGTTGCACGGCGTCAAACCGGATCCACTGCAACGGCTGCAACGCCGCGCGCAAAAGCTGCCGCCGCGGCCCGGTCACGCCCCGCGCGAGCATGCCGATGCGGCCGTACTGCGCGGTCAGCAGCTCGAGCAGCAGGCTCGTTTCGCGATAGGGCCGCGCATGCAGGACGAACGCGTTTTCCTGGACGTAGCGCATGTCCGACTACAGCGGCGTCGATGCATGCGTCATCGCGGCGCGGTCAGTCGTGATAACCAAGCGACTTGAGCGCGGCTTCGTCGTCCGACCAGCCTTCGCGCACGCGCACCCAGGTTTCGAGGAAGACCTTGGCGTCGAACAGTCGCTCCATCTGCTGTCGCGCCTTGGAACCGATCTCGCGCAGGCGCTCGCCGCCCTTCCCGATCACGATCGCCTTCTGGCCCGAGCGCTCCACCCAGATCACCGCGCCGATGCGCAGCAGCGCCCCGTCGACTTCGAAGCGTTCGATTTCGACGGTCGTCGCATAAGGCAGCTCGTCGCCGAGCTGACGCATCAGCTGTTCGCGCACCATCTCGCCCGCAAGAAAGCGCTGGCTCTTGTCGGTGATCTCGTCTTCGCCGTAGAGCGCGTCCTGCTGGGGCACGAGCGCGAGCGTGTCGCGCACGAGCGCTTCGAGACCGAGCTTCTTCAGCGTGGACACCGGATGCACGGCGGCGAAATCGCGCCCCTCGCTGACCTTCGCGAGGTACGGCAGCAGCGCCGTCTTGTCCTTCAAGCGGTCGACTTGATTGACCACCAAGACCACCGGAATGCCGGCCGACTTGAGCGTGTCGTACGCCAGGCCATCTTCATCGTCCCAGCGCCCTGCCTGCACGACCAGCATGGCGGCGTCGACGCCTTCCAGCGCGCCGCGCGCCGCACGATTCATCATGCGGTTCATCGCGCGCTTCTGCTCGCGATGCAGGCCGGGCGTGTCGACGAGGACGAGCTGGCCGGCCTCGAACGTGGCGATGCCGAGCAGGCGATGGCGCGTGGTCTGCGGGCGATTCGAGGTGATCGAGATCTTCGCGCCGACCAGCGCGTTGACCAGCGTCGATTTGCCCACGTTCGGGCGTCCGATGACGGCGACGTGGCCGGCACGATGGGTGTCAGGGTTCATGGGCGAATTGTACGGGCCCGCGTCCGTGGGGCCGTGCAGACGCGCGTCAGCCCTTGCGCTCGCCCTGCAGCGCGTCGATGCGCGCCAGCGCCGCTTCGGCCGCCACCTGCTCCGCCGCGCGACGCGAGGTGCCTTCGCCTTCCGTCACGATGTCGGGCTGGGTCAGCGTGCAGCTGACGCGGAACACGCGCGCATGCTCCTCCCCCTCTTCGGACAGCAGCGCGTAGACAGGCAACGGCCGCTGGCGGCCCTGCAGCCACTCCTGCAGGCGCGTTTTCGCGTCCTTGCCGACCTTGTTCGGCGGCGGCAACGCGGCCATGGCGTCCTCGAACCAGGGCAGCACGACAGCCCGGCAGGTATCGAAGTCGGTGTCCAGGTAGATCGCGGCAACCAGCGCCTCGACGGCGTCGGCGAGGATCGAATCGCGTCGCTGCCCGCCGGATTTCATCTCGCCAGGCCCGAGCGTCAGCTTCGCGCCCAGGTCGAGATCTCGGGCGATCTGCGCAAGCGAGGATTCACGGACCAGCTCGGCACGTGCACGCGTCAGCGCGCCTTCGTCGACCTTCGGCCATCGTGTGTAAAGCGCTTCGGCGACGAACAGATTGACGAGGGAGTCGCCCAGGAACTCGAGCCGCTCGTTATGCGGCGCGCCGGCGCTGCGATGGCGCAGCGCCTGTTCGAGCAACGCGGAGTCGCGAAACGAATGGCCGATGGCGCGGGCCATCGTCAGTCGGCGACGCGCTTGAATTCCTTCTCGGCGTGGAAGTGGCCCACGACGTCGAGATTGGCGATCAGCGGACGCTGCACGTCGTAGTCCACCGTCATGACCCAACCGGCTTCCTTACGCTTGAGCGTCACATTCTCCGGCTTCACGTCATCGCCGTAATTGACGTCCATGCGGCGGAAGAACAGATCCTTGATCTTGGCAGGATCGGCGTTCGCCATGTCAGCGTCGGTGGCCATGCCTTCGAGCGCTTTCTTGACCGAGAAGTATTCCGAATACATCGGGATCAGCTTCATGCCGACGTAGACGAACACACCGACGACCGCGAGTACGATGATGAAGCTGGCCAGGGTCATACCCTGCTGATGACGTCTCATGACTCTCTCCCCAAAGTCCGTGAGGCGGACAGTATCACTTGATGGCGGTACCGACGCGCGAGGCGTCGAAGGCGCCGGTGCAGAACCAGCCTTCGCAATTCAGCCAGATCAGGAAGGCCTTGCCGCGCAGGTTCGACTCCGGCAACAGACCCCAGTATCGGCTGTCCTCGCTGTTGTCGCGATTGTCGCCCATCACGAAATAGTGGCCCGGGGTGACGGTCCACTCGCCGTCGCCGTCGGTGCGGAACAGGTCGGTGCGCTCGAGCACATGGTGCGGACGGCCCGGCAGCGCTTCCTGCATCTCCTCCGCACCGGTCATCTCGGCGCCGTTGCCGATGCCCTGGTAGACGCCGATCGGCTGCACCGTCACCGGCTTGCCGTTGAGGAAGAGCTGGTGGTCGTGGTACGCGATCGTGTCGCCCGGCAGGCCGATGATGCGCTTGATCCAGTCCTGCTCCGGATGGTGCGGCGGCTTGAACACGACGACGTCGCCGCGCTGCGGTTCGCCGATCGAGACGACCTTCTGGTTGCTGATCGGCAGGCGCAGGCCGTAGCTGAACTTGTTGACGAGGATGAAGTCGCCGGTGAGGAGCGTCGGCATCATCGAGTTCGACGGAATGCGGAACGGCTCGGCGACGAAGCTGCGCAGCATCAGCACGGCAGCCAGCACGGGGAAGAACGACTTGGCGTAGTCGACCAGCACCGGCTCGTCGGCGTCTTCGAGCAGGCCACCGCGCGCGGCGCGACGCTTGGCGAGGAACAGCTTGTCGAGCAGCCAGATCAGACCACTGGCGAGCGTGAGCACGACGAGAGCGATTTCGAACCAGCGCATGGCAGTCCCTGGAAACGGATGTTCGTGACGGGAGCTTGGATCGCGGACGGCCGCCGGGGTTCCCGAGTCCCCGGCCTGCCCGACGGCACTTGTATTACTGGTCGACCTTCAGCACAGCAAGGAAGGCTTCCTGCGGGATCTCCACGCGGCCGACCTGCTTCATGCGCTTCTTGCCTTCCTTCTGCTTCTCGAGGAGCTTCTTCTTACGCGTGATGTCGCCGCCGTAGCACTTGGCGAGCACGTTCTTGCGCATCGCCTTGACGGTCGTGCGCGCGATCACCTGCGAGCCGATCGCCGCCTGGATCGCGACGTCGAACATCTGGCGGGGGATCAGCTCCTTCATCTTTTCCGTCAGGTCACGGCCGCGACGGTCGGCATGGCTGCGGTGCGTGATGATGCTGAGCGCATCGACCTTGTCGCCGTTGATCAGCGTGTCGACGCGCACGAACGGACCGGCCTGGAAGCGCAGGAAGTGGTAGTCGAGCGACGCATAACCGCGCGACACCGACTTCAGCTTGTCGAAGAAGTCGAGCACCACCTCGGCCATCGGCAGCTCGTAGCTGATCTGCACCTGGCCGCCCATGTAGTTGATGCCGATCTGCACGCCGCGCTTTTCTTCGCAGAGCTTGATCACGTTGCCGACGTAGTCCGGCGGCGTGAGGATGTTCGCGCGGATGATCGGCTCGCGGATCTCCTCGACCATGTTCACCGGCGGAAGCTTCGCCGGGTTGTCCATGGGGACGATCGAACCGTCGGTCTTCAGCACTTCGTAGATCACCGTCGGCGCGGTGGTGATCAGGTTGAGGTTGTACTCGCGCTCCAGACGCTCCTGCACGATCTCCATGTGCAGCATGCCAAGGAAGCCGCAGCGGAAGCCGAAGCCCATCGCTTCCGAGCTCTCGGGCTCGAAGCGCAGCGCGGCGTCATTCAGGCGCAGCTTTTCCAGCGCTTCGCGCAGGTCCGGATAGTCCTCGGCGTCGACGGGGAACAGGCCCGCGAACACGCGCGGCTGCATTTCCTGGAAGCCCGGCAGCGGCTTCTGCGCGGGATCGGCCGTCAGCGTCAGCGTGTCGCCCACGGGCGCGCCATGCACGTCCTTGATCGACGCCGTCACCCAGCCCACCTCGCCCGCGCGCAGCGCCGGCAGCACCTTGCGCTTGGGCGTGAACACGCCGACGTCGTCGACCTGGTGCGTGCGACCCGTCGACATCACGAGCAGCTTGTCGCCCTTCTTGATCTCGCCCTGCATCACGCGCACGAGCGACACGACGCCAAGGTAGTTGTCGAACCACGAGTCGATGATCAGCGCCTGCAGCTTGTCGGTGTCGCGCGGCTGCGGCGGCGGGATGCGGTGGACGATCGCCTCGAGCACGTCGACGACGTTGAGGCCGGTCTTTGCGCTGATGGCGACGGCGTCGGTCGCGTCGATGCCGATGACGGCTTCGATCTCCGCCTTCGCGCGATCGATGTCCGCGGTCGGCAGATCGATCTTGTTGAGCACCGGCACGACCTCAAGCCCCTGCTCCACCGCCGTGTAGCAGTTGGCGACGGACTGCGCCTCCACGCCCTGCGCGGCGTCGACGACGAGCAGCGCGCCTTCGCACGCCGCCAGCGAACGCGAGACTTCGTAGCTGAAGTCGACGTGGCCGGGCGTGTCGATGAAGTTGAGGTAGTAGGTCTGCCCGTCCTTCGCCTTGTACGGCAGGGAGACGGACTGCGCCTTGATCGTGATGCCGCGCTCGCGCTCGATCGGATTCGAGTCGAGCACCTGCGCTTCCATTTCGCGCGCTTCGAGGCCGCCGCAGATCTGGATGATGCGATCGGCGAGCGTCGACTTGCCGTGGTCGACGTGCGCGATGATGGAGAAGTTGCGGATCTGCTGCATGAAAACGGCGGGACCGAAGGCGAAATAACGCGGGATTATCGCATGCCCCCGGTCCGGCCCGGGGCGACCGCGTTCGGCGGTCGCCCGGAAGTCGTCAGCCTTCCGACGGGTCGACGGCGACGAACTGCGTCGACGTACCGCGACGCACGAGCAGCATGATCGCCTGGCCACGCGGCAGCGACGCCACGGCGCGCGACAGTTCGGACGCGCTGCCGACCGCCGTGCGACCGACCTGCAGGATCACGTCGCCGGGCTGCAGGCCGGCATCGCGCGCCGGCGTGCCGTCGACGCGGCCGATCCGAACACCCTCACCGTCGTCGAGGCCCATGCGCTTGCGCTCGGCGGCGGTGAGGTCCTGCACGGCAATGCCGAGGCTGGCGTTCGCGGCGGGTTCGGGCGTCGTGGCCCGCGGGCCGGCCGGTGCGTTGTCATCCTCGGCAGCGGCAACGCTCAGCGCGTCGAGCACCACCGGGATCTGCACAGTCTTGCCCTCGCGGATCACGGTCAGCTGCGCCTTGCTCTTGGGCGGCAGCGCGCCGATCAGCGGCGGGAGGTCGGCCGAGTCGTTGACGGCACGACCGTTCACCGAGCGGATGACGTCGCCACGCTGCAGCCCGGCGCGTGCCGCGGCGCTGCCCGGAAGCACGTCGGCGACCAACGCACCTGATGCGCTCGGCAGGCCCATGGAGCTCGCAAGGCTGGAGGTCATCTGCTGCACCTGCACGCCGAGCTGGCCACGGGCGACGCGGCCCGTCGTACGCAGCTGCTGGACGACCGACGCCGCGAGATCCATCGGGATCGCGAAGCTCACGCCCTGGTAGCCGCCGGAGCTCGAGAAGATCTGCGAGTTGATGCCGACCACTTCGCCGCGCGTGTTCAGCAGCGGGCCGCCCGAATTGCCGCGATTGATCGCAACGTCGGTCTGGATGAAGGGCACGTACTGCTGGTTGGCGTACGGGTTCGAGCGACCGACCGCGCTGACGATGCCGGCCGTCACCGAGTGGTCGAGGCCGAACGGCGAGCCGATCGCGACCACCCACTGGCCGGGCTTCGGTGCATCGGTCGCGGTGCGCAGCGCGGGCAGGCCCTTGCCTTCGATCTTGAGCAGCGCGACGTCCGACTGCTCGTCGCTGCCGACCAGCTTGGCCTTGAACTCGCGACGGTCCGACAGCCGCACCGTGATCGTGCTCGCGCCGTCGACGACGTGGTGGTTGGTGAGGATGTAGCCGTCGTCGGAGATCAGGAAGCCGGTGCCCAGCGACACGCCCTGCAGGCTGTTGTCCGGGCCCTGCGGCTGGCGCGGCCCACCGGCGCCCGGCGGATCCTCACCGAAGAAGCGCTTGAAGAATTCAGGGATCTCGTCGTCTTCGCTGGCCAGGCGGCGGTTGTTGCTGCCGCGGATCTCCGCACTGACGTTGACGACGGCCGGGCCGACCTGCTGCACGAGGTTGGTGAAGTCCGGCAGGCCGGACACCATCTGCACCGCCGGCGGGGCGGTCGACGGAACGGGCAGCGACGCCGCGGGCTGCGGCTGCTGGGCCGTGCAGGCCGCGGGCAGCGCCAGCGCGGCGACGAGGGCAAGCGTATGGAGCGGTCGGTTCATCGAATCGGCCTCGGAGCAGGTCGGAGGGCCGGCGGGGCCGGCCGGGTATCGGAAGAACGGATCAGGGCGTGACGGCCTGACCGGTCGCCTCGCCGTGCAGGCGGGGCTCGAAGGGGTAGAACGACGGCGAGTCGCCGCGAGTGTCGGCGGTCGTGCCGTAGCTCGCGGTGAGCGCGGCATTGCCGCCGAGCGCCGCGCGCGGCCACGGATGCGACGTCAGCGAATCGTTCGCCGGGACGCGGAACGGGTTGGAGGCGTCCGGCGGTGTGAACGCGGCGACGGCAACGGCGGCGGGTGCTGTCGCTTCGCCGCGCGAGCCGGTCGCCGCGCGACGCGACGGCCGCGAGCTCAGCGCACGCGACTGCGGACGTTCGACGGCCGCGAACTGCTGGGCCACGGGCGGGGCATCTGCCGGAGTGGTTGCAGTCGCAGCCAGCGCCGGCGCTTCAACCGAAGGCGTGGCAATCGGAGTCGCGACCTGCGCATTCGACGGCGCGGATGCCGCTGCCACCGCGGGTGCCGCAGGCGCGACGGCCGGCTGCGGGCCGCGCGTCGCGACGACCGCCACCAGCGCGAGCGATGCGGCGAGTGCACCACCGGCCCACAGACGCAGCGGACGACGGTTCGACGTCGCGACGGTCGCCACCGCCGGCGCAACCGCGAGCGACGGCGCTTCGGCCGCCATCGCGCTGCGGACGCGCTCGGCGAGATCCGCGGGCGCGGCGATCGGCGCCTGCCGACGCATCGCATCGCCGATCAGCTGCCAGCGACCGCAGTCGTCCTTCCAGCCGCCGTCGTGCGAAAGACGACGAAGCGCGAACAGGCGCGCCTCGCCGGAAAGCTCGCCGTCGTACAGCGCGCTGAGGGATTCACGGTCGTTGTGGTCGTTGGGCGTCATCGCTGCCGCTCCCGGGCTCCGGCATCACGTTCGGGGTCGAGAAGGGGTTTGAGTTGCGCGTCGATCGCTTCGCGGGCACGGAAGATGCGCGAGCGCACCGTGCCGATCGGGCAACCCATGCGTTCGGCGATCTCGTCGTAGCTGAGGCCTTCGACCTCGCGCAACGTGATCGCTTCGCGCAATTCTTCCGGCAACCGGTTCACCGCCGCCATCACCGTCGACTCGATCTCCTGCCGAAGCAGTTCGTGCTCGGGCGTATCCGTGTCGCGCAGGCGATAGCTGTGATCGAACTGCTCGGCGTCCATGACGTCGATGTCGTCCGTCGGCGGTCGTCTGTTCTGTGCGACGAGATGATTCTTGGCGGTATTCACGGCGATCCGGTGAAGCCAGGTGGAGAACTGGGCGTCGCCCCGGAAATTCCCCAAGGCGCGATACGCGCGCATGAAGACTTCCTGGGCCACGTCCTGGCATTCGCTCCAGTCGTGCACGTAGCGCCCGATCAGACCGACCACGCGATGCTGGTACTTGCGCACCAGCACGTCGAAGGCCGAGCTGTCGCCGCGCTGCACGCGCTCGACCAGCTCCCGGTCCAGGGACTCCCGCCCCGGGCCGGATTCCATTGCAGACCCTTCCTCTTCGGCCATGTCGGGCCGGTACTCCTGTATCGGCCCGGCATCGCCGAGCAATGGGACAACGCCATCGCGGAAAAGTTCATCGTCCGCGGCGGGCGCGGGGCGCCGAACGGGGCGCGGATTGACGCACGGGAAACAACCTCCGGATGATAGCCGGTCGCTCCATACGTGAACGGATGGTTTTCCATGCCCGCCCCCTCCCGCTTTGACGGCCTGCCCATGCACCACTGGCGCGCCGAATCCCGTGACGACGGCGTCGTCGTGCTGTCGTTCGACAAGGCGGAAAGCTCCGTCAACACGTTCTCGCAGGACGTGCTCATCGAACTGGATACGTTGCTCGAGCGGCTGCTGCTCGAACCGCCGAAAGGCCTCGTGATCCGCTCCGCGAAATCCAGCGGCTTCATCGCCGGGGCGGACATCAAGGAGTTCCAGGTCTTCGACCAGCGCGGCACCGTGAACGATGCGATCGCACGCGGCCAGCGCGTATTCCAGCGCATCGCCGACCTGCCTTTCCGTACCGTCGCCGCGATCCACGGCTTCTGCATGGGCGGCGGCACGGAGATCGCGCTCGCATGTGATTACCGCGTGGCGAGCGACGACGCATCGACGCGTATCGGACTGCCCGAAGTGAAGCTCGGCATCTTCCCGGGCTGGGGCGGCAGCGTTCGTCTACCTCGACTGATCGGTGCACCTGCCGCGTTCGATCTGATGCTCACCGGCCGCGCCGTGAGCGGCAAGGCCGCGAAGGCGATGGGGCTGGTCGATCGCGTCGTGCCCGTCGACCAGCTCATCGATGCCGCGATCAAGCTCGCACTGCGCGGTGCGGAACGTCCGTTCCAGCAGCGCGCACTCGCTTGGGCGACGAACACCTGGCCTGCTCGTCAGGCGATCGCACCGCAGCTGGTGAAGCAGGTGTCGCGCAAGGCGAAGAAGGCGCACTACCCCGCACCGTATGCGCTGATCGAAAGCTGGCGTCGCGGCGGCGGCTCGACCAAGCAGTTGCTCGACAACGAACGCCGCGCGGTGGTGAAACTGTCGTCGACGCCGACGGCGCGCAACCTGATCCGCGTGTTCTTCCTGCAGGAACGCCTGAAATCGCAGGGCGACAGAAACCACGGCATCAAGCGCGTGCATGTCGTCGGCGCCGGCGTGATGGGTGGCGATATCGCGGCGTGGTCGGCCTACAAGGGCTTCGAAGTCACGCTTGCCGATCGCGAGCAGCGCTTCGTCGACGCGGCGATGCAGCGTGCATCGGACCTGTTCGCAAAGCGCGTCCGGGACGAGAGCAAGCGTCCGGAAGTCGCCGCGCGGCTGCGCAGCGATGTCGAAGGCGTCGGCGTGGCCGATTGCGACCTGCTGATCGAAGCGATCATCGAGCGGCCCGACGCGAAGCGCGAGCTGTACGGCGACGTCGAGCCGCGCATGAAGCCCGACGCGCTGTTGACGACCAACACGTCGTCGATTCCGCTCAACGAATTGCGCGAAGGCCTGCATCGCCCGGCGCAGTTCGCGGGCCTGCACTACTTCAATCCGGTCGCGCTGATGCCGCTGGTGGAAATCATCCATCACGACGGGATGGACCCGCGTACCGGCGAACGTCTTGCGGGCTTCTGTCGCGCGATCGACAAGTTCCCGGTGCCCGTCGCCGGCACGCCGGGCTTCCTCGTCAATCGCGTGCTGTTCCCGTACATGCTCGAAGCGGCAACCGCATATTCGGAAGGCATCCCGGGGCCGGTCATCGACAAGGCCGCGGTGAACTACGGCATGCCGATGGGTCCGATCGAACTCGTCGACACGGTGGGTCTCGACGTCGCTGCGGGCGTCGGTCGGGAGCTTGCGCCGTTCCTCGGCCTGCCGATTCCCGCGGCGCTCGCCACGCCGCCGCAGCCGGGTGCGCGCGGCAAGAAGGACGGCCAGGGCCTGTACAAGTGGGAGAACGGCAAGGCGATCAAGCCCCAGATTCCGCAGGGCTACGTCGCGCCGGACGATCTCGAGGATCGACTGATCCTGCCGCTGCTCAACGAAGCGGTCGCGTGCCTGCACGATGGCGTTGTCGCCGACGCGGATCTGCTCGATGCGGGCGTCATCTTCGGCACAGGCTTTGCGCCGTTCCGCGGCGGCCCGATCCAGTACATCCGCGAAACCGGCGTCGACGTGCTGCTGCAGCGCCTGCGTGCGCTCGAAGCGAAACACGGCGCGCGGTTCGCACCGCGGCCGGGTTGGGATCACCCGGCGCTGCGGGCGTAAGTGGCGTCGAGCCGTCGCATCGGATCGGTGCGGCGGCTCGCCATGAGTGGGTGATGCGGCGATGCGTCAGCGCGACGCGCTCGATGCATCGCTGAGGTCGACACCGAACTCGCACACCGTTGGCGGCTGCTTGCGCACCACTGCCGAGTCCGACATGAAGGCGCCATCGCCGGTGGGATAACCCTCGGGCGGATTCGCGGGTTCGCAGAGCGTCACCGGGCCTGCGAAGCGACCGTCGTGCGCCAGCGTGCCGCCCTTCCAGTCGGTCACGACGCCGCCGTAGTCCCAGCCGAAACCGGCGAACTCGAACGCGCGTCGATTCAACTTCTCGAGTTGCAGCGTCGTCAGGCCGATCCGCACGCCGTCCGCGCGTTGCCACGTCGACGCGCCGCGGATCGCGAGCGCCGATGGGTGATCGCCAGCGTCGTTCAACCAAACCTCGATACGTCGCGCAGGCTCATCGGGAAACAGCACCCAGCCCGGCGCTTCGGCACCTTCGGCGCCGTGGAAGGTTTCGCGGGCGAGGGCGGCGTCGCCGTAGCGAACGCGCAACGTGTCGTAGGTGTCGGCGGACGTCGCGACGTCTTCGAGCCGATCGACCGGACGCGATGTCGAGCCATCGCGCGCTGCGGGCGCATCCGCACCGGCGCGCGGTGCGCGGGGCTGCCGCGCGGACGCGGAGGGCGCGGGAGGCGACGTCGAGCCCGCAGGTGGCGCGTCGACCCGCGCACACGCGACCGACACCAGGCCGATCGCCATGAGGGTGGAAAGACGATGCAGGGCGCGATGCGTCCGCATGCGTCGTCGCTTACATCGTGTGCGTCGACCGGTCGCCCGTGAGCAGGCCGGCCAGCAGCGTCTCGATCTTGCCCTTCACCGCGTCGCCTTCCGGCGTCTCGGGGAATTGCACGCCGATGCCCGCGGGATGCCCGCCCTGTGCACCGACCGGCGTCAGCCACACGACTTTGCCCGCCACCGGCATGCGTTCGCCGGATTCGGGCAGCGTGACCAGCAGGAACACCTCGTCGCCGAGCGAGTAGCGCTTCGGCGTCGGCACGAAGATGCCGCCGCCCTTCAGGAACGGCATGTACGCCTGGTACAGCTGCGATTTGTCCTTGAGGACCAGCGACAGGATGCCCTGTCGCGCGCCGCCGGGAGTAGCACTCATCGGTCGCGGATCTCCTGGCCCGCGCGCGAAGCCGCGCGCCAGGCCGTCAACAGTTCCATCAGCACGAGGTCCGCGCGGACCGTGGTCCGCAACAGGTCGCGACTGCGGTTCGCCTTGTCGAACCAGGTGGCCAGACTGCGCGCGGCGTGCGGGTCGGTCAAGCCGCGGGCCTTTTCGACGGCCAGGTCGGCGGCATGGCTCAGCCGCAGGCCGGCATGTTCGTCGCTTCCCCACTGCTGGGCGATCTCCTGCGGGCTTGCCTCGGCACGCGCGAGTTTCTGCAGATCCGCGGCGACGCGCCGACGCAGCTCGAGCCCGCCGCTGCGCAGCCAGTCGTCCGCAAGCCCCGGATGGCCGCGCGCCGCCAGCAGCGCCTCGTCGACGTCCTTGGCCGAATGTCCCTGCGCGAGCAACCAGGCGCGGGCCTCGTCGACGGGCGGCAGGCGGAACTCGATGCGCTGGCAGCGGCTGCGGATCGTCGCCGGCAGGCGCGCCGGATGCGCCGAGACCAGCCACAGGTAACGGCCGGGCACGGGTTCTTCGAGCGTCTTCAGTAGGGCGTTTGCGGCCGAGGTGTTGATCGCGTCGGCCGGGTCGACGATCGCCACCTGGGCGCGTCCGTACTGCGGCGTGAGCGCGAGCTGCGACGAGAGCTCGCGCATCTGGTCGATGACGATCTCCGTACGCACCTTCGTGCCTTCGCGGTTCGGGATGAAGCTGACGAAGCGGTAGTCGGGGTGGGTACCGGCGTCGAGCAGTCGACAGCTGCGGCACGCATTGCAGGGTTCGATGCCGTTCGGCGTCTCGCACAGCACGCGACGCGCAAGCCGGATCGCAACGTCACGCTTGCCGAGCTGCGCCGGCCCGCAGAACAGCTGCGCGTGGCCGAGACGACCCGACTCCAGCGTCGATGCCACCTGAGCGTAGATGCGCGACTGCCAGGGCGACATCGGCGTCATGCGATCGAGGCGCGATGGCGGCGCAATGCATCGACTGCCGCAGCCGCGACGTCGGCCGGCGGCTGCGATGCATCGATCACGACGAACCGCTGCGGATGCGCGGCCGCACGCGCGAGGTACGCGGCGCGCACGCGCTCGAAGAATTCGACCTGCTCCGATTCGATGCGATCGGCGTGGCCGCGGCCGCGCATGCGCGCGAGGCCGACGTCGACCGGCACGTCGAGCAGCAGCGTCAGGCCCGGTTCGATGCCGACGAACTCCGTTTCGAGCACGTCGATCAGATGCGGATCGCAGCCGCGCCCGCCGCCCTGGTAGGCGTGGCTTGCGTCGGTGAAGCGATCGCTCAGTACCCACTCGCCGCGCTTCAACGCGGGCGCGATCACCTGCGCGACGAGCTGTGCGCGCGAAGCGAACATCAGCAGCAGTTCCGTGCGATCGCAGGGCGCTTCATGCGTCGGATCGAGCAGGAGTTCGCGGATGCGCTCGGCCAACGGCGTGCCCCCCGGTTCCCGCGTGCAGGTCACCGCGCCGTCGCGTTCGAGTTCCGCGCGCAGCGCCGCGAGCACGGTCGACTTGCCCGCGCCCTCGCCGCCTTCCAGCGTCACCAGCTTCGGCTCGCGACGCAGCACTGCCGGCTGCGTCATCGCGGTGCGGCCTGCGCGGCGCGATAGTTGGCGAGGTACTTCTGCACGTTCTGCTGGTGCTCCGCGAGCGTCTTGGCGAAGAAGTGATGGCCGCTGCCATCGCCGCGGGCGACGAAGTACAGCGCATCGCCCGGCGCCGGGTTCGCGACCGCCTGCAACGCGGCTTCGCCCGGCATCGCGATCGGCGTCGGCGGCAGACCGGTGCGCGTGTAGGTGTTGTACGGCGTGTCGGTCTGCAGATCGACCTTGCGGATGTTGCCGGCATACGCGCTGCCCATGCCGTAGATCACGGTCGGATCCGTCTGCAGCGCCATGCCGAGCTTCAGTCGACGCGAGAACAGTCCCGCGATCTCCGGACGCTCCTCCGCGATACCCGTTTCCTTCTCGACGATCGATGCCAATGTCAGCATCTCGTCCGGCGTCTTCAGCACGTTGTCTGCGCTGCGCGAGCGCCATGCGGCGTCGAGCGTCTTGTTCATCGCGTCGTAGGCGCGACGCAGCACGTCAAGGTCGGTATCGCCGCGCGTGTAGATGTACGTCTCGGGCAGGAAGCGGCCTTCCGGATGCTGGCCCGCGTGGCCGAGTTTCGCCATCAGCGTCGCGTTGTCGAGCTGCGCGCTGTCGTGGACGAGCGCGTCGGCTTTGGCGAGCGCATTGCGCACGTCGCGGATCGTCCAGCCTTCGACGATGGTGACCTTGTGCTGGATGACGTGGCCGTCGCGCATGTCCATGAGCAGATCGCGCGGCGTCATGCCCGGTTCGAGTTTGTACTCGCCGACCTGGATGCGGCCGGCAGCGCCGAGCTGCTTCGCGAGCGCGGTCCACTCGATCGTGGAGCCTTCGACGCCCGCGTCGTGCAACTTGCGCAGCA
Source organism: Cognatilysobacter terrigena (assembly GCF_004361065.1). GTDB lineage: Bacteria > Pseudomonadota > Gammaproteobacteria > Xanthomonadales > Xanthomonadaceae > Cognatilysobacter > Cognatilysobacter terrigena. The sequence goes on along the minus strand of NZ_SELT01000001.1, from coordinate 29,208 downwards.
CGACGGGCAACGAGTCGCCCTGCTTCACCACCAGGCTGCTACCGGGCTTGACGCCGCGCATCGGCGCGTCGGCGAAATCGGCGTACAGGTACCACGCGCCTGCGAGCGCCGCAGCGAGCGCGAGCAGCAACAGCAGGGTGAAGCAACCACTTCGGCGCTTGCGCGAACGGCTCACGGCGACTCCGGTGTCAGTGCAAAGGCGGGATGCTCGGTCGCCAGGCGTTCCCGAAGCCGGGCGACCTGCGGATGCGGCGACCACATGCGATCGCCGAGCCGCGCGACTTCGAGGATACCGCGCACGGCATTGCAGACGAACAGGGCGTCGGCGGATTCGACGTCCGCGGGTGCGACGCGTGTCTCGTGGGCGCCGAGCGCGTCACGCGCCCAGTCGCGGCAGACGCCGCGAACGCCGCAGCGATCGACGGCGGGCGTCGACCACGCGTCCCCGTTCAGCAGGAACGCGTTGCCGGCGACGGCACTCACCACGTAGCCGTCGGTGTCGAGCATCAGGCCGTCGTCGGGGGGCTCGCCGTCACGCCATTCCCCGCGCGCGAGCACCTGCTCGAGGCGATTGCAGTGCTTGTGACCCGCGAGCGCCGGCTGGATCGACATCCGGGTCTCGCACCAGCGAAGCGCGATGCGCTCCGGTGAGGTCGGGATCTGGTGCAGCGACAGCATCCAGAACGGCGGCGCGTTCGACGGCGCATAACCGCGGCCGCCTGCACCGCGGGTCACGACGAGCTTGGCGACGGCATCTCGGCCGTCGAGCAGTTCGCGCAACTGTTCGCGCGCCTGTCGTTGGTCCGGCGTCGCGATGCGCAGTGCGTCGCAACCCTGCTCCAGGCGTGACCAGTGACGATCCCACCACGGCACGTCGCCGCGATGCGCGCGCATCGTCTCGAACAGGCCGTCGCCGTACGCGAGGCCGCGATTCATCGGCGCGATCGAGTCGACACGCGTCGAACCTTCGAAGAGGCGCACGTCCTGCATATCAGTCCGCCACGCCGAGCGCGCGCAACATGCCACGCGCCTTGGCGCGCGTCTCGTCGAGTTCGCGCTGCGGGTCGGAGTCCGCCACACTGCCGGCGCCGGTGCGGAACCGCACCTCACGGCCTTCGACTTCCGCGCTGCGTATCAGGATGTTGAGATCCATGTCGCCGTTCGGTGCGAGCCAGCCCATCGCGCCGGTATACGCGCCGCGGCCGACACCTTCGAGTTCCGCGATGATCTGCATGCACCGCACCTTCGGGCAGCCCGTGATCGTGCCACCCGGAAAGACGGCGCGAATCACTTCGCCCGGTGTGACGTCGTCGCGCAGGCGACCGCGGACGTTGCTCACGATGTGATGCACGTGCGCATAGCTCTCGACCGTCATCAGCTCGTCGACTTCCACGGTCCCCGGGCGGCAGACGCGACCCAGATCGTTGCGCTCTAGATCGATCAGCATCACGTGTTCGGCGCGCTCCTTGGGATGGCCGACGAGCTCCTGCACGCGTGACGCATCGTCGTCACCCGCGATGCGCGGGCGAGTGCCGGCGATCGGCCGCGTTTCGACGAGGTCGCCCTGCACCGACACGAGCCGCTCGGGGGACGCGCTGACGACCGACCACCCGTTGCCCGCGAACAGACCGGCGAAGGGTGCCGGGTTATTGCGGCGCAGCTGGGTGAAGAGCGATGCCGGGTCGACGTCGACATCGAAGTGCGCAGTCCAGCCACGCGAGAGATTCGCCTGAAAAACGTCGCCCGCCGCGAGGTAGTTGAGGATGCGCCGCACACCGTCGGTGAAGCGCTCCGGCGCATCCTCGTCCACGGCGCCGGGTATGCGCCACGCAGGAACGTCAGCCAAGCCGGACGCGCGGCGCAGGTCGGCCTCGATCGCATCCGCCATCGCGTCAGTCGCGGCGTGCAGGACGCAAGCGCCCGTCGTGCGGTCATGCTCGATCGCGGCGTCGATGCGTACCGCACGCGCTACCGGGACCTTGCCCGGCGCGCTTGGCAGATCGAGAACACGCTCGACCTGCGCGGCGGCTTCGTAGGCGATGAGCAACGCCCAACCGCCGACCGGCGAACCCGTGGCCGCCCTCGACGTTGCGGATGCGGCATCCAGTGCCGCGAAGAAGTCGTTGCCGACCTCGCGCCCCCCTTCATCGCGCACGCAGCCATCGCGTCCGAGTTCGAGCGACTCGCGGCTGGCGGCAAGCAGCAGATCGCGGCGACCGATGCGCGTGCCCGACGCTGTCGATTCGAGCAGCACCGGATAGCGCGCAGGCGCGAGGCGGTGCAGGTCGAGGAGGTCGCCGACGCGATCGAGGGTGCGTCGAACGGGCACGGATGGAGGCATGCGTCAGGGCAGGAACAGCGGAGCCGCAATTATCGCCGCCCGCGCGCCCCGCTGCCCGGAAACGACGAAGCCCGCGATGGACGCGGGCTTCGGAGGGTTGCGGCGTGTGCGATCGTCAGATCCGGCGGAACACCAGCGTGCCGTTGGTGCCGCCGAAGCCGAAGCCGTTCGAGACGGCAACGCCGACCTTCGCCTGGCGCGCGGTGGTCGGCACGTAGTCGAGGTCGCAGCCCTCGGACGGATTCTCGAGATTGATCGTCGGCGGAATGATGCCGGCGTGCAGCGCCATCACCGAGAAGATCGCCTCGACGCCGCCCGCGGCGCCCAGCAGATGGCCCGTCATCGACTTGGTCGAGCTGACCATGGTGCGGTAGGCGTGGTCGCCGAGCGCGCGCTTGATCGCCATGGTCTCGGCGAGGTCACCGAGCGGCGTCGACGTGCCGTGTGCGTTGACGTAACCGACCTGCTCCTGCGACACGCCGGCGTCCTTGAGCGCCATCACCATGCAACGCGCGGCGCCCTCGCCGTCTTCGCTCGGCGCGGTCATGTGGAACGCGTCGGACGTCGCACCGAAGCCCGCGAGTTCGCAGTAGATGCGCGCGCCGCGGGCCTTCGCGTATTCGTACTCCTCGAGGACGAGGATGCCCGCGCCGTCGCCGAGCACGAAGCCGTCGCGTTCGGCATCCCACGGCCGCGATGCGCGCGTCGGATCGTCGTTGCGCGTGCTCATCGCCTTCATCGAACAGAAGCCGCCCACCGACGTCGGCGACGACCCGCGTTCGCCGCCGCCGGCGATCATCACGTCGGCGTCGCCGTACTGGATCATTCGCATCGCCATGCCGATGGAATGATTCGACGTCGCGCAGGCCGACACGGCGGAGAAGTTCGGACCCTTCATGCCGGTCAGCAGCGACACCTGACCCGGCAGCATATTGATGATCGTGCTCGGCACGTAGAACGGCGAGATCTTGCGCGGGCCGCCCTCGTTGTACTTGATCGCGGTTTCCTCGATGCCGAGGATGCCGCCGATGCCCGAACCGATCAGCGCACCGATGCGTTCGGCGTTCGAATCGTCGATGACCAGACCCGAATCCTCGATCGCCATCAGCGACGCGCCGACGCCGTAGTGGATGAACGGATCCATCTTCTTCGCGTCCTTCGGGTTCACCCACTTGGTGACGTCGAAGTCGCGCACTTCACCGGCGATCTTGGTGGTGAAGTTGGTCGTGTCGAAATGCGTGATCGGGCCGATGCCCGAGCGTCCGTTGACGATGCCGTCCCACGTCGTCGCCAGGTCATTGCCCAGCGGAGAGACGATTCCTAACCCGGTAACCACGACGCGACGGCTGGACATGCTTTCGACCTCGACTGCACCGGCGGTCCGGTGACTCTGTTCGGCGATACGACGCCGTAGGGCGTCGCCTCAAAAACACGGGGCCGCAATGCGGCCCCGTCGGTATTGCGTGGAGATGGGAAGCGCCACGGCCTTCCCTCTCCCGTCAGCGGATTACGACTTGACGTGAGCCTTCACGTAGTCGATGGCCTGCTGCACGGTGGTGATCTTCTCGGCTTCTTCGTCCGGGATCTCGCACTCGAACTCTTCCTCGAGCGCCATCACGAGCTCGACGGTATCCAGCGAGTCGGCGCCCAGATCGTCAACGAACGAAGCATTGGTGGTGACGTCTTCTTCCTTCACGCCGAGCTGTTCGACGACGATCTTCTTGACGCGCTCTTCGATGGTGCTCATTGGATCTCTCTCCTCCCGGGACGGGATGCTAGATGGACAAGTCTAAATGAATCGCAGCGGGCCGGAGTATAGCGGCCGGGTCCGCGTGAAAAAGTCGTTGGAAAGCCCGGTTTACGGGCCTCAGGGCATGTACATGCCGCCGTTGACGTGCAGGGTTTCGCCGGTGATGTAGGCCGCGTTCGGGCCGGCCAGGAAGGCCACCGCACGCGCGATATCGGCCGGCTCGCCGAGGCGGCCGAGCGCGATCTGGTCGAGCATGCCCTTCTTGGCGTCTTCGGGCAGGCCCTTGGTCATGTCGGTATCGATGAAACCCGGCGCGACGACGTTCACCGTGACGCCGCGCGAGCCGATCTCGCGGGCGAGCGACTTCGAGAACGCGATGATGCCGGCCTTCGCCGCGGCGTAGTTCGCCTGGCCCGCATTGCCGGTCACGCCGATCACCGACGCGATGTTGACGATGCGTCCCTTGCGCGCCTTCATCATGCCGCGCATAACGGCCTTGCTCGAGCGATAGACGCTCGTCAGGTTGGTGTCGAGGATGGCCTGCCAGTCCTCGTCCTTCATGCGCATCAGCAGGTTGTCGCGCGTGATGCCGGCGTTGTTGACGAGGATCGAGATCGGGCCGATGTCCTTGGCGATCGCATCGATGAGCTCTTCGATCGCGTTCGGCGCGGTGACGTTGAGCACACGGCCCTGCCCGCCCTTGGATGCGAGACGCTCACCGATCGAGGCCGCGCCCGATTCCGACGTCGCCGTACCGATCACCGTCGCGCCCTGCGCCGCGAGTTCGTCGGCGATCGCCGCACCGATACCGCGCGTGGCGCCGGTGACCAGTGCGATCTCGCCCTTCAACGTGTCCGTCATCATGTGTCTCCGTTGCGGCGACCGGCGAAGCCGATCGCGTCATGCGCGTTCGCCGCGCGTCGTGGAATCAATTGCGCCAGTCGGCGAGCGCGGCGTCGAGATCGGCTGTCGTGCCCAGCGCTCGCGCGTCGACCGACTTGTCGATGCGCTTCACCAGTCCCGTCAGCACCTTGCCCGGCCCGCATTCGGCGATACGCGTCGCGCCGCGCGCGACCAGCGCTTCGACGCACTGCGTCCACTGCACCGGCAGGTAGAGCTGACGCACGAGCGCGTCGCGGATCGCCGCGATATCGGTGCGCACCTCGGCGTCGACGTTCTGCACGATCGGCAGCTGCGGCGCCGACCACGCGAGGCCGTTCATCGCTTCGGCCAGACGATTCGCCGCTTCGCGCATCAGCGGCGTATGCGACGGCACGCTGACCGCGAGCTTCACGGCCTTTCGCACGCCGCGCTCGGCGAGCATCGTCAGCGCACGATCGACCGCATCGGCGTGACCACCGATCACGATCTGACCGGGCGAATTGAAATTGGCGGGCACCACGACTTCACGACCGCTGCAGGCTTCGCAGACCTCCTGCACGAGCGCGTCTTCCGCGCCGAGCACCGCGGCCATGGCGCCGGTGCCTGCAGGCGCAGCAGCCTGCATCAGCTGACCGCGCAGGCGCACGAGCTTGGCGGCGTCCGCGAGCGGCAACGCGCCCGCCGCGACGAGCGCGCTGTATTCGCCGAGGCTGTGACCGGCGAGCTGCGCAGGCATCGCCCCGCCGCGCGCCTGCCACAGGCGCCACACCGCAATGCCGGCCGCGAGCAGCGCCGGCTGCGTGAATTCCGTCGTGTTGAGTTCGGTTTCAGGCCCGTTCTGGCTCAAGGCCCACAAGTCGACGCCCGCGCCTTCGCTCGCTTCGGCGAACGTGGCGGCGATGACCGGCTCCGCCGCGGCGAGATCGCCCAGCATGCCGACCGACTGCGAGCCTTGGCCCGGAAACACGAATGCGAGTTGCGTAGCGGTCACGCAGACAGCCCGTTGGGGGAGCGCGCCATCATACGGACGAAGCGTTCATGCTGTCTGTACTCCGCCGTACGCCGCTGATCGGCGCATCCCACAGCCGTTGGCCACAAATGCGAACGCCCGCCGATGAGGGCGGGCGTTCGTCAGAAGCGGCGCAGCCGATCAGTAGCGGACGAGCGCGCTGCCCCACGTGAAGCCGCCACCGAACGCCTCGAGCAGCAACAGCTGGCCGCGCTGCACGCGCCCCGAGCGCACGGCTTCGTCGAGCGCGAGCGGCACCGAACCGGACGACGTATTGCCGTGCTTGTCGACGGTGACGATGACGCGCTCCATCGGCATGTCGAGGCGCTTGGCCGTCGCTTCGATGATGCGGAGGTTTGCCTGGTGCGGAATCAGCCAGTCGATGTCATGGCGATCGAGGCCGTTCGCTTCGAGCGTCTCCTCGACGACCGAATCCAGCGCTTTCACCGCGTACTTGAAGACGTCGTTGCCGGTCATCATCACGCGCACGCCGGCGTTGTGTTCGTCCGGCTTGAAGCCCGCGGACACGCCGACCGGGTTGTACAGCAGCTCCTTCTTGCTGCCGTCGGCATGCAGGTGGGTGCTAAGGATGCCGGTGTCGCTGTCGGCCTTCAGCACCACCGCGCCGGCGCCGTCGCCGAACAGCACGCAGGTCGAACGGTCCGACCAGTCGAGCATGCGGGTCAGCGTTTCCGCGCCGACGACGAGCGCGGTCCTCGCAGCGCCCGAGCGGATGAACTTGTCCGCCACCGTCAGCGCGTAGACGAAGCCCGAGCAGGCGGCATTGACGTCGAACGCCGGGCAGCCGATCGCGCCGAGGCGGTTCTGCAAGAGGCAGGCGGTCGACGGGAAGATGATGTCCGGCGTCGTCGTGCCGACGACGATCAGGTCGATCTCGCTCGCTGTGACGCCCGCGGCTTCCATCGCGCGCGTCGCGGCATGGAAGGCGAGGTCGCAGGTCGTTTCGCCTTCCGCGGCGACGTGGCGCTCGCGGATGCCCGTGCGGGCGGCGATCCACTCATCGCTGGTCTCGACGAACTTAGCGAGGTCGTCGTTGGTCAGCACTTTCTCCGGCAGATAGCTGCCGGTGCCCGCGATGCGCGCGTAAATGGTCTGGGTCATCCCCTGCCTCGCCGGGACCGCGGATGCCGAAGCCCCACGGACGCCGCCGTATGCACGGCGGCCGGAAAAACGGCGATGCGACCCGAAGGTCGCATCGAGAACCGGTGGCCAGGCCACCGATGTCCGTGTCAGGGACGAGCCGTCGACACGGACGTTGTCGTCAGGCGCAAGCGCGCCCGGCGATCACTCCTCGTCGACAACCTTCGACTGGGTGTTGATCACCTTCTTGCCGCGGTAGTAGCCGTCGGCCGTGATGTGGTGGCGCAGGTGCGTCTCGCCCGTCGTCGGATCCGTCGCGATCTGCTTCGGGCTCAGCGCGTCGTGGGCGCGGCGCATGCCACGGCGGGAGGGAGAAACGCGGGACTTCTGAACGGCCATCGGGGTGCTCCGGTGCAACGTTGGGCGGCGTCGGGCGTCGTGCCCGGGCCGAAAGGTGGAAATTATCGCCCAGCCCGGCGGCTCACGCCACCGGCCGGACCCGTCCGGATTACTCCGGCTTGTTCTTCAGCGCGGCCAGCGCGGCGAAGGGATTCGGCCGCTCGGCCTCGACGGCCGGGCCGTCGCCCCATTCGCGCTCCACCGCGTCCGTGCCCGGCTTCACCGGGACGACCGGCACCGCCAGGATCAACTCGTCCTCGACCAGCGCGAGCGTCTCCAGCTCACCCGACGGATCGACCAGCAGCGGCTCGTATCCGGGCGTCAGGCCCGCTTCGTCGGCCTCGTCGCGGATCAGCCCCATGCGCTGGTCGATGTGGACCGGCAGCAGGAATCGTTCGAGCGTGCGTTGGCAGACCAGCGGAAGCTCGGCCTCGACGCGCACCTCGACGTACGGGACGCCCAGGCTGTCGCGGTCGAAATCGAGCGAGAACACCGCGTCGCCATCCGGCGCTTCGAGCAGACTCGCGAGCCGCTGCAGCGACGCCAGCGGGACACGCCCTTCGAAGCCGCGTCGCGCGGTGACCTGACGCCAGGCATCCAGGGTCTCGGGTACGGACTGACGGGACGCCGGCGCGGACATAAGCCGCGGACTGTTAGAGAGGTGCCCTCGTGGTGTCAAACCGACGACGGCCGTCACGCCGCGTGCGTTGCCGCGTCCACGGGACGCGCGTCAGACTGGCCGCCTCGCCCGGAGGCCGCCGTGACCGTCGTTGCCCTTGCTCTCGCCGCCGCCGCGGCCGTCGTTGCCTTGTTGGTGATCCAGCGCAGTCGTCGCCTCTCGCCCCATCAGCGTGCCGTGCGCGACGTGCTCGACGCCGCCGACGCGCTCGAGGACCGGCTCCGCGTGGCGAAGGCCGAGATCGAGGCAGTGGCCGGCGACCATGGGCCGAACCCCGTCGGCGATGCCATGCGCGAGATGCTCCGCCAGCGGCTGTGGCTGCGCGATCACGGCGGCACCGCGACACCCGAACAGCTCGCCGGCGTACGCGACGCCATCGACGCCGCGCGCGGCCGCATCGAGCACCAGCTCGAGCGCATCGAGGAAGCGAGGTCGCCGCGTGACTGACACGCGACTGGTTCTCGCCTCGACGTCGCGCTATCGCCGCGAGTTGCTCGAGCGATTCGGCCTGCCCTTCGACTGCATCGCGCCGGGCGTCGACGAGACGCCGATCGACGACGAATTGCCCGACGCGCTCGTCGAGCGGCTTGCGCGATCAAAAGCCGGCGCAGTCGCGCGTGCCGTGCCTGAGGCCTGCGTCATCGGGTCCGATCAACTCGCCGCGTTCGACGGCGGCGTGCTCGGCAAGCCGGGCAGCGCGGAACGCGCGATCGCGCAGTTGTCGGCGATGTCGGGGCGCGACGTCGTTTTCCTTACGGCGCTGTGCGTTATGCGCGGCGAGCACGAGATCGGATTGCATATCGACCGCACCATCGTGCGATTCCGCACCCTGTCTACCAGGGAGATCGAGCGTTACGTCGACGCCGAACGTCCGTTCGACTGCGCGGGCAGCTTCAAATCGGAAGGCCGCGGCATCACGTTGTTCGATGCGATCGAAACGCAGGACCCGACCGCATTGATTGGGCTTCCCCTGATCGCGACGTCGCGCCTGCTGCGCGACGCCGGTTACGCGCTGCCCTGAGTCAGCGCGCGATTTCGATCGGAACTTCCGGCCACTCTTCGATCGCACCGTCGCGACCGTGCAGTCGCAGGCCGAGCCAATGGCGGCCGGGCGACACATTGCTCGCATCGACCTTGCCGACGAAGCCGAGCGCCGGCATGTTCGGATCGCGCAGGCCCGGCCACGACGCGTTGAGCCCTTCGTACGGCTGGCCGTAACGCAGCTCACCGACGACGCGCCCATCGAGCATCGCTTCCACGCGCTTCAACCCGACGCCTTGCCGGAAAGCCCAACCGGATACGTCGAATGTGCGTCCGACCTTGCCGTCGATCGCAGGTCGGTCGATCCACGCCATCGACGGCGTTGTGCATTCGCCGGTCGCGGGCTTGTCGAGTCGGAACAGCGCAAGGCGTTGGCGCCCGTGATCGACGTTGAGGATCGTCGGTGCAGGCAGCGGCCCGATGCGCTCGCAGAGTTCCAGGTAACGACGATGCAGGTTCTTGAACTCGACTTCGCTCACGCCGACGGCGAGCAGGACGGGCCCGCGCTGGAGGAGAGCGCGCGGGTCGGCGTCGAGGCCCCACAGGTGCAACTGCGGCGCGCGGCCGTGCTTGCGGTTGAGCGGATGATCCAGCACCACGATGTCGGGGTCGCCCAACGCGAAGCCGAGTTCCGCGCCGAGCTTGAAGTTGTCGGCGACGATGCGCGTGCCGCGAGGCATCGCGCGAAGCTGGCTGCGCGCGGCGTCGGCGACTTCGTCCCAGCCTGCGAAGTTGTTCGGATACCACTTCTCGGCAGCGGTGCGTGCACGTACGTCGGGGATCGACACCGCGACGTAGTAGCCCATCACCACGATCAGCCCGATACCCGCGAGCGCCGCGGTCGCGCGTCGCCAGAAGGCGGGCCATGCGGCGAGATAGCGCGGCAACAGCGGCACCAACGCGAGAAAGCCCGGGACGGGCCAGTGGAAGCTCACGCGTTCGGTGTCGGCGAAGAAGCCGAGTACGAAGAAGCCGCCGACCACGAGCAGCCCGAGCATCGCGCACCAGCGTGCAGTGAGCAGCGGGCTGCGCAAGCCGTCGCGTCCGGCTTGCAGCAACGCGACGAACAGCAGCGGCGTCACCAGTAGCGCCTGGATCGCGATGAACCACAGGCCGCTGGAATGGAATGCCCAGGGATGGCGTTCGACGAGCTGAAAGCGGAGACCGGCGTCGGCGTTGTCGTAGTTCCACCAGACGAGTGGCGTCCACGCGGCCGCACCGAGCGCAATCGCGATGATGACGCGTACATCCTTGAGAGCCCGCCGGCCGTCGGACGTGGCCAGGAGCGCGACGAAACCGACGGCGATCACGGCGATGAAGCGGTAGTGGCTCAACGCACCGATCGCGAGGCCCGCGGCGAGCTCGAGTGCATGGCCGGCATCGACCTTGCGCAGCAGGCAGGCGCCGGCGTCCATGCAGAGCAGCGTCGCCAGCGCGAGCAGCGGATCGGGCACGGCGAGCAGGCCCAGCGTGCCCACGAGCGGCAGCAGCAGCGCGAACGCGCCGGCCTTCCAGCCCTCGACCTCGCCGAACGTGCGATGCGCAATCCGCACGACCAGCAGCGGCACGAGCATCGCGACGACGAGGAACGGCATGCGCAGCGCCAAGGGATGCGCGCCGCCGAGCTCCGTCCCGATGCGCGTCAGCCATGCCGTCAGGCCGGGAAGATCGGAATACGCGGCGGCCGGGTGCTGGCCCTCCTGCCAGTAGAAGGCCTCGTCGACGAACAGCGGCAAGCGCGCCGCGACGGCGACCTTCACGACCAGCACGATCGACCACAGCGCCCAGAACAGGCGACGCGCACGCGCCGCCACGGGCTCCGACTGCATCCTCATCCGACCTCGCTACACTCGCGTTGCGGCACGGGATGCCGCTCGAATCCATTGCGCGGAGACAACATGGCCTCAGGCACGGCGGCGAGCATGCTAACGCACCCTCATCGCGACGCCCTTGACCGTGCGCAGACGCAGGTCAATTCGCTCGTGCTCGGCAAGGCGCACGAAGTGCGGCTCGCGTTCGTGGCGTTGCTGTCGGATGGCCACATCCTCATCGAGGATCTTCCGGGCCTCGGCAAGACGACGCTCGCGCATGCGCTCGCCGCGACGGTCGGCCTGAAGTTCCAGCGCGTGCAGTTCACGTCGGACCTGTTGCCGGCCGACATCCTCGGCGTATCGATCTACGACACGACGCGCCAGGCCTTCGAGTTCCATCCCGGCCCGGTGTTCACCCAGGTCCTGCTGGCCGACGAGATCAACCGCGCGCCGCCGCGCACGCAAAGTGCGTTGCTCGAAGCGATGGCGGAGCATCAGGTCACCGTCGACGGCGTGACGCGCCCGCTCCTGGCGCCGTTCTTCGTGATCGCGACGCAGAACCCGGTCGATCTCTCGGGCACGTATCCCCTGCCCGATTCGCAGCTCGATCGATTCCTGCTTCGGTTGTCGCTGGGTTATCCGGGCGAAGACGCGGAGCGCGAACTGCTCGCGGGGACCGATCGTCGACAACTGATCGCGGAAATTTCGCCCCAGTTCGCGGACGGCGAGTTCGACGCCGTGCGCGGCGCCGTGTCGCAGGTGCATGCGAGCGAAGCGCTCGTCGCGTACGTGCAGGCGCTGCTCGCGCGCAGTCGTCGCCATCCGGGCGTGCGCGTCGGTCTGTCGCCGCGTGCGGGCATCGCTCTGCTGCGTGCCGCGCGCGCGCATGCGCTCCTGCTCGGCCGCGCGCATGTCGTGCCAGAGGACGTACAAGCATTGTTCTCGCATGTAGCGGCACATCGCCTCGTCGTCGATGCCGACGCCGGCAGCGACGACGCCGCGGCGAAGTCGATCCTGCATTCGGTGCCGGTGGACTGATGCGCGCGACGCGCGGCCTCCGTCGGCGGCTGCTTGCGCTGGCGCGCCCGCGTGGCCCGGAGTCGTTGCCGGTGCGCTTCGATCGTCGACGGATCTACGTGCTGCCCACGCGCTTCGGCCTGTTCTTCGCCGCACTGCTGGCGGCGATGTCGGTGGGCGGCCTCAACTACAACAACAATCCCGCGCTGCTGATGGCGTTCCTGCTGGCGGGCGCCGCGATGGCGAGCCTCGTGTCCGCGCAGTTGCAGCTGAGTGGCCTCTCGGTGGTCGCAGTGGATGCCGAACCGGTGCACGCCGGCAAGACGTTGCACCTGCGCGTGCACACGCGCACGGGCGATAGGCGGCCGCGCTCGGGCCTCAGAGTCGATTTCGATGACGACAACGCCGTGCCGCTCGCGTTGCGCGATGGCACGGGCGATGTCGTCCTGGACGTCGCGACGCGTCACCGCGGCTGGCTCGACGTGCCGCGCGTCCGCGTACAGACGACGTGGCCGCTCGGCATCGCGCGCGCGTGGTCGTACGTGTGGCCGGACACACCGGTGCTCGTCTATCCGATGCCGGAAGCGGTTGCGCCCCCATTGCCGACCGGCTCCGGCGATCCTGCCGCGCGTCGACTGCACGCGGCAGGCGACGACGTCCACCACCTCCGCAACTACCGCGCGGGCGATTCGCGTCGCGCGATCGCGTGGAAGCCGTCCGCGCGACGCGGCACGCTGCTCGTTCGCGAATTCGAGCAGCCCACCGGCACCGACATCGAACTCGATTGGCGCGAGCTATACGGCCTGCCGCACGAGGCGCGCATCGCGCGGCTCGCGCGCTGGGTGGAAGACGCCGAACGCGATGGTCGACGCTATCGGCTGTGGATCCCCGGGCATCCCGCTCTCGGACCCGATCGCGGTCCCGCGCATCGCCACGCCTGCCTGCGCGCGCTCGCGCTGATGCCCCATGGCTGACGCCGCCGCCCGCCCGCTCGACGACGGCAGCCGTCGCTGGACGCTGCTCGTCGCGGGACTCTGCCTGTTGCCGCTGTTGTTGCAGTTACCGGGGCCGACGGCGCTGGCGATCGCGGCGACTGCCGTTGTCATCGCGCTGCTCGCGTGGCGACGTCCGTTGTCGAACCTGGTTCGCGGGCTGCTCGCGATCACGATCGTCGCCGCCGTGGCGGCGCAGTTCGGATTCCACTTCGGCCGCGACACCGGTTGCGCGCTGCTCGGCGCGATGCTCGCGCTCAAGCCATCCGAAACGACGACGTTGCGCGACGGTCGCAGCCTGGTCGGGTTCGCGCTGTTCGCGCCGTTCTCGACGTTCCTGCTCGACCAGGGGCCGTGGACGCTCGTACTCGGTCTCGCCGGCGCGATCCTCGGGCTCGGCGCGTTGCAACGCCTCGCGACGCTCGAGGGCGAGATGCCCCCGCCGGGCCTGTTGCCGCCGATGCGGCAGGCCCTTCGCACGCTCCTCTTCGGCATTCCGCTCGCGCTCGCGATCTTCTGGCTGTTCCCGCGCATCGGCACGCCGTTGTGGGGCGTGCCGGATCGCGCGGCCGCGAAGGTAGGCCTGTCGGATCGCATGTCGCCCGGCGACTGGGTCGACCTGCTGGCCGACGACAGCGTCGCGGTGCGCGCACGCTTCATCGGCCCGACCCCACCGAAAAGCGCGATGTACTGGCGCGGCCCGGTGCTCTGGGATTTCGATGGCCGCACATGGGCGCGCGCCCGCGACATCGGCATCTGGTCGCTCGATCGCGCGCAGCCTTCTGCGACGCGGTGGACGTACACGCTTGAAGTCGAGCCGACCGATCGCACGCAACTCGTCGCGCTCGACCTTCCGCTCGCCGCGCCGGAAGGCGCGAGCCTGACGTGGGACTACAGCCTGCATGCCGCGCGTCCGCTGGCCAACCTCACGCGCTGGCAGATGACGTCGTCGCCGCCGCAGGTCATGCAGATGCATCTGCCCGATGCGCTGCGTCGACGAGCACTCGCATTGCCGCAGGGCTACGACCCACGCACCGTCGCACTGGGTCGCGACCTGCGAGCGCGCCTGCACGACGATCGCGCGATCGTGCAGTACGCGCTGGACTGGATCCGTCGGGATTTCTCCTATTCGATTGCCGCGCCGCCACTCGGCCGCGACAGCATCGACGAGTTCCTGTTCCAGACGCGCACCGGCTACTGCGAGCATTTCGCGGGTAGCTTCACGTTGCTGATGCGGTCGGCGGGCATTCCCACGCGCGTGGTGACCGGGTATGTCGGCGGCCAATGGAACCGGCTCGGCGGCTACTGGATGATCCGTCGCATGGATGCGCACGCATGGGCCGAAGTCTGGCTGCCGCAACGCGGCTGGGTGCGCGTCGATCCGACCGCCGCGGTCGCACCGGAGCGCATCTACGACACCATCGACGATCGCCTGCCTGCGGGCGGCCTGCTCGACACGCTGCAGGGGCCACGCGGATTCGCGCAGGTCGGCGACTGGATGCGGCAGAACTGGAACGACCTCGTGCTCGGCTTTAACGCCGATCGCCAGGAACGCCTGCTGGCACCGCTGGGCCTCGACCGCCTCAGCGGTATGCAGCTCGTGCTGCTGTTCGTCGTCGCAGCCGCGCTCGCCCTCGGCCTGATGGTCTGGCTCAGCCTGCGCGCGCCCCGCGAGCACGATCCGGTACTTCGCGCATGGCACGGCCTCGTGGCGCGTTATGCCCGCGTCGGCCTCGGCCGCGGGGTTCACGAGCCCGCGACGGTCTGGGCTGAACGAATCACGAAGGCGCGTGCCGACCGTACCCGTGGGCTGCTCGAACTCACCGCCCGCTTCGCGGATTCGCGATACGCTGCCGGTGTCGCGGACGAGGCGTCCGCACGCCGGTTGGTGCGCGACCTGCGCGCGCATCGGCCGACCTGACCGACCCGCGCTGGACGCGCTCCCGTCCGGAGACCGCAATGACCATTCGTTCCACCATCGCACTCGGCACGCTCGCCCTCGCCCTCGCGGGTTGTGCGTCGCTGCCGCAACCGTTGCAGGGGCAGTACACGCCGATCACGCCGCGCGAAGCGGCGGATCGCGACAGCGCCGGCGCCACCGTCCGCTGGGGCGGCCGCATTGTCGAAGTCGAACCGCAGACGAACCGCACCTGCTTCCAGATGATCTCGACGCAACTCGATGCGACGGGGCGTCCGTACTGGGCGACCGACGACGTCGGCGGTCGTTTCATCGCCTGTCGCAGTGGCTTCTACGACCCCGCCGTGTTCGAAAAGAATCGCGAAGTAACGTTTACCGGCCACGTCGACGGGTTTGAGAACCGCCGCATCGGCCAGTACGACTACCGTGTGCCGCGCGTGGCGGCCGACGTCGTCTACCTCTGGCCGGTGCGCGATCGCGTCGACGTCGTCGAGCGTCCGGCGCCGTGGCCGTGGTGGGGCTGGTGGTGATCGATACGCCGTAACCGCAACGAAGAAGCCCGCCTCGATGGCGGGCTTTTCGTTTCGCGTCACGCGTGTTCCGATTCAGCGCAGCGCTTTTCGACGCACGAGCTTCAGCGCGGACCAGACGGCATCGACCGCACAGACCTTGACGTCCACGAGGCCGAGCGGCAACGCGACGTCGCGGATGCGGTCTTCCGTGATGTCGGTCGGCACCTTGGACGCCTTCTTCGGCCACGAGACCCAGATCGGCGTGTCCGCAGGCAACTGCGATGCGAGGTCGGCCAGACGCGATGCGAGATCGCTGAGCGACGTTGAAAACACGTGCGCGATCCGTACACCCGCGCCGGGTTTCGCTACGAAGGTCACGCCGGACGGCATATCGCCCAGGAGCGACTGGTAGTCCACCGGCGCATCGATCAGCAGCACGCGTATCGACGGCGCATAACCGAGCTTGGCGGCAAGCGGCTTACCGGAGTAACCCGCCGCCGTAGCCATCGTCAGCGATGTGCGCCGAAGCCGCCGAGATGCGCGCCGGCCAGCAGGTGCAGATGCAACTGGAACACGGTCTGCCCGGCGTGCGCGCCGCAATTGGTCACGACGCGATAGCCATCTTTCTGTAGACCTTGCTGACGCGCGTAATCGGCGACGGCGAGCAGCAGGCGGCCCAGCAGTTCCGCGTGTTCGGGCTTTGCGGCATCGAGCGATGCGATCGGCGTCTTCGGCACGAACAGCACGTGCACCGGCGCGCTCGGCGCGATGTCACGAAAGGCGATCACATCATCGGTTTCGTATACGATATCCGCCGGAATTTCGCGACGGATGATCTTGCCGAAGATCGTCGTGTCGATATCGCTCATCGCATCACTCCCGGATTTCGCTGCGGCTGCCGAACGCGTGCGACAGCGTGCCACGGTCGACGTACTCGAGTTCACCGCCGAGCGGCACGCCGTACGCGAGGCGACTCGGCGTTACGCCCTGCTGGCGTGCGAGCTGCGCGAGGTAGTGCGCCGTCGCCTCACCTTCGACGGTCGGATTCGTCGCGATGATGAGCTCGCGCACCTCGCCCTCGCCCAACCGCGCACTCAGTCGATCGAGACCGAGTTCGCGCGGGCCGATGCCATCGAGCGGCGACAGACGCCCCTGCAGGACGTAGTACAGGCCGCGATAGCCCGTGGCCTGTTCGATCGCGAGACGATCGGCTGGCGTTTCCACGACGCAGAGCTGGTCGACGTCGCGCGATGGACTCGCGCAGACGTCGCAGACGGCGTTCTCGCTGAAGTCGCGACAGCGTTCGCAGTGACCGATGCGTTCGACCGCTTCCGCGAGCACCTTCGCAAGCTGGCGCCCCCCGGCGCGTTCGCGTTCGAGCACGTGATACGCCATGCGCTGCGCGGACTTCGTGCCGACGCCGGGCAGCACGCGCAGCGCTTCGATCAGCTGGTCGAGCAGCGTGCTCATCGGATCGTTCCGTGGCGGTTATGCCCGCCGTTCAACGCATCGCACATGCGTATGACGCCGACGCTCAGAACATCCCCGGAAGCTTCATGCCCGGCGGAAGCGGCATGCCCGCCGTCGCCGCCGACATGCGCGACTGCGACTCCGCATTGACCTTGTTGACCGCGTCGTTGAACGCCGCGGCGATGAGGTCTTCGGCCATCTCCGGATCGCTGATCACGCTCGGATCGATGCGCACCTTGCGGCACTCCATGCGCCCGGTGATCGTCACGCTGACCATGCCCGCGCCGGCGTTGCCGGTGACTTCGAGCTTGGCCAGGTCTTCCTGCGCCTTCTGCAGGTTTTCCTGCATCTTCTGCGCCTGCTGCATCATCTGGGCGATGTTTCCACGCATGAGATCTACTCCGTAACGAATGGGGTGGCGTCAGCGGTCGAGCGGACGCACGGATTCGGGGACGATGCGGCCGCCGGCGGCGACGAGCCGCTGCACATCGGGATGCTGTTCGAAGTCGCGCTGGGCAGCGGCCTGCTTGGCGTCGCGCACGCGATCGGCGTGCACGCGCACCGAGTCGACAGCCTGCGACGGCGCTTCGAAGCGCACCTGCGGCGCCTGACCGAAACGCGACGCGAGAGCGTCGGCCAGCATCTTCACCATCGCCGCGCCCTTGAGGTGCTCGTCCGACGGTTCGATCGACAGACGCACGACACCGTCGCTGCAACCGACGAAGCCCACATGCTCGGCCAGCAGGCGTGCGGGGCCGCGGAGTTCGCAGGTCTCGACCCATTCGCGCCATGCATGGGCGTCCGACAGGCCGCCATCGCCCGACGCGGAACGCGCATTGGCATTCGGTTGCGGCTCGGGCGTCGCGGCAGCTTCCACCGGCGCCGGCGATGCATCGCGAACGACAGGCGCCTGGTCATCGTTCGCGCTCGACCTTGTTGCGTTGGCCACGGGCGCCGGCGCAGCCGGTGACATCGGCTCCGCATTCGCCGCCGGTTGCGTGGAGGGTGCAGCGCTACGTGCCGGCGTGGCATCGAGCGCCTCACGCGCCGCAGCCGCGGCAGCGCCCGGTGCACGCGACGGCGGCATGCGTTCGGCACGCGGCGCACCCGCATTCGTCGACGCGGTGCCTGCCCCCGGACGGAACGCGAGCATCCGCAGCAGCACCATTTCGAAGCCCGCGCGCGGGCTCGGCGCGAGCGGAAGGTCGCGACGGCCGTTCAAGGCCATCTGGTACCAGAGCTGCACGACTTCGGCCGGAATCGCATCGGCCAGCGCATCGATCGCCACGCCGTCGACCTCGATCACGGCGCCCGGCACCAGCTGGCGCACCTGCACGTGATGCAGCGATTCCGCGACGGCTTCGAGCACGTCGTCCCAGTCGGGCGAGAACTCGCCGAGCCGCTCGATTTCCGCCATGAGCGCGGCACCATCGCCCGCCGACAACGCATCGAGCAGCGTGCCGACGCGACCGCGATCGACCGTGCCGAGCATCGCGGCAACGCCCGCATCGGTCAGCTGCGACCCGGTGTACGCGATCGCCTGGTCGAGCAGCGAAAGCCCATCGCGCAACGAGCCGTCGGCCGAACGCGCGAGCTGCTTGATCGCACCGTCTTCGACCGGAATCTGCTCGGCCTCGAGGATCTTCCGCATCTGGCCGCGGATCTGCTCCTCGTCCAAGCGCTTGAGGTTGAACTGCAGACAGCGCGACAGCACCGTCACGGGCAGCTTCTGCGGGTCCGTCGTTGCGAGCAGGAACTTCACGTGGCCCGGCGGCTCTTCCAGCGTCTTGAGCAACGCGTTGAAGGCCGACTTGGACAGCATGTGCACTTCGTCGATCAGGTAGACCTTCACCCGGCCGCGGCTCGGCATGTACTGCGCGTTGTCGATGACTTCGCGGACGTCGTCGACGCCGGTGTTGCTCGCGGCGTCGATCTCGAGGAGGTCGATGAAGCGGCCGGCGTCGATGTCGCGGCAGGAATTGCATTCGCCGCACGGGTCGGCCGACGTGCCGCGTTCGCAGTTCAACGACTTCGCGAAGATGCGCGCGATCGTCGTCTTCCCGACGCCGCGGGTGCCGGTGAACAGGAAGGCGTGGTGCACGCGACCGCTGTCGAGCGCGTTGGTCAGCGCGCGGACGACGTGCTCCTGCCCGACGAGCTCGGCGAAACGCTTCGGACGCCATTTGCGGGCAAGAACGAGATAGGACATGCGGTTCCGGAAGACGGGTCGCCGGCGCGTGCGGCGAGGTCGAACGATTGTGCCAGAGGCCTGTCGCACCCCGTGCGCGCCTTGTGGCTGCGGGCCGCCGGAGCGTAGAATCACCGGCCCTGAAGGCGGCCGGAGGCCGTATTCAGGCCAGGTGCGGAGAGGTGTCCGAGTGGTTGAAGGAGCACGCCTGGAAAGTGTGTAAGCGTCTAAACCGCGCTTCGGGGGTTCGAATCCCCCTCTCTCCGCCAATTTCCGACACGTCGGTTCGCCGCGTCTCGAACGTCTCTATGGTGGCCCCGTCGGCCCCTCGCGACGCTAGGTCGAAAACCCCGCCAGGGCCGGAAGGCAGCAACGGTATCGACTGATGCGGGCGCCGAGGTCAGCCGGCGGGGTCATCGCCCTTTCAGAACCCGACGAATCAGTCCGCGTAGAGCGACGCGAACGCCTCGAAGTCGCCGGTGTCCAGCACGCCGGCGATGCAGTGGTGCGGCACGGATAGCTTCACGTCGACGCTGTCGTCGTCATCGGCCTGCAGGTCGAGCGTGAGCTCGACGTAGGTGCCGTCGAGATCCACCTTGCGGCATTCGACGTACGCGCCGAACGCCGAGCCGACGCGCATCCACGGCGTCAGCAAGGTGCCCAGCTCGATGCGGCCGGGTTCGGTCAGGAAGACACGAAGACGATGGCGACGTTTGGACATGACGACCTCGCAGATCGAACGGCCGGCAGGCTAACCGGCCGGCCGTAAGCGCGGCGCGATGGTCAGCCGGTCCAGGGTTCTGCGCGTTCCGCGGTCGGTTCGGCCAGCGGCACGACTTCGCCCGGTCGCCCGACACGATAACCGCGCGACGCAAGCGCTTCGGCGTCGGCCGGGCTCGCGTAGTGGTAGAGCATGCAGCGATCGAGCAACTCGCGCGGATATTCGCGCTCGAGATCGTCGATGCCGCTGTGCGATGGATTGCCGTGCAGCCCGCAGTCGTGCGCAACGAGTTCCGCATCGCCTGCATGACGCGCAAGCATCTCGGGAATGGGCCGCGTATCGCCGGTCCACACGACGCTTCCGCGCAGGCGCAGCCCGAACGCCGTATCGGGCCAATGGTGTCGCGCCGGAAACACTTCCAGACGCACGCCGTCGTGCCAGAACGCGTCACCGACGGGCACCAGCCGGAACGCATCCCAGAAGTTCGCGCCGCCCTCAGCGAGCACGTTCGGATACGCAGCGATGCGCTGATGCAGCAACGGCACGAGCGGAGCCGGCACGTAAACGACGACGTTGCCGCGCTTCGCGTCGTTGAAGAACGCATCGACGAACAGGCGTTCGAACCCGGCGACGTGATCAAGGTGCGCATGCGTGATGAACAACGCGCGCGGCGACTCGCCGTAGGTCGACTGGTAGGCGGTCAGCCCTTCGCCGCCGCAGTCGATCGTCAGCCATGGGCGACCACCGCGTTCGATCGTCGCCATCGCCGAACCGAGCGTCACCGCCGCGGCATTGCCGACGCCGTGCAGGCGAAGGGTCCACTCGCTCATGGCGCGCTCCAGGCCTGCTCGTAGGCGTCGTGCAGTCGCATGAAATCCTCTTCGACCTCGCCGACGTCACGCACACCGCGTCGCTTCAGCAGCGATCGATGAAGCCGCGACAGGTTGCGCTGCCGCCAGCCGTTGCCGATCGTGCGGAACACGCCACGATCCAGGTCGATCACCCAGCCGGCGCCATTGCGGTCGAACAGCAGGTTGTCGGCGTTGAGATCCGCGTGATCCAGCCCGGCGCGATGCATGCGCGCGATCAGGCGACCGGCTTCGACCCACGGCGCGTCGCCTTCCATTGCGAGCGCGGCGAGGGTTTCGACGTTGCGAAGGCGCTCGATGAGGATCGCCGCGCGGTAACGCAGCCCACTTCGTTCGTAGAACGCGGCGAGCGGGGTCGGCACCGGAATGCCGCGACGCTGCGCCTCTTCGAGAAGACGGTACTCGGCCACGCTGCGCACGCGCGCCTCGCCGTGCCACAGATAACTGGCACTGCTCAGCCGCGCCGCGAGGCCGCCCCGACGGTAGCGTCGCAACACGCATGCACCGAACGGCGCGTCGACGAACCAGGCCGCACCGCGGCCACCGGTCGCGACCGGCCGCGCGCGATCGCCCCAGGTGCGGGGGTCGAACCAGCCCGGTGTCGCTTGTCCGGTGCGTTCGGGGTCGAACACAATCGCGCCGCGGCCTTCGAGGCCGTCGAACTCGATCCGTGCGTCGTCGGCATGCGCGGTCGCCATGACCGGAGTCTATCAGCGCATGACACGCCCTCTTCCGCTTCCACCCGGCGCGCACGTCTGCCTGCTGCGCCTGTCGGCGCTGGGCGACGTCACCCACGTGTTGCCACTGATCAACACGCTACGCGCAGGGATTTCCGACGTGCGCATCAGCTGGATCATCGGACGCGGCGAGCATCGACTCCTCGACGGCCTTCCGGGCGTCGACTTCATCGAGTACGACAAGAAGAGCGGCGTCGCCGGCATGCGCGCGATGCGGCGCGGTTTCGATCAGCGATTCGACGCACTGCTGCAGATGCAGGTGGCGGCGCGCGCGAACCTGTTGTCGGCCTTCGTGCCCGCGCGCCGGCGCATCGGCTACGACCGCTCTCGTTCGAAGGATCTGCATGGGCTCTTCATCCGCGAACGCATCGCCGATCGCCCGGGCATCCATGTACTCGAGGCCATCGGCAGCTTCGCGGAGCCGCTCGGGCTGACGCCGCTTCCCGTCCATTGGGACATGCCCGTGCCGGCCGACGCGTTCGACTGGGCCGCCGCACAGTGGCCCGACGACGGTCGTCGCACCTTGATGATTTCGCCCTGCTCCAGCCACGTACGCCGCAACTGGCGGAGCGAGCGCTACGCGGCGGTGGCCGATCATGCGGCCGAGCGCGGCTGGCGCATCGTGCTGTGTGGCGGCCGCAGCAAGCTCGAACGCACGACCGGTGACGCGATCCTCGCCGCGATGAAGCACGCGGCGCTCGACCTCATCGGCAAGGACACGCTGAAGCAGCTGCCGGCCTTGCTGGCGCGCGCGGACCTCGTGATGACGCCGGACTCGGGCCCCATGCACATCGCCAACGCGATGGGCACGAAGGTGTTGGGCCTGCATGCCGCGAGCAACCCGCTACGCAGCGGCCCGTACAGCGACGTTCGCTACTGCGTCGACCGCTACGACGATGCGGCGCGTCGGTATCTCAAGCGACCGGCGAGCGAGATCAAGTGGGGCACGAAGATCGAGTTCGACGGCGTCATGGACCTCATCACCGTCGACGACGCGACCGCCGCGTTCGAGCGCTACGTCGCCGACAACGCGTAACGCACGTCAGGCCGACGGCTGACGGTAGTCCTCGTACGACTTCTCCTCGACGTAGGCCGAGCCCAGCGCGAGGTTGATGTCCTTCTTGATGCGGGCGCGTTCGTCGTTCTCGAAGTAGACCGCGCGCGCGAGGCGAATAAATTCGCCGTCGAATTCCTGCCGCTTTTCCTTGACGCGGATGTCGTCCTCGATCTCCCAGAGGCGTTCGTTGACGGCCTTGAGATCGGCGCGCAGCCGGACGATGTCCTTGCCGGCCGCCGGATGCGCCATCCAGGTCTTCTCCAGCGCGGCCAGCTCCTTGCGGACGTTGGCGAGCTTGGCCTCGTCCTTCATTCGCTCGGACTTGATCTGCAGGATCGCGATCTTGTCCAGCAGCTCGCCGAACGACACCGGCACCAGGATCTCGGACATGGGCAGCCTCGGAATACGGGGGGCGACAGTGTAGCGCCGCCCTTGTCGGCCGCCCGGCCGGGGCCGTATCATTCACGGCCCAGCGGTGCTCCCGCTGGCCACCGGAGAGGTGGCAGAGTGGTTGAATGTACCTGACTCGAAATCAGGCGTGCGTTTATAGCGCACCGAGGGTTCGAATCCCTCCCTCTCCGCCAGATTTGAAAAAAAGGCTCCCGCAAGGGAGCTTTTTTTTCGCCCGCGATCGCCCAGCCCGGATGCCATCGCCATGAAGCATCAACGCCGAATCGATCCTGCACCGGCCGCGGACCGGGTTGGGTGTTTTGCCGCCTTGCCCTCGCCGCGCGCGGCACGGATGATTCGGAAAGCCGCCGGCCCTCGCGTGACCCCATGATCGAATACGGACATCTCACCCACGCAGGATTGCGTCGCGAACTCAACGAAGACACGTACTACGCCGACGGCGAGCTCGGCCTGTGGCTCGTGGCCGACGGCATGGGCGGCCACGAGTACGGCGAAGTCGCTAGCGCACTCGCACGCGACACCATCGTTCGGGAAGTGCGCGACGGCACGCCGCTGGCGCAGGCGATCCGTATCGCCGACGAAGACATCATCTCGATGTCGCGCCGTCGCAACGACGCATTGCCGATGGGCACCACCGTCGTCGCCGCGCGCATCAAGGGCGAGCGTTTCGAAGTGGCGTGGGTCGGCGACAGCCGCGTCTACCTCTGGCGCGAAGGTCAGCTGCTGCAGCTGTCGCAGGATCACAGCTACGTGCAGGAACTCATCGCCAACGGTGCGCTCACGCAGGAACAGGCGCGCAGCCATCCGCACCGCAACGTCGTTACGCAGGCGCTGGGTGTCACCGACCCGAAGAGCCTCAACGTCGAGACGATGACGGGCGAGCTGCGCCCCGGCATGCAGCTTCTTCTGTGCAGCGACGGCTTGACCGAGGAAGTCGACGATCGCGCGATCGCGAAGGTGCTCGCGCGTCAGGACTGCAGTGCGCAGGAATGCGCCGAAACGCTCGTGGCCGCGGCACTCGACGGTGGCGGTTCGGACAACATCACGGCGGTGCTGATCCGCCGCGCGTAACGCTTACGCAGGCGCGAGCGTCTCGTCGCCGCCGGCGGCTTCGCTGATCCGATCCCACATCGCCGTGCCCGCCTTCTTGCGCAGCACCGCGAGCCGCGACTCGTGCGCGGCGATGTCGTCGGCGGTCACCAGCACGCGCGGGCGCGGTCGGCTGAGGTCGATCTCGAACGGGAGCGCGTCGTTCGCCGTTTCGACCACGGCGTCGCCGAATCCCAGATCCGTCTGACCGGACGTCAGCCCGATGTAGACCTCGGCAAGCAGTTGCGCGTCGAGCAACGCGCCGTGCAACTGGCGATGTGCGTTATCGACACCGAGACGACGACACAACGCATCGAGCGAATTGCGCTGCCCCGGATAGCGCTTGCGCGCGAGCAGTAACGTGTCCTCCACGCGGCACCGATGCGCGATGCAACCGTAATGCGTGCCGCAGAGGCGCAGTTCGTTGTCGAGAAAACCGATGTCGAACGCTGCGTTGTGGATGACGAGTTCGGCACCGTCGATGAACTCGAGGAACTCGTCGATGACTTCGGCGAAGCGCGGCTTGTCGGAAAGAAAATCGAGCGTCAGGCCCGTCACTTCCGACGCACCGGGTTCGAAGTCGACATCCGGATTGAGATAGCGATGGAACGTGCGACCGGTCGGACGGCGCTCGACGAATTCCACGCAACCGATTTCCACGACGCGGCAGCCGCGCTCCCAGCTGAGGCCGGTGGTTTCGGTGTCGAGAATGACCTGGCGCATCGGTGTGTCCGGACGTCGTTGCGACTAGCGTAACGGGCGCGCGTCTCGGAGACGTGTGCGCGCCGCGCGATGCATCACGGTTCGATCGTCGCGCCGGCGCCGTTCTTGAACGCGAGCGCCTGCGCACGTGCGAGCGCATCGACGCGCTCGTTGTCGGGATCGCCGTTGTGGCCTTTCACCCAGTGCCATGAGATGCGATGACGCTGCGTCGCCGCATGCAATCGCTCCCACAGATCGCGGTTCTTGACCGGATCGCCGCCCGCGGTTTTCCAGTTGCGACGCACCCAGCCCGGCATCCATTCGGTGATGCCCTGTCGCACGTATTGCGAATCGGTGTAGAGGTCGACCGTGCACGCTTCGGTCAGCGTTTCGAGTGCGCGGATCGCGGCCATCAGCTCCATGCGGTTGTTCGTCGTGGCCGCTTCGCCGCCGGACAACTCGCGCTCCTTGGCCTTGTAACGCAGGAGTGCCCCCCAGCCGCCCGGGCCGGGGTTGCCGACGCAGGCGCCATCCGTGTGGATCTGGACCGCCTTGAGGTCGTTCAGGGACTCGTTCATCGGAAATCGTGCCATTCGCCATTGTGCAACGCCCTGCCCCGCGACCGCTCGTCGGAGCGGATCCGTACGCGAGCGCACGGCCTCGGCGGCTGTTGAATCAGGCATTTAGGCCGGATTGCTCAAGGTCTCCGGCCGGTGAGGGGTCTTCGTCACGGTCACCGCGGGTTGACGATGGGAATTCACGTCGGCAAGGTCGCCCCTTCTTCGGGACCAGCACCGCAGCCGTTCAGCGTATTCAGGAGGCATCACGCTGAGGTGGCACTAACCGACGGAGGTACTTGCCAATGCGATTGCAGCCGCTGCCTGCGCGCGTCGACAACTACATCTGGGTGTTTCGCAACGATCAGGGCCGAGCGCTGGTGGTCGATCCCAGCGAAGCTCACCCGGTGTTCGACGCCGCCAACAACGACGAGTTTTCGCCTGCGGCGATTCTCCTCACGCATCACCACCCCGATCACGTCGCCGGCGCCGCGCCGCTTCTGCATCGGTGGCCCGGAACTCCGGTCTTCGGACCGGCCGATGACCGCATCGATGTCCCGATGACGCACGTCGCCGAGGGCGACACGTTCGAGATCGAGGACTGGTCCATCCACGTGATGTCCGTACCCGGGCACACGCGCACCCACATCGCTTTCGTCGTCGAGACGGCCGGCAACGCGCCGGTGCTGTTCTGCGGCGACACGCTCTTCAGCCTGGGCTGCGGCCGCCTGTTCGAAGGCGACGCCGTCCAGATGGAGACCTCGTTGGGGAGGCTCGCAGCGTTACCGCCCGAAACCCGGGTCTGCTGCGGGCACGAGTACACGCTGGCCAATGCCGCATTCGCGGCGGTGGTCGATCCGGACAACGCGGCGCTCCAACGCCGCACGAAGGAGGCCAAGACCATGCGAGACGCTCAACAGCCGACTCTGCCGAGCACCGTCCGCGACGAGCGGGCGTGCAACCCGTTCCTGCGCTGCGACGAACCGGCGGTCATCGACGCCGCCGCGCGCCGCCTGGGCCGTGCACCCGCTGATCGTGTCGAAACCTTCGCCACGCTTCGTGCGTGGAAGGACGGGTTCGCGGCATGAACACTCTTCTTATTAAGACGAGCGCTCTGGCGCTCGCGTCCACGCTCGCGCTCGCGTCGACCTCGGCGCATGCCGCCGATACGCGCAACGGTCGCGAGGTGTTCGAACACTTCCGCAGCGGTCTCGCCGAGCCGACCTGCCCGGCCGAGCCGTCGCGCTGGACCAAGCAGTTCTCGCACGCACCGGAGCGCCTGTCCGACCGCGATTCCGACACGCTCGCGCTGTTCGGCCACGTCGTCGAATCGGTCCGCGCCGCGCACCTGCCCACCGAGTACGCGCTGATCCCGTTCGTGGAAAGCGGCTACAAGCCGAGCGCCCGCAGCGGCGCCGGCCCGGCCGGCCTCTGGCAGATGATCGGCACGACGGCCCGCAACCATGACGTCCCGATGCGCGCCGGTTACGACGGCCGCATGTCGCCGGTCGATTCCACCAAGGCGGCGGTGCGTTACCTCAAGACCCTGCACGGCATGTTCGGCGGCAACTGGCGCTTGGCGGTCATGGCCTATAACGCGGGCGAGTACCGCGTGTTCGGCGCGATGAAGCGCGCCGGCCAGACGCCGCGCACCGCCAATCCACAGGCACTCGCAGGCCTGTCGGGCATCACGACGTCGTACGACGACAAGCTGCACGCGATTTCCTGCGTCATCGCCCAAGCCGAGAAGCAGCCCCGCTTCCTCGCCTCGCTCGATCGCCCGATCCGCACGCTGGGCCCGACGCCGGCGTCCGACACGATGATCGCGTTGAAGCCGTCCAAGTCTGAGCCGAATGCGCCGGTCGTGGCCGCGGTCTCGATGCCGGCGATCTTCGCGCCGGGTTCGGCCGCCGCGTCGCTCGGCAAGACGGTCGGCGACGCCGTGCCGGTTCCCGCGGCTGCGTCGCCGGCCGGATCGAACGCGTCGGTGTCGGCCTCCGCAGCACCGGCCGCGCCGGTTGCAGCCGCGACGTCGCCGGTCGTGAATGCGGTCGCCGCCATCTCGAACGCGCCGCGCAAGCACGTGGTGGCCGTCGGAGAGAACCTCTGGACGATCGCGCGCCGCTACAAGGTGTCGGTGGCCGACCTGTTGACGCTCAACGGCAGCCTCAAGGGCGGCAAGTTGCTCGCACCCGGCATGGTCCTCGCCGTCGACTCGCTGGCCGCGAAGTAGCCTCCGGGCGCCCGCGCGGGCACACTACGGCGCCCGCCCGCCACCTGAGCGGGCGCCAGAACGGAGAGCACATGGGTTTCCTGCAGGGCAAGCGCGCACTCATCACGGGCATCGCGAGCCAGCGTTCGATCGCCACCGGCATCGCCGAGGCCATGCGCGCCCAGGGCGCGGAGCTCGCGCTGACCTATCAGAACGACAAGCTCAAGTCGCGCGTCGAAGCGGCCGCCGCCGAGTACGGGAGCGACATCGTTATCCCGCTCGACGTCACCTCCGACGAGCAGATCGCGCAGTGCTTCGAGGAGCTGGGCAAGCGCTGGGACGGCTTCGACATCCTCGTCCACGCGATCGCGTACGCGCCGCGCGAGGCGATCGAGGGCGAATTCCTCGACGGCCTGACCCGCGAGAACTTCGGCATCGCGCACGACATCTCGGCCTATTCGCTGGCGGCACTCGCCAAGGCGGCGCGCCCGATGATGGCCGGCCGCAATGGCTCGATCCTGACGCTGAGCTACCTGGGCGCCGAGCGCGCACTGCAGAACTACAACGTCATGGGCGTGGCCAAGGCCAGCCTCGAGGCGACGGTGCGCTACCTCGCGCTCAACCTCGGCCCGGAAGGCACGCGCGTCAACGCGATCTCTGCGGGCCCGATCAAGACGCTCGCCGCTGCCGGCATCGCCAACTTCCGGAAGATGCTCCACCACTTCGAGAGCTACGCGCCGCTGCGTCGGAGCGTGACGATCGAGGATGTCGGCAACGCCGCCGCCTTCCTCTGCTCCGACCTCGCCGCGGGCATCACCGGCGAAGTGACGTACGTCGATTCGGGCTACAACATCCTTGGCATGACGGGCATCGGCGACGACGACTGATCATCGCGATTCTTATTAATACGTTGCACGACGAAGCCCGGCACGCGCCGGGCTTTTTCGTTGCGTCGCGCCCGCCATGCACGCCAGGAAACGCGAACGGCCCGCTTTCGCGGGCCGTCCGAAATCACACGACGAGTTCGAATCAGAGGTTCGACTCGTTGACCTCGATCTTGTAGCCGTGGCGCAGTGCACGAACTGCCGCCTCGAAGTCGACCAGACCGTGCAGCTGGCCGATCTGGCGGCCAAGCGTGGTGATGTCGCCACCCGCGTCCGCTGCCGTACCCGGCTTGATCGTATCGACGACGAACACGAGCGCGCGGCCATCCGGCAGCACCTTCGATCCCGCCGCCACCTTGCCCTTCGGCGCATAGGCGGCGAAGAAGGCGTCGGTGACGCCCGGCGCGGCGACGTTCGCACTGCGCGGCACGCCGAGGACGGGCTTCGGCTCGGGCAGGCCCTGCGCGGCGGCGACCTGCGCCAGCGACTGACCGGCGCGAACCTGCGCCAGCACCGCATCCGCGCGGCGCTGTGCAGCCTTCATCAGGCGATCGGCCTGCACCGCCGCGACCACCCGATCGCGCACCTCCGCCAGCGTGAGCTGACGCGCGGCGGCGTGCGCGGTCACGCGCAGCAGCACGCTGTGGTTGGCGCCGACGTCGATCGGGTCGGACACCATGCCTTGGCCGATCGCGGTTTCGGAGAACGCCGTGCGCTGCACCAGCGGGTTGGCGAGCACGCCCGTGCCCTGCCCGCGTGCGATCGGGCCGGCCGTCAGCACCGGCACGCCGACGACGCGCGCCGCGGGGCCGAGCGACGACGGATTCTTCAGCACCGCGTCGACGATCTTCGACGTCGT